>DASUEU010000073.1:0-32084 GCA_036274895.1 Thermoanaerobaculia bacterium | reverse complement strand
CAGATCGCGGGCGCCAACATCGACGCCATCGCCGACAGCCGCCGCCTGCTCGACACCCTGAAGACCGCCGGCGCCAACGTCACCGTCCACGAGACCACCGGCGCTCCCGGCTGGGGCTATTGGCGCGCCGGTCACGACGATTTGCTGGTGGCGTTGTTCGGGAGGTAGGGGAGAGCGGTTGGCCGTGATCGAGGGACCGAGGTCCCTCGATCACGGGATGACACCAGGGACGGTCCGCTCCTCACCTCGAAGGAGGGCCGTCCCGTCGCGCCGTTGGGACCTCCGTCTCGAGCTTCAACCTCTCGGCCAGCCCCTTGGCCACGCCGCCGACGTTGTCCAGCACGGACTGGCGGGCGATGCGGAGGATCCAGGGGCCGGCCTTCTGGGCAACGACCGGGGATAGGTCGGGGGTGCCTTCGAGCAAGGACTCGAGGGCGTAGAGGGCCTTGTTGCGGTCGCCGTGGCTGGGGCGAGAGAGCTGGAGGGCGAGGGCGTCTATCACCGAGCCGAGAGTCTCGCGGGACTTCACCTGGTCCAGGTAGAAGAGCAGGAAGCGACTGATGTCGTTGCGCACCAGGCTGCTGGGGTCGGCCAGGTAGCGGTGGGCGGCGGCGATCGAGCCCTCCTTGTCCGGTGCCCAGTGGAGGAGGGTGGCGGCGCGAGCCCGGTCCTCGGCGTCCTTGTCCTGGGCGAGAGCGGCGAGCAGGGTGGTGCGGTGGGGTGGCACGGCGGCGGCCAGCTCCTGGGCGATGCCGTGCATCACCGGCTCGGAGTAGTCGAGATAGCCCTGCTTCACGTCCTCCTGGTTGGCCCGGCCCTGACGGAAGTTGTCCTGTTGGCGCTCCCGGAGGCGAGTGTAGAGGGAGACCAGAGACTCCGGCAGGGCGACGTCCTCGAGGGGCGCGGTTCCGAATTGGAGGCGCTCCGCCTCCTCCTTCTCGACCACCTCGACCACCAGATAGGCCCGGCCGTCCAGGAACAGCACCGGGCTGCAGCTGAGGGAAGCCAGGCCGAAGCGCTCGGCGAGCCCGGGGCACCAGGCGGCCCAGACCTCGGGGTCGTCGGGAAAGGCCCCGCCGAGGGGGAGGGGAATGGCCTGGCGGATCGCGGCCGGGTCGGTCTGGGTGGACCCCACGATCTCGAAGTCTCGCCAGCGCCAGCGGGGCTCGGCTGTGGCCGGCGGTGCAGTGGGCTGAGGTGTCGGCGGCTGGGCGCCGGTGAGGTGGGAGAGGGCCAGGCCCAGCAGGCCCCAGAGCATCCAACAGTGGTGGTGTGGTTTCGTCATCGGTCGTACCTCCGCTCCTGTGGAACGGCCCGCTCCCTCGAAGGTTGCCGGCGCCGCGCCTGTGATAGCTTCCGCTGCCGGCTCGCTGTCACAGGATTGTCACAAATCGGGTGTTGCTGGAGGGAGCTCGCCGTGAAGCTCGATGCCGTGATCCGCTGGTTCATGCCGAAGGAAGAGCGCTTCCACCTGCTCTTCGACCGTGACACCGCCAACCTGGTGGCGGCTGCCAAGCTCTTCGGCGCCCTCGTGAGCTCGACCCAGCTCGAGAGCCGACGGATCAAGCTGATCGAGCTCAAGGGGCTCGAGCACGAGGGGGACCTGATCACCCAGAAGGTGCTCGAGGCCTTGAACTCCACCTTCATCACCCCCATGGACCGCGAGGACATCAGCGCCCTGGCCGCGGACCTGGACGACATCCTCGACTACCTCGAGAGCACTGGCCAGTTGCTCGTGCTCTTCCAGCTCGAGGAGGCTCCCGAGGCCCTGCGACAGTTCGCGGCGATCCTCGAAGACCTCGCCCTGGAGGTCGAGCGGGGGATCAGCCTGATCTGGAACCTCGGCAACGAAAAGCAGATCAACGAGAGCCTGCGGCGCATCTCCGACCACGAGAACCGGGCCGACGAGCTCTACCAGACCGTGCTCGCCGATCTCTTCAACCGGCCGAGCGCGGGCGGCGGACCGACGGACCCGGTAGCGATCCTCAAGTGGAAAGAGGTCTACGACGGTCTGGAGAACGCCTGCGACGCCTGCAAGGACGTGGCGAACACCCTCCACGACATCGTGGTCAAGGGCGTGTGACGGCGATGAGCCCGGAGGTTCTGCTCGTCACCATCATCCTGGTCGCGCTGACGTTCGACTTCCTGAACGGCTTCCACGACGCGGCCAACTCCATCGCCACGGTGGTCTCGACCCGGGTGCTGTCGCCCCAGAAGGCCGTGGCCTGGGCCGCCTTCTTCAACTTCGTGGCCGCCTTCGTGCTCGGCACCCACGTCGCCAAAACCATCGGCAAGGGCATGATCGACCTCGCCGTGGTCAACCAGCAAGTCATCTTCGCCGGCCTCATCGGCGCGATCTTCTGGAACCTCTTCACCTGGTACTACGGTCTGCCGGTGTCCTCCTCGCACGCCCTGATCGGCGGCTACGCCGGGGCAGCGGTGGCCAAGGCCGGCTTCGGCGCCGTGCTGCTTTCGGGCTGGATCAAGCCCATGCTCTTCATCGTCCTGGCGCCGCTGATCGGCATGCTGGTGGCCTTTCTGCTCAAGGTCGCGGTGACCTGGGGCTTCCGCCGCTGGAACCCCTTCCGCCTCGACAAGCTCTTCCGGCAGCTCCAGCTGGTCTCGGCGGCGGTCTACAGCCTCGGTCACGGCGGCAACGACGCGCAGAAGACCATGGGCATCATCACCGGCCTGCTGGTCGCCTCGGGCTACCTCGCGAAGTTCGAGGTGCCGCTGTGGGTGATCCTGATCAGCCACGCCGCCATCGCCTTCGGCACCCTCTTCGGCGGCTGGCGGATCGTCAAGACCATGGGCAACCGCATCACCAAGCTGCAGCCCTTCGGCGGCTTCTGCGCCGAGAGCGCCGGTGCGGCCACCCTGATCGGCGCCACGCTCTGGGGCATCCCGGTGTCCACCACCCACACCATCACCGGCGCCATCATCGGCGTCGGCGCCACCCGTCGGGTCTCGGCCGTGCGCTGGGGAGTGGCGGGGCGGATCGTCTGGGCCTGGGTGCTGACCATCCCCATCGCTGCCGTCGTGGCCGCCGCCTGCTTCCACCTGGTCGAGTTGTTCCGCTAGCCGGCCGGGGCCGCACGCGGCCCTGTCCCGGTTCCTCGTCTTGCGGCACCCTACCGAATAGCCACATCTCTACCCCTTTGGAGGACGCAAGATGAGAAGGACGTTCGCATGGGCGATCGCCGCGATGCTCCTGGCCGCCGCCGGGGCTTCGGCCGCCGAGAAGCGCTATGAGATCCAGCTACTCGAGAAGAGCTGGACGCCGCCGGCCGGAGTCTCGGCCGCCGCTCTCCAGGACCTGAACGAGACCGCCGGGCGGTTGGCGGGGTTGGGTCAGGAGAAGATCCACGTCCTGGTCCAGCTCTACGAGATCCCCGACGCCGCGCAGAAGAACCAACTCTGGCGGGACGGCCTGGAGCTGGGGGCTTACGTCCCTGGCAACGCCTGGATCGCGGCCGTGCCCGCCTCCGAGATCAACGCCGTGGCCGGGCTTCGCGAGGTGCGCACGATGATCCCCTGGGGTCCAGAGCGCAAGCTCAGCCCCCGCCTCAAGGTGGGTGACGTCGCCTCCTGGGCCCGCGACCCCGAGCGGCCCGAGTGGGTGATGACTTTCGTCCAGCTCCACCACGACGTGGACATCAGCCGCATCTTCGACGTCGCCGGCAAGGCGGGCGGCGTGGTCATGGAGCCCATCGAGGGCTTGAACGGCGCCACCGTCTGGGTGCCCGCCGAGCGGCTCGCCGAGCTCGCCGGCGTCGAGGACGTGCTGTGGGTCGAGGAAGGCCCGCCGCCCCTGTCACCCACCAACGACGGCGCCCGCGCCAATATGCGGGCGGACGCGGTGATCGGCGCTCCCTACAACTTGACCGGCACCGGCGTGCGGGTCTTCGTCTTCGACGGCGGCAGCGTACGCGCCACCCACGAGACCTTCAACACTGGCGGCGCCAGCCGGGTGACGGTGATCGACGCCCAGGCGGCCTCCGACCATCCCACTCACGTCGCCGGCACCGTTGGTGGCGACGGCGCCCCCACCAGCAGCGGCGGCCGCGGCCGCGGGGTGGCCACCGGTACCACCCTCCTCTCGGCGGGCTACGAGCAGTCCGGCGGCACCATGCTGTTCTGGGACAACGCCGGGGACATCCAGGCGGACTACGCCCTCGCCCGCAACACCCACAACGCCGACATGGGCACCAACTCGATCGGCTCGAACACCGCCAGCAACGGCTACGACTGCGCCCGCGAGGGCGACTACGGCGTCTCGTCCAACATGCTCGACGGCATCGCCCGCGGCGACAACGCCACCGTCGGCAGCCCGGTGATCTTCACCTGGGCCAACGGCAACGAGCGCTCGGGCGGCAGCCCGCGGGGCCGCTGCGGCGCCAACTACGTCACCACTGCGCCGCCCTCCTGCGCCAAGAACCCGATCCACATCGGCGCCTTGAACTCCGACGGCGGCTCGATGACCAACTTCTCCTCCTGGGGTCCCTGCGACGACGGCCGCATGAAGCCGGTGGTCTCGGCCCCCGGCTGCGAGACCGGCCGGGTGACCGGAGAGACGGCCATCTATTCCTCCCTCAACACCTCGGACACCGCCTACGGTGCCTTCTGTGGCACCTCGATGGCCACGCCCGCCACCGCCGGCGTGGTCGCCCTGTTCATTCAGGACTGGCGGGCCCACACCGGTGCCGGTGCCAACGCCCGGCCCATGCCGGCCCTGATGAAGGCGATGCTGGTGCACTCCGCCCGCGATCTGGGCCAGGACGGCCCGGACTACATCTACGGCTACGGAGCCGTGGACGCCAAGAACCTGATCGACCTGCTGCGCGCCGACAACGGCGTGCTGGGCGACGGCGGCACCACCGCCTGGGGCACCGACTCGATCACCAACGGCGCGATCGACAACTTCTCGATCACCGTGCCGGCCGGCACCGCCGAGCTCAAGGCCACCCTGGCCTGGGACGACGCGGCGGCGGCGGCCTTCTCGGCCAACGCGGTGGTGAACAACCTCACCCTGCAGCTGATCGCCCCCGACGCCACGGTGCGCCAGGCCTGGGTGCTCGATCCGGCCAACCCGCACCTGCCCGCCACCACCGGTCTCAACGGCCGGGACAACCAGGAGCAGGTGCTGGTCACCAACCCGGCGGCCGGCACGTGGACGGTTCGCGTCACCGGCACCAGCGTGCCCACCGGCCCCCAGACCTACGGCCTGACCTACGCCACCAAGGCTTCGGACGGCTCGACCTGCTCGACCACCTTCAGCTCCGGCTTCGAGAGCGGCGCTGATGGCTGGACCCTCTCGGGCGCCAGCCAAGTGGCGGCTCCGGCCGCCGGCCACGGCAGCTTCTCCCTGCGCTTCGGCAACGCCGCCTCGACCACCCACGAGGCGACCCGTGACGTCGCCATCCCGGCCGGCGCCACCAAGGCCGAGTGGACCTTCTTCTGGTACATGACCACCAACGAGGTGGCCGCCTCCGGCTTCGGCTGGGACTTCTTCTACGCCGAGGTGCGCAACACCGCCGGCACACCGCTCGCCGTCTTCGACGTGCGCAACGACGGCTGGCGGCAGGCCGCCTGGATGGGCCAGGAGAACATCGACCTTTCCCCCTGGGCCGGCCAGACCGTGCGCCTGGCGTTCCGGGCGACCAACGACTCCTCCCTCCCCACGACGTTCTATGTCGATGACGTGGTGTTGTCCTCCTGCACCACCGGCGGCGGTGGGCCGGTCTGCGGCGACGGCATCATCCAGGCCCCCGAGGTCTGCGACGGCGCCAACCTGGGCGGCCAGACCTGCGTCAGCCAGGGCTTCTCGGGCGGCACGCTGGCCTGTGCGGCTTCGTGTCTGGCCTTCAACACCTCGGGCTGCACCAGCCCGCCGGTGACTGTGACCTTCTACTCGGTGGCTGCCCAGGACGGGCGGATCTGGGAGAGCGGGGAGACCGGCAACGTCGGCGGTGGTGGCAACTCGACGGACAACACCACGGCGGCGCTGCGCGTGGGCGACACCAACGCCGACGAGCAGTACAAGAACATCGTGTCCTTCGACACCTCGTCGATCCCAGATACCGCCACCGTCACCGCGGCCACCCTGCGCCTGGTACGGGGCACGCTCTCGGGCACCAACCCGTTCGGCACCCATGGCTCGTGCGTGGCGGACATCATCACCGGCGGCTTCGGCGGCTCGACGGCCTTCGCCATCGGTGACTGGCAGGCCGCGGCGACCGCTACCTCGGTGGCCACGATGTCGAACCCGACCACCAACGGCGCGGCCTCGACCGGCACCCTCAACGCCTCCGGCCGGGCGGCGATCAACAAGACCGGTACCACGCAGCTGCGCGTCTACTTCACTCTCGACGACAACGACGATCTGGGCTTCGACTACATCGGCTTCTACCCCGGTGAGAACGCCACCCAGGCCAACCGCCCGCAGCTGACGGTCACCTACCAGCCGTAAGCCTCTCGCCTCGCCACTCGATCCGGCCCGGGGTCCTCAGGATCCCGGGCCGTTCTCGTTGAGGAGGGCTCGCCGCTCGGCGGCGGGCCGCTTCGACAGCTCACGGACCCGAGCGTAGAAGGCCGGCAGGTTTCCGGCTTCGCGCGCCAGCAGGGCCTCGAAGGCCGACACCAGCTCGTGGTAAGCGGCGAAGGAGGCGAGGCGGGCGTTGTTGAAGCCGAGGCCGTGGCGCTCGCTCAGCTCTCCCAGCACGCGCGCCTTCTCCCCGCGCTTCCACTCGTCGCCTTCCGGTGCGGCGTAGACCTTCGCGAGCCGCTCCCGGGCCGCGGCCAGGAGGGCCAGCACGGCCTCCTCCCGCTCGAGGTCGCGGCGCCAGGCGGCGATCTCTTCGGCTCGTCCCTCGGCCTCGAGCCAGCGGGCCACTCCCACCCTCTCGACGGCAGTGGCGAAAGACTCGTTCCACACCGTGTCGTCCCCGGCGTAGGCCACCTGGTGGGCGAGCTCGTGGAAAATCAGGCCGGCGAGATCGGGATCCGGCTGGTCGATGAAGGTGTTGAGCAGCGGGTCGGCGAACCAACCCAGGGTGGAGAAGGCGGCCACGCCGCCCACGTCCACGTCGTAGCCTCGCGCCTTCAGCCCGGCGGCGAAGCGCTCCGCCCCCTCGGGGGAGAAGTAGCCCCGATAGGTGACGCAGCCGGCGATGGGGAAGCACCACTCGACGGGGGTGAGCGACAGCTCGGGCGCGGCGGTCACCGTCCACGAGGCGTAGGGCCGGCCGAGGTCGGCGTAGGAGCGGTAGCTGGCGTTGTCCGGCAGGGCGAGGGCCGAGACGGCGAAGTTCCGGATGCGCCGGGTCACCTCCAGGCGCTGGCGCAACTCCGGCGCCAGCCCGGGTTCGGCGAGCAGCCGGGTGATCGGACGCTTCTTGCAGACGATCTCGAGCCCACCGCGGATCGCCTGGCCGTAGTACGAGAGGCTGCTGCAGCCGACGATCACGGCTCCCAGGCCGAGGACCAGGATGGCGGCCACCACCCGCCGCCGCTTCACGGGCCGTTCATCCTCGCGACACGGCACCGAAGTCCACCCCCCGCATGTCCCCCGTCGCCACGAAGCGCTCGTGCATGGCGAAAGCGGCGCCCAGGCGCAGCGGCTCGTGGCCCTTCTGGACGATGCGCAGGTAGTCGCAGAGCTGCTCGCGGTAGGCCGGGTCGGCGCAGTGGTCGATGATCAGCCGGGCGCGCTCGTGGGGGTCTTTGCCGCGCAGGTCGGCCACCCCGTGCTCGGTGGCGACGATCTGCACCGAGTGCTCGGAGTGGTCCATGTGGCTGGCGAGTGGCACGATGGTCGAGACCTTGCCACCTTTCTGGGTCGACGGGCAGGAGAAGACCGACAGGTAGGCGTTCCTGGTGAAGTCCCCGGAGCCGCCGATGCCGTTCATCATCTGGTGGCCCAGCACGTGGGTGGAGTTGACGTTGCCGAAGATGTCGATCTCGATCGCCGTGTTCATCGACACCACGCCCAGCCGGCGGACGATCTCCGGGTGGTTCGAGATCTCCTGCGGGCGCATCAGGATGTGGTGGCGGAAGAAGTCGAGGTGAGCATAGACGTGGCGGGCCACCTCGGGGGAGAAGGTCAGGGCGCAGGTCGAGGCGAAGCGCACCCGGCCCCGCTCGATCAAGGGCACCACCGAGTCCTGGACCACCTCGGTGTACATCTCGAAGTCCGGGATGTCGGGATTGTCGCCCAGGGCGGCGAGCACACTGTTGGCGATGTCGCCCACCCCCGACTGGAGGGGCAGGAAGCCCTTGGGGATGCGACCGGCGCGGATCTCGGCGACCAGAAAGTCGGCGATGTTGTGGCCGATCCGCTCGGTCACCGGCGTCGGCTCGCCGAAGGGGGTGTTCTCGTCGTCGAGGTCGGTGAGCACGACACCGGCGATCTTCTTGGGGTCGATGGTGGCGATCGGCGAGCCGACGCGGTCAGCGACGTGGAAGACCGGGATCTCCTGGCGGGTGGGCGGATCGGCGGGCTCGAAAAGGTCGTGGAGGCCGAGCAGGGTGGCGGGGTGGCGGGCGTTGACCTCGATGAGCACCCGCTCGGCCATGCGCAAGTAAGTGGGGGTGGCGCCCACCGAGCCGGTGAGCAGCACGCCGCCGCCGCCGGTCACCTCCGCGGCCTCGACGACCGCCCAATGCACCGGGCCCAGGAAGCCGTAGCGCACCATCTGCGGCAACACCGAGAGGTGCATGTCGACGAAGCTGACCTCCCCGGCGTTGATCTGAGCACGCAGAGCGGGATCCGACTGGTAGGGAGTGCGAAAGCGGATGGCCCGGGCCCGGGCCAGAGCGCCGTCGAGAGAGGGTCCGGTCGAGGCGCCGGTGAGCACTCCGACCTGGAAAGGCCGCCCGGCGGCGTGCTCCACCTCGGCCCGCCGCGCCAGGGCGAAGGGGATGGCCTTGGCGGCACCGGCGGCGGTGAAGCCCGAGAAGCCGATGGTCGAGCCGTGGGGAATGAGGGCGGCGGCTTCTTCGGCGGTGAGGACGGGAAAGGGTAGGGGCATGGGGACCTCGCGGCGTTGGACGGCGAGAGGATATCGCCGACCCGGCTTCGCAGGCCCTGCGAGCGAGCCCTTCAGTTCGGCGCTGGCGGGCCATGGCAGAAGTCCGGGCTGCAGCCTTCTGGCTGGAGCTAGGATCGGGGCCACTTTCTCCAGGAGGAGTCCCAGTGCGCTTTCGACAGCTGCTCGTCACGTCCCTGTTGCTCGGCGCCTGCTCGGGCGTCCCGGCGCCTATCTCCGCACCGGCTCCGGCGCCAGCCGCCGAGGCCGTGTCCCTGCTCGGCAAGCCCCTCGTCGCGCCGGCTCTTCCGCCGGCACTCGCAGCCGAGCGCCAGGCGCAGCTCACGGCAGCCGAGCGCGAGCTGGAGCGCCATCCCGACCGGGTGGATAGCTGGGTGTGGGCGGGGCGGCGCCTCGCCTACCTCGGGCGCTACCGCGAGGCCATCGAGATCTACACCAGGGCCCTCGGCCGCTTTCCCGGTGAGCCCCACCTGCTGCGGCACCGCGGCCATCGGTTCTTGACCGTGCGCCGCCTCGACGAGGCGGTCCGGGACTTCGAGCGGGCGCTCGAGCAGGTCGTGGGTCAGCCGGACGAGATCGAGCCGGACGGCCTGCCCAACGCCGCCAACGTGCCTACCAGCAGCCTCCAGGGCAACCTCTGGTACCACCTGGGGCTGGCCCGCTACCTCCAGGGGGATTGGGCGGCGGCGCTGGCGGCCTACCGCGAGGGGATGAAGGTCTCGACGCACCCGGACATGGAGATGGCCACCCGCTACTGGCTCATCCTGACGCTGCGCCGGTTGGGCCTCGAGGTCGAGGCACGCCAAGCCCTGGCGCCGGTGCGGGCCGACCAGGAGATGCTCGAGAGCGGCGCCTACCAGAAGCTGCTTCTGGTCTACCGCGGCGACCTCGACGCCGATCGCCTGCTGGCCGAGGCCCGGGCCGGCTCCGATCTCGACCGCGCCACCGTCACCTACGGGGTGGGCCTGTACTTCCAGTTGGCCGGCGACGAGGCCCGCGCCCGGGAGCTCTTCCGCGAGCTCGCCGAAGGCCCGGGCTGGGCCTCCTTCGGCGCCCTCGCCGCCGAGGCCGAGCTGGCGCGGGGGCGGTGAGAGGAGCCCCTCACCCCCGCCCGTGCTCGACCAACGGCCCTTCCACCACCCCCGGCAGGGTGGCGACGAAGCCTGCGCCGAAGGCTCGGGCCGGGGTCCAGGCGCCGGGGGGGACCTCCCCGGCGAGCACGCGACGGGTGCACTCCACGGCGGCCAGGGCGGTCAGCCGGTAGGCCTCGGGGGTCTCCAGCGTGGCCCTCACATGCCTCCCGTCAGGAGCCGTGGCCTGTCCCCAGAGAACCATGCGGGCTCGCTCGCGGATCTCGGCCGACGGTCCCGTGAGCTTGCGGGTCGCCCAGCCTGCCAGCAGGTGCTTCACCGGCCCCAGGCCCGCCAGTGGCAGCAGCGGGCGCAGCAGGCGCATTCGGCGGATCATCGCGCGCGGCATCGCGGTGTAGACCCGGACGTTGGGGATGCCGGTGGTGTGGAAGGCGGTCGAGACGTCGCCCCAGGGGATGGTCATCGCCCAGCGTCGGCCCGGCCCGAAGTCGATCTGCCTGGCCTCCCAGGCCAGGGGCACGGGGACGATCTCGCCGTTCCTGCGGATGGCCCCGGCCCGGGGCAGGCTCTCGATCATCGTGCGCAGGGTGCCGCGGCTCCAGGTCCCCCCTGCGCTCCAAAAGGCCAGCTCCAGGGACTCCGCCTCGGGCAACGCGGCATGGAGGCGGGCCGCCAAACAGTCCGAGGGCACCACGTCGAAGCCGGTGCCGGGCAGGAGGACCACACCGGCATCTCGGGCCTTGGTGCCCAGCCGCAAAAGGGCCTCGAAGACTCCTATCTCGCCGGTGATGTCGAGGTAGTGGGCACTCTTGGCGAGGCAGGCGCGGGCCATGGGCCGGCTGGTCCGGATGAACGGCCCGGCGGCGTGGAGCACCAAGGCGAAGCCGGCGATCTCGGCCTCCAGCCGGGCCATGTCCTCCAGACCGAAGGCGCGGTGGGCGAGCCCCAGCTCGCCCGCGAGGCGACCCACTGCCTCGGCGTTGCGCCCGGCCAGCACCGGGGTGAGGCCGCGTTCCACGGCGTGGCGGGCGATCAGTTCGCCGGTGTAGCCGTTGGCGCCGTAGAGCAGCCATTCGGGCATGGGCAGCAACCTCCAGGTAAGGGAAAGTGAGCCATCCTAACCGAGGGCCGGGGTAGACTCGTGCCCGCATCGCTTCCTGCTCAGCGCACCCTCAACGGCCGAATTGCCACGAAAGGAGAGCCCGCATGAGCCTCGAGAGCTTCCTGATCCTCCTCCTGGTCGGTGCCGTGGTCGGTTGGCTCGCGGGCCAGTTGACCAAGGGCAGTGGCTTCGGCCTGCTCGGCAACATCGTAGTGGGGGTGGTCGGGGCGATTCTCGGCGGCTTCCTCTTCCGCGCCCTCGGCTTCTATCCAGGCGGCGGGCTGCTCACCACCTTCATCACCGCCCTGGTCGGCGCGCTGGTGCTGGTCTTCGTGGTCCGATTGATCAAACGGAGCTAGAGCGGGCCTTCATCGATGACGACCGACTTCGTTCACGACATGGAAAAGCGGGGCCTGGTGCACCAGGTCACCGACGCGACGCTGCGCGACGAGATGCTGCGTACTCCCTTCACCGCCTACATCGGCTTCGACCCCACGGCGGCGAGCTTGCACGTCGGCAGCCTGCTGCCGGTGCTCTCGCTGGCGCGCCTCCAGCGGGCCGGGCACCGGCCCATCGCCTTGGTCGGCGGTGGCACCGGGTTGATCGGCGACCCCTCGGGCAAGGAGTCCGAGCGGCCGATGCTCACCAAGGAGAAGCTCGCCGAGAACGCTGCGGGCCTGCGCTCCCAGCTCGAGCGTTTCCTCGACTTCGGCGGCGAGCGCGGCGCCGTCCTGATCGACAACGCCGAGTGGCTCTGCGAGCTCAACCTCCTCGACTTCCTGCGCGACATCGGCAAGCACTTCTCGGTCAACGCCATGGTCGCGCGGGACTCGGTGCGCGTCCGCCTCGAGTCCCGCGACCAGGGCATCTCCTACACCGAGTTCAGTTACAGCCTGCTCCAGGCCTACGACTTCCTGGAGCTCTACGACCGCTACGGCTGCCGCCTCCAGATGGGCGGCAGCGACCAGTGGGGCAACATCGTCGCCGGCAGCGACCTGATCCGCCGCCTGCGCGGGGTCACCGCCTATGGACTGACCAGCCCTCTGATGACCCGCTCGGACGGCAAGAAGTTCGGCAAGTCCGAGCAGGGCAACGTCTGGCTGGACGCGAACCTCACTAGCCCCTACGAGCTCTACCAGTTCTGGCTCAACACCGAGGACGGCGACGTCGTCCGTTCCTTGAAGGGCTTCACCTTCCTCGGCCTGGAAGAGATCGCCGACCTGGCGGCGGCGGTCGAGAGCCGGCCGGAACGGCGGGAAGCGCAGCGCGTGCTCGCCGCGGAGGTGACCCGCCTGGTGCATGGTGGCGATGCTCTGGCGCGGGCCGAGCACACCACCCGGGTGCTCTTCGAGGGGGAGGATCTCGCCGGCCTCACCGACCAGGAGCTCATCGAAGCCTTCGCCCACAGTCCCTCGACGCCGTTGCCCCGGGCCGCCCTGGGCACGGCGGAGGCCGGTCTGGTCGCGGTGGCCGCGGCGAGCGGCCTGGCCCCCTCGCGGGGGCAGGCGAGGACGGCGGTCGCCGCCGGCGGGATCTACGTCAACAACCGGCGCGTGGAGGAGCCGGCCTACCTGCTCTGCGCGGCCGACGTGGTCGCCGGGCAGTTCGTGGTCCTGCGCCGGGGCAAGCGTTCCTACCACGTGGTTCGGCTGGTCTGAGCGGCGGGAGCCGCTAGCGCCGAGCCGCGTCCAGCAGCGCGAGCAGCGGCCCCTTGATCGTCGCCGGCCGGGTCCAGGGGATCAGGTGGCCGACGCTCGGCAGCCGCTTGACCCGCAGGGGAGGTGCCGTGAGCACCCGCTCGGCGAAGTCGGCGTTGGCCGGATCGACCAACCGGTCCCGGAGGCCCTGGACCACGATCACCGGCACCCGGATCTCTCCCCAGCGGGGCGCCAACGTGGTGAGCTCCGCGGCGAGGGGCAGGATCTCGCGGTTGCTGGTCACCAGGTCCCGGGGCAGGAGCCGCTCGGCCAGGGCGCTCGAAGCGGCCCGATTGAACCAGCGCAGTTCCTCGAGCTCGGGGTCGATCGAGGGTGCCACCAACACCAGCGCCTGGACCAGCTCCGGCCGGTCCACCGCCAGCCGCGCCGCGACCGGCCCGCCGTAGGAGTGCCCGACGACGATCGCCGGCCCGCCCCCCACCACCTCCAGCACCGCGGCAGCCGCGGCAGCCTGGCGGCTCAGGGAGACCTCCACCCGGCCGCGGCCGGAGCCGCCGAAGCCCGGCCGGTCCATAGCGATGAGCCGGGCCCGCTCGGCCAGTAGGCTGTCCTCGAGATAGGAGTCGAACGCCCGCCAGGACCCCGGCGAACCGTGGACGAAGAGCACCCGCGGGCCGGCGTCGAGGCCGGAAACGACGAAATGAATCGTTCGGTCGGCGAGCTGGACGACGTGGCTCTCGAGCACCGGGGCCGAATCTCCGCGAGACTGGGCCGGCCGGGGCGGAACGCTGCTGCAGCTCAGTCCGAGCAAAGCGAGCAGTGCAGCGAAGAGGCAGGGCGGGGGTCGAGGGGCAAGCGGCATCGGACCATCCTTCCGGACGGAGTGTAGCCCGGAGCCGAGTGTTACCATCTGCGGCCATGCGTCTGGCTGAGCGGATGGATCGCATCGGTGAGTCGGCGACTCTCAAGGTGATGAGGCTCGCCTCGGAGCTCAAAGCCCAGGGGGTCGACGTCCTCGACCTCGGGGTGGGCGAGCCGGATTTTCCTTCGCCCGAGGTGGCGGTCGCGGCGGCCCGGGAGGCCCTGGCCGCGGGCTTCACCAAGTACACCGACGGCACCGGCATCGCGAGCCTGCGGTCGGCCATCGCCGGCAACCTCGCGGCCCGCTACGGGGCACCCTGGAAGGCCCGCGACGTGGTGGTGACGGTAGGGGCGAAGATGGCCCTCTTCCATCTCGCCATGGCGCTGATCGACCCCGGGGACGAGGCGGTGATCCCATCGCCCTGCTGGGTGAGCTTCCCGGAGCAGATCCGCTTCGCCGGTGGCGCGCCGGTGCTGGTACCCACCTCCGGGGCCGATCGCTTCCGGGTCCACGTCGAGCCCTTGATCGCCGCGATGACGCCATGCACCCGGGCGGTGATCCTCAACTCCCCCAGCAACCCCACGGGCGGCATCATCCACCACGAGGATCTCGAGAGGCTGGTCGAGGAGTGCGCCCGGCGCGGCGTGCTGCTGGTGTCGGACGAGACCTACGACCGCTTCGTCTACCCCGGTGAGCCCTTCGCCAGCGCCGCCTCCCTCGCCGTTCGCTTCCCGGAGACCGTGGTGGTGGTGGGCTCACTGTCCAAGACCTACTCGATGACCGGCTGGCGGCTGGGCTTCCTCTGCGGTCCCCCCGCCCTCGTCCGGGCCGCCGCCACCATCCAGAGCCACAGCACCTCGAACCCGACTTCCTTCGCCATGAAGGGCGCGGAGGCGGCCATCGCCGGCGCCGAGCCCTACGTCGAGGCGATGATCGAGGAGTACCGGGCGCGGCGGGACCTGCTGGTGGCGGGTCTCGACGCCCTGCCCGGAGTCACCTGCCAGCCCCCCTCGGGAGCGTTCTACGCCTTCCCGGACGTCTCGGGTACGTATCGGGGCGAGCGGCGGGGCTCCACGGCCTTGGCGGAGCACCTGCTGCGGGAGGCCGGAGTGGCGGTGGTGCCCGGCGCCGCCTTCGGCAACGACGACCACGTCCGCATTTCTTTCGCCTGCTCGCGAGCCACGCTCGAGGACGCCCTCGGACGGATGCGGCGGGCGTTGACCGACTGAAAGGGAATCACCCATGAGAAGGTTCTCGATCGTCCTCTGTGCGCTCGTCGCGAGCGTCCCCGCCCTGGCGCAAGGCCCGACGGCCGAGGAGGCGAAGCGCTTCGCCGACGAAGCGGACCGGCGCCTGCTCGAGCTGACCATCGACTCCCAGCGCGCCCAGTGGGTGCAGGCGACCTACATCACCGAGGACACCCAGATTCTCGCAGCCCAGGCCAACGAGCGGCTCACCGCCGCCACCATCGACTTCGCCAAGCAGGCGGCCCGATTCAACGATGTGGCGGTGGACCCCGAGACCGCCCGCAAGCTGAAGCTCCTGCGCACCTACCTGGTGCTGCCCGCGCCTTCCGAGCCGGCCAAGACCTCCGAGGTGACCCGATTGGCCGCCTCCCTCGACGCCGCCTTCGGCACGGGGCGTTGGTGCCGCACCCCGGACGACTGCCTGACCATCGACAAGCTCGAGCGACTGATGGCCGAGAGCAAGAACGCCCGGGAGCTGCTCGACGCCTGGGTGGGCTGGCGCACGGTCTCGGCACCGATGCGTGCCGACTTCGAGCGCCTCGCCGTCCTGGCCAACGAAGGGGCGCGGGAGCTGGGCTTCGCCGACGTGGGCGCCCTCTGGCGCTCGAAGTACGACATGCCGCCGGACGACTTCGCCCGCGAGCTCGACCGCCTGTGGGGGCAGGTCAAGCCTCTTTACGAGGCCCTGCACTGCCACGTGCGCGCCCGTCTCGCCGAAGTCTACGGAGCGGACGTGGTCAAGCCGGGGGAGCCGATCCCGGCGCATCTGCTGGGCAACATGTGGGCCCAGCAGTGGGCCAACATCTACCCGCTGGTGGCGCCGGCGAGCTCCGATCCCGGCTTCGACCTGACCGAACGCCTCAAGACCAAGGGCGTCGACGAGCGCGAGATGGTGCGCATCGCCGAGCGCTTCTTCACCTCCCTGGGCTTCGCCCCCCTGCCGGCGACGTTCTGGGAGCGCTCGCAGTTCACCCGGCCGCGAGACCGCGACGTGGTCTGCCATGCCAGCGCCTGGGATATCGACTACCAGGATGACCTGCGCATCAAGATGTGCATCGGCATCAACGACGAGGACTTCATCACCATCCACCACGAGCTGGGGCACAACTTCTACCAGCGGGCCTACAACCGCCTGCCCTTCCTCTATCAGGACAGCGCCAACGACGGCTTCCACGAGGCCATCGGCGACACCGTGGCCCTCTCGGTGACGCCCAAGTACCTGAAGCAGATCGGCATGATCGACACCGAGCCCGATCCCCGCCAGGACGTCGGTCTACTGATGCGCCAGGCCCTCGACAAGGTGGCCTTCCTGCCCTTCGGCCTGTTGATCGACCAGTGGCGGTGGAAGGTCTACTCCGGGGAGGTGAAGCCCGGAAGCTACAACCGGGCCTGGTGGGACCTGGTCGAGAAGTACCAGGGCGTGGCGCCGCCGGTGGCCCGCTCCGAGGCGGATTTCGACCCGGGTGCCAAGTACCACGTCGCCGGAAACGTGCCCTACACGCGCTACTTCCTCGCCCACATCCTGCAGTTCCAGTTCCTCCGCGAGCTGTGCAAGACGGCCGGCAACACCGCCCCACTGCACCGTTGTTCGATCTATGGCAACGCCGAGGCCGGCGAGCGCCTGGCGGCGACCCTCGAGATGGGCCTCTCCCGGCCCTGGCCGGACGCCCTCGAGGCCCTCTCCGGCAGCCGTGAGATGGATGCCACGGCGATCATCGACTACTTCGCTCCCCTCAAGGCGTGGCTGGACGAGCAGAACCGCGGTCGTCAGTGCGGCTGGTAGAGCTTTCGGAGGCCGCCGCCGTCCGCTTTTGGCCGTCCTCCATCAGGCGGTGGAAGTCCCGGCGGTCCCGAGCTCGAACCACCGAGAGCAACTCCTCGACCGCCGCCCGCAACCTCTCGATGGCCGACAGCGAGTGGGGGTTGTCGGCCTGGATCTCGAAGTAGACGTCGGCGCTCTCGCGCACTACGGCGGTCGCCAGGCCCTCCAGGACCCGGAAGGTCGGACTCTGGAGGGGCGGCCCGGTCTCGGGCAGGGCGAGGGCGAAGGCGATCGCCGTGGCGTGGGCGAGGGTGAGCAGATCGGCCATCAAGCGATCGTGGTGGAGGAGAGGGATGCGCACCAGCCGGGCCGTGGTGGGGCGGAACAGGGCCTCGGCGAGGTCGGTCGCCAGCTCGTCGTCGGTCTCGCACACCACCACGTCGGCGCCCCGTAGCACCACGGTCGAGGGCCCGAACATAGGGTGGAGCGAAGCCACCCGGCCTCCGGCACGCTGGAGGGCCCGGATCGGCTCGATCAGCGGGGTCTTGATGCTCGCGAGGTCGCAGATCACGCCGCCCGGTGGGCGGGCGCACCAGGAGCGATAGAGCGAGGCCGTGGCGCTCGGCGGGGCGGCGGAGATCACCAGCTCGGCGGTGGCGAGGGCGGCCTCGGCCCGGGCGTTCTCGTCCTCCGCACCACGCGGATCGAGGTTCAGGGTCTCGTAGCCCTGGGCGGCGAGGAAGCTGGCCATCCAGTGGCCCATCCGGCCGGATCCGCCCACCAGCACGGCTCGTTGGCCGACGCCCCCTGCTGCCGAGCGCACGTTGTCTTCCTCTTGCACGGTGATCGCCGCTCGGATCAGGCGGGCGAGGAGGTTCTCGGCGATCGAGGGATCGAGACCGTGCTCGAGGGCCTCCTCACGCGCTCGGTTCATCACCCGCAGCTCCTGGGCGAAATCGACGATCGGCTGGCCTTCCTGGCGCTTGAGCTCACCGACTCGGCGCGCCAGGGCCACCCGCTCGGCGGCGAGAGAGATCAGCTCCCGGTCGAGCTCGCGGATACGCCGGCGGACGCTGTCGAGGTCATGGCTGGACATGGCCTTTCCTCCCCAGAGGAGGGGAAGGATCCAGGGAGGAAGCCCCTCTCGTCAAGTCGCAGCTCGCCTCGGTCGAATCTACCTGGCGGGAATATACCCATACCGGGTATTGGTTTGAGGGATCGAGGAGGTGTGCCATGACGCCAGAGATCCGAGAGAACGCGGCGAGACGGCTGCGCAAGATCGGCGGCCAGGTGGCCGGCCTGGAGCGCATGCTCACCGGCGGTCGCTACTGTGTGGATGTCTTGAGCCAGGTCGCGGCGGCCCAGGCCGCCCTGGCCGAGGTCGGCAAGCTGGTGCTCGCCGACCACGTCCAGACCTGCGTGGCTTCCGCCATGGCGAGCGGCGACGAGGCCGAGCGTACGCGCAAGCTCGAGGAGTTGCTCGACGTCTTCTCCCGTTTCGGTCAACTCAAGCAACGATAACCCGGAGGTCCCATGAAGATGGCTTCTGCCAGCCCCCCTTCCTTCCTCGCCCTCGATCCGGTCTGCGGTATGAGTGTGGATCCGGCCACCGCCCGGCACCGGGCCGATCACAACGGCACGACCTACTTCTTCTGCTCGGAGGGCTGTCGGATCAAGTTCCAGACCGACCCCGGGCGATATCTCGGTTCTGCCGCCCCGCCCGCCCAGGCCTCCTGTTGCTCGGCGGGCCACTCGAGCAGCCATGGTCATCAGCACCCCGCTGCGGGCGGCGTCCGTCCCACGGAGACGGCGGCGAAGCCCGGCCTCTACACCTGTCCCATGCACCCGGAGATCGTCCAAGAAGGGCCCGGCACGTGCCCGATCTGCGGCATGGCCCTCGAGCCGATGATGGTCTCGGCAGAAGAGGAGGAGAACCTCGAGCTCACCGACATGAAGCGCCGGTTCTGGGTGGCGGCCGGTCTCGCCCTGCCGGTCTTTCTGGTCGCCATGTCGGACTTGATCCCGGGGCAACCCCTTCAGCACCGTGTGAGCGCTCAGGCCCTGAACCTGTTCCAGCTCCTCTTCGCCACCCCCGCCGTGCTGTGGGCCGGCTGGCCGATCTTCGCGCGGGCCTGGCAGTCGATCGTCACCCGCAACCTCAACATGTTCACCCTCCTCGGCATCGGCATCGGCGTGGCCTATGGCTACAGCCTGGTAGCGACGTTCCTGCCCGGACTCTTCCCGGCCGAGATGCGCGGGCACGGCGGAGGCGTGCCGGTCTACTACGAGGCGGCGGCGGTGATCACGGCCTTGACCCTGCTCGGCCAGGTGCTCGAGTTGCTCGCGCGCAGCCGCACCCAGGGGGCCTTGAAGGCCCTGCTCAAGCTGGCGCCGGAGACCGCCCTGCGCATCGCCGCGGATGGCTCCGAGGCCGAGGTGGCGCTGGCGGAGGTCCACGTCGGCGACCGGCTCCGGGTCCGACCGGGCGGCCGGGTGCCGGTCGACGGCGTGGTGGCGGAGGGGGGCAGCTCCGTGGACGAGTCGATGCTGACAGGCGAGCCGATCCCGGTGGCCAAGGGCCCGGGGGACGAGGTCACCGGCGGCACTCTCAACACCACCGGCAGCTTCGTGATCGAGGCGCGCCGGGTGGGCTCCGAGACCGTCCTCTCCCGCATCGTCCAGCTGGTGGCAGATGCCCAGCGCAGCCGCGCACCGATTCAGCGGCTAGCGGATCGCGTGGCCGGGATCTTCGTGCCCGTAGTGCTGGGCGTCGCCGCCCTGGCCTTCCTGGGCTGGTTCTTCCTCGGGCCGGAGCCGCGCCTGTCCTATGCCTTCGTCGCGGCGGTGTCGGTAATGATCATCGCCTGCCCCTGTGCTCTCGGACTTGCCACCCCGATGTCGATCATGGTCGGCGTCGGTCGCGGGGCGAACGCGGGCGTGCTGATCAAGAGCGCGGCGGCCCTCGAAGCCCTGGCGGCGGTGGATACCCTGGTGGTGGACAAGACCGGCACCCTGACCGAAGGTCGGCCGCGGATCGTCGGTGCCCTGGCCGCGGCCGGCACCAGCGAAGACGAGCTCCTGCGCCTGGCGGCGAGCCTCGAACGGGCCAGCGAGCACCCCCTGGCGCAGGCAACCCTCGCCGCCGCTCGAGAGCGCGGCCTTTCCCTCGAGCCGGTGGGCCGCTTCGAGTCAGTGCCGGGTGGGGGGGTGGTCGGCGAGGTGGGTGGGCGAGAAGTCGCCGTGGGTAGCGAGGCCTTCCTCAAGTCGCTGGCGGTGGCCACCGGCGCTCTCGGTGGCCCTGTCGAGCAGCTGGGCGGGGCGGGGGAGACCTTGCTGTGGGTCGGCATCGACGGCCATCTGGCCGGTGTGCTCGCGGCCAGCGATCCGATCAAGGGCTCGACGCCAGGGGCCCTCGCGGCCCTGCAGAAGCTCGGCGTCCGAGTGGTGATGGCGACCGGCGACCGGCGGGCAGCGGCCGAGCAAGTGGCCCGCCGGATCGGGATCCCGGAGGTCCACGCCGAGATCCGGCCTGAAGGGAAGGGCGAGCTGGTGGCCCGGCTCGAGGCGGCTGGCCGGCGCACCGCGATGGCGGGCGACGGGGTCAACGACGCCCCGGCCCTGGCCCGGGCGCGGGTCGGCATTGCCATGGGCGACGGCACCGACGTGGCGATCGAGAGCGCCGGCATCACCCTGCTCCACGGCGACCTCGGCGGCATCGTCCGCGCGGTGCGGCTGGCCCGGGCCACTCTGGGCAACGTGCGCCAGAACCTCGGTCTGGCCTTCGGCTACAACCTGCTGGCCCTGCCGCTGGCGGCGGGTGCCCTCTACCCGGTCCTGGGGCTGCTGATGTCACCGATGGTGGCCAGCCTGGCAATGACCTTCTCCTCGGTGTCGGTGATCCTCAACGCCCTGCGCCTGCGGCGGGTCGCGCTCTGAGGGTTGTGCTGAGGGGGCGAGCCCAGATTTCGCCCCCTCGCCACTTGAACCTTATGTAGACTTAAGTTAGAGTAGCAAGAAAGGCTCAGACAGGAATGTCGGAGTGACATCGGGGGCGAGAATGCTGGAGGCCGGCGGCGATCCTGAAGCGCTAGAAATCGTTCCTGTCTTGCTGAAATTCCGGCGAGACCTGCGTATAATCAGTACAGAATGCGTTACTCAACGGCAGAGCTACGGTTTCGCGCCAGCTACGAGCAGGCTCTCGAGACTCTAGCGCGCCAACCGGATCCCCCACCCACGCTTGACCCAAGGAGGTGACGATGAAGACGGAGGGCAACACCATCTCGCAGAAGGAGATCACGCAGATTCGCCAGAACCTCGAGGCCTCTCCGGACCTCGAGGAGGCGGCCGAGCTCCTCAACCTGGCGGGCAATGCCACACGCCTCAAGCTGCTCTACCTGCTAGAGAACATGAAGGAGCTGTGCGTGTGCGACCTCGCCGAGATGCTCGGCGTTTCGGTCTCGGCGGTGTCCCAACACCTGTCGAAGCTGCGGGCCTACGGCCTCGTCGCGCCCCGGCGCGATGCCCAGACCATCTACTACCGGTTGACCGACCACCAGTTCAACGACAAGCTGCGGAACAACTTCTTCCGCCAGCTCGACGTCTGATCGCGGCTCCAAGCAGCCAGACTTCCGCCGGTCGGGTGCTCCGGCCGACCGGCGGAAGTCGAGTCCTCCCCCCTCTGCGCCCGCCTTTGAAACGCTGGCCGCCTTTTTCCGTACTAGGGTCCGATCCTCAGAGGCCAACGCCTTTGTCGCGGGTTGGCCCTCTGGCTGCACATTAGGTACTTGCGAGCGAAGAGGTCTGGAGACCCATGGACAAACCAAGAGATCCCGCCCACCTGAAACAGCGCCGGCAGCGACAGATCGTCATTGGCTCGATCGCCGCCGTGGTTCTGATCTTCGGCACCTACAAGGTGCTCACCCTCGAACGGGCCAGCATGACCGTGGACCGCCAGACCGTGTGGACCGGCAAGGTCGAGCGCGGCGAGATGGTCCGTCAGGTCCGCGGCCCCGGCACCCTCATCCCCGAGGAGATCCAGTGGATCACCGCCGGCACCGTCGGCCAGGTCGACCGCCGGGTGGTGCTGCCGGGCTCCGAAGTGACCCCGGACACGGTCATCCTCGAGCTTTCCAACCCCGAGCTGGAGCAGCAGGCCCTGGACGCCCGGCTGGCCCTCGATGCCGCCAGGGCGGAGAGCCGCGACCTGGAGGTGCGGCTCGAGAGCGAGGTGCTCAACCAGCAGGCCGAGGCGGCGCGGGTGGCTTCGGACTATGAAGAGGCCAAGCTCGAGGCCGAGGCCCAGGAGCAGCTGGCTCGTGACGGCCTGACCCCGGAGATCACCTTGAAGCGGGCCCGCTTGCGGGCCAAACAGCTCGGCGAGCGCACGGCGATCGAGCAGCAGCGGCTGGCCAAGCAGACGGATTCCGTCCAGGCCCAGCTCGCCTCCCAGCGGGCGCGGATCGAGCAGTTCGAAGCGATCTACCAGCTGCGCCAGAGCCAGGTCAACGAGCTCAACGTCCGCGCCGGCATCGCCGGTGTGTTGCAGGAAGTGCCGGTCGAGGTCGGCCAGCGGGTCAGCCCGGGAACCAACCTGGCTCTGGTCGCCAATCCCGCCCTGCTCAAGGCCGTGCTCCAGATCCCGCAGATCCAGGCCAAGGACCTTCTGATCGGGCAGAAGGCCGAGGTCGATACCCGCAACGGCATCGTTTCCGGGCGGGTCAAGCGCATCGACCCCGCCGTGCGCGAGGGCACGGTGACCGTCGACGTCGAGATCCTGGGCGAGCTGCCCAAGGGCGCGCGTCCCGATCTCTCGGTGGAAGGCACTGTGGAGATCGAGAGGCTCACCGACGTCCTCTTCGTCGGGCGTCCGACTTACGGCAACCCCGAGAGCCAAGTCTCGCTGTTCAAGGTGCTGGCCACGGGTGAGGCGGTGCGCGTGCCGGTGATGCTCGGCAAAAGCTCGGTCAACACCATCGAGGTCCGCTCGGGTCTAGACGTCGGCGACGAGGTGATCCTGTCCGACACCTCGGCCTTCGACGACCAGGAGAAGATCCGTCTCGAGTAACGGCGCGGGGAACGGGTGAAACCGAAGCCGCCGTCGGGCGTAGTAGCATGTCGAGTAGCAACCACCTGCTGAGCTCGCCGGCCCCCGGCGGCTTGTTGGAAATGAGGGAACCAATGAGCGACGCGTCCCAGGCTCTGATCCGGCTCGAAGGGGTCACCAAAGTCTTCTTCACCGACGAGGTCGAGACCCACGCCCTGGCCAATATCCACCTCGAGATCAAGCGCGGCGAGTACATCGCCATCGCAGGCCCCTCGGGCGGCGGCAAGACCACCCTGCTGTCGATCCTGGGCCTTCTCGACACCCCGACCGAGGGCAAGTACCACTTGAACGGCCGGGCGGTCGAGGCCCTCTCCTTCGCCGAGAGGGCGAAGGTGAGGAACCGCGAGATCGGCTTCATCTTCCAGGCCTTCAACCTGATCGGCGACTTGACGGTCTACGAGAACGTCGAGCTACCGCTGACCTACCGCGGCATGCCCACCGCCGAGCGCAAGCAGCGAGTGCAGGCCGCCCTCGAGCGGGTCGGCATGGCCCACCGCATGAAGCACTTCCCCTCGCAGCTCTCCGGCGGCCAGCAGCAGCGCGTCGCCGTCGCCCGCGCGGTGGTGGGAGACCCCTCGATCCTGCTCGCGGACGAGCCGACCGGCAACCTCGACTCGAAGAACGGCGAGGCGGTCATGGGCCTGCTTGACGAGCTGCACAAGGGCGGCGCCACGATCTGCATGGTCACCCACGATCCTCGCTACGCCCGTCATGCCCAGCGCGCCGTGCACCTCTTCGACGGCCAGATCGTCGAGGAGCAGGAAGCGGCACAGCGCCTCGAGCGGGAGCGGGATCTCGCCGAGAGCGGCTGGCGCCTGTAGTGACCTCGCCCACCCGGTGACGCCTGCGCCGCGAGCCCTTTCCGGCTCGCGGCGCAGCGCTCCTTACGCTTGCCCTCCGGAGCAGCCATGGCCCCTCTGATCCAGCTGACCAACGTCGAGAAGTCCTACAAGGTCGGGTCGGGCCTCTCCTACGTCCTGCGTCGCATCAACCTCACGGTGCAGGAGGGGGAGTTCGTGACCATCATGGGGCCCTCGGGTGCCGGCAAGACCAGTCTGCTGCACATCCTGGGCATGCTCGACGGGGAGTGGGAGGGGCAGTACCGGTTCATGGACCAGCCGGTCCACCAGCTCAAGCAGAAGGAGCGCAATGAGCTGCGCAAGCGGCACATCGGCTTCGTCTTCCAGAGCTACCACCTGCTCGACAACCTGACGGTGGCCGAGAACCTCGACGTGCCCCTCTCCTACCTCAACATCAAGCGGGCCGAGCGGGAGGCCCTGGTGGCCGACACCCTGGACCGCTTCAACATCGTGGGCAAGAAGGACCTGTTCCCCAGCCAGCTCTCGGGTGGCCAGCAACAGCTGGTGGGGGTGGCGCGGGCGGTGATCATCAACCCGCGGGTGCTCTGCGCCGACGAGCCGACCGGCAACCTGCACAGCGAGCAGGGCAAGGAGATCATGGAGCTGTTCGCGGAGCTCAACCGCGCCGGCACCACGATCATCCAGGTCACCCACTCGGAGGACAACGCCGCCTACGGCGACCGCATCCTCCGGCTGCGCGACGGCTGGCAGCAGGGCGAAGAGAGGCCCGAGCGCAAGCCGACGCCGGCGGCGTAGGGGCGCGGGAACCGCGCCTCTACTTCCGCCGATTGGCCGCCAGGATCTTCTTCCTCAGCCGGAACGCCAAGGGCGTCACCTCGACCAGCTCGTCCTCCTTGATGAACTCGATCGCCTGCTCGAGGGAGAGGCGCCGCGGCGGCACCAGGCGCACCAGCTCTTCGGCGCCGGCGGCGCGCATGTTGGTGAGCTTCTTCTCCCTGGTGATGTTGACGTCGAGGTCGCTCTCGCGGGCGTGCTCGCCGACGATCATGCCCTCGTAGACCTCGGCGCCCGGGGCGATGAAGAGGGTGCCGCGGGGCTGGAGGTTCTCGATGGCGTAGGCCGTGGCCTTGCCGGTGCGGTCGGCGACCAGGGCGCCGGTCGAACGGTGGGCGATGTCGCCCTGCCACGGCTCGTAGCCGTCGAAGAGGTGGTTCAGGATGCCGGTGCCGCGGGTGTCGGCCAGGAATTCGCCGCGGAAGCCGATCAGCCCCCTTGAGGGCACCCGGAAGTCCATGCGGACCCGGCCGCTGCCGTGGTTCACCATCTTCGAGAGACGGCCCTTGCGGGGGCCGAGCATCTGGGTCACGGCGCCGATGTACTCCTCCGGGCAGTCGATCACCAGCAGCTCCATCGGTTCGTGGAGCACTCCATCCACCCGCTTGGTCAGCACCTCGGGCTTGCCCACGGCCAGCTCGTAGCCCTCGCGGCGCATCATCTCGATCAGGATCGCCAGCTGCAGCTCGCCGCGGCCGGCCACCGTGAAGGCGTCCGGCGACTCGGTGGGCTCGAGGCGGATGGCGACGTTGTGGTGGGCCTCCTTCTCCAGCCGCTCGAGGAGCTTGCGGGAGGTGACCCACTTGCCGTCGCGGCCGGAGAAGGGTGAGCTGTTGACCGCGAAGACCATGGCGATGGTCGGCTCGTCGACGCGGATGGGGGGCAGGGGGCGCGGATCCGCGAGGTCCGAGAGGGTGTCGCCGATCGAGAGGTCGTCGAGACCGGCGAGGGCGATGATGTCCCCGGGGCCGGCCTCGGTGATCGCCACCCGTTTCAAGCCCTCGAAGCCGTAGACCTCGGAGATCTTGGCCGGCGTCACCGTGGCGTCCGCGCGGCAAAGGGCGACCTGGCTGCCGCGGGCGAGCTTGCCGTTGACCACCCGGCCGATGGCCAGGCGGCCGACGTAGTCGTCCCAGTCGAGGTTGGTGATCAGCACCTGGAGGGGGCTGTCGGGCTGGTAGAGGGGAGCCGGAACCGTGCGCAGGATCTCCTCGAAGAGGGGGCCCAGGTCACTCTCCGGCCCGTCCGGGCTCTGCCGGCAGCGGCCATCGCGGGCGTTGGTGAAGAGCACGGGGAACTCGAGCTGCTCCTCGGTGGCGTCGAGGTCGATGAACAGGTCGTAGACCTCGTTGAGCACCTCGGCGATGCGGGCATCGGGGCGGTCGATCTTGTTCACCACCACGATCGGTGGCAGGCCGGCCTCGAGGGCCTTCTTGAGCACGAAGCGGGTCTGTGGCAGGGGGCCTTCGCTGGCATCGACCAGCAGTAGCACGCCATCGACCATCTTGAGAGTGCGTTCGACCTCGCCGCCGAAGTCGGCGTGGCCGGGGGTGTCGACGATGTTGATGCGGTGGCCGCGGTAGTGGATGGCCGTGTTCTTGGCCATGATCGTGATGCCGCGCTCCCGCTCGAGGTCGATCGAGTCCATCACCCGGTCGGCGACGTGCTCGTTGGCGCGGAAGATCCCGCTCTGCCAGAGCATGGCATCGACCAGCGTGGTCTTGCCGTGGTCGACGTGGGCGATGATCGCCAAGTTGCGGATCGACTCTTGGCGCAGGCCGCCGGACGTTGCCGGCGGTGCGGCCAGGACGGTGGTGCTCATGGGGTCTCCGTTTCGAGCACCGTGGTCGTCTGCTCGATGCGTACGTTGCGTTTGGCCAGCTCGTCGAGGAACTCCCGGTAGACCGGGCCGGCGATGCCGTCCTCGGGGGCGACGATGCCGGCGCCGAGGACCTTGCCCTTGGCGAGGAGCCGGACGGCGATCGCGGCCGGCAGCGAGGTGGTGCGCATCATCGCCGACAGACCCAGCTCCGGGTTGCCCTGCTCCCACATGTAGTAGTCGATCTGCACGCGGCGGCCGTCGCGCCGGCCGCGGACGGTGTTGTACATCACGCAGACGTCGGTCTCGCCCGGGTTGGGCTTGAGCTTGGGCACCAGCAGGTTGTAGAGGAGGTGGCGGGGCACCACTTCGGCGCCATCCACCGCCACCGGGTCGAGGCCGAGCAAGCCGCACTCTTTGAGCACCTCGACGCCGCTCCAGTGACCGGGCCAGCGCACCGTCTTCTCGGCGAAGGTCCGGAGCTGGGGTCGGGTGTAGATGAAGCTCGGCATGCCGGGCGTGACGGCGCACTCGAGCTGCTCGTCGTGGCCGAGGGCATGGAAGCGGAAGGTCTCGCGGTCGGTGCCGGCCTCGACCTCGACCACCTCGCCGTTCTTCTTGACGTTGACGCGGATGACGTACTCGCGCAGCACGTGGTCGAAGGACCAGGTCATCATGTAGCGCAGGGGGTGGCGGGCGGCGGCGCTCTTCTCGGGGATGCCGCCCACCCGGGCCACCGCCTCCTCGGCGACGTCCAGTTCGCGGATCCCCTCGCCGACGGTGACGTTGGTCAGCCCCGGGGCGAGCCCCATGCCGTCGAGGATGGTCACGCCCCGGGCCACGGCGTCGTGGTGGAGCTTCTCGCCGAACTCCTGGAGCGTCATGCCCGGCGGCAGGTCGAGACCCTCGATCTCGTAGACGTCCGGACAGCGATGGTACTCCTCGAGCACGTCGACCACGGACAGGCCCGCCTCGATGGCCTGCTCGATCATCTTGTAGCTGGCATGGCGATGGGGCAGAGTGAGAACGCCGGCGT
Source organism: Thermoanaerobaculia bacterium (assembly GCA_036274895.1). Classification (GTDB taxonomy): domain Bacteria; phylum Acidobacteriota; class Thermoanaerobaculia; order Multivoradales; family SZUA-115; genus CALMKX01. The sequence goes on along the minus strand of DASUEU010000073.1, from coordinate 4,702 downwards.
CCCAGCCCCGGGCCAGGGCCAGCACGGCGGCACGGTCGTCGACGTCGAGCAGGTGGGTCGAGATCTTCGCGGAGCCGAGCCAGGAACGGGCCTCTTCGAGCGGCGTGGGCTCGTTGCCGACGATGCCGATTTCCGTCACTTCGGGGTCCCGAGCCAGATCCCAGGCCACCGCGCGCCCGATCCGGCCGGAGCCGCCAAAGACGAGAATTCTCATTACGATCTCCTTGTTCCTTGAAGAGCGGTGACGCTCCGGCGCGCGGGAGGCGTAGCTGGCGCAGAGCGACGAACAGATGGGCCCCTTGCGGGGTGCCTGATCATACTTCAGTCCCCACGGAGGGCGGCCGGATGAGCTGGGATAGAGTCGGGCGTCGGCTGAGCAGGGCTCTTCCGCCCTTCGGGCCAGCCCTGGTGGTGGTCCTGGGCCTCCTGGTCCTGTCGTGCCGTTCCCCCCACCGAGGTTTGTGGCGGGGCAGCTTCGACGGCACGGTTTCCGGTGAGATGGAGTTCCGGATCTCTTCCTGGGGCGCCAAGCTCGAGGGCTCGATGCAGGGCCGGACCCGGGAGGGCTCGCCCTTCGAAGCGGATCTCGAAGGCAAGATGCGGGGTGAGGCTTTCTATGCACGGATCGAGGGGTCGGCCCGGGGTGGTGTGCTGCCGGTGGCCTTCGAAGGGCTGATGCGCGGCGAGCTGGGGGGCGAGCGAGGGGGAGGCGACTGGCAGGTGGAGATCAAGCTCACCCGTGAGCCCATGGCGGGCCGGTGGCAGGCGAGCCGAGTGGAGTAGACGATGCGTCCGATCACCGCCAGCGACTTGATGAACCCGGAGATCCTCTCCGTCCCCCTCGACATGGGCCTGCTCGAGCTGGCCCGCTTCCTGGTCGACAGCGAGATCTCCGGCGCGCCGGTGGCCGACGACGAGGGCCGGCTGGTCGGAGTGGTCTCGGTCGTCGACCTCACCCGGGCCCTGGCTCGCCTGGCCCCGGAGGAGCTGAGCCAACAGAAGGTGGCCGACGTGATGAGCCCCGGGGTGGTCTGGGTGCGGGAGGAGGCTCCCGTCTCCGAGGTCGCCGAGTTGATGCTCGAGCGCCACCTGCACCGGGTGCTGGTGCGCCGCGGGCTCGACACCGTGGGGATCGTCTCGACCTCGGACGTGCTCGGCCTCCTCGTCGACGAGCCCCGGGAGGACTGAGCTCCTCGCCATGTGCACCCTCAGCTGGTTCTTCACCGAGGACGGCTACGAGCTGTTCAGCAACCGGGACGAGCGCCGGACCCGCCTTCCCGCCACCGCGCCCTCCGTCGCCGAGGCTCAGGGGGTGCGCTACCTCTCTCCCTCCGACAGCGAGGCCGGGGGCACCTGGATCGCCGTCAACGAGCTGGGCCTCTCTCTCTCCCTGCTCAACCTCTACCAGGCGACCCGGCCCGCCGGCAGCCCCCAGCCGCCCAGGAGCCGAGGCCTGCTGGTGCGAGACCTGGCCGGCAGCGATGGTCTGCGGGACGTGGCGACGGCGCTGGAGCGCGCCGACCTCGAGCGCTACGAGCCCTTCACCCTGCTCGCCGTCGAGCCGGGGCTGGCCCGTGCTTTCGAGTGGGACGGCCGCTCGCTGGTGCCTCTCGGCGAGCCGGACCATCCCCTGGTCTCCTCGGCAGTGGTCTTCTCCGAGGCCGCCGCGGCCCGCCGGCGCTCCTTCGAGGCGCTCGGGGCCGAGGGCCTGAGCCGCTCCCCCCTGCACCTCGCTTTCCATTCGAGCCATTTGCCGGAGCGGGGTCGCCTGTCGGCTTGTATGCACCGAGAGGACGCCAAGACCGTCGGCTTCACCCAGGTTACGGTGAGCGCAGGAGAGGTTGCCTTGGCCTACGCCCCGGGCTCGCCCTGCCGGGTGGCCCTCGGCACACCCGTGCGCCTGGAGCGACGGCTGGTGGCCCTGCCGGCCTGAGGCCGCTCTCTCACCCCATGACTCGCCGTCGTCTCTTTCTGGCTGGCTATCTCGTCCTGTTGGCGGCCTCTCACCTGGTCCGGAGCCTGGTCAAAGAGCCACCTTTGCCGGTGGGCCTCTCGACCGTAACGGTCGCGGCGGTCTCGAAGGGGAAGACCGGAACCCAGGAGGTTCGCCTGGCCTACCGCCTGTGGCAGCCCTCCGCCGCGGCCGAGGGCGCGCCCTGGCTTCTCCTGCTGCACGGCAGCCCAGGCAGCAGCCGGGACTTCGAGCGCCTGGGGCCGGAGCTGGCGGCGCGGTACCGGGTGGTGGCTCCCGACCTGCCGGGCTTCGGCCATTCGTCGCGTCAGGTGCCGAGCTACTCGGTCGCCGACCACGCCCTTTGCGCCTCAGCCCTGCTCGATCGGCTGGGTGCCGAGCGAGCCCACGTGCTGGGCTACTCGATGGGAGGCGGAGTGGCAATCGAGCTCGCCGGGCGTGAGCCCGAGCGGGTGGCGTCCTTGACCCTGCTGTCGGCGATCGGTGTCCAGGAGCTGGAACTGCTCGGCCAGCACACCGTCAACCACGCCATCCACGGCGTGCAGCTCGGCTTCCTGTGGTTGCTCGAAGAGGCGGTGCCGCATTTCGGCCTCTTCGACCGCTCGGTGCTCTCGGTCGCCTACGCCCGCAACTTCTTCGACACCGACCAGCGCCCCTTGCGCGGCATCCTCGAACGCTGGGCCGGGCCCACGTTGGTCTTCCACGGCGATCGGGACGTGCTGGTGGCGCCCGCGGCGGCCCTCGAGCATCAGCGCATCGTGCCCCAGAGCGAGCTGGTGATGGTGCCGGGGGAGAACCACTTCATGGTCTTTCCGGCGGGAGAGAAGGTTTCGGGTCCCTTGCTCGACTTCTTCGGCCGGGTCGATCGCGGCGAGGCCCGCACTCGCGAGGGTGCTGACCCTCAGCGCATCGCCGAGGCCGCCGAGCCCTTCGACCGCCGAGCCCAGCCGCCGGTCCAGGGCTTCTCCCTGGTGATCTTGCTGGCGATCCTGGCCGTCTCGACCTTCGTCAGCGAAGACCTCTCCTGCATCGTGGCCGGAGTCCTGGTTGGCCAGGGACGGCTCGCCTTCCTGCCCGCCACCCTCGCCTGCCTGGTGGGGATCTTCGTCGGCGACATCGCCCTCTTCCTCGCCGGCCGCTTCATGGGCAAACCCTGGCTCTCCCGCGCCCCTCTCAAGTGGCTGGTTTCCCCCGAAGCCGTCGAGCGCAGCTCGCGCTGGGCCAACGAGAAGGGGCCGGCGATCATCTTCCTCTCCCGCTTCGTACCGGGGACCCGCCTGGCCACCTACTTCACGGCTGGCTTGCTGCACGTCCCCCTGATGCGCTTCGTCGGCTGGTTCTTGCTCGCCGCCACCCTCTGGACCCCCTTGCTGGTGGGGGTCTCCGCCCTGGTCGGCAAGCAGGCCTATGGCTGGTTGGAGCAGGCCAAGGTCTGGGCGCCGGCCCTGTTGCTGGTGGTCGTCGGCCTCTACCTGCTGCTCAAGCTGGGCATCGCCGCCGCCTCGTGGAAGGGCCGGCGCCGGCTGAAAGCATGGTGGGGCAGGAAGCTGCGCTGGGAGTTCTGGCCACCGTGGGCCTTCTATCCGCCGGTGGTGGTCTACGTCCTGTGGCTGGCCGTGCGCTACCGGAGCCTCACGGTGTTCACCGCCGCCAATCCGGGCATCCCGGCGAGCGGCTTCATCGGCGAGTCGAAGGCGGACATCCTCGACCGCCTCCCCGGCCACCACGTCGCCCGCTACCGGCGCCTTCCGGCCGGTGGCAGCCAGGAGGAGCGGGAGCTCCTGGTGCGGGAGCTGGTCCGCGAGCACGGCCTCGAACTGCCCCTGGTGGTCAAGCCCGACCAGGGCCAGCGCGGCGCCGGGGTGCGCATCGCCGGCACCTGGGACGAGGTGGTCGAGGCCCTCGCGGAGCAGCCGGGAGACTTGATCGTCCAGGAGTTCATCGATGGCGTGGAGTTCGGCGTCTTCTACGTGCGCCGGCCCCACGAGGAGAAGGGCAGGGTCTTCGCGGTCACCGAAAAGCGCCTGCCGGCCGTGGTGGGCGATGGTCGCAGGACCCTCGAAGAGCTGATCCTCGCCGACCCCCGCGCCCTCTACGCCGAGGCCGCGTACCGGGAGCGCCTGGGGAACCGGCTGGACGAGGTACCCGCTCCTGGAGAGACGGTGCTCCTGACCGATCTGGGCACGCACTGCCGGGGGGCGGTGTTTCTCGACGGCGGGCACCACACCACCGACGAGCTCGAGGACGCCATTCACCGCGTGAGCCAGCCCTTCGAGGGCTTCTTCTTCGGCCGCTACGACCTCAAGGTGCCTTCCTCCGACCACCTGCGCTCGGGGCAGGGAATCAAGGTCCTTGAGCTCAACGGCGTGACCTCGGAAGCCACGGCGATCTACGACCCCAAGCACAGCGTCTTCACGGCGTGGGGCGTGCTCTTCGAGCAGTGGCGGCTGGCGTTCGAGATCGGACACCACAACCGCCAACGCGGCGCCGTGGTGGAGTCGGTGGTGGGGCTGTTCGAGCGGCTGGCCGCGGCGCGACGGCGGGGATGAAGGGGCGGACGCTTTGCGAAGAGGGCGGACACCGTGGTCCGCCCCTGATATGGAACGACCGTTTGTCAAGTGCGCTGGTTGGGGGCTCTCCCGCCTTGGGGCGGGTGGGTCCCTTCCAGCTAGAGAGGGCCAGCCTGGCCCGGTGCAGGAGCCCGGCCGCTTCGACGACGAGTCACTCTGA
>DASUEU010000072.1:0-17123 GCA_036274895.1 Thermoanaerobaculia bacterium | reverse complement strand
GCCCACTCGCCCCAAACCCAGGCGCTTCACCTCCTGCCGAAAACCACGCACTCTTCGATCCATCCCGGACCTCCTTTCGAAGGCTCAGGATGCGGCGCCGGCCGCCTCGCTACAAGACGGGGGAGGGCGAGGAGTTACCCTCCGGTCGGGCTCGTGGCCCGCCCTCGCGATTTCTCGACCTCCTTCCAGAAGGAGTGCCGCCATGCCGCGCCTCGAGAACCCTCGACCGCCCCGTCGCCGTCGTTCCACCGTCCTCTTCGCCTTGCTCATTGCCTCGGCAGGAGCGAGCGCTCACGCCGTGCAAGTGACCACCACCGCCGAACTACGCCAGGCCTGTGAGACCAGCCCCGGCCACGTGGTGGTGCTCGAAAACTCCACCAAGATCCTCGACGGGGCCCGGCCGCCGGCCAGCGAGCAGGTGGCATCGCCTTGCACCTTGGTGCTGGGTGGCAACTTCGAGGCCGAGCGGGTCTCGCTCACCTTCGCCGGTCCCCTGGTCGTGCAGAGTGCCGGCAAGGCCGAGATCAAGCTCACCATGAGCTTTCTCTCCGCCACCTCGATCAGCTCCAACCTGCCGGGGGCGAGCAGCATCTTCCAAACCACGCTTTCCGGCCTGCGCGCCCGCACCGGCAGCCTGCTGATCACCTTGGGGCCGGAATCGGGTCTGTTCGTTCTCGAGCGCCTGCTGCCAGGCCCCGAGCACGCGCTGGCCGCCGCCGGCACCGTGCAGATCCGGGGCGGACAGAAGTTCACCGGCCTCCTGGCCGAGGGGGGAATCCGCAGCCCGCACGGCGTGAGCATCACCATGGATGGCAACGAGGGTCTGCTCAAGATCGAGGAGGTGGGCATCGAGGCGCCGCTGGGCAGTATCGTCGTGAGCGCCGGCGGCACCAAGAGCCAGGTGGCGCTGGACAAGGTCCATGCCCGTTTCGCCGACACCCTGTCGGTGCGCCTGACCGGTGAGGAGTCCTCCATCAGCCTGAGGCAGATCGGCGCTGGCGGCGAGGGGGGCGCGGTGGCGACCGGCGGCGTGATCTTCGAGGCCGGTGCCGGGGTCGCGGGCAACGGCAAGATCGAAGCCAGCGAGGTCTCCCTCTTCGACGTCGCCTCGATCCGCCTCGCAGCGTCGATGGGCGGCCTCAAGGGCGGTATCAAGGTGGAAAAGAGCCAGCTCGCCTCGGTGGGCGACGTTCGACTCGAGACCGGACGCGAGGGCAAGACCGAGGTGAAGGAGAACGGTGGCGGTTCGGAGACCCGCATTCGCGTCGCCGCCGGTGTCGCCGGCGGCTGCGTCTCCCGAGCAGAAGCAGTTCTTCGCGCCCGTCCTGGAGCTCTGTCCTTAGATCAGCGAGGCCGGCAACGGTGCTCTCCTGCTCAGTGCTTCGACTGGTACCTCAGCACCCCGTCCGGCCCCGGCTCGAGCAGGTGCACGTCGAACTCTTCCTTGGTCAGCGCTCGGGGCTCTTCGAGCTTCTGGGCCAGCAAGACCTTGGTGCCGTCGGTGCGCAGGGTGATCATGCCGTAGACCGCCACGCTCCTCTCGAGCGTGGCCACCAGGGCGTTGATCTTCTCCTTGAGGGTGGCGCGCTCCTCTTCGGTGCTGGCCTCGGCGAGCTTGTCCGTCAAGTCCCGCAGCTTGCGCCGCAGACTCTCCGGGTTCTGGATCTGGTCGCGCGTTGAGCGGGCGAGCTCGGTCGAGAAGATCAACGGCCGCTCGCCACGACTGGCCTTGCCCACCGCGCCCAGGGTGTCCGGGCGCGGATGGCAGTGGGGTTCCTCGTCACCGCTCGAGATCACCGTCGCCACCGGGTTCAGGGCCTCGAGAAACACCGTCGAGAAGTCGGCGCTGCCGTGGTGGCAGGCCTTGACCACGTCGCAGGCGAAGACCGGCCGGGCGGCCGCCAGCAGGGCGGCGCGGGCCGCCGGGTCGGCGGGCTCGGGGTCGAGGCCCGTGTAGTGGGCCAGCAGGTAGTGCTCGGCGGCCGTGTTGAGGTCGCCGCCCAGCAGCAGGCGGACGTTGCCGTAGGTGGCGAGCAGCACCACCGAGTGGCCGTTCTTGGTCTTGCCGGTCTGGGAGAGGCCGGGGTCGAACCAGCGCAGGGCAGACCGCCCATCCGGCAGCGTCTCGGGAACCGGGGCCAGCACCTGGATGCTCAAGCGCTCGGCCGGCCCGAAGCCGGGGAGGTGGCCGTCGCGGTTGGAGATCATGCGCAGGCTGTCCACCCGGCCGCTGCCGAGCGCGGTGGCCAGCAGCTTGGGATAGAGCTTGCGGCCCGCCAGCACCGGGTCGTTGACCACCGCCGCGGCGTCGGCCTGGCCCGGGCACAGCTCGGTCAGGTACTGCCGGCCGTCGATGGTCTCGACCCGCCCGACCGGCGGCGTCGCCACGCGCTCGACGATGCCGTTGTGGAAGACCTGCCGGAAGCGTAGCTGGGGGGACTCGAAGAGGGGCTGGAAGCCCTTGTAGTGGTCCTGATCGGGATGGCTGATGACCGCGGTGTCGAAGGTGATCACCCGCTCCGGGTTGCGGTGGAGGTTGAAGCGCCAGGAGAGGAAGCGGGCCATGTTGTCGCGCTCTCCGGCGTCGACGAGCAGAAAGCGGTCGCGATCGTGCGTGGCGTCCGCGGGGGCCACCACCAGGCAGCCGTCGCCCTGGCCGATGTCCACGTAGCACACCTCGAGCAGCTGCTCTTCCTGCAGCTCGCTCTGGCGCAGCCAGCCATGCTCCCCTCGACCTCGCACCTCCACCCACTCGCCATCGACGCCCGGGAGGCGCTCCACCCAATCGCCCCAGAGCAGCTGCTGCGTCTTCTCACCGTTCGGGGTCGCGCGGACGAACACGGTTGAATAGGCGGCGTAAGGCATCGTGGACCTCCGGTCAGATGGCGGTGAAAGCCAGCACCTCGCCCTCGGGAGCGCGCCCATAGCTTACGGCGTCGTGGTCACGAAAGCACCGAGTCTCGGTGATGCTCGATGGGTGAGGCGGCGGGGGATTTCGTTACCGGCGGGGCGGCGGGGTCGCTGTCGGAGGCTGAGGCATCCATCTTCGGGCTCGCCCTCGCGCGGTGGACCAGGGCTTGGCGCGAGCGACGTCGCAGTCTGCTCGTTGTCACGCGAACCCGAGCATGGACACTTCTCCATTTATAACGCACTGCCCGGGACTCCCCATCGGCTCGCCAAGGGGGTGCCGGACGAATCGATCCAAGGAGATCCAGACCATGCTCAAACCGATCCTGCGTCCCCGCCGCATGCTCCTCGCCCTGGCCTTCCTGGCCGCCGCCAGCTTGGCCTCTGCCCTGCTCCCTGCCCCCAGCACGGACGCGGCCTGCCCGAAGATCGTCGTCACGGACTACTTCTTCGATGCTGCCAAGACCCAGTACGCCGGCACCTGCGTGCGCACCTGCAGCGGCACGCTGAACTGTTGGGGCACGATCACGATCTACAAGATCACCGAGTCCGAGCCCTGCGGCTGCTGAAGGGGACCGGCTCGGCCACCGCCGGCTCCGGCCGGGGCCGAGCCGTTTCGAGGTCGCCCTACGCTATGAATCCTGCAGAACCCGGCTGGGATCGAAACGCAGCGCGCGCAGCAGAGGTGGCAGCGCCGCCACCAGGCAGACTGCGACCATCGCCAGCGGCACCCCGACCATGGCCACGAGGTCGATGGACCGGCCGGCTCCCATGGCCCGCTGCAGGATCGGGGTCAGCAGGAAGGCACCGGCCAGACCGAGCGCGATGCCCAGGGACACTTGCCCGGCCAACTGGCGAAGCACCTCCGTCATGATCTGCCGGCGCTGAGCGCCGAGGGCGACGCGCACCGAGAGCTCACTGGCACGGCGGGCCAGCGAAGAGGCCACCGTGCTGAAGACCCCGGCCAGGGCGAGCACCAGACCGGTGAAGGCGAACAGGCCGACCAGGACGCTCGAGACCTTCTGGAACCACAGGGAGTTCTCCTTGAGGCGCTCGGCCGGCAGCACCCCGGACAGCGGCACCGCCGCGTCGAAGGCCCGCACCGCCCCCTGGACCGCCGCGGCCAGGGCCTGGGCCTCCCCCGCCGTGCGCACGAAGAGGTTGAGACTGTCCCAGGCGGTCTGCTGGTGGGACAGATAGATCTCCACCGAGGCCTGCGGGTCGCCATCGCGCTGGAAGCGGGTGTCGCCCACCACACCCACCACCGTCCACAAGCCCTCGCCGAGACGGGGAAGGCGGAGGCGCTGGCCGAGGGGATCTGCCTCCCCCCACAGCCGCCGAGCCAGGCGGGCCGAGATCACCACCACCGGCACGGCCTGCTCGTCGTCCTGGGGAGTGAAAGCTCGTCCCTTGAGCAGGGGCAGGCCGAGGGTGCCGAAGTAGTCGCCGCCGACCACCTGGAAGAGGGCTTGCCGGCCGCCTGGCTGAGCTTCTTCCTGGCCGGCCGCCACCACCGCCGTGAAGCGCTGGACGGCGAAGGGCAGGTACTGGCCGACGGCGACCCGCTCGACGCCGGGCAGGGCTCCCACCCTGGCCATCAGCCGCTGGTAGGCGTCGCGGCGTGCCGCCTCACCCGGGTAGGAGCCGCGAGCCAGCGGCACCGGGGTGGCGAGCAGCCCGCGGGTCGGGAACCCGGGCTCCATGCTCTGAAGGCGCAGAAAGGTGCGCACCATGGCCAGGGCCGCGATGAGCAGGACCACGGAGAGGCCGACCTGGGCGACGACCAGGGCCCGCTGCCGGCGGCGCTCCCGCCGGCTCGGGGTGGTCCGGGAGCCGGCTCCCCCACCGAGGTGGACGAAGCTGGTGCCCGCCGCCTCCAGCCCGGGCAGCAGGCAGGTTCCCAAGGCCACCAGGGCAGCCGCCGCGAAGGCGACGCCGACGGCCAGCGGCTCGAGGCGTAAGCCCAGGTAAGGCGGCAGCGGATAGGGGATCAGGCCGGCGGCCAGGCGCAGCACGCCGTGCCCGGCGAGCACCCCGAGGAGGCCCCCGAGGGCGAACAGGGGCAGCTTCTCCCGGACCAACAAAGCGATCATCTGCCGTCGCTCGGCGCCGAGGCTGCGGCGCAGGGCGAGCTCGCGGCTGCGCGTGCTCACCTCCTGGAGCAGCAGGTTGGCGACGTTGACCGAGGCGAGCACCAGGAGCAGAAAGACCACCGCCGTGATCACCCCGACCATGGCGAGGGTGCGGCCGAAGCGCACCTCCCGCAGCGGCGTCGCGGTGAGCACCCGCTCGCGGCCGGCTTCGGGATGTTGCCCCTGCCACTGCCGGGCAGTCGCGGAGAGCTCGGCCCGGGCCTGGGCCAGGGTGACCCCGGGAGCCAGGCGACCGAGCAGGGCGTAGCGGCGCTCGTCGCGCCGGGTCTCCCGGTCCTGCGAGGTGATCGGGACGAAAGCCTCGGCGCTGTCCGGGAACTCCGCCCAGGGGGGCAGGACGCCGATCACCACGGTCGGCAGCCCGTCCAGTTGGACGCTGCGGCCGAGCACGCCGCGATCACCGCCGAACGCGGCTTGCCAGAGGCCGTGCGAGAGCACCACCACCGGTCCCGCGCCGGGCCGCCCCTCCTCCGGCTGGAAGGAGCGACCGAGGGCCGGGCCGAGGCCGGTGACGGCGAAGAGGCTGGGCGAGACGAAGGCACAGGAGATGGTACGCGGCTGATCGCCGCCGGCGAGGGGGAGGGTCTCCACTCTCGCGGCTGCGAGCGCGGAGAAGGATCGGCTCTGGGCCGAGAGATCCGCCAGCTCGGGCAGGGACACGGCACCGCTGCCGCTGGACTGCCCGAGCTCGCGACCGAAGATCCGGACCAAACGCTCGGAGTCGGGATAGGGAAGGGGGCGCAGCACGAGCCCCTGGGCGATGCTCCAGAGGGCGGCGTTCGGCCCCAGGCCGACCGCCAGGACGAAGAGGATCATCACGGCGGAGAACCGTAGACCCGGACGGCCCGGCAGCAGCCTGGACCGGCTCGATCGTGGAGCCTCGTGGTCGAGAGTCATGCTCGCCCCTCCTCTGCCTCGAGCTAGCGGTCCTGGTGAGCCGCGAGCGCGCTCGCGAGCAGCCGCGCGGCTTCGTGGGGCTTGATCACGCCCTGCGCCACGTAGCCGTGCAGCGCTCGGGTGACACAGCGGGAGTAGCGGCCACGCAGCCGCGGAAAGGCGTCATAGCTGCAGGGGATCTCCGGCACCACCAGGTGCTCGCCGCGCTTGACGTTGTCGACCCGGTTGCGCACGCCGCCCGGCCAGAGGATCTCCAGGGTGCCCTTCTTCTCCTTGCCGAGACCGAAGACCGAGATCAGGCTGTCCTGTGAGCCGAAGCTCGAGCCGGCGACCACCGGCCGCATCACGGTCTTGCCCCGCCGCGGGGTGAAGGAGAGCACCGCCCCCACGCCGTCGCGGTTGACGCTGCCGCCCGGCACCAGGTCCTTGCCACCGACCAGCTCCACGGCCACCGAGCGGTTACCGTTGCCACCGCTGTTGAGCTCGACCGCGAGGGTCCCAGGGGTCACCGCCGTGCCGTTCCACATCAGCTGGCCCGGAGTGCCGGTCGAGGCGAACAGCCGCACCCGCTTGGCGTCGACGTCGAAGGGGCCGCCGAAGAGGGTCGGATAGCTGATCAGGTTGGCGGTGGGGGGGATGTTGAAGGCGGAGACCGAGACCACGTCCTCGAAGCCGTTCTGGTCGAGGTCGCCCACGGCCACGCCGTACTCGGTGCGCAGCTGGTGGTTGGTCGAGCCAGCGAGAGCCGTGGCGTCGCGGCTGAAGGCGGCGACGCAGCCGTTGTTCTGCAGCAAGGCTCCGGGGTTCGAGGCGTCGACCGTGAAGACCTGGTCGAAGCCGCCGTGGAAGATCACGTCGGTGTCACCGTCGAGGTCATAGTCGAAGGTCGAGGTGCCCCAGCCGAAGGGAGTGGCCAGCAGGGCCCCGACTCCCGGGATGGTGAAGGTGCCGGCCGCCGAGCCCAGGAACCACTCGCTCGGTGCCGCGCCCCGCGGTGCGCCGGCGATCGAAGCGACGTAGTCGCCGCCGTTGGTGGCGAAGATGTCGAGGGCGCCGTCGCAGTTGAAGTCACCGAAGGAGAGACCCATCCAGACCCCCGGCTTGGCGGTGCCGATCTGGGCGCTGACGTCGGTGAACTGGCCGCTACCGTCGTTCTGGAAGACCCGCAGCAGACCGAGGTCGACGCCGCCCTGGGCCGCCGTGGGCAGGGGCAGCTCCTGGTCGTCGCCGAAGATGATGTCGGCGTCGCCGTCGAGGTCGTAGTCGACGATCGCCACCACCCAGGACAGGGAGGCGCTCCCGGCCACCTGCGGCGGCAGCAGGGATAGATCCTCGATGCCCGAGGCGGCGCTCACGTCCGTGAAGGTCCCGTCCTGCTGGTTCTTGAACAGCTGGTTGTGCTCGTTGTAGGCGAAGGGGCCGAGCACCACCAACTGGTGGCTCCAGTTGTCGTAGCCGTTCGAGATCGCCACGTCGAGGTAGCCGTCGTTGTCGACGTCGCCCATCGAGCAGGAGATGTGCGTGCGGTTGCCGCCGCCCAGGCCACTGGCGACGGTGCGGTCGACGAAGGTGCCGTCGCCCTGGTTCTCGAAGAAAAGGTTGCTCTCGTGGTTGCCGAGCACCAGCAGGTCGAGGTCGCGGTCGTTGTCGATGTCGCCGGCGCAGGCGCCGAAGCTGTCCTGTGCCGTGGCCGAGACCCCGGCCGCCGCCGCGACGTCGACGAAGCTCAGCTCCCCGGTCTGCTCGAGCTGGCTCTGGAAGAGGGCGTTGCCGGCGCCGGGGCCGTTGGTCACGTAGAGGTCCTGGTCCCCGTCACGGTCGTAGTCGAAGATCACGACTCCGGGCGTGCCCCAGGGAAACAGCGGCAGGTTGGGAACCTCGGAGGTCATCACCACCCGGGTCCGCAGACCCAGCATCACGTCCCAGGTGGGCGACGGTGCCTTCTCGTACTCCAGCCCCGCGCCACCTCCGGCCGCGATGTCCTGGAAGGTGACGCCGCCGTCGGCCCCGGCCCCCGAGCTACCGCCGGCGAGCAGGGCCAGGGCGATCAGGATCGAGGACCAGCTTCTCGGATCGAGAGCTTGCTTGTACATCAGCTACTTCCTTTCTTTGATCAGTGCGCCTCCTTGACGGGAAGGCGCGTGTGGCGCAGTCGAAGGCTCGGCCGAGCCGAGCCGTCCGCGCCGAGGTCGAAGAGGGTCAAGGTGAAGGCGCTCTCGGACTCGACGATGAGCTCGGAGCGCGAGGTATGGCGGGTGCCGCTGGCCGGGTCGTCGTAGCTGCCCTCGAGCACGAGCGCGCCGTCCGCGGGCCGCAACTCTCCCTCGGCCACGGTGGCGGCCGAGGTCAGGTTGTCGATCCAGATACCCCAGTACTTCTTGCGGGTGTTGTCGTAGCCGAGCAAGTAGAGAACCTCGTAGCTCTGGCCGAAGAGCTGGGTGCTCAGGCGCTCCTCGATCGTGCGGCCGCCCAGCAGGGCCTCGATGGTGGCCACTCCGGCCGCCGGCGGGCTGCCGGCTTGGGCCAGGTACTGGGCCTCGACCTTCCAGCTGCCGGTCAACAGGCCGAGCCGCTCGTGACTCGCCCCGGTCGCCGCCGAGGTCTTCCAGGCCTCGAGAGCGGACGGCTTCGGCGGCTCGGCCGGCTCAGCGCTCGCCGTCATGGCCCACCAACAGCCCAGCAGCAGCATTGGAATCGTTCTCCTCATGGTTCCTCTCCTTCGCTATTTCAGCGTCTGCCGAGAGCAAGCCCTCCAGCTCCCTCGCCAGAGTGACCGCCTCGGATCCGGAGAGCATCGTAAAGTGATCTCCCGCGATCTCGGCAACCGACACCTCCCCCTGCCAGTAGGGGCGCCAGCCGTCCTCGGGGCGCCGGCCCGCCGAAGCCAGCCGTCGCGCGGCGCGGAAGAAGGCCACCCGGCCGCCGTAGGGCTGGGGCCGGTAGGCGCGCAGCGCGGCGCGATGGCCGGCAGCCAGCGCCAGCCAGCGCGACAGGTCACCCTCGGGCGCGGCGGCGCCGAGATGGGCCTCGAGGACCAGGCGCAGGTCGCCGTCCTGACCCGCCGGCGGCAGGCCGTCGGCCACCCAGCTGTCGAAGAGGGCCAGCAGCTCGACCTCCTCCCCCACCGCCTCGAGCTGCCGGGCCATCTCGAAGGCGACCACGCCACCGAGAGAGCTGCCCCCCAGCCGGTAAGGCCCGGTGGGCTGGAGCTGGCGAACGGCCTCGACATAGCGGCGGGCCATCTCGGGGAGGCTGGCCAGGGGCTCCTCACCCGCGACCAGCCCCCAGGCCCGGATGCCGATCACGGTGCGCCGTGGCGCCAGGGCCGCCGCCAGGTCGCGGTAGACCAGCACGTCGCCGAACAGGGGGTGCACCAGGAACAGGGCTCGCGGATCCTCCCCGCGACCGAGGCCCACCAGCACGGAACCATCGCTTCCCAGGCCCTGATCTCCCGAGCCGGCAGCCACCAGGCCGCCGCGGCGCAGCCAACGGGCCACCGCCGCCGGATGCCGGCGCCGCAGGTGGTCGGCGAAGGTGGCGAGGGTCGGGCTCTCGAACAGGGCGGCCACCATCACGATCTCGTCGAGCTCGGTCTGTACGGCGTTGACCACCAGGGCCGCGGCCAGAGAGGTGCCGCCGGCGTGGAAGAAGTCGTCGTCCCGGCCGAGGGGGCCTTCGGGCAGAACCTTCCGCCACTCCTCCAACAGCAGGGTCTCGAGAGGGTCGAGGGACGGCTCCGGGGCCGCTCGCGCCGGCGTCTCGGCGACCGAGGGAGGCGCCGCCGCTCGCCTGCCGGGCGCCGGCAGGGCCTTGCGATCCACCTTGCCGTTGGGCAGGCGGGGCATCTCGGCCAGGGGCTCGAGCCAGGTCGGCACCAGCCAGGCCGGCAGCTGCTCTTCGAGATGGCGGCGCATCCCGGCCTCGTCGAGGGCCACGCCGGGGGCCAGGGTGAGGTAGGCGACCAGCACCGGCGCCTGACCCGGGAGCGGCTCGACGGCCGTCACCAGGGCCTCGCGCACGGCCGGATGGGCGAGCAGGACGGCCTCGACCTCCCCCGGTTCGACGCGCAAGCCGCGCACCTTGAGCTGGTGGTCCAGCCGGCCCAGGAGCTCGATCTGTCCGTCGCCCCGCCAACGGGCCCGGTCGCCGGTGCGGTAGAGCCGCTCGCCCGGCCGGGAGGCGGAGGGGTCGGGCACGAAGCGCTCGGCGGTGAGCCCCGGCCGCCGCCAGTAGCCCCGGGCCAGCTGCACGCCGCCGATGACCAGCTCGCCCGGCACCCCCAGGGGCAGCGGCCCGAGCTGGCGATCGACCACCTGGAGGGTGGTGTTCCAGATCGGGGTGCCGATCGGCACCGGCGCCCCCGGCTGGCCGGAGCGGCAGCGCCAGGCGCTGACGTCGATCGCCGCCTCGGTCGGGCCGTAGAAGTTGTGCAGCGGGCAGGACAGCTTCTCGGCGAAGCGCTCGACCGTGGCCCGCGGCAAGGCCTCGCCGCCGGCGCTCACCCGCCGGAGTGAGCGGCAGCGCTCCACGCCCGGCGCTTCGAGGAAGGCCGCCAGCAGAGAGGGGACGAAGTGCACCGAGGTCACCCCCCGCTCGGCGACCAGCCGGGCCAGGTAGGCCGGATCACGATGCCCACCGGGGGCCGCGAGCACCACCCGGGCGCCGGTGATCAGGGGCCAGAACAGCTCCATGACGGCGATGTCGAAGCTGGTGGGGGTCTTCTGGAGCACGCGGTCGGAGCCGTCGAGAGGGAAGCGGTCCTGCACCCAGCGCAGCCGGTTGACCAGCCCGCGATGGGTGTTCATCGCCCCCTTGGGCAGGCCGGTCGAGCCCGAGGTGTAGAGCAGGTAGGAGAGGTGGTCGGGGTCCGGGCTCGGCGGCCGCAGGGAGGGCATCAACTCGGCGGGCGCCGCCGCGGCCCCGGCATCGGAGAGCACCAGCGAGACCTGGGAGTCCTCGACCAGGTAGCGCCGGCGCTCCGCCGGGTAGGACGGATCGAGGGGCACCAGGAAGCCGCCGGCCTCGATCACCGCCACGGCCGCCACCACCAGGTCGAGAGAGCGCTCCAGAGCCAGGCCCACGCCGACGTCCGGCCCCACCCCGCGGGCGGCGAGGCTGCCGGCGAGGCGACCGGCGCGAGCTCCCAGCTCCTGGTAGGAGAGAAAGCCGTCCTCGGCCTCGGCAGCCACCGCCTCCGGGGTGGCGGCGATCTGCCGCCGCAGCAGCTCGGTCAAGGTCCGTGGCTCGGGCTCGGGCCGCGCGGTGTCGTTCCACTCTGCGAGCTGGGCCCTCTCGGCGGCGGAGAGCAGGGGCAAGCCCTCGAGGATCGAGCCGGGCCGCTCCAGGGCCCCGGCGGCGAGCTGCCGGAGGTGGCCGGCCAGGCGCGCCACCGTGCTGCGATCGAAGAGGTCGGAGCGGTACTTCACGGTGAGGCGCAGCCCGCCGTCCTCGGCCACGGCCTCGAGCACCAAGTCGAGCTTGACCGCCTCCGGCTCCGGGCCGAAGGGCTCGAGGGTCAGGCCGGGCAGGGAGGGTGGCGGAGCCGGCAGGTTCTGCAGCACCACCAGCGCCTGGTAGATCGGCGCATGGCCGAGGCTGCGCTCCGGTGCCAACTCCTCGACCAGCTTCTCGAAGGGTAGATCCTGGTGGTCGAAGGCCGCCAGGGTGGTCTCGCGCACGGCGCCCAGGAGGTCCTCGAAGGTGGCGCCCGGCGCCACTCGGGTGCGCAGGGCGAGGGTGTTGAGGAAGAGGCCGATCAGGCTCTCGGTCTCGCGCAGGCGGCGGCCGGCCACCGGCGTGCCCACCACCAGATCACGCTGGCCCGTCAGGCGCAGCAGCAGGGTCTCGAAGAGGGCCAGGAGGACCATGAAGACGGTGGCTCCCTGGCGCCGTGCCAGGCCCTCGAGGCCGCGGGCGGTGCCGGCGTCCAGCCAGGAGCGCAGCCGCCCCCCGGCCGGGCCGGCCACGCTCGGGCGGGCGCGGTCCGCGGGCAGCTCGAGCAGGGCCGGGGCCCCCGCGAGCCGGGCGCGCCAGAAGTCGCGCTGCACGGCGACGGCTTCGTCGGCCAGCCAGGCCCGCTGCCAGCGGGCGAAGTCAGCGTACTGGAAGGCCGGCTCGGCGAGGGGCGACGGCTGCTTCGCCGCGAAGGCTGGATAGAGAGCAGCCAGCTCCGTGAAGAGAAGGCCCATCGACCAGCCGTCCACGGCAGCGTGGTGCAGGCTCAGCAGCCAGACGTGCTCCCCCCTGCCGAGCCGCAGCAGGCATCCGCGCAGGGGGCGCTGCCGCGCGAGGTCGAAGGGTCGTCCCCCTTCGCGGCGGGCGAGGGCCGCGGCGGCGCTTTCGCCATCCTCTGCCGGCAGGCCCGAGAGGTCGACCACGGCCCGGCACACCGGGGTGTCGGCCAGAGCCCGCTGCACCAGGCGCCCTCCCTCCACGCCCAGCACCGAGCGCAGCACGGCGTGGCGCCGGGCGATCTCCCCGAGGCTGGCAACCAGGGCTCGCGGCTCGAGGGGCCCCCTCACCCGCAGCCGCACCGGCACGTTGTAGGCGCTGCTCTGGGGCTCCAGTCGGGACAGGAACCACAGCCTCTCCTGGCCGAAGGAGAGCGGCGCCGCCTCATCGGACGCGCCGGCCACCAGAGGCGGCAGGCTGCGGCCCTGGCGCCGCTCCTCGACCGCCGCCGCCAGAGCGGCCACGGTCGGGCTCTCGAACAACTCCCGCAGCTCGACCTCGGTGGCCAGCAGCTCGCGCAGCCGGGCGGTCAGCCGGGTGGCCAGCAAGGAGTGGCCGCCGAGGTCGAAGAAGGACTCGTCGCGCCCCACCGAGGGCCGGGCCAGGATCTCGGCGAAGGCTCCGGCCAGGCACTCCTCGAGCGGGCCCCGCGGCGGCTCCGCCACCGCCTGCGCGGCCTCCTCGGGAGCCGGCAGGGCGCGGCGGTCGAGCTTGCCGTTGGGGGTCAGGGGCAGCTCGTCGAGGGGCACCAGGGCGGCCGGGATCAGGTAGCGGGGCAAGCGCTCGGCGAGCAGGGCGAGCAGGGCCGCGGTCTCCAGGGTCGCCCCCGGCTGGGGCACCAGATAGCCCACCAGCCGGCGGTCACCACCGGTGGCCGCTGCGCCGCCCTCGTCCTCGCGCACCAGGGCCACGGCCCGGGCCACCCCGGGCAGGGCCGAGAGCGCGGCTTCCACCTCCCCCAGCTCGATGCGGTGGCCCCGGATCTTGACCTGGCCGTCCCGGCGACCGAGGAAGTCGAGGTCTCCGTCCGGCCGCCAGCGGGCGTGATCGCCGGTGCGATAGAGGCGCTCCCCGGGCGGGCCGAACGGCGAGGGAACGAAGCGCTCGGCGGTGAGGCCCGGCCGCCGCCAGTAGCCACGGGCCAGACCGCTGCCGCCCAGGAACAGCTCGCCGGCGACGCCCACTCCGACCGGCCGGTAGTCGGCATCGAGCACCCAGGCGGTGGTGCCCGAGAGCACCCGCCCGATCGGCACCTGCAGCTGCCCGTCGGGCACGCCCCGGAGGCGGTGTGAGAAGGCGAAGGTGGTGCTCTCGGTGGGGCCGTAGACGTGCAGCAGCTGGCCAGGACGGCGGCAGCTCCGGGCCAGGGCGGCCACCCGGCGCGGGTCACAGACCTCGCCTCCCCAGAGCAGGGCGTCGAGGCCGGCCAGGCCCTCGGGCGCCTCGGCCGCCAGGCGGTGGAAGACCTGGGTGGTGAGGAACAGCTCCCGCACCTGGTGCCGCGCCAGGGCGGCGGCCAGCTCCTCCGGAGCGAGCAGCGCCGTGGGTTCGATGCCGACCAGGGTCGCCCCATGGAGCATCGCCCCCCACAGCTCGAAGGTGTAGGCGTCGAAGGAGGCGTTCGAGGCCTGGGCCACCCGCGAGGCGGAAGTGAGCTGGAGGTAGTCGGTGTCCAGTACCAGGCGGGTGACCCCAAGCTGGGGCACGGCCACGCCCTTGGGTCGGCCGGTCGAGCCCGAGGTGTAGACCAGGTAGGCCAAGTGCGCGGCACCGGCAGCGTTCCCAGGCCCTGGCTCCTCCCCGGGCTCGCGGGCCAGCTCGGAGAGGGTCGCCGCGTCCAGGAACAGGCTCGCCCCCGAGTCCTCGAGCATGAAGGCCAGCCGCTCGGCCGGGTAGCTGGGGTCCAAGGGGACGTAGAAGCCCCCCGCCACGGTGATGGCGAGCAGGGCTTCGGCCAGCTCCCCGGAGCGAGCGAGAGACACCGCCACCGCCACCTCGGGGCCGACACCGCGGCGCCGCAGGGCGCCGGCGAGGGCCTGGACCCGGCGGGCGAGCTCACCATAGCTGGTCAGCTCCTCACCCCAGACCATGGCCACCGCCTCCGGGCGGCACGCCGACTGGACCAGGAAGAGCTCGCCGAGGCCCCGCTCCTCCGGGGCCCCGCCCGCGGCGGTCGCCCATTCCGCCACCACCTGGTGGCGCTCCCCTTCGCTCAGCCAGGACAGGGCCGCGAGCGGCGCCGCCGGCTCGGCGAGGGCCGCATCGAGCAGCCGGACCAGGGCCTGGGCGAGGCGCTGCTGGCTGGTGGCGTCCCAGAGATCGCGGCGGTAGGAGAGGACTCCTTCCAGCTGGCCGTGGCGAGGGAAGAGGGTGAGGGTCAGGTCGAACTTCTCCACCCCGGTCTCGGGTGAGCGCGGCACCAGGCGGAGGCCGGGCCACGAGACGCCGTCGAGGTTCGCGTCCTCGAGCCATTGGAAGGCGACCTGGAACAGCGGTGTGGCGGCGAGCGAACGCTCCGGGGCCAACTCCTCCACCAGCCGTTCGAAGGGCAGGTCGGCGTGCTCCTGGCAGGCCAGGGCGCGAGCGCGCGTCGAGGCGACCAGGGACTCGAAGCTGGCCCGGGGTTCGATGCCCAGGCGCAGCACCAGGGTGTTGACGAAGAAGCCGATCAGACCCTCGAGCTCCGGCCGGGCGCGGCGGGTGATCGGCGTGCCCACCGCCAGGTCGCCCTGGCCGCTCCAGCGCCACAGCAGCACCCCGAAGGCCGAAAGCAGGGTGACGAAGCGGGTCACCCCCAAGCGGGCCCCGAAGCCGCCGAGAGCCGCCAGCAGCTCGCCTCCGGCACCGAAGGCCACTCGCCCGGCCCGCGGGTCGATGACCGGGGGGCGCGGCCGGTCCGTGGCCAGCTCCAGCCGGGGCGGCAGGCCCGCGAGCTCCCGGCGCCAGAAGCGGCGCTGGCCCTCGAGCACCTCCCCGGTGAGCCACTGCCGCTGCCAGAGGGCGAAGTCGGCGACCTGCACCGCCAGCTCCGGCAGCCGTAGCGCTTCCCCCGCCCGAGCCGCCCGGTACCCCTCGGCCAGCTCGCGCAGCAGAAGGGCCCGGGACCAGGCGTCGGAGGCGATGTGGTGCAGAGTGAGCAGCAAGACGTGGTCGAGATCCCCCCGGCGGAGCAGGCGCACACGGATCGGCCAGCCGGCGCCGAGATCGAAGGGGGAAGCGGCCTCCAGTCCCTCCAGCCGGCCGGTGGCACCTTCCCGATCGGCGGCGGTGAGGCCGGCGAGGTCGACCACGGGCAGGGCGAACGGCGTCGCCGGCTCAGGACGCTGCAACGGCCCGCTCGGCCCGGGCTCGAAGCGGGTCCGCAGCACCTCGTGGCGCGCGACGATCGCCGACAGCGCCACGGCCAGGGCTCGAAGGTCGAGCGCACCCTCGAGACCGAGCGCGGCCGGCACGTTGTAGGCCGGGCTCTCGGGCTCCAGCTGGGCGAGGAACCACAGCCGCTCCTGGGCGAAGGAGAGGGGCCACGGACCCTCCCCCGATCGTGGCGAGAGGGGCGGGGGCGGGGCGGCGGCGTCACCGCGGCGCCGGCCGACCTCGGCCGCCAGGGCGCGCACCGAGGGATGCTCGAAGAGGATCACGGCCGGCAGCTCGGCCCCGACCAGGCCGCGCACTCGGGAGAGGGCCCGGAGGGCCAGCAGGGAGTGGCCGCCGGCGGCGAAGAAGCTCTCCTCGACCCCCAGCTCGGGGCGGCCGAGGAGGTCCCGGAAGATCTCGAGGATGCCTTCCTCGAGGGGGCCGGCCGGCAGGGCCGGGGCCTGCCCTCCCCCCACCGGCTCCGGCTCGGGCAAGGCCCGGCGGTCCAGCTTGCCATTGGGAGTCAGGGGCAGCCGGGGCAGAAAGACCCAGCGGGTGGGCACCATGGCCTCGGGCAGGCGGGCGCCGAGCCAGGCGCGCAGGGTCGCCGGGTCCAGAGGGGCG
Organism: Thermoanaerobaculia bacterium; assembly: GCA_036274895.1. GTDB lineage: Bacteria > Acidobacteriota > Thermoanaerobaculia > Multivoradales > SZUA-115 > CALMKX01. Next base: position 957 of record DASUEU010000072.1, on the reverse strand, counting down.
CGCTCCGGGTCTGCCCCCTCGGGCTCCACCACCACCCAGGCCACCAGCTCGGGCTCTCCCCCTCTTCCCGGCCGGGCCAGCACCGCCGCCTCGCGCACGGCCTCGTGGCCCAGCAGCCGCGCGGCCACCTCCCCCGGCTCCACCCGGAAGCCGCGGATCTTCACCTGGTCGTCCACCCGGCCCAGCAGCTCCAGCTGGCCGTCCCCCCGCCAGCGGCCCCGGTCGCCGGTGGCGTAGAGCCGCTCCCCGGGGCCGTCGAACGGGTTGGGCCGGAAGCGCTCGGCGGTCGCCGCCGGCCGCCCCAGGTAGCCGCGGGCCACGGCCTCGCCGCCCACGTACAGCTCCCCCGCCACCCCGGGGGCAACCGGCGACAGGGAGCCGTCCAGCACCCAGATCGCCGCCTGGGGCTGGGGCTGCCCCAGGGGCAGGCTGCCGCTCTCGGTCAGGGCCACGCCCTGCCAGAGAGGGCAGGCGGTCACCCCCACCGTGGTCTCGGTGGGGCCGTAGTGGTTGGCGATGCGGCAGCCCGGGGCCGCCTGCTGCCAGGCTCGGGCCTCCTCCACGCCGGTGGCCTCGCCGCCCACCACCAGCAGGCCCCGGGGCAGCACGGCGCCGGGGCCGGCTCCGGCAGCTTCAGCTCCGGCAACCAGGGCGCGCAGGTGTGAGGGCACGATCTTGACCACCTCCACCGGCTCCTCGGCCAGGAAGCGGGCGAAGGCCTCGGCGTCCGTGGCCACGGCCGGCGGCACGGCGTGAAGCAGGCCGCCCTGGGCCAGGGCCGGGTAGAGCACGGTGTGGCCGAGGTCCGCGGCCGGCGTCGAGACCAGGGCGAAGCGCCGGTAGCGAGCCAGCTCCAGCCGCTCGCCCACCCCCGCCACGTAGGCCGCCAGCTGCCGGTGCTCCACCGCCACGCCCTTGGGCTCTCCGGTCGAGCCCGAGGTGTAGATCACGTAGGCC
>DASUEU010000071.1:0-15548 GCA_036274895.1 Thermoanaerobaculia bacterium | reverse complement strand
GCCCACTCGCCCCAAACCCAGGCGCTTCACCTCCTGCCGAAAACCACGCACTCTTCGATCCATCCCGGACCTCCTTTCGAAGGCTCAGGATGCGGCGCCGGCCGCCTCGCTACAAGACGGGGGAGGGCGAGGAGTTACCCTGGAGCCAGCCATCGGCCCTCACTCAACCCCGAGCCTGCGTGAAAGTCAACTCGACACGCAGGACCGGCGCGGGTTCACCCGCTCGCACCGCCCCTTCGGCCAGTGGCAGCGCCAGGGGCTCCTCGTAGTTCGCTTCCCCCTCGTCGCCATAGAAGCTGAGATCGCCGATTGCGATCTCCCTCTCCCCCTGCAGCAGCACGTAGTGAAGGGTCAGGTCCAGATTCCTGCCGTTGGGCACCCAGATCTCGGGATCGACGAAGAGCTGCCGGCCCTTGGGCGTCGGGCCCGGGGCGGCGGTGGGCAGCAGCCTCTTCCAGCTGAGCTTCAGGAGGGTGACGGAGACGCCTTGGCAGTAGATGGTCCGCGCCTTCTGGGTCTTGAAGCGCCCGGACTCCTTGTGCAGGCCCGGCAAGGGCACTTCGAAGCGGATGGGACAGGTCTCCGGATAGTTCCGCAGGATGTCCTCAGGTCCCTCGATGCGGATCCAGTCGTCGGCGCGTGTGGGCACCGCCAGGGCCAGGACGAGCAAGGTCAGAATGCAGCCGCGGGCGAGCATGGTGCCTCCTCGGTGGTTGGGACTACTTCACGAGTCGGGGAGCAAGACCCTCTGAAGAGGAGACGGACAGAACGCGAGAATTCCTCGCGAGAACGCTGGCGAAGCGGCGACAAGCCCAGAGCCGCTCCTCCTCACGACCTCAGCTCGAACCGCGAGAAGACCCCCAGCATCGCCTCCTCTGTCGGCGGCGAGAGGATGCTCTGGGCCGCGAACTCCTCGGCCTGGGGGTAGCTGGTACGGCGGACCCGCTCGGCGGCTGCCGCGAGGTCGTAGTCCGTTCGGCGGAGCTGGACGTCCGGGCCGAGCAGGAGCCAATAAGCCCCGGGCGGGCCGAAGGGCATGCCCACGCTGCCGGCGTTGACCACGCGGGTGCGGCCGACCTGTCGGTCGAACTGCATGTGGGTGTGGCCGCAGACGACCATCGCCACTCCGAGAGGCTCGAAGACAGGCAGCAGGACCTCCTCCGGCGTGGTGCGGAGGAAACCTTCGGTCTCACTACGCGGCGTGCTGTGGCAAAAGAGCACCGGGCCGAGTCCAGGGACTTCGAGCTGTACCGTCATCGGCCAGCTCGCGAGGGCCTGCTCGTGCTCGGGCCGGAGCTGCCCGGCGCTCCAGCGCATCACCTCGACCACGGCGTCCGGCGGCCTCACCCCCGAGACCGTGCCCCAGTAGGTGACGGAGCCGCCCCGCATCCCCTCTCGCTGCGCCAGCACCGCCCGTTCGCCGTTGCCGTACAGAAAGTGAGTCGGCAGCCCCAAGCTCAGCAGAAGGTCCAGCGTCTCGATCGGCATCGGACCGGGCAGCACGTCGCCGCCGACCACGACTCCGTCCACCCCGGCCGCGCGAACGTCCTCCAGCACGGCCTCCAGGGCCGGCAGGTTGCCGTGGATGTCGTAGAGAGCGGCGATTCGCATGGCAGCTTCCAGCTTAGTCGAAAGCGAGGCGGAGATCCTCTCGCCTCGGGACTCCCCGGATGAAAGTCCCGGCTAGCTATCGATCACCAGAGCTCGTAGGAGTACCTGGTCGTCTGGTAGGGCTCTTGTAACACATACTCGAATCGGGACCAGGTCTTCTCGATGGGAAGCCCTCGTTCATCGTACTTGTACTTGAAGCTGTCCCAGAACCCTCCTCCTTCACGGCGGTAAGCGATCAGATTTCCACTACCGTCGAAGGTATACGCGTAGGTCGAACCCAGCAGGTTTCGGTCGACGCTGTGCCCCAAGAAGTGATAGACCGTGACGGCTTGACCGTCGTAGGAGAAGAGTGATCGGCCCGTCGGAGACTCGTCTTCGACGGGATTTCCCCAAGCATCGTAGGCGCGAGTCATCACGGACACCTCCCCGCCTTCCCCTTCGCCCTCGCGGCGAACCAGCCGACCGGATTCGTCCTCGATGTAGCGCGTCTTGCCGAGCACCTCCCCCTCGGGGTCGAGGATGACCTTTTCTCGGATCCCGCTCTCTGGGTACTCATAGGTGGCCCGACCGAGCAACGGTCGCTCGCCGCCGGGCGTCGTCTCGCCGTAGATCCTGTCTTCGATCAGCTCGCCACCCGACCACGCCCGCTCCATGTCGACGAATCCAGTCTGGTCCACGTAGCCGGCGAAGCGAGTCATGTGCCCCTCTTGGTCGTACTCGACCACACTCTCGGCCTTCCGATCGGTGAGCTTCCCATCCCGATGCAACCAGTCGTGTGCGACCACTCTCCGAACCCGCAAGCTCGCGGCACGCTCCGGAGAGAGAGGGAAGAGCCCCTTCCCGTCGAGCTCTTCGAGGAGCTCCGGGAAGGTCTTCGAAGCGGGGAGAGGATTCTCGGAACGAGGCCCGTCAGGCCGGCCCTCGGCGGCCGTCAGGACCAGCGTTCCCTCCTGGCCCGTTGTCGTCGGCCGCCATTCTGCCGTGATCGCCTGTAGATTCCTCGAAATCGAGCCCCTGAAGAGTCCATCGGTCACCGCGCCTGGCTGATCGGAAGGCAGCTCCCGGATGGTGACCGAATAGTCCTTGCGGTTGATGGTGCCTTCGACCTCGAGCCGGAGATCTGAGGTTTCGTAGGTATTGCCGCCCTTGAACCGAATGACATCCCCAGCCACCTCGACCTTGTCGATCTCCAAAACCACGTTGGAGGGCGGGGCGTCGCCTCTCCACTGGAACACTCCCACGAAGTACCTTGGAAGTTCGGCCTCGCGAATCCCCCCGCTCGTCGCACAGCCGAGAGTCCAGAGGCCGGCGACTGCAAGGACTGACCACGATTTGCTGCTTCGGCGCATGAGAGGTCCTCGCCTTCTGGAGGTGGCCCGCAGGATGTGCCGCCGGAATTGACGGTCGCTGGCTGCTTCGATGGTCGCAGGGGCCTGCCTCCATAGAAGGAGACGAATGGGACGCGGAAATCCCTCTCCCGACGGCTGGCGCGGATCGTCCGCTGCCAGGAGGATCGCGTTGGCGGCCTGGATTGGCGAGGCGAGGGACGTCGCCAGCTCTGTCCCGACCAGCGAGAGTGGGGGTTGCGTTGGAGGGACCCTACCTCGCTGGCGGGTACAGGCCGAGCAAGCCTCAGGGATCCAGGATCGGCGCGGTCCAGATCTCCTCGCGCTGGCCGTCGCGACGGTCGGTCCAGGCCGGGAAGAAGCGGCCCTGGTAGGCGGACATGCCGTTGTAGTCGCCGTACTGGTTGGCGAAGTCGGTGCCGGCGACAGATTCGTCCGTCTCGGCCGAGGTCACCTGCAGCGGCTCGGTCCAGGTCAGCCCACCGTCCGCCGAGGACTGGTAGTAGAGGTGCGTCTTCACCCGGCCGGGGTCGGCCACGGTGTCGTAGTAGGCGATGCCGACCTTGCCGGTCGTCTCGTCCACCGCCAGCCAGGGGTTGAACTGATCGTTGAGAGCGGCCTGTTGCCAGATGCGCACCGGCGCCGACCAGGTGAGGCCGCCGTCCGTGGAGCGGCTGAACCACACGCGGGTGGTGCAGGGCGAGGCCACGTTGGAGCCCGGCTCCTGGCTGCCGTCCGTACAGCCGGGCTCGCCCGAGAGGTCCATCCAGGCCAGGTAGGCCTCGTTGCGGCCGGCGGTGCGGTAGGTGCCGCTCGACACCACGATCACCGGCCGCCGCGTGGCCATGGCCGGGATGCCGATGTCGAAGGTGTCGAAGGTGGTGGCCACGGTGATCGGATTGCCGAAGCTGGCGCCGCCGTCAGTGGAGCGAGCCACCTGGATGTTGCGCAGCCCCGGCACGGTCCAGGAGACGATCACCTCCCCCACCGTGTTGGTGGTCACGTCGCCACCGAAGCTGTAGTAGCCGGTGGGCGAAACGCGTACCGCCTTCTGCCAGCCGGCGGCCGTGCGGCGGGCCACCCAGGTGGGGCCGTTGCTGGCTCGCCAGGTGGCGTGGAGGGTGTCCCGATAAGGGGAGGCCGCACTGTGGTCCACCCACAGGCGCTCCTTGTCCGCTCCGCGCTGGCTGCCGCTGGGCGTGCCGTCGAAGGTCCAGGTGGCGCCGCCGTCCGTGGAGCGGTAGGCGCGCACCCGCAGCTCGTTCAAGCTGGTGCCGCGGATGCCGAGGGTGAGGGCCCAGGCCGTACCGTCCGAGGTCCAGTCCACCGCCGGATCGCCGTGGTAGTCGTCGGTCGACACCAGGGGCAACGTCGTCTGGCCCCAGGTGGCGCCGCCGTCCTGCGAGTAGTAGATGCCGAGGCGGCCAGAGAAGCCGTCCAAGTTGTTGGAGCCGGCGACGATCTGATTCGGGTTCCAGAAGTTGATCCGGATGTCGCTCTCGCTGCGGGGCCGGAGCTGTGGGCCGGAGATGCGCCGGTCGCCCGCTGCGGTAGCGGCCTTCGCGGGCGGCACGTCCGCCTCGCGGGGCTGGCGCTTCAAGTCCGGGTGGCTCACCATCCACTCGTGGATCTCCTTGAGGAAGAAGGGGTAGCCGCCCAGCGGGTCGTCCGCCGAGTAGCGGTCCCGGGGGTGGGCCTTGCGCCACGCCACCTTCAGCCAGGCCGGCACGCCGCGCGGGTCAGCGATCTCCTCCGCGCGCAGCATCTGGAAGTCCTGGTTCGCGGCAATGAAGCGCTCGAGCGCGCTGCCGGGGGCCACCCGATCCCGCTCGAGCTGCTGGGCGAGGGTTGGCCACTCGCGAGTTTGGGCGCCCTGAGCGAGCGCCACCGCCGATCCCAGGAAAAACAATGCACACGCTGACCACAGCTTGGCCATGACTCGGCTCCTCGAATTCAGAAAGGGAGTGCCGGTGGATCCCGGCTCGCGGGCTTGGATGTGGCGGGTGGCGGAGGGGTTTCGCGGGGAGGTGGTTGACGCCTCCGCCGCCGCTCAGGGCGTGCCCGATCCTCCCCGGCAGCGCGCCCCGCGGACCGGCGGACCGCGACCGTCAGCTCTTGCGCGCCCGCAGCAGCTGCTCGGCGAGGTCGGAGAGGGCCCAGTCCTCGACGATGAGGCCGTCACGGAAGCGGCTGGTGACCATGTCGCGCCAGACGATGGGACGGTCGGTGGCCGGGAAGCCCTGGTAGCTCGCCCGGTGGGTGGCGCGGATCGTCCGCTGCCAGGCCACACGGTCTCGGCTCTCGACGAGGATCTCGACCTCGACCTCAAGGTCGGCGAACGCGCGCCGGAGCTGGCCCAGGAACTTGCGGATCGCCGCGGGTCCGCCGGTCAAGTCCTCGCCCGTGAAGTGGGCCACGTACTCCGGGGCGAAGTACTCGCCCACGGCGTCGAGGTCGCCCTCGACCAGCAGCGCCGCGTTGGCGGCTTGGATTCGCGAGGCCGGGGACGGTGCCATGGGGGAGCTCCTTTCCCTGCAGAAGATGCCGGTGGCTCGCGGTGCCTACGGAGCGTCGCGGGTGCGGCGTTCGGCGCTCCGGGCGAGCGATGAGAGCCGGTCCTTAGCGCTCATGGCTCTCCGCAGCTCGCCCGGACGCAGCGCGACGAAACAGCCACGCCGAGCCGACGAACATCGCGACGAAGAAGCCGTTCAGCAGAAAGAGCTCGAGCGCCCCGCTCCAGGGCCGGCCCAAACCCCCGAAGATCGCGATGGCGCCGATCAGGGCCTGGGCGAGCGCCATGGCGAGCAGGGCGCGGGCCATCCCCAGGGGTTGGAAACGTGCGAGGAGGGCGCCGAGGATCCCCACCGCGACCACCCCGAAGTACATCCGGTTGGCAGGGTCGCCGTCCCTGCCGATGATGCCGACGCCGAGGCTCAGCCAGATCAAGATCAAAGTCGCGGCGACCGCAACGCCGGCAGCCAGTCGGTAGGTCGTGGGTTGAGGGGTCATGACTCTCTTTGCGCAATGCTACCCTTCTTGGCGGCTCCGTCCACCCCCTCCCTCGCCATGACGACCTCGAGAACCGTCACTCTCATCCTCCAGGGATGGTTCCCCGCGGGCCGGCCCGGAGTGCCGGTCCAGCCCTTCGGGGCCGGCCATGCCGGCTCGGTCGATGCCGCCAGGCTCGCCCTCCAGCCCCACCACGCCGGTCGGCCCCTTCCCGCCCCCCTGCGCGGGGCCCTGGAGGAGATCCTCCGCACCGACCTCTCGACCGTGCGCATCCACCTGGGGCCCCAGCCCGAGGTGATCGGCGCCCACGCCTTCACCACCGGGCACGACATCTACGTCACCCCGAGCCGCTTCGCCCCCCACAGTCCGGCCGGGAGGCGCCTCTTGGGACACGAGGTCGCCCACGTGGTGCAGCAGCGCCAGGGGCGGGTGCGCGTGCCCCACGGTCGGGGCGGCCTGATGGTGGTGCAGGATCCCGCCCTGGAACGGGAGGCCGAGGCCGTGGCCGCGCGCGTCGCCGCGAGCGCTCCCGGGCTGGCACCCCCGGCCGCCCTGCGGGGTCCGCACCTCCACCCCGCCCGATCCGGGGCTGTCCAGCCGATGAAACGGAAGGACGAGAAGGACCCGCCGGAGAAGCAGCCGGAGAAAAAGAAGAAGAAGCTCGCGCCGGTGCCGCTGGCCGTCCTCCCCAACCAGATCCTGCTCTACATCTTCACCTTCCTGTCGGATCTCGACATCCTTCGGTTGTTCCAGGTCAGCCAGCGTTTCCACGAGCTGGCGCTGCGCTTCTTCATCGACACCAACTTCTATCAACAGGACACCGAACCGATCGTCGGCCGCGGAATGAGCAAGGGAACGGTGATCTCGGCGCAGACGCACTGGTCCCACGCGGCGGCGGCCTTCCGCCTGGCCCTCTCCATCCGCAATCGCCAGTTCAGCAAGGGCAAAGTGCCGCGCATCCAGCTCTATCGCGTCTCCGACAAAAAGAGCCTGACGTCGGCCGAGCAGATGGGCCTGACCGTGCCGGGAAACCCCTCCAACTCCCAACAGTACATCCCAGGCTTGAAGGATCAGGAGCTGTACAACTTCCAGCTCAAGGGCCGCTCGAAGAGCTTCTGGACGGTCGAGAAAACCGGAGCCTGGATCCTCGGCGGCATCGTCGCCCGACTGCCTTTCGTGCTGGTGACCGATCCCACCAACGATCAGAATTTCAAGGAAGGCGACGTCCGCAACCGCAACGTCTCGGCCACGGTGGCGATCTATGCCCGAGAGATCATGCAGCTGCTGGCGGCGGGCTACTCCATCGGCTTCGCGACCAAGGGCGAGCAGCCGAGCAAGCTCGAGGAATCCAAGCCCGTGCTGGTGCTGCGGCCGCCATTTCGCACCAAGGGACGAAGCCTGCTCGAAGAGATGGGGGCCACCACTTCGTACATGGCCAAGAGGACGATCTGGAACCGCCAGCTGAAGGACCCGAAGAACCTCACCATCCTCGTCAACGGACGGACCATCACGGCCGAGACGCTATCGAGCTACATCCAGAGCGAGATGCTCCTGCTCCAGCTGGTGGCCGGGCTGCTCTCGAAAGTGGAATCGTTCAGCGAGCGGGGCGAGGTGATCCCCGAGTCCGCCCGGCGCTGGCGGGCCCTCGACCGGATGATCCAGAGCACGGGGGGCAACACCGTTCAGCTCGTCCAGATCCTGGGCAGACTGTCACAAGGGGACCGGGCGCGGCTGAGGCAGAGCTATCAAGAGGATCTCGACCTGGTGCTGGGCTACGAGGGAAGGGTGGACGAGGAGATCCAGAAGGTCGTTATTGAGCTGATCAAAAAGATGGACGGGTGAGGGTGGGGCGGGTCAATCACCAGGCTTCGTCAGGATACGCCGGACGCTCGCGAGGGCGTCCTCATACTCCAGATTGGTTCGGCTTTCGAGCACACGCAACCGACCGTTGACGTTGCGGTAGAAGGGCTCGATTCAGCCCCTGGGTTGATCCAGGACGAGAGCGGAGCCCTTTGGAGTGCGGCGACGGGTCGCCGCTTTCGGGCGCTTGAAAGCGGCGACCCGTCGCCGCAGTCCAAACTTCTCTACTCCTCGAGCTCCGCCAGCAGGGCCGCCAGGTCCTCTTCGCCCTCGGCGCCGAGCAGCTGCTCGGCCACGGCGACGGCGAGGCCGGCGACGGTGGGGGTCTCGAAGATGCGGCGCAGGGGCACCTCCACCCCAAAGGCGGTGACCAAGCGCAGCTGCACCTGCGAAGCCTTGAGAGAGTGGCCGCCGCGCTCGAAGAAGTGGTCGTGGATACCCACCCGGGGCAGGCCGAGCACCTCGGCGAAGATCCCGGCCAGGGTCTCCTCCACCGCCGTGCGGGGCGGCTCGTAGGGCCTCTCGGCGGCGCCGGCTGGGGCACCCGGCTCGGGCAGGGCCTTCCTGTCCAGCTTGCCGTTGGCCGACAGGGGCAGGGACGCCAGCGGCACCCACGCCGCCGGCACCATGTGGGTGGGCAGGCGGCCGCGCAGGCTCTCGACGACGGGCTCGAGCCAGGCCCGCTGCTCGGCCGCGCTCAGGGCTTGGCCGGCGGCCAGCCGGCCGGCCAGGGCCTCGTCCGCCGGCACCAGGTAGGCCACCAGGGCCAGCTCGCCTCCGGCGTCCGGGCGGGCCAACACGGCGGCGGCGCGCACGGCCGGCTGCTCGGCCAGGGTCGCTTCGATCTCCCCCAGCTCGATGCGCAGGCCGCGGACCTTGACCTGGAAGTCGATGCGGCCGAGGAACTCCACCTCGCCCCCCGACCAGCCCGACCCGGCGGGGCGCAAGCGGGCCAGGTCGCCGGTGCGGTACACCCGTGCGCCGGCCTCGCCGCCCGGGAACCCGTCCGGCAGGAACTTCTCCGCCGTCAAGGCCGCCCGGCCGAGGTAGCCGCCCCCCACCTGCACGCCGGCCAGCAGCAGCTCCCCGGGCACTCCCAGGGGAGTCGGCCTGAGGCGGCGGTCCACCACGTGGAGCCGGGTGTTGGCCACGGGCCGGCCGATCGGCACCGACGGCCGCCCATCGCCCCGCGCGCAGGGCCACCAGGTCACGTCCACGGCGGCCTCGGTGGGGCCGTAGAGATTGTGCAGCTCGCTCGCGCTCACCCGGCGGTGGAAGCGGGCCACCAGCTCTGCGGGCAGGGCCTCGCCGCTCGCCATCACCCGGCGCACCGAGGCCAGGCCGGAGAGGTCCGAGGCGTCGAGCAGGGCGGCGAGCATCGAGGGCACGAAGTGCAGGGTGGTCACCTGCCGCTCGGCCAGGGTGCGCAGCAGGTAGACCGGGTCGCGGTGACCGCCCGGGGCCGCCACCACCAGCTTGGCGCCGGTCATCAGGGGCCAGAAGAACTCCCACACCGAGACGTCGAAGCTCGCCGGGGTCTTCTGCAGCACCCGGTCCCCGGGGCCGAGGTGGAAGGTCTCCTGCATCCACAGCAGCCGGTTGGCGATGCCGCGATGGCTGTTGACCGTGCCCTTGGGCTTACCCGTAGAGCCCGAGGTGAAGATCACGTAGGCCGGGGTGTCGAGGTCCGCCCGAGGTGCCAGCCGTTTCGGGGAAGTCGGCGAGTCAGCCCCGAACGCCAGCACGACCGGCCCGGATGTCGCCCCGAGCGAAGCCGAGGGGCCTCCTTCCCCGGCGCTGCGCGCCTCCGGCTCCGGTCGGGATGACAGCGGGACCTCCTTGCCCAGCACCACCGCCGGCCGCGCGTCCTCGATCATCCCCGCCAGCCGCGCCTCGGGGTAGTCCGGATCGAGCGGCACGTAGGCGCCGCCGGCCTTCTCCACCGCCACCAGGGCCAGCACCAGCTCGAGGCTCCGCTCGGCGAGCACGCCCACCGTCACCCCCGGCCCGACTCCCTCGCCCACCAGCTCCCGGGCCAGAGCGTTCGCCCGCCCGTCGAGGAAGGCGTAGCTCCACTGCTCGTCCTCGAAGGCCAGTGCCACGGCCTCCGGCGTGCGGTCCACCTGGCGCTCGATCAGCTCGCCGAGGGGCGCCGCCTCGGGGTAGGAGCGGGCGGTTTCATTCCAGGCCGCGAGCTGGGCCACCTCCTCCTCTCCGAGCAGGGAGAGGGCGGCCAGGGGCCGCTCCGGATCGGCTGCGGCCCCGGCGAGCACCCGCTCGAAGTGGCCGAGCAGGCGCTCCAGGGTGGCGGCGTCCCACAACTCGCGGCGGTATTCGAGGGCTCCCCCGAGCCCCTCCTCCACCTCGCTCAGGGCCAGGTTGAGATCGAACTTGGCGGCGAGCGAGCCGGTCTCGAAGGGGGAGAGGGTCACCCCCGGCAGCGTCGCAGCGGTGACCGGCGTGTTCTGGAGCGCCAGCAGCACCTGGAAGATCGGCGTCGTGGCCAGGCTGCGCCGCGGCTGCAGCTCTTCGACCAGGCGCTCGAAGGGCAGGTCCTGGTGGGCGTAGGCGGCCAGGGTGGAGTCCGCCACGGCCCGCAGCAGGTCGGCGAAGGAGCCGTCCTCCTCCACCCGCACGGGCAGGGCCAGGGTGTTGACGAAGAAGCCGATCAAGCCCTCGACCTCGGTGTGGCGGCGGCCGGCGATGGGCGTGCCGACGACCACCGTCCGCTGCCCGCTCCAGCGCGACAGCACCACGTCGAAGGCGGCGAGAAGCGTCATGAACCGGGTCGCCCCGCTGCGGCGCTCGAGGGGCACCAGGCCCGCGAGCCGCTCGGCCGGCAGGCGGACGGCTAGGGCCGCCGAGGCCGGGCTGGCCACGGGCGGGCGGGGGCGGTCCGTGGGCAGGTCGAGATGCCCCGGGGCGCCGGCCAGGGCGTCGCGCCAGAAGGTCACCAGCTCGGCGAGGCGCTCGCCGGTCACGGTCCGCCGCTGCCAGCGAGCGTAGTCCAGGTACTGCACGGGCAAGGGGGGCAGCACCCGCGTGCCGCCGTAGAGGGCGGCGATCTCCGCGACCAGGATGCCGACCGACCAGCCGTCGCTCGCGATGTGGTGCATCAGGGCGGACAGCACGTGGTCGCCCGGCTCGAGGCGCAGCAGAAGGAAGCGCACCACCGGACCGCGCTCGACGTCGAAGGGACGGGCGGCCTCACGGGCGGCCAGCGCCCGCGCCCGGGCCTCCCGCTCGCCCGCCGCCAGCGCGCCGAGGTCCACCACCGGCAGCGGCACCGCGAGCCGCGGCAGCACTCGCTGGCGCATCTCGTCGCCCACCTGCACGAAGACCGTGCGCAGCACGGCGTGGCGGGCCACCACCTCGGCCAGGGTCGAGGCCAGGCCGGCGACGTCGAGGCGGCCGGCCAGGCGCACGGCGGCGCCCACGTTGTAGGCCGGGCTGTCGGGCTCGAACCGGGAGAGGAACCACAGCCGCTCCTGGCCGAAGGAAAGGGGCCCCTCGGTGTCGGCGGAGGCTTCCAGCGGCACCGTCTCACGGCTCTGGGCGGTCTCGATCTCACCGGCCAGGCCGGCGACGGTGGGCGCGGCGAAGACCCGCCGCAGCTCGAGCTCGACGCCGAAGGCGTCGCGTACCCGGGAGGCGAGGCGGGTGGCGAGCAGGGAGTGGCCGCCCAGGGAGAAGAAGTCGTCCAGGGCACCCACGTCCGCGCGGCCCAGCACCTCGCCGAAGATGGCGGCGACCTTGGCCTCGAGGGCCGTGCGGGGCGGCACCACCTCCTCGAAGCCCGCACCGTGGGCCGAGAACGGCGCCGGCAGGGCCCGGCGGTCGATCTTGCCGTTGGGGGTCTGCGGCAGCGCGTCGAGGGGGATGAAATCGGCCGGCACCATGTAGGCCGGCAGCTGGCGGGTGAGGGCCGCCTTCACCGCAGCCAGCCACTCGGAGGCCGGGCGGGCGGGATCCCGGGGCACCACGTAGGCGGCGAGGGAGAGGCTGCCGCCGGGGCCCGGCCAGGTCAGCAAGGTCGCCGCCGCCACCTCGGGGCAGGCGGTCAGGCAGGCCTCGATCTCCCCCAGCTCGACCCGCTGGCCGCGGATCTTGACCTGGAAGTCGATGCGGCCCAGGAAGTCGAGGCGGCCGTCCGGCAGCCAGCGCACCAGGTCGCCGGTCTTGTAGAGACGGGCCCCGGAGCGGCCCGAGCAGCCGTCCGGCAGGAAGCGCTCGGCGGTCAGCCGCGGCCGGCGATGGTAGCCCCGGGCCAGGCCCGGGCCGCCGATCAGCAGCTCGCCGGGGGCGCCCAGGGGCAGCAGTCGGCCCTCGCGATCGACCACCCACATGGAGTGGTTGGGCATCGGCCGGCCGATGGGCAGGATCCGCCCTTCATCGCCCGGCGCGGCCAGGTGTCCAACCGGCTCGTCGGTGACCACGATGGTGGTCTCGCTGGGCCCGTACTGGTTGTGGAGCACGCGCCCCGGCGCCGCCGGCCGCAGCCGCAGGCGGTCGCCGCCCGAGGTCAGGACCCGCAGATCCCGCCAGACGCCCCAGGTGGGCTCACCGGCCACCATCAGCTCGGCCAGCGGCGTGGGCAGGAAGCAGACGGTGATCCGCGCCGCGGCCATCCAGGCGGCGAGGCGGGGTGGGTCGAGCACCGAGCCGGCGGGGGGCACCCACAGGCTGGCGCCGCTCGCGAGGTGGGGCCAGATGTCCCAGGCCGAGGCGTCGAAGCCCGGGCCGGCCACCATCGAGGAACGATCCGCGGCGGTGACGGCGTGGGTGACCACGTGCCAGGTACACAGGCCGATGAGGCCGCGGTGAGCGAGGGCCGCGCCCTTGGGCTTGCCGGTCGAGCCCGAGGTGTAGATCAAGAGGGCGATCTGGTCGAGGTCGATCGGCAGCGACCAGGGCTCCGGGCTCTCTTCCGTTTCCCGGCACCAGGCGCCCGCGGGGTCGTCGAGGGCCACCAACGGCCGGCCGCTCTCCGCCAGCCGCGACAGCAGGTGGCTCTGGGTCAGCACCAGGGGAGTCCGGGCGTCCTCCAGCATGATGGCCAGGCGCTCGGGGGGATGGGCGGGATCGCAAGGCAGGTAGGCCCCACCGGCTTTCCACACTGCCAGCTCGGCCAGCACCAGCTCGGGCGAGCGCTCGCAGACCACCGCCACCACGGACTCCCGGCCCACCCCCTGGCCGGCCAGCCAGCGGGCCAGGCGGCAGCCGCGGGCCTCGAGCTCGCCGTAGCTCCACAGCACCTCGCCGTCGGCGATGGCCAGGGCGTCCGGCCGCGCTGCGGCCTGGAGGGCGAACTGCTCGTGCTGGGGTGCCCGGTCGGAGAAATCGAGGGCGTTGGCGTTCCAGCTCGCCAACTGGGCCTGGTCAGCGGCGGTGAGGCGAGGCAGCAGGGCCAGGGGGCGCTCGGGCTCGCTCGCCGCCCCGCCGAGCACCAGCTCCAGGTGCGCCACCAGGCGCTCGATGGTGGCCTGGTCGAACAGCTCGGCCCGGTACTCGACCTTCCCCGACAAGCCCGCCACCGACTCGCCCAGCCCCAGGGTCAGGTCGTACTTGGCGGCGCCGGTGGGCACCTCGAAGTGACTGAGCACCAACCCGGGCAGCTCGGCGCGGGAGAAGGGCATGTTCTGCAGTACCAGCACGGCCTGGAAGATCGGCGTCGAGGCCGGGTTGCGAGCCGGCTGCAGCTCCTCCACCAGCTTCTCGAAGGGCAGGTCCTGGTGGGCGAAGGCGTCCAGGGTGAGGCGGGCGACCCCGCGCAGCAGGTCGGCGAAGGAGGCCCTCTCGTCCACCCGCACGGCGAGGGCGAGGGTGTTGACGAAGAAGCCGATCAGGGGCTCGATCTCGGTCAACCGCCGGCCGGCGATCGGCGTACCCACCACCACCAGGCCCTGGCCGCTGAAGCGGGAGAGCACCACGCCCAGGGCGGCCACCAGGGTCATGAAGCGGGTCGCCCCGGCCTGCCGCTCGAGGGGCGTCAGGGCGGCGAGGCCGGCGGCCCCCAGGCGCAGGGGCAGGTAGGCGGCCCGGGGGCTCGGCCCGGCCGGCCGCGGGCGATCGGTGGGCAGCTCGAGCTGGGGCGGAGCCTCTGCCAGCTCCTCGCGCCACCAGGCGGCGAGCCGGGCGAGGCGCTCGCCCGAGAGGTTGCGGCGCTGCCAGCGGGCGAAGTCCAGGTATTGCACCGGCAGGGGTGCCAGGGCGGCCGCCTGGCCCGAGCGCGCCGCGCCGTAAAGGCTGGCCACCTCGCGCACCAGGATGCCCATCGACCAGCCGTCGGTGGCCACGTGGTGCAGCTCGAGGATCAGCACATGCTCGGCGGCGGCAGTGCGCAGCAGCAGGGCACGCAGGACCGGGCCCCGCTCGAGGTTGAAGGGGTGCCTTCCTCGCTGGGCGGCGAGGCTCCCGGCCAGCGCCTGGGCAAGGCTCGGAGAAAGGCCGCCCAGGTCCACCAGGGGCAAGGCGGGCCGGAAGGGGGGCAGCACGCGCTGGATCGACTCCCCCCCGCTCTCGGCGTAGACGGTGCGCAGCACCTCGTGGCGCTCGACCACGGCGGCGAGGGTGGCGGCCAGGGCGGCGACGTCGAGGGCCCCCGACAGCCGCACCCCCGCGCTCAGGTTGTAGGCCGGGTTGTCCGGCTCGAGGCGCGACAGGAACCACAGCCGCTCCTGGCCGAAGGAGGCGGGGCCCACAGCCTCTCCGCGGCGCTCGATGCGCTCGGGCTGAACGGGCGTGCTCGACGGGGGGGGCGCCGCCTCCTCGGCCCCCTCGGCTCCCTCGGCCTCCAGCTCGGCGAGCAGGGCGGCGAAGTCGACCTCCTCCCCGCCGAGCAGCAGTTCGGCCACGGTCAAGGCCAGGCCGGCCACCGTGGGGCTCTCGAAGAGTCGGCGCAGGGGCAGCTCGATGCCGAAGGCGCTCTGGATGCGCAGCTGCACCTGGGTGGCCTTGAGCGAGTGGCCGCCGAGCGCGAAGAAGGAGTCGTGGATGCCCACCCTCTCGACCCCGAGCACCTCCTGGAAGATCCCGGCCAACACCTGCTCGACTGGCGTGGTCGGGGGCTCGAAGGCCCGCTCCCGGCGGCCGAGCACCGCGGCCGGCTCGGGCAGGGCCTTGCGGTCCACCTTGCCGGTGGGCCCCAGGGGCAGGGCGAGCATCGGCACCAGCAGGGTCGGCACCATGTGCGCCGGCAGCTTCTGGGCGAGGGCCGCGAGCACCGGCGCCAGGTAGGTGCCGAGGGCAGCGGGAGCCGGCATCTCGCCGAGCGCCAGGCAGCCAATGAGGGCCTCGTCCGCGGGCACGAAGTAGGCCACCAGGGAGAGGTCGCCGCTGCCGGGGGCACCGCTCGGGCCCGGACGGGCCACCACCACCGCGGCACGGATCTGCGGCTGGGCCGAGAGGCAGGTCTCGATCTCCCCCAGCTCGATGCGCAGGCCGCGGATCTTGACCTGGAAGTCGATGCGGCCGAGGAACTCCACCTCGCCGCCGGCGCGCCAGCGCACCAGGTCCCCGGTGCGGTAGACCCGCGCCCCCGGCTCGCCGCCCGGGAATCCGTCGGGTATGAACTTCTCGGCGGTCATCGCCGGCCGGTCGAGGTAGCCCACGGCCACCTGCACCCCGGCCAGCAGCAGCTCGCCGGGCACCCCCAGGGGCGTCGGCCGCAGCAGGCGATCGACCACGTGGAGGCGGGTGTTGGCCACCGGCCGGCCGATCGGC
>DASUEU010000070.1:0-17656 GCA_036274895.1 Thermoanaerobaculia bacterium | reverse complement strand
ACGACCAGGACCGACAGAAGCCCGGCGAGCAGGAGGAGCCTTGCCGGTCTCATGTCGGCCTCGCTTCGGTCCTACTCCGCCCGCACGACCGAGCCGATGCGCTCGCCGCAGACCACGCGGCGGATGTTGCCCGGGGTCATCATCTCGAAGATGCCGATCGGCAGGCCGTTGTCCCGGCAGAGGGCGATGGCGGCGGTGTCCATCACCTCCAGCCCCTTCTCGATGATCTCCTGGTAGGTCACCTCGCGCAGGAGCGTGGCGTCCGGGTCCTTCTTCGGGTCGGCGGTGTAGAGGCCGTCGACCTTGGTGGCCTTCAAGAGGATCTCGGCGTGGATCTCGTTGGCGCGCAGAGCCGCGGCGCTGTCCGTGGTGAAGTACGGATTGCCCGTGCCGGCGGCGAAGATCACCGCCCGCTTCTTCTCCAGGTGGCGCATGGCCCGGCGGCGGATGAACGGCTCCGCCACCTCGCGGATGTCGATGGCGGTCTGGACACGGGTGGCGACCCCGCGCTTCTCCATGGCGTCCTGGAGGGCGAGGCCGTTGATCACGGTCGCCAGCATGCCCATGTAGTCGCCGGTCACCCGGTCGATGCCCCGGTGGCTGGCAGCGAGGCCGCGGATGATGTTGCCGCCGCCGATCACGATGGCGATCTGCACCCCCAGCTCGTGAACGGACTCCACCTCGTCGGCGATCTTCGCGACCACCGCCTCGTCGATGCCGAAGCCCTGGGAGCCCATCAAGGCCTCTCCCGAGAGCTTCAGCAGCACTCGACGGTAGACGGGTTGGTCGGCCACTGCTCCTAGCCCTGGAGCGCCGCAACCTCGGCGGCGAAATTGTCCTCGCGTTTGGCGATGCCCTCGCCGAGCTTGAAGCGAGCGAAGCGGCGCACGCGGATGTTCTCGCCGATCTTGCCGACCTTCTCGGCGATCAGCTGGCCGACCGTCAAGTCCGGGTTCTTGACGAAGGGCTGCTCGGTGAGCACGAACTCGGAGTAGAACTTCTCGATCTTGCCCTCGACGATGCGGTCGACGACGTTGGCCGGCTTGCCGGAGGCGACGGCCTGGTCGCGGTAGATCTCCCGCTCGCGGTCGAGATCGGCCTGGCTGACCTCCTCGCGGGAGGCGAAGCGGGGCTCAGCCGCCGCGATGTGCATGGCGATGTCCTTGACCAGCTCGAGAAAGTCGTCGGTGCGGGCCACGAAGTCGGTCTCGCAGTTGATCTCGACCAGCACGCCGATCTTGCCGCCGGCGTGGATGTAGGAACCCACGGCACCCTCCGCCGTGACCCGGCCGGCCTTCTTGGCCGCCGCCGCCAGGCCCTTCTTGCGCAGGATGTCGACCGCCTTCTCCGCGTCGCCGCCGGACTCCGTCAAGGCGGCCTTGCAATCCATCATCGGGGCGCCGGTGCGCTCCCGCAGATCCTTGACCATTTGCGCCGAGATGCTCATGATGCCTTCTTCCTCTTCTGTTTGGACAAAACAAAAGGTCAGCTCGGCTCGACGGGCGAAGGCGCCCTGCCGCCACTGACCTTGACGTTGTGGCCGGCGGCTCACCCGCCGGCCCCTCTGCCGCGCTCCCCGCCCGCGTTAAGCCGGAGGCGCCGCTGCGGTTTCGACCGCGGCGACCGGGGGTGCCACGGGCCGCTCCTTCTCGGCGCCCACCATGTCCCGCTCGAGCTGGCCCGAGCCGTCGATGTAGGCGTCCGCGGCCTTGGCGCTGAACAAGCGGATGGCGCGAATGGCGTCGTCGTTACCGGGGATGATGTAGTCCACCAACTCCGGGTCGCAGTTGGTGTCGACGATGGCGATCACCGCGATACCGAGCTTGTTGGCTTCGGCGACGGCGATCGCTTCCTTCTTGGGATCGACGACGAAGAGGGCGTCCGGCAGCTCCTCCATGTCGCGGATGCCGTCGAGGTTGCGCACCATGCGCGAGTGCTCGCGCTCGAGACGGAGCCGCTCCTTCTTGGTCAACGTGGCGCTGACGTCGTTCAGGCGCTCCTCGATGGACTTGAGGCGCTCGATCGAGGTACGCAGGGTGACGAAGTTGGTGAGAGTGCCGCCCAGCCAGCGGTGGGTGACGTGGAAGCCGCCGCAGCGCTTGGCTTCCTCGGCGATGGCTTCCTGGGCCTGCCGCTTGGTGCCGACGAAGAGCACGCGCTTGCCGTCGAGACCGAGCTGGAAGATGAACTCGAGCGCGTCCTTGGCGAGCTTCAAGGTGCGCTGGAGATCGATGATGTAGATGCCGTTGCGCTTGCCGAAGATGTAGGGCTTCATCTTCGGGTTCCAGCGCCGCGTCTGGTGCCCGAAGTGAACACCCGCTTCGAGCAGCTCCTGCATGGTGATGTCGACCAAGATCGCCTCCTGCCTGGTGAACCGGTGCTACCGCTTGCTGAACTGGAAGCGAGCCCGTGCGCCCTTCTGACCGTACTTCTTGCGCTCTTTCTTTCGCGGGTCGCGGGTCAGGAGCCCGGCCGACTTGAGCCGATCACGCAGCTCCGAGTTGTAGACGCACAGCGCACGAGCGATGCCGTGGCGGATGGCACCCGCCTGGCCGCTCGCACCGCCGCCCTCGACCGTCGCGTAGATGTCGAACTTCTCCGCCGTCTCGGTCAGCAGCAGCGGCTGCTTGATGATCATCTTCAAGACTTCGTTGGGGAAGTAGGTGTCGAGAGCCGACTGATTGACCGTCAGGGTTCCCGAACCGGGCCGCAGGAAAACGCGCGCCGAAGCGGTCTTGCGCCGTCCCGTGCTGTAGTACTGAAGCTCGCTCAAAGCTCTCTCCTCGTCTTCCTGGCTGGCCCGTTACCCCAGGGTCGCCGGGTCGATGGCCTGCGGCTGCTGGGCTTGGTGGGGATGCTCCGGTCCGGCGTACACCTTCAGCTTGCGCAGCAGGTGGCGGCCCAGGCGATTCTTGGGAAGCATGCCCTTGACGGCATCCTCGACCATCAGCATCGGCCGGCGCTGGCGGCGGTGGGCCGCCGACTCGGTCTTCAGCTTGCCGGGTTGGCCACTGTGACGGTAGTACATCTTCTGCTCTTCTTTGCGCCCAGTGAGGACGACCTTCTCGGCGTTGACCACGATCACGAAGTCGCCGCAGTCCTCATAGGGGGTGTAGGTGGGCTTGTGCTTGCCGCGCAGGCGCCGAGCGACCTCGGTCGAGAGCCGACCGAGCGCCACGCCCGTCGCGTCCACGACGAACCAGTCGCGATCGATCTCGCTCGCCTTGGGACTGTACGTCTTCCTCATCCGTCCTCCTCCGACCTCACTTCACCTGGAGTTGCTCTCCGAGGAGATCGCCGGGCCCGGCACCCCTGCTCGCAAACCACAGCAGGGCCGCCCTCCGCAGCGCGAAGGGTCCAGATCCTAGACGGGTGGTGGAGGCTTGTCAAGATCGCCCCCCCTCTTCGTCCCGCCAGGGACGTTCATGAGCCGCAAGGCGTTTCAACGCCTCACCAAGGCTGCTCGCCGGTGTCCAGCGAGCGATTGAAATCGCTCGTTTGAGTCCAGACTCTTCGGCCAGATCCGAGACCGTTTGAAGTGCGTTGCACAAGTCCCGCATTTCTGGGTATTTGTGTGTCGTATCGTGTCATGGTGATATGACATAATCCGCTTCCGCTTGGTACAATTCGAGCCCTCTTGATTCCGTCTCGCTTCCAGATTCCGGAGGCGAAGACCCGCAGACACTCTCACGGAGGGGATCATGCTGGCCAAGATTACCAAGCGACTGGTGGATAGCGTCGAGGCCGAGGAGAAAGAGCTGTTCGTTTGGGACACCGAGCTTGAAGGCTTCGGGCTTCGGGTGCAGCCCTCCGGCTACAAGTCCTACGTGATCCAGTACCGCAACGCCCACGGCCGCACTCGCCGGCTGGCTCTGGGGCGCGCGGGGCGATTGACGCCGGAGGAAGCCCGGTCTCTGGCCCGCCGTCGTCTTTCCGAGGTGGACCAGGGCAGCGACCCTTCCGCCGAGCGGGACCGGCTGCGCACCGCCCCCACTGTCGCTCAGCTCGCCGAGATGTATCTCGAGAAGCACTCTCGCCCCAAGAAGAAGCCCTCGAGCGTCGCCATGGACGAGCGGCTGCTGCGCCTCTTCATCGTCCCTCGGCTGGGCTCCCTGCGCGTCGAGGCCGTCACCCGGGCCGACGTGGCCGCACTGCATCAGGAGCTGGCCCGGTGCCCCACCCAGGCCAACCTGGTGCGCTCGGTGCTCAGCAAGATGATGACTCTTGCCGAGAAGTGGGAGCTGCGCCCGGACGGCAGCAACCCCACCCGGCACGTGGAGCGCTATCCCAGCCGGCGGCGGGAGCGGTATCTCTCGGGCGAGGAGTTCGCCCGGCTCGGGGCCGTGCTGGAGGAGGAAGCTCGCATCCCGGCGCGCTGGAAGGCCGCCCTCGCCCTTCGGCTGCTGATCCTCACCGGCGCCCGCCGGGGGGAGATCCTGACCCTGCGCTGGGAGGACGTGATCTTCGAGCAGCGGTGCCTTCGTTTGCCCGACTCCAAGACCGGCGCGAAGACAATCCCCCTCGGCTCAGCTGCCTTGGCGCTGCTGGAAGCCGCACCGCGGGAGCCAGGCAGCCCGTGGGTGATCCCGGGGCGCAGTGGCGCCCGGCCGCTCGGGCCGTCCCACCTGGTGGCGGCGTGGTTCCGGATCCGCGAGCAGGCCGGCCTGCCCGGGGTCCGCCTCCATGACCTGCGGCACAGCTTCGCCAGCGTCGGCACGGGAGCCCGGCTGTCGCTCAAGATCATCGGCGCCCTGCTCGGGCACAGCAACCCGGCCACCACCAACCGCTACGCCCATCTCGCCGTTGATCCCTTCCTCGAAGCCGCCGAGGAGGTGTCCTCGAGGATTGCCGGGGCGTTGGCGGGAGGAGCAGCCCAGACCGCGAGCACCGGCCCACGGGAAACCAGTTCATAGGCTCAGTGCGCCGGCTTCAACTCGGTTCACGACGCTTTCGGGGCCGCGCGCACAGCTCCTCGACGGCTCGAAGGAGTTCGAGTCCCTTCAGGAGATGGCCAGCCACGCTTTGAATGCGAGCTGGCTGCACTGCCTATCTCTGATTGGAAGTGAGGAGGAACCCCCGGCCCCGTGAAGCGGGGGCTCCACGGCGGAACCGGCAAGCTGCCAGCAAGGGCTCTCCCGAAGGATGGCGGCCACGTGCGTGGGCCTGCAGCTTCTGGTTCTTGTAGGCCTGGCGGCCGGAAGAAGGTTGAGAACCCTGAGAAGCGAGCAAGGCGGGGCCAGACCAAGATCGACAAGCTGGTAGGGCAGCGGAGATCTCCTTGCCCATCCTCCCCAGCAGGCCTCGCCGCCTCCCAGGGGGTTCTCCCTACCTCTATCGCCAACATCTGTTGAGAAGACAGGGACCGGCGCCGGTTTCCACTCTCCGAGCTGTCGCCCCCGAGCTTCGGCTCCATCGAGGTGTCGCAATTCCCCGAAGGGACCGGCGCCGGTTTCCACTTCAAGTCCCGGCACTGCCCATCCCTCCAGCTCGAGGGAGTCGCAATTCCCCGAAGGGACCGGCGCCGGTTTCCACTCTTCGAGGTCGCGATCGACTCCCCGGAGATGACGCCATGTCGCAATTCCGTAACTCCTCGCCCTCCCCCGTCTTGTAGCGAGGCGGCCGGCGCCGCATCCTGAGCCTTCGAAAGGAGGTCCGGGATGGATCGAAGAGTGCGTGGTTTTCGGCAGGAGGTGAAGCGCCTGGGTTTGGGGCGAGTGGGCGGGCGGTATCCGGTTGGTTTGCGGGCGGAGGCGGTGGCGATCTGCCGGGAGCGGGCTGGGCTGCCGCTACGGCAGGTGGCCGGGGAGCTGGGTGTTGAGTTGGCGAGCCTGGAGCGTTGGCTGGCTCAGGCGACCGGTGAGCGTGCGGCGGCGGCGCCGGCCTTCTTCCGCGTGGAGCTGGAGGATCGGGAAGCGGAGGAGCGGGATGCGGGCTGGGTGCTGGTGACACCGCGGGGCTATCGCGTCGAGGGCCGGGACACGGCGACGCTGTTGCGCGTGCTCTCGGAGCTGTCGTGATCGGCAGCACGCGCCAGGTGACGGTGTGGGCCTACGCCCGGCCGGCGGACCTGCGGCGCGGTTTCGACGGCCTGGCAGCCTTGGTGCGGCAGGGTCTGGGGCGGCGCGAGACCTCGGGGGACCTGTTCCTCTTCGTCAGCCGGGACCGTCGCCGGGCCAAGGTGCTGCTGTGGGACGGCACGGGTCTGTGCATCTACGCCAAGCGGTTGGAGGAGGGGCGGTTTGCGAGCCTGGCGCCGGGGGCGTCGGGCAGCTCGATCCGTTTGACGATGTCGGAGCTGGCGCTGTTTCTCGAGGGCAGCCGCATGGTCGGTCGGGTGTCGTTGTCTCCACCGGTCTTCGAGGTTCCCGAGAGAAAACCTTTCTGATATAATCTGCTCGTGCTTTCGCTCGAGCATGAGACCCGACCGGACGTGCTGCGTGAAGTAGCACTGCTGCTCGAGAAGGAAGTGCGGCGCCTTCGTCGAGTGAACCGCGAGCAGCTAGCCGTGATCGATCATTTTCAGGGTCGAGACAGCGGCCTCGAGCTGCAGATCGAGCTGGACTACCTCAAGATCGTCCTGGCCCAGCGCGAGCGAGCCCTTTTCGGGTCGTCCTCGGAGAAGCGTAGCGGCCCGGACACTACGCCTCGCCATCGCGAGCCCCAGAAAGGCCACGGTCCGAGCGAGCAGCTCAAGCTGCCGGTCGTCGACGTCCCCCACGAGCTGAAGGAGACCGAGCGCACCTGCCCGGCGTGCTCCGGCCAGCTCGAGGAGTGGAGCGATCAGCACGAGGTCTCCGAAGAGATCACCGTCGTCGAGCGGCACTTCGTGCTGACGCGACACCTGCGCAAGAAGTACCGTTGCCGCTGCAACGCCGCGGTGGTCACGGCGCCGGGGCCGCTGAAGCTGATCCCGGGTGGTCGCTACTCTGCGGCCTTCGCGGTCGACGTGGCGATCAACAAGTACCTCGATCATCTGCCGCTGGAGCGTCAATGCCGGGTGATGGAGCGCGAAGGGCTCACGATCACCTCGCAGACCCTGTGGGATCAGCTCAATGCCCTGGCCCGCGTGCTCGAGCCGACCTACGAGGCACTCGGCCAACGCATCCTCGCCGAGCTCGTGGTCCACGCCGACGAGACGCGCTGGCGGTTCTCAGGCCGAGGCGAGACGAAAACCCACTGGGTCTGGTGCTTGACCAGCTCCAGCGTCGCCTTCTATCGCATCCTCGCCAGCCGCAGCAAAGACGCCGCCTCGACGATGCTCGATCAGTACGAGGGCAGCGTCGTGGCCGACGGCTACGGCGCCTACCAAGCCCTCGCTCGAGCCGGCCCCGGCTTCACCCTCGCCCACTGCTGGGCGCATGCGAGACGAAAGTTAGTCGAGATCGAAGGGGACTTTCCAGAGCTGACGGGAGAGATCCTCGACCTGATCGGTGAGCTGTACGCCATCGAGCGCACCGTGCCCGCGGCCAACGCCGAAGAGAGCGAGGAGGAAGCCGCAGCTCGGCTCGAGCTGCGCACCCAGCTGCGCCAAGAGCGCTCACGCCCCGTCCTCGAGCGCATCCGCACCTGGGCCGAGGCCCAGGACGAGCTGCCTCGAAGCGGCCTCGGCGAAGCCGTGCGCTACCTGCTCGGCCTCTGGCCCGGCTTGACCCGCTTCCTCGAAGACCCGCACATCCCACTCGACAACAACCCCGCCGAGCGAGCCCTGCGCGGCATCGTCGTCGGCCGCAAGAACCACTACGGCTCGCGCTCGCGCCGTGGCTGCCAGGTCGCCGCCCTCTTCTACACCCTCTGCGAGACCGCCAAGCTACGCGCCATCGAGCCCAGGGCCTACCTCCTGCGAGCCACCGCCAACGCCCTCAAAGAACCCGGCGCCGTCACCTACCCCTGACCGAACAGGCTGCGGAACACGGCTCACCGGATGGAAGGGGGCGGGGCGAGGTCTTACACCGGAGGCGAGTTCGGTGGTGCTGGCTTCAGAAGGGTGGGGCAGGGGCGGGGGAAATAGAGCCAGAGACAAATCTCTTCGCAGCAGCTGCCGCCAGCGCCACTCCAGGCCAACCAGGCCAGCCACGAACAGGGCCTCCCCCGGTGGGAGCGCATCGCCAAGGAGAGCGTGGCGTCGAGGGCCGGCAGCTCGAGCGGTCCACTCCACGGCCGGCCCAACCCTACGGATCCGAGGCGGCGGGCTGCGGCTCACGGCGCATCGGGCGGGCGCCGTGAAGCGCCATGCCGATCAGCGGCCGGCGGTGGGCCGGTCCGCTGCTTCGGCTTGCCGGGCAGCTGCCGGCTCGGCCGGGTGCGAAATGAACGAGACGTGGGGCGTCGTGCTGGTCGCCTCGAGGCGCCGGAAATTCTCGAACAGCGCGTGAACGTCATAGCCACACTCTTCGGCCATCTGTTCGCGTACCGCACGGACTTCAGTGATGATTGCATCGCGGATCATAGATCCTCCTGCGGCAACAGCTCATCCGGCGTACAGATGATGGGGGGTGGAAATCCGTAGCCTTTGCAGATTGCCTCGATGCGTGGCCGCATCGTGGCGTTGGCGATATGCGTGCAGTTCCAGGTCAGCAGGAAATCGAGGCCGTGGACGGCGGCGATCGCCACGTGGGCGGCGTCGAGAACCGCCTTCGGGGGCATCGCGGCTTTGGCCAGGAGGTCCGCAGCGAGGGCTTCCGCCTCCTCGGCTCCGGACAGGACCGGGATGCCGACGGCGGCATCGAGCCGCCGGCCAGCCGCCGTGGGGTCGCCCCTGCGCGCTTCGGCCAGCACCGGGTCCGAGACGAAGAGGTCATAGTCGTGGCGGCGTGACCACCAGGCGAGCGTGAGTTGCTGCCGCGCGGCCTGAATCACGTCCCGGCTCGGCAACGCGGTCAGGTAGCTCAGGATAGAGGTCTCGATGTAGACGCGCGGTTTCATCGGCTCGTGTCTGCGGCTCGCTTTCTCGCTGCGTGCCTACTGTACCAAGTCGAGCGGCATCCTCCCAGCTCTTGGCCGCCGACTCGGCCATCTGCTGCTGGACCTCGCCAGGGTGCCGGCCCGTGCCGGCGAGCGGTTCGGCCCTTCACGCAGGCTGCCCCAGCAAGGTGCCTTCTCAACCTGCCTTGCTCCGCTCGCCTCTCGTCGCCTCTCAGCTCTTTCGCCATCCACACTGGACACCGGGTTACGACGGTCTCAGCGACGTTGGCACAGGGGGGACCGGCGGATCCGAAGCG
Organism: Thermoanaerobaculia bacterium; assembly: GCA_036274895.1. Taxonomy (GTDB): domain Bacteria; phylum Acidobacteriota; class Thermoanaerobaculia; order Multivoradales; family SZUA-115; genus CALMKX01. Next base: position 8,438 of record DASUEU010000070.1, on the reverse strand, counting down.
GCGGGTTGGGGCTCATGGCGCATCGGGCGGGCGCCGTAACGGTTGACGCTTCACCGCGCGGCCGGGGGAGCCGGTCGTCCGGTGGCAGCGGGGATTACAAGGCCCTCTTCCGAACACAGACTCTTTACCAGATCAGGTAAGGTCTCAAGCTCGTCTACTACCTGAGCCTCCGGAGCAAGATAGCGCCGAATTAGGCTAGCCATGTAGGTATCTGCCCGAAAGACGTCTGCATAGGGCATGTACACCAAATGAAGCAGGTCTCCTGGGTCACTTTCCCGCGGCTTCCTCATAACCGGAGATGGCCGGAGGTTATCCAAAAGGTACACACGCAGTCCTATGAAGAAGGCGGACACCGCCTTAAGGTCAGGCTGTGGAGTACCTCCAAATATCTTCTGCTTAGTTTCCTGGTCAAGACCCTCCAAGCCAAGGTTCTCGAAGTCCAAACTCCCCCAATGCTGCTCAAGTTGCACGCCAACTCTCTTAGCTATCTCGGGTGTAGATTTCGAGAGGTCTAGGCCGAATTCTCTGGAATGGCGCATCGTTTGGTGAATTCTCTTCTCAGCATCGGTGAATCTGTCAAACAAAGCCAGTGCTAGCGGGAACTTATTGAGCCAGTGTTCCATAAAAACGGTGGGCCGCCTGAGCACACCCTGGGCAAACAATGAGGCAAAGTCCTCTCCTGACCTACGTCCCTTCAAATAGTCATCGAAAGCACCCTGTTCATAGAAACCACCGGCCATTGGCATCTGTCGACTAAGAGGGTCGAGCATCTTGGACAAATCGCTAACCGCTTTCGGTGTTAAACCTCCATGCTCAACGTACCGTCGCACCTCGCGTTCGGGCATTCCAATTCGCCGGAATGCTTCCTCGAACAAAATAGCCATTTCGTCCCGGAAGCCACTCATGTCTGGAATGACATCTGGATACCAGATGCCTTCGTCCGAGGTGACAAGTCCCCGATCAAGCCCTCCTTCGTGGAAGCGCGTTGCCTCAGTCGAAAAGACTGAAGCCGGATACTTGAATACTGCTTCGCCACACAGCCTCTCAATAAGAGAAGCCTTTCTCAAAGCCAGTGTCAGGTCTTCGGAGGAATTTTTCAGAATCTCAAGTATGTGGATAAAGGAAAAGCGGATCTGAACACGCCCATGGCGTTTCTCCTCCAGCAGAAACTCCAGCACAGGCCTGAGGCCCTCAGCCTCTTTGCGGTGGCCAATGTCGGCAAGCCGGGAGTAATCGCTCGTATCGAGATAGACCAACAGCGGATCTCTTCGCACTCGGCATGCCCTCACGCTTGGTTGGGCCGTGTAACGACCTGCGACTGAGCGGCCGGCGGTGCCGATCCCTGCAACGCGCAACCTGCTGCGCCGCTGGGCCGCTCCAGCCGCTTGTTAGACGGCTGGGCGAAAACGCTGGAGCGCAATGTGGGGCCAGGTTGCCTCGATCCGTTCGCCCAGCATGGCATCAGACGTGGCCTCGGCACGGAAACCATCGAACGCAGAGTGCAAATCCTCGAGGAGGCACTCAAGGTTCAACGTCAACGTGCCATCTACGGTGACGGTGAAATGGGCTGCCTCGTCGGCGTGTTCCCGTCCCCAGTGGAGCAGGAAGTAGTGCCGTTGGCCTGTGGTTTCGTCGAGAAGCTCGCGCGGACGCCCAGTATGCATCAGTGTGTGGCGATACAACTGGACCGCAAGCATTATCGCTTCCGGTTTGCGCTTGGTATACCGCGCCAAGAACTTGATCATCCGCTTCGTCTGTCCCTTTGTCTTGACGGATCCGGCAAAGAGGCAGCCGAGGAGGTCTACTTGAGAGAAGACTGCCATCAACATCGCGTAAAGCGACATGTAGTACTTCGGCTGGGCCGTCCGCGCCAGCTGCTCGCGAATTGCAGTAGCTTCGCGCATTAGGCTAGAAATGTCCAGGCTGAGCCGCTCCAGTATCTCGGTGATCGACATACGTGCCACGATGGTGCCTCGATAGTCGGTCTAACCGGTAAGCGGCCTACCGAAGTCCGCGCGTGGCTGGGGATGGCAGATCGCGCCGGGGGTCACCAGAGGCTGCCCGGCGACGCGCAGACTTTGGAAGGACGTGTGTTGGACGGACCCGCGGGCCGCTGGCGCAGGTCTATGGAGTTTGCATCGAGCACTGGAGAAGCGGCGCAGGGAGGGGGTCCTGATCTGAGCCTCGTTCGCTGGGTCGCGGGTGCCTCGCCAGCGGGCTTGCCGAGCCTCCCGGATCTGGTTCCTGCTGCTTAGCAGTTGCACGGTGGAGGGATTTTAGCACTGCGCACCTCCGGGCACATAGAGGCTCCCTGGGGCCCGAGCTACGTGCCGAGGGAGGAGGGTTGGAATCATGGGGCAGCAGCTCCGGTGCTGGGAGGAGGGCGGGCGGGAGGAAGAACCTCGCGCCTCTGGAGCCTGGCCTGTCGGCAGGAGGGACAGAGGGTCGCTTCGAAACCGCCGGAGCAACGCGAAGACGGGGAGCCGCATCAACCGCCAGCGCTCGTCCTCGGAGCGCTGCTTGTAGCGGAACGACACCTGATCGTCCTCGCGAGCTACAAGGCGGGCATTGGAGATAGCGATCCGGTGGGTGTAGCGCACCAGGTAGGAGAGGACCCGCGCAGGCCCGGCGCCCCTTGACGGCGGCCTCGAGTTGGAATATAGGTATTTAGGGTCCGATTTACCGATTTAGCCTGGACCCGCCAGCGGAGGCCGCATGCAGATCACCTCCTGGGTCGTTCGCGCCGCGTCGCAGCCGATGGTCCTCGAGACCCGGGAGGAAGTCCCCGGCCCGGGGGAGGTGCTGGTCGAGGTCGCCGGCTGCGGCGTCTGCCACACCGATCTGGGCTTCTTCTACGACGGCGTGCCCACCCGCCACCCCTTCCCCCTGGCCCTCGGCCACGAGATCAGCGGCCTGGTCGTCGCCGCGGGTGCCGGTGCCGAGCCCTGGCTCGGCAGGGCCGTGGTGGTGCCGGCCGTGATCCCCTGCGGCGAGTGCGAGGCCTGCCGGGCCGGCCGTGGGCCGATCTGCCCCCGGCAGGTGTTCCCAGGCTGCGATGTCCACGGCGGCTTCGGCAGCCACGTGCGAGTGCCCGCCCGGGGCCTGTGCCCGGTGCCCGACCTCGCGGAGCCCCGGCTGAACCCCGCCGGTCTCGATCTCGCCGCCCTCTCGGTCATCGCCGACGCCGTCTCGACGCCCTACCAGGCCATTGTCCGCAGCCAGGTGGGCGCCGGCGACCTCGCGGTGTTCGTGGGCGCCGGCGGCGTCGGGGGCTTCGGGGTCCAGATCGCGGCGGCCTTGGGCGCGCTGGTGGCCGCCATCGACGTCAACGAAGAGCGCCTCGCGGCGATGGCCGGCCGGGGTGCGGCGTTGACCTTGAACCCCGCACACCTCGACCACAAGGCCCTGCGCCGAGAGCTCCGGGCCTTGGCCGACGCCCACGGCGTGCCGACCTGGCGCACCAAGATCTTCGAGACCTCCGGCACTCCTGCCGGCCAGGTCACCGCCTTCGGCCTGCTCGGCCACGGCGGTCTGCTCTCGGTCGTCGGCTACTCGCCCAAGCCGGTCGAACTGCGCCTGTCCAACTTGATGGCCCTCGACGCCACGGCCCAGGGCAACTGGGGCTGCCTGCCCGAGCACTATCCGGCGGTGGTCGAACTCGTCCTCTCGGGGCGGGTCGCCCTCGAGCCGTTCATCGAGCGACGACCCCTCTCTTCCATCAACAACGTCTTCGCGGAGCTGCACCATGGCCAAGCTCGCAACCGCCTCGTTCTCATCCCCGGGCACTGAGGGCCGGGAGCTCAAGAACCACGACCTCGCGCCGGCGGTCCCGGTGCCCGGGGTGGGCTATGAGGAGCTGCCGCTGCGTGACCCGCGGGGCGCGGTAGTGCCGGGCCTCCACACCGTGCGCATCACGCTCGACAATCCCGCCCAGCTCAACTCCTACACCACCGAGATGGTCAAGGGAGTGATCCTCGGCATGCGCCGGGCATCGACCGATCGCGCCGCGGTGGCCGTCGTCTTCACCGGTAGCGGGACGCGCGCCTTCTGCACCGGCGGCAACACCGCCGAGTACGCCGAGTACTACGCCGGCCGGCCGGAGGAGTACCGGCAGTACATGCGGCTCTTCAACGACATGGTCAGCGCCATCCTGAGCTGTGACAAGCCGGTGATCTGCCGGGTCAACGGCATGCGCATCGCGGGCGGCCAGGAGATCGGCATGGCCTGCGACTTCTCGGTAGCCCAGGACTTGGCCGTCTTCGGCCAGGCGGGACCGCGCCATGGTTCGGCACCGGACGGCGGCAGCACGGACTTCCTGCCCCTCTTCGTCGGTATCGAGGCCGCGATGGAGAGCTGCACTCTGTGCGAGACCTGGACGGCCCACAAGGCCCTCCGTCTGGGTTTGCTCACCCGAGTCGCGCCGGCCCTCGAGGTCGACGGCCAGCTGGTGGCCAACCCGCTGGTGATCACCGACCGCTGGCTCGACGGCGGCCGGATCGTCTACGGCGAGCCGAAGACCGGCAGGGAGCGCGACGAGGCCAGGGCCATGCTGGCGCGGGGCAGGGTCGACCTCTCGCTCCTCGACGCCGAGGTCGACGCCCTGGTGTGGAAGCTGGCCAACACCATGCCCGGGTGCCTGTCGAAGACGATCGAGAGCGTGCGCAAGCACAAGCTCGAGCACTGGGACCGCAACCGGGAAACCAACCGCGCCTGGCTCGGGCTCAACATGATGACCGAGGGGCGCACCGGCTTCCGGGCCTTCCACGAGGGCTCGAAGGACTGCCGCGAGCCGGACTTCCTCCTCCTGCGCCGGCGCCTGGCCGAAGGGGCCACCTGGTCGGACGAGCTGGTCGAGGCGGCGCTCGCCCGCGCCCACGGGAGAGCGTGAATGGTCAGTCCCGGTCAGGCCATCGAGCCGAGCGCGCCGCCGGTGCCGATTCGCCCCCTCTCGCCCGAGGACGTGGCCGCGGTGACCCGCATCGACGCCCACCACACCGGCGTGGCCAAGCCGGACTATTGGCAGCGCGTCTTCGGCGACTTCCTCGAGCGCGCCGGTGAGGGGGTGCAGGTGCGGCTGGCGGCCGACGGCGAAGAGGGGCTGTGCGGGTATTTGTTGGGGGAGGTCCGCGCCTTCGAGTTCGGATCCGAGCCCTGCGGCTGGATCTTCGCCGTCGGTGTCGATCCCGGCGCCGAGCACCGCGGCGTGGCCTCGGCCCTGTTGCAGGAGGCCTGTCGGCGTTTCCAGGCGGCCGGCGTCACCACCGTGCGCACCATGGTGCGCCGCAACGACGTGCCCGTGCTCGCTTTCTTCCGCTCGAACGGCTTCGCCGGCGGACCCTACGTCCAGCTCGAGCTGGACGTGACCGAGCCACTCTGATGGAGGTGCCTGCCGTGTCCAACCAAGCTGCCCTGGCCGAGCTGGTCGCCCGAGCGGAGGAGCTGTACCGGGACTACCGGCTCGGGGCCGTCCGCGAGTGGAAGGCCCGCACCGGCGGCCTCGCCATCGGCTACCTGCCGATCTACGTCCCCCGAGAGCTGCTCCACGCTCAGGGTGTCCTGCCGGTCGGCCTGATGGGGGGGCGCGCCGATCTCGAGATCATCAAGGGCGACGCCTACTACCAGTCCTACATCTGTCACATTCCCAGGAGCACCATCGAGCTGGGACTCAACGGCAGCCTCGATTGCCTCGACGGCCTGCTCTTCCCGGCGATCTGCGACGTCATCCGCAACCTCTCGGGGATGTGGCAGATGCTCTTCCCGGACAAGCTGGTGAAATACCTCGACGTGCCGCAGAACTTCGATCGCGGCATCGGCGGTGAGTTCTACCGCTACGAGCTCGAAGCGCTGTCGAGCCAGCTTCGTGAGCGTGGTGCGCGGCCTTACGATCCCGACGCGCTGCGGCAGTCGATCGCCGCCTTCAACGAGAACCGCCGGCTGGTGCGCGAGCTCTACGCGCTGCGCCGGCGCGAGCCGTGGAAGGCGCCGACTTCGGAGCTTTATCTGCTCTTGCGCGCGGCGCTGGTCGTGCCGGTGGAGGAGTCGACCGCGATGCTCGCCTCCTACCTCGAGCTGGCGAAAAGTGACCGCTCGCGCCGCCCCCTGGATCAGGCGCGGGTGATCGTCACCGGCTCGTTCTGCGAGCAGCCGCCGATCGGCCTGATCAAGACCCTCGAGCGCGCCGGCTGTTACATCGTCGAGGATGATTTCGTGCAGATCCACCGGTGGATCCAGTCGGACATCCCGACCGACGGCGACCCGCTCGCGAACCTGGTCGTGGCCTTCCTCGAGGATGCGGTGGCGAGCCCCACCCGTTACATCGACCAGGGGGAGAAGGGCGCCTACCTGCTCGCGCGCATCGACGACAGCAAGGCCGAGGGTGTGCTGTTCTGCGCCCCGAGCTTCTGCGATCCCGCCCTGCTCGACCAACCCATGACGGTGCGCGCGGTGGAGTCCCGCGGCGTGCCCTGGACGGCCTTCAAGTACGCCGAGAACAGCGGCCAGTTCCAGGTCATCCGGGAGCAGGCCGGCACCTTCGCGGACTCGATCAAGCTGTGGAGCCCGGTATGACCACCTTGGAGAGGACCGGCACTTCGCCGGATGCGCAGAAGGACTCGAGTCAACTCCGGCAGAAGGAGATGATCGCGCGGCACTTCGACCGGCTCGCCGCCGCGCCGGAGGCCGGCGCGAAGAGTGCCTACACCTTCGTGCCCGGCAATCTGACGGAGCTGTTGCTGAGCTTCGATTTGCTGCCGGTGCTGCCGGAGATCAACTCGCTGCAATCGGCGATGCGCGGCAAGACGGCCGAGTACATCTCGATCGCCGAGAAGGCCGGTCATTCCGAGGACGTCTGCACCTACGTCAAGAGCGACGTCGGCATGATGAAGTCGGGCAACGTCGGCCCCACCGGCCAGCGGCTGCCGGAGCCGGACGTGCTGCTGCTCTCCTACACCGGCTGCTTCACCTTCATGAAGTGGTTCGAGCTGCTGCGCCAGGAGTATCACTGCCCGATCGCCATGCTGCACGTGCCCTATCAGGCCGACGGCCGGATCACCGAGCCGATGCGCGAGTACGTGGTCAAACAGCTGAAGGAGAAGATCATCCCGCAGCTCGAGGCGGTGAGCGGTCGCGCCTACGACGAGGATCGCCTGGCGGAATGCCTCGCCCTGTCCAGCCGCGCCGAGGACGACCTGGTCTGGGTGCTGCAGTCGGCCAAGCAACGGCCGTCGCCGATCGACGGCTACTTCGGCGCGGTGTACTACGTCGGACCGATCTTCAGCGCGTTTCGCGGTACTGCCGAGGCCGTGGGCTACTACCAGGCCCTGCGCGCCGAGATCGAGGAGCGCCTGCGCCGCGGCCAAGGCCCGGTGACCCCCGAGGGCGAGATCGACCACGAGCGCTTCCGCGTGGTGGTCGAGGGGCCGCCCAACTGGACCAGCTTCCGGCAGTTCTGGAAGATGTTCGTGGACGAGGGCGCCGTGGCGGTGGCTTCGACCTATTCGAAAGTCGGCGGGCTCTACGACCTGGGCTTCCGCCACGACCCGTCGCGCCCCTTGGAGACCCTCGCCGACTACTGCCTGGGCTGCTACACCAACCTGAGCCTGCCGAGCCGGATCGAGCTGCTGACCCGCTACCTCGACGAGTACCAGGCGGACGGTTTCCTGATCAACTCGGTCAAGAGCTGCAACTCCTTCAGCGCCGGGCAGCTCCACATCCTGCGCGAGGTCGAGGCACGCTCGGGCCGTCCCGGGGGATTCATCGAGAGCGATCTCGTCGACCCGCGCTACTTTTCGGCCGCCAACATCAAGAACCGGCTCGAGTCGTACTTCCAGATGCTCGAGCAGAAACGGCCGGCGTCATGAACTACACCGTCGGTATCGATCTCGGATCGACCACCACGAAGGCCGTGGTCCTCGGCGAAGACGGCGCGGTGCTGGGGCGCGGCATCACCAACTCGCGCAGCAACTACGATGTTGCCTGCCAGGTGGCCCTGAGCGAAGCGCTGATCAATACGCGTTTCTCGCTGATCGCCGGCGAGTTCCGCGGCATCGCGAGGGACCCGGGGCAGGCCCCGATCCTGATCGGCGCGCTGGAGCGGAAGTTCCGTGCCGAGCAGTACCGATCGCAACTGCGCGTGCTCGACACCGAGCTGCACCGGTTCCTCTCGCGCCTGCTGACCCGGCCGCCGGCCGCCGGGGCGATCGTCGATCGCATCCTCGATCGGATGCAGGGCGAGATCGACGCGCTCTATGCCGAGGGGGCGCGGCGCAAGAGCGACTTCTTCCGCGACCTCGCGGGCAGCCGCTACCTCGCGCTCGCCGAAGACGAAGCGCGGACCACGGGAGTCAGCTTCGATCTGCTGGCAGGCCTCTTCGACAAGGCCATTCTCGACGTCGAGAACTCCGCCGAAGCGGCGGGGCGCTTCGATCAGCACGCGGCGG
>DASUEU010000069.1:0-256643 GCA_036274895.1 Thermoanaerobaculia bacterium | reverse complement strand
CACGAACTGGCGACGCTGCTCCATCGCATCGGTCTCCTTCCAAGGCATCACCGGGCCTCCTCTCTGGCCCAAGCATCCTGCCTCGAAGTGTCACCGATCTACTGAGGTCCCACTGTCACCGATGTCCCGAGGTTGTACAACCCTGGTCCGCCCCTACAACGGAGGGGATCTCCCTTCCTCGTAGGGGCCGACCGATGTGTCGGCCCTCCCCCTTCCGGCCCTCACCCCCCGCTGCCGGCCGCGCCGTCGAGGTCTTCGAGCCCGGCCCAGACCTTCTCGTCCTCGTCGACCGGCGGCAGGTTGGGGGCGATGCCCCGCTTCTCGTTGACCCGCCAGCCCCAGAGGGTCGCCCACTTCACGTAGGTGCCGAAGGCCTGGAGCAGGCAGAACACCAGGCCCCGCATGCCGTCGAAGATGCCGCCCTGGAACACGTAGGTGCGCGCGAAGCGCCACGCCGAGCGCCCCCAGACCTCGAGAAAGCCGGAGCTCTTGCCCTCGCGAAAGGCCTGCGAGGCCCCCCAGTAGCCGTACTTCATGATCCGGGGTATGTAGTCCTCGAGCGACTCGACCATGTAGTGCTCCATCGAGTGGCGGAGCATCGGGGCCGGCCCGCGGGTCTTCATGTCGGCGTGCACGCGGCGGTTGGGGTAGCGGGCGGTGCCCTTTTTGACCAGCCGCACCACGCTGTCGTGTTGCCAGCCGGAGAACCGGATCACCTTGCCCAGGAAGTAGCAGCGCCGGTGGATGGTGTAGGCCTCGTGGCTGGGCGTGCCGGCGAGCAGATCCTCGATCTCCGCCTGCAGGGCCGGGGTGCAGCGCTCGTCGGCGTCGAAGATCAGGATCCACTCGTGTGCGACCTGGTCCATGGCCCAGTTCTTCTGGGCCGCCGAGCCGTAGTAGGTGCGCTGGACGAACTCGACCTGGGGAAAGGCCCTCACCACCTCGGCGGTGCCGTCGGTCGAGAACGAGTCGACCACCAGGATCTGGTCGCACCACAAGAGGGACCGAATGCAGTCCCCGATGTTGCGTTCCTCGTTGAAGGTGGTGACGATCGCCGACACCGGCAGGCGGCTGCGACCGGGCGTTCCGGCTCCCGAGCTCATGGTGGCGGGATCCTAGCAGGCGCCAATGGAGCTGGTAAGATCCCCGCTCCCCCACCATGCGATCCGTGCCGGTCTTCCTGCTCCTGCTGCTGATCAAGGTCGTGAGCCGCATCTTCTGGCGCCACGACACCGGCTGGGTCGGCGAGGTGCCCCCGGATCCCTGGCGCGGCCACCGGGTGGCCGCGGTGCTCAACCACACCAGCCTCTATGAGTGGATCTGGGCGGGCAGCGTGCCCAATTCCCTGCTCTGGCAGATGGCGCGGCATGGCGTGGCGCCGGTGGCCGAGATCACCCTCAAGAGGCCCCTGGTGGGCTTCTTCTACGGTGCGGTCGCCCGCCACGTGGTGCCGATCAGCCGCGAGCGGGACCACACCTGGCGCGAGGTGCTCTCGAAGATCAACGACCCCCAGTCGCTGGTGGTGATCCTGCCGGAAGGCCGCATGATGCGCAAGAACGGCCTCGACAAGCACGGCAACCCGATGACTGTGCGGGGGGGCATCGCCGACATCCTCGCCGGCGTCCCCGAGGGGCGCATGCTGCTCGCCTACAGCCGGGGCCTCCACCACGTCCAGGCTCCCGGCGAGCGCTTCCCCCGCCTCTTCCGCACCGTCAGCATGCGCTTCGAGTCGGTGGAGATCCCCCGCTACCGCGATGAGCTGATGGCGAAGGCCAGCGAGCGCGGCTTCAAGCGCGCGGTGATCGAGGACCTGGAAGCCCGCCGCGACCGCTACTGCTTCCCCAGCCGCTCGTAGCAGCCGGCCAGGAACCGCCCCGCCCTCTCGATCGCCTCCCGCCCCTCGGGCAGCAGCCGGGCGTAGAGCTGCCAGCCGTGGAACATCTCGGCCCACGGCTCGAGCTCCGCTTCGACTCCCTCCTCCTTCGCCTTGGTGACCAGCCGGGCCGCGTCGTCGTACATCGTCTCGTGCGTGCCCACCTGCACCAGCAGGGGCGGCAGGCCGGCGAGGCGACCGAAGAGGGGGGATGCGCGCGGGTCGAGAGGATCGGCCCCCGCCAAGTAGAGGCGGGCGGAGTGCTCCAGGTAGGCTCGCTGGATCACCGGGTCGAGGGCGGAGCGCTGGTCGATCGAAGCGCCCGTGCCGGCGAGGTCCACCCAGGGCGAGAAGAGAGCCACCCCACAGGCACCCTGTCGCCCGGGCGGCAGGCTCGCCAGGCAGGCCAGAGCCAGCCCACCGCCGGCCGAGTCCCCGGCGAGAGTGAGCTGCTCCGTCCCCACGCCCTGGCGTGCGAGCCAACCGTACACCGCGCAGGCATCCTCCCAGGCCGCCGGGAAGGGGTGCTCCGGTGCCAGCCGATAGTCCACGGCCAGCGCTCGCGCGCCAGCGGCCCGCGCCAAGCGAGAAGCCAGGTCCCGATGCGAGACTAGTGACCCCAAGGCGTAAGCCCCGCCGTGGAAGAACAGCAGCACCCGCTCCGGCCGCGACTCCGGCACCACCAGCCACTCCGCAGCAACCCCCCCGGCCTCCACCGGCGTCACCTCGACGTCAGGAGCCACCGGACACAACCGCACCAAAGACTCCAGCTCCCGCCGGGCCTCTTCGACGCTCTGGCCGGCACGGTCATTACCGCGCGCTTTGAAGGCGGTGAGGATGAGGGTCAGCTCTCGGCTTGGCATGGGGAGACCTCGGCGTCGCAATCTCAATCAGCACCAATTGTGGTTGGCCCTTGCTGCGGGGATTGCGACGTCGGATTGCAGCCGAATCGTAGCGCCAAAAGCCCCAAGACCCCGATAGCCATGCGAGGGAGACCGGGGGAAGCCGGTCTCCCAGAGGGCACTCGTGAGGCTCTGCTTCAGGTTGTTGACAGTCCTCTACCGGACGCCGAACCCAAGGCTTGTTTCGTTCCACTCCGGCACAAGCTCCAAAACCAGCTCACGGCCATCGGGCGCAGTGCCAAGATGGAGTCGGAATGGCTTCACTGTAACAGGGTAGCGCTGCTCCTGGACGTCGAACTCGAAGGTAGATCTCTCCAAGCTCTGGCCAAGGTCGATGATGGTCCGAACGCCTACGGGGTCAGTGCCACCCACGGCCGCAATGGCTGCAACGGTTCCCGCAGCCACCGGGCAGGATGTGAGAAAGGTGCCAGCGTTCTGCTCCAGGAGCGCCCGCACCGGGGGCGGATCCAAAGCGACACTGACCTTCTGGCCGGTGGTGAGGAACTCAAATTGTAGCTCGTTGCCTTTGCGCGATACGCTCTGCAGCCCCGCAGCCAGGCGAAGGTCGAGATTGTCGAGCAGGACGTCGGCCTCCACGGCACCGTCGAACTCCTTGTAGCAGGCCAGTGTAGCCACTCCGAAGGGAGTGACACGGAAAGTTGCCTTGGCCCGCGTCTTGCCATTACCAATCAGATGAGCGCTCAGCGCCGAGAGCCCATCCTCTAGCTGGACTTCGCCGACGCGAAAGGCGAACTGGGGAGAGCCAACATTCCAGTCGCCCTTGATACGCCCGACCTCCATGTTCCCCACGGCTTCCAGCCAGCCCTGGTTGATCTCGCAGCCCCTCATCTTAGCCTCCCTGATCAGCTCGCAGGCGGCTTTCCTGAGCGACCAAGCCGCAAGGGCGGCAGCCTTTTCCACCTCATACGCTAGGCGCTCCTGCTCTTTGAGGCGCTCGCAGTCTAGCTTCCTGCCATGACAACCCAAGTCATACCAAGCGCAATCGGAGTCACATCCGCGCGGGCTGTAGGGGCGGAAATGGAAGTCTGACTCGCACGGCCCTGCGTTCTCTGTACACTTTAGGTCTGGGGCCGGCTCGGTTCTGATCACCTCGTTGAACGAGCCACCATAGGTGGGAAGCACCAGCTCGGCGCTTACGGCAACTTGGCGAAGGGCGTCGTTCAGAAGCGTCTCGAGGCCCGCCCGCGAGACGACGAGCCGTGTGCTCTTGGCAGGCAGCTGAGCGCTGGGGTCGACTCGGGTTACCGCTCTCGAAAAACTAGAACGGAAGTCGGACAGGCTTGCGGCAAGCGCCTCGGGTCTAGCGTGAGCTCCACTTACTGAAGGTGTTGGCCTGGGCAGTAGAGTGAGTGGTAGGAGCGCCTGACAGACACTGCGGAACTCGGCATCCGCGCCGTCGGTAGACGGCGGCAGGCCGGCATCGTCAGAGTGTGCGGGGCAGCTGGCGAGCACGGCGAGCTGATTCGAGGTGAATCGGGCCCTCTCGGCGCTCGCGACGAGACCTCGGAGCTCCGCGAGAGTATTCTCTGAGAGCTCGGGCGTCAGGCTGACGATCTCCCCAAGAGCGTGGATCCCGTCCGGCTCCACCAAGACAGATGCCCGTCCCAGAGCGGCTCGAAGATGAACCGGCGGTGCTTCGAAGGAAACGACACTGGCCTGCGCGGCCGAGCCTCCGGGCTCGCCGGCCGAGAGCTGACCTTCGAGCTCCTTGCGGAGGTCCAGAGTTCGATCCTCCGCCCAGGTGAGGGGGATAGCTTGGGCCCGAATTGCTCCATTGAGATTAGCCAGGAGCGGCTCGAGAGCCGCGTTGATGAGTGGGAAGAGGGCATCCGCTCCTGCCGTACCCTTGTAGCGCAGTCTTGAGAGCTGGAGCCGGGTGGCGGAGGGGCGGAGGACCAGGGCAGAGCCTTCGATCCCCAGAGCGCAGTGGATCGTGGCTGTTCCGACCGCTCTGGATCCTTCGCCGTCGAAAATGGCGTCGAAGTTTGCGGTAACCAGGACCTCCTGGTCCCCTAACTCGACTTCGATGTCTGAAGCCCGGACCTCGTGACCTCCGGCCGGGTCCAGCCTTGCGGTCACGGCCTTCGGGAGCCAGGCTTTGACGTCCTTCGCGGCGACTCCCAGGTAGAAGTTCGGTTCCTCCACCAAGGCGAGGTTCTCCCGCCCTGCCAGTATGGCGGCCAGCTGATGGTCGACCGGATGGACGGGCGGGAACTCGACATTGATCGCCTTCCTGAGTCCCTCAGTGGGGTCACACGCCAGGAGGAACAGGGGCAGCAAGGTGAGGGCTAGGCAATACGACAGCGTTCCGAGCTTACGCACGGGGATCTCCTTCCGTAGTTATCCGAGGTGAGAGTTTCTAACTGGTACGAGTTTCTGCCGGCGCTGACTCCCTGCCTCTTCTCCATGGAGTCTCTAGGAGCCCTCCAACAACCTCTCGGACCTGGTCCACTTGGTCCGGAACATAGAGCAGTCCCAGGACCCAGGTCATGCGTAGGCTCAACCCCATTAAGGAGAGGAGGAATAGCCAATGCGCCCAGAAGGGGAAGAATGTGATACCTCGCTCGCTTCCTATGCGATACTTGTCACCGAAGATCACCTTCGCAGGATAGTAGGTCCGCCAGTGGTCAAGGCGCCTCAGGCCGGTGTCCTTCCAGACTTGCTTCGACCCTGCCTGAGTAGAGTCCTCAAAGATCGTGGCTTCCTTGACTCGATCGAGGAAGTGGATCTGCGCCGCCATGGGGACGAGCAAGAAGGCGACCAGAAACAGCGCCTGGTATTGGCGGCCGACATTACGGTCGGTGAAAACGAGATCTTCCAGAAAGGCGACGGGTAAACGGGCAGCCCAGCCGCGGCGCTGGATCCGAGCCGCATAGAGGCCTGTGAGATGCAGCACGAGGAACAGGCAGGGGCCTCCCAGAAGGAGGCCATACACGGCCAGCGATTCGCCCTCGATCTGGCTCAGCCCTTGCTGAGTCGGCCCGCCCTGAGTTGCAGACCACAGAGCCAAGCTGAAAAGGAGCGTGAAGGTCCCGGTCCGAGACCACAGGCGGGAGAGTGAGCGAGCTGTTGACGACTGCTGCGGCAGGATGCCGAGCCTCCCTTCAAGCTCGGCGATCTCTTTGTCCAGGCGACGTTCTTCCTTCTCAAGGCTGTTCCTCTCTACAGCGCCCGCCTCCAGGCGCCCAATTGCAGCTTCAGTCTTCACCAATTCCTGACGCTTCTCTTCAAGCGTGAGGTACAAGCGTCTCTCTTCCTCGTTGGACTCGGCTCGCGCCACGGTCGGCAAAGGCCAGGAGAGTCCCAGGGCCTTGGGTTCGAGCTCTCCCGCTGCATAGTAGGCCAGGGCAATGTCCTCGTCGAGGTCGTCGGCTTTGAGAATGGGGTTCTGCTCGCCGCGAGTGCGCCTCCGCACTGCTCGCTGTACGTGGTTGGTGATGTCGAAAATCCGGGAGTAGCCGTCCCGGCGAATGGCACCATAGCCGGCAAGGCCCTCAAGCAATGCTTCCGTGAAAACGCTGTGAACGGACTGCGTCCAGGAGAGCTCTGCACTCGTGGACGAGGCCAACACCACGCGACCGCTCCCTTGAAGGAATTCTCGCAGGGCGTGGCTCGGGAGGTCCACGCTTTTCGCGTCGGCCTGTAGCTCAAGCTTCACTAGGCCAGCGGCGTAGCAACAGTCGAGGAAAACCACCATCTTCCTCGCCTGGATCTTGGACAGAACGCGGCTCAGCGCTGCGCTCGATAGCCCCAACTGCTGGAGCCTCTCTTTGTCGAGCTTCTCCTCCTCCGAACTTGGCTCGCACCCGTGAGGTATCAAGTAGGGCTCAGAGCCTCCGACACCGTGCCCCGAGAAGTAGAAGATCGCCGTGGACTGTGGATCCTGGCTCGTTCGGTCAGCCATCCGCTCGAGTGCAGCTACGATGCCCTCGCGCGTAGCGCTCGATTCGAGGAGGACCTCGACGTTGGACTCCCGGTAGGCACAGCGACCGGGATCTCGAAGCAAGCTCGCTACCGCTCGAGCATCTTGGAGAGTTGCAGCTAGACTTCCACCCACTCCAACCACGACGGCATGACCGTGCTCGAAGGTGCTCATGAGTGGACCTCCTCCGGCTCGACTGCCAGGCGAACCGCCGGGTCCCCCAAGAGGACGTAGCTGCGAGCGTCGTTGTTGGCGGTCCAGAGCCCGGCCAGGACCTCGGCCGGCACCGGACCATTGTTCATGTGCTCGAAGAGCTCGTGGCTCAGCTCGGTCGAAAGCTCGGCATAGCGCCGGTTCAGAGGCGAGAGGGCCATCCCCACGCGCTGACCGGCGAGAAGGCGGCTCAGCGCGTCCTGGAAGACCTCCGTCTGACTGCCCACTCCGCCCCACAGGTAGGAGCAGGCCCAGGCCCTCTCGACATGCCCGATCACCGCAAGAGCCCCGCCGTGCGCGTGGCTGAGCAGGGCTTTAGGAAGCGCCGAGACAATGGGTTTGGGAGCGATCTGCTCCGGAGGGCCTGGTTTGCGATGCGAGAAAGCGTCGAAGCGAGGTGTCCCGGCCCCATAGCAGGCGAAATGGAACGTCACCATGCCGTGGAGCTTCGCGGTGGTGCCCAGGTCGCCCGCGTGGAAGTAGAACTCGGGGGGCACCGGCTTGGTCCAGGCCCTGGGCCCCGGCCAGTCGGCACAGAGCAAGGCCCCTTGGTGGTCGGCTTGGAGGGGATGCTTGGCTGGGAACCCGACTCCGTGAGAGGAGGTGAAGAGCAAGGCGGGTGTGTCGGCTCCCCCGAGGTAGCGACCAAGCTCGGTCCGTGTGGCTGCGGCTCCCGAGGTGGTAGCAACGCCCCAAGTTGGAAAGCTGTCCCTGATTCGCTTCACGAGGGGTGTGACGAGGTACTGAGTCGAGAGCTCGGTCGCCCGGTCATCGGCGTGCTCGACCGCGAAAAAGGTCGCCGTGCGAGGCCGTCGGAGGTTCGAGGTCTCTGCTGCGACCACGGAATCCGCATACGCGCAGTAGCCCGCCGTCGTGGCGAAGTGGAGCCGGCCCACCGAGTAGCTCACGTCGAGCTGGTACTGGAGCTCGAACGGAATGTGCTCGGGATCCCCGGCGAGAAGTAGATACCACGGGACCTCCCGAGGGTCCGAAGGCCCTGCCGCCGCGCCGTGTCGCGCCAGGAATTCGCGCTTGGTCTCACCCTGGCGGTAGACGAGTTGCTTGAAAAGGCCGCCGGCCTCATCCTCGCGCCGGGAGACCAAGGGTTGGAGCGCTTTCAGAATAGCGTCTCTCCCCGGGTCCGCCGCTGCCGTAACGATCCCCCAGCCGGCCGTGTCGAGCTTGTCGGGATCGAACCCGAAGACAAGCTCCTTGTCCTTGCCGAGCAAGACCTTGCGCACCAGATCTTCGATCTCGAGGACGCTCATCGGGCTTGAGAGATAGCCGCCCGTGGCTGCGTTGACTCCGTTGAAGAGGAGAAGGTTGTCGCTGGTCATGGGATCTTCTCCTCACCAGGACAACGAAACCTTCAGGCAGCCTCGCTCGAGCGAGATCGTCAAGCCAGTGACGTCGGCCAGCTTGCCGCCACCCTTCACCGGCTGGTCCGCATCGGCGCCGCCACCCTGATGAGGATCCGGCTGCGCCGTACCTTCGATGGAAGTGCCTGTACCGTCGTCGTGGGCTAGGTACTGGCCATTGCCTCCACTGATGCGCAGGCTCCAGAGTCTGCCCTCGATTGTGAACGCCAATCCAGTGGCGCTGGATGGCTTGCCCTCACCATTCCCAGGCATGTCCGAATCAGTGCCGTCACTCTGC
The DNA here is from genome assembly GCA_036274895.1 of Thermoanaerobaculia bacterium. Lineage (GTDB taxonomy): Bacteria > Acidobacteriota > Thermoanaerobaculia > Multivoradales > SZUA-115 > CALMKX01. Next base: position 248,056 of record DASUEU010000069.1, on the reverse strand, counting down.
CGTGGGTCTGGCTGGGCGTTGCCCGCGCTCGCAGTCCCAGAACCATCCTCCAGTCGCAGGGACCGCACGGCAGGAGCTGCAGCTGGCACGGGACCAGTGGCTGAGATCGGGTTGCTCTCCTCCGGGTCGACGGATGGCGGCGCGGGCGTGGTGGGCTTCTCAGGCATGGCGTCCTCCTTGGAGCGGACCGGGGGTCTTAGAGCAGCCTCCTCATGAGGGTGCTCTTCGGTCTCACCACTAGGAGACGGTCACGCCGTTCGACTTTTGACGAACCCGTTCTGCCGGAAGGTCGGCCCTGTTAAGGGGGAGCTGGGCTACGCTTCTCAAGGCCCCAAGGGCCGTCATCTCCCAGGACCAAGAAGCCAGCCCAGTCGGCGGGATGAGAGAAGCTCGGATCCTCCCTCAGCCGCATCTGAGCCCGGCGCAGAGCCGCCTGTGGCGACAGTCCATCGCGGAAAAGGGCCTCATAAAAGTACGCCATCAGGTGGGCTGTTGCCTCGTCGTCCACGCTCCACAGACTAGCTAGCACAGCTCGGGCGCCGGCAAAGAAGAAGGCTTGAGCGAGACTCCGCAACCCCTCGCCCCGCAGGGGCTGCCCAAGAGCCGATTGACAGGAGCTCAGAGTGACGAGGTCAGCGTTCAAGGGCAGGTCGTAGATCTCTTGGAGTCGGAGGAGACCGTCTCGAGGCTGGCCCCGTCCGTCGGTGAGCGAGAGAACGAGACCTGACAGCTCCGGATGGAGAGGGTCGGTGAAGCTATGCGTGGCAAAGTGCAAGATTCGAAACCGCGTCAAGTCGGCACTCAGTACCGTAGAACGGCTGGCCTCCAGCCCTTGAACCACCCACCGCTGGGACAATGGAACTAGGTCCGCCAACGCTTCCGCTTCTCGACCACTGGCAGGCAGTCGCTCGAAGCAGTCGAGTCCAGCAGAGCGGGCAGCCTGGATCGAAGCCAAGTGAGCCAACGACGATGACACTTCCCCGGCTGCAACCAACTTCGGTCGAGTCGGTAGGCGAGGGTCGCCTGGGTCGAACACTGGATCGGCGAAGACCGCCAGAGTCATCGGAGGTGGGGCGGTCCGCTGCGCCCTGGCCCGGAGCATCGCCAGCACGGAGAGAGACGGCGTCGAGCTGAGCTCATGGAAGTCGATGAGGGGTCGAGGCGGGCCGGAATCTGCGGCCGGAACTGGCAGCAAGGCGAAGGGCAGGCCCTGGAGGACTCCATCCTGGACCAGGATCAGGCGGCGGTGGGAGGCCAGGCGAGGAGCGACTGGCGCGAGGAGCATTTCGGAGAGCAGCGCAAGCTCACCTTCCAGCTCGTGCTGCTGCGACTCGGAGAGCCGCGTGCCTAACAGATCTATCACTCGATCCACATGGAGCCGGATGTCCTGCTCCGCGGGAAGGACATGCACCTCCCAGCCGTCGCGTCCGAACCACCAGAGGTAGCTCGCCCTCTCCCCCAAAGTGTATGCGAGCACACAGGTCTCCGGGTCGAGGAGGCCTTGCGCCTCAGGCAACCCGATGACTGGCGGTGAAAAGAGCGAAGGACCCGTGGCGCGGAGAACCTGAAGCTCACCCGCGAGAGCCTCCTGTTCAATGAGCCAGCGCGAAAGCTGTCCTGGTAGATGGGCCAGTCCCTCTCGCCGCGAACCCTGAGCCCTCTCGACCAGCTGGCTGATCTGATCAGCGACCTCACGGCGCCGCTCCTCTAACTTCTCCGCGGCCTCTGTGCGAGAATTGGCGACCCTAGCCAGCTGGTCCAACAGGGCTCTGCCCCGCGCTTGCTCGGCTGCGTAAAAGGCGGCCCGATCAAAACCCGCAGTCGGCTCCTCTGCATGGCTGGCCATGAGAAGTTCGACTTGAAAAAGGTAGTAGTCGTACTTACTGCTGAGGTAGAACGATCGAAAGGACGGGCTCCAGGCGTCCGAGCGGAGGTCCTCGATCAGCACCAGGGACTTCTGGAGTTGGGCCCGAGCTAATGCAAGACGACCAAGGTGAGCTTCCGCACGTGCCGAACCAAACAGAGCCGAGGCCTCATGGCTGCGGCTCGGGTGAACCCGAAACCGTTCGAGCGCTGTCTGGAAACATGGCTTTGCCTCCAGCGGGCGCTGCCAGGCATCGAAGAGCCAACCCAAGTTAAGCCGAACAATCGAGGCCCGCACGGGATCACCGAGTTCGAGATAAAGCGCCTCGGCTTGAAAGAAGGAGTCGCGTGCCGCCCCGAACTGCTGCAACCGGAGCTCTGTGAGTCCCAGGCCGTTCCAGGCTTCGGCTTCTCCGCGGCGGTCTCTCGTCTTCGCGTGAAGCCACAGGACGTGAAGGAAGGACTCACGAGCCTTCTCGTAGGCCCCAGCCAGCCTCTGCACTTTAGCCAGGAGACCCAAGGTGCGCGCGGGAGCGCAGTGCGGGTCAGCCTCACATTGGGCCTGAAGGGAGAGATCGAGCAGCTCGTGGGCACGCGCCAAACACCCCAGCCCGGCGTATAAATCTCCGAGGTTGCTGAGCGTGATGGCCTCCTTTCGACGATCCCCGACCTGCTGCCATAGGGAGAGCGCGAGATGGTAGTGGGAGAGGGCCTCGTGAGTTCTGCCCGACTCCCGATGCACCAGGGCCAAGTCGTTGGCGGCGGTAGCCTCAAGCACCGAATCACCGCGCGCGACGGCGAGGTCCAGCATCGCGCCGTAGGCGGCGAGTGCTCGCTCTCGTTCACCAGTGTTCGAAAGAAGTTCACCCAGTCTCGAGAGAACTCGCGCTAGAGCCTGGGGGTCCCGCCGTAAGCCCAACAGCAGCTTGCGAGCCACCTCCAAACTTCTGATGGCTTCGGGAAGATCTCCCAGCTCCTGATGAATCCAGGCAGAGCGTTCCCAGGCGGCAGCCTCCCAGACCGACTCACCGAGGCCTTTCCAGAGGTCTAGAGACTCAAGATACCCGCCACGAGCACGCGCAAGGGCTCCTGGGGTTCCCTCTCTGCGAAGCTCCTCAGCGCGGAAGAAGACTCTTTGGGCAAGCGCACAGCGACGGTCTCGAACCGAGGGCGTTGCTTGCCTACGATCTTCGGTGAGCCGGTAGAAGCCGGAAGGCGTTGCAGGGGCTCCTAGCACCTCCAGTCGGTGCTCTCCGCTCAGCTCGGCCACCCAGAGCAGAGGCTCCGGTCCGCGGGTGCCGTTGGGGCTGTCAATGGTGGCGAGCAACGAACCGACCGGCCCCCAGAGCTGAAGCAGCACATCCGCCCCCTGCTGGTCGACTGTAATCTCCATGAGTTCTCCGGCCGAGAGAGCCAGAAGGTAGGTGTGAGATTCCCCCGCTGAAACCTGGTGGCTCACATCCGCGCTACGAGCTAGACGTGTGGGACTCGGAGAGGCCAGTTGGCGCCTATCGAGGGAGCTGGCAGCCGAGTCCTGCGGGTTCTCGGGAAGGCGAAGAGAAGCCACAGTAGCCGCAGCGCCTGCAGCACCAAGAAAAACCAAGACCGGGAGGACCTGTCTCGCCATGAGACTCGAACCTGAGTCCGATGATAGCGGAGCCACCACGACAGGATGGCACGCTCGAGGGTGAGCGCGCCGATTCCGGCTCTCTTCGCTTACATAGCGCTCTGCCAGCGGCCCCCAACACGGTGCTGGCCGGCCACAGCTCCGCCCCCGCGATACAATCCCCCCGATGTTCGGACGCCGCTTCGAGATCCTGCGCCTGGGCGGTGTGCCGATCTACCTGGACTTCAGCTGGATCTTCCTCGCCCTCCTGCTGACCCTCTCCTTCGCCACCCAGGTGATGCCCCGCAGCCTCCCGGACCAGCCGGAGGCGGTTCACTGGCTGCTCGCCCTGGCCATGACCGCGGGCGTTCTCTGCTCTCTCCTGCTCCACGAGCTGGCTCACCTCGGCGTGGCCCGGTACTACCGCTTCGCGCCCAGCGGCGTGACCCTCTTCCTGTTCGGCGGCGTCACCGACGGCGCCGAGGACGCGCCGACCCCCGAGGCCGAGCTGCTCACCGCGCTGGCCGGACCCTTCGCCAGCGGCTGGTTGGCCGGGGCCTGCGGGCTGGTCTTCCTCTCTTGCAGCGCGGCGGAGGCCTACCCCACCGTCCAGCTGGCGAGCGGCTACCTCGCCGCCTTGAACGGCCTGATCGCCTGCTTCAATCTCCTGCCGGCCTTCCCCCTCGACGGTGGCCGGGTCCTGCGTGCCCTGCTCTGGGGCCTGCGCAAGGACTTCGCCGCCGCGACCCGCTCCGTCTCCAGCCTGGGTGCGGGTCTGGGCGTCCTGATGCTGCTCGTCGGCGGTCTCTTCCTGCTCCTCGGGCTCTTCGGCATCGGACTGCTGTGCTTCGCCCTCGGCCTGTTCATCCGCTTCACCTCGCGGATTTCCTACCAGAGCGTGGTGTTCAAGCGCTCGCTCAAGGGTCTGCCGGTGCGCCACTTCCTGCGCCCTGAGCCGACCACCGTCTCGCGGGCGATCTCGCTCGCCCAGCTGGCCCAAGAGCACTTCGCTCACTCGGCCGCGTCGGTCCTGCCGGTGGTCGACGGCACCAGAGCCCTGGGCCTGGTCACCCGCTACCGGCTACTGGCCGTGCCGCGGGAGGAGTGGGACCGCCAGAGCGTGGGGACGATCACGGACCGGATCAGCCCGGAGAGCTCCATCGGGCCGGACGAGCAGGCCGAGGAGGCCCTGGCCAAGATGACCCGCAACGGCCTGCCCGGGCTGCTGGTGGTGGAAGGAGAAACCCTGGTGGGGCTGCTGACGCCGGCGGATCTGCTGCGACCATCCCCCCCTACGAATCCGTCTGCCCCCCATCCGCCGGCAGCCAGCGGGCCAGGTCCCGCTTGACCTCCGCCAGGGACGGTTCCCTGGCGAGGTTGAGCCACTCTCGCGGATCACCGTCGTGGTCGTAGAGCTCCTCGAAGCCGTCGGCGTAGCGGATCAGGCGGTAGCGGTCGCTCCTCACGGCGGCGGAGCCCGGCCGCCAGCTGGTGACCGCCGGACGCTCCCTGCCCGCATTGGGGTCGGTGAGCTGGGGGCCGAGGCTCAGCCCTTCGAGGCCGGGTCGCGGCGCCAGGCCGGCCAGCTCGATCAGCGTCGGATAGAGGTCGAGCAGGGACACCGCCCGCGGGCTGGCGACGCCGGGCTGGGGCAGGTCCGGGGCGGTGACGATCAGGGGTACGCGGGTCGCCTCCTCCCACACCACGTCCTTGCGCCAGTGGCCTTTCTCCCCCAGGTGGAAGCCGTGGTCGCTCCACAGCACCACGATCCCCCCTTCGGCGTGGCGGCTGGCCTGCCAGGCCTCGAGCAGGTGCCCGATCCGCTCGTCGACGAAGCGGATCGCCGCGAGATAAGCCCGCACGGCCCGGCGGGCGACCTCGGGCCGATCGAGGTCGGGGGAGACTCGCTGGCTCTCGACGTAGGCCCGGGCCAGGGGGCCGACGTCGGTGAGGTCGTCCGGCCGCGTCTCGGGCGGCTCGGCGACGGCCTCGGCGACGCGGTCGAAGAAGGCCCGCGGCAGGTACCAAGGCAGGTGGGGCTTGGTGAAGCCGACACCCAGGAAAAGGGGCCGGGAGTCGGGGTCCGCCAGCTCGGCGCGGGCCAGCTCGACCAGCTGCGTGTCGGCCATGCTCTCGAGGGGAACCTCGGTGGGGCCGAAGTCGAAAAGCCGCTCGAGGTCCGGCCCCTCCTCCAGATCTCGGCGGCCCGAGAGCCGCTCGAGAGGACGGTGCTGGGGCTTGGTCTCGGGGGGAACGGGGTGGTAGCGCTGCCAGGAGCCTTCGTCGTTGAAACGGGGGTGGAAGACCTTGCCCGCCCCCACGGTGCGCCAGCCCCCGGCCGCGAAGTGCTGGGGCAGGGTCACCAGCCCGCTCCGGCCGCGGCGGAAGTCGGTGCGGTTGTGGTAGCAGCCGAGGGTGGCCGGTGACAGGCCGGTCAGCAGCGAGGAGCGCGAGGCGTTGCAGTTGGGCCCCGAGCAGTAGGCGCGGGTGAAGAGCCGGCCGCCGGCGGCGAGACGGTCGAGGTTCGGGGTCACGGCCGCCGGGTGGCCGCCGAGCACACCGACCCAGTCGTTGAGATCGTCGATCGAGATGAAGAGGACGCTCGGCCGGGACTTGGAGCGCGGCCCCCGGACGCCGCAGCCCGCCAGCGCGGCTCCCGCGGCCAGACCGGCCAGCACCTCGCGACGGGAAAGGGCCGTCTCCCGCTCGGCATTCTCATCCTTCACGGCGATCCCCCTCTCGGTGCCGACAGCGTATCGTTATCCCATGAGCCGGTGTCCAATCTGTTGGCCATGACCGAATCGCCTGCCCAGACCGCTCGCCGCCCCCTCGACCCGCGCTGGTTCCAGATCGGTGCCCTCTCGAGCCTGCTCGGCTGGGGCCTGCTCGGCCTCGACTTCGACCTCGGCGGGCCCCAGGCCTTAGTCACGGTGGTCACCGCGCTTGGCACCCAGGCCCTAGGCGATCGGCTCGCGGGCCGCAAGATCGAGCTCAAAAGCGCGGCCATCACGGGACTCTCCCTGTGCCTGCTCCTGCGCACCGACCACCTCGCCCTGGCCGCCCTGGGCGCCTTGCTCGCCATCGCCTCGAAGTTCCTGATCCGCCTCGGCGGCAAGCACGTGTTCAACCCCGCCAACTTCGCCCTCGCCGCGTTGGTGCTCACCACCGACGCCGTCTGGGTCTCGGCCGGGCAGTGGGGGGCTACGGCCTTCCTCGGCTTCCTGGTGGTCTGCCTGGGGCTGCTGGTGGTCCAGCGGGCGGCCCGGGCGGACGTGTCCCTGACCTTCCTCGCCGCCTACTCCGGCTTGCTCTTCGGCCGCGCCGTCTGGCTCGGCGACCCCCTCACCATCCCCCTCCACCAGCTGCAGAGCGGCGCCCTGCTGCTGTTCACCTTCTTCATGATCTCGGACCCCAAGACCACCCCCAGCTCCCGTGCCGGCCGCCTGCTCTTCGCGCTCGCCGTGGCCTTCGGCACGGTGCTGGTGCAGTTCGAGCTGTTCCGCCCCAACGGCCTGATCCTCTCCCTGGTTGCCGCCAGCCTGGCCACTCCCTTGCTCGACCGCCTGCTGCCCGGCCCTCGCTACGCCTGGGAGCACCCCCGCCCGGGCCCGCTGCCCGAAAGGAGCTTTGCATGACCCGCCGCCTCACCCTCTTCGCCGCCGGCTCGCTCGCCCTCGCCGCGGTCTCGCCCGCGGGGGCCTTCTGCGGCTTCTACGTCGCCCGCGCCGACACCAAGCTGTTCAACCAGGCTTCCCAGGTGGTGCTGGTGCGCGACGGCGACCGCACGGTGCTGTCCATGGCCAGCGACTTCAAGGGGGACGTCCGAGAGTTCGCCCTGGTGGTGCCGGTGCCGACCTTCATCACCCGCGAGCAGATCCACGTCGCGGACAAGGCCCTGATCGACCACCTCGACGCCTACACCGCACCGCGGCTGGTCGAGTACTTCGACGAGAACCCCTGCCGGCGCTTTTACCGCGCGCAGGGAGCCATACCACCGATGTCCGTGGCGGCGCCCAAGGAGGAGAGCCGGGCGGATCGCGCCCGGGCCCTGGGAGTGACCATCGAGGCCCAGTACACCGTGGGCGAGTACGACATCCTGATCCTCTCCGCCCAGCAAAGCGGGGGGCTGGTGACCTGGTTGACCGAGAACGGCTACCAGCTGCCCTCCGGGGCCGGGCCGGTGCTCGGCAGCTACCTGAAGCAGGGGATGAAGTTCTTCGTCGCGCGGGTGAACCTCGCGGAGCAGTCGAAGCTCGGCTTCACCTATCTGCGCCCCCTCCAGGTGGCCTACGAGACCCCGAAGTTCATGCTGCCGATCCGCCTCGGCATGGTCAACGCGAACGGCCCCCAGGAGCTCTTCGTCTATGCCCTGACCCGCCAGGGCCGGGTGGAGACCACCAACTATCGCACCGTGCGCCTGCCCTCGGGGGACGAGCTACCAGTGTTCGTCAAGGATGACTTCGGCAACTTCTACCGCGACATGTTCCGCCGCCAGGTGAGGCGCGAGGACGGCAAGGCGGTGTTCCTCGAGTACGCCTGGGACATGGCCTGGTGCGACCCCTGCGCCGCCGATCCGCTGAGCGACCGGGAGCTCAATGAGCTGGGGGTGTTCTGGGTCAACCCGATGATGGCCGAGGGCCCATCGAAGAACGTCTTCGTCACCCGACTCCACCTGCGCTACGACAACGAGCACTTCCCCGAGGATTTGGTGTTCCAGCAGACCGGCGACCGCAGCAACTTCCAGGGCCGCTACGTGCTACGCCACCCGTGGAAAGGCGACGAGCGCTGCCGGGAAGCCGACGAGTACCGCCAGGGCCTCCCCGCCCGCTTCGAGAAGGAAGCCCAGACCCTCGCTCACCTGACTGGCTGGGACATCAACGACATCAGGAAGCGCATGAAGCTCGAGGCGCCCACCGAAGAGCAGCCCTGGTGGCGGCGGATCTGGGAGTGAGAACCTCACCCCCTCGTTCCCCCTCTCCCGGCCCGCCCACTCCAACCTTCAGGGAGAGGGGGAGGCCGGAGGAGATCCCTTCCGGAGCCCCTCTCCCGGAGGGCGGTGTGGGCGGGCCGGGAGAGGGGTTGGGGTGAGGGCCGTTGAGCCTACGGGAACCGCGGACAGGTCGCGGGCAAGCCGCAGCTCGTGTACTGGTACTCCCACTCACCACCGATGCACTTGTAGCGATCCTTGAGCACCCGGCCGCTGCCGTCCTCACAACAGCCGATGATCTCCCACATGAAGGTGCCCTCGGTGCATGCACAGGCCCCCGAGCAATAGATCGGCGAGTTGCCGCCGCACTGCACGTACCCCACCACCCCCAGGGAGCAGTTGCTGTCCACCGCCGAGCAGGTCGAGGGCGGGGTGTAGGAGCAGCTGACGGAACTGCCGCCAGGGCACGATGCCTGGCAGATCGCCTTGGTGGCCAGGGCGGTCGGGGCAGCGGCCTCGAGGCTCTGAGTCCCCGCAGCTCCCGGCTCGAAGAGCCAGGCGAGATCGTCGCTACCCTGGCAGGTCGGCTCGGCCGAGACGGAGAGGGAAAGCAGGGCAACCACAACAAAGAGAAGTGCGGTTTTCTTCATCATTGCAAGTTCTCCAGTGTAATGATACGTCTACCAGGATGGTGAACCTGAACAGAATCGAAGTCAAGGGCTGGGGCCGTCGCGCAGCGACGGGTCCAACCTAGCCGGGGGGTTCATCCCCCGGCACCCTATTCCACCCCGATCAGCGCCAGCCCCGCCTCCCGCACCTTCTTGTCGAAGGCCGGCAGGTCCCCCTCCCAGATCGCCTCGAGCTTGGCCAGCTCGGCGTCGGCGACGGCGAAGAGCTCGTCGCGCACGGCGACCATCTGCCGAGTGGGGGCCGCGTCGCCGGCGGTGACGGCATCGAGCAGCCCGGCGAGCTTGTCGTTGACGCGGATCGGGAAGTTGAGCGGGTCCTGAGGGCTCTTGCTCTTGGTCTGCATCAGAGCCTCTTCCGCCGCCTTCATCCTCTCCTCGATGCCCTTGGCCTCCTCGAGCAGTGCCTTGGCCGCCTCCTCGTCCTTCCAGCGCTTCTTCAGGTCGCCGAGCTGGCGGCGCACGTCGCGCACCTTTTTGAGCTGGCGGTGGATCTCGGAGACCTTGTCGCGAATCTCGGACCCCAGGGCGAACTGCGCCTGGTAGTCGGCCGGCGTGGCGGTCGAACGCGGATCCGGCACCAAGTCGAAGGCTGCGGTGGCCGTCCAGGAGCCGACGGTGAGGCGGCCCTGGTAACGGCCCGGCTTGGCGACCACGCCCCCCCCGCCTCCCCACAGGATCGCCCCGGGCAGCTCCTCGATGGGCTCCAGGAAGAGGTTCCAGACGAAGCGGTTCATGCCCTTGGCCGCCGGTACCTGGCGCAGATCCTCGCCCTGCCGTTCCTCCTCGTCCTCGTCCTTCTCCCCCTCACCCTGCTCGGGCTTGCGGGTGTAGGTGCGGATCACGGCCCCGTCCTCGCCCAGGATCTCGAGCTCGACCTCGGTCTCCTTGGCGGGCGCCTCCTTGAGGTAGTAGTGGAAGGTGACGCCGTTGGCGGGGTTCTTGCCCAGCCCCGGCGCCTGCTCCCGCGCGCCGCCGGCAAAACGCAGCGAGGTCCGCGGGGTGAACAGGTGGGCCTCCTCGGCCGCCAGTGCCGGCGCGACCTGGTGCAAGGGAGAGAGGTCGTCGAGAATCCAGTAGCTGCGCCCCTGGGTGGCCGCGATCAGGTCGCCGTTCTTTACCGCCAGGTCGGTCACCGGCACGATCGGCAGGTTGCGTTGGAGGGACTGCCAGCTCGCGCCGTCATCGAAGGAGACGTGGATTCCCCGCTCGGTGCCGGCATAGAGCAGACCGCGCCGGCCGGGATCCGCACGCACCACGCGGGTGAAATGCGAGCGATCGATGCCGCTGTCGATGCGCGTCCAGGTGGCGCCGTAGTCCGCCGTGCGGAAGAGGTAGGGGGTGAAGTCGTCGAGCTTGTAGCGGGTCGCGGCGACGTAGAGGCCCCCGGCCTCGAAGGGATGGGCTTCGATGCTGTTGACCTGCGCCCACTCGGGCAGGCCCTTGGGCGTGACGTTGGCCCAGGTGGTGCCGCCGTCCTTGGACACATGCACCAGGCCGTCGTCCGAGCCGGCCCAGAGCACGCCCTTGGCGAGCGGCGACTCGGCGATGGCGAAGATGGTGCCGTAGTACTCGACGCTGGTGTTGTCCTTGGTGATCGGTCCGCCCGAGGGCTCCATCTTCGACTTGTCGTTGCGGGTCAGGTCGGGGGAGATCACCTCCCAGCTGGCGCCCAAGTCCCGGCTGGCGAAGAGCACGTTGGCGCCGGCGTAGAGCAGGTTCGGATCGTGGGGCGAAAAGGCCACCGGGAAGTTCCACTGGAAGCGGACCTTCAAATCCGCGGCGCCGTGGCCCATGGGATCGTCCGGCCAGGGGTTGATCCGGCGTTCCTGGGCCGTGTCGTGATCGAGCAGCACCAGGTAGCCGCCGTAGCTGCCGCCGACGACCACGCTGGGATCGTCCGGCTTGGCCACCACGTGGCCGCTCTCGCCGCCGGCTGTCACCTCCCAGTCTCCCGGCCCGATGCCCCGCCAGGACACCACCGAGCGGGTACGGATGCGCAGGGCCGAGTTGTCCTGCTGGCCGCCGAGCAGGCGGTAGGGGAAGTCGTTGTCAGTGGAAACCCGATACATCTGGGCCGTGGGTTGGTTGTCCTGCGGCGTCCAGGTCTTGCCGCCGTCGCGGCTGACGTTGGCGCCACCGTCATTGGACTGGATCATGCGCAGAGGGTCGTCGGGGGCGATCCACAGGTCGTGGTTGTCGCCGTGAGGCACGCGGATCGCCTTGAAGCTGCGCCCGCCGTCGCGCGAGACGTGGAAGCGCACGTTGAGCACGTAGACCGCTTCCTGGTCCTCGGGATCGGCGTAGATGCGGGTGTAGTACCAGGCCCGCTGGCGCAGCTCGCGGCTCTCGTTGGTGCGCTCCCAGGTCTTGCCGGCGTCCTTGGAACGGAACACGCCCCCTTCCTCGGCCTCGACGATGGCGTAGAGATTGTCGGGATTCGACGGCGAGACGGTGATGCCGATCTTGCCGAGCGTGCCCTTGGGCAGGCCGGGGTTGCCGGTCAGCTCCTGCCAGGTGTCGCCGCCGTCAATGGACTTCCACAGGCCGGAGCCCTCGCCCCCGCTCTCGAAGGTCCAGGGCAGGCGGCGGGCGCGCCAGAAGGCGGCGTAGAGGGTGCGCGGGTTGGTCGGATCGAGGATCAGGTCGCAGGCCCCGGCGTCCGGGTTGACGTAGAGGACGCGCTGCCAGGTGAGGCCGCCGTCCTTCGAGCGGTAGACGCCGCGCTCCTCGTTGGGGCCGTAGGCGTGGCCGAAGGCGGCGACCCAGACCAGGTCCGGGTTCTTGGGGTGGATGCGGATGCGGAAGACGTGGCGCGAGTCCGGCAGGCCGACGTGCTTCCAGGTCTTGCCCGCGTCGACCGACTTCCACATGCCGTCACCGTGGGAGACGTTGCCGCGCAGGGTGGCTTCCCCACCGCCGACGTAGATCACGTTGGGGTCCCATTCGGAGACCGCCACGGCGCCGATCGAGCCGCCGAAGAAGCCGTCCGAGACGTTCGTCCAGGTGCGCCCGCCGTTGACCGTCTTCCACACCCCGCCGCCGGTGCCGCCGAAGTAGTAGGTGTCGGGGTCGTCCGGCAGCCCGGCCACCGCCGCCACCCGTCCGCCTCGGTAGGGCCCGACCTCCCGCCATTCGAGGGAGCCGAGCAAGGCCTCGTCGACCTTGACGGTCGCCGGCGCCGGCGGCTCCTTGGGCTTGGCGGCGAAGAGGGGCGAGGCGATCGAGAGGATGACGAAGGCGAGGCAGACCGAGGCGAGGCGACGGGCTTTCATCCGGGAGTCCCTCCGAAACGACGTTTCGGCGGACGCTAACACAGCCCCCCCTCACCCCTTCCTCTTCAGCCCCTCCACCATCGCCCGCATCGCCCCCTGGGTCTCGGCGGAAAACCACACGTCCGCCATGGTCTCGATCTCCCCGGTGTCCTCGTCGAGCAGGGCCACGATCGGCGCCCGGAACAGCCGGCGGGTGGCGAGCATGGCCTGCCGCGGCAGGGCCAGCACGCCCCGGCACCAGGCCAGGGCCTCCTCCACCACCGCTTCCCCCGGCACCAGACGGTCCACGAAGCCGATGGCGTGGGCCTCGGCGGCCGGCATCAGGGCGCCTTCCATGCACATCCGCGCCGCGTGGCGCTCCCCCACCACGCGGGCGCAGGTGCGGGCGATCACCGGCGGCATCGAGAGGCCCACCCGCACCTCGTTCAAGCCAATGAGGTAAGGCCCCTTCTCGTCCCCCTCGGCCATGAAGCGACGATCGCAGAACATCGAGAGCACCGCCCCGCCGGCTGGCGCGTGACCGGTGATCGCCGCGGCGATCGGGATCGGGCAGGCCGCGAGGTCGCGCATCAGGCCGTAGAACTCTCGCCACATGGCCAGAATCGCCGGCCGGTCGAAGCTCAGCAGAAGGGGCACGTCCAGCCCGCCCGAGAACCGCCGCGGCGGCCCGGACAGCACCAGCGCCTCCACCCCATCCCGCACCGCCCCGGCCAGCTCCCCCCGCAACGCCGCCACCAGCTCGGGCGAAAGGGCATTGACCGGGGGACGGTTGAAGCGGATCTCACGAATCGGGCCGTGGGCGGTGATCTCGAGCATGGGCGGGGCTCCTGGGGGAATGGGGATGGAACCCTGATCCTACCTCTCACCAGCGGAGAGGAAGTCGACGAAGTACGGACCCGGGTCGGGCCACCGCCTCGCCCAGCGCTCCAAAGCGTGGGCGATGCGTTCCGGTCGGTGGTTCGGCAGGCTGTACGGCACGATCAGGAGCCCGAAGTGAGGCTCACCAGCCTGAAAGAACGCCACCGTCAGGCGCAGGAAGTCGTCGCGGTTGCGAGATACGAAGATGCAACCTCGAGCGGCCGAGAACCGCAGCTGCTCCTCATCGCCGAAGCCTCGCCGGTCGATCTCGTGGACCGACTCGACGTCCAAGCCCAGCCCGCGGCCGATCGCCGCGACCGCCGGGTTCAGATCCTCGTCGAGCAAGAAGAGCATGCGCAGCCGCTAGACGGCGCGGGGACGGGCGAAAGGCAGCTCCCGAGCCACCCGCTCCGGCGTCCACTCGGCCTCGTTGGCCAGCCGGGCGTCGATCTCGGTGGGATAGAGCTCGTAGTAGGAGACCGCCGCCCGCAGCTGGGGCTCGGTGAGCCAGGGATAGGAATTGCGGAGCACCGGGAAACTGCCGCCCTCGGCTTTCCAGGTGGCGATCACCTCCCAGACGTCCAGCCCGGAAGCCGCGATCGCCGCCCGCCGGCCCGCCGGCCCGTCCAGGAAGACGACGCCGGGGGCGCGGCGCATCCGCAGGGACTCCTCGAGTAGCTCCGCGGTCATCGAACCCCAGGACTTGCCCCGGACCTGGGATTCTCGGCTGATGGCGCGGTCCAGCTCTTCGGGAATGCGTAGCCCTCTGGTCTTGGTCGCCATGGTCACCTCAAGACATTGTGCACGGAGTGAACATCGTGCACAGCCTAGCCGCGTCGAGGCTCGAGCGCAACCAGCCACCCCAGGGTTCAAGGGCGAGAAGCAGTCTCCAGGTCCCGCACCAACCGCAGCCCATGGTCGGCGGCACTCTTGCCGGGGCCGGATTCGCCGCGGGTGGTCGTGTTGCAGCTGGTGGGTCCCGTCTCGTACGAACCTCCGCGCCGTACTCTCTTCGGGCCGGCCTCACCTTCACCATCGCTCACCCACTCCCAGACGCTGCCCACCATGTCGTAGAGCCCCGCACCATTCGGCTCGAAGGAGGCGACCCGCGCGAGGCCCTCGTACCCATCGGAGCGCTCCGGGTTCCGGCAGTTGGCGTACCGCGAGAGATCCTCCGGACCGTCGGCCCATGCCGCAGCGAGGTCCCATTCGGCGTTGGTGGGCAGTCGGTGGACCGCTGCTCCCGCCAGCTCGTCGAGCCTTTCGATCAGCTCCAGGCTGTCCTCGTACGAGAGATTCCCCTTGGGAAAGTCCGGCCTCTTCGCCGGCTTGCCCGTGATCGCCGCCCACTGCCCTTCCGTCAGCTCGGTCGCCATCATGCAGAAAGGTTTCTGACCGCCCGCCGGGTCGATCTTCACGAAGTGCAGCTCGACGAGATCGGGCGAGGGGCAGGCGGGATCCGAAGGCGGCAAGACCACCGGGAGGTTGCTGTACCAGAGCCAAAGCAACCAGCCGGCCAGGGAGGCCAGTCCCAGGCCCCCGAGCCAGCGAGGCCACGGTGCCGGACGCAGCGGCCATGCTTCTGGTCCCAGCTGCGACCGCTGCGGGTGCAGGTACAGCACGGGCGCCAGCCACCCCGTGCCGTGCCCGCGGGTGGACAGCTCGTTGCGCACCTCGGTGAGGGCCTCCTCTGGGCCGACTCCCAGCGCCAGCCGGTCGTAGAGCTCCTCGGAGAAGCGCAGCGCCGTGCCGTCCGAGATCGGAAAGGCCATGGCGATGACGGCGGGTACCCCCGACCGCACCAGCTGCTGAGCCAGCCCATCGAGCCGGCCCGAGCCCGGCAGCCGGGCACTGTCACAGGCGTTGAGCACCACCAGCCGGGGCAGAGTCGGACTCCTGCGACGCCCCCGGACCGGCCGCCGACGGAACATCCCGGACAGCTCCTGGGCCGAAACGGGATCGGGCCGTCCGCCCTCGCCCTCGAGCAGGATCGCCGCCGGCTCGCCGTGGCCAATGAAGTGCAGCACGTCGAAGTGTGCCCTCTTGAGCAGCTCGCGAAGAGTGCGGCGCGTGGCGTGCGGATGGGAAACGAGGGTCACGTTGCGACGGCCGGACCCGCCCGCGAAGGCGGCCTGGATCTGCGCCAGCTCGCCGTCCACGCCGAGGTCGGCCTGGCCCCGAGGCGACGCGGCCACTACCAGCACCCGCAGCTCGCGGCCCCCGTTCGAACGCGGCGTGCCCGAAACCTCCTCCACGACACGCGACACCGTGACCTGGTCCAGGGCCAGGTAACTCCGAGAATGCGGGTCCCACAGCGACTCCCAGGGCCACTCCGCCAGGCGGGCGTCTCCCCGCAGACGCAGACGAAGGGCCAAGGGCCGGCCGTGCTCGCGGGCCGCCGCCAGGGCGCTGCGCAGCCGGCTCAGCACCTCGCCGGCGAAGACCGCCTCGAACAGGCGCTGGCCGAGCTGGCGCAGCTGCTCACGCGGCTCGGTCTCGGAGTCCCAGACCCGCTTCGAGCCGCGGCCGGAAGCGGCCCACTGGTGGAGGGCCGCGACCTCGCGCTCGGCGAAGGGCTCCCGGAAGCGACGACGGGCCGGTCCATCCCCGAGCGAGGTCTCGACGTGGACCTCGAACTCGAGGTCGTCGCCTCGCTCGACGAAGACCTCGAGATGGGGGCGGGCGTCTTCCCGCTCCGAGGGTTCACTGCGCAGGTCGCTTCGCACGATGACAGAGACACTCTCGGCGTCCCGTTGGTTGACGAGCCTCCCGGCACACGATCTACACCGGCGCCCGCATCCGCACCGCCGGCTCGGTCGCTTCCGCCTCGAGATCCCCGACCACCCGCCCCCGCGTCCGGATCGAGAACCGCTCCAGCGACCAAGCTTTCGGCACCGCCACCGGCTCCGAGCCCCTCAGGACCGCACCCCGGCCGGTCAGCAAGCGCTCGAGGGCACTCGGGCTGCCTTCCCCGCGCAGCCGGACACCCTCGGACTCGAGGATCCAGGGGTTGGGCACAGCCTCGGCCGAGGTCAGCAAGAAGAAGAAATCCACCCCGAACGGAGCGCCGATACGGTAGCCCCGGCCGCAGGGCAGGCGGATCGTTTCCGGTGCCTCGCGCTCGTCCAAGGGAAAGCGGTTCTCGACGTTGCCGAAGGCGGAGACCGGGTAGAGAAGCTGCACCTTGCCGAAGCTGTCGAGGGTGAGGACGTAGACCCAGCGGCGCTCCAGCCGGTTCCGCCCTTCCCCATTGGACCGCAACAGCAGGGGGCTGTAGACCTCCCCCTGGAGAAGCTCGCCGCCGCCCGTGACGCGTCGCCCACCGACCTCCAGAGCCAGCTCGTAGCCCCAGGTGTCCGCCCGGGGAGACTCCAAGGTCAACCAGGAGCGGATCTTGGCCAGGCGCAGGGCCACCTCGCGCAGGAGCCAGGCGAGTTGCTCGGCCCCCGTGCGGTCGTCCTCACCAAGCCGATGGAAGTCGGTGCGCAGGGGCAGGGCGGAGGCGAGGTCGTCCTCGGCCAGCACCTCGGGCCGCACCCAGGCGTATTCGACGCCCCCGGCGTTCCAGCGCCCGGTCAGCAGGTAGTCCGCGGCGCTCGGGTCCTCCACCACCTCGACGGCGTCGCTGTCCTGGCCGAAACCCTCGACGAGCGCCTCGGCCAGGGCCTCGGAGGCCGGCAGGCTCACGAACAGGTCGCGCCCGGCCCCCAGGTTCCGGGCGAGCTCGATCACCCGCTCGGCGCGGTCTTCGTGCTCGATCGGCAGGATTCGGCCGTCCCCTCCGGTCAGAGCCCAGGCCTCCCCCCGCGGGCTCATGACCACGCCCACGTCGGCAGAAACGGGATCCTCCGCCCACCCCAGACCCGCCGCCTCGGCGCGGCGCCGCAGCCCTTCCACCCAGGCGACGGTCTTCCGCCAGCCCTCGGCCGCCGTCGGCACGAAGACCTTCAGGGGGGATTCCACCGCCACCTGCCGGGCGTCCACGGCCAACAGGTCCCCCACGGCCAGGGGGGCGTCTTCTCCCCCGACCTGCAACCCCGTGGCCGAGACCGGCCCCAGCACCTCCGTCACGCGCACCCGGCCCCCCTCGCCGGCGTGCCGCGAGCGCACCAGTCCGCTGCCCACGGCGAGGCCGTGCACCCAGCCGCCCTGGAGCCCCAGGAGCCCATCCTCGCCGACCCGTCCCACCGCGATCAGCCGGCGGCTGCGCACCTTCTCGGTGCCGAAGATCTTCGCCGACCAACGCTCCTTCGGCCCCCCGAGAACCGGCTCCTGAAAGCGAGTGCCCAGTTGTAGCAGGGCCTTGCTGCGCAGGAACAGGGCCTCCACGCTCTCGTCCCCGCCCGCTTCGGCCAGCACCCGGAAGAAGGCCCGCGAGAAGGCCCCGCGGGGCCGGCCGTCCTCGGCCGTCTCCCAGGCCCCTTGGTCGTCCTGGCAGGCCGAGAGCACCAGGGCCCCGGACGCCTCGAGCGTCGGCCCCCAGGGGCCCGGGTCCGCCGCGTCGCGGGTGTCAGGCACCACCCCCCGGCGCTGCGCCCACCCCGGTAGCCCCCGCAGGGCCGAGCCGCTGTGGCAAGAGTCGAGGATCGCCGTCAGCCGCGCCTTGCGTTCCAGCACCGGATGGAGCAGCCGCCGCAGCTCCTTGTCCCGCAGGTCGAGGGCGCCGCGGGCCGAGTCGGACGGCACCAGCGACTCGTCCATCCCGTCCGGCTCCGGCGACAGCGAGTTGGGCACCCGCGAGCCATGCCCCGAGTAATAGAACACCAGCTCATCCCCCGCCTCGGCCGGCCCGACGAGCACCTCCTCGAGGGCCTGGCGAATGCCCTCCCGGGTCGCTTCCTCGTTCGTCAGCAACTTGCAGTGCTCGAGCTCGAAGTCGAAGCGCCGAGTCAGCAGCTCCTGAAAATCCCATGCATCCGGCACCGCACCGAGCAGGTCCGTCCAACGCAGGGCCGGGGCGCAGTCCCGGCCGGCACCGAGGGCGACCTCATCGGAGCTGAGCGGATGGGTGTAGCGATTGATGCCGACGATGACGGCGCGGCGGGCGGGGCGGGAAGCAGGCATGGGCGGGGCTCCCTTCGGGGTGGGCGTTCACCCCGAAGAGAACCCGCTCGCGGCCCTTCGGTTGAGAACCGGCCGCCTTACGGGGCCTGGATCTTGATCAGGGAGACCTTGCCGTCCAGTCCGTTGTGCTTGTTCCAGGTCACGACCACCTGCGAGCTGCTGAAGGACTGCTCGAAGGTCGAGATCACCAGCTGGACGATGTTCTCGAGCGCGGTGATGGTCGTGTAGTCGTCGCTGGTGGAGCCGCTCGAGCTGTCGTAGACCGAGATCACCGTGCCCTTGCTCACGTCCATCAGGATGCAGCTGCGCGCCTCGTCGTTGGGCACCGGCGCTCCCGAGGTCGTCAGGTTCCAGCTGTTGGTCTGGGAGGTCGGGACGGCTCCCGTGAAGTCGCTGATCTGGTAGCTGGAGATGTTCGACTTGTAGAACAGTACGGCCATGGTGTTGCTCCTCTCATCCGGTTAGGGGTTGGTGCTCCATGCACTCAGGGGGGTAGTGGGATGAGGGGGGGCGTTATCGCAGGGGGGAGGGGAGAAATCTCTGAGGTCTCAACCTTCTGCCCGGAGGCGAGTCTGTGGAGGCCGATGAGCCCCGAGCCAGCCCAGACCATCTTGTTCCTCTCGGCAGCACCGGAAGGCACGCAGCGCCTGCGCTTCGACCAGGAGATCCGGGACCTGCGAGAGGGCCTGCGGCTGGCCGAGCACCGCGACCGCTTCACCATCGCAGAGCGCCACGCCTCCCGTGCCCGGGATCTCCACCGGGCCGTGCTCGAGCTCCACCCACGCATCGTCCATTTCTCCGGTCACGGCTCGGAGCGCGGGGAGATCCTGCTCGAACGCGACGACGGGACGCTCCAGCGGGTGCGGGGAGAGGCCCTCGCGGCGCTCTTCCAGCTCTTCCAGGACGATCTCGACTGCGTGATCCTGAACGCCTGCAGCACCGAAAACCAGGCGAAGGAGATTGCTCGCTCGATCCCCTTCGTCATCGGCATGCGCCGCGAGGTCGAGGACCGGGCGGCGATCCACTTCGTCAGCGGCTTCTACGACGCCCTGGCGGACGGCTGTGACTATTCGGCAGCGTTCGAGCACGGTAAGACGCGCCTCCTCCTCGAAGGCAACTTCGACGGGCACACCGTGCCGATCCTCCTTCAGGGACCACCCCTCCGACCCCGCAAGAAGTCCGGCCACAGCCAGCAAAGTCCCGACCCTACGACCTATGCCCAGATCGAAGGCCTCTCGCCCGCGGAGATTCAAGCGGTCATCCGACAGTACAAGGCACTGATCGACGCCGGCAGGGAGGACGCGGACGTCCACCACGCCATGGGGCTGCTGTTCCTCGAGATCCGGATGTACGACGCTGCGATCAAGCACCTCGAGCGCGCGCTGGCCTTGGCACCGGATGCCGCCGGGTTCTACTACCACCTGGCCCTCGGCCTGCTTCGCGGACGCCGCCCTCGCGTCCTCGCCCGAGCCGAGGTCAAGAAGATCGAAGAGCAGTTGGCAGCCTCACTGGCCTTCGACGACGGCGCATCTCTTCCCCGCTACTTGCTCGCCTACGTCCGGCGCGACTACTACCTGGGCAACGGCATGACCGAGCCCCGGCCGGATCATCGCGAACTCTTGGGAGTGGCTCTGCGCCTGCCTACGGATCCCTGGGAGGCGCGACGGTTGCTGCGGAGTGCGGAGATAGGGGATGCGCAGATCCACACGTTGATCGAACAACAGACTCGCTGAGGGAGCCGAGACCATGGACCACCGCGCGCGCCTCCGCCATTACTTCGTACCCTTCCCCCATGTGGCGGCCTACGTCCTGGGTGGCTGTGTTCTGGTGCTCTGGCTGACCCAGCCAAGCTGGCCCACGTTCGGCCTCTTCCTGCTACCTGCCTTGGGCTCGGGCGCCTTCCTGGTCCACTGGTCGCGCAAGCCGAGCGACACGGAAGTCGACGCATGGCAGGCCGAGGACTTCGATCACCTGAGACCCCGATCCCTCACCAAGTGCGGTCTCCTTTCCGATCAACTGGTCCGGGAGTCGGTCCGCCTCACGGCGCCCCGGTGGCGCAACCTCGGAGGCGCCCGGTTCGGCCGCAAGCAGGGCGGCGACCGGCTGTGGCGCTTCACCCCCATGGAGGTCACCTACGTCCATTTCACCCAGCACCAGCTGGTGATCTATCGCTGCTGTTTCGATCACACCACCGGCAACGCCTTGAACGAGCAGACCGATACCGTCTTCTACCAGGACGTGGTGGCGATCGCCACGCGCTCCATGGCCTGGTCCGCCAGCCGGAGCGACCTGCCGAGCGGGCTCGCCCGCAAGCTCGAGACGGCGGGCAAGCTGGCCAAGGACGGCACCCTCCAAGTCAACGACGCGGAGACCTTCGTGCTGATCACCAAGGCCGGGGTGTCGATGGAGGTGACCCTGCGCGTGCCCGTCATCCTCACCGGCCTGGGCGGCGGCGACTTGCCCACCGAGCTGACCGACCAAGCCATCCAGGCAATCCGCAAGAACGTCGAGCAGCTCAAGCTCGGCTCGTAGGACAGCCTGACATGGACGCCAAGCTCAAGCTCTATCTGTCGCTGGCGGTCTTTGTGGCAGGGGCGATGCTGCCTTCGCTGAATCAAGGTCAGAGCACTCCCGTCTCTCTGCTCAACGGATATCAGTGGTGGTCGCTCTCTTGGGCGCTCCCTCCATTCTGGCGTGGCATCTATGGGCCTGCGACGCGCTTCCTGCAACGAATCGGACGCCCTTCAAGCCCTTGGCTGCTCCGGATCATTGCTGGGATCGCACTACTACCGTTTGCACTGCTATACAGCGTCGCCGGCGGTGGCATCCTCCACTTCGTGCTGCACCTGCGGCGGATGAGATGAGTGTGTGCGAGGAGTCGAGCCCGATCCCTCTGTACCAACATAGTTGAGACAGTCGCATCTCGGAGTTTAGTGTCGAGGGCGAGAGAGCTGAGAGTCGATGAGAGGCAAGCAGAGCAAGGGTGTGTCGGTGGAGGGTGGGGTGGGCACGGGCCTGCCGCGTTTCCGAGATCCGCTCAACATTCCGGCGCTGATGGTTTCTCTATTGATACACGGGGCTGTGGCCCCCTCGCGGTCATTCCTTGCGCCCGATGGAGAAGATCTTCTATGAGCTCGGAATCTCAGCCCCCTCCCGACGAGGACTCCTGGAGCTGGCCTGACGGCAGGCCTGGTATTCCCGACCACCAGCCTGCCCGGCCCCGGCCGGGCAGCCCGGAGGACACGGCACAGGAGAGCGGTGAGGAGGTCACCACCGAGCGGGACGAGCAGGTCGACTCTGAGGCCGAGACCGCCCGCACCTCGGGTCCGCTCGCCCCCAAAACTACCCGCTGCGTGCTCATGGGACCTTCCCAGGCGGGCAAGACCACGCTGATCCACTCCTTCGACCAGGCATGCTCGAGTCCGTTCGATCCGGACGATCCTTTTCGTCTTGAGTTCATCGGCGGCCAGGGGACCCGGGATCTGGCCGAGATCTCCAGCCGGACGGTCCTGGAGGAGGACTACGAGATCGCGCCCACGGACAGGACCGCCCGCTACGGGGCCTCCATCACCGCCACCGAGGCGAAAACCTTCTGGCGACCGGCACGGCAGCACGTCGCCCATCTCGCGTTCCACGACGGGCCGGGTGGCGCCCTGTTTCCCGCCGAGCAGGACGAGGAGCGCTTCCAACAGTACCTCGCAGTCTGGGAGCGGCAGCTCATCGACGATGGCCGCCTGGCCAGCACCCTCGTGCTGTGCGTCGATGCCACCGATCCCAAACCCGACCTGGTCTCCCGCTATATGCGCAACATCCTGGCGAACCTGGGCAGGCGCTACCAGCCGGACCTCGTGGAGCCACTGGGCTACCGGATGCTAAAGGCCCTGCGCCTGGCTCGGGCACTCCCCGCGCCAAAGCAAGAGACACGTATCCCGACCCGCCGCTTCCTGTTGCTGTTCACCAAGGTCGACCAGCTCGTTGACGCGGCAGTGGACTGGCCCGAGGACGCGCCACGGGATTTCGAGCCACCCACGCCCGCCCAGCTCGCCTCCCGCCTCGGACCGGTGCAGCTGGCTTGCGAGCTGCTCGACGAGAGCAACCTGCTGCGCATCGCCAACGCGCTGGAGCCCGACGCTGAGCTCGCCGTGGGCCTGACCAGCGCCTGGGGGTTCAACCCGTTTACCGGCCGCCCCTTCATGGAAGCGGACAACCCGGTGGGGCTCAGCAGCCAGAGCCGTTCCCGGCGGTTCCTCAACTGGCGGCCGTTCGGCGTGCGCGAGGCCCTGCTCTTCATGGTGACCGGCATTGCTCGCCAGCCGGTCCAGAGGGTGGATCCGCGGACGCTCCAGAGCCGTCTGCGCAACCGGGTGTTCGACGTCCCCCATCACTTCTTCCAGGCCGAGACCTGAGCGCACGAGGCTTGCGATGACCACACCGATGACGCCCTCCCCTCCCCTCCCGGCCACCGGGCCCGTCGGCCCCCCTTTGCTGCCTCCCCCCGAAATGGAGGATTGGCGCTGGACGCCATCGGAGGAGCCTCAGGAGGGGCTGGGGCCTGACGGCCGGGAATCTCCGGTGGCGCCGGACCTCCAGCCCGAGCCGCAGGCCGCCTCCC
Source organism: Thermoanaerobaculia bacterium (assembly GCA_036274895.1). Taxonomy (GTDB): domain Bacteria; phylum Acidobacteriota; class Thermoanaerobaculia; order Multivoradales; family SZUA-115; genus CALMKX01. The sequence continues at coordinate 225,165 of DASUEU010000069.1, read as the reverse complement.
AGGCTCCCCATCGCATCCGGTTGGTGTTCCAGAGCCAGCAGGAGGTAGAGCGGGGCGCGCTGCTGCGGCTCGCCCGCTGGATGGGCCTCGACGTCTGGGGAGATCATCTCCTGAATCGCCGGGCCGCCCGGGAGATGGGCTCAGCGGCCCTGCTCCTGGCGGTCGTCCTGACCTTCGAGCTGCTGGCCTGGTCGATGCTGTTCAACGTGCTCGTCCACTCCGCCCAGTGGACAGTCGGCCCACGCACGATCCTAGCGATGCTGCTCGGGGGCATATTCGCCGCTGCGGTCTTCTTGTTCGAGAAGAGCTTCGTCACCGCCGACGCCTCGGAGGAGCGCTGGAGGATCTCCATCGCCTATGCCATCCGCCTGGTGGTCATCCTCGGCTCGGCGGCGGCCACCGCCCAACCCATCGAGCTGCTCGTCTTCGGCGGCGCCATCGAAAACCGCCTTTACGAGGAGAACGTCCTTGCCGAGGCAGTTCGGCAAGTCGGCAACTTCGAGGACCGCCAGACCAAGGCCCAGGGGAAAAGTGAGGAGGAGATCCGGAACGAGATCTCAGGCTCGCGTGAGTTCGAAGCGCTTCAGGGCACCGAGAAGCAACATTCCGACGCATATCAGGAGGTTCTCGAGCTCGAGAGCAAAAAGACGGATGCGCAGAGAGAACTCTCCCTCGCGACGGAAAGGGAGAGCTACTGGCGCGATGCTCTCGCTGCTGCCCAGAGGCAGCGCAGAAGCTCGGACACGGCCAGCGAGGCCGAAGTGAGCGGAGCTGCCCGGAACCTCGAAGCCGCACGTCGGCGCAAGGCGACCGCTCAGGCCAACCTGACAGGTGTAGAAGACAACCTCAGAGCCACCAATGCAAGGCTCAAGACGATTCAGGAAATTCTGACGGTCCAGACCGGAAAGCTCGACTCACTGGTGGCAGCCGAACGCGCGGAGAACCAAGAAGAGACCCGGCGCAACCAGACGCTGCTCGAGGGCATCCAGGATTGGATGCGGTTCGTCCAGAACGCCCGCCCCGGGGAGGTCGATCCGGTGACGAGTTGCTCTCTCCAACCGCGGCCGGCGGACTTCTCCGAGCGGCTCATCGTCTTGGACGACCTGCGCAACGCCCGGCCGCCGCTGTGGCCGGCGACCACCCAAGACAAACGGGAGCGCGCAGCAAAGCTCTTCGGCGTCAGCGATTTCAAAGGGCCGAGCTCTCCGGCGCTCGCAGAGGCGCAGGCGCGGATGAAGCAGAAAGCGGGCATCTTCCAAGCCATCTACCGGGTGGCCTTCATCATGGCGCTCGTCATACCCCTGCTCACCGTCGCCTTCAAGATCCTCATGGCCAGCGAGCTGCGGGCCTATTACTCGACCCTGGCCCAGGCACGGGCCGGGAACCCGGCAGCTATCGAGGTTGTGCTCGCCCGCGGCCAGCAGGTCTGGAGTGATCGCGGCGAGGACAGCGGGCTCGGGCGGAGGAGCTAGGAGCAGATGGCCGCGGCGCCCGAGATCGATGGCCTGGGAGTCGGCACGGAGGGTCCCGCTCCCGCCGCAGTGCCGTGGCCTGCCACAGTAGCGCTCTTCTCCTTCGAGCGCCTCGAGTACGGCAAGCTCTGCGTCTCGCCGAACGGCCCGATCCTGCCCGGGGTCGAAGCCTATCCGCTGATCCGCTCTCGGAGCTTCCCGCCGGCCGTCGAGAAACTCTGCCGTCCCTGGATCGCCGGCATCGGGTCGGAGATGCTGGCGCGCTCGCCACATGGCACGGTCCTGCGCGGCGTCCGGGCCGGGGACCGGGTCCTGACCCTCGCCTACCGTCTCCGCCGCCGCCCGGAGAGCGGCGAGGACGGCGCCGGACGCCGCTACTGGCTGGGCCGCTATCTCTGCGTCCCCGCAGCGCCGCCGGATCCCCTGGCATGCTTCCGAGCCCTGAGCCTGGAGCCGCTGCGAGGTGTCACGCCGGCCGAGACGAGAGCTCCTGTCCGCGCCCTGTCGTCACCTCCGGCCGGCCCGCCGGAGGTGGACGACAGGGTCGGGCGCTTCCTCGAGCAGGCCCTGGTGTTCGTCATGTCGGGCGTACCCGTGGGCATCACGGCGCTGGAGGAGGAGACGTTCTTCCTCTGGGCTGCGGCGCTCTGGTACCTGCTGCCCGGACCCTTGCGGCCGCTGTTGTCCGCGGGCTGGGAGGTGCACCCTGAACAGACCCAACGGTTGAGCCTCTCGACCTCGACCCAGTTCTCCCCCACCGTTGGGGTCTTCGATCCTCGGGAGAGGCGTTGGACTCCTCCCGAGAGGATGATCGAGGAGCTACCGGGACGGGGACGGGGCGAGCCGAACCTCGTCCCTTTCAACCGGGCGCACCTGATCCCTGGGTTGATGTACCTGCGGGAGGCGTTTTCCTGGACGGCCGACGGACGGCCGTCGCTGGCGCCTCCGGCCCCCCATCTGGGCTTTCTGGAGGGGTTCGACTATGAAGTCAGCGGCCCAGCTCCGGCGGGCCCGCCGCTCGAAGACTTGGGATCGACCTGGTGTCGGGAGAAGCTCCGGCGGGCCGGTTTGCGTTGTCTCGATCACGCCCGCCTGCAGCTACTCGGGGCCTGGCTCCGGGACGGCCAGGCCGCCGCGCCGGAGGGGCTCGCCCTTTCCACCGCGAAGTACTTCTTTCCCGACGCCAAGCAGCGGGTCCTGACGGTGGGGCTCCAGGCCATGGCAGACCCCGACTTGCGGAACAAGGGGGACAGGATCCTCTGGACCTCCCTCCTGGAGGAGCCCGCGATGGCTGCCCGTCTCTCCCCGTGTCCGCGAACCGCCGCCCGTGCCCACTTCCTCCAAGGCCTGGCGTTGCGCGACCTTCCTGGGGTCTTACAGAGCCTCGCGGACGGAGATCCCGCAGCGCTATCGAACCTGCCGCCGGATATCCAGACCTGGCTGGAGAGCGCCCTCGAGAAGAGCCTCGACATAGGGCTCGCCTCCCTGCCCTATCACCAGGAGATCCTTACCCGCGCCGAGAACCCCGAGCCCTACTTCCGCTGGGCAACCCGCCGGGCCGCCGGTCTTGCCGTCCTCCTGGGCACCTCGGGGGTTCCGGAAGCCGTCCCCGCGCTGGAGAGTCTGGACGCGCTCAGCCGAGACCCGCTGGCGACGGTCTTCGTCTATCTCCTGTCGGAGGAGACCCCCGGAGCGGACGGGCTCGTGCGGCTGCGGCAGCTCGAGCCGCGCGACCTGGAGCGCTGCCAGAGCGGGCTGTCCCGCCTCTGGCAGCAGCAGGAGCTGGGTTTGGCCGCCCACCGGGAGAGGCTCATCCCTTGGCTGCGCGCGGCCGGCCCTTTCGCGACGCCAAGCCCGCTGCTCTCGATTCTGTTTCAGGGTCCATCCGCGGAGCTGCCCGCCGGGGCACTGGAGCGGCTCGCCCAGGAGATCGAGGGAGGAGGTGTGCCGCCTTCTCTGGAGCCCGCCGTGGCCGCCGTGGCCCTGCATCGGTGGAGAACCTTCGCCCCGTCGTACAGGTTAACGCTCGAGCCCTGGAAGCGCATTGCACGGCACTGGCCCGACGAGCACCTCGTCGGCCTGGGCCGCTGGCTCCCTTCGCGGACCGTGCCCGCCATCGAGCCGCCGCGCGAGATCGAGCTGGACGGCGACAGGCTGGAGATCATGATCCGCGCTTTCCACGAAACGCGCGCGCAACAGAAGAAGATCTCCGAGGAGCTCCTCGCCCGAACCGCTGCGCTGCTGTGGGGCTTCTGCCGGAATCTGCCGCCGAACGTCCCGCCTGGTGCCGAAGCGGTAAGGCTGTGCACGCGCCTGATGCAGCACCAGGTTCCGCAGCGCCCGCCGAAGGAGACCGGGGAGCTCGTCGCCGCGCTCAGTGCCATGGCGCGGGATGAGGGGATCCCCTGGACCGACCTCTGGGCCGACGCGGCCCATGGCTGGCAGATGCTTTTCCTCCTCGAGTGCGCGCCCTGGGCAGACCTCCAGCCCAGCGTCGAGCAACTATCGCGCCTCATCCGTTACCGCCAGGATCTCCAGCGGCACCTGCAGAGCAAGAGGATTCCCGACGACAGAAAGGCCCTCTTCCAGGTCGCGAGCTGGAATTTCCAGGAGGTCGCCTATTCCCAGAAGCACAAGCTCTGGCGGGACGAATTCACTCGGACTCCCCTCTGGGCCGCATTCAAGCACCTCCCTCATGCGCTCCAGGGCAGCCTGCAGGAGGCTCTCGATGCTTACGCCGCGGCCAATGGCGATAGCAACCTCGGCACGCTGGTCTCCCGGCGGGTGAAACTGGCCCTTGCCTATCTCGCTCCCTACGAGAAGCTCCTGCAGAGAGATCCCAACAACGCTCTTGTCGCCGCCCTCAAGGTCGCCGGGGCGGTAATTGCGCCGATTCTGCGCGAGCAGCGGCTGGAACGGAGCCAGGTAGAGATCCTCCTGAAGCGACGGGGAGACGTTCCTCCCCCCCGCCGCCTGCTCCGCAGGTCCCCCATTCTGCGGTTCTCGCCGCACACCAGCACGCCGGTCCAGGTAGCCGGCCACGAGATCCTGGTCGCCCCCTGGTTCTACGAGCTGATCGAAAAGATCCAGCTCTTCGATTGTGTCGAGCAGGTCATCGACCTGGTGATGCGCCGCGAGGAGCCGACGGTCTAGGGGCGGAGGATGCGAGTTTGACCTGGATCGATCAGAGCGTCGCGGGAGAGATCCTGGAGTGGCGCCCGCACCTCCTGAGCCGGGAGATGGAGCATCTCGGCCTCGACCATCTGGTCGTCGAGCCGCTTGTGCTGGCTGCCGGTGAGGCCGGCCACCGCCTCCTGGCGACAGCGGCGGGGCCGGCCGGCGTCCACTGGACCTGGGGTGCCTTCTGCCGGCTCCGTCTGGAACTATGCGTGGAGCAAGGCTTTCCCCTGTTCTCCGACGAGCCGGTCTCGTGGCTGTCCAAGGACCGCACGGAGCTGCGCTGGGCGGACCTGCCACCCTGTGACGCCCTGGAGCTGACCCCATTTGATGCCGCCGGCGCCGCCGGCGCCACGGTGCGCATCTCCCGGCCACCCGGCGAGCCGTGGATCCCTTTCAGGTTCCGCTATATGGGCGGCAGAAGGTCGGGGGTGCGTCTCAGGCCCCAGCCCGGCACACCCTTGGAACGGTTGGATCGCCTGGAGCGGCTGGAAGGCGTGGCCCTGGTGCAGGAGGGACATGACCGGTTCCGGCGCATCCGCCAGGTGGAGCTCGACCGGTCCGGAGGGCTCGTCCCGATCCCCGAGAGCTTCGCGGGGCTCGTCGTGGTCTTGGGGATTGCGAGCGGCCGGCGCCGGCTGCTCGACTGCACCACCGTCTACGAGCTCGATGAGCGGGGAAGGCCCGCCCCCGATTCCCACGAGTGGTTCGTGGCTCGGCGCGAGACCGGCAGCGGTGGAGCTACCGGCCAGGCGTGGCCGGCGCGTACTCAAGCGCTGCTCGATGCGGTTTTCCACGAGGCGGCTGCGGCCGGGGTGCCTGCCGACCAGATCAGGATCGAGAACATTCGGGGCCTGAACCGTCTCCTGGTCCTGCGGGCCTGCCGCCTTGCGGTCGGGCCGGAGGCCTGGACCGACGTCTCCTCCCTGGCGCGCGAGGCGAGCCTCGCCGGCCTGGTCCGGCACCTGTTCCCGCGTCTCCTGCCCCTGCTCGAAACCGCCGCCGGACCCGACGAGCGGCTCTGGCTCACCGCCAACGCTGGCCATCCCGACCTGGAAGCGATCACCGCGTGGGCCGGCGCGACAGCGACAGGGGCGCTCGTCCGCGCCCGCGAGCTCATCGGCCATCGCATCGCCCTGCAACGCCTCGCCGCCGAGATCCGGCCGGACTGCGACGAAGGACGGGAGATCGAGGCGCTCCTGCAGGAGATCGAGCCCTTCCCTCAGACCGGCTGGCGGCCAGCGGACCTCGATGGCCGTCTGGCGAGCCTGCGGCAGCGGATCGAGACAAGCCGTGCGGAGCCTCCCATCCATCGCCAGAAGTACCAGGAATGGCTCGAGGGGCAAAGACGGTCACGGTCCTGGAGGACCGGCATCGACGACGCGCTGACCTTCTGCGAGTGCGGCGGGTGGCTGGCGCGCTCCGCGCCGGACCTGCTGGACCTTCCGGACCTCGCCCTGCTGCTGGAGAGGGCACGGAAGCTCACCCTCCCGCCCAAAACGACGGAGACCGGTTCCGAGCCGGACGGCAAGCGCCTGGCCAGCCTGGTGGAGGAGGCGCGCCGCCATAGCGACTGGGAGCCCTCTTCCCGAGAGCGGGACGAGATCCTGTCCTGCCTGGAGGCGACCGTCCTGCCGAGCCCGGCGCGCTGGAGCTTGCTGCACCGGCTCCTGCGGCGAGGAAGGGAGGAGGCTCGGCGATGGCCGGCAATGGCCGGGGAGCTGGGGATGGGGGCGTCGGGCGACCTGGCAGGGGACGCTCGGCGCGCCCAGCTCCTGATCGACCTGATCGAAGGCTCGCAGCAAGCCGCACGCTCGTATGCCCCGCTTCTTCCGATCGATGCCGTTGAGCTCCGGAAGGTGCTGGCAAGCCCTAAACATCCCTCTCTCGGCAGTGTCTACCACGAGTGCCGGAAGCTGACCGACCGGCTGGGAGATGACGGCAGACTGCCCCCCACCCCGCCGCTCGCCCCCGCGGCGCCGACCCGGGAAGCATTTCGGGACTGGTGGCAAGCCGTCGCAGACCTCTATGCCGTCTGGGCGGCCTTGCGGCAACGAGCCGACGACCTGGAGAAGCAATTGGAATTCACCCGCACTTCGATCCTCCCTGTGGCGCAGGAGAAGGCGCGCCGCCTTACCTCCCTGGCGGAGGGCGAGCGCTCCGACGCCGACCGTGAGCTTCTGGCGGCCTTGCACGAATTCGAAGCAGCAGGCCGGGATGTCCCTGCCCGTGTCTACCATCGCTTCCTAGAAGTCTGGAGACGACTGGAGGAGGCCGCATGAGCAACGCGGCAGTTGCGGCGGAGCCGACCACCCGCACCGTGGCGCTCTGGGGTGCCACCCAGGTGGGGAAGACCACAACGCTGGCCGCCTATTTCGGCAAGCACCGGCCCGCCTGGGTGGTGCGGGACGACTCCGACACCCGGATGTCGCTGCGTTCCTTCCAGGAGATCTGGAACGCCCTCCAGGGGAATCGGCTGGTGCCGGGCACCACGATGGCCATCGACCACCGCCTGCGCCATCGGGAGGGCTTCACCGTCCTGTTCCGCGACATGCATGGGGGCAACGCCCGCAATGTCCTGACCAGCCGCGAGGATGCCGAGGCCCTTTACCGCGCCGACGCCGCGATGATGTTCATCGACTGGCCGGGCACCAACGCGGTGGCTGGCCGGGCCGCCATTGAGAACGCCCTCCAGGAGCTCGACCCCGACCGTCCCACGGTGTTGCTGATCACCAAGTGTGAGAGTCACCTGAGCATGGCCGACTTCGCACTTTTCGCCATGGACCCCCTGGAGTTCGCCCAGCGGCAAGACTTCTCCCGCGAGCTGCGGGAGTCCATGGAGAGCTTCACCCGCCACTTCCGCCAGGGGGCAGTCTTCCCGGTGACGGTCTACGGCTGGAACGGCACTCGGCCAGCTCACTTCTATGACGAGTTCGGTCGCCTTGTGCCTTGGCACATCCAGCCGGCATTGGTGGAGCGTCCCTTCGAGCACATCCTGGGCAAGCTCGGCCAGCGCAAGGAGGTGACACCTTGAAGGGCTCTGTCACCGCCCGCCCCGTGACCATCTTCGGCAAACGCTCGCCCGACCGGGATTACGAGTGGCTGGGCGGCCGCGGCGCCATGCCGGAGCGGATCTACTCCGCCTGCGAGCAGGTGGTCCGCACTTCCAACGAGACCGGAGCTCTGCTCTCCCTGGTGTCAGAGGTGGAGGAGGAGACCTTCCTCGCCCGCACCTTCCGCCAAGGCATCGACGGCGCCTATCGGCCCATTCTGGGCCTCGAGGTGCTGCGAGTCGATGGGGAGCTGGCGCCCCAGGACTGGCCCGCCCTGGCGCGCGCCGCCCTGGACGAGCGCACCCTGGAGACGGCCGGCTCCGGGGAGGCGATCTCGGTTGAGCTGCCGGCCTCCCGCTCCGCCGGGGAGCGTCTCGACGGTGGGGTGCTCGATCGTATCCGTCTCGGCCTGCCGGTCAGCGTCGATACGCCGGAAGCGGCTCGGGCGATCCTGACCGAGCACCCCGATCGCTACCAGGGAGTGGTCTTCGCTCTGCGCATGCGCGGCGGCGTGCCGGTGCCCTGGCGACCGGAGCTCACCCCATTCCTGGCCATCCAGTGCGGTCAGCCCGTCCTGGGTCCGGAGGAGGAAGAGAGCCTGCGCCTCCTGGAACGGCGCCGGCCATCGGCCGAGGAGTGGAGCCAGCTTTCCAGGGTGGCACCGGAGAGGGTCCGCCGGGCTCTGCGCTGGGCTCTTTCTCCCGAGGAGAACGAGCTGCCGCTCGAATCCACCGAGGACAACCTGATCCCCTGGCTGGTGACCTTCCGGCGCGCCACGGCCGAGGGTGGCGAGCTCCTCGAGCTGCTGCAGCGCGACCTGGCAGGCGCTCCCCTCGGTCTCTCCATCCTGGACGAAGCCTTCCCCGACCTCTCCCCGGCGGCGCGGGCGGCGCTGGCCGACGGCGCCGATCCCAGCGAGGGCTCCGGTGCGGAGATCGACCTGCCGGTGCTTGAAGAGCTGGCTGCCCGCGGGCTTCTGGGGCAGGGATCTCCCCTCTCGCCGCGGCGGTGGGTGCATCGTGCACGGGATTCGCGGGCGCTCGCCGGTGCGGCCCTCGCGTTGTTGCGTCGCCGCGGAATCGGCGAGGAGTGGGCCAGGGTGCTCCTCCAGCTCCCCTCGCGCAGAGATGCGCGGGAGGTCGCTGAGCCCGATCCCGGCGATCTGGTCCTCGCCCTCGGCGCGTGGGCTCGCATCTACTCCGCGCCCGATACCCTCGCCCTCTGCGCGGAGCTGTTGCGTCGCGGCTGGTCGACCGGCGTCCGGGCTGTCCTGGATGCGGAGGAGCGCCAGGACCTGCCTCCTCTTCCGCCCTTCGCCCGGGAGGTGCTCCGCGCTCGCGTCGATGGCGCTCCGCCGCCCCGGGTCCGCTCAGTCAAGGAGGTGCGGCCCCTGGTCCTGCAGGGTCTGATCGGCCCCGGCGACGTGGTCCCCGGGGAGAGGGACGAGGAGTTGGCCGCCGTGGCCGACCTCTGGCCCGAGACGCAGCCCCTCGCCGCGGTGCTCCGCTCCGCGGGCGGTATCCCTCCGCGGAGCTCCTGCCCGGATGTCTGGCTGCCGTCCCTGCGGCGAGCGCTGCCGCCCGAGCGGGCAGAGGCCTGGCTGAGCCGGCTCGGCTCAGGCGAGGTTCCCGCCGCGCGCGGCTGGCTCTGTCAGATCCACGAGCTGCCGGCGAGCGTTTTGGGTCTCTTCACGCTTGAGCGGCCCCGCCGGATCGACGGGGCCACGCTGCGGCCGGTCCTGGCCTGGGTGGCTGCCCTGGCCGGCCCGGCGGACACCGACGAACGCATCAAGCTGCTCTCCCGGCTGGCCCGGTCGCGGGCGCTCGAGAGGGAGGACCGCCAGGCCGCGGATCTGGTCGAGGAGCTGCTGCCCGACGCCGATTGGGAGATCAAGGAGCTGGCGGTCCACCTCCTCTCCAGGACCGGTCCGTTGCCTCCTCTCTCCACGATCCGTCCCGAGGTGGTCGCCGCCCTGGCCCCGTCGATGGACCCCATCGGTCTGGTGAACGCCCTTGTCGCCGGTCCCAACTCGACAGCGACCGCCTCGCCCCAACTCGCCGATGCGGTTTTCCTGAGAGTCCAGATGGCCGGGGTTTCCTGTCCATCCCACGGCTACACCGCCGCCCAGATCACCCGCCATCCGGCGCTGGTGGCCCGCCTGTCCAAGCTCGAGGGCTGGAAGACTCTGGCCCCCCTGACGCTGGGTCCGAGCCCTCCAGCCGAGGAGATTGAGACCGCCGGAGAGATCGGACACACGGGAAGGGACAACGCGCATGAGTGACCTGCGGACGCTTCTCGACTCCACCGAGGCCCTGCTGGGGCTCGACGCGGCTCTCGCTGGACGCCTCGAGAAACGGCAGGGCTGGCTCCTCGTCGATACCCGTACCGCCGAGCTGCCCGCCGTCACCGTCCACGTCCGCCCCTGGCTCCGCGACCCGGGCTGTCCGGCGACCTTCCGGATCGAAGAGCACGAGCGGCCTTACTCCCGCATGGCTCTGCGGTCCGGATACGGCTTGATCTTCCTGACCGGATCACGGGGCGCCATGGACGAGGCGGGATACCAGGCGCTCCAGGATGCCCTGGACGACGAGGTGCCCCACGTCCTCGTCTGCGACGGCGAGAGCGGGCTCTCCTTCCACGATGGCGGTGGGCGCTGGAGCCGCGTCCCCCATCCGCGGCCGGTGGCACAGCGGGAGCTGCGGCTCGAGATCCACGGATCCGGCAGCATGAAAGTGGATCGAGTACTCCCCTGCCGGGTCCGTGTCGAGAGCCCGGCGGCCCGTGACAGCTTCCGCATCCGGCTTGAGGAGCGCCGGGGGTTTCGCGAGACCGAGATCCCCTTTCATCTCCAGACCTCCGGCGACGTGCCACTTGGCGAAGGCTGGCTGTGCCTCGATTTCGTCCCGGGCGAGGAGGTGGACCGGCTCGTGGTCCGTCCGGAGGGCTTCTCCCCGACCGTCGCGATCGAGAGGATGAACGGGCGGCGGCCGGTGCGGCAGCGGTCCCCGGCGCGTCTCCACCTGCTCTTCGACCGCACGACCCTTGATCTCGAGTCGTGGCCCCGCGCCTTCGAGAGCGCTACGCTGGGCATGGACGAGCGGGACGCCGCGCGGGTGGGTGACGATCCCCGCAGCGAGTGGAACCTCGGCCTCCGCCGCGCCCTGGCCCAGGCCCTGACAGACCAGCTCCATCACCCGAAGGGACCCGCCCGGATCGAGCTCTGGTGGTTCGCCGACACTCCGCAGCCGGGGATCGATCGTCTGGAGGGGCTGCCTGTCGCCCCCGCACGCTGGGGACGGGCCGGAGCCTGCGCCCCGCTGCACCTGCCGGGGCGCCTGACCGGATCGGTGTTCGGCTACGCCAGCGGCCTGGATCTCTTCGACGCCGTCGACGAGTTGATCGTCCAGGTGGCCGAGGCCACGAAGGAGAGCCCGCAGGAGCAGCACGCCGTGCTGGTGGTGGGTGACTCACCGCCGCCACCGGCCGACGAGCAGGACCCGGTCTGGCTCGGTCTGGTGGATCGCCCGCTGCGCACCAACGCCCGGCGCTCTCCCCTGTTCCGCCGCGCCCTGGCCGAGCTCGGCGAGCTTCAGATCCCAGTGGGATGGCTGTTCCTCCGGCACTCGGCAGACCCGCCCGCCAACCCCCACTTCGTGCCACACTATGCGCTCTACCAGACCCTCCGTGAGAGCACCCTGGCGGCGCTGCGCCGCTACGGCCCGGCGCTGATCCTGGAGAGCGCCGACGGTCCCGAGGACCTGGCGCGGGCGCTGGGCGAGATCTTGCGTCAGATGGCGGGGAGGCGGGAGCTGCCGTCGCGGCTCGTGCCGGGAGAGTGGTCATGAGCCTGACGGCGCTGATGGAGCTGCTCCAGACCCATCGGCAGGTGCCGGACGAGTGCATCCGCCGGCTCGTCGCCTGGGCTGATGGCCGATCCGCGGACGAGAGCGCCCGTGCGCTGCGCACAGCCATCGCCGTGGGGGCGCTCGACGAGACCCTGTTCCGTCAGACCCTCGCGGTCCTCGGAGGTACCGTAGACCCTCCCCCCGAGCCGGGCCCGGCAGAAGACGATTCCTTGCGCCCACTGCAGGAGGAGGTGTCCCGGCTGGAAGCCAGACACGAGGGGCTCGCCCGCGACCTCGCCGAAGCACGGCACTGGGAGGCGGAGATCGCGGGTCTGGAAGCGGAGATTGCCGCCCTGGAGGAAGAGCTCGGGCAGCTGCGTGAAGACATCGCCGCGCGCTGCGACCGATGCGCGGCGAAGACGGTGCTGCTCGAGGAGATCGGGAAATGAGCAAAGACGGTCGCGCGCTCCCCGAAACGTTGGCGTCAGCCCTCGCGGAGGCAGCAGGCCGCCGCCGCTCCGGCCTGGACGAGCGGCGGCGGCAGCTCGAGAGACGCCGCGACGAGCTGCTCGCTCTCCATGCAGAGCCGGCCCGTGTCGATGGCCTGCGCGCGTGTGGCGCCGAACGGGCCGGCCTCGCCGAGAGGCTCCGCCGGGAGAGGGCGGAGCTGGAGGACGAGCGGCAGGAGCTGGCTCTGGATGAGGCGGACCTCGAGAGCCGTCTCGACGCCGCCCTCGCCGCGCTGCGCGAGCGTTGCCGCACCCTGGTGGCGCGCCTCCCGAGCCTGGCCAACGAAGGCTCCCGGACCTGGGTAGAGTGGCTCGAAGACTGGCACCACCGCCATCACCGGGCGTTCGAGCCGGGTACCCGCTGGGCCGAGCACATCGCCGAGCGCAACGTTGCCGCGGCGGCCCTCGAGGAGACCGTGCGCCCCCTGCTTGGAGCCATCGACGAGCTCGAGATCACCCAGGGCGACAACGGGGTGCCGCGCAATGCCCTGGGCGCCGAGATCGAGAAGGAGATCGCGCGCATCCGGGAGCTCGAGGTAGTCATGGCGGGCCACCTGGAGCGGGGCGCCCCGCGCTTCGGACAGATTCTCGACGACCTGCCGCGGCCGGGCCTGGAGGATTCCGCCGCCAGGCTGGAGCGGGTGGAGGGCCTCCTCGCCTTCCTGGAGGAGACCCTCGGCCGCTTCGCCGCCAGCGCCTGGATCGAGCGGCAGATGCTGGAAGCCCTGCAATGAGGAAGAGCGAAGCGCTGCGGCGTCTGAACGAGATCCCCTCCCAGCGGGACGACGCCCTGCTGCCCTTTGCCCGGCTGGCGCGCGAGCTCGAGGAGGCGGTGGAGGAAGCGCGGCGGCAGGCCACTTGGAAGCTGGAGCCCGCGGAAGTGCTCGCCGAGCAACTGCATGGTCAACTCTTCGCGGCGCTGGACCCAGGCGTCTCTGCCACCACCCGGGAGCGGCTCGCCGAGGCCCTGGCCGGCGGCCCGCCGGCCCTGGCGCGGCTCCACGCCGAGCTGCAAGAGTGCCTGCGCGAGGCCCAGGTGCCCGAGGAGCGGCTCCGCACCCTGCGCCTCTTGCATCGCTGCCAGGAGCTGCGGCTGCGCTGCCTGGAGCATCTGGATGCCCTCTTCGATGCCGGCCGGAGTCAGCCATGAGCGCTGTCCCCTCCGAGCTGCGGGACCGCGTCGTGCGGCAGCTCGAGAGCGCCCTCGCCGATCGCGACCGCAGCCTCTCGCACCTGCAGTCCGACGCCCAGGGGCTGCGCCGCGCCCTCGGGGAGGCCGAGGCAGATATGGGCCGGCAGCGCGAGGTTCTGCGGCAAATCCAGCACGACCTGGAGCAGGCCGACCGCCGGCTGGAGCGAGAGCGCCGGCAGGCTCTGGAGCGCCTCGAACGGCTCCGTCAACACGCCGAGGAGCAGCACCGCCGGCTGGAGCAGGCCCTGCGCGAGGCTGAAGAGCGGCACCGCCGGGAGTGGCAGGAGCTCCAGCGCCGGATCGAAGAGCTGGCCCGCCAGCGCGAAGAGCGGGAACGGCGGATCCGTGAGGCCGCCCGCCGGTCCGTGGAGCGGGCCGACTCTCTCTCCCGCCGTCTCGACCCCGAGCGAGCGGAGGCGATGGACCTTCTGGGCCAGCTCACGGCGGCCAACGACCAACTGGCCTCCGGCCGTGCCGCCGTCGCCGACCCGGAGACCTCCCCCGCCGAATGCCTGTCGGTCAGCCGCGGCGCTGAGGAGGGCCTGCTGGTGGTCGAATCCTTGCTCGAGCGGCGGCAGGCCACGGTCGCGGCGCTGTCGCGCCGCTTTCAGGACGAGGCGGGCTGGCTCGGCAGCTTCCTGCAGGGCACTCCGATGCTCGACCTTCCTGATCAGACCGAAGCCGTCGCCCGGCTCCTCGTGCGGGAGCGGGCGGAGATGCTGGCGATGATCGACCTGCACTTGCGCAACCCCGCTTCGGAGCTGCGGCGGTGGAACGGCCATGCCGCCCGCGGCGCCCAGCTCGAAGGTGTTCGCGACCTGCTCGGTGCCGAGATCCTGCGCGCCCGCCGTGCGCTGGCGGGAGCCGAGGCGCACGAGGAGGGCCGCTACCAGCTCAGCCACCTGTGGGACGACCTGGAGCTCCGCTTTGGCCGCATCGACTACCTGGGGGAGGGCACGGAGGGAGTATGGACGGACCCCGAGGATCCCAAGTCCTCCTATCTCTTCTTCCTGCGGAGCCGCCACGGCGAGGTACTGGTGGAGGTCCCCTGGGCATCGCCCCTGGTCGTGCGTCACGAGGGACGGGAGGTCTTTCGCCACGCCCTGTTCAGCGAGCCGGACGCCGACGCCCTGACCATCGGGCAGCTCCTCCAGCACTGGCGCCAGCTCTCCATGCGTCTCGCCAACCCCAACTGGAACCCCGATCTGCATCTCGAAGGAGGGATCTCATGAGCTGGAGCGTCGAAGGGCGCGTCTACCACTCCTACTCGGAGTATCAGGGGGCACTCTCCCGTCATCGCGACAACCGACTGCGGCATCTCGTCGACCGCCTGGAGATCCCGGCGGCCGACACCTCGCGCATCGAGAGCGCACTCGCCGAGGCCCAGGCCCGGCGGCACGCCGTCGAACGGCTGGGGCGGCAGGTCCGCGCCGAGGCGGCCGAGCGGCGGCAAGAGCTCGGCGAGCACGTCCGCCGCATGGACAGCGCCTTTGCCGAGGTCGAAGGGGCCGAGACCACGCTGTTGCGCGACCTGGACGCGGCCGGAGCCCGTCTGGAGAAGAAGGTTAGGGCTCTGGAGGAGCTCCGCCGGGCCGAGGCCGACGCAACCGCCAAAGCCTTGCAGAGCGAGCTGGCCGCCGACGCCCGCGACGAATCGCGGGCTCGGGCACGGCGGGAGCAGCTCCTGCGGCAGACCGGCGACCTCCTCGACCGCGCTGGCGGCGGCAAGCGCCTCGAGAACCTGGGGCTCGACGACGCGCCGCTGCGTTCCCTGCTGGAGCGGGCGCGCAGCGCCGACCGGCTGGAGGGGCTCGAGCTCGCCCGCCGGGCCCACGACCAAGCTCGCGCTCTGGAGTCCGAGGCGATCTGGCGGGAATCGCGGCTGCGCAGCCTGCGCGAGGTCTATCGCGCCGAGACCCAGAGCTTGCTGCAGTCCCTTGCGTTCTCGGACGACGACCGCCGCGACCTGGTGGGCGAAGGGAGCGCGGCCCTTGACCAGCCGCTGCGCCGCGAGCTCGACAGCTTGCTGACGCGGATCGACAGCGTCCAGCGCTACGAGGACCACGAGGTACGGTTCGACGGGATCGGGCATGCGATCGACGTGGTAGGCGTGCGCGTCGCCGACCTGGTCACCCAGGTCCGGGACTTCGACCGCCTCGATGAGGCCCGTCTCGACCTGGTGCGCAACCACTTGGCGGACAAGCTGCGCACCGCCTTGGGCGAGGAGGTCTCCATCCAGGAGGTCCGGCCCGGCGCGCTGGGATTACAGCCTGTGGAGGTCCACCTGCGCACGGCGCAGGGCGAGAAGATCGACTGCTCCGTGGCGCTCGACGGCTCGCTGCGCATCCACCACTACGAGCACACGGACCAGGCGAGCTGCGCCCGTTCGGCCAGCCGCCTCGCCGAGCGTCTGCCCGAGCTGATGGCGATGCAGGAGAAGCCCCGGTTGGACATCGCCGCGGAGACCGGGGCGGCCCGCGCCGCCGGCAATGCGGAGCGGACCCGGGAAGAGCCCGGGAGGACGCGATGAGCACGGAGCACCCGCCGTACCGGCCGGAGATCGCCAGCCTGCTCCAGGCCTGCCAGGGGCATGGCGCCGTGGTCGCCGCCGTGCCAGCCGGCACGCCGCCGGTCCACCATTTTTACGCCGGTGTCACGCGGGCGCCGGCGGTCTCGTTCCTGGAGGCTCTGCTGCTCGTTCTCGGCGGCGATCTACCCGATGGCGGCGGTCGGCGCTACGACGAGATCGTGGTGGTCAGCGCCAGCCGCAAGTGGAACGAGGCCAATCTCGACAAGCCTGGGGAGGAGATCCTCCGCCTCTCCCTGCCTGGCGGCGTGACCGAGCGGGGGGGCGAGTGGGCCACTTGGTGGTACCGCAAGCCGGCCCAGACCGATGCACCGCCGGCGGACCGGTCTACCGACGGCGGGAGACCCGATCCCCTGGGCAAGGGCAGAAGCTCCCGCGCCGAGCGCTGGAGCGATCTCGGACAGCGGCCCTCCGGCACCGGAACCGCTGCCGAATTTCCGCTCCAGATCACCTGCACGGAGCAGGGCAGGAAGTTCCCCGACCGCCATCAGGAGCTGAAGCGGATCATCGAGGCGCTCCAGGAGCGGCCGCACCGGACGTTGCTGCTCCTCGAGATCTCCGTCCTCGACTACGCCACACCGGAATCCGCCCCCGCGGACCACCACGACATCTCGGAGGAGGGAATCCGGCAGATGAGCTGGTTCCCTGCCTGGATCGATGCCCAGAGCGAGCGGGGAGGCCGCCTCGACGTGGTGATCTACAGCCGCAACCGCAACCGGGTCGACGCCTTCCTCGGCGCGGGACTGCCGCGGCGGCCCAACAACTACAACGGCGAGTGGCCCGTGAGCTTCTATCACGGACGCAACCTGATCCGCGTGGAGTACCCCTGCGGCCCCTTCCCCTGGGGGGAGCGCCTCTTCATCGGCGACCGGGGCTTCGAGGCACAGGATGGGACCCTGGGCGACTCGCCGCAAGGGAAGCGAAGCTATTCCAACCGTAACCTCCGGAGCCTGCTGCGTGGCGAGACCCCTTCGGGGGAAATGGCGCGGCTCCGCTTCGCCGCGGCCCGCCCGCTGCCGCCTCCCCGGCCGGAGCCCCACGACCTCATCGACCGTGAGTTCTGGTCCCGCATCGAGCTGCCGGTGCTGCGCCGCGCCCTGGACCGCGAGTACTTCGGTGCCCGGGAGAACGCCGCTCTGATCGAGCTCCTGGACACCATCGAGTTCATGCAGGACCGGGCGCGCAGCATCTCCGATCCTCGGGACTTCCACTCCGTGGTCGAAAAGCGGTGGCTCAAGGCCAGCACTATCTTCCTGTGGGGAGGAGGAGGAATCGGCAAGTCCCATCTGGGTATGGTGCTCGGCGATCTCCTCTTCGGCCGTGGTCCCCTCGCCGTGCTCTGCCAGGAAGCCGGTGGCGGGGGGAATGGCGATCCTGTCAACTTTCGTGCCTACTTCTTCGGTGCGCCTCCGGGCTATCGCGACGGCGACCGCCTCACCAGCGTAGGTTTACACTTGCAGATGACCCAGGGATTCACAGTCGTGGTGCTGGACGAGGCCAACAAGATCGTGCCCGGCGACTTCGGCAGCAGCATGCAGGTGCTCTTTGGCATCGTCCACGACCGGAAGTACACCCCCATGAACCCGAGCCTCACCCAAAACCGTCCTATCTCCCTCTGGAACACCATTTTCGTCCTGACGGCCAATCTTCCGAGCTTCCCGCCTCCCGGCGTGAAGCCGGAGGATCGTGCGGCGATCACTCGGCGCTTTTCGTCCCATGAGATGAAGGCCCTGGACGAAGCGGGCGCCATCCGCTTCGCCCAGTGGTACCTCCCCCGCGCCATGGAGAAGGCTCTGGGCGGAGTCGCCATCTGCACCTGTGAAGACCTCACCCGTGAGCTGACGCGCCTGAGGATCCAGGGCCGGAGCCCGGACACCATCCAGAAAGAGCTGGGAGAGGTGATGAAGAGCGCCGCGGACGCTTTGGAGCAGGCCGGAATCACGCCGGTCCGCTGCCCCTCTCTCCTCGACGTCACGGAATACCTGCGGGAGGCCCTGCCATGAGCGACGGGCTGCGCATCGCCGGCTCCCTCCGCCCCCCCTTGCTCGCCCGGGACAGCGGCCCGGGACTGCGCTGGCTGCTGTTCCTTCAGGGGTGCGCGCGCCCCTGCACCGACCAGTGCCTGAACCCCCACTACCTCGATCCTCGAGGGGGCAGGCCGGCCAGCCTGACGGAGCTTCGCGTGGTCGCGGGACAGGTGGCGGCCGGTACCTTCGGCCCGGCGGAGGGGATCACCCTTCTGGGAGGCGAGCCGACCGACCAGGCAGTGGCGCTGCGGCCTTTCCTCGAGGACGTGCGTGCCCTAGGTTTCTCGGTCATGCTGTACAGCGGTCATCCCCTCGCCTGGTTCCACCGGCCGGGCAACGAGGAGGCCGCAGCCCTGCTCGGCTTGGCGGACATCCTGGTCGACGGCCCCTTCCTGCCTCATCAGGCTGAACCGGGACTCCGCTGGCGGGGATCGAGCAACCAGCGCATCCTCTGCCTTACTGACCGCTATTGCGATGAGGACCTGAGCCGGGACCAACAGCGGGTCGGCCTGACTATAACCATCCGGGGTGAAGGGCTGCCGGTGATCTCGGGCCTGCAAAGCCGGAAGACCGCTGAGGCAGTTGAACGGTTGCTGGAGGCCGAGATTTGTTGATCCTGCTTTGAAAAGAGCCGCACCGGGCACCGACAAAGCTCCAGCGGAAAGACGAAGGAGCCGCCGAAGTAGGGGGACTGCGGATGTAGTCAGGCTGCCGATTTGATCTCCGCCGCCTAACCCAAACCGTACATTTCGAAGGCCGCTGCTGTATTGAGCCCAACCCGGGGGCGGTCCCGTCCGTTCGCGGGCTTGGCAAACTCGGATCTCGCGGCTCCAAATGCGCGCGCCCGAAGGCCCCTAGCGCTTCGGGAACCTGGATTGCGCCGCTCTTCCAGGAGTAGGAGATATTGGGCGAGAACCTCGTTCGCGAAAGTTGCGGCCTCGATCGCATCCACCGGCCAGCGGCAAGCGAGAATGGACTTGGCGCGATGGGCCGCCAGTTGAACGCAGAAGCCTTCCACGTCCAACTGGCGCGTGTTCTCGGCTCGTCCGATCGAGCAGCTCACCAGGATCAGCAGGTCCACGCCCGAGAGGTCGCACCCTTCGCCTTTCCACAGCGTCCGCAGGGCGTTCTCGTCGTCGAGAGGAAGCGCGAGACCTGCGCGTTCAGGGTCGCCGTGACCGCAGAGGGTAGCGGCAGCAAACCAGTCATGATGCTGCAGTGCTCCGCGCAAAGCGGCCACGGAGCCGGTGGGTGCCTCGGCACCACAGAGACAAGTGAGATGGAACTTGCTCGCCAGCTCACAGTGACCCCAATGGAGCCATTTGACGCCCTCCAGAGCGGGGTCGCCTTCCTGAACTCCGGACAAACAGAGAAGCCTGGGCTCGGCGGTCCGACCTGCCTCGATCTCGTCCTCCAGGGCTTCGAGCGCCATGTCGAGCAGAGGAGCAAGAGAGATCCGCACTGACCGAGCGCGCTCGAACAGAGGCGCGCCCCCTACGGGCAGGTATGCGATTGGCAGGCCGTGAAGAACGTCGTCGACTTGGTACAGGAGCACGGTCTCCGCTGTGAGCCAGGGAAGAAGCCGGTCCAGCTTCCAGGTGTCGCTAGCCTCCTCAAGCAGCCTCTGGGTTATCCCATCGAGCCATCGCCAATCACCGTCCTCTGATTGGATCTGTCGCAGAGTGTCGCTGATCGAACCGAGTTGAAAGGCGGAATCTCTGTCCCATCGCGCGTCCCGGCCGGGGATCAAGGGAGCCGTGGCGAGGCGAAACCAATGCCTGGCCCAAACCTGCTCCGAACCCGCCTTGGCGGCAAGACGGGCTTCGATCTCCTCGCGCCTGGCGTCTAGCGCAGAACCCGTCAGCCCTCCGGAAGCGGACTCGGTCAGAGCAACTAGGCTGTTCACGGCCTCCGGACCGATGAACCGGTGGATGCGGCCGTTCCCCGTCAGCCAATGCACCAAGCCCATGGCAGCATCATGACGCGCGATCGCCCATCGCAGCCGCCAGAGATCACCCGCTGTTCCCGCAGAGCTCTCGAGGATCTCGAGCTTGCCCCTGCGAGTCCCCACTGCCATCCAGAACAGAGAACCATCCTGGCCGAAAGAAGCGCGGAGCAGCAACCCGTCATCACCAAGGAGCCTGATGACGTCTCCTTCAGTGACTCCCGCACGTGTCACCTCGTCCAGCCGGGCCGCGAGTTGAGGAAAGCAGTCGCGCAGGATGTTGCCTTCACGGCCAGTGGGCTCGTGCCGATCGCTCGTCTTCGAATGTCCCAGAATGCCAGCTGGACGCGGCCCTGGAGGAGGGAGATACCGTCCTGTCACGCGCTCCGACATGGAATCCTGCGGCCACGGATAGCCTTGGACCGGCAGCACCGTTTCACCCTCCTCCGCAGCGATTTGCACCAGGCGAAGCCGCTCGACGGCGAGACGCTGGGACAGCTCGAGATCCCAGCACAAGGCTTCGATCCGCCTCGTGCTCTTCTCCTTCGCATCTTCCTCGCTCTTTGCCCAGAGCATGGCGACTCGCAGGATCTGGCGCCGCGTTCCTTCTATGGCCTGCAGAAAGCTCTCTCGATCCTTCAACGTCTCTCCATAGTCTGAGATGACGATTCTCATCTTCTCCATGAAAATCCAGCAGAAATCCCACGGAGCCTTTTCCCTAGACTCGCCCCAATATTCCAGCCAATATTCGAGCATGACACAGAGAATTGCTCCGCCTTCCAGCCTTCCTTCTGCCACCTGAAGGTAGAGGCCGGGAAGGTAGGCGTCGACGATGACAGCCGCATCCTGGTGCAACCCACTTTCTCTCAACTCGGCAAGCACGACCAGGACCGTGGAATTCCAAGTGACTGTTGTTCCCGGAAGCCGAAAGGGCCCCGCGAAAGCGTGGCTAAAATTTCTTACCGGGTGATCGCCGTCAGTGATTCCGAGCGCCGTCTTCAGCAACTCTGCGCAGGGCTTCAACTGGCCGGTTGCGGCCAAGCATAGAAGGATCAGGCAAATGAAATCAACCAGAGTTTCCGGAGTCGTGCCGGCACACGCCGCACCCACTTTTTCGATGACGACGAGCGGTTGACGGTAATCGTCGGCTTCGATGGATGCCCAGCTCTCGATGGTCGCGAGCGCCTCCTCGAAGCTTCCCCTACTGTATAAGGCAAACGCCTCCATATTCTTGAAACGCGCTTCATCCACTACCGAAGCGACCGCGTCCAAACCTACGAATGCATGGTGTAGACTCACCCCTTCACTGAGCTTAGCCTCGACCATGGTTGCGAGCTCCTGCTGGCCTAGAGAAGCAAGGGCGCTGGCGAGATGACCGAGGATCAAGAACTTGTGCAGAGGCTCGACGTTCCCCGCGAGGAAGATATCCAGGCGGGCTGACAGCTCACGGCTTCCTTCGTGCAGGTCCGATAATCCGAGGAACGCCGCGATCACCGCCCACTCATGATCAGGGCTGTCCGACCAATCGAGCATATCGCAGTAGGCGATGATATAGAGCGTGCGGTCGGCCTCGCCCAGCGGCTGCAAACGGGCCGCAAGCTTCTCGCTGAGCCGGCGGAATTCCCCATAATCCTCCCGCTCGATCCCAGCGTCATCCTCGAACACCCGGCAGGCAAGGTAGCTCTCGTCGGCAAGGCGGAGACAGGTGCTCAACCAATGCATGTAATGGATTGCATCTCCATCTCTCAGCCGCGACAGGCGACGGCCCAATCGATCGCGAAGAGCAGCGCCTTCCCGCATCTCGTTCTCCGAGATGCCTAGGTCTTTCGCAAACAGCGACAAAGCGGCGTCGATCCGACCTTTGAATCGAAGCCCGATGACCGCTTTCAGAAAAATCTTGATTTTGGCGTGCCTCAGGTATGCCGGGAGGGCTCCCGCCAGGCGCGACAAGAAACCCGCGATTCGCATGTCCGATCTCAGCGGGAGCTCAGCTCACCACCAGCCGGGTCGCCGGGTCACCCAGGAGGACGTAATTCCTCGCATCGATCGCGGGCAGACCGAGACGCGAGTAATCCCGGAGATCGACCGGCTCGCCTCGTCTTTCGGCTTGGAGGCGGCCCGTGATCAAGGCGCTAAGCCCTGTCCATCTCGCGGCGAACGACTCCCGGGAGAAGCCTGCCGGTTTTCCGGCCATCAAGGGATGGAGGCACTCGGTGAAGAGCGAGGGATCCTCGGCCCTCCCGGAGCCCGAGGTCAGAAACGAGGTCCTCCAGGCGCGGTCCACATGACCAAGAACGGCGAGCGCGCCCTGCTGCAGCAGTCGTTGAGGGAGGCGGGCAGTGAAGGGCATTTCAGCGGCCCGCCAAGCTGACGGAGTAAGGCTGTAGAAGTCATCCCGGTCAGGGGTCCCCAGGCCGAAGCAGTTGAAAAGGAAGACGACCAGTCCCTGCAGATCGATCTCGCGGGCGAGATCCTCGGCGGCGAAGTATTGCTCTCGGTGAATCAGGGGCGCCGCCAGAGGCCCTGGCCAGTCCTGGCAGACAAGGGCCCCCTGAAGCTCCCGCTGCGAGACGAGGTCCTTGGCAAAGGAGACGCCGTGCCCTGCGGCCATGAGCAAGGCGGGCCGACTTGAGGCGCTCAACTCACCAATCAAGCGTGCTCTCGTCGCGTCTGGCCCGAGCACTGTGGTCAGCTCCCATTCGCGTAGTCCTGGTTTAGTCGCTAGCTCATCGGCGAGTTTAAGCAGATTCCGAGAGCTCAGCTCTGTAGCCTGATCGTTTGGATTCGCAGGCCCGAAGAAGACGGCCTGTCGAGATCGACGAGTGGTCCCCTTCTCCACAGCCAGGACCGTCTCCGCATAACGCGCATAGGCCTCCGGAGACGGCAAGTCCAGACGGCCCACAGCATGGGAAATCCCGAGTTCGTGCTGGACTTCGTATGGAATGTGCTCGGGCCCTCCGACCAACAGGAGGTGGTAAGGAAGCATCCTCGGATTGACCCTATCGCCGATTCCTACGCCGAATTGCCGCAGAAAATGTTCGGCGGATTCGCCTGGACGGTAGCTGGTAGCTCCGGTGAGCTCACGATAACCTTGTTCCCAACGACTGCTGGCCTGCTCGCGACGGT
The DNA here is from genome assembly GCA_036274895.1 of Thermoanaerobaculia bacterium. Taxonomy (GTDB): domain Bacteria; phylum Acidobacteriota; class Thermoanaerobaculia; order Multivoradales; family SZUA-115; genus CALMKX01. The sequence goes on along the minus strand of DASUEU010000069.1, from coordinate 202,232 downwards.
GGTCCAGAAGTGGACCGAGCGCTTCGCGCACTGCCGGATCGACCCCTTCAGGGAAGATCGCCGCCCAACCGGTCTGCGACAGATCCCCCTCATCAATGCCAAAGACAACTGGGAAAGCTCCCTTGCTTTGGGTGCCGAGCCGGTCCAGACGATCGAGCTCCTGGTGACCAATCTCGCCAGAGAATCGATCGTGGAACCACCGTGCGATTTCAGGCTCCGGCAGGGCCACAGAGAGATACCCGCCCTGCTCGGCATCGAGGCCATTGCAATACGGAAAAGTCTCCATAGCATTCCCTCTTTACGCCGATCGGCCGGGAACGTGCCCCAGCCAAACTTCTAGCGTATCTGTTTACCGCCCCGACCACTCCAACAGTCAGCCGGTTGGGCACTACTGGTTCGGTGGAGGGCACTGCTGTCCCACAAAGATTCATGACAGTTGGAGAGCGAGCTGGAGAGTGTTGGGGGTCTTGATGAGAGGTGGTGGATCAGGCTCTTTGAGCAGCTCGTGGAGGTTGCGTCGTCCGAAGAGGCCCATGGCACATTCCTTTCCAGAACTGAGCGGCCTCGCTTCTGGAGCTGCCGACACTTCTTTGGACCCCTCCAGACAGCGAAGGTTGAGAGCGGCGCAAGCAGCGCCGGCCAGAGCCCCTACCGCTTCTCGTCTACGGCCCGTCGCACGGCAGCGATCGAGACGCCGAAGGCCTTGGCGATCTCGCTCAGGCCGTAGCCCCCTTCACGGTAGGCGCGAGCCATGGCCTGCGCCTGGTCGGGGTACTTCTGGGAGAAGCTCGACAAGAGCGGGCGCTCGGGCGCGGCGGGCGGTGCTTCGGGCCGCGCTGGTGGTGGCTGCGGCTGGGGCTGAGAGGGGACTTGGACGAGCCGGCGATCGCTCGCTGGCAAGAAGGTCACCAGCTGGCGGGTGGGCTTGCCGGACGCTTCCACGATCTTCTGCTGGGACAGCCGCAGGGAGCCGCCGATCGAGGCCCCGACCGCGACGTCGGCCAGGGTCCGGCCGGCGAGACCGGCTCCGAGCGCCACGTGCTGGGTGATGGGGTCGAAGAGCAGGCCGCCGAGAGCGCCGCCCAGCAGCCCCCCGAGCCCACAGGCCCGCAGGTCCTCACGCGTGTTGTAGGGCACACCCTGGCCCAGGCCCAGCAGTAGGCCCATCACAGCCCAGGAGAGCACGCGCAGGGCGTAGCGCAGCCACGGCTTGGTCAAAGGCTCGGTGTCGGTGGAGGCCGTGCCCTGCCCGTGCTGGACCATGCTGGTGGAGCGCTCGAGGATCTGGCGGAAGGTCGCCACCAGGGCCGAGGCCCGGGCGACCGGGTAGTAGGTGCCTCCGGTGGCCGTGGCGATCCCGGCCAGCAGGTCTCCTTTCACTCCCGAGCCCAACCCGACGGTGTGGACCTTCACGCCGGCCTGCCGTGCCTGCTCGGCGAGCCTCGGGTCGTAGGCAGCGTCGCCATCGGTGAGGAAGATCAGATGCTGCGGCCGCACGGGATCCCAGCTCCGGGCCAGCTCGCCGAGACCTACCGACAGCCCGGCCGTCAAGTCCGTGCCGCCGCTATCGTCCACCCGGCCCACCGCCGCTCGGGCAGCCTGCCGGTCGCTGGAGGTCGCAAGCTCGGTCAAGGGGAAGAGCAGTGAGCCCTGCTCATCGAAGTCAACGACGGCCACTCGGTTCGTAGACGCCAGGCCGTCGATCAAGTCCCGAGCGGCATCGCGCCGCCGGCCCCAGGGGTCGTTGCCGAAGAAGAAGGCCTCCTTCATGCTGCCCGAAGAGTCGAGCACCAGGGGGAAGTCGGCGGTGGAACGCAGTGCGTAGCGCTCCGGAGCCAACCCGTAAAGCCATTGGCCCACGGCGCCCCCCAGAGCTCCGCCAAGCCCACCGAGGATCAGACCCAGCGCTGCCCCCAGGAGCAGGCGCGGCCGGTTCCGGCGCACCAGTCCCTCCGTCATCCCCAAGGCCGCGCCCACCGCCAGCCCGAAGATCGCGAAGTAAAGCGTCACCTGGGCCAGGGTGCCGCCCCGGCCGGCGGTGGCGCCACCTCCGGCGGGAAGCAGCTCGGTGAGCGCGAAGCCGGCCAGCCCTCCGAGGCCGCCGCTGAGGAAGAAGTAGCGGGAGCGGATGCGCATGAGTCCCCCTTGACGCCTCTCCAGACACGCTGCGAGGTCGCCCGGTTGAGCGGTCGTGGTTCCTCAACCTTCCCTACCTCACCGGGTCTGGAGGCGCTAGGCCAGCGCCCGAACGGCTGCTCGGCCACCGAGGAGGCGCCATGGAGCCGGAGACACCGTCTCAGCCCGTACTGCCCGAGCCGATGGAGGAAGGGCCCTCGATCGAGCTTCCACCTCCTGCCGAGCCCATCTGCACCATCTACTCGTCGCCGTCCGAGCCGAGCCTCGAAACTGGCCCGCCCTGGAGCCATCTCGAGCGGAGGCTGGAGGACGGCTTCGAGACGCTCGAGCGGCTGTTCGCCGACAAGCTCGCCTACGACCAATTCAAAGAGCAGCAGATCGACCGGCTCCACGCGGAGCTGCAGGCCCACAAGGGCGACTTGCTGCTGCGTGCCCAGCAGCCCCTGCTGCGCGGGTTGATCCGCCTCCACGACGACCTCGGGCGGCTGGCCGATGCGCTCGCCGAGCGAGCTGGCGAGGAACTGACCCGGGAGCGCTTCCAGAGCTACCTGGCAGGCTTCCGGGACGACGTCGAGACCCTGCTCGACCAGCACGGGGTCACGCGCTTCGAGGCGCCCGGCGAGAGCTTCGACGGCCGCCGCCAGCTGGCAGCCCGCACCTGCCAGACGGCCGAGCCGGCCCTGGTCGGTCAGCTGGCCGAACGCCTCCGCCCGGGCTTCGAGCTGGGGGATTCGCTGTTGCAGAAAGAACGGGTCGCGGTCTTCGTCGCGGCCCCGAACCAGGTCCAGGAACCACAAGGAGGCTCACGATGAGCGCCAGGCGCGTCTACGGCATCGACCTCGGCACCACCTACTCCTGCATCGCCCACGTCGACGAGCACGGCAAGCCGGTCGTGCTCGCCAACGCCGAGGGGGAGGCGACCACCCCTTCGGTGGTGTATTTCGAGAGCGCGGACAACGTGGTCGTGGGGGAAGGCGCCAAGGGAGTGGTGGCGATCCACCCCGACCTGTGCGTCTCGACGGTCAAGCGCTCGATGGGCGACCCGCACTGGGAGCGCTCCTTCCACGGCAAGAGCTACAAGCCCCAGGCCGTCTCCGCCCTCATCCTGCGCAAGGTGGTGGGCGACGCCGAGAAGCTCTTGAACGAAAAGGTCGAAGACGTGGTGATCACTTGCCCGGCCTACTTCGGCATCAACGAGAAGGAGGCCACCAAGCAGGCCGGGGAGATCGCCGGCCTGAACGTCCTCTACGTCATCCCCGAGCCCACCGCTGCGGCCCTGGCCTACGGCATCGATCAGAAGGACGACCAGGTGATCCTGGTCTACGACCTGGGCGGAGGCACCTTCGACGTGACGCTGATCGAGATCAAGGGCGGCGACATCACGGTGATCTGCACCGGTGGCGACCACCAGCTGGGGGGCAAGGACTGGGACGACGCCCTGGTGACCTACTTGGCGCAACGCTTCGAGGAGCAGACCGGCACCTCGGCGGACTCCCTGCTCGAGGACCTCGAGACCTACCAGGAGCTGCTCACCGACGCCGAGAAGTGCAAGAAGCTGCTGTCCAGCCGTGAGTCGGTCTCCCAGTCGGTGAGCTTCGGCGGCGAGAAGGTCAAGGTCGAGATCTCCCGCGCCACCTTCAACGAGCTGACCGCCCACCTGCTCGAGCGCACCCTGACGCTCACCCAGGAAGAGCTCGACAAGGCCCAGGCCAAGGGCTACGCCAGGATCGACAAGCTGCTCCTGGTCGGCGGCTCGACCTACATGCCCCAGGTGATCGAGGCGGTGAAGAGCCGCTTCCCCTTCGAGGTGCGCCAGTTCGACCCCAATCAGGCGGTGGCCAAGGGCGCCGCCCTGTTCGGCTACAAGTGCTACCTCGGCGAGCAGATCCGCCTCCGGGTGGCCGAGCTGACCGGCCAGCAGAGCGAGAAGGTCGATCTTTCAGTGGCCGATCAGAAAGTGATCGAACGGGCCCAGGAGGACGTGGCCCGCAACCACGGCCTGTCGCTCGTGGCGGTCAGGACCCTGCACGAAACGCGAGTGACCAACGTCTCGTCCAAGAGCTTCGGCATGGTGGCGCTCAACGAGAGCCATCGCGACGTGGTCTTCAACCTGATCCTGGTCAACCAGCAGGTGCCGAAGACCATCTCCCAGGAGTTCTTCACCGTCGCCGAGGGCCAAACCAGGGTCGACATGCGGTGCATGGAGAACCGACTCACCAGCGAGCAGGTGGAGATCTCCGACAGTGCCTTGATCGGGGAGACCGTGCTCACGTTCAGCCGCCCGGTGCCCCAGGGCTCCCCCATCGAGGTGACCTTCGACCTCGGACCCGACGGTCTGCTCAAGGTGCACGGCCGGGACCTGACCACCGGTGGCGAGATCCGTACCGAGATCGAGACCAAATCGATCCTCTCGCGCGAAGAAGTGATCGAGGCCCGGGACCAGAACCGCGCCCTGGACGTGGCCTGAGCGAGGCGAGCCGAGGGAACCATGGCCGCCGGACGCCCCAACTTCTACCTCCTCCTGGAGCTCGATCCGGGGATCGAGGACGCTGCCGCCATCGACCGGCGGATCGAGGAGAAGAGGCTGGAGTGGTCTCGGCAGGCCATGGGCAACCCCAAGGCCCAGCTGGCCGCCAAGGCCAATCTGGCCCTGCTGCCGGAGCTGCGCGGGGCGCTGCTCGACCCGCGGAAACGGGCTGCCGAGGCCCAGGCGGCCCGCCAGCTTGCCGAGGCGGCGCGCAAGAAGCTGCTGAGCGAGCTGGACGAGGCGATCCACCTCCTGCGGGCGAGCGGCGACGGCTGGGACGACGCCTTCGTGGCCAAGCTCACCAAAGAGCTCGCTCCGCTCTCCCGCGGGGAGATCGAGAAGCGGCTGGTCGCGGCCGGTGTTCGCCGGGCCAGCGAGAGGTCCAGCGAGGAGGGCAAACGGCCGGCACGGCTCAAGCTGGAGCCCGCTCTCGCCAAGAAGGTGCGGGAGAACCTCGATCACCTGGGGCTCACCAGCCTCTACGAGCTCCTCGAGCTTCGGGCGCAGAGCTCGCCCCAGGCCCTGGTCGCTCGGGCGGACGAGAAGTACCGCGAGAGCTTGAACCGCCCCACTCCCACGCCCCGGGACACCGCCGTCAACGCCCTCGCCGGCCTGGCCCGGCAGGTCTTCGCCGACGACGAGAAGAAGGCCCGCTACGACGCCACCCTGGCGGTCGAGGCCATGGAGCCGCTCAAGCCCCGCCTGGAGGAGGCGGGACGGGACGGCCGCCTCGGCCGGGAGGAGGTCGACGCTCTCCTCCAGTTGGCCCGCAAACGGGGAGTCTCGAGCGAGGACGCGCTGGCCTACGTCGAGGACTACGCCGCCACCCGCAAGTGGCGAGTGGCCCGCGACGCCTCTCCTCTGCCGGCCGAGACCCTCCAGCTCTGCGGTTTCTGCTCGGCCCTCGCCGCCGCCGGGGCCCAGCGCTGTCCGGAGTGCGGGAAGCCCCTGGTGCTGCCCTGCCCCCGCTGCCATGCCGCCAACCCCAGCTCGGCGGCAGCCTGCCAGGGGTGTGGCGCCCGGGTTGGGGACGCACCGCTGGTCGCTTCTCTGCTCGAGGAGGCGGAGAGTCTGCTCCTCGACGGAGCCCTGGCAGCCGCCGTCGACCGCTGCGACCGGGCCCTCCAGCTCTGGCCCGAGTGGCAGTCGGCGCTGGCGGTCCGGGAGCGGGTCCAGGCGCGCCGGCAGGAGCGCGAGGCGGCCCTGCTCGCGATCGAGAAGCTGGTCGCCGAGCGCCGGCTGGCCGCGGCCCAGACCGCGCTCGGACGGTTCCAGCGCAACCTCGGGCGAGCGGGCACCGAGCGCCTGAGCCGGCAGATCGAGGAGGGGCTCGCCCGTGCCCAGAACCTCGTCGCCGAGGCGGAGAAGCTGCGCGCCAGCGGCGCCGACGCGGCCGGGGTGCTGGCTCGGCTGGACCAGGCATTGGCCGCCTGCGCCGACTTCGAGCCGGCGCTGCGGGCGGCGGCGGCGACCCCGCCTCCCCCACCCACCGACCTTTCTGTGAGCGTGCTCACCAACGGGCTGCGCCTGACCTGGCGAGCCGGGGCAGGAGCAGACCCCCAGCGCCAGCGCTACCGCGTGCTGCGCAAACGAGGCGGGATCCCCCACGGCCCCGAGGACGGCGAGGTGGTCGCCGAAGTCGCCGCCCAGGCCCTCGACGACCCGGGGGCCACGGTCGGGGTGCCCTGGTGCTACGCCGTCTACGCCGTGCGCAGCGGCGCCACGAGCCAGGGCGCCGCCGTGAGCGGTCCCCACCTGCGCCTGGGCGAGGTGGCGGGGCTCGAAGCGGAAGCCGGGGACGGCAGCGTGCGGCTCGGCTGGCAGCCGCCTCCCGGCTGCCTGCGCGTCGAGGTGCGGCGGCTGCGGAGCGCACCGCCGGGTGGTAACGAAGGCGCAGTGCTCGTGCCGGTCACGGCTTCGGGAGCCCTGGACGGTGGTCTCACCAACGGAGAGACCTATCGCTACCGGGTGACCTCGGTCTTCGCGGATCCGGCACGACCCGGGGGCGAGCTGGCTTCCGGCGGGCTCGTCGTCTCGGTCTCTCCCACCGCGCCGCCGGCGCCGGTCCGCGACCTCGTGGTCGAGCGGCAGGGCGACCGGGTGCGGCTGCGCTGGTCGCCGGTCGCCGGGGCACAGGTGGAGATCCGTCTGGTGGCCGGATCCGGCGGGGCTCCTCCCGAGGGCACGGTGACGCCGGTCGCCGCGCTCGCCCGGCTCGGCGAGCGGCTCGCCACCGCCGGCGGCTCGGCCCTCGAAGCGACCCTGCCCGGGCCAGGTCGTTTCCAGCTTGTGCCGATCTCCTTGCACGCCGGCACGGCCGTAGTGGGCAAGGCAGTGGAGGTGCTCAACCTGGAGGGCGCGACGCGGCTCGCCGCGCGCCGCGTGGGCAATGGCCTGGCCTTGACCTGGGACTGGCCGCGCGGCGCCGAGGCCGCCGTGGTGGCCTGGGCGGAGGACGGCCCGCCGCAGGACCCTCGGGGCGGTGGCGGTCGGCGTGTGCGCGTCACCCGCGCGGAGTACGGCTCGGCCGACTGCCACCTGATCCCCTACCTCGAACGCCGCCGCCACTACTTCGCGGTTTTCATCGCCGTGCCCGGGCAGGACCTGTACGCGCCCCCGGCGACGGTGCTCGACAGTGGCGGCCAGGAGACCGTGGCGCGCTACCAGGTGGAAACCCGGCGCGGCCTGCTCTCCCGCACGGTCACCGACGCCTGGATCGAGGTGGCCTGCACGGACGGCCTCGGCGCGCTCCCCAGCCTTCTGGTAGTGGCCAAGCCACAGGCGGTACCGGTGTCGGCCAGCGACGGCGAGGTGGTGGCGAGGCTGGATGCGCTGCCCCTCGAGGCCGGCCACGGCCGCATCCCGGTGCCCTCCGGCCTGTGGCCGAAGCGGCCCTACCTGAAGCTCTTCTTCCAGGACCCCGAGCACGCCCGCTCAATCCGTCTGCTCCCAGCCGCCAAAGACCAACTGCGGGTGCGGTGAGAATGGCCGAGGAGACCTCGATCGTGGAAGCGCTATCCGCCTGGATCGGAGCCCCTGCAAGGCTGATCTCCGACCATCCACTCTTCGCGCTCTGTTCGGGTCTCTCCTCGATCCTGAGCCTGCTCTTCGGGGTCTCGGTCTGGCGCGCCATGCGCAGCCAGGACGATCTGGTCGACCGCATCGCCGACGTGCTGGCGTGCCTCTGCAAGCACCACCGCAACCCGGCGGCGGAGTACGGTCTCACCATCGTAAGGACCACCAGCACCGGGACCGTGACCCTGCGTGAGGAAACCATCATCGTGCTGACTCAGCTCAGCGACATCCTGTCCCGGTTGCTCAAGCTGAAGCTGGATCTCGGCGATCACCCCTACCTGGTGCTCGGCCTGCACTTCCAACGCCTCGGCCGTGCGGCGACAGCGAGCCGGCTGCTCGAGAAGGCGCTCGCCAACCACGACGGGGGCCTCCCCCTGGGCCGCCAAGAACGAGGAATCTGCAGGCGCGCGATTGAGGAATGCCAGCTCGCGCTCTGGCGCTTCGAACCCCTGAGACGCTCTCCCAGGTGGGCCGCGAAACGGCGGCCCAGACCACGGACGCTCGCCGATCGTGAGCCCGTCCTCACCCTGAGGCTGGTCGTCGAGAACACCGTCACTTCCCTGCGCTACTGCCTGCGCACAGGTTGGGCCCTGGTGGTGGGGCGGCGCTCTCTGAGTCCGGTCGCTTTTCGACTCTAGCCAGCTGGCCGAGGACCTCGTGAAGGGTACGTGAACCATGCTGACCTCGCTCATCGCCGCCCTCTCGAAGCAAGTCTGCCCTTACTGCTTCGAGCCCTATCGACTGGGGCAGGCGCCGTTCCGATGTGTCAGCCCGGGCTCGCGCTGCGCTCCGGAGCGGGACGAGGTGCGCGCCGCGAAGTGGGGGGAGAACCTCGCCCTCGGCCGGGTGCTACCCGAGCGCGGGGCCTTCCACCGCCAGACCATCTGCCCCGCCTGCGGGCAGCGCTCCGGCAAACGGCTCTGCCCCCATTGCCACATGGAGCAACCCCACACCGTGGGCTGCTATCGCAGCTTCATCTTCGCCATCATCGGTGCCAAAGAAGCCGGCAAGAGCCACTACCTGGCGGTCCTGATCGAGCAGATCAAAAAACAGCTCGGTCCGACCCTGGGCATCCTGCTCGAGCCCATGAACGACGCCACCATCAGGCGCTACCGCCAGGACTTCTACGAGCCGCTCTACGAGCACGGCTCGGTGATCCGGGCCACCCACTCGGCGCTCTCCGACCGCCGCGTGCAGATGCCGTTGATCTATTCCCTGACCCTCACCAGCCGCAGCGGCTCCGGGGCGCGGCGGATCCGCGGCGTGGTGACCCTGGTGTTCTTCGACACCGCCGGCGAAGACCTCGACGACGAGGACGTCATGGCCACGGTGAACAAGTACATCTATCGTGCGGACGGCATCCTCCTGCTGCTCGACCCGCTCCAGCTCAGGCGAGTGCGGGCGAAGCTCGACTGCTCGGTTGCCCTGCCCGAGGTCAACACCGAGACCGCCACCATCCTCGAGCGCACCACCAAGCTGATCCGCCTCGGGCGGGACCTGCCTCTCACCCGGCCGATCGACGCTCCTCTGGCCCTCGCGTTCTCGAAGTTCGACGCCGTTGAGGGGCTGCTCGACCCTCAGCTCCAGCTCAACGCGGCCTCGCACCACGACCACGGCTTCGACCGCGCCGACTTCGAGGCGGTCAACGCCGAGATGCAGGCCCTGCTCGCCGAGTGGGACTCCGGGCAGATCCAGCAGGCGGCGGAGACCCACTATCGGCGGTTCGGCTTCTTCGGCATCTCGGCCTTGGGATGCAGCCCGCTCGGGGGCGGCAGGGTGCCGCGAATCCTGCCCCGCCGGGTCGAGGATCCTTTCCTCTGGCTGCTCCACTGCCACGGCCTCGTCCCGGCGCGAGATCGCTCGTAAGGAGACGCAGATGAAGGCGTTGCAGCTCCACTACACCTCCTGCCGGCGCGGTCGCTCGGGAGGCGCCGGCTTCCAGACCCGTGCCTGCTCGGACGGCCTCTCCCCAGAGGAACAGCGTGAGATCGAGCGCCGGAGCGCCTACCGCCCTCCACGCGATGCCGAGCGGGAGCCCTCGCCAGAGCAGATCGCCCTCGACTTCCCCCGCGCCCTCCGTTTCCACCCCTTGAGCTCGGGGCGTCTGGCCCTGACCCTATCGAGCTACTGCGGGCGCGACTACAGCGGGCGCTGGGGCAACTTCTTCGCCCACACCCTGGTCTTCGAACCCGGCTCGCTCGGTGACCTCTGGCCGGTCGACCTCTACGAGTGGACGGGCTGGAAGAGCCGCCTCGAAGCCGCCGAGGACGGCGAGGAGGCCCCTCCCCCGCTGCCGGTCGTGGAGCTGGCCGGGGTGACCCCCGCAGAGTCGTTCCAGCTGGCCGAGCTGTCGGCCTTCGTGCGCGGGCAGGAGGAGGGCGTCGCGTTCCTGGCTCGCGTCGGCCGCGCCCTCCTGGCATCGCGCTCGGACTCCCGGCCCGTCGTGGTGCGGGACCGGCCGGTCGAGGCGCTGTTCTGGATCGCCGCGGTGCTCAAGCTCTTCCCTCCCCGCCACGCCCGGAGACTGGCCGTCTCGACCTACCAGGACGACCCGCGTAGCTGCGCGGACCTGAACGCCACCTCGGGAGAGACGGATTTCGTCTGGAGCGAGGCCGAGGCCCGGTATCGGTTCTACCACTTCGACCGGCAGTCGGGTCTGGCGAGCGAGGTCGCCGGGGACCCTTCGGACTACGCGGCCACCACCGCCCGCTGGCTGGCCGAGCAGCCGGAACGGCTCGAGCGCTTTCACGCCTTCCTCACCACTTTCCGTCACGAGCGCCTCGATGCCGGCTTGGCCGCTGCGCTGGACCTGTTCCTGCTTCGTGAGGACCCTGCGGCCCTTCCCCTCGGGGAACGCCTGGTCCGGATGGTCCGCTTCGCCGCCGAGCACGGCGACCAGGACGCCCGTCTGGAACTCCTCGGCGGCCTGGAGAAGGCATTGGCTCCAGGCTCGACCACGCTCGATCCCGCCGATCTGGAGCTGCTCGCGGGAGTCTTCGCCGAGGGCGCCCGCGTGAGCGCGGAGGCCCGGTACCGAACAGCGGCGTTCCGTTCGGCGGCAGCACTGCTGGGCCAGCTCGTGGAGGGCAGGTCTAACGCCGAAATGGCGACGCGGGTTTGGAGCCGCCTCGGAGAGCTGCTGCCAGGGGGCGACCGCGAGATCGCGGAGCAGGCGCTCGGGTTGGTCCGGGCGCATCCAGAAACCCTCAGATGCTCCCCCATCGGTGAGGTTCTCGCTGCACGGTTGGCGCAGTTACCGGCGACGGGCGCCGGCGAGCTCCGGCGTTGGCTCGAGGGCGCGGGCGGCGACGCCCTGCTGCTGGCCGAGTGGAGCATCCTGGTCGGCGCGTCTCCGGAGCCCGTGGCGACCTTCGAGCGCTACCGGCGAGAAGTCCTCGATCTGCTCCCCAGCTATGCCCGACGTTGCGACACCCAGATCCGGGGCGGCCTACTCTCGGCCCTGCCCGAGCGGGAACGCTCCGGCCTCGCCCTCCGGTGGCTCCAGTCCGGCGAGCTGAAGGGCTTCGAGCCCGAGCTGGTGACACGCTGCCTGGAGCTGGCGAACCGAGCCCTCCCGCTGGCCGTCGACAAGAAGACCCTCGCGTGGGCCGACCTGGTCACCGACGCCGCCGGGCGCCATCGAGTGACCCTGCGGCCGGACCGGCCCCGCCTGTTACGCGCCCTCGCCCTCGCCCAGCAGGGTCGAGCCACCGGCCCCACGGAGGCCGACTGGGTCGGCCTGGCATCCGACCTGCCGCTGCTCGGGGCCGACGAGTACGAGACCCTGCTGGAGAAGCTCTTGCTGCCAGCACTGGAGAGCATCCGAATCGCCCGTGAGCACGGCAAGCTACTGGCAGCGACCTTCCGGCACGACCAGTTGGGATCTTTCCTCGACGTCTACACGCGCTTCTTCAGGAACGGCCGCCGAGACCCCTGGCCGGAGCCCCTGCAGGCGGCCCTGCGCTTCTGGCTGACTTTCGACGATCGCAGCGACGGTGCAGCCCCTCTCGCGGCCCTCGAGATGCCGGCCCGAGACCTCCTGGCCTCGGCTCTGGGCCGACTGCCCCCCCGGTACCTCGAAAAGGTCGAGAGGAAAGTCCGCCAAGCGCGACTCGAACCGCGCGCCGAAGCCCTCTGGCAGCGCCTGCACCAGGGCGTGACCTCGGCCCGAGGCTATCGGCTGCGCCGGTGGCTGGGGGCCCGACTGCAACAGCTCAACCCCTTCGGGAGGAGGTAAGCCATGTCCGACAGTGCCGATGCCGCAGGTGGCTGCGTGACGGTCGTGCTGGCCCTGGCCGCGATCGCCATCGTGATCTACCTGGTCTTCCTCGCCGTCCAGGCGATGATCGTGTGCGGTGGCATCTACGGCGCCGCGATCGCCCTCAAGAACTACGCCCTCGCCTTCCGCCGCAACGTTCGGCCGGAAAGGGTGCCGGCATGAGCACCGAACGGTCCCCCCAACCCGCGATCCGCAGCTACTTCTTCGGCAAGGGCTACCGCGACCTCTGGGACACCATCCGGGACTCCTGGCTGGCCAACGTCGCCTCGGCCGGAGCCCTCTTCGAGAAAGCCGGCTCCGCTTGGCCGAGAGACCACCTGGGCAAGCTCCTGGCGGTGCTCTTCGGCTCCGCCGGGGTGGCGGTGATGGTCTTCGGCACGGTCTTCTTCGCCGCCTTCTCGCTGCTGCATGTCAGCCTGCTGGGCCTCTTCTTCCTATTGGTCTATCTGGGCTTCAGCCTGGTCTTCCTGCTCGAGAAGGCCTACCTCGGGATCAAGGGCTTCTTCACCGTCTGCCCGGCCTGTCACGAGAGGATGCCCCTGCCGGAATACCTCTGCCCCCAATGTGGGGCCGTCCACACCCGCCTGATCCCCTCTTCTTGGGGCATCCTCAACCGCACCTGCCAGTGCGGGCAGCGGCTGCCCGCCACCTTCTTCCTGGGCCGGGGTGAGCTGCCTTCCCGCTGCCCCGAGTGCCAACACCTGCTCCAGGCCGGTCACACCGAGTCACGCAAGCACTTCGTGCCGCTCTACGGCGGTCCGGCGGTGGGCAAGACGGCCTTCCTTTGCTCCGCCGCCAGCCAACTGCTCCAAGAAGGGCCCGCCGGCGGCTTCGAGTGCGGTTTCCTGGAAGAGCGGACAGCGCAGACCTTCGCCGCTCTCCACCAGGATCTCGCCCGCGGCCGCACTCCCGACAAGACCCACGACACCTTGCCCCGCGCCTTCAACCTCGAGATGCGGCGGCTGGGTCAGGACCCACGAGTGCTCTACCTCTACGACCCGGCCGGGGAGGTCTTCGACCGCTCGGACGACCTGGTCCTCCACAAGTTCCAGGGCTATCTCAGCGGGCTGTTGTTCCTGGTGGATCCCTTCTCACTGCCCGAGGTGCGCCGCCAACACGGTGGAGAGCTGGCCCTCCTCGAGCCGCACCTCCGGCCCAGCCGCCTACCCGTGGAGGACGCCCTGGCTCGCTTCTTCCTCAACCTGGAGGAGAACTTCGAGCTCGCCAAGACCGCCAAGGTGAGGGTGCCGGTGGCAGTGGTGGTCAACAAGATCGATGCCCTGGCCCTCGAACGCGAGCACGAGGAAGCGGTGGCCGCCGCCCGCGCCCGGGCCAACGGCCGGCCCGCAACCGGCCTGCCGCCCGAAGATGAAGGTCTGCGCGAGCTGCTGATCCGCTGGGGGGCCTCCGATCTCGTCCAGCAGCTGGAGGCCCGCTGCGCCCGCCTGCGCTACTTCGCCTGCTCGAGCCTCGGACGAATGCCGGATGGCAGCTCCGACCCCTTCGCCGGCCGCGGGGTGCTGCCGCCGCTCTGGTGGGTGCTAGGAAGCCAGGATCCGGCCTTCTTCGGACGGGCGTGAAGCTGGCGGTCGATCCGGAAGGCGAGCGAGCCGGCGGTGGTGGCGCTGCCCGCCCTGATCGACGATGCTCGCCTCCGAGTGCTCCTCGCCGCCGCAGCCCCCAGGGACCAACCAGCCCTCAATCTCGGAGACCAGCTTCGGCAACATTGCCCGGACACAGGACAGCCGTCGACGGTTCGATCCCCTCGACTTCAGTGCGTTTTTCGAGAGCCTCACCGAGGCATTCCCTCTCGGGGAGCGGGCCGCAATCGCTCGGTTTCCATCCAGCAGCACCTGGCCTCTTCGGGCCCGGCTCGTCCCGGTGTGGGAGGAAGAGCTCTCCTCCCATAACGATCCTTCCGCCCACGTGATCGATCCTCGACTGGAGATGACGCCGCGGATCAGGTGCCTGACCCACTCGGCATCGGCGGCGCGATCGGCTCCGGCCAGCCGGCCGGCCCGTGGCGGAACCAGGCCCCGATCAGAGCTCCCCCCAGGGGGAAGAGCAAGGTGAGGGAGAACAGCCGCAGGCGCCGGCTGCGGCCGGGCCAAGACTCCGGCGCCCCCATGGGCCGTAGAGAGCGCAGCAGGCGCCGCAGGGCCAGCCAGCAGAGCAGCCCGCTGAGCCAGGGCAGGGCGCTCGCTGCGAGGATCCCCGGGAACCCCGGGTCTCGGTCGCCGACCCAGGCCACCCCGAAGGAGAACCCCAGGTAGGCCGCCAGCGAGCTGAGGGTGAAGTAGGACTCGGGATTCTCCCAGGCCGACTCGCCTCGGCGCCGGCGTACCAGAGTGGCAGCCCGCGAGAGCCCCCAGAGGAACGCCCCGGCCAAGGCGGCGAGGCCGAACCCCGAGCGCACCAGATCGACCATCTGGCCGGAGGGGAGGAGACCCAGCAGGGTGAGGTCGAAGGATCTCGGGGCGGCGGACACCACACCCATCGCTGCGCCATCGACGAGCGTGAGCAGGGCCCGCGCCCGACAGACCCACAAGAACCGGCGCTGCGTACGGCTCGTGTGGTAGGGCGGATCGAGCTCCATGCTGCGCCGCGCCTGCTGCCACCAACCCCCCCGACGGGCATTCTGGTTGAGGTGTCGCCCCAGCTCGTGCAGCCGGCTGCCTTCAGCGCCGGCCTCGGCCACCAAGGTCTTCCGCGGCAGCGTCGGCCGGGCTACCCAAGCCAGGACCAGGGATCCGAGAAGGTGACCGGGGGCTGGCAGCAGCCACGGCAGAGTCGCGCCCCAGACCCAGAGCATCTGCCGCTCGGAGGCTCCCTCCGCGCGCAGGGCATCGCGGATCCTCAGGGACAAGACGGCACCGACCGCGTGCATCAGGAGGGTGAGCCCGGCGGCGAGCTCGAGCCCCTCCCCGTCGAGGCGGCGTGGAGTGGCCAGCAGCAGCACCATTCCGCCACACAGCAGGCTGTTGCCGAGCCAAGGCAGAATCAGCAAGAGGGGCGAGGACCGCATAGCGGCCCACTGGGAGACGCTGTGCTCGGTGACGCCTGCCGCCAACGCCGGATCGGGCCGTCCTTTGGGCGAGGCAGGCTTCCACAGCAGCAGCGCGAGCCACCCGATCAGAGGGATCGCCAGGGCTATCAACTCGACCCAGGTGGGGGGTCGATCGTCCTCTCCGCTCGCGCCACTCGTCCGGCGGCGACGGTGATCGATGTGCATGCCGGCCAGGATCCACCTGGCGGCAGCGAGCAGCAGCGGCAGCTCGAAGGCCAGGCCCAGCCACAGCAGCGGGCGCCGCCCGGGCAGCGCGCCGCCCAGCAGCAGGGCGAGGTCGAGATGGATCACCAGCCGCGAGAGCAGAAACACCGTGCTGAGCTGGGTGGAGACACGGGTGAACGTGCCGTTCCAGGACCAGCGGGCGGCGAGGGCCGAGCGCAGTAGGTAGGTCCGGAAGACCGCTTCCCGCCGTGCCTCTTCAAAGCTCAGTGGTCGTTCGCTCACGGCTCTGCCGTCGCCAGGCTGTGACCTTCGCCTGATTCGTAACATCGATCACTGAGGCCGCTGGAGGTATCCCTCCACCTCTGTGGCGATCTCATCCGCGCGCTGTTGAACAGCCCGGAGATGCGCTTCCGCTGCCGCTTTCTTCTGGCGATAGCCGAAGAAGTACCAGAAGGGCCAGAACGGGTACCACAGCAGCACCAGAAAAACGCCACCGGGGAACAGGCGCGGGAAGCTCGGCATTGGCAGCGAGAAATACTCCCTTTCGAGTGTGCGGATCTCAGCTCCATGGGCGAGGTGCAGGTCCCGAACGAAGTGGAGCTTCACATAGTGATCGTATTCGTAGGTATTGCGTCCAGTAGCTCCCTCCAAGGCGCCACGAAACATGGCAGCACCGAGGGTGTCAGGCGCTTCAGCCTCACGCAGGTGCCCAACAACCTCTTGTCGACCCTGTAGGCTCCAACCGAAGTGTTGCATCTCGCTGATCTTCTCGTTCTCCCTATCCGGCGCGACCGACACTACAATGCTCTCTGTTCGTTCCACGATGTCAACCTCCTGAGAGTAGCTCTGAGTCGTAGCCAGGTACACGGAGAGCCTTTACTTCCGCCAGCGCATCCATGCTCCCCGTGCATCGAACATGGTAGAAGGTCGGGCTCGCACCTCGGGCAGCAGGCGGCTCGACGGCTATAGAACCCAGCCCGGCTGCCGAGGTTTAGGCGCCGCTGGTCGGCCCCCGCCTTCGAGCCGCGGCCCTCAACCTCCAGCGCGGGGCAGGGTCTACCGGGACAACGGCCCGACGGCCTCCGACCGGACCATGCCTCCTCCCGACTTCACCCTCCGCATCACCTCCGACCGTCGTGGGGGCTTCCTCGTGCAGCTCGCAGTGGCGCCTTTCGGTGGCGCCAGCGATCGACTGGTTCTGCCGGCCGCATTCGAGTCCTGGGACCGCACGGCCCCAGCCGTGGAGGGCTGGGGCCGAGGCGATCCGGCGGCGGCCGACGCTGAGGTGTCCGACCCGCCCGAGAGTCGAGGCACGGAATGGGTGGAGCCACCGAGATCGATCGACGACCTGGGTGCGGCTCTGTTCGCAGGGCTTTTGCCCGGACGGCTGCACGACGACTGGCTCGCCAGCAGGGTGCTGGCGTGCGCCACCGACCGCGGCCGCCTGCGCCTGGCGCTGTGCTTCGACCTCGCGGAGCCGGGAGCGAGCCGGCTCGCCAGCCTGCCCTGGGAGCTACTCTTCGATCCTCACCATCGGCAGTACCTGGCCCGCTCCCCTGGCATCTCCTTCTGCCGGTTCCTGCTCACCCCCGAGCCGAGGCCGTTCCAGCTGCGAGGCCAGCCTCGCATCCTGGTGGTCGCCGCTCAGCCGAACGGCCTTCCCCCCTTGGGACTCACCTCGGAGAAGGCTCGCCTGGTCGAGTCCTGGCCACGGGCCGAAGTCGAGGTGCTGGCACCGCCCTCGCTCGCCACCCTCTCCGAGAGACTGCGGCGCGAAGACGTGGACGTCCTCCACTTCATGGGCCATGGCTCCTTCGACCAGAGCACGGGCGAGGCCGTGCTCTTCTTCGAAGGGCCGGGCCGCACGGCGATTCCGGTGCCCGCCCCGCTGCTCGCCGAGAAGGTCACCGCTTCGCGCTCGATCCAGCTGGCGGTGCTCAACGCCTGCGACGGTGCCCGGCTGCCCCGCAGGGAGGGGATCGACCCCTACTCCGGGGCGGCCACGGCGTTGATGATGGCGGGCCTACCAGCCGCTGTGGCGATGCAGCTGCCGATCTCCGATCGGGCCGCGATCCAGTTCTCGGGCGGGCTCTACCGAGAGCTGGCCGAAGGCCGATCCCTGGAAGAGGCCGTGGCCGCCGGCCGTCAGGCAATCCTCGATGAGGCTCCCCGCTCCCGCGAATGGGCAACGCCGGCCCTCTACCGGCAGCATCTTCCGGCCGCGGGATCCGTCGCTCCGGAACGGCGAGATCTCTTCGCCGACTGCCCCGACTTCAGCGCCCTGCTGGATCACCTGACGCGGGACTTCGTCGGTCGCAGCTTCGTCTGGGAGGCGGTGGAGGGCTTCACCCGCCGGCATCCGAGCGGTTATCTCTTCGTGCGCGGCGAGCCCGGAATCGGCAAGTCGGCGCTCCTCGCTCAGCTGGTCCGCCTCCATCGCTACCCGCATCACTTCAACTCCCGCCGAGAAGGCGTCGTTCGGCCGGAGAGCTTCCTCGCCTACCTGTCGGCCCAGCTGATCGAGCGCTTTCGGCTGCCCTACGGCGCGCTCCCCCGGGAAGCCACCCGCGACGGCGGCTTCCTGCTACGGGTGCTCGCCGAAAGCGCTCAGAAGCTCGCGGTCGGAGAGAAGCTGCTCATCGCCGTTGACGCCCTCGACGAGGCCGAAACCGAGCACCAGCCAGCCCGTTCGACCCCGCTCTTTCTGCCCGAGTTCCTCCCCGATGGGGTCTTCTTCCTCATCGCTTCGAGGCCCCTCGATCCGGCGCGCTGGCCCCTGGTGCGCGCTGACCAGGAGATCCTCGAGCTGGAAGAGGGCTCACCCCAGAACCTGGCGGACGTGCGGCGATACGTCGAAACCCGCCTGGGCAGGGAGGGGATCCGCGCCTATCGGGCTCGCCACGGTTTGAGCGAAGGGACTTTCATCGAAGAGATGGTCGGGAGAAGCGAAGGCAACTTCATGTACCTCTCTTACGTTCTGCCGGCGATCGAAGAAGGGGCCCTGGTGGACCGTGAGCTCTCGACGTTGCCCACGGGCCTCGATCGCTACTACCGGGACCACTGGCAGCGCATGAAGGGCCGTGACCTGGAAGCCTGGCAAGCCGGTCCCTTACGAATCCTCGCGACCCTCACCTTGATGCCCAGACCCGTCTCCTTCCAACTGCTGTGCCGCTTCGTCGGTGCGCGGCGATCGGTGGTGGTGCAGGCTCTCGATGAGTGGCGGCCCTTTCTGCACGTGCAGAAGGGATCCGACGCACCAACGGCCGCTCCGTTCTATTCGGTCTACCACCAGAGCTTTCGGGACTTCATCGTCGACCAGGCTGAGATCGAGGAGGAGCAGCTCGATCTCCGAGAGGTCCGAGAGAGGATGCTCGAAGCGTTGCTGGACGACAGCGGGGACGACTGAGGGACCGACTCACTACCGCATCGGCGCTGGCGAGGTCTGCCCGAGGGCGAGGGCCCCGTCGATCGCGCGATCCCACACGGACTCGTCAGCGCCCTCCCGAGCCACCATGCGATAGCCCACGGCGGCATCGAGCCAAAGGGCCAGCGCCTGTTCGGCGGGCTGCCGCCCGCCTCGGTCCAAGGCCCGGATCACCGCCCCGGCCAGGGCGGGGAGAAGAACGCTCGGCGGCAGCTCTCCCAGCCGACGCCGGATCCGGCGCTCGACCGGTGAGTGGGGAGGGATCTCGCCGCGGGCGAGGGCCGACCTCAGGACGGCCAACCAGCAACGGTCGGCTGGGCTCGAGGCGCTGCCCAACCGAGCCAGCCGCCGCGCCGACCTGTCCAGGGATCGCCGCGGAAGATCGAGCGCGACCGGATCGATCTCGGGCGGGCTGTCCAGCCAGCGCTCGGCAGCGCTGAAGGAGGAAGTTCTCGCGAGCCCCTGCCGCTCCGCTTCGGGCAGGCTGTTGGCGAAGGCGATCGCCCGCGAGGTCACGTCGACCCATCGCCGGCGGACCGTCTCCCCCTCTCGGCCCAGCTGCTCGCTCTCTGGCAGCCGCCAGAGCCAGGTGAGATAGGTGCGGGCCAGGCCCTCCGGAAGCTGCCTGGGCGTTTCCTGGATCAGCTCTCGGAGGCAAGCCAGAATGCCTTCGAAAGCCTCGAGCCTGCGCTCCCAGGCTACGGAGGCTTTGAGCACGCGGACGGTACCTTCCTGGAGCTCGGCCAGCGCTCTGCGACCCGCCGCTCGGCAACCGACCTCGACCAGCTCCGGGGTGATCCCGACCAGCCAGTCCTCCGACTCGATCACGCCCAGCTCCGCCCGCAGCGGCAGGATGGCGGCCAGCCGGTCCTGCCGCGACGGGGGGAGCTCGGAGTGCAAGGCCAGAGCGTGGCGCGCGAGGTCCAGCAGGGCCTCGATCTGGCGGGTTCGCCCGTGAAAGGAGGCCAGGTGCTGGGCTGCAACGGCGCGTGGGTCCCACGGGCTCGCGGCCAGGGCGCGAGCGGCTCCCAGCTCGTCGCGCAGGCGGTCGGTCCGCGCGACGGCGGCGTAGAGACTCTCCGGGGTCAACCACTCTGAGCGGACAGACCCACTCCTGCTGGCGCGCAGGCGAGCCAGGAGCTGGAGACGCGGATCTCCGACTCCGTCCGCGACCTCGAACGCCGCCTGGTCCAGACCCTGCGCAACGAGGGCGGGAGCCAGCTCAGCTCGCAGCGCATCCTCCTCTTCCGGGAGCAAGTGCTCACCAGCCATCTGGAGGGCGCCGAGGTCTCCTTCGAGCAAGCAGCAGCGCACGGTCGCCCGTAGAACCAGGCGGCTCCGCAGCTCGAAGCCCTCCCCCTGATCCGCTGCCACGTTCATCGCATAGCCTTCGCACCCGGTGATGAGCTGTCGCAGGACCCGTACCTCGGTGGCGAGCTCGGCCAAGCGGAGCAGTGCGGCGGCGGTCGCTGCCGATCTGGACAGCGCATCCTCGAGCTGCCAGCGCAAGTCCTTGGGTGAGAGCACGGCCACCAGGTCCAGGTAGCGGGCGAGATCCTCCACGGCCACCCCATGGCGAGCCCGTGCCATCGCCTCTTCGATCGCCCCCAGCCGGGGCTGGAGCTGCCTCGCTTCGAACCCTGCTTTGACCTGGGCCGAGAGGCAGCGCAGCTCCCAGTGCAGCCGCAGAGGCGAGTCGGCCAGGCGGCTCAGCAGTTGATCGATCTGTTCCCCGAAGCGATGAGCCCCGGAGGCCTCGAACACGAGCAGGTGCAACACGGTCCCCAGCTCCTCGCTCGGCAGGTGTCGGCTCAGCTCGTCGAGACCCAGGGCGGGCAGGCGGGCCCAGGTCTCTCGGCCTGCTTCGAGTAGCTCGAGGGTCCATTCGGGCTGGGGTAGGGCTTGGCGGACCTGCCCCCAAGAGCGGTCTGTGGCCATCGAGCTCACCACCGAGCGCTCGGCGAGCAGCCCCAGAGCGAAGCACCAGACCCGGTGTGCGCTCAAGCCGGCTGCCCCGTGGAGCCTCTCGAGCCAGCCCCACGGGTCGGCTGAACAGGCGCCTCGCAGCGCCGCCTGGAGCGCATCCGACCAGACCCCGAGCCGAGAGAGCTCTGACAGGCTTCGCCACAAGACGGCATCGTCTCGTTCTCCGGCGCCCAGGAAGCCAACGGCGACCCCGCTCCACGCCTTCGCCGCCGCCTCGGGCCAGCTCGCCAAGGGGTCGATCCAGTGCTCCCAACAGCCTCGCAGCTCCGGCCCCAACCGCTGTGCCACGAAGCCCAGGACACGCCCTCGGCGCAGGGCCTGATCCTCCGTCCTCGCCTCGATCGAGCCTTCGAGGTCCTCGCGCAGCTCCCCCAGCTTGGTCCCGAAGGCTGCGCTGTGCCTGGGCAACGCGGCGGCCAAGGCCGCCCGTGCACGGGCCCGTTCCAGGGGATCCGCAACCCCGTCCGCGATGCCCTCAGCGAGCGCACGCTGGCCACCTTCGACGAGGGCCACCAGAATCTCCTCCTCGGCGAGAGACTCGGCCAAGCTGCGGAGATTCGCGGCGATCAGGGCATAGCGCAAGAAGCGTGGCCAGTCGGCGAGCGCCACCACCGCTGGCAGAACCTGCTTCTCTAGATCCTCCGCTACCTTCTCGAAACCCCCGAGACACTCGGCCTGCCGAGCCCACCCTCCGGCATCGACCTTGGAGAAGTAGCCCTTCCAAAGGCGGGGGCTCCCCACCTCGGAGAACCAGGCCGCACCGTAGGCGAACCGGAGGCTCTCTCCCTCGGTCATGGCCCCCTCTGATCGCCACGCACCCTCCAACCCGGCCAGAGAGGCGCGGTGAGCCCCCCTCCCGGTGCCATCGTCAGGATGATCCACAGCCAGGGGCGGTGGCACGGAGGCAGCTGATGACGCCACCTCAGCCAGGTGGCCGAAAGGAGGCTGAGCCCGAGCAGGATCAACGGATCCAAGGCCGAGAGAACCAGGCTCGGGTTGTGACGGGCGACCAGGGCGGCGCCTGCGGCGAGGGTCAGAACGACCCCAAACGTCAGGGGCCAGAACCAGCGGTCCTCTGGGTCCCTGGCGACCGCAGGGAGGATCGGAGCGAGCAGGGAGATCGTCACCCAGGTGCCGATCATGGCCAGGGCCGAGCCGTAGGCCAGGATCAGGATCCCCGCCTCTACCCCGTCGATCCGCACCGCGGCGGCACTGAGCATTCCCAGCCAGAGCGCCGCGGAACCCAGAGCCGCCAACCGTAGGCTGGGCTTGTCGTCCAGCCAACGTAGACCGCCCTGCCGATCCGACCAGACGGCCAAGACATGGCCGAGCTTCAAAGCCATCAGGACGAGCAACCACCCCAGGTAGAGCCAGAAAGCCTGGAGCAGGGATCGGCTCAGATCGCGCGCCCGGGACTCGTCGACGACCTGGTCGGGAAGGACCAGGCCGGCGAGCAGCGCGCCATCCACGAGCAGTTGGGCTGCCTTCCATCGTGCTGCCCGGCCGACGCGCAGGTCGAGGTCACCCAACTGACTCCGCCGCCCGAGGCCCAAGGGTCGCCGCCACTGCTCCCGCAAGGCGACGCGCGACCAGCCGGCGCGAAGCCTGGCGGCCAGGGTCCGCCAGTCGTGCCGAGCCTCGACCGCCCCCTGGAACCGGTAGGCCTGAGCCACCAGGCTCCTTTCACGAGCCCCCCCGCTGAGCTGGCGGTAGCGCCAAAGAGCGATCGGAAGGAGGCCGTGGACAGGCATCAGCCAGAGCAGCGCCCAACCCCAGAAAGGTCTGGCTCGCTCGACGCTGTAGCTCGGGGGCTCGATCACGATCAGAACCTCCGACAGCAAGCCCAGCCCGTGAAGGCCGGAGACCACGAGCCACCAGACCCACGCTCCAAGGCTCCCATCCCCCGCCTTGGAGACGACCCAGAGGACGCCCCCGAGGCTCAGCAGGACGTGGCTCGTCACCAGCCATGCCGCTCCGGCCCACGAACGCTCGAGGGCACCGAGAAACCACACCGCGATGCGGCGCGCCGGCCGGAAGCAACCCCGCATCAGGCCGCCCCGAGGGCACATCCCCGGCGTCGAAGACCGCAGGCTCGCTTGACGAAAGGCCCAGCCGGGCGCTCGTCGGTCGAGCCAAGGCCAGAAAGCGAGCGACAGCAGACCCAGCAGGGGTAGAGCCGACGATAGGAATCGCAGGCTGTGTACCCACCCCCGAAGTCGCTCCTCAGCCTGACACCTGCGCTGGAAAATTCGCTCGAGCAGCAAAGCGCCCCCTACCTGTGCGCATACTCCCGTAACAATCCCCACCGGGTGCTCGATAAGACTGACCAGGGCTGCCAACCAACGGATGTCGGCGACGGGGGTCGGGATCTCGATAAAGAGGAGGAGAAAAACGGCAACCCACCGGCACAACCAGGCCTGGTCTCCCAGACTCAGGCTCCGCCACCAACTCGACCGTGCCAGGCTGTAGCCGGTGGCCCGCAGCGAGCGGTAGATTCGTGTTCCGCGTGAGACCTCATCCACGACCCGCGAGCCCCTTCCCCCCTACCCCACCGCCAACCGCACCGCCGGGTCCCCCAGCACCGCGTAGCTCCGCGCATCCTTGTAGGCCGTCAGCAGGCTCAGCAGTTGGCCATCGTCCACGTCCCTGCCACGCTCCCGCTGGTCCCTCAACTCGACGATGCGCGTGGCGAGGACGCCGGCTCTTTGGCCGAAGTAGTCCATGGCGGCGCCGACGGGGAGGCCGGCTAGGAGGGCGGCGAGGAAGGACTCGAAGGCTTCCGTCGAGCTTTGGTTGCCAGGGCCTTGGAAGGAGTAGCTCCAGGCCCGCTCGACGTGGCCGACCACGGCGAGGGCGCCTCCGGCCTGGTGGGCGAGCAGGCGTTGGGGCAGGCGGGCGACCAGTGCGTGGCGGGCCTTGCGCTCGATCGGCTTGCCCGGGTGGTGGTGGGCGTACTCGTCGTCGGCCGGGGTGCCCAGGCCGTAGCAGGCGAAGTGGAAGCTGATCAGGCCGGCGGGGCGGGCGTGGTCGCCGACGTCGGCGGCGGCGAAGTACTCGTTCGGCCTAGCCGGGCGGGGCTTTCCCTCCGGGCCGGGCCAGTCCTGGCAGAGCAGGGCGCCCTGGAGGTCGGCCTGGGCCGGGTGGTCGGCGCCGAATCCTACGCCATGGCTGGCGGTGAGCAGGAGGGCCGGGGTGTCCGGTCCCCCCAGGAGGCGCTCGAGGCCGGCCTTGGTGGCCTGCTCGCCCCGCACGACCTGGCTGCCGAAGCCCGTAAAAGGGCCGCCCTTGCCGGTCCACTTGAGGAGCTTCTGTTCCAGGGGACCGAGCAACTGGTCCGCGGAGAGGCGGGTGGCTGGGTCCCGCTCTGGGCCGAAGAGGGCCACCCGGCGTGGCCGTGCCACCTCGCCGCGCTCGGCCGCGACCACGGAGTCGGCGTAGCGGCGGTAGTCCGCGAGCTCGGGGAAGGCCACGCGGCCGACGGCGAAGCTCTGGCTGAGCTGGAACTGGAAGAGGTAGGACAGGGCCGTGGGCGGGCCGACGATCAAGAGGAAGTACGGCATCTTCTCCGGGTCCACCGGGCCCATGCAGCCGTTGTTGTCGGCCAGGAAGCGCTCGGCGGTGCTCTCCACTCGCTCGCTGCCCCGGACGTCCGGTGCGGGCCCGGGTGCCACGACGTACTCGCGGTAGCGCGCGCCGGCCTGGGCTCGTCGCAGGGTGAGCAGGGGCGCGAGGGCTTGGCGTAGAGCCTCGGCCTCTCCCGCGGGAAAGATCACGCCCCAGCCGCTCGAGGCGAGGTTCTTCAAATCGACGCCGTGCACCGGCCCGCGGGGCCGTTGCTCGAGGTCGTCGCCGCAGAGGGCGGACAGCGCTTCCTGCGGAGATTGCACGGCGAAGAGGGGCCCGCCGGTGGCGGCGTCGATGCCGTTCCAGAAAAGTGATCGATCGCTCATGGGAGCGTCTCCTTGGAGAGGGGATGGCCTGCCCCTCCGGGTCGACATCCGGCCCCGGAGGGGCAGAGAGGCAGGAGGTCGGGTCAGCCCTGGTCGTCACCCCCTGGCACTGGGTAGCCACCGCCAGTGTTACCGGTGCCACCTCCCTCCCCGCCGGTTCCCTCGCCCTCGAAAGGCATTCCCGTCGCATCATCGCCCTGCCAACCGTCTTCCATCGCTGGGGTCGGCTGAGCCTTCGGGTTCACTCGGCGCTCCTGATCCATAGCCAGTCTCCTCAACAACTCATTCGTCGAGCACAACTCCCGGTTCCTCTTTCGACTCAAGGGGATCCTGAGGCAGGGAGCCTGCTCGAGTGGTCGCAACCGTGGATCCCACGGTTGTAAGACCCTCAATGCGCTGATTGGTTGAGGAGATCTGCTCCCCGCCACTCACCGTGGACTGTGAAGGCTGCCCAATAGAAGGGTGCTCGCCACCGCTCGACGGCACGAAGCTCGTTCTGGGCTTGGCGCAGGGCTGCGGCGGGTGCCAGCCCCTGCTCGAGAAGAGCACGATAGAACCGCTTCATCAGCTCCGACGTGGCAGCATCATTCACGTCCCACAAGCTGACCATGACGCGGGGCGTCCCGGCGTGGAGGAAGCCCTGAGTGAGGCCGACCAGACCTTCACCGCTCACCTCGCGTCCAAGAGCAGTGCGGCATGCTGACAGTACGGCCAAGTCTGCGGGCAGCGAGAGGCCATAGAGGTCGAGAGCCCGCAGCAAGCCATCTCTTCCCCGCCCCTGAGCGTCGAAGGTGGACAGCAATAGCCCCGACCGATCAGGCCTCTCGGTATCCAGACGGCCGTGAGTGGCGAAATGTAGGATGCGGTAGCTACCCAGCTGACCGCTGGTAACCAGCTCCCTCCTGGCTTCGAAACCCGTGGCAGAGAATGCTTGGTCCCCCGGTACCCAGCGCAGGATGGCGTCGATCTCTTCTCGAGCGAAGCGCAGAGGCGGAAGGTCGGGGCCCTCGCTGCGAGCTCGAGTCGCTGGAGCCACGCTCTCGACCGCTGTGGACCTCGCCCCGCCTGCCCTTACCTCAGCCTCTGGACGCCCCCCCAATCGCTCGGCCAACCGGGGGTCGTGGACCGAGGTAACCGGATCGCCGATTGCTGCCAGGATCCGTCTCGGACCGGGTCTCGCCGCGGTTCCGTTCCGAATCTCGAAAAGAGCAGAGGCAGAAGGTAAGACCACAACCTCGAAGCGCTCTACCAATGGCGGCACCTCCTCGGGAGGCAGGCCCGCGGCACGGGTCGGATCTGGCAGGGCTGCGAATGGGAGGTAGTGAAGCGCGTCTGCCGGCACAATCGCCAGCCGCCGTGCGGAGCAGCGTTGCAGCACCGGACCCAGCAAGAGCTGGCTGGTCTCCAGGGCCTGCACGGCCGCCTCACCCTGGTAGAGACGCTGATCGCTCAAGGCATAGAGCTGGTGGAGTCTAGAAGCTCGATTCGAGAGCTCCGAACGGCCGGGCAGCACCGCCACCCGCACATGGTTCATGTCCAGCCAGAGGACGTAACTGCGCTCGGTGCCCAACCAGAAGAAGACCAGCGTCGTCTCACCGTCCTCGAGCAGCCCTTGGATCTCGCCGAAAGATCGTGGTCTTGCCATGGGTAACGTCCGGTCCGAGATGGCAGTATCCAGACCCGACGACCCATCCGACCAAGGGACCGCCTCCGCACGAATCCGACCGACTCCCAGGGCCAGGGAGTCGAGCAAACTGCGTGCTCGGGCACGCTCGATGGACTCGAGAGCTGCTTGGAGGGGTCGTGCGTCACCCGTCTCCGCAGCGTCTGCTACCAGAAGATCGACCTGAAGCTCATAGAAGATCTGTTTTGAAGCCAGGAACGAAGCGCGGGAATCGAGATCGGACACCTCGCCCCGCAGTTCTTCGATCAGAGCCACGGCTCGGTTGGCAGCTTCCAGAGCCTCTCCGCGGCGGCCGGTGTGCCGAAGCGCGAAACCGAGGGCAAGCTGACCCAACGCTTCGCCGTTCCGGTCCCGCCTGATGAGAGCCAGTTGAATCGAGTCCCGGGCCACCTTGGCGGCCTCTTCTCCTCGGCCCAGATCCAGCCACAGGAGGCTCAGGTTGGCCTGGAGATTGACCAGCGGCCCAGCGTCCCC
Source organism: Thermoanaerobaculia bacterium (assembly GCA_036274895.1). Classification (GTDB taxonomy): domain Bacteria; phylum Acidobacteriota; class Thermoanaerobaculia; order Multivoradales; family SZUA-115; genus CALMKX01. The sequence continues at coordinate 175,465 of DASUEU010000069.1, read as the reverse complement.
GAGGTCGCGGTAGATCCCGGCCGCTTCCTCGAAAGCGTGCCGAGCTTTCTCCCCCAGCTTCAGCCGGGTATAGACCAGTCCGATCGTATTCAGGAGCAAAGCTCGGCGATCCGGCCGACCTGCCTTTCCTGCCACTTCGAGCCCGCTGTTGAGAGCGACGAGAGCCTCGCCATAGCGAGCCTGACGTTGGCGGGCTCGCCCTTCATAGTCGAAGGCGAGCGCCACCAGATCTCCTCGGCGTGCCTTGGTTGCGGCCGCCTGTGCCGACCAAGCCAGTTCGAGCACACGATCCGGCATCCCGAGAGAAAAATGAACCGCCGCCAGACCGATCAGAGCCCTTGCTTCCTCGCTAGGTCTCCTTCGTCGCGTGGCTTCGTCGTAGGCCCAACGAAACCCAGTGAGCGCACCATCCCAGCGATGCCGCTCATACGCCAGATCGGCCTGATTCAAGCGGACTGCCAGCTCCAGATCGGGCGAGCCATCCTCCCGGGCGAGTAGCAGGGCTGCCATGTATGCTTCCTCAGCGCGGTCCATCTCGCCCCGGCGCTGGTACAGCGGGCCGAGAGAGTTCAAGAGTCTGCCTGCCACCCCCGCACGATGCAGCCGTCTGGCCAGGTCAAGCGCCTCTTGATAGGCCACCACGGCTGCGTCGATGCGCTGAGCCAAGACCAACTCTTCGCCCAGCTGTTGCAGAGCTTGTGCGGACTGGAGCGGGTCGCCAGCGCGCTGGAGCGCATCGATCGCCAGCTCGAAATATTCCAGGCAGCGCTCCCGATCCGGTCCGGCTCGCCTGCGCAGCTGTCGCGCGTCGGACAAGGCGCGTTCCCCTTCCAATTGAGCCATGTCACGCTCCGACGGAGCGTGAGGCCCAGTCATTACGAGGCGATAGCGGCCTGACCCGCCCGCAGCAGCTTTCACGACGACCACGACCTCGCCGGCGGTGGGCGCCAGGATGGAGAGCGACTCCGGGCCTCTCGTGCCTGAAGGCGAATCGACTAGGGTGACCAATCGACCTCGCGGGCTGAACAGCGCGACACCAACATCGACACCTAATTGCGCCACCTCAAGATGAGCGAACCACGCGCTCTTCAGAGGGATCCGGTAGCGATGTCGTTCCCCGGACTGGATCGGGCAGTCAACCCAACTGCCCTGAGTGAGGAGCTGTGCACTCCGGCCCTCGGCTCGGCACTCACCATCATCGGTAGCGAGCGCGGGAGCTCGCCGTCCCTCGAGCTCGTGGATCTGGAAAGCGCTGGCAGATGCCAGGAGCAGGACGACACCGGATGTGGGGAGCACGGTGCCAAGGCGGCGCCGCGGAGCACCAGGTGGCGAGGGAGCGGAGTCAGTCGGCGACTCGGACAGAGTAGACGGCAAGGGGAGCCTCTTTCCCGCCGTTCTTGACTGAAAGTAGCACGCGGTAATGGCCCGGCGACAGTTGGGTCCGGTCGAGCTGCAGTGTCAGGGTGGCGCGGCCGGACTGCAGGTGCAGACCGCCGCGCTCCATCACTTTGCGTGGCGCGCGCGCATTCCCGTCCACCGCTTCGATCAAGACCCCAAAGTCGCCGGGAGGTTGAGAAGGCAGGTGGAGGATCAGCAGGAAGGAGTCGGTGTCGACGACCTTGACTTCGGTCCCGGCCCCTCGCCCTGGCGCCCCACGGAGAAAATCCGTCTCGGCATAGAGATCGACGATGTCAGGGTCGACAAACACTCGAGATGCCTGGGGGTTCGGCTGGCGTAGCCCCAGCACCCCCGCTACCAACACCGCCAGCACAGCGGCAGTTCGCCACAGGGCGACCTGCCCCTTCAGCCGACGGGGCTCCACCTCACCGGCCGACGGAAATGGGATCACCGCAGCGCGACCTCCGAGCGAGGTGGGCGGCTCTAAAGCCACCTTACTCTGCAACCGCGCCCAATCCCCCGCCAGCTCCGCCGCCGTCAAGGGCCGCTGGCCCGCCGGCACCTCCAGGTTCGGGAAGTCGGCGAGGTCGCGGGCGAGGTCGGCGCACTCGGGGCAGGTGGCGAGGTGGGCTGCCACCGTTTGCGCCAGCTCGGGCGACACCGTGCCGAGGACGTGCTCCTCGATCAGCTCGGGGGAGGGATGGTCGCCTTCGAAGGCGTGGCGCGCGGCGGCGAGGGCTTCCAGCTCTTCGAGGAGGTGGCGCGAATCGTCACTCATCGTCGCCTCCAGCTCCTCCTGGACGGGAGGCCGGGAACTCGACGCCAAAGCGCTTGCGCAGCATGTTCCTGGCTTGGAAGAAGTGGGCCTTCACAGTGTTCACCGAGACACCCTGGCGCTCGGCGATCTCTCGATACTTGAGGCCGTGCACGAGGCGCAGCTTGACACAGTGCAGCATGCGGGGCGGCAAGTCGGCGAGCGCTTCGTGGAACTCCTGGCGCCGCTCGCGATCCTCCATCTCATCGGATGCGCTCGCTCGAGTGGGAAGCAGGATGCCGTTCTCCTCGAACACCGGCTCACCGTGCTCCCAGGCGCCTTCGAGCGACACCTCCGGAGCGTCTCGCTTCCGTGCTCTGCGCGCCCGCACCCAGTTGGCGAAGGCGTTGAGAGCGATGCGTCGGATCCAGGTCTCGGGGCTGGACTCGTCCCGGAAATGCTGCATACCCCTATAGACCCGAAGGAAAGTGTCTTGGGCTAGATCCTGGCTCTGATCCAGGGTCAAGCCTCGGCGCAGGAAGAGCACCACCACCGCTTTGTAGAAACGGTTGTAGAGGCTCTCGAAGCTCCGTTCCAGGCTCTGGTTGAGCGGCTCCGACATGCCAACGCCGGCGCAGGTCCGGTTGCCGTCCGGCATCCTCGACCGGCATTCCCTCCTCGGTCAACGTCCAGGCGATCGGTCTAGATTCGATGACAAGAGCGCCGGGATACTAACAGTCTTCTCGTCAATTGCGCACCAAGGTATTGATCTTCGGGTGCGCTGCTCCTTCTCCTGAACTGCGGAAAGACTCAGGAATTGCATCAACCGAGACGCCGCAAGCGTCTATGAGACCGCTTCAGGCTCGATCTGCCAAGTCAAGGGATACTTTGTTCTCGCCCGCGCAGCAGCCAGGCCGCGGAGGCCCCGGCCGCCAGCGAGCCCAACCCCGCCACCCACCCGGTCTGCTCGGGGGCGTAGTGGGCGACCAGCCAGAGGGCGGTGGCCCAGGTGAGCGCCAGGCGGGTCAACTCGGCCGGCACCACCCAGCGGCGGCGGTCGAAGATGCCGCCGATGACCACCAGCGAGGCCACCACCCAGGCCGCGAGGGTCAACCGCTCGCCGCCGGAGAGGGAGCCTTGGAGGAAAAGCAGGCCGACGGTGACCAGGATCGCCACCACGAAGTGCAAGACCGCGTAGGCCGCCAGGGGCCGGGGTGGGAGCGCGTCGTACTTGCCGGCCTCGCCGTGGGAGAGCGGTGTGGGCCCCGTTTCCCGCGCCCAGCCCTCCCCTGCCCAGGCCGGCTTCCAGCCGGGCGGCTTCCACCACAGCTTGGCGGCCTCGAGCAGGGAGGGGGCCCGGCGGCTCTTACCCGCAAGGTCGGCGTAGTGGTGGAGGTTGGCCCACACCGGGTTCCAGCTGCGCAACGGCTTGGTGATGCCGTAGGTGGGCTCCTCCTGCTCCGCCTGGAAGGTGCCGAAGAAGCGATCCCAGACGATGAAGACCCCGGCGTAGTTCCTGTCGATGTACTTGGCGTCGCAGCCGTGGTGCACGCGGTGGTGGGAAGGGGTGTTGAGCACCCCCTCGAGGGGCCCGAGCTTGCCGATGGTGCGGGTGTGGATCCAGAACTGGTAGAGGGTGTTGGCCGACACGCAGGCGAGGAACATCAGGGGCGGGAAACCGATCCAGGCCAGGGGCAGGTAAAAGAGGAAGCTGAATAGGGGCTGGAAGGTGCCCTGGCGCAGGGCCACGGCCAGGTTGTACTCCTCGCTCGAGTGGTGGACGATGTGCGCCCCCCAGGGCAGGCTGGACTCGTGACTGACGCGGTGGAACCAGTAGTAGAAGAAGTCCACGCCGAGAAAGCAGAGCACCCAGGCGGTGAGGGTGGAGGGGACGGTCGCCAGCCGGCCTTCTTGCCAGATCCAGGCGTAGACCCCGACCACCACGACCTTGGTGAACAAGCCGAAGACCTGCTGGAGGATGCCGGTGGCAAGGTCGGCGAGCGAGTCGTTGAGCCGATAGAGCCTCTCCCCCTGGATCCTCGCCACCAGGATCTCGATGCCGATCAGGGCGAAGAAGACCGGGATCGCCAGGGCGATGTAGTCGACGGGCTGCACGGCGGGGATCTTACGCGGGTGAAGGATCTAGCGTTTTCGGCGCAGCCGCCAGCGCCGGCGCGGGGGCCGGGGCCGGCCTTCCTTCAAGGCGCGCTCGATCTCGTGGTTGATCACGCCGCCGACCAGGATGGCGAAGCCCGTGAGGTAGAACCACATCATCAGGGCGATCAGGGCGCCCAGGGAGCCGTAGGCCCAGGCGTAGGCGTCGAAGTGCTGCAGGTAGGCCTTGAGGCCGAAGGAAGCCGAGAGCCAGAGCCCGACCGCCACGGCCGCCCCGGGGCTCGACCAGAACGACAGCCGGCGATTCCACGCCGAAGGGGCGAAGTTGTAGATCAGCTCGAAAGCGGCCAGCACGAAGAGGAGCCCCACCGGCCACTGGAGCCAGGACCAGGCCTCGACCAGGTAGCTGCCACCGAAGGCCAGGCGACCGGCGAGCAATCGGGCGATCGAGCCCCCCCAGAAGAGCAGGACCAGGGCCGCGAAGGAGAGGGCCGAGAACGCCAGGGTCAGGGCGACGCCGATCAGCTGCGCGAGGAGGAAGGGGCGGCGCTTCTCGACGTCGTAGGTGGCGTCCAGCACCCGGCCCACGGCCACCATGGCCTGGGCGGAGGCGATCAGGGAGAAGACCAGCCCGACCGAGAAGTGCAAACCCCGCTGGTCGATGATGCCGCCCAGAGTGCCCTTCACCAAGTCCAGCGCGCGAGGTCCGGGGATCACCCGCTCGAGGTAGGCGAAGAGGTCGGCACGCAGGTCCGCCCTCTCTCCCATGACGTGGGCGAAGACCGAGGTCAGGAACAACAGCAAAGGGAACAGGCCGAAGAGGAAGTAGAAGGCCAGCTCGGCGGCCCGCCCGAACACCTGGTCCGCCCCCACCTCCCGCGAGATCCGGCGCAGCAGCTCCCACCAGGAGAGCCCGGCCCGAGTCCAGAGGTTGTTGCGCATCGGGCGAAGGGTATCAGGCCGGCAGAAGCCCGCGCGGCGAGAAGCCGCGAGGGATTCAAGTCGCTCGCTACCCATGAACGTCCCTGGCGGGACGGGGGAGGGGAGATCCCTCCGCTCGTCATTCCCGCGAAAGCGGGAATCCATCTTGGCCTTTCGCTGCCCAGAATGGGATGGACCCCCGCTTTCGCGGGGGTGACGAGAAGACCAGAACCTCCAGCCTCTCTTCCCCCGTCCCGCCAGGGACGTTCATGGGTAGCGAGGGATTTCAATCCCTCGTGGCGTCTGGGATCGAGTCCGCCCGGCAGGCCGCAGCTGCGGCGAATGTGGTAAGAACGCGGTTCGTGGCGGATTGACTCGAGACAGATCCAGACGGCGCGAAATTCCTTCCCTCGCTAGTGATCAGAAGATTGGAATTCGCAGCTGAAGGGCAGGACAACTCACACTCTGTTCGGGGCCGTTGGACGGCTCGGGACCTCCTGGAGTGAGGGGGAAATCAACGTGAGCCATTGCGCTCGAGGAGCACGGGTGAGGTCGGTCGGCACCTTCGCGGCCGCGGTCGCCGCAATTGCCAGTTGGGCGATGGGCGAAGGCCCGTCGGCGGAGCCCACATGGATCGACCCTCCGGCCGTGGCCGGCGCCACGGCCCCGGCTCTCGCCGCCGAAGGCGCCACCACCTTCAACAAGGAGCACGACCTGCTGATGACCTGGCTCGAGCCGCAGAGCTCGGGAGGGCGCCTCAAGTTCGCCCGCTTCTCGCAGGGAGCGTGGAGCCCGCCGATCACCGTCGCCGAAGGGGTCGCAGCCCCCGACCCGCGGGATCGTCCTTCGCTGACCGTGCTCGAGACGCGAGGCCCCCGACGCACCCTCATCGCCCGCACGGGAGATCTCGTCTGCCGCTCCGCCGATGCCGGGCGGGCCTGGGAGCGGTTGCCTGGGTCCTCCCTACCCTTCGCCTCTTTCGCCGGTGGCGAGGAGGGCGGTTACGCCTTCTGGTTGCGTTCCACCGGCGCGGGCTCGGCGCGCCTGTTGGGGACCCGAGTCCTGGCGGGAGAGACGCTCCTCGATCCTCGAGCCTCGGACGGCTGGGCGACCTCGGCCGCCATGACCTGGGACGGCCCGGTGGTCGCCTACCGCCAGGCCGCACCCCCGGGCGCCCCGGGCATCGCCATCGTTCGCCGCCAGGAGGCCCGTTGGACCGAGCCGCAGCCCGTCCACGGCGCGGAGTGGCGGCCGGCGGAGGAGCCCGGGAGCGGCCCCGAGGTGGCGGCGCTTCGTCGCCAGGTGGCCGCGGCCTGGCTCAGCGACGCAGCGCACGGCCCACGCCTCGCCGTGGCCTTCTCCAGCGATGCCGGCCGGACCTTCGGCACCCCGGTGGAGCTGGACGCGAGCGGCAGCGGGCATGAGCCCTCCGGGCCGATCGCGATCTGCCTCGACGGCGAAGGCCGGGCCCTGGCCCTGTGGCGAAGCCGAAGCGCCACCGAGGAAACCCTGAACCTGGCACGGGTGGCTCCCGACGGCAGGCGGGGAGACCCGATCGTCGTCGCACAGGGAGGCCCTGGCCACTTCCGTGGCTTCCCCCAACTCGCCCTCGTCGGCGATCGCGTCGCGGCGGCTTGGACTGAGGGGAATGCCGAGGGCGCTTCCTCGACTCTGCGGGTGGTGACCGTGCCCCTCGCCAGCCTGCCGGCGCTACGGACCCCGGCGCCGAAAGCCCGGCCCGGCGATGGCAGGGAGTCCTACACCGGGCGGGGCCGCGTGGGCGACCCGGTGCCGGATGTCTCAGTGCGCTCCCTCGACGGCGAGAAAGTGTCACTCGAGGCCCTCCGCGGCCGTGCCGTCCTGCTCAACCTGTGGGCCACCTGGTGCTTGCCCTGCATCGCGGAGATGCCCGAGCTGGCCCGGCTTCAGGAAAGTCACCGACAGGCCGGGCTCGTCGTGGTGGGTCTGAACGTCGACGCGGCCGAGGCCCTCGACAAGGTGCGCGCCTTCGTCGCCGAGCGGAGGCTCCCCTTTTCTGTCTGGCGCGATCCCGAGATGCACGTCTACGAGGCCCTGCGCATCCAGACGCTGCCGGCGACCTTCGTCCTCGACCCCGAGGGACGGATCCTCTGGCGGGCGGATGAGCAGATCTCCGCCGAGAGCCCTGGGCTCGGCGAGGCGATCCGCGACGCGCTGGCCAGCTCCGGTCGAGCTGAGACAGACCCGCCCCGGTGAGCCCCGTCCGAGGGACGGAGCCACCGGCAGGGAATGGACGTCAGGGGCTCGCCGGGGCCGCCCCGGTGGCTCCGGCCTGCTCGGCTTCCTTGGCTTCCTTGGCCTCGCTGGGGCCGAAGGCGAGTCTCAGCAGCCACTTCTTGCAGTCCGGCGCGAACAGCTCGTGCCGGGGCTCCTTGCGGAAGGTGGCGGTCACCTGCGTCGCAGCCCCTTCGAGGTCCGCCGTGAGCTGGGCGTGTGCGTCACCGGGATCCACCTCGGGCCGGCGTCCGGCTTGAAAGGAGACCCGCACACGGTCGATCGCGGCCTTCGCCACGGCGGTGAACTGCTCCGCCGCCGCCCCTTCGAAGCCCAGGTACTGCGCCGTCTTCTCGATCACCTTGCCGCGATACTCCGCGATCGAGATGCGATCGCTGCGCTCCCAGGTCTGGAGCTCACCGATCTCCCGCCACAGGTGCTCGTGGTCGCGCACGTCGGCCATCTTGAGACCGGGGATTCTCGGCGTAGGCTCCGCAGCTTGCTGAGCCCCCGCACCGGCAGCCCCGAAGAGAACCGCCATGACCAGCGTTGTCGTCTCGAGCCACGTCATGGCGAGGTTCCTCCTTCTCCCGGCAAAAGACCGATCGTGCCTTCCGCGCCCGCCTCCGGCGCCATCCAAACGAGCAGACGGGCGATCTGCCTCGGATCCGAAAGAGACGGCACCGCACCCCACCAGGCCCTGGGCTCGTTGCCCATCTTCACGGTGCCGATGTGGTTGGTGAGATCCGCATCGAGAGCCGGGTCGCTCCAGGCGAAGCCGAGCTTCTGGCGCAGCTCCTCCAGGTCCACCGGATCGCCGGTCAAGAAGAGCCACCCCGGCCCCACGTCGTATCGCTGCGCGTAGCCGGCCAGATCCTGCGGAGTGTCCTTCTCCGGCTCGAGCGTCAGCGAGTAAAACCACACGTCCTTGCCCATCCGATCACCGAGCAGCTGTTGAACCTTCACGAGGTTCTGAGTGACGCCCGGTCAACGGCCTTTGCAGGTGGCGTACATGAAATTGATCATGACGATCTTCCCCTTGAGGATGTCGTCATAGAACCGCACACGTTTTCCCTCGTGAGTCGTCAGCACCGCGTTCGGGAAGCGATCCGCGAACGGGTTCGGACCGCCCTGCGCCGCCGCCGGGATGGCGACGACGACCGCGAGGAGCAGGGCGGCGACGCAGGTTACGAGCTCAAGGCTCCTCGACGCAGGCGACGGCATGATCTACGACCTCCCAGAGAAGCATCATGGCGTGGTCCTCGTGGACCGTGTTGTGGCAGTGCATCGGGTACTCGTCGAGCCAGTCGCGTAGCCGGATCTTCAGCGTCACCGAGTCTCCAGGGCGCAGCAGCGCGACGTCCTTGCGCATGCGCTCCTGATCCGGTGGCAGGGCGCCGTCCCGGACCTCGAACTGGTGCTCCTCCATGTGGATGTGGAGGGGATGCTCCCAGTCTCGAGAGGCGTTGATGAGAGTCCACCGCTCGGTGCTGCCGCGCTCGGCCTCGAAGCGAGGCAAGAAGTCGAAGAGGCGGCCGTTGATCGTCCAGCCACCGGCCTGGTTGTCGAAGATGAAGGTGCGCTCGCAGGTGACCTCGCTGTCCTCGATGGTGGGTTTCTCGCGCATCACGGCGGGAACTCGGCTGTTGTCGGGAACGGGTCCTCCCACCACGCGGAACTGCAGCACCTTCATCGCGTAGGCCGAGGTCATCGGAGCGAAGACTCCGGTGCGCCCCTTGCCGCTGGTCTGGTCGGCGATGTTCATCAAGTTGACACGGTCGCCGTGGTGGAACTGGCTAAAGTCGATGACCACGTCGAAGCGCTCGGCGGGACTGATCGTGACGTTGTCGACCGTGACGGGATGAGCCAGCAGGTTGCCGTCATTGCCCACCAAGGTCAGATCGGTCGCCGCCTCGTCGCTCTCGCACTCGACACCGTCGTTGCCCACCGGGCAGGTCTTGAAGGTGAAGATGCGAGACGGGCCGTTGACCACGATGCGGAAACGGTACTTGCGCCGCAGCACGTGCATGTACGGCGTGACCGCTCCGTTGACCACCGCGTGCTCGCCCAGGAAGCCGTCGAGGTTGAACGGGTCGAACTCGAGCTTGTGGGTGATGGGGTCGAACTTCTTGTCGGAGACCGCCAGCACCACGTCGAACGGCCCGCTCGGCAGGCGGAAGGCCTGCGGGTTCGGGTCGTTCTCGTTGCCCGAGTCGAGCTCGTCGTAGATCAGGAAGTTGCCGACCAGGCCCTTGTAGGTGTTCTGTGACGTGAAGTCGGGGCGGTGATCGTGGTACCACAGCTGCCCCAGCGCTTCCCGGGGGTCGCCGCCGGCCGGGTAAAGGCTGTAGTGATGGTCCATGTACCGGCCGCGGTCGTAGAACATCAGCGGCCCGCCATCGCTCTCCGGGGCGGAGTGGAAGTTGTGGAGGTGGGTGCTGATCTGGGGGATCCCGAAGCCGTCGTTGCCCGGGTAGCCGACTGGCAGGTTGTTGTGGATGCGCACCAGGATCGGGCGCCCGTAGCGGGCACGGAAGGTGGGACCGGGGCTGAAGGTCTGGCCGTTGCGGGTGCCATAGCCCCAGATCGTGGACTTCTGCATCAGCTCGGGGTGGAACAGATGCTTGAAGGCTCGGGCGTAGAGCTCGTAGAAGCGCTGGGGCCGGAACTCGTCATACCTCTGCAAGGCCCGGTCGGGAGGCCGGTTCGCTCCGGGCTCACCGGGGTAGAGGTTGCAGCCGTCGGTGGGATCGCTGGCGGGCGGGTGCTCCGCCTTGCAGTTGTCGTTGGGATCCACCGCCGGATGCAGCAGGGGTACCCGCGCCACGCGCTCGGCGTCGGGGGGGGTCGGCAGCAGCTGGACGAAAGGCGTCAGGTGGAGCTGGGGAACCTCGCAGGCCTCTCCGGTCAGGCGCAAGCACTCGAAGTTCTGGAGGACATCGGCATCGACGGTCGGAACGGCCACGGCATCGGTCGGCACAGACCCCGCACGGGGGTCGATGAGGATCGGTCAAACTACGAACGGAGGCCCATCCAATGCCTCGTTCGCTGCCGTGAGCGGGTTGTCGGGCCGGGCCGGATTGCCGAAGGAGTCCTCCTGGCGCCGCGTGCGAACGGTCACGCAGACCTGACCCCGCTCCTGCGAGGCCACGCCCGGGATGTCGTTGCGCGGGTCGGGGTTGGGCAGCCCGCTCGCTCCCGGGAGGGCGCCGGCGAGCACGACCTCGTTGGCACCCTGGCCGGCGATCAAATCCCCGCTGGCAACGTCGAGGATCTCTCGGACGCGCTTGAAGATCGGGGTGCCGTCGGTATCCAGGCCGTTGCGCGCCGCGAGCTTCGACATCTCCGCCTGGCACTGCGGCGTGTCGACGTCCGGACCGTCCCAGGTCACGAAGACGATGCGCCAGAGTTGCAGGGGGTTGTCCGTCAAGTAGCCGTTGCCGGTGTCGAAGATGTTGTCCTGACGGCGGTTACACGGGCCGGGGTCGAGGAAGTCGAAAGCCGTGGGCGCTCCCACACAGCCCGGGACGGTGCTGTTGTAGGCCACCGCGCGGGGGAAGAGGAAGACGAAGGAGCCGTTGGTGAGGTCCTTGGTCTCCTGGTTCAGGAAGGCACTTTCGAAGAAGAAGGCCGGCGGATCCGGGTAGAAGAGCATCTCGCCCGCGGCGTTGAAGCCCATGTTGTGGATCCGGATGCGGGTGTCGTCGAGGAAGCGGCTGTCCGGCGCCACGCCCGCCCCGACGAAGGCGTCACCGATGCCGCGGTAGAAGGCGCCGAAGCGGCTCGGCCCGGTGGCCCCGTTCTCCTGGTTGCGCATCTCCTGGGCGTCGATCCCGTTGGCCAGGTAGAAATCGTCCGAGAACTGGAACCCGGGGCCGCGACCCACCTCCGAGCCACTCTGGGGGAAGTCCGCCTCGCCGGGGGCGAAAACGTCCCCGCCGAGGGTGTTCTGGGCGTGCGCAACACCCCCCGGCACCAGGGCCAGGGCAGCAGCCAGCACGCCCGCTGCGATCAGCCACTTCGACCGTCTCATCGTCGATCCTCCTCGAATCGCTTGTCGGCTCCCCCGTGGGAGCCACGTGGAACGAACTGGCAACGCCAGTGTAGACACAGGGCAACATCCCAACGAACTTCAAAACAGCAACAAGAGGGCGAGAGCCAAACCTCGACGACAGCCTGGAGCGCTCGAATCATAGGGTGCAAGTACGCTCATAAGAATAGCGATCGAGTGTCGCACAGTCAAGAACATTCCCCAGCTCCTGGTGATCCAGCTTCTTTTGGGATGTTGTCTGGTCCTCGCCAGGGCGTTGCCGCCCCTTGGGGGGAGGGACGCCCGGTGTCTCGGGCACCCTGGTCTAGAATCTGTCTCCCATGGAGACAGCATCCGGGCGCCTCGAGAGCCTGCGCCGGGAGATCCGGCGGCACGACCATCTCTACTATGTGAAGGACGCGCCGGAGATCTCGGACGAGGCCTATGACCGCCTGTTCCGGGAGCTCCGGGAGCTCGAGGCCGAGCACCCCGAGCTGGTGACGCCGGACTCCCCCACCCAGCGGGTGGCCGGGACTCCCCTCTCGGCCTTTCCCCAGATCGAGCACGCGGCGCCGATGCTCTCCCTCGACTCCTCCCAGGACGAGGCCCAGCTGCGCCGCTTCGACGAGCGGGTGAGGAAGGGCCTGGCCGGCCGGGAGGTGGCGTGGGTGGTCGAGCCCAAGCTGGACGGGGCTTCCCTCGAGCTGGTCTACGAGGAGGGCCGGCTCGCCCGCGCCGCCACCCGCGGCGACGGCCGCATCGGCGAGGGGGTCACCGAAAACGTGCGCACCATCGCCTCGGTGCCCCTCGCCCTGCGCTCCGACGAGCGGCCGGTGCCCCGCTTCCTGGCCCTGCGGGGCGAGGTGATCCTCCACACCGCCGACTTCGAGGCATTGAACGAGCGCCTGCTCGCCGAGGGCAAGACCCCCTTCGCCAATCCCAGAAACGCCGCCGCCGGGGCCCTGCGCCAGCTCGACGCGCGGATCACCGCCTCCCGCCCCCTCGACCTCTACCTCTACGACGTCCTCGCCGCCGACGGCGTCGAGGTGGCGACGCAGTGGGAGGTGCACGGGGCTCTGCGCGAGTGGGGCTTCCGGGTCAGCTCCCTGGTGCGGCGAGTGACTTCGCTCGAAGAGGTGCTGGCCTTCCACCGCGACCTCGAGGAGCGGCGCGACGACCTCGACTTCGAGATCGACGGTGTGGTGGTCAAGCTCGACGACCTCGCCGCCCGCGAGGAGCTGGGCTTGACCTCCCACCACCCGCGTTGGGCCTTCGCCTTCAAGTTCCCGCCCCGGAAGGAGATCACCCGGGTGCTCAAGGTGGTGGCGAGCGTCGGCCGCACCGGGGTGGTCACCCCCGTGGCCCTGATGAACCCGGTCGAGATCGGCGGCGTCACCGTCGCCCGGGCCACCCTGCACAACCGCGAGGAGGTGGCGAGGAAGGACATCCGCGAGGGGGACAAGGTGCGGGTGCAGCGGGCCGGGGACGTGATCCCCCAGGTGGTCGAGCGCATCGAGGAGCCGGAGCGCGAGCGGGGCCCGGTGTTCCGCATGCCGGCGGCCTGCCCCTCGTGCGGCACCGAGCTGATCGAGCGCGGCCCCTTCACCGTCTGCCCCAACCGCTTCGACTGCCCGGCCCAGCTCGCCGGCCAACTCATTCACTTTGGCTCGAGGAAGGCTCTCGACATCGAGGGCCTGGGGGAGGAGACGGCCAAGCTCTTCGTGGAGAACGGCCTGGTGCGCCACCTGCCGGACCTCTTCGACGTGACCAAGGAGCAGCTCCTGCCGCTCGAAGGCTTCGCCGAGAAGTCCGCCGCCAACCTGGTGGCGGCGATCGAGCAGGCCCGCCGGCCCGAGCTGGCCCGCTTCCTCTATGCCCTGGGCATCCCCGAGGTCGGAGTCACCGTGGCCCGGGACCTCGCCCGGCACTTCGGCTCGTTCGAGCGGGTGCGGGGGGCGGGCTTCGAGGAGCTACAGCGGGTCGAGGGCATCGGCCCGACCATGGCGGAGGCGATCCGGGCCTTCTTCGCCGACGAGCGGGCCGGCCAGATCCTCGACCAGCTGCTGGCCAAGCTCACCCCGCAGGAGACCGAGCCCGCCGCCGTCCCCGCCGCTTCCGCCCTCGCCGGCAAGAAGTTCGTCTTCACCGGCGGCCTCGCCACCATGAGCCGCGACGAGGCCAAGGAGAAGGTCGAGGCCCTGGGCGCCAAGGCCGTCGGCTCGGTCTCCAAAGCCACCGACTACGTCGTCGCCGGCACTGACGCCGGATCCAAGCTCGACAAGGCCCAGGAGCTGGGCCTGACGGTGCTCGACGAGGACGGGTTCCTGGCGCTGCTGCGGGAGGTGGGGGGGTGATCAGCCTGGCAGCAGGTGAGGTCTATCGCTCTGCCGCCCCGCTCGAGCCCCAGTCCTCCACGCTGGTCGTGAAGTGTTTGAAGTCCCGATCTTTGGTTACGACCGTAGCTTGGAAGTGTCGGGCGTGACGAGCGATCAGGAGGTCCGCGTCCTTCTTCTCCATGCCTATGCCCCTGCCCCGGAGCTCCGCCCATGTACGAGCTGCTTCGAACCAGATCTCCCGCGTGAACTCTCGCCACTGACACTCTTCGAGAAGCTTGTCGAAATCAGCCAGCTTGCGGGTCGCCCCCTTCTCGTGAAGACCCCGCAGAACCTCGAAGGCCGCCATCGGGCAGATCAGGATCTCGCCTCGCTCCCGGGCTTCGCGGAGCCGCAACAGAGCCTCGCGGTTGTGTTCGAGGATCAGCGAGATGGCATTGGCGTCGAGCGAGTACCGCACTCCTGAAATCACTCCGGATCAGCGGATCCAAACGAGGGGCGGTTCGCTTCCATGTCTGCCCTGAATCGGTCCCACCACTCTGTGCCGAGGTCGTCTGGAGTCTCGAGCCACTCGTCGATAAGCTCGAGAAGGCGGCTCTTCTTGGTCGATTGAGCCGGAACCGGGATCGAAGAGCCAACTTCCGAGATGCTCGCCCAAGGCCCGAGAACTGGATCTGCGCGGTGGGGAGGTTGTAGATCTCCAGTGAAAAGCGACGAAGTCCCAGTGTGCTGGCTGGGCCGCGGGAGCCGGCGCTGCAGCCGTTCGCCGTCATGCGGTGGCTTGAGGGCAAGGGCACCGAAAGCCTCACTCATTCTCGTCCTCCCAGCCAAACAGTCCTGACAGCGCCTTGAGCCTAGCAGTGAAAGCCGCCAGATCATCCCCCAAACGCTGGCTCAGACTCGTGTGTTGAGACTCCAGCGACAAGTAGCTCCAGCCTGCCGACTCTTGCGAAGCCTCCAACCAGACGCGGCTCGTGGGCTCTCCGCTCCTCCCGCCGAACCGGACCAGTAAACCGCGCTCCTTGAGTGGCCCCAGTATTTCGCTTGCCCGACCGACGAGTTCCTCGGGGCCCTCTTGGGCGAGGACTGACGGGAGGGGTTTGGCAACCTGGGCTTGGAAGAGGAAGGTTCTCTTTCCGACTCTGCACGCTGGCAGAGAGGCGAGAACTTCGGACTCCACCGCCTCAACGACCTCCCGAAACAGCTCGACTTCACCCCATGCCGGATACCAGAAGGTCACGTCGAAGCCGTGATAGCCGACTCTCGTGATGCCGCGCTGGTCTAGGAAGCCCGCGCTGACCAGCCAGTCTGAAGGGCGAGAGCTCGCGGCCGAGCCAGAGAGGCTCGCAAGATCGAGCTCGAAGCCCTGTAGCGCATGGAACAGTGCCTGCTGGATCTCGGGTACGAAGCGGGGGTAGGCAAACACCGGCTCGGCGAAGGCAGAGCCTACATTCAGCGAGGCAGGAGCTTGAGCAGTGGCCATGGATGACTCTTGGCAAAGCTGGGTCGATTGTGTACAGCCCGGGGAAGATCTTACAACGCCTTCTCACCCCAACAGCACCGCCGCGGCGCCCACGGCCATGAGGATCGCGGCGAGGATCTTGCCGGGGGTGACCTCCTCCCGGAAGAGCAGGGCGCCGACGAGCAGGGCCATGCCGTTGCCGATGGCCCGCTTCAGGGTCTCGAAGAGGCCGACGGGGACCAGCGGCAGAGCCAGGAACTGCGTCCCCAGGGCCAGGCTGCTGACCACCAGGGCGGCGAAGAGGGTCCAGGGCGTCTTCGCGGCTGCCCGGATCTCTCCCACCTGGCCGCGCAAGGCGAGCACCGCCAGGCTCAGCAGCGCCACCCCGGACAGCAGCACCACGCCGTGGAAGCTGCCCTGCGAGGACTCGAGCGCCTTCTTGTCGATCACGATCGTCGCCGACCACATCGCGGCCGTGGCGGTCATCAGCAGAATGCCGACGCGGATCTGGGCCGGGTCGTAGCCATCCGAGAGGGAGCCCGCCGGCGAGCGCTGGAGCAAGAAGGCGCCCACCACCACCAGCAAGACCCCCAGAGTCTGGAGCCAGGTCAGCCACTCGCCGATCACCGGGATGGCCACCAGAGCGGCGAAGACCGGCGTCAGCGAAAGCAGGGGGATGGTCACCGAAAACGGTGCCCGCTTGATCGCTTCGAAGAAGCAGAGGTTGGCCGCCAGGTTGAGCACCACCGAGGCGATCGCCGGCAGCCAGTAGCCCGGCAGCGGCGCCCCCATGCCCTCGGACCAGCCCCAGGCGAGGAAGAAGGGCACGCACCCCAGCGTCAGCCAGAACAGCAGGGCGAGCGAGGACAGCCGGCCGACCAGGACCTTGCGCGTGTAGTCCAGACCGCACCAGGCGAGGCTGGAGCCCAGGGCGAGCAGGAGGCCGGCGGTGGAGATGCTCATGGCCGCGCGAGCCTATCCCGGATCGTCGCCGCGATAGACTTCGGCTCGTGAGACTGCTCCCCGAGTTCCTCGCCGACCTCTTGGTCCGGCGTGGCCGCATCAGCCAGGAACAGGGCTTCGAGATCAAGAAGGAAGCCCGCATGCTGCCGGCCAATAGCCGCTCCCCCCGTGCCTACGAACAGAGCGCCGTGGCCTACGACCTGGTGCAGAGCCTGCGCCTGCCCTTGAAGGACCGCCCCGGCACCTGGCTCAACGAGATCGAGATCGGCCAGGCCATCGCCGAGGACGCCGGCCTCGAGTTCGTGCGCATCGACACCCTCGGCCTCGACGCCGACCTGATCGAGGCGCGGATGTCCCGCCCCTTCGCCCGGCGCCACCGCATGATCCCCCTGGCGATGGCCAACGGCCGGCTGCGGGTGGCCTGCTCGAACCCCTTCGACCTCGAAGGCATCGACCAGTTCCGGCGCATCGCCGGCCGCGACCTCGACCTGGTGGTGGCCACCGAGCCGGAGATCTTGAAGGCGATCACCGAGTTCTACGGCCTGCGCCACGCGGTCAAGAAGGCCGAGCGGGACCTGCGGGCGGGCATCGACCTGGGCAACCTCGAGCAGCTGGTCGCCATGAAGAGCGACGCCGAGCTGGAGTCGAGCGACCAGCACATCGTCAACGCCGTGGAGTTCATGCTCCAGCACGCCTTCGACAGCCGAGGCAGCGACATCCACATCGAGCCCAAGCGCGAGGACAGCCTGATCCGTTTCCGCATCGACGGCGTGCTGCACGACATCCAGCGCATGCCCAAGCTGGTGCACCGGGCGGTGGTGTCGCGGATCAAGACCCTGGCGCGCCTGGACATCGCCGAGAAGCGCCGGCCTCAGGACGGACGGATCAAGACCACCCGGGGCGGCAAGGAGATCGAGCTGCGCATCTCGACCCTGCCGATCGCCTTCGGCGAGAAGGTGGTGATGCGCATCTTCGACCCCGACGTGCTGATCCAGGACCTGACCGGCCTCGGCTTCTACCCCGACGAGCTGGCCGCCTTCCAGGACTTCATCACCCGGCCCCACGGCATCTTTCTGGTCACCGGCCCCACCGGCTCGGGCAAGACCACCACGCTGTACTCGGCCTTGAAGGCGATCTCCAACCGCGAGCAGAACATCACCACGATCGAAGACCCGATCGAGATGGTCTACGAGGAGTTCAACCAGGTCGCGGTGCAGCCGAAGATCGACGTTTCCTTCGCCAACGCCCTGCGCCACATCCTGCGCCAGGACCCGGACATCATCATGGTGGGCGAGATCCGCGACGGCGAAACCGCCAACTACGCCATCCAGGCCGCCCTCACCGGCCACCTGGTGTTCTCCACCCTGCACACCAACGACGCCGCCTCGGCGATCACCCGGCTGGCCGAGCTGGGCGTGGAGCGCTTCCTGGTCAGCTCCACCCTGATCGGGGTACTGGCTCAGCGCCTGGTGCGCAAGGTCTGCCCCCACTGCGCCGCCGACCGCTACCTGACCGAGGAAGAGGCCCAGACCCTCCGTCTCGCCGTGCCCGCGGGCAAGAAGGTCAAGACCCGCGAGGGCGCCGGCTGCTTTGAGTGCCGCTCCACCGGCCACCTCGGCCGCACCGGAGTCTTCGAGATGCTCGCCGTCGACGACGCGATCAAGCCGCTGATCCTCGAAGGCGCCGATGCCCCGCGGATCAAGCGCGAGGCGGTCAAGAACGGCATGCGCAGCCTGCGCCAGAGCGCCCTGCGCAAGCTCGCCGAGGGTGTGACCAGCTTCGAAGAAGTGGTGCGGGTGACGGCGCTGTAGCGAGCCTCACGGCAACGGCTCGAAACCGCCGTCCGGGGCCGCCTCGGGGCCTCTCGCCACCATCTCCTCTTCACCTTCCCAGCGGTGGTCGGCGACGAAGAAGCGGGGGTCGACCGGCCGTTGGACGCCGTCCGTGCCCAGCCGACGCACCTCGTAGTAGAGGTGGGAGGAGACCGCCCAGCCGCTCGCGCCCACGGTGCCGAGGGGCTCCCCTCGCCGCAGCTTCTGCCCCACCCGCACGCCGATCGTCGACAGGTGGCCGTAGAGGCTGGTGAGGCCACCGCCGTGGTCGAGCACCACCAGCTCCCCCAGCTTCCACCAGGACGAGCCCTCGCGCCGGCTGACCGAGCCGGCGAAGCGCACGGTGCCGTCGGCCGGGGCTCGCACCGGGGTGCCGGTCAGGGCGGCGAGGTCGAGGCCGGCGTGGAACTCCGCCTGTTCGGTGTACCGGTTCTGGCGCGGACCGAAGCCGCTGGTGAGCACGAAGGAGCCCGCCGGCAGGGGAGACACCACCGGCACCGTGCGCATGCGCACGGCCTCTCGCCGCTCGAGCTCCTCGATGGCCGCCACCAACGTCGCGGCGAGGGCGAGGTCACGCTCGGCGCCGGCCACCAGCTCGAGGCCGCGGCGGGCGGTGCGCAGGCTGGCCGAGTCGCGCAGAGCGAGGGGCGACACGACCTGCGGCGCCGGCAGCGTCGGCTGGGGCAAGCCGTAGGCCGCGGCGAGCTTGGCCAGGCGCATGGCCAGCTGCTGGGTGCGCGGCCGTAGCGCCTCGAGCCCCTCGGCGGCGTTGGAGAGTCCGCGCAGCTCCTGGTTGCGCACGCTGCGTAGCGAGGGCAGATCACGGCGACCGAGCGAGGGCAGCACGAAGGGAGCCGCGACGGCGGCGCTCGCCAGGAAGAGCAGCCAGGCGCCGAGACCGACCTTCATCCAGCGCACCTTGCGCGGGGACAGGAACCAGCGCCGCACCGGCCGGCGGGCGTCGGCCGGGTGGAACTGCAGCTCCCACAGCCCCTGCGTCACGGCGCGACCTCGACGGCCCGTGACACCAAGGAGTCCACCTGCGCCTCGCTGGCGTGGCGGCGAGCCGCACGGCGGAGCGCGGCGTGGACCCCGGGCGTGCCCGCGAGGACGTTGCCCCCGTCGAGGTAGCCGGGGCCGCCGTCGAGGTCCGAGATGCGACCTCCCGCCTCCTCGATCAGCAGGGCGCCGGCGGCGATGTCCCAGGCCGACAGGCGAAACTCGAAGAAGCCGTCGAAGACCCCCGCCGCCGTGTAGGCGAGGTCCAGGGCCGCAGCGCCGCAGCGGCGGATGCCCTTGGCCTGGAGGAAGACCTCCCGGAACAGGCCGAGGTAGAGGTCGATGGCCGGGTGGGCCCGGAACGGGTAGCCGGTGGCCAGGAAGGAGCCGGTGAGATCGGGCCGCGCCGAGACCGCCATCCGCCGGCCGTTGCGTGCCGCCCCACCGCCTCGCTCGGCCGTGAAGAGGTCGCTACGCAGCGGGTCCAGCACGGCGGCGGCGAGCAGCTCGCCCTGCCGGCGGCAGGCCACGGAGACGCAGAAGAACGGCACTCCCTGCATGAAGTTGGCGGTACCGTCGAGGGGGTCGATCAACCACTCGACGTCGCCGGCACCCCCCGAAGCACCCCCTTCCTCGGCGAGGAAGCGATGCTCGGGGAAGCGCCGGCGAATCTCCGCCACCACCACAGCCTCGCTGCCATGGTCCGCGGCGGTGACGAAGTCGTTCTCGGCCTTCTTGCGCGCGTCGAGGTCGCCCTTGCCCCAGAAGTCGAGGAGCACGCGACCTCCCGCTTCGGCGGCGGCGACGGCGGTGGCGAGCAGGGAGCTGTCCATCTCAGCGGCCGGTGGTGAAGTAGCGGCGGATCTCCGCCTCGGCGGCCCGGCCGAGAAAGCGGAAGTCAGCCTCGGGGCCGGGCGGCAGCTCGAAGCTGAAAGCCTTCCAGACGAAGAGCCCGGCGAGCCAGGGCTGGCGTTCGAGGGCGGAGAGCAGGGCGCGGTAGGCTGCGGCCTGGTCGGCCTCCGAGAGCACCCCGCCCTCCTCGTGGGGCGCCGTCCAGGCCCCCTTGCGGGCCGCGAAGCCGACCTCGGTGAGCATCAGGGGCAGGCCGATCCGGCGGGACTCCGCGGCCAGCTTCTCGGCCACGGCGCGGGCGCCGCGGGCCAGCTCGGCGGCGGTCGCTTCGGCGTTGTCGGCGAGGGGGAAGTAGGCGTCCACGGCGCCGACGTCGAGGGCGTCCCAGAAGGGCACCGCGTCGAGCCCTCCCCACCAGTTGCTGGCGTAGGTCACCGCGCCCGGGAAGACCCGCCGCACCGAGCCGATCAGGTGCCGCCACTCGGCCTGGCGCAGCACGGTCTTGTCGAGCTCGACCCCCACCGAGAACAGCTCCACCCCGGCCCGACGGGCGAGGAAGGCATGGTGCAGCACGAAGCGGCGGTAGCCCCGCCACCACGCCTGCCAGCCGGCCTCATCCGCGAAGGCCACCTCCCCCGGCCAGCTGCCCCGCAGCCAAAGATGGGGCTTCCACAGCACCTTCATGCCCCTTGCCCGGGCACGTCGCGCGGCGTGGAGGCAGCCGACGTCGGTCTCGCTGCTCGGTCGCTGGCGCAGAAAGGCGATGGTGGGCTGGGCGGGGTCGCGCTGGAAGGCGAAGGGCATGATCGAAACAGCATCGGCGCCCAGGCCGGCCAGGCGGCCCAGGGACTGGTCGGCGCTGGGGGCGTGGTAGCCGACCTCGACGCCGTTGAGCATGGCGAAGCTGACTCCGCGCAAGAAGCCCCGGCGGGGCCAGGGACGCCGCCCCGGCACGGGTCCTGCCCCGGCCAGGGCCTCGCGGCGCAGGCGCTCCAAGGCGGGGGCCACCTCGGCCTCGCTCCACGGCCGGGCGAGGCGGGCGGTGAGCGTCTTGCCGGGCCGGACCTCGATCAGGGCCGCGGCCACCGGCGCCCAGAGGATCTCGGAGCCGTCCCGCTGCTCCTGCGTGGCCAGCAGCTCCGCCGCCGTGGGCCAGACCTCCGCCGCCGCCAGAGTCGGCAGCCAGTCGCGATAGGGCCGGCCGTACCACTCCTCGGAGAGCCAGAGGGCGGCGCCGTGAGCGATCCAGGGCGGCAGGGAGGCCGCGACCCCGCCTCGGGCGAGCAGCTGCCGGCCCAGGGCGTGGCGGTAGAAGGGAGCATCCTCGGGGTGGAAGACCAGCAGCAGATCCGCCCGGCCGTCCGTGGCAGGCACCGCCTCCCCCACCGCGCCGGCCCGCTTCGCCTGCTCGACATAGTCCGCCACTACCTCGATGGCCACCGGCCGCTCGAAGGCCAGAGGGATGCGCGGCGCCATGCCCCGCGCCGCGCTGTCGAGGGAGATCTCGAGGGCGACGAGCTCCGGCGTTCGCTGGGGCGCGTTGAGCGTCACGGCGGGCGGCGGGGCGAGAACCGCCGAGGCCGTTGCAGCGTGCAGCCCGGCGAGAACGGCGAGGATCCGCGAGAAGCCAGAGGCGAGACGCATGAGCCAGCAAGACTACCCGAGCTTCCCATCCGGCGCGACTCCAGGCGATGGCCGCGCTATTCTCACCAGCATGAGCAGGCCGGCGAGCCCTCTTCGAGGTAAGCCCAGACCGGGAAACATCGAGGTGGTCGACGAAGACATGGCCGCGATTCTGCGGCACAAGACCCCGGCCGAACGCCTGGCGATCGCGGACGGGCTCTTCCGGTCGGCACAGCTGCTGCTCTCGGGCTATCTCCGAACGCAGCACCCGGACTGGGATGAGGAGTCCCTGGGACGCGAGGTCGCCCGGAGGATCAGCCTTGAGTCAAGCTGAGCTGCTCCAGCTGGTTGCCGAAACCCTCGACCGACTCGAGGTTCACTACCTGGTGACCGGATCCGTCGCTTCGATCGTTTATGGGGAGCCGCGTTTCACCAACGACATCGACATCGTGGTGCAACTGTCAGCTTCCGAGGTGGCGGGCTTCTGCCGGCAATTCCCGCAGGAGACCTTCTTTTTCAGCCCGGAGGCGGTGTACGACGCCATCGCACGGCGAGGGCAGTTCAACCTCCTCCACCCTTCATCGGGCCTCAAGGTCGACTTCTTCGTCGCTCAGTCGAGCCCGTTCGATCGCTCGCGCTTCGCCCGCAGGAGAGCGGTCGCTGTGACGCCTGGCAAGGCGGTCTCCTTCGCTGCGCCGGAAGATGTGATTCTCAAGAAGCTGGCCTTCTATCGCGAAGGCGGCTCCGAGAAGCACCTGCGCGACATCACCGGCATCCTCAAGATCAGCGGCGACCAACTGGACCGGGAGTACCTCGAAGATTGGGTTGCCCGGCTCGATCTGGGAGAGATCTGGCAGGCTGTGCTCGAACGAGTCGGGGACGGCTGAGCCCGCCCGCTACCCGATCACCACCCGCCGCCCGGCCAGGAAGGTGGCCACGGCAGCTCCTCGTAGCTCCCAGCCGGCGAAGGGGGTGTTGCGGGAGCGGCTGTGGAAGCGCTCGGGCTCCACCGTCACCACGCGCTCCAGGTCGATCAGGGTCACGTCCGCCACCGAGCCGGGAGCGAGCGTGCCGCCCGGCACCCCGAGCACCCGGGCGGGCTGGATCGTCAGGGCCTCGACGAAGCGGGCCAGCGCCAGCAGCCCGGGCCGCACCAGCCGGTCGAGCAGCAGGGGGACGGTGGTCTCCAGCCCCACGATGCCGAAGGGAGCCGCGGTGTACTCGCGGTCCTTCTCGTCCTGGTGGTGGGGGGCATGGTCGCTGGCGATCACGTCGATGGTGCCGTCGGCCAAGCCCGCCACCAGGGCCTGGCGGTCTCGCTCGGAGCGCACCGGCGGCTTCATCTTGGTGTGGGTGGAGAGGCCGCTGGCGGCGACCACCTCGTCGGTCAGCAGCAGATGGTGGGGGGAGACCTCGCAGGTCGCCGCCACCCCCCGCCGCCTGGCCTCGGACACCAGCTCGAGGCCGCGGGCGGTCGACAGGTGCTGCACGTGGTAGCGACCACCGGTCTCCTCGGCCAGCAGCAGGTCCCGGGCGATGATCACGTCCTCCGCCGAGCCCGGGATACCGGGCAGTCCCAGCCGTGCCGAGGTCTCCCCTTCGTGCATCACCCCCGGGCCGGTGATCGCCAGGTCCTCGGCGTGCTGCAAGAGGGCCTTGCCGAAGTGCCGCGCGTAAAGCAGGGCGCGGCGCATCAGCTCGGCGTTGGCCACCGGCAGGCCGTCGTCGGAGAAGGCGGCGGCCCCGGCCTCCACCAGCTCGCCGAATTCCGACAGCTGCTCGCCCTTCTGGCCCTTGGAGATCGCCGCGATGGGGTAGACCCGGGCGTAGCCGAAGCGCTCGGCCTGGCCGAGGATGTGGCGGGTGACGGCGCGGTTGTCGTTGACCGGCACGGTGTTGGGCATCGAGGCCACGGCGGTGAAGCCGCCCGCCGCCGCCGCCCGGGTGCCGGTCTCCACCGTCTCCTTGTACTCCTGCCCGGGCTCGCGCAGGTGGACGTGCATGTCGATCAAGCCCGGGGTGACCAGGTGGCCCGAGGCGTCCACCACCTCGTCGGCCTCGGAGCCGGCGATCCCCGCCGCCACCCGCGCCACCACGCCGTGCTCGATCAGCAGGTCGAGGGCGCCGTCCAGGCCCTGGCTGGGATCGAGCAGCCTGCCACCACGAATCAGGGTTCTCACGCCGCCTCCGACTGGCCGCCGGCCAGGAGATAGAGGACCGCCATGCGGATCGCCACCCCGTGAGCGACCTGCTCGAGGATCAGGGAGTGGGGGCCGTCGGCCACGTCGCTGGCGATCTCGACCCCGCGGTTGATCGGCCCGGGGTGGAGCACGATGGCGTCCTCCTTGGCCAGCGCGAGTCGGGCCCGGGAGAGGCCGAAGCCGCGGAAGTACTCGGCGATCGACGGGAAGGCGATGCGCGACTGCCGCTCGAGCTGCACCCGGAGCATCATCACCACGTCGGCGCCGACCAGGGCCTCGTCGAGAGAATAGGAAACCCGCGCGCCGAGGGCCTCGACCGCGGCCGGCATCATGGTCCGGGGGCCCACCAGGGTGACCCGCGCTCCCATCTTCGCCAGCAGGTGGACATTCGAGCGCGCCACCCGGCTGTGCTCGATGTCGCCCACGATCACCACCTCGAGACCTGCCAGGCGACCCTTCTTGCGGCGGACGGTGAAGGCGTCGAGCAGGGCCTGGGTGGGGTGCTCGTGGGCGCCGTCGCCGGCGTTGATCACCCGCGTGCCGGCATGGGCGAGCCTGCGGGCGAGCATCTGCGGCACCCCCGGACAGGCGTGACGCACCACCAGGAAGTCCGGCACCATGGCCTCGAGGGTCAAGGCGGTGTCGATCAGGCTCTCCCCCTTCGACAGGGAAGAGCCGCCGGCCGAGAAGTTGACCACGTCGGCCGAGAGGCGCTTGCCGGCGATCTCGAAGCTCGAGCTGGTGCGCGTCGAGGCCTCGAAGAAGAGGTTGATCAGGGTCTTGCCGCGCAGGGTCGGCACTTTCTTCACCGGCCGCTCCGCCACGTCGGCGAAGGGCTCGGCGACGTCGAGGATGGTCTCGATCTCGGAAGGGGACAGCTCGGCGATGGAGAGGAGATGCCTGCGGCGCCAGAGCGTCGACGGGCTCATCCCCCGGCCCCCCGGTCGAGCAGCTTGACCGCCTCCTCCCCGTCGTCGGTGGGGGCGAAGGCGACCTTGATCACCTCGCTGGCGCTGGTGCCCAGGGCGAGGCCCACCAGGTCGGCCTGGATCGGCAGCTCGCGCCAGCCCCGGTCGACCAGCACGGCGAGCTGCACGGCGCGGGGCCGGCCGTAGTCGAGCAGGGCGTCGAGGGCGGCGCGCACGGTGCGGCCGGTGTAGAGCACGTCGTCGCAGAGCACGACGGTCTTGCCCTCGACCGGCACCGGGAAATGCGATTCCTTGACCACCGGCTGGGGCGCGATGGTCGAGAGGTCGTCGCGATAGAGGGTGATGTCGAGCACGCCCAGGGGCAGGGGCCGGCCTTCCATGGCCTCCACCTCCTCGGCCAAGCGCTCGGCCAGGGGCACGCCCCGGGTCCGGATGCCCACCAGGAGGAGATCCTCGACGCCTTCGTTGCGTTCGACCAGCTCGCCGGCCATCCGGCGCACCATACGCCGGATCTGCCCGGCATCGAGCAAGGTCTTCTTGACGTAGAGGCCGGCCGCCATTCGCTGCTTTCCGCGTGTCCGGCGCATGGTATGCGCCCGCTTTCAGGGTTGTCAACGCGAGCCGTGGCTCTTAAGATCGCGCCGCACGGGACCTGCCCGCGCGGCCCGACCAACCTACTGCGAAAACTCGACTATGGCGGATGATCCCGGCAAGACCTCCCCCGAGCCCGGCTTCGTGAAGCGCTACCGGCCGGAGCTCACCTTCCTCACCGTGTTCCTGGTGCTGCTCGCGGGCAGCTTCACCCTGCTCTCGCTCAACTGGGTCAACGACCACGTCATCGAGCCGTTCACCGCCGGGGTCGCCAAGGCGAGTGGCGTGGCCTTGAACCTGATCGGACAGGACATCCGCATGCAGGGGACGATGATCCTCGGCAAGCGCTTCTCGGTGAACATCAAGAACGGCTGCAACGGCGTCGAGGCAATGCTGATCTTCTGCTGCGCCGTGCTCGCCTTCCCCGCCAGTTGGTCGTCGAAGGGCAAGGGGTTGGCCATCGGCCTGGGCCTGATCCAGGTGGTCAACCTGATCCGGGTCGTGGCCCTCTACCTGACCGGGGTCTACTTCCCCAAGCTCTTCGACTCCTCGCACACGGTGGTCTGGCAGACCGTGGTGATCCTCGCCGGCGTGCTGCTGTGGATCTTCTGGGCCAATCGCTGGGCCGTCCGTTCCGAGGCGGGCGCCACGCCGTGAAGTCCGAGAAGGCGGCCGGCGGCACCTCTTGGGCGCTCGCCTTCGGGCGCAACGTGGCCCTGTGGCTGGTGCCCTGCTGGCTGCTGTGGGCCGGGCTCACCAGCTTCTACAACCGCTTCCTGACCCAGAGCGCGGAAAACCTGCTGCTGCTCACCGAGAGCCCCAACGTCACCCAGCTGCTGCGGGTGGACGAGCACTACGTGGCGGTGTCGCGGACGGACTTTCCGCCCTCGAAGGGCAAGCTCTACCAGATCCGCGTCACCGACATCCACTTCCACCTGCTGCTGCTGTTCACCCTCTTCCTGGCGGTGCCGGGCTTGCCCTGGAAGCAGAAGCTCCAGGCCCTGGGCTGGGCCTGGCTGGCGGCGGTGTTCTTCCAGATCGCCGACCTCTTCTTGTGGGTGAAGTTCGTCTACGCCACCCAGCTCGGCACCTGGAGCGGGGAGCACTACGGCGCCTTCGGACAGAACTTCTGGGGCCTCGCCAAGCACGTCTTCGACCTGCCCCTGAAGCTCGCCCTGCCCTTCGCCCTGTGGATGGCGTTCTTCTACCGGGAGCTGAGCAAACGGTAGGGGCAGGCCCCACCAATTGCGGTCTGGGGCCATTCCTCCCCCATCCCTTGTGGTCACGATCGACCGTCTGCTATCTTCGGCGGTCTACCATGTTGCACCTCGAACGCATCGAGATCTCCGGCTTCAAGTCCTTCGCCGAGACCATCAAGCTGGCCTTCCCCCCGGGGATCACCGGCGTCGTCGGGCCCAACGGCTGCGGCAAGAGCAACCTCTCGGACGCCATCACCTGGGTGCTCGGCGAGCAGAGCGCCAAGACCCTGCGCGGCGACAAGATGGAGGACGTCATCTTCAACGGCTCCGAGCGGCGCAAGCCGGTCGGCATGGCCGAAGTGGCGATGACCCTGCGCACCGACTCTCCCCTCGAGGCGGCCGAGAACGGCCGCATCCAGATCGCTCGCCGGGTCTTCCGCGATGGTGAGAGCCACTACCGGATCAACGGCCGCAACGTCCGCCTGAAGGACGTGCGGGATCTGCTCATGGACACCGGTCTCGGCATCCGGGCCTACTCGGTGATCGAGCAGGGCAAGATCGGCATGATCCTCTCCGGCAAGCCCCAGGAGCGGCGGCGTCTGCTCGAGGAGGCGGCCGGCATCACCAAGTACAAGACGCGCAAGCGCATCGCCGAGGTCAAGCTCGAGGAAGCCACCGCCAACCTGCTGCGCCTGGCCGACATCGTGGCCGAGGTCGAGCGCAGCCTGCGCAGCCTCAAGCGCCAGGCCGCGGCGGCCGAGCGCTACAAGGAGAAGGAGGTCGAATACCGCGAGTTGCTCGCCCAGGTGCTCTCCGGCCGTTGGGGCCGGCTGACCGACGAGCAGGCAGCGATCGCCTCCGACCTCGCCGTGGCCACCGACCGCGAAGCCGAGCTGGTCACGGGCGTCAGCCGTGAAGAAGCCGCGCTGGCCGCCGCCCGCGAGACCCTCGAGTGCGCCAGCCGCGAGCTGGGCGAGAAGCACGAGCGCTACGCCTCGCTGGGCGCCCGCATCGAGGGCCGGCAGGAGCTGGCCAAGGCCCGCCGGGCCTCGCTCGCGGAGGTCCGAGAGCGGGCCCTGGCCGGCCGCGAGCTGGCCGCCGAGCGGGAGCGGCAGATCGCCGGCTTCGCCTCGACCCTCGAGACCCTCTCGCGCCGGCGCGACGAGCTCTCCTTCGAGCTCGCGGCGGCCGAAGCCCAGGTGGGAGCCGGCGCCGAACGCTTGGCGGACGCCGAGAAGCAGCTGCGCCGCAGCTCCATCGAGGTCGAAGAGCGACGCCGCGAGCTGCTCACCCTGTCAACCGAAGCGACCGGCGTGGCCAACCGCCTGCAGCAGGAGCAGCTCGAGGGGGAGCGACGGCGCTTTCAGCTCGGCCATCTGGACGAGGAGCTCGCGAAGGCCGACTTCGAGCTCTCCCAGGCCGGGGACCAGGTCACCGTGGCCCGCGACCTGGCCGAGACCCTGACCCGACGGATCGCCGAGAAGGAGGTCGAGATCGACACGGTCGAGACCCAGCTCGGCCAGTTGCTCGAGCGTGAGGGCGCCGCGAGCGAGGCGCGGCGTGGCCTCGAAGAGCGCCTCTCCGGCCTGCGCCAGCGGGCCAAGCTCCTCTCCGACCTCGCCGAGGCCCACCAGAAGGGGCGCTCGGCCCTGGCCGAGTGCCTGGCCGCCGTGGGCATCGAAGAGCCCCGCTACCTGGCCGACACCCTCGCCGCCGTGGCGGGCTGGGAGCACAGCCTGGACTTCTACTTGGGCCCCCTCGAGGACGCCGTGGTGGTGCCCGAGGGCGAGGACGCTCTCGATCTGGCCCGCGCCCTCGCCGGCGTCCAGCCCCTCCAGGGTGCCCGGCCGCCGGCGGCGATCCTCGGTCCCCTGGTCCCGGCCGTCGAGGGCGGCGAGAGAGCCGAGATCGACGACCCGGCCGTGGTGCTGGCCATCGGGCCGGCCCTCGGGCTGCCGCCGGAGATGGCGGCGGCCCTGCCACCGGGCTGGCTGGTGCGCACCTCGGCCGACGCCGAGCGCCTCGCCCACCGCCACCCCGGCCACGCCTTCCTCGCCCCGGACGGGCTCTGGGCCCAGGGGGGGCTGCTCCACCTCGAAGGCTCCCGCACCGTGCCCGGCCTGCTCGAGCGGGAGCGGGAGCTCGCCGGGCTGACGGTGACCATCCCCGAGGTCGAGCTCGCCCTGGCCGAGGCCATCGAGGGCCTCGAGGCCCTGGTCGCCCAGCGGGCCGACCGGGCCGCCGCCGCCCATCGCCTGGAAGGGGAGATCACCCAGCTCAAGCAGGAGGCGGCGGTGGCCGCGGCCCGGCGCGAGGACTTGGTGGGGCGCTACGAGCGCCTGTCCCGCCAGCGCGGGCAGATCGCCGAGGAGAGGGAGGCGCTGAGCCGCCAGATCTCGGCCGTGGACGAGAGGCGAGCCCGCCTCGCCGCCGACCTCTCCGCCGCCGAGGCTCGCCGCGGCGACCTGGCCGCCGCCCTCGAGCTGGCCGAGCAGGCCCTGGAGATGGCCAAGGGGGAGCGGGAGAACCTGCGCACCGAGCACGCCGGGGTGGAGGGTCGGCTGGCCCTGGCCCGCGAGCGCTTCACGGCCCAGGAGCGGGAGGTGGCGCGCATCGAGCGGGACCGCGAAGAGGGGGAGCGGCAGATCCGCCTTTGGCGCGAGGAGTCCGAGCGTCTGGAGCGGCGCGGCGCCGAGCTGGTGGCGGAGATCGAAGGGGCCGAGGCCGAGCTGGCGGCCTTCCTGACCGAGAAAGAGACCTCCGAGGAGGCCCTGCTCGCCGGCCAGGCGCGGGTGGACGAGTGCCGCGCCGAGGTGCGGGCTCTCGAGGAGCAGGTGGCTGCCCTGCGGCTCCAGGCCGACGCGGCCCGCCAGGCGGTCTCGGAGCTGCGCATCCGCCAGGCCTCGACCCAGCAGGACGCTGAGAACCTGGCCGAGCAGTTCCGCGACAAGCTCGGCAGCGAGCCGCCGGCCGAGGTCCCGCCCCTGCTGACCGACCTCGCCACGCTGGAAGCGGCCCTGATGCGCAGCCGCGAGGCCCTGGAGCGCCTCGGGCCGGTCAATGCCCTGGCCGCCCAGGAGTACGCCGAAAACGAGGAGCGCTACGCCTTCCTGACCACCCAGCGCGCCGACGTCGAGACCTCGATCGCCAGCCTGAAGGCGACCATCCGGGAGATCAACGCCACCTCGAGCGAGCGCTTCCGCGAGGTCTTCGCCCAGGTCAACGTCAGCTTCGGTGAGATCTTCGGCCGCCTCTTCCGCGGCGGCGAGGCGGAGATGCGCCTGCAGGACGAAGAGGACCTGCTCGAGAGCGGCATCGAGATCGTCGCCCGCCCACCGGGCAAGCGGCTGCAGAACATCATGCTGATGTCCGGCGGTGAGAAGGCCCTGACGGCGATCGCCCTGCTGTTCGCCCTGTTCCGCGCCAAGCCCTCGCCGTTCTGCATCCTCGACGAGGTCGACGCCCCCCTGGACGATGCCAACGCCCTGCGCTTCGTCGAGCTGGTGCGCGAGATGGCCGGCGAGACCCAGTTCATCATCATCACCCACAACAAGATCACCATGCGCCTGGCCCACGTGCTCTACGGGGTGACCATGGAAGAGCGGGGAATCTCCAAGGTGGTCGGCGTGGCGATCGACGAGGTCCAGCCCGAGGCCATGGCGCGGACGGCTTAGGGAAGGACCGCGATCGGAGGGGCCGCCGGCTGCGGCGCCGGGGAGGTCTGGGCCTGGCGTGCCTCCTCGTCCCAGCCATAGACATCCCGGAACAGCTCGAGGGTGCCGTCCTCTCCCACCTCGGCCGTGAAGTAGGTGAGGAAGATCGGCACGCGGCGCGGCAGCAGGATGGTCGTCTCCACCCCTTCGGCCGCCGCCTTCTGGAGCTTGCCCTCCCTCCAGGCCGGCAGGTCCTTGACCAGCAGCTCGGCGAGCCGGAACGGCTCCTGGACCCGCACACAGCCGTGGGAGACCGCCCGGTTGGCGCGCAAGAAGGCGCTCTTGGCGGGCGTGTCGTGCAGGTAGACGTCGTGGTGGTTGGGCAGGTCGATCTTGATCCGGCCGAGCTGGTTCGCCTTGCCCGGCCGCTGGCGCAGCCGGTAGGGCACCTGGTCCGGGCGCAGGCTCGGCCAGTCGATCGTGCCCGCATCGACCAGCGGCGCCCCGGCGGCCCAGCTCGCGAGGACTTCGATGCCCTCCTTTTCGAGATAGGTCGGGTCGGCCTGGATCTTGGCCAGGATCTCCTCGCGCAGGATCGACTCCGGCACGTTCCACGCCGGGTTGAGGACGATCGAGACGATCTCGTCCGCGAAGGCCGGGGTCGGCCAGTCCTTCTTGCCCACCACCACGGGCAGGGACAGCAGCTCCCGCCCCCCGTCGCGGACGCTCAGCCGGAAGGCCGGGACGTTGACGGTCACGTGGAGGCCGGCCGGCGGTTCGGCGAGGGCCCGCCAGCGGGCGAGGTTCACCACGAGCTGGGCCAGCCGCCCGCGCGCCGAGACGTTGAGAGCGGCCAGGGTGTCACGGCCCAGCTTGCCGTCCGCCAGCAGGCCGCGGGCCGCCTGGTAGCTGGTGAGAGCCGCCGCCAGCTCGGGCGAGTAGAGGCCCGGATCGGCTCCGGCGGGGGCGGGCTCCGGCGCAAAGCCTTCGAACGCCAGCCGCTGGGCCAAGAGCGCGAGGAAGTCCGGGGAGGCCGGCTGAGCGGGCTCGAGGGTGTTCCGGCCGGGCTCGAAGGGCAGGAGGGGGAGGTCCCCTCGCTCGGCGATCTGGCGGTAGCGCGGCACCTCGGCCAGGAGGCGCCGGTACTCCGGGCTCGACGGCTCGAGCGCCGCCAAGGCCTGGGCCACCTCGCCACCGGCCGCCACCCGCTCGAGCGCTGCGACCAGATCGACGGCACGCCGGGGCAGCTCGCCCAGCAGGGCCGCAGTGGTGCTGCCCGGACCTCGGCCCCCGAGCCAGGCGCCCGCGGCGGTGAAGCTCGCGCCAAGGGTGACCTCGAAGGCCGCGGCGTCTCGCGCCGCCCCACCCGCTCGCCACCCGGCGAGGGCCGATTCCACCTCGGCGAGGCCGATCGCCTCGCGAGAAACGTCCTCCGGCAAGCCCCGCAGGGCCGCCGGCAGAGAGCGCGCCGCTGGGCTGGCCTGGCCGTCGCTCAGCCAGAGCAGACGGCCTGCCCCCTCGCGGTAGAAGCGGCCGAGAACCTCGGCGATTTCCGATCCTGCGGGCGAACGCGCTAGAATGGTCGATTCCAGCAGTTCCGGTTCCAGTGTCGCCTGACGGGATCGATCGTCGGGCAAGCCGGAGGGTTCTTCTCCGGGGCCTTTGCCAGCCCCCTCGCGACCGCGGCAACCGGCGGTGCCCGTCGCGAGTGCCAGCAGCAGCAACAGCAAGGTCAGAACGTAGGAGGGACGCGGATGCATCCGAGTGTCAAGGCTGTCACCGTCGGGATCTCGAGCAGTCTGCTCATCGGCACCTTCGCCACCTCGACGTCGCCCAGTGTCCCCGACCCCGCGATCCACCCTGCCCCCAACCTCCAGTTCCTTCAAGCCCCCTCCTCGAAAGCCGCCGACGGCATGGCGCCTTTTTCGCTCTCCTTCAACGGAATCCTAACGAGCTACTCTATATTCTCTACTTTCGTTCTGCCAGGTGAGGAGCTGTCCCTCCTCGCGTACGTTCCCGGTGCCAAGCCCCTCGCGGTCCAGGCCGGCGGTGGCGCACTCGTCTCTTCGGAGGGCGAGCCGAATGCCTGGCGCTGGCGCGCCCCCGCCGTGCCCGGCCTCTATCCCCTCGACTTCAGCGACGGCGAGGGTGGCTCGCTGCGCCTCAACGCCTTCGTGCTCAAGCCCTATGACGGCTCCGACCAGCTCAACGGCTACCGCATCGGTCGCTACCAGAGCCAGCCGCTCCGGGACGACCCGGCCTACCTGCCCCCGCGCGGCTTCGTGGAGCTGACGCCGGAGCTGGTCGACGTCAAGCTCTCCCCCAACTTCACCCTCGGCCAGTTTCCGTGCAAGCAGCAGAGCACCTTCCCCAAGTACCTCGTCCTCCAAGAGACGCTGTTGTCGAAGCTCGAGGGACTTCTCGCCGAGGCTCGCGGCCGCGGCCTCGACGTGCGCACCTTCACCGTCATGAGCGGTTACCGCACGCCCTACTACAACGCGAGGATCGGCAACGAGACGACCTACAGCCGCCACACCTACGGCGACGCCGCGGACATCTTCGTCGACGAGAACCGCGACGGGCGGATGGACGACTTGAACGGCAACGGCCGGGTGGATGTGCGCGACGCCGAGGTGCTGCTGTCGATCGCCGAGGAGCTGGAGCGCGAGGCGGACCCCGGGCTGGTGGGGGGCCTCGGGCTCTATGGCCCGCGGCGCCACCGCGGCCCCTTCGTCCACGTCGACGCCCGCGGCTACCAGGCCCGCTGGGCCAAACGCTAGAAGCCCCGCTCCGCCAAGACCGAGCGGTCGATCTCGGCCAGCGAGGTGCGACCCAGCAGCGCCATGGCCATCTCCAGCTCGGCGCGCAGGATGGTGATCGCCCGCGTCACCCCCTCGGCCCCGGCAACGGCCAGGGCCCACAGGTAGGGCCGGCCGACCAGCACGGCGGAGGCGCCGAGCGCCAGGGCCTTGACCACGTCGGTGCCCCGGCGGACGCCGCCGTCGAGCAGCACCGGCAGCCGGCCCGCTACCGCTTCCACCACCGCCGGCAGGGCGGTGATCGTCGCCGGCACGGTGTCGAGATTGCGCGCCCCGTGGTTCGAGACGATGATCCCGGCGGCGCCGGCCGCCACCGCCCGAGCGGCGTCCTCCGGCGCCAAGACGCCCTTGAGCAGGAGGGGCAACCGGGTGATCGAGCGCAGCCACTCGACGTCCTGCCAGGAGAGGGCGGGATCGAGCAGCGGGCTCCAGATGCCCTGCTCGCCCGGGCGGTGGTCGGCCTGGGCACCGACCCGCGCCAGGTGCGGCCGCTCCCAGTCCGCCGGCAGGGCGAAGCCCGCCCTCTCCTCGCGGTTGCGGGCGCCCACGACCGGGGTATCCACGGTCAGGCAGAGGGCCTCGCAGCCGGCCGCCTCGGCCCGCGCCACCAGCTCGCGGGTGAAGCCACGATCCGGCTGCACGTAGAGCTGGAACCACAGGGGGGACGTAGCCACCTCGGCGATGGCCTCGATGCTGGTGGTGGCGAGGGTGCTGACCACCAACGTCGCGTCGGCGGCCCCGGCACCGCGGGCGGTCGCCAGCTCGGCGTCGGGGTGCATCAGGCGGTGGTAGGCGGTGGGCGCGAGCAGGATGGGGAAGGGCAGCTCCCTGCCCAGCAGAGACCGCCGCGTGTCCAGCCGGGAGACGTCCCGCAGCACCCGCGGCAGCAGGGCCAGCCGGTCGAAGGCCCGGCGGTTCCAGTCGAGCGAGAGCTCGTCACCGGCCCCGCCGCTGACGTAGGCCCGGGCCATCGCCGAGACCCTGGAGGCGGCGAGACGCTCGAAGTCTTCCAGGCAGACGATCGGCTCGGTGATGGGCGCACCTTCGGCAGCGGACATTCGGCTTCCCTCCGGAAACGGTCAGGATCTTACCGCCCGAAAGGACGGGGGAGGGTCCCGGAGCCGACGGTACGCTTCCAGAACGAGGAGAGCCCAGCGTGCCGCCATCCCGCATCGACGGCCTGTCCAGCCTGATCGGCAACACCCCCTTGCTGGCAATCGACTTCGCCTTCCGGGGCCGAGCCGGCACCCTCTACGCCAAGGCCGAGCACCTCAACATGACCGGCAGCATCAAGGACCGCATGGCCTTTCACATCATGCGGGCCGCCTACGCCCAGGGAGTCCTGCAGCCGGGAGGCCGGATCATCGAGGCCACCAGCGGCAACACCGGCATCGCCTTCGCCGCCCTCGGCCGCGCCCTCGGCCATCCGGTGACCATCTTCATGCCGGCCTGGATGAGCGCCGAGCGGATCAAGCTGATCCAGAGCTTCGGTGCCGAGATCGTCCTGGTGGGCAAGGAAGAGGGTGGCTTCCTGGGCAGCATCCGGCTCGCCGAGGAGCTCACGGCGCGGACGAAAGGGGC
Organism: Thermoanaerobaculia bacterium; assembly: GCA_036274895.1. GTDB lineage: Bacteria > Acidobacteriota > Thermoanaerobaculia > Multivoradales > SZUA-115 > CALMKX01. The sequence continues at coordinate 140,957 of DASUEU010000069.1, read as the reverse complement.
GTTCCTGCCCCATCAGTTCTCGAACCAGGACAACGTCGGGGCCCACTTCAAGACCACCGGGCCCGAGATCTGGTGGCAGCTCAAGAGCCACGGTCTCGAGCCCACGGCCTTCGTGGCGGGGGTCGGCACTGGCGGCACCATCATGGGCGTCGGCCGCTTCCTGCGCGAGCGCTTTCCCGGCATCCGGCTCCACCCGGTCGAGCCCGCCAACTCCCCCACCCTTTCGACCGGCCACAAGGTCGGCCAGCACCGCATCCAGGGCATCTCCGACGAGTTCATCCCGCCGATCGTCGAGCTCGACGAGCTGGACCAGGTGATCGCCGTCGACGACGGCGACGCCATCCTGATGGCCCAGAAGCTCGCCGCCGACCTCGGCATGGCGGTGGGAATCTCCTCGGGAGCCAACTTCCTCGCCGCGCTCGGCGTCCAGGAAGAGCTCGGGCCGGAGGCCCCGGTGGTGACCGTCTTCCCCGACGACAACAAGAAGTACCTGAGCACCGACCTGCTGCGCGACGAGCCCGCCAAGGCCGGCTTCCTCACCCCCGAGATCGAGCTCCTGGCCGTACGCTCCTTCCGCCGCACCTGCTACACCTGCTTCGCCGGCACCGAAGGGGCTTGACGGGGGGACGGCGGAGGGGGCCCTCCCGCCCCGTTGTCAACCGGAGCGAAGCCGAGGGATCTCCCGATGGCTGCTCCCGCCCGAGGTGCCAGCCACTTCGGGTAGTCTTGTCCTCCTCGCTTCCAGTTCACCGGCTCGACTGCTCGTAGAGGTTCCTGGCATGGCATGTCCTGCGATCGTCTTCCCCGGCTCGAACGTCCTCCAGGCGAGCTTCCGTGGTGGACTGCCGGGCTTGCTCCTCCAGGCCTCGCGGCCGCGGCCGGGCCTGACCTCAGCGACCCCGAGGTCGACCCTGATCGGCCGCACCCGGGTGATCCCGATCCCGGCCACGGTGGTGCTCGCCCGCACGGCGGGCCGGCCGCTCCCCGCGCCCGAACGGGGCCAGCTCGAAGAGCTGTTCCGCACCGACCTCTCGGCCGTGCGCGTCCACCAGGACCCGGCGGCGCAGCAGCTCGGGGCCCTGGCCTTCACCGTCGGCGCCAACGTCCATTTTGCCCCGGGCCAGTACCTGCCCGGCAGCGCCCATGGCCGGCGCCTCCTCGCCCACGAGCTCGCCCACGTGCTCCAGCAGCGCTCGGGCCGGGTGCGCAACCCGCTCGGCGGCGGCCTCGCCATCGTCCACGACGACGCTCTCGAGGCCGAAGCCGAGGCCTACGGGCTGCGGGCGGCCGTCGCCCTCGGCCGGCATTCTCTGGTGGTCCCAGGCCCCCGGGTGAGCCCCAAAGCCAACGCACCTTGTGGCTGTGGCGGCAGCTGCGGCTGCGGCGGGGGCTGTGGCTGCGAGGACGGCTGTGGGCACGGCGCCGGCCACCCTCGGCACAGCCACGGCAGCGTTCAGCCCGCGCTGGCCTCGAAGGGTGCAGTGCAGTGCTCGACGTTGATCGGCGGCCGGCGGATGAACCCGCCGCGCAAGGGCAACTACCGCGCGAAGGGGCTCACCGAGCGGCAGGCGACGAAAGCCTTCGGCCTGGGCCTGACCAAGGTGATCAAGAAGAAGAAGTTCGTCCGCTGCCCGCCGGGGACCCGGCCGCGGGGCCGCAACTGGCGGCGGACCCTGTGGGACGGCCACCAGCGACCGGGCTGGAGCCCGGCAGCCCTGGCCATCCTGCCGGCAGTGTGTGCACTCTGCGGCGCTCCCGCCACCGACCGCGACCACATCGTGCCCTATCGCCGCCACATCACGGCGAACGCCAATGCGCAGGTCTTCTGCGACGGCACCTGTCATTTCTGGGGCATCAGCTGGGCCGATGCCACGGCCTGGTCCAACGACCTCGCCAACCTCCGTCCCCTCTGCGCCGCCTGCAATGGCGTCAAGGCCGCCGCGGACCGGCTCGACGCCCAGAACGTCGACGATCCGCCCACCCTGATGGGGCAATGCAACCTGTTCCCCCTGGGCTGCCCGCTCTGCGGCTCGACCTGCCTGTGAGGGAAGGACACCGTCTCTGAGGTGCCAGCGACTTCGGGCAACCTCCGAACCTCCGGCCGAAGGGAAGAGGGTCGGGGTGAGAGGGAGGTCCGGTGCGTCGCCGCGCCGCCCCTACGGCCCAGCGGCCCAGCGGCCCAGCGGCCCAGCGAGGGATTGAAATCCCTCGCTACGCATGAACGTCCCTGGCGGGACGGGGAAAAGGGGGCGAGCCCGGCGGTTTTCCGTCATCTCTGTGTAGGGGGGCTCCAGTCCATGCCCAGGACCTACACGCAGCTGCACTACCACGTCGTCTTCGCCACCCGGCACCGGGTGCCATTCCTCAGCGCCGAGCTGGTCCGTCATCTCTATCCGCTCTTCGGGGCCATCGTGCGGGATCAGGGTGGCGTGGTCCTGGCCGTGGGCGGCATGCCCGATCACGTCCACCTCGTCGTCGGCCTGCGGGCTCACCCGTCGCTGGCAGCGGTCGTCAAGGCCATCAAGGGCTGCGCCTCTCACTGGATCAACCAGAATGCCCGGCCCCCGGAGCCCTTCGCTTGGCAGGAGGGTTACGCAGCCTTCACCTTGAGCCCATCCGTGTTGAGAAAGGCGCTCCGCTACGTTGAGCAGCAGGAGGCCCACCACCGACGCCTGGGCTTTGAAACGGAGATGGAGCAGCTGTTGCGCCGGCACGGTCTCGCGATCAGCGCAACCGATCTCGATTTCTGATCCCCTCCGTCGTCCCGCCAGGGACGTTCATGGGTAGCGAGGGATTTCAATCCCTCGCAGGCTCGCTGTCGCGGGGCAGGCGCCCGGACGCCCGGGGACGGGATGGAACGCCGGCCCCCGGGCGCTGGCGGACCGCCGGCGCGCGCGCCCCACCGCGCCTCCGCACCCCCGCGCGAGGCATTGAAAATGCCTCGCTACCCATGAACGTCCCTGGCGGGACGCCGGAAAAGGCGAGGGATCAGAATTCAGAAGCCAGGAGTCAGGAGTCAGAACGGCGACGAGAGCTGGGAACAACCACCAGCCGGAACCCGAAGCTGCCGTACCTGACGACCGGGTGGATCCAGTCGCGGGCGGCCGGGCCGACGTTTTCGATCCTGGACCACCAAGATCCTCCGATCAGGACTTTCCACTGGGGGACTTTCTCGTCAGCATCCGCCGTCCACTCCCAGACATTGCCGGCGAGGTCGAAGACCCCCTCCGGGCTCGCCCCCTGCGGGTACATGTGGACCGGCGTGGCTCGCTCGAGGCCGGATTCTCTGGCGTTGGCCCGGGAGCTCTCAGCACCTCCGCCCCACGGGTACGTCCGCCCCTCCACCCCGCCGGCCGCTCGCTGCCACTCGGCCACGGTGGGCAAGGTGCAGACCTCCTCGGAGCCGATCCTCCCCTCGGCCCGGAGCCTTGCGGTCTTCCAGGCACCGTAGGCCAAGGCGTCATCCCAGCTGATCGCCACCACCGGGAGCGTGTCCCTGGAGTAACGAGGCTCCGGCCAGAGAGGTGGCCGCCGAGCCCCCTCGGCTCCACCCTCCATGAACTCCCGATACTCCCAATTCGTCACCGGGTACTTGCCGATCTTGAACGAGTAGGGCAGCACGTCGGCGGGGATCTCGACGAAGGTGCCGAGGTCGTCCGGGAGGATGCCGAGGTCGGCGAGGATCTCCCCGGCTTCGAGGCGCTGGGCGGGGGGGACCTTGGATCCTTGCATCACTTTAGTGAGGCGTGGCGGCAGCTTCTTGCCGAGCTTGCGCCAGGTCTCGGCTACCGAGCCCTCGGCCTCGCGGCCGTGGGCGTGCTCCAGCCAGGCGCGGCCGGCGAGCAGGGTGCGGCGCACGGCGGGCGGCTGCTGGCTCACCGGCTCGGTGGTCAGCGAGTCGATCACCTCCAGCAGCAGCTTCCGTTGCGGGAACTCCCCCACGCTCGCCAGGTGGCCGCACGCCAGCAGCACCACCTCGTACCAGCCTTCCTCCCCGGCCAAGTGCCCAGCGACGGCCGGCACGTCCTCCTGCTGCAGCAGCCAGCGGGCCGCCAGGTACTCCTGGAAGCTGCGGTGGGCGAAGTTGAATGTCTCTTCCGGCACGGCCTCGTTCAGCAGGCCGCCGCGCTCCGCGATCAGCGTCACCACCCGGTCCGCCCAGGCCCAGCCTTCGTGCTTCCGCGGGTGGATCGCCGCCAACCGCTCCCGCACGAGCCGGATCGGCACGTCCGCCGAGCCGTCCCCGCCCGCGCCGTGCGCCTCGAAGGCGGTCTGCCAGAGCACCCGTTCCAGGTCCACCCGTTTGCGCTCCGGGGCGATCTCCTCGAGCAGGGTGTCGAGGCTCGTGATGGCTCCCTCCCGGCCCTTGGCCTTCTCCCACTCCCAGAGCAGCTGGTCCACGCACTCGCGGTACAGCTCGGCCCGCCCCTCGGGCAGCCCGGTGCGGGCGTTGACCCGCGCGAGCATGGTGAGCAGGAGCGGTGAGCCCGCCATCCCCGCCAGCGCCGGCCGCTCGAGGGCCGGGCCGAGGCGCTCCCGGCAGCGTCTCGCATCCGTGGGAGTCAGACGCTGGATCCTCTCTTGCTCCTCGTACCACCGTTCGATGAAGCTGGCGACCCGTGGCCCGTCGAGGCGCGCCAGCCGGGCGACCGGCACACCGGGCAGGCGGTGAGGATCGAGGTACGGTCGAGACCGGCTGGTGAGCAGCACGCGGCAGCGCGGGTAGGCGGTCAGGAAGGCCTGGACCGAATCGAGCAGCAGCCGGCGGCGGTCCAGCGGGTCGTCGGTCTTGGCCACCGGCACCTCGTCCAGGCCGTCGAGCAGCAGGAGGGTGCCGGGCTGCTCGAAGCGCTCGGCCAGGCGGTCGGCGGAGATCGGTGCCTCCAGCCCCGAGAGGGCCAAGTCCAGAAGCGGCAGGCCGGCTTTCTCCTGGCCGGTGAGCGCCGCACCCCAGCGGCGCAGGACGATCCGGATCGGGAACGGCGACTCCTCGAAAGCCCCGGCGAGGGTCTCCCGCCAGAGCGGCTCCTCCCCCAGCCAGGCGCCTGCCAGGGTCCCGGCGAGGTGCTGGACGAAGGTGGACTTGCCCGAGCCGGGATCCCCCAGGAGGACCAGCCGCGGGTAGCTGGATAGGGTTTCAAGAGCGGTCCGCGGAGCGAGAGCCTCGCGCAGTGCCTCTTCGGTGGGCGCGTAGCGGCGGAGGGGGTGGTTCGGCCCCTTGCCCACCAGCGCTTCGAGCGTGGCCTCCTCGCCACCGGGCTTGAGCTCGGGCAGGTCAGCAATCAAAGCCTTGAGATCCCGGCCCAGCGAGTGCTGCTCGGCGGCCGGCACGCCCAGTCGGAGCAGGACGAGCGCCAACGAGGGCGGCTCGCCGGTGGCGAGGTCTACGTACACCCTGGCCAGCGAGGCCCGCGGCCGGTCGGTGTCGCGCCGATCCTCGGCCAAGGGCAGCTGGTCGCAGGCGTCGCGGAGCAGGCGCAGATACTTCTTCTCTTCGGCCGTCAGCTCGGACAGCGGCCCCGCCCCCGCCCGCCGCGCCAGCCGCTCCAGGTGCCCCTCGCTCTTCTTCGCCACCTCGAGCTGCGCCTCCCGCTGCCCCTCGGCTCGGAGGCTGGAGGCGGCCAGCACTTCGGCGGTGGCTTCGAGCTTCGCCAACCTCACCAGGTACTGGGTGTCCCGCAGCCAGGAGCCGATCTCGGGGTCGAGCTCCAGGTTGAGCTGGATCGCCTCGAAGAACGACTCGAGCGCGTGCTCGATCTCGGCCGGGGCTTCGGCCTTCGATCCGGCCTGGACCAGATAGGCCTGCCGGAGGCTGGCGAGATCCGGGCGGCCGCCGTAGACGGCCATGCGCTGGACCTCTTCGAGGAAGGCGCGATCCTCGAGTAGGTTGCGCACCACGAGACTCGGGCTCGCCTTCTCGGCCTTCCTCGCAGCCGCTTCCACCGCCCGCTCGACCGCGGCCTCGATCGAACCCTTCGGCGCTCCGCCCAGCCACTCGCGCACCTTCTCGAGCAGCAGCCCGGCCGGGCCTTCCGTCAGCTTGCCCGCCGCGCCTTCGACCGCCCCTTGCAGCGCAGCCGAGAGCACGGTCCCGACCAGAGAGAAGGGTTCACTCATTCCGCAAATCAGCCCCTACTCGTCCTCGCCGCCGGTCGCGCTGCGAGCCTTCTTGACGCCCGCTCGCCGCTTCTTCGAGGCCAGGCGCCGGCGCTTCGCGGCAGCTGGCGGGCGGGTGGGGCGCCGGGGGCGCGGCGGCTCCATGGCCCGATCCAGCAGGCGCTGGAGCCGTTCGAGCACGTCTTGGCGGTTGCCGTCCTGGGTGCGCAAGCGCTGCCCCTCGATCAGCAGCGTGCCCTCGGCGGTCAGCCGGCGGCCGGCGAGCGCCGCCAGCCGCGCCTTGACCTCCTCGGCCAACAGCGTGCTGGCGGCGAGGTCGAAGCGCAGCCGCACGGCGGTCTCCACCTTGTTGACGTTCTGGCCGCCCGGGCCGGACGAGCGGTAGAACTCGAGGTGCAGCTCCCCCGCTCGCAGCAGATCCTGGGCGGAGGGAGCAGCGCCTTCCAGCTCATTCATGGGGGTGGACCGACCTCGCCCTCACTTGCCGGACGCAACCTCGCCGCCGGCCTTGCGCCAGGCGTCCAGGCCGCCCAAGAGGGCCGCTGTTTGGGGGTAACCGTTGCTCGTCAGCGTGAGCGCCGCACGGGCGCTCGTGGCTTCGGCGCTTCAGGTGCAGTAGGCGATGATCAGCTTGTCCTTGGGCAGCTCCTTCAGCCGAGCGGCGAGCTCACCCAGGGGGATGCTCAGGGCGCCCTTGGCGTGACCGGCCTCGAAGGGGCCGCTGCCCCGGACGTCGACCAGTACGGCCTTGCCCTCCGCCACGGCCTTGAGAGCCTCGGCGGCGCTGATGCGGCGGGCATCCTGGGCAGCAGCGGCCGAGGCCAGGAGCAACCCGCCCAGGCCCAGGGCCAAGCCGGCCGCTTGGACCGCCCCACGGGCGGCCAGACAACGTCTCCACATGGTGATTCCTCCGTCGATGAGACCACGCCGCTCCGGCGTGGCCGCCGCAACTATAGCGGCAAGACGGCGCGCGGAGCGGGCTAGCTTTCGTTCTCGACCAGGGCTTCCAGCCGGGCCAGGGCCCGATCGAGGTCGCGGACCACCTCGAGCCCGGCGGTGCGGGGCTTCCTGGCGGACGGCTGGCGCTTCTTGGTGGACAGGTGCGGCAGGCCGACGTCTCGCCAGAGGTCGCGCTGGCGACCCTCGAGCACGTCCCGGCGCAGCCGGAGCCCGTGCTTCTCGAAGATCGGCGCCAGCTCTTCGTAGCGGGAGAGCAGCTCCTGCCGGGTCTGCTCGTAGGCGTGCTCGCAGACGGCCTGGCGATCGGCGAAGCCGAAGATGTTGGTGAAGAACATCCGGTAGTCGTCCCGCTTGGGCTCGAGCAGCAGCACGTCGGCGTCGAAGCGCCGTTTGTAGGCCGCCATCCCGACGTCGAGGCGCGAGTGGATCAGGGTCCGCAGCGACTGCGACAGCACCGCCGGCAAGCCGCGCTCGGTCAGCTTGCCGGTGCGCAGCAGCCCTTCCCGCACGGCTTTCTGGGTGTTGAACGGCACGATCGGGTTGAGGCAAAGCAGGAGGTCGACCCCGGCTTCGAGGGCGATCGAGGCATGGAGGGTGCGCAGCAGCACACCGTCGACGTAATGCCGGCCGTCGATCTCCACCGGCGGGTAGAGCCCCGGCAACGCGGTCGAGGCCTGGACGGCCCGCGAGATGGGCACGTGGTCCCAGCCCGGAGCACCGAAGCGCACCGCCTTGCCGGCATCGAGATCCGCGGCGACCACGATCAGCGGCTTGCGCAGCTGGCGGAAGTCGTCGGTGCGGTCCTTGATGGTGTAGATCTTCTCGAGGTAGGCGCGCATCGGCTCGTTGTCGAAAACGGCCACGGGCAGGGCCTGGGCCAGGCGCGAGACCGACTCGCCGAAGAGCGCGTCCTGGGGATTCTGGAGGTAGTGCGTGAGGATGTCGACGACCCGACCGGGAATGCTGACCAGTCGCCGACCCAGTTCTTTGAAGGCAGGGGTGAGAAAGGTCTCGGGAACGAAGGGATGATCGCCGGGATCCCGACTGACGATCGCCCGGCACATCTGGGTGGGCGTCAGCCGGTTGGCGAGGCAGGCGCCGATGAAGGCGCCTGCGCTCACCCCGACGTAGATGTCGAAGTCATTGACGTCGAGCCCATCAACCGCTTCTTCGAGGGCCTTCAGGGCGCCGATCTCGTAGACCGCGCCGCCCGGCCCTCCTCCCGCCATCGCGAGGCCGATGCTGCGCGGCCTCCCGCTGCTCGCATCCTTCGACGCCTCGCTCATCGCTTGGGAACCTCAGGCCGCAGCCTTGTGGGACGCCTTGGCCGCCGTCAGCGCCTCGATCTTCTTCGACAGGTCCTCGACCTTCTTGGTCAGCTTGGAGATCTCGTCCCGGCTCGGCACGCCCAGGCGGTGCAGGGCGGCGGTCACCTTCTCGTCGATCTTGGTCTCGACCTCTTCCCAGACGTTGCCGACCTTGGCCTTGGCGTTCTCGACGACGTCCTTGCCGCGGGCCTCCATGCCCTCACCCTTCTCGACGAGCTTCTTGAAGATCTTGCCACCCTCCTCCTCGGCCGTGGCGAGGGCGCCGAGGCCGGCGAGCCAGATCTTGTGGGCGGAGTCGCGGAGATCTTCGGGCAGGGCCCACTCGGTGCTTTGCTTGGTCTTGGCCATGGTAACCTTCCTTTCAGTGTTCTTGGATCCGGGCCTTCGGCGTGTCAGCGCCGGAGGCCCGTTGTCTTGTTGGTTGCTACCGTCGATTCGCTTGCGCTTCAGTTCTCGGCCGACTTGGCCCGTGAGACGCGGGCACTCTTGGGTACCGGCTTCGTCGGCTTGGCCGCGGACACCGGCGACAGATCACTGGTCTCGAGGCGGGACAGGGACACCTCGAGCTCCTCGAGTCGGCTCTTGAGAACCGTCATCTCCTCCCGCGCCTGGCGCACCGGCGCCAGGCGATCGATGCCGGCCTGCACCAGACGGTCCACCCCGTGCTGCACCTGCTCCACCCCGGTGGCGACCGCCTTCTCACCCAGGCGCACGAGGTCGTGCAGCAGGTCGCTCGGCAGATGCTTGGTGCCCTTGCGGCCTTCCTCGAGAATGATCTGGGTCAGGGTCTGGGCCGTGACGTCGGCGGAGGTGGCATTGTCCAGGACACGCACCTCGTGGCCGCCGCGGATCCAGGAAGCGATCTCGTCGAGCGAGACGTAGCGGCTCTCTTCGGTGTCGTACAGCTTGCGGCTCTCGTAGCGTTTGATCAGGCGGATCATCATCGGGCTCCGGGTTCTACCGAACGAGCGAACTTTACCGCACCGCGGCAAATGAGTCAAGGTATTTTCCGCACTGCGGCATAGCGTCAAGGGAGACCGCCCCCTCCCGTTCTGCCGCGCCGCGGCATCAGCCGAGACCAGCCCTCACCCTACGGCCCAGACCCAGCAGCGATTCCGGCGAGGTCGGCTCCGCGGGCTCCAGCTCGACGGCGACCAGGGGCACGGCGTGGCCCATCAGGCTCTCCAGCTCGGCGAGGCCGCGGCGGTCGTGGGCGGCGAGCCAGGCCAGGAGTCGCCGCCCTGCGGCGAAGGGATCGTCTCCCCGGCTTGCTTCGTCCGCGGTCATCGGGTGGATTCGGTTGACCACCAGGGCCGCCAACCGGTGGCCGCTCTCGGCCAGCCGCCGGGCGAAGAAGAGGGCGTCCGGGACTCGCTCCGGTCCCGGGCCGGCGACCAGCAGGAACTCGCACTCGGCCCCCTGCAGGAGCTGCCGCACCGCCTCCGCGCGCTCGCGGAAACCATCGTAGAGGGGCCCGAACGCCTGGAAGAACTCCGCCATGTCGCGCAGCAGGTCGAGGCCCACGAGGTCGTCGAGATAGCGTTCCGCCGCACGGCCGAGGGGGCCCCAGCCGCGGGTCGGCTGGAGGCGGCCGGCCTGGTCGAACCACGGCCGAAGCGCCACCTTGAGGGCGCCGCTGTCGAGGAAGGAGAGGATGCGATCCGGGGCCTCGAGGAAATCCAGGGCCTGGCGCGTCGGGGGCGTGTCGAGCAGGATCCGCTGCCAGCGCCCCTCCCCCGCGGCTTCGTAGAGCCGCTCGACGGCCATGTACTCGAAGATGCCGCCGAGGCTGCCCGAGAGCTGGTCGTAGAAGCGGTTGCCGAGGATGCGCTCGGCCGCCGTGCGGTCGGGGCTGTAGCGCTCGACCAGGCGATCGAAGGTGCGCCGGGCGTCGAGCAGGTGGGCGAAGACGGGTGCCGCCCCCGCGAGCGACGCGGGCAGGGCCACCGGCACCTCGCGCTCGCGGGCTTCGTCGCCCACGCCCAGGGCGGTCTTGAGCCGCAGGGAGGGATCGAAGGTCGCCACCAGGGTTTCGTGGCCGGCTACGGCCGCCTCGATGCCGAGGGCCGCCGCGAGGGTGGTCTTGCCCACCCCGCCGGCGCCCACCACCACCTGCAGGCGTCGCTCGAGGGGCTTCATGACTCGACCCCTCCCTGGCGCAGAGCCTCCGCGAGGGCGTCCACCAGCGCCGGCCCACGGTCCGCGGGCACCAGGGGCAGCCGCCACAGGGGCCCGGCCCAGGCACCGGCCAGGCGCTCCACTTCGCGCTCGTTGATGGCGCGCCGCTGCTGCCAGAGCCTCAAGGACGAGCTCGCGCTCGGCGGCGGCCCGGGAGGAAACGGCGGGTAGAGCGCGTTGACCAACAGCAGCTCGGGCTCCCGGTCCAGACGGCGCAGGAGATCCTGGCGCAGCTCCAGCACCTCCTCGACGGGCATCTCCTCGGCCAGGGTCACCGCGACGAGGCCGCACTGCTCCGGGTCGGCCACCAGGCCGGCGAGCTCGCGGGCCAGACGCGCCACGGGTCCGCTGCCGATCGCCTCGGCGGTCACCCGCGGAGCCGCCAGCAGGGTGACACCGTGGCCGGTGGCCGGCGCGTCGAGCACCACCAGGTCGAAGCGGCGGTGGCGGCCCTCGCGCACCAGCTCCCAGGCGTGATGGATGACGGCCAGCTCTTTCAAGCCCGGCATCCCGGCCGCGAGCTGGTGGTAGACCGGGCTCTCGAGGATGCGCCGTGCCACCATGCGGATCCGCACCTGCTCCTCGATGATGCCGTCGAGCACCTGCCGCGGCTTGAGGTTCTGAACCGAGAGGCGGAGGCCTGCGGTGAGGATCTCGCCGCCCGAGGGCGGCGTGCCGAGCAGCTGGTGGAGGCTCTCCCGCGGGTCGACTTCGATCACCAGCACCCGGCGGCCGCGCTCGGCGAGCAGCAGCCCCAGGGCTGCCGCCAGGGCCGTCTTGCCCACCCCGCCCTTGCCCGTGACCACCAGCAGCTTGCGCGCGGCGAGGCGCTCGAGAAGGTCCTGGGATGAGGTCATGGGCATGGGCTCCGGCCGCATTCTAAGAGGCGATGCCGCGCTGCGGCCAGCCTTTTCGGGCAGGAAGACGGCTCCGCGCTCCGGCATATACTCGCCTCCATGTCCTTCCCTGCCACACGCTTACGGCGCTTGCGCCGGACCCCGAACCTGCGCCGCCTGGTGCGCGAGACCCAGCTCTCCCCCGCGGATTTCGTCTTGCCGTTGTTCGCCGTTCCCGGGCAGGACGTGGCGCGCCCGGTGGCCTCCCTGACGGGCGTCTTCCAGCACTCGGTCGACCGCCTGGTCGAGGCCGCCCTCGCCGCCCATGCCGAGGGCATCGAGGCCGTGCTCCTCTTCGGCATCCCGGAAACCAAGGACGCCGTCGGCTCGTCTTCCTGGCAGGACGAGGGCATCGTCCAGCAGGCCGTGCGGGGCTTGAAACGGGCCGCCCCGGGCCTCGCCACCATCGCGGACCTCTGCTTTTGCGAGTACACCGACCATGGCCATTGCGGCGTGCTACACGGTGAGGAGGTGGACAACGATGCCACCCTCGCCAACCTCGGCCGGCAAGCGGTATCCCTGGCCCGCGCTGGAGCGGACGTGATCGCGCCCTCGGACATGATGGACGGCCGCATCGGTGCCGTGCGCCGCGCCCTCGACGAGGCCGGCTTCCCGCATGTCGCGATCCTCTCCTACGCCACCAAGTTCGCCAGCGCCCTCTATGGGCCGTTTCGCGACGCCGCCCAGTCGACCCCGGCCTTCGGCGACCGCCGCGGCTATCAGATGGACCCGGCCAACCGGCGCGAAGCCCGGCGCGAAGCCGCCCTCGACGTCGAGGAGGGCGCCGACGCCCTGATGGTCAAGCCCGCCCTGCCCTACCTCGACGTGCTCGCCGACCTGCGTGAGCGCTGGGACCTGCCCCTGGCCGCCTACCACGTGAGCGGCGAGTACGCCATGCTGCGGGCCGCCGCCGAGCGCGGTTGGCTCTCCTACGAGCGGGTGCTGATGGAATCTCTGCTGTCGATCCGGCGAGCGGGCGCCGATCTGGTGATCACCTACGGCGCCCGCGACGCCGCACGTCTCCTGCGGGAAGGGTGGGAGCCATGAGCCATCTCGAGCGCGCCCGGCGCGTCATGCCCGGAGGGGTCTCCTCGCCGGTGCGGGCCTTCAAGGGAGTGGGCGGGGAACCGGTCTTCATCCGCGCCGCCGCCGGCGCCTACCTGGTGGCCGAGGACGGCCGCCGCTACGTCGACTACATCGGCGGCTACGGGCCCCACATCCTCGGCCACGGCGACACCGCGATCAGCAACGCCATCAACCGGGCACAGAAGGACGGCACCACCTTCGGCGCCCCCACCCTGGCGGAGGTCGACCTCGCCGAGCGCATCGTCGCCGCCCTGCCCGCGGTCGAGATGGTCCGCTTCGTCAGCTCCGGCACCGAGGCCACCATGTCGGCCCTGCGCCTGGCCCGCGCCGCCACCGGCCGGACCAAGCTGGTCAAGTTCGAGGGCTGCTACCACGGCCATGCCGACGCCTTCCTGGTGGCGGCCGGCTCGGGAGCGGCGACCATCGGCGTGCCCTCCTCGCCGGGAGTGCCCGCGGCGGTCACCGCCGACACCCTGACCGTGCCGTACAACGACCTGCCGGCCATCGTCGAGCTCTTCGACCGCGTCGGTCCCGAGATCGCCGCCGTCTTCGTCGAGCCGATCGCCGGCAACATGGGCCTGGTGCTGCCGGAGCCCGGCTTCCTCGAGGCCCTGCGCGAGCTCACCGAGCGCTTCGGCACCCTGCTGGTCTTCGACGAGGTGATGACCGGCTTCCGCGTCGCCTGGGGCGGCGTCCAGGTGCTGACCGGCATCCAACCGGACCTGACCACCCTCGGCAAGGTGATCGGCGGCGGCTTGCCCCTGGCGGCCTACGGCGGCCGGCGGGACCTGATGGCCCGCATCGCCCCGGAGGGGCCGGTCTACCAGGCCGGCACCCTCTCGGGCAACCGGCTGGCGGTGGCCGCCGGCCTCGCCGCCCTCGAACGGCTGGCCGCGGACGGCGGCCTCGCTTATCGACGCCTGGAAGAGACCGGCGTCGCCCTCGAGGTCGGCCTGGCCGAGACCGCGATCCGCCACGGGGTCCCCTTCACCGTTCAGCGCCAGGGTTCGATGCTCGGGATCTTCTTCCACCCCGGGCCGGTACGCCGCCTGGCCGACGTCGACGCCTCGGACCGCAAGCTCTTCGCCCGGGTCTTTCACGAGCTGCTCGCGGAGGGGGTCCATCTGCCTCCCTCGCCGTACGAGACCCTCTTCCTCTCGACCGCTCATGGCGACGAGGAGATCGACAAGACCTTGACCGCCTTCGGCCGCGCCCTCTCGCGCGCCATGGCGAGGCCCTGAACCCGATGGTGAAGGCGGCCAAGCCTGACGTGGTGGTGCTGGGTGCCGGCCTGATCGGCCTGGCGGTGGCTCGCGAGCTGCTCAAGGCCGGCCTCTCGGTCGAGGTGGTCGATCGCGGCAAGCCCGGCCACGGCGCCTCGAACGCCGCAGCCGGCATGCTCTCGCCCCTGGCCGAGGCGACCGAGAGCGGCCCCTTCTTCGACGCCTGCCGAGCCAGTCGCGACCTGTGGCTCGCGTGGCACAGCGAGCTCGGCGAGGAGTCCGGGGTGACCGTGGACTACGACGACTCCGGCTCTCTCCTGGTCGCCCTCTCGGCCGGCGAGGAAGAGAGCCTCGAGCGGCTCGAAGCCCTCGCCCGCCAGGTCGGAGAGCCGGCCAGCCCCCTGCCCTGCTCGGAGGCTCGGCGGCGCGTGCCCGGGCTCACGGACGCCATCCGGCAGACTCTCCTGCTCGCCGGCGAGCATCGGGTGGACAACGTCCAGGCCTTGAGCGCCCTGGTGCGCATCGTCCATCGCCTGGGCGGCACGCTGTGCTCCGGCGTCGAAGTCGAGAGCGTCGAGGCCAGCGCCGGCGGCGTCCGGCTGATCGGCAGCGACTGGCAGCAGGAGACCGCCCGGCTGGTGCTCGCCGCCGGCGCCTGGAGCGGCGAGATCCCCGGGCTGCCGGCCCTGCCCGTGCGGCCGGTGCGCGGCCAGATGATCCGCGTCGGGGGGGCCGCCTGGGAGTTCCGCGGCATCCTGCGCAGCCCCCACTTCTATGCCGTGCGCCGGGGCCCGTCGAGCCTGCTGGTGGGCTCGACGGTCGAGGAGGCCGGCTTCGACGACCGCACCACCCTGGGCGGGCTCGCCCGGCTCTTCGAGTTCGCCGTCAAGGCCCTGCCGCGGCTGGCCGATCGACCCCTCGAAGGCACCTGGGCCGGCTTGCGTCCCGGCACCCCCGACGGCCTGCCCCTCCTGGGCCGGCTCGGGGACCTGCCGGTGTGGGCCGCGACCGGGCACTACCGCAACGGCATCCTGCTCGCGCCCTGGACCGGCCGGGCCGTGGCCGCGATGCTCACCGGCGGCGAGGTCCCCGCCGAGGCGGCGGCGTTCCGGCCCGATCGCTTCTGAAGCGCGCCTCAGCCCGGCCGCAGCTGCACGAAGAGCCAGGCCCGGGCGCTGGTCCAGCGCCGGGCGACCGTGGCAGGCGAGATCGCCAACACCTCCGAGGTCTCCTCCAGGGACAGGCCCCCGAAGAAACGTAGCTCGACGATCCGCGCCTGCTCCGGGTCCAGCTCGGCCAGGCGCTGCAGCGCGTCGTCGAGAGCCAGGAGATCGACCTCCTGCTCCACCGCCACGTCCATCGCCTCATCGAGAGTGACGGTCACAGCCTTGCCGCCGCGCTTGACGGCGTCCCGGGCTCGCGCATGGTCCACCAGGATGCGGCGCATCACGCGGGCGGCGAAGGCGAAGAAATGCGCGCGGCTCTTCCAATCCACCTGCCGGCGGTCGATCAGGCGCAGGTAGAGCTCGTTGACCAGAGCCGTCGGCTGGAGGGTGTGCCCGGGCCGCTCGCCGTCGAGATACTGCCGCGCCCGGTGGCGCAGTTCCTCGGAGACCAGCGGCATGAGCCGGTCGAGAGCCTCCCGGCTGTCGTCGTTCCAGCGCAGCAAGACCTCGGTGACGGCGGCGAGATCGCTCATTTCCACGCTCTCCCAGTAAGCATCATTCCAGACCCTTCGCAGACTCTCCAGCTTTCCGATAGGCGAGCGCCCTCTCGGGCTTCCCCCATTCCTCGTACAGCCTGATGAGATCGCGGCATTCCCGCGAGGTCTCGGTCAGGCGCCGGCTCTGGGAGGACTTGTGGTGGACGGCCAGCAGGTGGGGCTCGGCCTCCTCGAAGCGCCGCAGCTCGAGCAGGCTCTCACCCAGGATGCGCCGCGCGGCGATCACCCAGGGATCCTGCGCATCGAGGTCTCGGGCGAGCACGGTCAAGGACCTGCGGGCCATGGCTTCGGCCCGGGCCGACTGCCGGCGCTCGAGCAGCACGTCCGCGAGCGACAGACGGGTCATGGCGAGGTTCAGGTGGTCCTCGCCGAAGCTCGCGGCCAGCACCTCCTCGGCCTCCCGGAAGCGCTGCTCGGCCGCCGCGAGGTTGCCCAGCTCGCGCTCGAGGGAGCCCAGATTGTGCAGCGGTGCCGCCAGCATGTCCGGCCCGGCGGCGGCTCCGCGCAGGATCTCGATCGCCTGCGAGTAGAGCTGCCGGGCCTGCTCGCGATCTCCCTTCGACTGAGTCAGATCGGCCAGGGCGTTGAGCACCTGGCCGACCCGCGAGGAGCGAGGCCCGAGGGCCACGCGGGTCATCGCGAGCGCCTCCTCGAACACGGCTTCCGCCTCCTCCAGCCGGCCCTGGGCGTAGATCGCCCGCGCCAGGTTCAAGAGCGTGATGGCGGTTTCCGGGTGCGCACCCTCGAAGCTCCGGCGGCGGGACGCCACCACCTCCCGCAGCTGCCTCTCCGCCTCGTCGGCCCGGCCACGAAGCAGGGTCAGATCGGCCAGGTTGTTGCGCACGGTCACTACCTCGGGGTGGTCCGGCTCGTAGGAGGTGAGGGCGATCTTCAGGGCCTCCTGGTGCAAGGCTCCGGCCTCCTCGAGCTTGCCCTGCTGCTGGCGCACGAAGGCCAGGTTGCTGAGCGTGGCGACCAGGCGGGGGTGACTCTCGCCGTAGACCTTGCGCTGAATCCTCTGCGCTCGCAGCAGCACCGCCTCGGCCTCGTCGAGGCGACCCTGGTCGCGGTAGAGGATGCCCAGGTCGTTCAAGGTCAGGGCCAGCTGGGGATGGTCCGCCGCCAGCTCCCGCTCTTCGAGGGCGACGGCCTCCAGGTAGAACCGCTCGGCGTCCTGCGGCCGATCGCGCCGCCGGGCGACGCTGGCGCGAAAGTCGAGCACCCTGCCGATGAGCTCGGCCTGGGCGAGCTCGACAGCCGCGGTGTAGGCCTGCTCGAGCAGCCCAGCGGCCTCCTCGATCCGGCCGGCCCACTCGACGGTGCGGGCGAGGTCGGTCAAGGCCCGCACTCGCAGCTCCTCGCCGTCGCGGCCCATGGTCTCGGCAGCGGCGAGGGCCTTGCGCTCGAGGTCCTCCGCCTCGGCGTAGCGGCCGGCCAGCCGGCAAAGCTCCCCCAGCTCGAGCAGGCTCTCCACCCGCGGCCCCGGCTCGGCCGTGCCTTCTGCCCGTTCCCGGGTCTCGAGGGCACGGCGCAGGATCGGCTCGGCCTCGGCGTAGAGGCCGAGCCCCTTGTAGGTCCGGCCCATGGTCAGCAGCAGGTCTCCCCTCGCCTCCGGCTGCGCCACCAGCCGCCGCTCCACCTCCACCACGCCCCGGTCGAGCAGCTCTCTCGCCGTGACCGTGGCGCCCCGAGATCGCGCGGGGTCGGGGATCGAGAAGACGTCCACCATGAAGCTCGAGACCGCTTCCGCGCGGTTGCGCTGGTCGATCAGCTGGCGCTCCCTCTCGATCAGGGCTTGGCGCTGGCTGACCAGCACGATCAGGAAGGTGGCGACGGTCAGCACCACCGCGATGGTGGCCGCCGAGGCCCAGGGATGCCGGGAAAGCAGTTTGCCCGTCCGGTAGAAGAAGGTGTCCGGCCGGGCCCTGACCGGCAGCCCGGCCAGATGAGCCTCGACGTCCTGCATCAGCTGCTCGACCGAGGAGTAGCGGCGCTCGGGCTCCTTGCGCAGGGCGACCAGGACGATGGTGTCGAGGTCACCGGCGAGGCGGCGGGCGAGGCCCTTGCGGTTGGTGGCTCGTGCCCGCTCCGAGGGTCGCTCCGGCTCGAGCTCGGCCACCGAGCGCACCAGCTCGTCGAAGCGTTGCCCCTGGGCCGCGTGGGGCCGGTGCCCGGTGAGCAACTCGTAGAGGATGACGCCCAGGGAGTAGACGTCCGCGAGGGCCGACACCGGCCGCCCCAGCAGCTGCTCCGGGCTGGCGTACTCCGGCGTGAGCGGCGTGAAGCCGTGCCCGGTCGGCATCACGGTGAGGTCGAAGCTGCCCGGGCCGAGCAGTTTGGCGATGCCAAAGTCGAGCAACTTCGGCTCGCCGTCGCGGGTGACCAGGATGTTGCCGGGCTTCAAGTCCCGGTGGACGATCAGGTTCTGGTGGGCGAAGCGCACCGCCGCGCAGACCTTGAGGAAGAGGCGCAGCCGTTGGGTCACGGTCAGGCCCTCGCCGTCGGCGTAGAGGTCGATGGGGATGCCGTCCACCCTCTCCATGACGAAGTAGGGCCGGCCGTCGGGGGTCGTGCCGCCGTCGAGCAGCTTGGCGATGCCGGGGTGGTCGAGCTCGGCGAGGATCCGGCGCTCGGCCCGGAACCGCGCCACCAGCTCGGGGTCGTGGAAGCCCCGCTCGAGGACCTTGACCGCTACCTCCTTCTTGTAGACGTCGTCCGCCCGCACGGCCCGGTACACCGAGCCCATGCCTCCCTTGCCGATCAGCTCGAGGATGCGGTAGGCGCCCAGCTCCCGGGGGATGGGCACGGGGTCCGGCGGTGTCAGGGGCGAGAAGGTGACCTCGGCCGGCCGGGCAAGGAAGCTGTGCTCGTGGTCGAGGAAGCCGAACAGCTCTTCGACCTCCCGGGCCAGCTCGGGATCCCTCGCCGCCAGCTCGCCGAGGTGGCGCCGCCGGTCTTCCCCCGCCAGATCGAGGGCCGACTCGAAGATCTCGCGCACTTGATGAAAACGCTCTTGCTTCTGCGCCATATCCAGTGAGGGTTGAAATGGCTGCCTGTCCCCGAGGGTGTCCGTGGATCCCGATGCGTTGAATTCAGTGTATCGCTGCTCCAGGTTCTCGACCGAGGAATAGACCCCAGGAGGTGCCCGATGCTCGACAACCCCGTCCGAAGTGTCCGAACTGTCCCTTTCTCATCTGCTGTAATAAGGTCCAGAGGACCAGGAGACCACCTCATGATCAAGAGAACCAAACTGAGTCTTGCCCTGCTCCTGACGTTCGTTTGCGCCGGGAGCTCGAATGCGGACTGCCCCCCTGGCTGGCGCACGGTGATGATCGAGCCCGGCCACGCCAGCGTCGCGATCAGCAAGCAGTCCCTGGTCGGGCCCGGCTCGACGGACAAGGTCATCGCCTGGGGCGCCCCGCTCCATGGCACGCTCGGCGCCGGGCCTGAAGTCCTCACCTACACCCCCAACGACGACTTCTGGACCGTCGGCAACGACAGCTTCACCGTCTCGCTCGGACCCTTAGTCCCGGGCTCGAGCCCTCCCGTGGTCGAGATCGTGCGCCTGGTGGCGATGATCGAGCCCCTGGTCCTGCCGGAGTACTCCCACGACTTCGAGGGACCCCTCCCGACGCCTTGGCACCTCGAGTGCCAGGGCACGAGCTGCGGCGTCGAGGCCGGCGGCGCCCTGACCGCCAGCCAGGGTCTGCGCGTCAGCCCGGACCCCGTCGCGCCGTCCTACGTCGAACGGGAGGACCAGACCTCCGGGGGCTCGAACACCGGTGGGGCCGGCAACAACTACCGGCCGCCGCCGATCAACGGCGGCGGCATCGCCTGCGAGATCGACTGCCCGCCGGACGGCTACGTGGTGCGCATCCTCGCCCTGGGCAGCGATCCCGAGCCCAGCTACGCCCTCGAGACCCGCCAGCAGGCCGGAGTGAACGAGATGCGGATCCTGGAGAAGAAGTCCGGGCTGGGCCGCCGCTCCACCTGGGTGACGATCCCCGAGACCACCCAGAACCTGCGCCTGCTGGTGTGGAACGATGACGAAATGACGGGGCGGATCGGCGGCGCCATGCTCTTGGTGGACCGCGAGGCCAAGAGCAGCTTGAGCACGCTCAACGACTCCCCGGCCATCTCGCGGATCCCCATGCAGGTGGGGCTGCTCGATCCCGTCGCCGGGACCGGGAGCTTCAGCTTCGACGACATCTTCGCCTTCAAGGCCACCATCGCCGGCCAGCAGTGCCGCCTGACGGACGACTTCGAGTCCGGCGCCGTCGATGGCGGCTGGACCACGACTTACGGCGCCGGCGCCCTGGTGGTGGATCCCGAAGCCAAGGGCGCCGGCAGCGTCCTCGGGCTGCTGGTCAACATGGTCGACACCGGGGGCACCTTCGGCGGCCAGCTCGGCGCCAGCCTGGACCCTGCCCGCCACCGCTGGGGCGCGCGGTTTCGGCTCGACCCCACCAACCTGACCATGCCCGGCGGCGGCTCGACCCTGCTCGCCGAATGGCGCACCGCCTCCGGGCAGAGGGCGGCCCGCCTCACCCTGGTGCAGAACGGCTCGGACCTGCGGCTGCGGGTCTACGCTCGCCAGGACGACGGCACGGTGATCAGCCCGACGGCGATGACCCTGAGCCGGGCTCCCCACACCATCGAGATCGACTGGCTGCGCTCCCCCACCGACGCCGCCGACGCCAGCACCGGCTACGTCCGGGTGTGGGTGGACGGGGTGCGCCGTTTCACCGTGCCCGGCCTCGCCAACGACGGCCAGCAGGTCAACGAGGTCCGCATCGGCGCCGCCAGCGCCAGCGCCAGCGGCCGGGTCTTCCTCGACCAGATCGAGCTCTGGGACTCGCCTTAGGCGCCTTTGAGCTGGCCGTAGAGCCAGGCCCGGGCGGAGGCGAAGCGACGCTGGACGGTCGCCTCGCCGACGCCCAGGCAGGCCGCGGTCTCTTCGATCGACAGGCCGCCGAAGAAGCGCAGCTCGATGATTCGCGCCTGATCGGCGTCGAGGCCGGCCAGGCGCTCGAGGGCCTGGTCGAGGGCGAGAACGTCGAAGTCCAGCTGGCTCGCGCGATCGGGGATGACGGTCAGGGTCACCGGCACCCTCTCCCCGCCCCGCTTCTCCGAGTCCCGGCCCCGGGCGTAGTCGACCAGGATCCGCCGCATCACCCGGGCGGCGAAGGCGAAGAAGTGAGCCCGGCTATCCCAGCTCGCCTGCTGGCGACCGAGCAGGCGCAAGTAGAGCTCGTTGATCAGGGCGGTGGGCTGGAGGGTGTGCCCGGGCCTCTCGCGGTTGATGTAAGCCCGGGCGCGCCGGCGCAGCTCCGCCTCGACCAGAGGCATCAGGCGGTCCAGGGAGTCCTTGCTGTCCTCGTTCCAGTGAACCAGCAGCCCCGTGATGTCGTCGAGCTCGGACATGGCTTCGAGTGAGGGCGGATTCTACCCCTGGCCCGACCCGCGGGCGCTCAACGCCGCCCGGGCGCGGTCGAGGATGCGCCC
Source organism: Thermoanaerobaculia bacterium (assembly GCA_036274895.1). Lineage (GTDB taxonomy): Bacteria > Acidobacteriota > Thermoanaerobaculia > Multivoradales > SZUA-115 > CALMKX01. The sequence goes on along the minus strand of DASUEU010000069.1, from coordinate 119,941 downwards.
GGCCGCGAGCCGCCAGGGATCCCCCTCCGGCAAGGCCCCGGCGAGCACGGCGAGAGCCCGCCGGGCCAACTTCTCGCCCTCGGCCGGCCGGCCGGCAGCGACCTCGACGTCGGCCAGGGAGAGCCGGCACATCGCGACCCGCAGGTGGTCCTCGCCGAGGTGCTGGAGGAGCACCTCGAGGGCAGACCCGAAGCTCTCCCGCGCTGCCGCGAGGTCGCCGTCCTCCCGGGCCAGCGAGCCCAGGTTGTGGAGGGCCGCGGCGAGGTCCTGGGGCTTGGCGCCGCCGCTCGCCCGGTGGGTGGCGATGGCACGGCGGTAGAGATCCCGAGCCTCGGTGCGATTCCCCTGCACATGAGCCAGCAGGCCGAGGTTGTTGAGCACGATCGCCACCTCGGAATGGGCCTCGCCCAGGGCCGCGCGGCTGCGCTCGAGGGCCTCTCGCAGGGTCTCGCCGGCAGCTTCGAGATGGCCCCGGGCCTGCTGGCAAAGGCCGAGGTCGGTCAAGGTGGCGGCGATGTCGGCGTGATCGGCCGGCAGCAAACGGCGCCTCAGGGCCAGGGCCTCACGCAGCAGCGCCTCCGCCTCCGCGTAGCGGTTGCGCAGGGAAGCCAGGGCCCCCAGCTTGTGCAGGGTGGTCGCCACCACCGCGTGCTCGGGACCGAAGGTCACCCGGGCAATCTCCAGTGAGCGCCGGTAGAGGGCCTCGGCCTGGTCGAAACGGCCCTGCTCCTGGCGCAGCAGGGCGAGGTTGTGGAGGGTGTTGGCCTGGATCGGATGGGGGGCGTCGAAGAGCTGGGCCTCGAGGGTCTGGGCCTGCGCCAAGGCCGCCTCCGCCTGCTCCAGCTTGCCTTGCTCGAGCAGCACCAGACCGAGGTCGTTCCACACCAGCGCGGCCCTCGGCTCGACCGGCCGGGCCGAGCGCCGGCGCAGCTCCAGGGCTTCCCGCAGCAAGGCCTCGGCCCGGGTGCGGTGATCGCGGGCCCGCTCGAGCTCGGCGAAGCGCACCAGCAGGTGGGAGAGGGCCTCGTCATCACCCAGGCTCCGGGCCCGTCCCAGCGCCTCCTGGAAGAGCCGGCCAGACTCCTCGTAGCGGCCCAGGTACTTCTCGATCCGCGCCAGCAGCACCAGGTTCTCCACCTCTCGCCCCGGCCGGGGCGCCGCGGTCCGCCGCAGCTCGAGGGCCCGGCGGGCCTGCTCCCCGGCCTCGGAATAGCGACCCAGGAGGGTGGCGATCTCCGCCTGCTCCTGGAGGATCTCCCCGATCGCCCCGGGCTCGGCTCCGGTCAGTCCCCGGCGGATCTCGAGGGCCCGGGCCGCCAGCGGCTCGGCGCTGGTGGGCAGGCCGAGGTTACGGTAGGTCCGCGCCATGGTCAGCAGCAGGTCCGCCCGTGCCTCGGGCTCGCCGGCCAGCCGGAGGTCGATCTCGGCCACGCCACGGTCGAGCAGCTGGCGGGCGGAGACGCTCTCACCGGCCGAGAAGGTCGGGTCGGGCATCTCGAAGACTCCGGTCAGGAAGGTCGAGACCGCCTCGGCCCGGTTGCGCTCGCGAGTGAGCTGCTGTTCCCGTTCGAGCAGCTCCTCCCGCTGGCGCCAGAGGGTGAGGACGAAGCCCAGCGCGGCCGCCAGGGCGAGCGCCGCCGCGATCGCAGCCCCGCGGTGGCGCCTCAGCAGCTTGCCCGTACGGTAGCCGAAGGTCGACGGCCGGGCCCGCACCGGCCGGCCCTCGAGCCAGGCCTCGAGATCGGCGGCGAGCTCCACCACCGAGCCGTAGCGCCGCGAGGGCTCCTTCTCGAGCGCGCGGGCGAGGATGTTGTCGAGGTCGCCGGCTAGCCGGCGTGCCCGGCGCGGGTGGCCCGCCTGCCGGGCGGCCTGGGAGGCCGGGCGGGGCGGCTCGTGGGCCACCGCCCACAGCACCTCGACCAGCGGCCTCCCTTCGACGTCGATGGGCCTGCTGCCCGCCAGGAGCTCATAGAGCAGGACACCGAGCGAGTAGACGTCCGCCAGCGAGCCGATGGGCTGGCCGAGCACCTGCTCGGGGCTGGCGTAGGCCGGCGTCAGGGGGCCCATGCCCTCGGCCGTCACCAGGAGCGCTCCCTCGGAGCTCTCCGGAGCGAGCAGCTTGGCGATACCGAAGTCGAGGAGCTTGGGCTCGCCGTCGGCCGTGATCAGCAGGTTGCTCGGCTTCAAGTCCCGATGCACCACCAGGTTCTGGTGGGCGTAGGCGACCGCCGAGCAGACCTTGAGGAAGAGGCGCACGCGAGCCTCGAGTCCCAGGCTCTGGCCGTCGCAGTGCCGGTCGATGGGCTGCCCGTCGACCAGCTCCATGACGAAGTAGGGGCGGCCATCCTCGCTGGCGCCGCCGTCCAGAAGCTTGGCGACGTTGGGATGGTCGAGCTGTGCGAGGATGCGACGCTCGGCGCGGAAGCGAGAGACCAGGTCGCGGTTGCCGGGCCCGGCCTCGAGCAGCTTGACGGCGACCTCTTTCTCATACAGCTCATCCGCCCGCACCGCGCGGAACACCGAGCCCATGCCCCCGGTGCCCAGCTCTCCGACGATGCGATAGTTGCCGACCCGCTCCGGGATCGGCAGGGTGAGCATCAGGGCCGCGGGAGCCTCGAGGAAGCCGCCCGCCTCGTCGTGCCAGCCGAGCATCGCCTCGACCTCGGAGCGCACCGGCGGCTCGAGCCGAGCGAGCCAGCGCACCCGCTCCTCACTCTCGTGGAGCAAGGCATCCTCGAAGGAATCCCTCACCTGATGCCAAAATTCCACCGTTTGCGCCATAGCTGCATCGAGGCGGAAAGGGCCCCGTCCTGTTCTCGAAAGGAGATCAATATATGGCAAAACAACATCCTCTAGGGGTCCTGACCCTGTGCCTGGCCCTGGCTCCCCGGCTCCTGCTGGCCCAGTGTCCCAGCCCGGAGCGCTCCGTCGCGGTGCCACTGGGTGCTCAAAGCGTCGACCTGCCGAGAACTACGATCGGCGGAACGAACGCGTTTCTCCGCTTCGAAGTGATCGCTCCCCCGCGCCACGGCAGCCTGATCGACGATGGCGAGATCCTGAAGTACTTTCCCGGGCTCGACTTCTGGACCGTAGGCGCCGACAGCTTCCAGATCGAGGTGGTGACCGGGGACCAGTTCGAACGGGCAGTCTCCACGCGTCATCTGGTGCAGCTGATCGCCACCGGCTCTCGCGAGGAGGTGATGAGCTGGGACGTCGAGACCGCCGATCCCCCGGACGACTGGCGGCTCGGGGACAACCTCCAGCGCCTGGCCGACGCCAGCTGGAGCGGTGCCCACCTGTTGCGGCCAACGATGCCGCCCATCGCCCACTCCGAAGGCCACTTGCTCGCCCTTCCCCGGGGCAATCATGGCGGCGGCAGCCAGGGCTCGGGGGGCAGCTCCGGGTGGCGCCCGCCCGGTGGTGGCGGCGGCGGCGGTCTGATTGGCGCCGAGTGCGACGGGCCGGTCCTGCTCGCCCAGACACACCCATCCTCGGGAGCCCTCCTCCAGGTTCACGCCCAAAGCGATGGCACCTCCGGCTATCTCTGCCTTGCAGCGCCGGGTCTCGGCCTCACCACCCCCTGGCGAGCGATGGCTCCCGGTCCTCATCACGTGGAGCTGCTCCACTGGCAAGACTCGGCCGCCGGGCTGCCCCATGGCGCGGGGCTCTGGGTGGACGGTGAGCTGCACACGACTCTGGACCTGTCGGCCGCCGTCGGCCTGAGCCCTAGCGCTCACCACGCCTTCGCCCCCTTCGATCCGGCCTCCGGCAACCTCGTCGGCGACCTCGACGAGCTGTCCGTCTTCCAGATCGGCGACGGCCCCCGCTCCTTCTGCCGGGGTGCCGACACCTTCGAGCTGGGCGAGATCTCCGCGGCCTGGCAGGCGAACGTGCCGATGAACGTGACAGTCGGCCCGGCCGCGGCGCTGGAAGGCGCGCAGGGAGCCGCGATCCAGGTGGGCGTGGCCCCGACGCCGGGCGCGCTGCTGTCCCTGGCTCTGCCCTCGGTCCCCCGGCGGCTGGGGGCGCGCTTCCGCTTCGATCCCAACGGGGCCGATCTCGCCCCGGGAAGCCGGGTGGTGCTGCTGACCACCCCCACGGCGGCAGGCTCGCGGGCCTTCCGCGTGTTCCTCGACGCGCCGGCCGCAGGCGGCTATGCCCTGGTGGGTGACGCTCGGCGTGACAACGGCACCGTGCCCTCGACGGTCGTGATCCCGATCACGGACGATGCCCACACGGTCGAGGTGGACTGGCAGCGTTCGCTCAGCGATCCCGCCGGCACGGGCTTCTATCGCCTGTGGGTCGACGGCCAGCTGGCTGCCCGGCTCGAGGGCCTGACCAACGACGGCCAGGAAGTCACCGAGGTGAAGATCGGCGCCGTGCTGGCCGTGGGCGCGGCCTCCGGCGCGGTCCTTGTGGATTCGCTGGAGGTCTGGGAGCAGAAATGAAGGGCCGGGGGGTTCATCCCCCACGGCGCCTCCGCCGGGGCTTGACAGCCCCGGCTACCCTGGCCGCGTCGCTGTGCGACGCGCCCCCACGCCGCCCGGGGAGATCCCTCGACTCCGGGCCTTCGGCCCTGCGCTCGGGATGACGGCAGCGAGGCTGTCGGACTTTAGGGGCAGGCCCCTGTGCCTGCTCTCCTGCCTGGGCTCCCACGTCATCCCGACCGGAGCCTGCGCAGCAGGCGCAGCGGAGGGATCTCCCCCCGTCGCGCAGCGACGGGTCGAACCTAGCCGGGGGATTCATCCCCCGGCCACCCGTTTTCTTTTGCGCCCCCGGAATACAGAATCGGAGCACGCCGTTACCATACGTGAGTGGTAGGCACTAAGATTTTGTTCGGCGCGGGAGAGAACTCTTGGACTACAAGGACTATTACGCCGCCCTGGGCGTCGCCCGGGACGCCAGCCAGGAAGAGATCCAGAAGGCGTACCGCAAGCTGGCGCGCAAGGTCCATCCGGACGTCAACCAGACCCCCGAAGCCGAAGAGAAGTTCAAGGAGATCGGTGAGGCCTACGAGGTTCTGAAGGATCCCGAGAAGAGGGCCAAGTACGACCGCTTCGGCTCGGCCTGGAAGGCTGCCCAGAGTGGCGGCGGCCGGCCGCCCCATGGTTTTGAGGGCTTCGAGGGCTTCGACTTCGGAGATCTCGGCGGCTTCGGAGGCTTCCGGGCCGGCGGCGGCGGCACGGGCGCCAGCGGCTTCTCGTCGTTCTTCGAGTCTCTCTTCGGACGCAGTGCGGCCGGCGGACCCGCCGCCGGGGCTGGTGGCGGCGCCTGGGGTCCCTGGGCCCAGGGCGGCACCGACCAGGAAGCATCGATCTCCCTCACGCTCGAAGAAGCGGCGGGCGGCGGTAAGCGCCAGATCTCCCTCGCCGACCCCGAGACCGGCCAGCGCCGGTCGATGACCGTGAACATCCCGGCCGGGGTCAAGCCCGGCGGGCGGATCCGCCTGCGGGGCCGCGGTGGCGGCCGGGAGGGAGGCCCCCGTGGCGACCTCTACCTGCGCATCGAGCTCCTCCCCCATCCCCGCTTCCAGCTCGAGGGGCAGGACATCCGCACCCATCTCGAGGTCACCCCCTGGGAAGCCGCCCTGGGCGCCCAGGTTTCCCTCGACACCTTGAGCGGGCGAGTGACCGTGCGCATCCCACCGGGCTCCTCCTCGGGTCGGGTGGTGCGCTTGCGCGGCCAGGGCTTCCCGCGGCCTTCCGGGGACGGCAAGGGAGATCTCCTGGCGGAGATTCGCATCGTGGTCCCCACCGAGCTGACCGAAAAGCAGCGACGGCTCTACGAGGAGCTGGCCAGCGCTGAGGAGCAGAAGAGAACATGGACCTCAACAAACTGACGCAGAAGTCCCAGGAAGCCCTCTCCGCCGCTCAGACCAAGGCCCTGCGCTATGGCCACCAGCAGGTGGACGGCGAGCACCTGCTGCTCGCCCTGCTGGAGCAGCCGGACGGCCTCGCTCCCCGCCTCTTCGCCCGCATGGACGTGCCCCTGGATGCCCTGCGCGGCGAGCTCGAGAAGGCCCTGGCATCCCGCCCCAAGGTCTCCGGAGCCGGCGCCGAGAGCGGCAAGATCTACGTCACCGACCGGTTGCAGCGGCTCCTGGTCGCCGCCGAAGAGCACGCGAGCCGGCTCAAGGACGAGTACGTCTCGGTCGAGCACCTGCTGCTCGCCTTCCTCGACGAGGGCACCGGCACCGCCGCCGGCCGCGCCCTGGCCGGGCTCGGGGTGGACAAGAACCGCTTCCTCGCCGCCCTGACCGCCGTGCGCGGCAGCCAGCGGGTGACCAGTGCCAGCCCCGAGGGGGCCTACGAGGCCCTCGACAAGTACGGCGTGGACCTGGTCAAGCAGGCCCGCTCCGGCAAGCTCGACCCAGTGATCGGCCGCGAGGACGAGATCCGGCGGGTGATCCGCATCCTCTCGCGCAAGACCAAGAACAACCCGGTGCTGATCGGCGAGCCGGGCGTGGGCAAGACGGCGATCGTCGAAGGTCTCGCCCAGCGCATCGTGCGCGGTGACGTGCCCGAGTGGCTGCGCGACCGCTCCGTCTTCAGCCTGGACATGGGCGCCCTCCTGGCCGGGGCCAAGTACCGCGGCGAGTTCGAGGAGCGCCTGAAGGCCGTGCTCAATGAGGTCAAAGAGAGCGAAGGCCGGGTGCTGCTGTTCATCGACGAGGTGCACAACATCGTCGGCGCCGGCCGCACCGAGGGCTCGACCGACGCCGGCAACCTGCTCAAGCCCATGCTCGCCCGCGGCGAGCTGCACTGCATCGGCGCCACCACTCTCGACGAGTACCGCAAGTACATCGAGAAGGACGCCGCCCTGGAGCGGCGCTTCCAGCCGGTGGTGGTGGATGCACCGTCGGTCGAGGACACCATCTCGATCCTGCGCGGCCTCAAAGAGCGCTTCGAGGTGCACCACGGCGTGCGCATCCAGGACAACGCCCTGGTGGCCGCGGCGACGCTCTCCAACCGCTACATCAGTGATCGTTTCCTGCCCGACAAGGCGATCGATCTGATGGACGAGGCGAGCGCCATGGTGCGGACCGAGATCGACACCCTGCCGGCCGAGCTCGACCTGATCCAGCGGCGCATCATGCAGCTCGAGATCGAAGAGGCGGCCTTGAAGAAGGAGAAGGACAAGGCCTCCCAGGACCGCCTGGCCGACCTCGGCCGCGAGCTGGCGGACCTCAAAGAGCAGGCCGGCACCCTGCGCACGCGCTGGGAGGGTGAGAAGGCGGCGATCGACAAGGTACGCGGCCTGCGCGAGGAGATCGAGCAGATCCGCCGCCAGATCGAGGAGGCCGAGCGGCAGTACGACCTCAATCGTGCCGCCGAGCTGAAGTACGGCAAGCTGGCCAAGGCCGAGGCCGACCTGATGACCGAGGAGGCGCGGCTGGCCGAGCGGCAACAGGGCAAGGGCCTGCTGCGCGAGGAGGTCACCGAAGGGGAGATCGCCGAGATCGTGGCCCGCTGGACGGGCATCCCGGTAACCCGCCTGGTCGAAGGGGAGCGCGACAAGCTGCTGCGCCTGGATGAGATCCTCCACCAGCGGGTGATCGGTCAGGACGAGGCCGTGGAGCTGGTGGCGGATGCCGTGCTGCGCGCCCGCTCCGGCATCAAGGATCCGCGCCGGCCGATCGGCTCGTTCCTCTTCCTGGGCCCCACCGGTGTGGGCAAGACCGAGCTGGCCAAGACGCTCGCCCAGGCCCTGTTCGACAGCGAAGAGAACCTGGTCCGCATCGACATGTCGGAGTACATGGAGAAGCACAACGTATCGCGCCTGATCGGTGCGCCCCCGGGCTACGTGGGCTACGAGGAAGGCGGCCAGCTGACCGAAGCGGTACGCCGCAAGCCCTATTCGGTGATCCTCTTCGACGAGATCGAAAAGGCCCACCACGACGTGTTCAACGTGCTGCTCCAGCTGCTGGACGACGGCCGCCTGACCGACGCCCAGGGCCGCACCGTGGACTTCAAGAACACGGTGGTGATCATGACCTCGAACCTGGGCTCGCAGTACCTGATCGAAGGAATGACGCCGAGCGGTGAGCTGACCGAGGCGGCGAGGAGCGCGGTGATGGGCGAGCTACGCCGGCACTTCCGGCCGGAGTTCTTGAACCGGGTGGACGACGTGGTGCTGTTCAAGGCGCTGACCTTGCCCGAGATCAAGCGCATCGTGAGCCTGTTGATCGTCGACCTCGGCCGCCGTCTGGCCGAGCGGGGGATCACGCTAGAGCTCACCGACCCCGCCGCCGAGCACGTCGCCCGCCAGGGCTACGACCCGGTCTACGGCGCCCGGCCGCTCAAGCGCTACCTCCAGCGCCACCTCGAGACCCGCCTGGGAAGAGCCATCATCGCCGGCGAAATCAGCGACGGGGCGAAGATCCAGGTGACGCTCAAGGACGGGGAGCTGGCGTTCGAGGTCGGGGTGGGCAAGGAGGAAGTGGTGGCGGTGTGACGACGGCCTTCTGAGGCGATGCACGGGCGCCGGCCCACGGCGCCGGCCTGGGCCAAACTGCTACCATCGGCCGGATGCTCTTCGAGTGGGATCCCGAGAAGGACCGTCGCAACCGCGCCAAGCACGGCATCAGCTTCGCTGAAGCGGCCTCGGTCTTCGGCGACCCACTCGCCGAGACTTCCGATGATCCGGACCACTCGGTCGAGGAACTACGGTTCGTCACCGTTGGCAAATCCTCCCGGGGCCGGTTGTTGCTGGTGGCACACTGTGACAGGGCAGACCGAATACGCCTGATCAGCGCACGCGAGACGACGCGCCGAGAGCGACAAGACCATGAAGACTGAAACAGCCGAGCTAGAAGACGACCTGAGACCCGAGTACGACCTCAAGAGCCTCAAAGGGAAAGTCCGAGGTAAGTACCACCAGCAGTACGTTGCCGGGACAAATCTCGTGCTGCTGGAACCGGATGTCGCCCAAGCCTTCCCCAGCGCCGAAGCCGTGAACGAGGCCCTGCGTCTGCTCGTCAAGGTGGCCGGGACGACTGTGTCGAAGCGGCGCGCATTCTGACGCCACGCCGAAGTGCCTGGCACTCCCCGCCTCAACGCCCTCCAGCCACCCGAGCCCATCGTTGCATAACGGGCTCACCCTCCTTGTAGGACGGTGGCTCCAACAACGGACCGGGAGTGGCCGCTTCGCGGGCCTTGATGTCGCGAAAGATGGCATCGAGGTCGTAGTTGAACCGCTCCATGTACGCTTCCCGTTGCCGGTGAAGCTCTTCAACGATGGGATCAACGATCATCAGCCCCTCCAGTGAAGGCTCCGTTGGAGATCGATGCCCCGATTGTAAGGCTTCCTCATCGGCCCTGGGAGGCTGGTACTCTCGCCAGATGAAGCCAGCCAGCGTGACCGGCGGCAAGCTCCGCCTGCTGACCGACCTCGACGAGGCGAAGGCCAGCCAGACGGTCTCGATCCCCGTAAGTGGCCCGGCCGGCCGGCCCGAAGACGATCGCATGGTGAGCCTCGAACGCCGCGGACTGCTGACCCGGGGCCGCGGCGGTGTGGTCGAAGAGATCCTCAACGAGCCACCACCTCGCGCCCGCACGGGCGCCAGCGCGCTCCAGACCCTGCTGGAGGAGCGGGAGGATGGACCGGCGCCTCCCTGATCCCCCGAAGTGCCTGGCACCTCGGGTGCCCCCAGCTGAACCGGTCGTTTATCCAGCCTGCAGGGCCGGGCAGAAGCAGGCGATCTCCATAGCAGCGAGCCGGCGGGCGAAGGGCTCGTCGGCCGTGACCACGGTGGCCCCATGCCGGCGGGCGAGCACAGCGTAGAGGAGGTCGTAGACGGGGGAATTCCTCTGCGTTGCAGCGGCGAGGGCTTCCTCGACCAGGATGCGGTCCGGCACCAGGGTATCGGCCAGGGCCAGGGCCTCAGCCAGGCGCTCCTGCGCCTCCTGGGCCGGGAGGGTCCCGGCTCGCACGTACTTCCACAGAGAGTTCGCCACCTCGGCGCAGAGGAGACCGGGGGCCACGACCATGGGGCTCTCGGCCAGGAAGGCGGACAGCTCCGGCTGCCAAAGCCCCTGCAGCACGACCCGGACGGCGGCCGAAGCATCGAGCACGACGCGGCCCGTCATCGCTCGCGATCCTCGCGGATCAGCTCCTCGGGAGCAGGAGAGAGGTCTCGCAGGCCCGAGCTGCGGGCTCGTTCCCCGACTCGGCGGAGCACCTCCCGCCGACGTTCCGCAGCGGTCAGCTCCGGGAGGCGGCGCAGCTCGTGGAGGGCCTGTTGCGACAGGCTGCGTCCCTCCTGCTCGGCGCGCAGGGAGAGGGCTTCGTAGAGATCTTGGGGCAGGTCGCGGATCTGGAGGGAAGCCATGGCACGCTCCTTGGAGAGTCCGATCATCATAGCGCATGCGCTTTGATGGCACCTCGGGGCCCCACGTCATGGGGCTCCCGGCGGACCGAGTGCGCCTGCCGGTCGTGTCAGAACCTGCCGGCTGCGGGCGAAGGCCGTTCATGACACGGGGCGTTCGCTGGTGCCAGAGCCGCTGGCTCCCGGCTTCGCCCGACACGAAAGGACAGCTCATGAACCGGCCCCTCGCCCTCGCCGCCTGCCTCCTCTCCCTGTCGGTCGGCACCACCCTCGCCGACGCGGCCACGATCACCTGGACCCGGATCGGCGCCCTCGCCGGTGCCGCGGACATCGCCGGTTGCACCGACGGTCGCATCTACGTCCGTACCGACGACGGCAACCTGCACCTCAACCGCAACCCCGCCGGCGGCGCCGCCTGGGAGCGCTTCACCTGGGTGGCGAACTACGGCAGCCTGACCTGCGCCAACAACGTCCTCTACTACTTCACCCCCGAGGGAGCGCTGTTTCGCACCGACGGCAGTCCGCTCGGCCTCCCCAACGTCTTCGTGGACTGGTTCCGGAGCACCCGCGAGATCGCCGGCGGCACGGCCCTGGCCTTCATCTTCCCGGTGGCCAGGTTCTTGAGGCTCGACCACGGCGGCGCCGTCCTCACCGCCTCGGACCCGACCGGGGTCTGGGCCCAAGTCGGCACCGCAGGGGGTGCGCAGCATCTCGCCGTTGGCGGCGGTTTCATGGACTGGCGTGCCTACGCCAAGAACACCGACAACAGCGTCTGGGAGAACGCCGGCCAGGGCTGTGACCCCTATTGGCGAAACCTCGGCACCCGCGCCTCGCTCGATGACCTGAGCGCTTACCACCTCGACCGGCTGATCGCCCTGGACCACGACGACTCGATCCACCTCGGCACCATCACCCACGAGCGCCGAGAGATCCAGGTGACCCACACCGAGCTGGCGGCCTTCGCCAATCCCCTGCTGGCCGGAACGCGGCTGCGGGCTCACGGCAGCTCGGCGACCTTCACTCCGTCGGGAGCCATGGCCGCCTTCGGTCTCGCGGGCGTCACCTTCCCGTTGCCGGAGGCCTCGTTCCGCTGGTGGGAGTTCGGCACGACCTACAGCACCAACAACATCAACCTTTCTCGCTTCACCATCGGACTCGATGGCAGCCACGTCACACTGGACGCGGTGTTCGAAGAGGCGGGGCTCGAGCTTCTGACCAGCAACGGAGTCTTCCCCAACATCGACATCAGCGACTTCCGGGGTCGACTGTCCCTGAGCGGTCAGGTGGGCCGATGCGGTCAGCCCGATTTCAGCGCCACCGGGGCTGTCTTCAACGGTGCGTTCCATGGCGTCGACAACGTCTTTTCGTTCGTCGTCGCCGAGATGAACGGTGGCATCCGGACGCGGGTCCAGGACGAGCTGCGCAACGGCGGCAACTCACTGCTGGCCAACTCCGCCTCCCAGCTGGCCCTCCAGCAGGCGATGCTGGGCTTTGCCCAGTTCCGCACCGGCGGCGGCCCCTGGAGCCACATCGTCGGCCCGACGTTCAGGGTCGATGGCGGCAGGATGCGGTTCTCGGTCGAGCGCTGACGGACTCCCCCACTGCCGGAGGGGCCGCGCCCACCTGCTACCATCCCTCCCCATGAGCCCCTCCTTCGGCCCCGCGATGCTCCCCGACTGGCCCCTCGAGGCCGGTGTCACCTACTTGAACCACGGCACGGTGGGCGTCACCCCGAAGCGGGTGCTGGCGGCCCAGCAGGCGATTCGGGACGAGATCGAGCGCCAGCCGTCGCGCTTCCTGCTGCGCGAGCTGACCGAGATCGGCGTCGGCGTACCGCGGCCGGAGCGGCCCAGGATGCGCGTGGCCGCCGCCGAGGTGGCGGCCTTCCTGGGCTGCCGGGGCGAGGATCTGGTCTTCGTCGACAACGCCACCACCGGTGCCAACGCCGTGCTGCGCTCCTTCCCCTTCGAGCCGGGAGACGAGGTCCTGGTCACCGACCTCGGCTATGGCGGCGTGACCAATGCCGCCCGCTACGCCGTTCGGGAGCGCGACGCCGTCCTGCGCACCATCGAGATGCCCTGGCCCCTGACCTCTCCCGAACAGGCCATCGAGACGATCGAGGCGGCGCTCGAGCCCAGCACCCGCATCCTCCTGATCGACCACGTCACCGCCGAGAGCGCCCTGCTGCTGCCGCTGGCGGCGATCGCCGAGCGTTGCCGCGCCCGCGGCGTCGCCGTGCTCGCCGACGGCGCCCACGCCCCGGGCGCCATCGCCCTCGACATCTCCTCCCTGGGCGTCGACTGGTACTTCGGCAACCTCCACAAATGGGGTTGGGTGCCCCGCTCGAGCGGCATCCTGTGGGCCGCCCCGGAGCGCCAGGCATCCCTGCATCCGCCGGTGATCTCCTGGGGCCTGGACCTCGGCCTGTCCGCGGAGTTCGACCTGCTGGGCACCCGCGATCCCTCGGCCCACCTGGCGGCACCGGCCGCCCTCGCCCTCATGCGCGAGCTGGGTGTCGAGGCGGTGCGGGCCTACAACCATCGCCTGGCCTGGGAAGGGGCACAGCTGCTGGCCGAGCGTTGGGGCTCCTCCTTCGAGACCCCTGAGACGATGATCGGCACCATGGCCACGGTGGCCCTGCCCGCCCGGCTGGGCGGCACGCGCGAAGAGGCCAACCGCCTGCGCGACGCCCTGCTCTTTGCGGACGGCATCGAGGTGCAGGTGCACGCCACCCGCGGCCGGCTCTACGTCCGCATCTCGGCCCAGGTCTACAACGACTTGGGCGACGTCGAGAGGCTGGCGGCGGCAGTGGCGAGGCGTTGACGAATCTTTACGCACCCGGGGGAATCGCAACCAACTCCCGGCCGGTTCGTATCAGCAGGGCGATTCTCGGGAGGAGTGCCTCCACCCGAAGGTCGCCTCGAGGAGACCGATGATCCCCCGCAGAGCCCCTCTCGTGCTGGCGGCCAGCCTCGCCGCCCTGCTCGCCGTCGCCTGCTCCAGCCAGAAGACCGAGCCCACCCGCTACTCCACCACCGCCGCCACGCGCGGCGACCTCGCCGTCACCGCCTCGGCCGACGGCGTCATCGAGCCGGTGCGCAAGGTCGAGGTCAAGTCCAAAGCCTCGGGAGAGGTGATCTCCCTCTTCGTCGATACCGGCGACCAGGTCACCCCGGGGCAGGTTCTCCTCCAGCTCCTGCCCAAAGACGCTCAGAACAGCTTCGACCAGGTCGAGGCGGAGCTCGGCGCGGTGCGCGCCCGGCTCGACAACGCCCGGGCCCAGCTCGCCCGCTCGCAGAAGCTCCACGCCGAGGGCCTGCTCTCAGAGTCCGATCTCGAGGCCGACGAGCTCGCCGTCGCCAATGCCGAGAGCGAGTTGGTGCGCGCCCAGAAGGCCCGCGACAATGCCGCCGAACGGCTCTCCGAGACCACCGTGCGCTCGCCGATCGCCGGCACCGTGATCGCCAAGAGCATCGAGGTCGGCCAGGTGGTCAGCTCGGCGGTGTCGCAGGTGTCGGGAGGCACGCTCTTGCTCACCCTGGCCGATCTCGCCGAGGTGCAGGTGCGCTCCCTGGTCGACGAGGTGGACATCGGTCGCCTTTCCGTGGGCCTGCCGGTCGAGATCCGCGTCGAAGCCTTCTCCGACCGCAAGTTCACCGGCCGGGTGGTCAAGATCGAGCCTCAGGCCGTGGTGCAGCAGAACGTCACCATGTTCCCGGTGCTCACCCGCATCGAGAACCGCGAGGGGCTGCTCAAGCCGGGCATGAATGCCGAGGTCGAGGTGCTGATCGACAGCCGCCGGGACGTGGTCACCCTCGCCAACGACGCGATGAAGACCGTCGAGGAGGGAACCCGGATCGCCGCCCTGCTCGGTCTCGGAGCGGGTGAGCAGGCCGACGGCGCCAACCCGGGCCGTGGACCGCGAGCGGTGGGCAATGCCCCGGCCGGCAATGGCGGTCCGAACGGCCGCAACGGCGCCCGCAGCGAGGCCAACAACCGCCGCATGGTCTTCTTGAGCGGCGGGGACGGCACCCTGACCCCGACCCTCATCACCGTCGGGCTGCGCAACTGGGAGGCCACGGAGGTCGTCTCCGGCCTCGATCCCGGGGTCGAGGTGGCCCTGGTGCCCAGCTTCACCCAGCTCCAGACCTCGGCCGAGTTCCGCGAGCGGATGCAGCGGATGCGCGGCGTGCCGGGGGTGACCTCCACACGGCGGAGCGGCAGCTGATGCTGCTCGAGATCCTGATGGTCGCCCTGCGCGCGGTGCGAGCCAACGCCCTGCGCAGCTTCCTGACCGCGCTCGGCATCGTCATCGGCGTGGCGGCGGTGATCACCATGGTCTCGCTCGGCAAGGGCGCCCAGCAGGCCGTGGCCGATCAGATCGCCGCCATGGGCACCAACGTGCTCTTCGTGCGGCCGGGCTCCGAACGCAGCATGGGCGTGGCGGCCGGCGATGCCAAGCTCACCCCTGAGGACGCCGAGATCCTTGCCCGCGAGATGACCACCGCCAATGCCGTGGTGCCCGAGATGTCACGCAACATGTCGGTCGAGCTGGGGGCGGTCAACGCCCAGACCTCGGTGACCGGCACCACCCCCGAGTACCTGGCGGTGCAGAACTACCAGCTCGCCAGCGGCCGCTTCATCACCCCGGCGGACCTCGAGGCCCGTCGCAAGGTGGCGGTGCTCGGCGCCGAGGTGGTGCGCAACCTGAAGGCCGATGCCGGGCAGATCCTGGGCTCGACGATCAAGCTCGCCGGCTTCAACGTCGAGGTGATCGGCATCCTGGCGGCCAAGGGGCAGGTCTCCTTCTTCAACCCGGACGACCAGGTGATCGTGCCCCTGACCACCGCCCGCTTCCGCCTGCTGGGCACCGACCGGGTGCGCTCGATCGGCATCCAGGTGCGCTCCGAGGCCGAGATCCCCAAGGCGATCGCCGAGATCGAGCGCATTTTGCGCCGGGCCCACCGGCTCCAGGAAGGGCGCGACAACGACTTCTCGATCCGCGACCAGTCGGATATCCGGCGCGCTTCCCAGGCGACCACCCAGGCGTTCACCTCGCTGCTCGCCGGCATCGCGGCGGTGTCTCTGGTGGTGGGCGGCATCGGCATCATGAACATCATGCTGGTGTCGGTGACCGAGCGCACCAAGGAGATCGGTCTGCGCCGGGCCGTGGGCGCCACCAGCCGGCAGGTGCTGGCGCAGTTCTTGACCGAGGCCCTGGTGCTCTGCCTGCTGGGGGGGCTGCTGGGCCTGGCCGGCGGCTCGGGGATGGCGGCCATCATGGCCCGCACGGCCGGCTGGCAGACCATCCTCGACCCCAACGCGGTGGGTCTAGCGCTCGGCTGCGCCGGCGGCATCGGCCTCTTCTTCGGCCTCTACCCCGCTGTGCGCGCCTCCCGCCTCGACCCCATCGAGGCCCTGCGCCACGAGTAGGGGCGCACGGCCGTGCGCCCCCTTCCCCTCACCCCTGGTAGGATCTCGCAGAGAACGATCGAGATGCACAGAAGGTGAGAGCGCTGATGAGCCACGCAACCGTCTATGAGATCCTCGAGCGGATCGAGCAGCTTCCCGTCGAGGAGCGCCTCCTGCTCGACGACCTGCTGACTCAGCGGGAAGAGGCCGAGTGGCGGCAGGAGGCGGCCCAGGCGAGGCAGGTTGCTCGTGACAGGGGGATCGACCAAGAGGCGATCGACCGGGCCGTCCACCGCGTGCGCCATGGTGCATGAAGGTCTTCTTCGACACCAACGTCTATGTCGCGGAAGCGCTGCTCGGCGAGACGGCTGAGCGGTTGCTCGAAGCCACCACACGAGCGGCGTGGCGCATCTACAGCAGCGCCTATGTGCTCGCCGAAGTCGAGCGGGTGATGGCTGAGCATTTCGACTGCTCGCGCCGCTTCGCTGTACTCACCCGCAACCGTGTTCGACGCCGTGCGAGCCTCGTGGAGCCGCCCCCCTCCCGCCACCGAGTCCCCGGCGATCCCGCCGACAGTCCGATCCTCCAGGCGGCTCTGGCCGCCGGCGTCGACTACCTGGTCACCAACGACAATCACCTGCTCTCGCTGACGCCCTACGAGAGCCTGCGGATCGTCTCGATGCGGGACTACCAGCGGCTGCTCCGGCAACACGGCCTGCTGGCTTGAAGAGGGGTGAGGGCAAGCCTGCTAGAGTCGCCCTCGCTCCATCGACACAGCTCTCTCGAGGAGGGGACGCGGATGCTCAGGATGCTTGCGGTGCGTGGATCGGCGGCTGGATTGCTGGCCTTGGCTCTGGCCTTCCCCCTCCACGCCGAGGGCTTCGCCTTCACCTCCCAGGGGGCCAAGGCCACCGGGCTCGGTGGCGCCTTCACGGCCCTGGCGGACGATCCCACCGCCCTCTACTACAACCCCGGCGGCCTCGCCCTGCTCAAAAAGAAGAAGGCCGTGGCCGGAGGCTTCACCGCCTACCGCTTGAACGAGGGGCTTTACCAGGGCCTCGCGCCCGGACCGGGTGCCGGCACCACCGGCGAGCAGGAGACACCCCTGGAGCTGCCGGCCCACCTCTACGTCCTGCTGCCCCTGGGTGAGAAGGCCGTGTTCGGCCTGGGCGCCTTCTCTCCCTTCCTGCACAGCAACCAGTGGAGCGACAAGGGGGGCTTCGCCGGCCGCTACGTGGCCCTGCGCTCGGAGATCCGCACCTGGGACTTGAACCCCACGATTTCCTTCGCCGCCACCGAGAATTTGGGCCTCGGCCTGGGCCTCACCTACCGCTCGTCGGACCTCTCCCTGCTGAGGCGCTACCCCGGCCTGAACCCCTTCACCGGCCGGCTGCTCGACGTCGGCAGCCTGGCGGTGGACAGCGACCTCGAGGGCGGCTTCGGCTGGAACGTCGGCCTCTCCCACCGCATCGGCACCCGCTTCGCCTGGGGCCTGGCCTACCGCAGCGCGATCGAGATCGACCACCAGGGCGTGGGCCAGCTCACCCAGATCCCGACCGGCAACGCCCAGCTCGACCAGCTCTTCGCCGCCAGCCTGCCCTTCGGCCCCGAGATCTCGATGGAGACCAGCCTCACCTACCCGGAGGTGGCGAGCCTGGGCGTGGCGGTGGGCCTGTCGAAGCTCTCGTGGCTGGCCGTGGACGTCTCCCGCACCGGCTGGCAGGAGGTCTCTGCCTTGAGCTTCCGCTTCGCCTCCGAGCCGGAGCTCGACCAGACCATCGCGCTGGCCCTCGAGGAAAGCCTCTCCTACCGGGTCGGTCTGCTGATCGGCACGCCGACCGGCATGCAGTTCCGCTTCGGCGCTGGCTTTGAGGAGTCCCCCCAGCCGGACGAGACCGTGGGCCCCTTCTTGGCCGACGCCGACCGCTCGCTCTACGCCGCGGGCTTCGGCCTCGACTGGCTCGACGTGGCGTTCTCGTGGACGACCTGGGAGGGCCGGGTGGTGACCACCAACGTCGACGAGATCAACGGCAACTGGCGGACCACCGACTGGCGGCTGGTGATTACCCTGAAGAAGTAGGGGCGACTCGCGCCTCGACCACGATGGCGTCCTGGCGCTCCTCGCGGCGGAAGGCGCGGGCGGCAGCGGCGGCCTCGGCGCGGGTGGCGTAGCGGCCCACCAGGACGCGGTAGAGGGTACGGTCCAGAGAGCCGCGATCCCTGACTACCTGGGGCTCGAAGCCTCGCTCGGTGAGCTCCGCCACCGCCGCCTTGGCGTTGTCCTCGACCAGGAAGGCGGCCACCTGGAGGCAGTAGGCGCGCGGCACCAGGGTGGCGGCGGGGGCTGCCGCCACCGGGGCCGGCGGCGATTCGGCAGGCGCGGCCTCAGGGCTCACCGGCTCGGGCTCCGGGGTGCGCTCGGCGGGTGCGGGCGAGGCCAGGGCCGGCGCGGCCGGTGCCGTCACTGCCGGTACCGTCATTGCCGGGGCCGTCACTGCCGGGGCCGGCACAGCCGGGGCCGGCACGGCCGGCGCCGCGACGGCCGGGGCGGGCGGGACCTGCAAGCCGACCGCCTGGACCTGGGCCAGGGCCTCGGCCGGCGGCGTCAGCCGGCGGGCCAGCACCACGCCGTGCTCCACCCCCACCAGCCAGCCACCGGCGAAGATCAGCACGGCCAGCAGCAGGGCCCCGACGGCGACGGCGATGACACCGTTCTTGTGCAGGCGGAAGACGTACATCTTGTGCAGCATCGTCCTCGCCCTCACCTTGCCGGCAGGGGCCGGCCCTGCTCGTCGTGGGGCGTGGGCGGGGTGGCCGGCTTGCCGGCGGCGAAGCGCTGGGTCTCCCGCACCGTGCCGTTCTTGCGGTAGCGGACCACCTCGCCCTCGAGCTTGCCGGCGCGGAAGGTCGAGCGCTCGCGCACCTTGCCGTTGTCGTGGTAGTCGAGCACCTCACCCTCGAGCTTGCCTCCGACGTAGGTCCCGGTGCGGGCCAGCAGGCCCCCGGGGGCATACCAGGAGGCCGGGCCCTCGAGCTCTCCGCCCCGGTAGTGGCAGATCATCGTGGGCTCGCCGTCCTCGCCGTAGAGCGCGGATTCGCCGTCCCGCTTGCCGCGCCGGAAGGCGAAGCGGGCCTGGGGCTGGCCGCCCTCCAGCAGCTCGGCGGGGCCGTCGAGGAGCCCCTCGGCGAAGGTGAAGCGTCCGGTGAGACGGCCCTTCTCGTCGAAGACCTGGTGCTCGCCGTGGGGCCGGCCGGCCAGGAACTGCGTACGGGAAGCCACTTGGCCGTCCGGCGAATATTCCAATGCCTCGCCCTCCAGACGCCCCGCCACCAAGGTCTGGCGCGCCGTCACGCGACCTTCGGCGTCGACCTCGGTGACCTCGACCGCTTCCGTCATCGACGAATCCTCAAGTGTGGATCAGTGATCATAGCGCAGGAGACGGCGGGCTATACTCCTCGGCCATGGGCAAGCCCGCCGCACGGCTCGGCGACATGGTGCAGAACGACGCACCGCATTGCCACGCTCCCATCCACCCTCCCGCTCCCGTTCCCACACCCGTTCCCCTGCCGGCCCTACCTCAGAACCTGATCAAGGGGGCCGGCACCGTCTTGATCGGCAACCAGCCGGCAGCCCGGGTCACCGACACCACTTCGCCCTGCATCATCGCGGGCTGCGTGCCCGGCGGGCCGGCGATGGTGGCCCTCGGAGCCTTCACCGTGCTGATCGAGAACCTGCCGGCCGCCCGGGTCGGCGACATGACGGCCCACACCAGCTGCGTGGCCCCCATCCCCGGACCCACCGGCAAGATCCTGCCTCCCGGCTGCCCGACGGTTCTGATCGGCGGCTGACGCCCGCCCCCGCCTTCAGTTGATCTTCACCAGCCCACCCTTCAAGGTGAGCATGCCGCCGCCGTCGACAGTCTGGGTGGCGGAGGCCTTGTTGGTCATCGAGATGCCGGCGTCGTTGGTCAACGAGGTGCCGGCCTTGTTGGTGAGCGAAGTGCCGGCCTCGTTGGTCAGCGAGGTACCGGCCTTGGCGGTGTAGCTGGTGCCCGCCTCGGCGGTGAAGGAGGTCGCGGCCTTGGCCGAGAGGGTGGCACCGGACTCGATCGCCATCGCCGCGCCGGACTTGATGGTCACCTTGCCGGTGACGTCGATGGTCAGGTCACCTTTGACCTTGAGCACGTAGTTGCCGTCGACGTTGTGGTTGAAGTTGGCCTTGTCGTTGTGGGTCTCGTCGCCGGTGATGGTGAGCGTGCGGGTGCCCTTGACGTCGTGGGTCTCGTTGCCGGTATCGACCTTGATCGATCGGTTGCCCTTCTTCACTTGGAGGGACTCGTTGCCTTGATCGATGGTCACCGTGCGATCGTTATAGACGTCGATGGTCTGGTCGCCCTTGTCCTTCTTCTCGAAGCCGACTTTCAGGGTGTCGTTGTTCTTGACCACCCGGTTGTAGTCCTTCTCGGCCTGGACGTAGACCTCTTCCGAGTCCTTTTTGTCCTCGAAGCGCAGCTCGTTGTAACCACCGCCGCCTTTCGAGACGTTGCTCTTGATGGTGCTCTTGGTCTGATCGTCCGGCAGGCCGTAGGGCACGGTCTGCTCGGCGTTGTAGACCGAGCCGGTGACCAGGGGCCGGTCGGGGTCCCCTTCGAGGAAAGAGACCACCACCTCCTGGCCGATGCGCGGCAGGAAGATCTGCCCCCAGGACTTGCCGGCCCAGCCGTGGGCGACGCGGATCCAGCAGGAGCTCTTCTCGTCCTTCTTGCCCAGCTGGTCCCAGTGGAACTGCACCTTGATGCGGCCGTACTTGTCGGTCCAGATCTCCTCCCCCGACTTGCCGACCACGATCGCCGTCTGGGTGCCGGGGATGACCGGCCGGGGCGTCGCCCGGGGCGGGCGGAACGGTGCGCTCGAAGGGAAGGCCTCGAAGCTGTTCGAGTAGCCGTTGAGGCTGCCGCGATGCTCGAGGCGAGCGAGCACGTACTCGACGTTGAAGTCCGCCCGGCCGTGGTTCTCGAGGGTCGTCTTGGTACCGGCGACGAAGGCCCGGCAGAAGCTCTCACCGCGGGCCCGGCGCAACCTCACCTCGTGCTCCACCGCCACCTTCTTGGTGCGGGCGTCGCCCTGGTCCTTCTTGAGGAAGCCGCCCGGGTAGGCGTAGATCCGCCGCTTGCTGCCGTTCTGGGCGAGGGTGGAATCGACGCTCGCCATCAGATCGGTCGAAGGGGTCTCGAAGGAGAAATCATCCAGGGCGAAGGCGCCGGGGATGACGTTCTCCTCCACCGTGAGGCTCTTGACCGAGTTCTGCTGCGTCCACTCGTCGGCGTGGCCATAGCTCACCTTGGCCGCACCGGTGCAGGCGACGAACGCCGAGGCGTCGTCCCCCATCACCAGGGTGTGCTTGCCGTCGGCGTGCTCGAAGAAGTAGAAGATCCCCTCGTCCTCCATCAGGCGGGAGACAAAGGCGAAGGCCGTCTCGTTGTACTGCACGCAATACTCGCGAGGGGTGTAGCTGCCGGTCAGGCTCTTCTTGAAGTCGGTGAAGCCGAGGTCGCCGAAAACCTGAGTGATGATGTCCGGTACGGACTTTTCCTGGAAGATCCGGCAATCCACGCTCTGGGTCATCAACCAGAGCCACGGCGAGAGCTCCGCGCGGTAGCGATAGAGCACCGGCCCGCCCCCCTGGGCCACGAAGCGGGTGACGATGCCGTGGAGGTAGCGGGTGGAGTCATCCGCCAGCGTGATCGCCACCGTCGCCCCCTTGCCGACGATCGTCTTGAAGTCGAGGGCCGGGTCCTCGGACTCCAGCTCGAGGTCGAAGTGGAAGAGGGTGGAGATCCCCTCCACACCCGAGAACGAGGTCAGCAGCAGCTTGTCCTTGCCGAGAGGCGTGGTGATCTTGAAGTAGCGGTTGTCCTGGGTGAAGGCCATGGGGTCAGCCCTTGTACCAATCCTTCGGATCCTGGGTGAACGGGTGGAACTTCTCCGCCGGCATGCCGGATTGCTGGCGGTTGTGGCGGGACTGGAAGTGGCCGGTCTTGTCGTTGTGGCCGACGATGGCGCTGCCCAGGACCCCCACCTCCCCGGCCGCCACCACCGCCCGCTGCCCCTTGCCCCACTCGGGAGTGCGCGAGGCGATGGTCGGGTGGCTGTCGCCCTGGAGGCCCACGCCGGGCCGGGGCGAGACGTAGATCGGCCCCCCCTTTTTCATCCGCACGAAGCCGGCGTAAACGTCCCCGGCCGGGGCCGAGCGGCCGGTCTCGAGGCTGGTCACGGCGCAACTCTCGCCCTTCTCGCCGCAGCCGAGCACGAACACCCCCCGCTTCGGCGGCGGTGGCGGGGCGCCGCCCAGCTTCTTCTCGTCGTAGAGCACGAACTCGTCGCCACCGCCCCGCGGCACGCCCGAGCCGGGTGGCACCTGGTAGCCCTCGAAGCGGATGCCCCGCTGCACGTGGGGGGCGAAGCTCGCCACAGCGGCCGGCTGTGCCACCGCCCGGGGTGCTGCGGCCGGCCGGGGGGTGGCCCTCTGCGCCACGCTCCGGCAGCCGTTAGCTGCCATCGCGGCCTGGACGTGGGGCGCCAGGGGCCGGCTCATCGTTCGGGCGCGGGTCCCAGGGAGAAACCAACCCCGGTGACCGCCGTGGCGGTGTTGTTCACCAGGTTGGGGTCGAGCTGCACGCCGTCCACGCTGGCGGTGTTGGTCAGGGCTCCCACCGCGCTCAGGGCCACGGCGGCGCTGACCACCACGCTGGCCGAGCTGCCGCCGGCGATCACCCCCAGGTTGCAGACCACCAGGCTCGAGCCCGCACAGCTGCCCTGCGACGGCGTGGCCGAGAGCAGGCTGAGCTCCGGCGGCAGGGGATCGGTCAGCATCACCCCCGAGTCGGCGGCGGCGCCGGTATTGGTCACCGTCCAGACGTAGGTCACCTCACCACCCGGCGACACCGGGTCGGGCGAGTCGGTGACCGACAGGGCGAGGTCGACCGAGCGGCTGACGGCGGTGGAGGTCGAAGCGCTGTCGTTGGTCGCCACCGGATCGGCGACGCCGCTCACCACCGAAGCGTTGGCCACGAGAGAGCCGGAGGCGGTCTGCGACACCAGCACCGGCACCGAGCGCTGCACGCTCGCGCCGGCGGCCAGGGTGCCCAGGGGGCAGGTGACCACCGAGCCAGACTGGGTACAGCCGGAGCCGCCCACGAACGGCAGCCCGACCACCGAGGTCCAGGCCGAGAAGTCCCCGGACTCGAAGCCGTCCGCGAAGATCAGGGCCTCGGGGGCGAGCGACGGGCTCGAGAGCAGGAGCAGCCCGGATTCCAGGTCCAGCGTCACCACCACCCCGGGTGCCTGAGCCGGCCCGGCGTTGGTCACGCCGAGTTGGTAGGTCAGGGTGCCACCGGCCCCCACCGGGTCGGGCGAGTCGGCGAGGGTCAGGGCGAGGTCCGCCAGCAGGTTGACGGTGGTGGTCGCCGTGGCGCTGTCGTTGGCGGCGTTGGGGTCGCTCCCCGCGCCAGAGACCGTCACGGTGGTGACCAGCGAGGCCGGCGCCGTCGAGGCTACCGAGGCCTGGAGCACCACCATGGCCGAGAGCCCGTTGGCCAGGCTGCCCAGGTTGCAGGAGACGCTCGCGCCGCTGGGCGTGCAGGAGCCCTGAGTGGGCACCGCCGAGAGCAGGGTGAGGCCGGCAGGCAGGCTGGTGGCGAAGGTGGTGGCCAGGCCGGTGGCCGGTCCCGAGTTCGAGACCGTGGCGGTGAAGGTCAGCTGCTCGCCCACCCCCAGGGGATCGGGAGCATCCACCAGGGTGACGCCGAGGTCGGCCACGGCGGTGACCGTGGTCAGGGCGGTGGCCGAGTCGTTGGCGGGCTCGCGATCCAGGGCCTCGCTCGAAACGGTCGCGGTGTTGCTGATCTGCCCCACCGCCGCGGCGCCGACGGTGGTGGAGACGAAGACCGTCACCGACTGGCCGTTGGTGAGCGAGCCGAGGGCACAGGGAATGACGTTCCCCGCCGGCGAGCAGGCGCCCTGGCCCGGCACGGCCGAGACCAGGGTGAGCCCGGCCGGCACGGTGTCGAGCAGCTGGACGCCGGTGGCCGTGGCCGGCCCGTGGTTGACCACGGTGACGGTGTAGAGCAGGGTGTCGCCCACCGGCACGGGGTCGGGAGTATCGACGATCGTCACCTCCAGATCGACCGGCGGCCCCACGGTGGTCAGGGCCGTGGCGGTATTGTCGGCCGGGGTCGGGTCGGCCTGCTGGCCGATCAGGGTGGCGACGTTGGTCAGCGTGCCCGAGGCCGAGAGCGACAGGGCCGCGGTCAGCTCGATCTGCCGGGAGGCCCCCGGCGCCAGGGTGCCGAGGGCGCAGGAGACCGTGCCGGCCGAGCTGCTGCACAGGCCGGGGGGCGACGAGGAGATCAGGGTGAGCACCCCGGGCAGAGGGTCGGTGAGCACCACGCCGGTGGCCTCCCCCGGGCCGTTGTTGGTGGCCGTCAGGGTGTAGACCAGGCTGTTGCCGGCCACCACCGGGTCCGGGGCGTCGGCCTTGGTCAACACCAGGTTGGCCTGGCCCAGCACGGTGGTGAAGGCCTGGCTGCTGTTGTTGGCCGCGGCGGGGTCCACGTCGCCGGTGCCGGCGGCCACGGTGGCGGTGTTGGTGACCGTGCCGGCCGCGCTCGAGGAGACCGTGGTCTGGAGGACGATCGAAGCGTTGCCTCCGGCCGCCAGCACGCCCAGAGAGCAGGTGAAGGCCGTGGTGGTGGGTGCGCAGGTGCCCTGGGAGGGGGTCACCGAGGTCAGTGTCAGGGCGCTTGGCAGGGTGTCGCTGACCGTCGCGGCGGTGGCATCCGAAGGGCCGGCGTTGGCCACCGTGAGGTTGTAGGTCAAGGTGGAGCCGGCGGCCACCGGGTCCACCAGGTCGACCTTGGTGACCGAGAGGTCGGGCCGGCGCTGGATCGAGGTCAGGTGGGCGGCGCTGAGCGTCGAGGTGCTGGTCGGCGTCTCTTCGAGGGCGATCACCGCCGCACTGCTGGCGATCACGGCGGTGCCGTTGGCGGCCGAGGGCCCCACCGAGAGCACCAGGGTGAGGGTGCGGCTTGCCCCCACGCCGAGGGTGCCGAGATTCCACACCGGCGAGGTGAAGGTGGTGCCGCCGCTCGGCACGGCCGCGTCCAGGGTGACTCCGGCGGGCAGGGAGAGGATCTCCGAGAGCTGGAGGCCGTTGGCCGAGACCGGGCCGTTGTTGGTCACCGTCACCACGTAGGTCAGGTTGCCCGGCCCGGAGCCGGCGATCACCGGGTCCACGGACTCGCTCTGGGTGACCACTAGGTCGAGCAGCCGCCGCACCGAGGTGAAGACCGACTTGCTGTCGTCGCCGGTGTTGACGAGGGTCTCGTTGATCGCCCCGACGCTGACCACGTCGCCCACGGTGTCGGTGCCGATGGCCGTGTCCGGCCCCACGGTGAGGCCGAGGTTCAGGAAGCGGCTCTGGCCGCGGGGCAGGGTGCCGACGTCCCAGGACAGCACGATCGGCGGGCCGATCGCCGTGACCGTGGTGCCCGGGCTCGAGGCGATCGAGGTGATGCCCACGCCGGTGGGCATGGTCATCAGGTCCGACAGGACCAGGCCCGAGGCGTCGGAGGGGCCGTTGTTGGCCACGGTGATGGCGTAGGTGAGGTTGTTGGCCCCCGAGCCGGCGGCCACCGGGTCGACGGACTCGGTCTTGGTCACCACCAGGTCGACCTGGCGAACGATCGAGGTCAGGTGCGAGACCGCCAGGGTGGAGCTGTTGGCCGGCGTCTCGTCGACGGCGATCACCGCCGCGCTGCTGGCGATCACCGAGGTGCCATTGGCCGCGGACGGCCCGACGGAGAGCACCAGGGTGAGGGTGCGGCTCTGCCCCACCCCGAGGGTGCCGACGTTCCACACGGGAGAGGTGAAGGTGGTGCCGCCGCTCGGCACTGCGGCGTCGAGGGTGACGCCGGCCGGCAGCGAGAGGATCTCCGAGAGCTGCAGGCCGTTGGCCACCACCGGACCGTTGTTGGTCACGGTCACCACGTAGGTCAGGTTGCCCGGCCCCGAGCCCGCCACCACCGGATCGACGGACTCGCTCTGGGTGACCACCAGTTCGAGCAGGCGGCGCACCGAGGTGAAGACCGTGGCCCCGTCGTCGCCGGTGTTGATCCGCGGCTCGTTGACCGCCCCGATGCTCACCACGTCGCCCACGGTGTCGGTGCCGGTGGCGGCGTCCGCCCCCACGGTCAAGCCGAGGTTCAGGAAGCGGCTCTGGCCGCGGGGCAGGGTGCCGACGTTCCAGGACAGCACGAGCGGCGGACCGATCGCCGTGACCGTGGTGCCCGGGCTCGAGGCGATCGCGGTGAGCCCCACGCCGGTGGGCATGGTCAAGGCATCCGAAATCACGACGCCCGAGGCGTCGGAGGGGCCGTTGTTGGCCACGGTGATGGCGTAGGTCAGGTTGTTGGCCCCCGAGCCGGCGGCCACCGGGTCGACGGACTCGGTCTTGGTCACCACCAGGTCGACCCGGCGGACGATCGACACCAGGCTCTCGGCGGCGTCGTCCCCGGTGAGCACCCGATGCTGGTCAAGGCCGGCGACGTTGATGAAGTTGGAGAAGCTGACGCCGCCCGGGGCGCTGGGGCCGGCCGTGAGCACCAAGCTGAGAGTACGGCTCTCCCCCGCCGGAAGCGTCCCCACCGTCCAGGCGGTGCCCGAGAAGGTCGTGCCGGGGCTCGGGGTGATGCTGTCCACGGTGACGCCCGGCAGAGAGCTCTGGAAGTCGTCGAGGACGAGGCCGGTCACCCCGCGGGTGGAGCGGTTGGTGACCCTCGCCAGGTAGCTGAAGTTCTGGGGGCCCGAGCCCGCCACCACGGTCGCCGGGCTGCCGGTCTTCTCGACGCGGAGGTCGACCTCCCCGCAACGGGAGAGGGCGGCGTTGCGTGCGCTGGTGGGGGAAAGGCCGAAGCCCAGCACCACCGTGGCGGTACGAGTCACGCCCGCGAAGAGGGTCACCTCGTAGGCGTGGTGGGTCCCCAGGTCTTCGAGAGCGCCGGCGCCGTCCACGGGCGTCGTGAAGACCGAGTTGAGCTCGGAGCCGCTGCCGATCTGGAACGGCCCGCCGGCATCGACCGAGTGGCTGGCGGGAGCGCAGAGAGCGGAGGCGTACTGGACGCCAGCCCCTTCGACCGGCGGGTAGGCCAGCCCGACGCGCACCGTGCCGCCCGGCGTTGGCTGAACCTCGACGTCGTTGAAGGTGGCAACGCCGACGCCGCCGTCAACGCCCTGATCAGGGTCGAAGGTGTCGAAGCCGCGCAGGGTCACCGGCGCAAAGCCGTTGTTGGTCAGCCGGGTGATGATCCGCAGGGCGTCTTGCCCGGGGACCAGATCGTAGCGGCGCTCCACCGCGACGTTGGCGCCCCCGAGCGTGTAGGTGCCGGCGGCCGTGACCACGCCGCTGCCGGCCGCGGTGATGGAGACCGGCACCCCCTCGAGGCCGTCGCTGCCATTGAGGGCGAAGGTGGCGGTGTTCCCGCCCAGCTGCAACCCCCAATCCGAGACGTGGGTGAAGATGCGGAAGTACTCCCGGCTGTTGAAGCGCACGGCGTGGATGGCGCCGTTGTCCTCACGGATCTCGACCTCGAGAGGACCGTTGTCGAGCAGGAAGATCTGTGCCGGCAGGGAGGAGGCCGAGGCCAGGAGCACCGCTCCCGCCAGCAGCAGAGTCGCCCTCACGGCGAGCCGCCCGGAATCGCCATTTCGCTGGCTCGAACCTCCCTGCCCGTCATCCCCGCGCAAGCGGGGATCCATCTTGGTCTCCTCCCCCCACCCTGGATTCCCGCTTTCGCGGGAATGACGACCGGAGAACAGAACCCTGGACCAGCCCCATCTGTCCCGCTCCATCGGCGCGCTCTCCTCGGCCCGCCTCAAGGTGCCGGCGTGGTCGGCCGGCACTCGGGGAAGGTGGGGTTGTAGGTGAAGGCGTTGGGGAAGGTGTCGCTGCAGCCGGAGCCCTGGTTCTCGATCACTACGTCCACGGTCACCGGCAGGTAGCGCTTGCCGGGGCGGTTGTCGATGGTGATGCAGTCGGCCTCGGGGAACAGGCTGTCCGGCACCGCGGGGCTCGAGGCCCGCACCTGGCCGGAGGTCACCGTGCCCTGTACCACCCCGGCGAACTGCTGGGCCCCCTCGGCGAAGGCCACCCGCACGGGCGCCTCGAAGCCTTCGCCTTCGATGGTCACCACTGTGTTGCCGAGCTGCCCCCCGACCGTTGGCGACACCCGCCGCACGCGCGGCAGGGGCACCTGGAAGTTGAACACCAGAGGCGCCGTGCCCGAGATGCCGCTGCCGAGGTTGGTGACGGTGAGGCCCATGGCCGGCTGGACGCCGCCGGCCGGACAGGCGGCGACAGTGACCCGGGCGGTGGTGAACCGGATCTCGGTCGCCGAGATCACCTGCTCGGAGCCCTGTCGCACACCCCCCAGCACCACGGCCACCGGCGACACGAAGCCGCTGCCGGTGACCGTAACCAGAGTGCCACCGGCGGCCGGGCCCTGCCCCGGCGACAGGGCGGAGACCACCACCGGGTCGGGCGCGGCGCCACCGTCGTAGGTGAAGCCGCCCGGCAGCATGGCGGTCTGCTCGTCGGCCGAGCCGAGCGCCACCACCACCGTGACGTCGGCCAGCAGGGTCGAGCCGGCCGGCACCGGCGCGGCCGACGACGGGGTCCGGGCCAGGATGCGGGAGGCCGACACCGACTGCACCACCGCCGTCTTGCCGCCGATGGTGACCCGTAGGGGGCTCGAGAAACCGCCGCCCGAGAGGGCGACCGTGGTGCCGCCCTCCGGGGGACCGGTGTTGGGCTGAACCGAGGTCAGGAAAACAGGGGTGGGCGGTGGGGGCTCGGCGCCGCCCCGGTAGGTAAAGCCGCCGACCAGGGTGTCGGTCACCGGCACGGCGTCGGTCAGGGCGTTGGTCACCGCCACGTCCACCGGCCGCACCGTGCCGATGTCGACCGGCTGGGCGGGCACCGGCGTCTCGACCACGATCTGGGCGCTCGAGGGCACGTCCACCACCCGCGCCTGGACGCCGCCAAAAGAGACCCGCAGCGGCTCACGGAAGCCGGCGCCGCGCACGCTGACCAGGTCTCCGCCGAGATCCGTGCCCTCGTTCGGCGACACCCCGGTCAAGAAGAAGGTGTTCGGCCGGGTCTCGAGGAAGGGCACGGTCAGGCGGCCGATGCTCTGGCCCACCTGGGCCAACACCGTGGCCTGGCCTGGCTGGGCGCCGGGGAAGAGGCTCACCCGGGCCTGGCCGGCGGCGAGGGCGAGGTTCAACACCCGCACGGGCGCTTCGGCGTTGGCCACCCCCAGGCTGCCCTGGTCCACCGTCACCGCGACCTGGGTGCCGTCCGCGGGGGATTGCTGGTTGTCCTGCCGCCGCACCGTGACGGTGAGGGTGGTGGGCTCGGTCGTGCCGGCGATCACTTCGGGTGGATTGGCCGTCACGCTGACGGAGAACTGCACAGCCGGCCCCGGCCCCGGCTCAGTGGGGGACGAAGCGACCGGGTTGCCGGAGTTGCAGCCCGTCGCCAGGGCGGCGAGCAGCAAGGCCGGTGCGAGAAGGGTGGAGCGCATCCTGTCGAGCCTCGGCTGGACTCAGTGGGAGATCCAGCCGTGATTATCCCACGAGCGGAGCCGATATCGAGGGTAGGCTATCCACAATGTCAAATCTCTCCGATTCAGCGCGGCAGGCCGAGGAGCGCCTGCGCCGCGCCTACGACGAAGTGCCCTACCAGGGCTCGGCGATCAAGGAGACCCATCCGGCCCACCTCGGCGCCATCGCCACCCTCTTCGGCCTCGAGCCGGCCCCGTTCGGCGCCTGCCGGGTGCTGGAGCTGGGCTGCGGCGACGGCGGCAACCTCCTGCCCATGGCCGCTGCCGCCCCCGGCAGCACCTTCGTGGGCATCGACCTCTCACCGCGGCAGATCGCGGCCGGGCAGGCGGCCGCGGCGGATCTGGGCCTCGCCAACCTCGAGCTGCGGGTCGAGAGCCTGCTCGATTTCGAGCCCGGGCCCGAGCCCTTCGACTACCTCCTGGTGCATGGGGTCTTCTCCTGGGTGGGGCCGCGGGAGCAGGAGCGCATCCTCGAGCTGTGCCGCGAGGCCCTGGCCGGGCACGGCGTGGCCTACGTGAGCTACAACACCTACCCGGGCTGGCATCAGCGGGAGATGCTGCGCTCCCTGATGCTGTGGGTGAGCCGGGACGAGGGGGATCTGGAGCGCCGGCGGGTGAAGGCGGTGGCCTGGGTGGAAAAGCTGGCCGCCGCCACCGCGGCGGGCGGTAAGGCCGATCCCCACGCCCTCTTCCTGGCCGAGACCCGGGAGCACCTGGCCGACTACGACGAGCGACCCACCTACCTGATCCACGAGTACCTGGAGGAGGCCAACTCCCCCCTCTACTTCCACCGTTTCGTGGCGCGGGCCGGGGCCCACGGGCTCGCCTACCTGGCGGACGCCGACCCGGCCTCTCTCGAGCCCGAGCCCCTGCCCGCCGCCCTGGCCGCCCACGCGGCGGAGGTGGCGGCCGACCGGCTGGAGGTCGAGCAGCTGCTCGACTTCCTGCACAACCGCTCGTTCCGGCGCTCCCTCTTGGTGCGGCGGGAGGCGGCTCTGACACCGGCGGCGGACGCCGGCAGGGTCTCCGGGCTGGCCGTCGCCTCGGCGGTGCGCATCGTGGAACAAGGGTCGGCACCGAGCCAACCGCCGAGCTTCCAGACCCTCGAAGGGCGCAGCTTCCGCACCGCCCACCCGATAGCCCAGGCGGCCCTGCTCGGGCTCACGGCGGCCTGGCCGGGAACGCTGTCCTTCGAAGGGACCCTGGCCGCAGCCCGGGAGCGGTGGACCGAGGTCGGCGGCGAGGGGGAGCTGGCGGCGCCGCGGCTCGCGGAGTTCCTGCTCGCCAGCTTCGTGGCCGGGGTGGTGAGCCTGCACCGCGCCCCCTTCGCTGGCGGTGCGCGGCCGGGCACAAGGCCGGAGATCTTCGCCGCCGCCCGCTGGCGGGCCGCGGCCGGGGCCCTGGTGCCCAATCTCTACCACCGGGCTCTGAAGCTCGACGACGATCTCGCCCGCCTGCTCCTGCCCCTGGCCGACGGCAGCCGCGACCGCGCCGCCCTCGCCGCCGCCCTGGCCGAGCCGGCGAGGGCGGGCCGCCTGAAGCTCGAAGCCGAGGGCCGCCCTATCGATGACCCCAAAGCCCTCGCCGCCCTCCTCCCCCGCCTGGTCGACCACCACCTGGCACGGGCCGCGGAGCTGGGGTTGGTGGTGGGGTGAGGGGGAGGGAAGGGCGGACACGTTGGTCCGGCCCTCAGGGCGGAATCGACCATCTCCATAGGGGCAGGCCCCCGTGCCTGCCCTCCGGATTCGGCCGTCGGGGCGACGCATGCGTCGCTCCTACAGCTGGCCGTAGATCTCGCGGGGACGCTTGAGGGTGGCGCCGGGGAAGGGGTCTACGCCGCCTGCGCGGGCCACGTCGAGGGCGAAGCTGGAGCAGGGGCGGCGGGCGAGGCTGAAGGTCGGGTGGCGGTGGCGGTACTCGGCCACCTTGGCCATGGCGGCCTGGGCCTGCTCGGCACTGACGTGGTAGCTGCGCGTGCGCACCCCCGGCTTGGCGAAGGCGTGCTCGTCGCCGTGCACGTGCCCGTTGACCCCCGAGGTCAGACGGCCGAGGTCGCGGCGAGCGTCCATCCGGCTGTAGCCCTCGGGAGAGAAGCCCCAGGCGTGGCGGCGGCCGGTGGGCTCCTGCACGGCCACGAAGGTGTGGCCGGCCAGATCCTCCGGCAGGCGCTCGTTGCGCTCGGTCTGGTGCAGGTAGGTGCCCACGATCAGCCTGTAACCCCCGGCCGGCGGAGGCGCCGCCGGGCGGGCCTGGGTGGTGGTGGCCCGCGGCGCCACGGGGCTCGCCGGGGTCTTGCCGCCGAAGGCCGTGCGCACCGCCTTCTGGACGTGGGCCGCCTGGGGGTGCGGCGCCGCTCCCCGCGGCTGGGACACTCCCACCGTCCGTCCGGCCGGGGCCGGTGCGGGCTCGAGCCCCAGGGCGTTGGCCACGTGAGGGGCGAAGGTCTGCCCCGAGGGTCGGGCGAGCTTGGCCTGCCGTACGCCGCAGCCGCCGGTCGGAGTGCCCGCACCGCACGCGGAGGCCGTGCCGGGGGCCTTCTGCGGCGCCTCTTTGCGCTGGATCTGCGCCGCCGCCATCATCCCCAGCCGCTCGGCCTCGGCCTCAAGGGCCGGGTCCTGGACCACGGCCACACCGCTGCCGAAGGGGTTGCGCACGCGGCCGTTGCGCTGCTGCACCACGTGGGCGAGCTCGTGGCCCAGCAGGCGCTGGCCGTGGGTGGTGTGGGGATCGTAGAGGCCGGGGGCGAAGTAGAGGTCCGAGCCGTGGGCGAAGGCCAAGGCGCCGATACCGGAGGCCTCGGCCCCGACGTGGATGCGAACGTCGGAGAAGTCCGCGCCCAGGGCGGTCTCCATCTTCTGGCGCACTGTCTCGGGAATGGGCTTGCCCTGGCCGCGGCGCTGGAGCAGGTTGGCCGGCATCTCAAGGGCGTAGCCCTTGGCCTGCATCACCCGCCCCGTCTTGATGCCACGCGGCATCGGCCGCCCGGTCAAGAACGTGCCCTGGAGGGCGGTGCCGCCGCCGCGGTGCGAGGTGCCGGCGAGGGAGGGTTGGGTCGGCGTCATGGCCAGCAGCCGCAGGGCCTCCATGGAGGTATCGAGATCCCCCGAAGTATAGGCCCTTTGGCAGCCGCGTCAAGCAGGGCAGCGCAGCTCATCATTTGTCGTACTGCTTGAGGTTGCCCTGGATCAGCTTCAGGGCCTCGCCCTGGTTGGCCGGGCTGAGCTGGTTGTAGATCGCCGCCGCCCCGGCGCCCAGGAATCCGGTCAGGTTGGCGGGGGTGTTGCGGATGAAGTTGGGGAAGACCCAGGCGTCGAACAGCTCGCCGTGGCAGCCGCGGGTGCCGCCGAAACCGACCACGCTGAAGGCCAACTGGCAGAGCAGGCAGCAGCGCTTGGAGATGCCGATGTAGGCGACGCCGGGGTTGTTCTGGTAGATGCGCATCTCGGCGTGGAGGCGCGGCTCGGGGTTGTTCACGCGCGCGAAGCCTCGCCCACCGAGGGCGGCGATGGCTCCCGGTGCCGGTTGGTTGCTGTTGGTGGCGTAGTTGTAGTTGGCCGGAGCGCCGGGGTCCTCCACGGCCCCACAGTTGAGATCGGCAGGGGGGACCACGTGCTGGGCCACGGCGTCGAGGCCGGCGGGAGCGTCCGCCGTCACCGGCGCCAGGGCTCGGGCGTGGAGCAGGAAGGCGGCGGCGAAGTCGCTCTTGCGCTGGTCACTCCAGTCCACGTACCGGGCCCGGGCGGCCCGCTGGGCAACGGTCGGCCGGAAGGGTTGGACGATCCGAGGCGCGCTCAGAATCGGCTTGGACGCCCACTGCGGGGCAGCCCCGCCTCGCCCAGCCGCCACCGCCGCCGCGACGTGAGGCGAGCCGGTGGCCGGGCTCGGCGCGAGCTTGGCCTGAGCGGCTCCGCCCTGCCCTCGAGCGATGGCGGCGGCGACGTGGGGGGCGAGGGTCGTCATCGGTTTGCCTTCAGTTGATCCTACGCTTCTTGTGCTTGTTCTTCTCCTGCGGGCTCTCGTAGTAATCCCGCTTCCGCTTGGCACCGGTGACCCACTGGATGTTGCTGAGGTCGACCTTCTTCGAGTAGTCCTTCTCCTTGTAGCCCTTCTCCTTGGAAGGGCGATACTTGTCCGATTTCTCCGAGACTTTGCCCCGCCAGGCCAGGTTGACCAGCGGCGGCGTGTAATAGTTCCGGAAGACTTTGGTCTCGGTGACCTCGGACTCGCTCGAATAGCGCTCCTTCTTGATCTGATACATCAGGTTGTTGCATTCCGAGCAGTGCGGCTTGTCGCAGCCGATGGCGATCACGCCCCACCCCCGCGACTCGGTGTAAGCGGACATCTCGGCCTCGGCGTGGGCCTGATTGGTGTAGATCACGTGATAGCCCAGCTGGTGGGCCTTCTCGCGCGAGGACTTCGGAAAGGTGCACTCGAGGTTCGAGAAGCAGAGCTTCTTGAGCGCCTTGGTGCTGGTGAGCACCACGGCGCAGACCACGGTGAACGCCTCCGGCCGGCTGCCGCCGCCGAGGGCCTGAATGGTCTGCGCATCGTCCTCGAGACTGGGCCAGGACGACTTGCTGCGCACCACGTTGTCGATGTCCAGCTCACGGATGTTCTTCTGCGGATGCCACTTGGTGGCGTTGAAGAGCTTGACCTGGACCTTCTTGTAGCCGCCCTTCTTGGCCTGGGGTTGCTTGTACTTGGTGCCGATCTCCTGCTCGTAGTCCGACTCGAGGTCGTCCTCGGAGTCGGAGTACTCATCGGAGTAGTGGGGATAGTCCGAGTAGACCGTGATCTGGCCGCCACCGCTTGGCGGCGGGTTCACGGTGGTGGTGGTCGTGGTGAGCGCCAGGCTGGTGACGGCGCTGGCGCGTACCTTGGAGGTCAAACCCTGGAACTGGAGCCAGCCGTAGCCCTTCGAGAGCAGCTTGCGGGCCACGCCACCGACCATGTAGGTGCTGCCGACGTCCAGGTCGCTGTAGTCCAGCTGCATCCGTTGGATCACGCCCGGTGACGGCGGCAGCAGCCGGGAGGCAGCCGGCGCGGGAGCCCGAGGCGGCGGGCTCGGAGGCAAGGGAGATCGAACGAACGGCGGGAGCTTGGCCTGGACCGGTGGGGTGCCACTCCGCCCCGCTGCCACCGCCGCTGCCACGTGCGCTGCCGGCGTCCCAGGGCGAAGGGAACCGGTTGCCAGCTTCGGCTGAGCGGCGCCCCCACGACCAGCCTGGATGGCCGCCGCCACGTGCGGGGCCGGGCCGGGCTTCGCCTGCACGGCCCCGGCCGGCTTGGCCTGGGCAGCGCCGCCCTGCCCTCGGGCGATGGCGGCGGCGACGTGGGGGGCGAGGGGGCTCAATCGTAGACCCCCTTCTTGCCGTTCTTACTCGAGTTGCAGCTCTGGCACATCGCTACGAGGTTGCCGACGTCGTTGTAGGCGTCCCGAGCGGCCTTCGCGGTGATCTCGCCATCCTCGTCCGGCTCGGCGTTCTCCAGGATGTACTTCTTCCACTGCGTCTTGTGATCGAGCGTGATGACGTTGGCTCGGGCGAGAAAGTCCCCCTTGCTTTCGCCCGGCGCCTTACCGAAGTGAGCTTCCAGGTTGGCCACGGAGAGCCCGGCGAGGTCCCTTGCCCGAGGCACGTAGATCGCGGCCGGGTGCGTCCTGTTCGCCGTGCACTGGTAGACCGTGATCCCCGTGGCGTGCGGCAGGGTGGCGCAGGTGCCCAGCATGGTCACCCAGGTGGCATCTTCGAAGCTGGGTCGGGTGGAGCCGTTCCACATCCCTTTCTTTCTCTCGCCGACGTCGTCTGCCCGCGCGTAGGGTGCGCGCGCCACGCGGTCTCTGCGCTCATCGTCCAGCTCCCGCAGCCGAGGCGACTTGGCCGTCCTCTTGAAGTCGTACTGGCCGAACTTCCGGGCGTAGGGGTCATCGTCCGCTCGCTGCACGACGGCCGCTTTGGGAGGCAAGGCCGGAGCCGGCTTGGCCTGCACCGGCCCACCGCCGCCTCGCCCGGCAGCCACGGCCGCCGCCACGTGAGGGGCCGGCGCGGGCTTGGCCTGAGAGGCTGCGCTGGGCCTGGCATTGGACACTCTGGCTGGGGCCAGCTTGGCCTGGGCTGCGCCGCCTTGCCCTCGGGCAACCGCGGCGGCGACGTGAGGAGCGGGGGGTGGTTTCATCTCGAGCTCAGTCCGTGAACTCCAGAGTCTTGCCCGTGGAGCGATAGTAGTAGGTGTCCTTCGGCGCCTTGTCGCTCTTCTTGCCGAGTTGGTCGAGGTTCAGGTCCTTGCCGGTGAGGGCTTCCACGTAGCCGTAGAAGGTCTCCCCTTGACGTTCGATGCTACGGCCTTCGTAGCGGTAGAAGTAGGTCAGCACCAGGCTCGCCGAGCAACGGTGCTTGGTGGCCTTCTCCTGCCACTTCGCCTTGAAGGCACGGATCCGCTCCTTGCAGCCGTCGCAGGGACCCCAGGGTCCGACCAGGGCGATCTGGTGCTGCCGGCTGGTCTCCGGTGGATTGTTCTGGTGGCTCCTGAAGTCGGCGACGCAGAGGCCGTAGGCGTGCGAGAGCTGGGCCACCTCGCCGTCGTTCGCCGAGGTGTCGATCTCGTGGTTGTGCTGGGTGAAGGGCACCTGGAAGTGCCGAGCATGGTCCATCGAGCCCTCGCCGGGGCCGAGGGTCACCGTCTCCTCGTCGGCGATCTGGATCACCACCGAAACGCGCTCCGCGCCCCCCCACGCGTTGGCCAGCGTGCCCGATATCAGGCCTGACGGCACGTGCTCGCGGGTCTGCTGCTTGCCCTTCTTGCGGTTCGTGTAGTCGGAGAGGCTCGAGTACTTCTTGCCCCCACCCACCTTCGACCCTTGCGAAGGCGGGACGCCCACGACCCGGACGGGGCCCAGATCTTCGACCGGCGCGCGCCCGGTGACCTTGTTGAAGGCCACCTCCTTGTCCAGGCCCGAGAACTTGAACTTGGTCTTCTGCGAGTTCATCCAGGTCAGCTGCCGCTTGACGCCCTCGACCATGTAGTACTCGTCGACCGTCATCTCCTTGGCCTTGAGCTTCATCCGCTGCAACACCCCACCGGCGGGACTGCGCCCGGCGGCGAGGCCGGCCGCCGGGTGGGGCGCCGGATGAGCTGCAGGCCCCGGAGCAGGCTTGGCCTGCACGGGAGAGTTGGATCGCCGCCCGGCTGCGACCGCCGCGGCCACGTGGGCCGCCGAGCCGGGCCTCACCGGGGCCGGTTTGGCCTGGGCGGCACTGCCCTGCCCGCGGGCGATGGCGGCGGCGACGTGGGGGGCGAGGGGGCTCAATCGAACACCCCCTTCTTGCCGTTCTTGCTCGAGTTGCAGCTCTGGCACATGGCCTTGAGGTTGTTGGTGTCGTTGTAAGCGACTTTGGCAGCCTTGGAAGTGATCTCACCATCGTCGTCCGGCTCGGCGTTGCTCAGGATGTACTGCTTCCACTGCGTCTTGTGATCCAAAGTGATGACGTTGGCGCGATCCAAGAAGTCCGTCTTGCTCTCGTTCTTCTGCTTGCCGAAGTGAGTCTCCAGGTCGAGCGCCTTGAGCTTCGCAAGGTCCTTGTAGCGAGGCACGTAGATCGCGTTCAGGTGCTTGAGGTTCGCGTTGCATTGGTAGACCGTGATGCCGGTGATGTGGTTCTGGGTGCCGCAGCCCCCGAGCATGGTCTGCCAGGTGTCCTCGTCGAACTGCGGACGCGACTTTCCGTTCCACATCCGCTTCTTCTTGGGCGTGTTCTTCTCACGGTAGTACGGTCCCCGCTCGTCGATGCGCCTCCTGCGCTCGTCGTCCTTCTGCCGCAGCCGGGGCGACTTCGAGATCCTCTTGAAGTCATACAGACCGAACTTGCGAGCGTAGGGGTCTTCCTTCTCCTCCTCCATGCGCTGCACCACCGGCGGCCTCGGACCTGGAGGGTGAGCGGGCTTCGCCTGCACCGGCGCACCGCCGCCCCGCCCCACCGCGATCCCCGCGTCCACGTGCGCAGAAGCTCGGGCGGGGGCGGCAGCCTTGGCTTGAGCGGCCCTGGGCTCCCGCACCGCCGACACCCCTGCCGCCACGTGCGCGGCCACCGCGGGCTTGGCCTGCACTGCCTGGACCGCTTTGGCCTGCGCAGCACCTCTCTGCCCGCGGGCGATGGCGGCCGCCACGTGCGGCGCCGGCCTTTGCGTCACACAAACCTCCCCATCTCGTCCACCGACACGTGAACCTTCTGGAAGCCCTCCCCCTTCGCCATGCGGGCGAGGATGCGCGCCGAGAGCTCCGGCAGCAGGGTCTGCGTCAGCAGGTGGTCGATGTTACGGGCGCCGCTCTCCTCCACCCGGCAGCGCTCGGCCAGCGAGGCCACCAGGCGGTCGTCCCAGGTCAGCTCGGCGCCGTGGTTCTCGCGCAGCCGGCGCTTCACCTGGCGCAGCTTCAGGTCCACGATCGCCAGCACCTCGGCCTTGCCCAGCGGGTAGTACGGCACCACCACCAGCCGCCCCAGCAGGGCTGGCCGGAAATGCCGCAGCAGGGCCGGGCGGATGCGCTCGAGCACGGCCTCTGGATCCGGCCGGCCCTCGGGCGACTCCCGGCAGGCCTCCTGGATGCCCTCGGCGCCGGCGTTGGAGGTGAGCAGGATCACGGTGTTCTTGAAATCGACCGGCACCCCCTCGCCGTCCTCCAGGACCCCCTTGTCGAACACCTGGTAGAACAGCTCCACCACGTCCGGATGGGCCTTCTCCACCTCGTCCAGCAGCACCACGCACCACGGTTTGCGGCGCACCGCCTCGGTGAGCACCCCGCCCTTGCCGTAGCCCACGTAGCCCGGCGGCGCCCCCTTGAGCGTTGCCACCGAGTGCGCCTCCTGAAACTCCGACATGTTGAGCACCACCATGTTGCGCTCACCGCCGTAGAGCAGGTCCGCCAGGGCCAGGGCGGTCTCGGTCTTGCCTACGCCCGTGGGCCCCACCAGGAGGAACACCCCTTTGGGCTTGCCGGGATCCTCGAGCCCGGCCCGCGAGGTGGCGATGCGGCGGCTGATCGCCGTCAGGGCCTGGGGTTGGCCGACGATGCGGCCAGCCAGACGCTCGGGCAGGGTGAGCACCGAGCGCACCTCGTCGGCGAGCATGCGGCCGGCGGGGATGCCGGTCCAGCCGGAGATCACCGCCGCCACCGAGCGCGAGTCCACCGCCAGGGGCACCATGGGCTCGGGGCCGCCGACCTCGGCGTGGGCCTCCCTGGCTGCGGCAAGCCGCGCAGCAGGAGCGTCGAGGGCGGCCTCCCCGCCCCCGGCCGCCCGGGCCGCGGCCAGCTCCGCCTCGGCCCGCCGCACCGCGCCCACGGCCTGCCGCTCCCGCTCCCAGCGCTCGGCCAGGGCGGCCCGCTCCCGCGCGAGTTCGATCAGCCGCGCCTCGAGCTCCTCGGTGGGCGTGGCGCCCGGGCCGGAGGTGCCCTCCCGTTGCCGGATCTCCAGCTCGGCCCGGTCCAGGCGGATCTGGCGCAGCACGTCCTCGAGCTCCGGCGGCTGGCCCTGCTGGGCCAGGGCGACCCGGGCGCAGGCGGTGTCGAGCACCGAGATCGCCTTGTCGGGCAGCCGCCGCTCCGAGAGGTAGCGGTGGGAGAGGCGCACGGCGTCGCGCACGGCCACGTCCAGGATCGGCACGCCGTGGTGGCGTTCCAAGGAGGGCACCAGGCCGCGCAGCATGTCGAGGGCGGTGGCCTCGTCCGGCTCCTCCACCTTGACCGGCTGGAAACGCCGGGCCAGAGCCGGGTCCTTCTCGAAGTACTTCTTGTACTCGCTCCAGGTGGTGGCCGCGATGGTGCGCAGCTCGCCGCGGGCGAGGGCAGGCTTCAAGAGGTTGGCGGCGTCGGCCTGGCCGGCCGGGGCACCGGCACCGATCAAGGTGTGGGCCTCGTCGATGAACAGGATCACCGGCCGCGCCGCGGCCTTGACCTCGCCGATCACCTGCTTGACCCGCTCCTCGAACTCCCCCTTGATGCCCGCCCCGGCCTGGAGCAGGCCGAGGTCCAGGGTGCGCACGCTGATCCGGGCCAGGGACTCGGGCACCTCGCCCGCCGCCACCTTGAGCGCGAAGCCCTCGGCCACGGCGGTCTTGCCCACTCCGGCGTCGCCGACCAGGATCGGGTTGTTCTGGCGCCGGCGGGTCAAGATGTCGATCACCTGGCGGATCTCAGCGTCGCGGCCCCGGATCGGGTCGATGCGCCCGGCGCGGGCCTCGGCGGTCAAGTCCAGGGTGTACTTGCCGAGGGCGGAATCGTCCCGCGGCCCGCTCTCCGAGGGCTCGCCCTGAGCTTGCCGAAGGGTGCCCGCCGTTTCGGCAAGACCCCTCGGCTCGCCGGTGGGGCGCTGCGCGGCGGCCGTCGATTCGGTGGAGTCGCGGATCAGCTCCGGCAGATGCTCGATCATCGAGCGGGGGATCTTGGCCAGGGCCGGGCAGGACTCGAAGATCGGTCCGCGCAGGGCGTCGCGCTCGAACAGGGCGGCGAGCAGGGCGCCGGAGCGCACCACCGGGCTGTCCAGGGCGAGGGTGGCCTCGAGGTAGCCCTCGCGCAGCAGGGCCACCAGCTGGGGGGAG
The DNA here is from genome assembly GCA_036274895.1 of Thermoanaerobaculia bacterium. Lineage (GTDB taxonomy): Bacteria > Acidobacteriota > Thermoanaerobaculia > Multivoradales > SZUA-115 > CALMKX01. The sequence goes on along the minus strand of DASUEU010000069.1, from coordinate 79,933 downwards.
AAGGCTGGGGTGCGGCTGTTGCCGCGGTCGAAGGACTCGAGAGCCTGGGTCAGCTGGCGGGTCAGCTCGGCAGTGGCCACGCCGTAGGTGCGCAGCACCGGGTGGAGGTCGGTGGCCGGCAGCTCGAGCAGCTTGAGCAGCAGGTGCTCGACCTCGACGTTGTAGTGGGTCTGGGCCAGGGTGGCGGCGGCGGCCATCTCGAGGGCCCGGCGGCAGACCGGGTTGAGCTTGCCGATCAGGACCTTCAGCTCACTGCTCACGTTCGCCCTCGCAGCACCACCTCGGCCGGGCTCCCCGCGGACGGCCTGCCCAGCCAGCTCGTCCAGCCCAGGCGAGCCCCGCCGCGGGCGCCCAGACGGGGCTCCGCGGCCTCGGGCCGGGCCGGCGCCCCCGGCCCCCCGGGCGCGAGCCGGCTGGACCAGCCGAGGCGGGCATCTCCGGCGCGGCCCAGGGAAAGCGACGGTACCTCTTCGGGGGCGAGCACCAGCCGCACGCGGAAGGAGGGCTCCTCCCCGACGTAGAAGCGGGTCAAAGCCACCAGCGATCGGAAGGCCTGGCCGGTCGGCAGCAGGTCGAGCAGCCCTCTCAAGGTCAGGGGTCCCACCCGGAGCTCGAAGCCGTGACTCTGGTCCCAGACTCGGCGACCCAGGCAGGCGTCGATGCCCAGGGTCTGATTCTGGCCTCGCGGCCCCAGACGGGTCCACTGCTCGGAGGCGAGCGACAGCCAGCCTCCGGCGAAGGGCTCGACGGAGACCGGCACTTTGAAGGTACCGGCCAGCAGCCTCTCGAGGCCGACCATGGTGCGCGCCGTGCCGGTCAGCAGGCCGGTGTAGGCGAGCAGGGTGCGCTCCGGCAGGCCCAGGCGACCCCTGAGGGCCGGCCCGCCCAGCCCAACCAGGGCCAAGAGGGTGCGGCCGACCCGGCCTTCGTCCGGCGGCCGGGTGGTCACCACCGGCCGGTACTTCTTGCGGCCGCGGTAGAAGAGGGAGACCAGGCGATGGTGGAAGATGTCCAGGAAGGCGGCGAAGGCCCCGTCCTTGGCCGAGAGGCGGGTGCGGATGCGCTCGGTCACCGAGAGAGGCAGCGGCCCGACCTCACCGGCCAGGCTGAGGAAGCTCACCTTCATGTGCGCCGGGCCGCCGGTTGGCGGCGGCGGCGCGAGGTGGGTGATCTCGGTGGACGGGAAGCCCAGCTCCACCCGCGCCGAGAAGCGCACCGTCTCCCGCTGCGGATCGGTGCCCTCCGCCGGTGGCGTGCGCTCCGGGGCCAGGACCTCGAGCAGGCGCACCGCCTGGAGGAACTCGAAGCGGTGGCCCTCGCGGAACAGGCCGTCGCCTACAGAAACCTTTTTTCGCCAGCCAAAGGCGGCCACCGCTGCCACTCCCCTTCTCGCTCGTGGCTTTCGAGCACGAGCTGGGTGAACGAGTTGGTCGAAGCGTAGAGGGCGAAAAAGTGGCGCAGGACGGCGCCGAGCAGCAGCGGGCTACCGCCCACGAAGAGGCCCTCCTCCACGGTCAGCCGCACCTCGTGGCCCTTGACGAAGCCACGCCACGCCGCGGTGCCCAGGCGGCGCACCACGGGTCGGACGGAGAGCGCCCGCAGCCCGGCCACCTGCCGCTGGGAGAAGTTGTCCTCCCCCACCGCGTAGAGCCGCAGCATCTCGCGCAGGGCCTTGATCGCCTCGGTATCGCTCTCGAAGGAGAGGTAGTTGAGCGACAGGTGCGAGACCAGCCGCCAGAGGGTCTGGCCCGACATCGGCGGGGCGAGCTCGGAGGTGGGCTGCTTCAAGCAGGTGACGTGGGCTACCGGCAGGGGCTCGTCGGTGGCCAGCAGGGCGCCGGCCGGCATCTCCTCGGCCAGGGCCCGGTTGGTGCACAGCAGGTGGGCGAAAACCGTCTCCTCGGGCGGCCGCGAGGGCCGGAAGTCGAGGTCCAGGAAGGACAGCATCACGTCCGTGCCGGTGACTCCGGGGCCCGTCGCCGGCACCCGCTTGGCGTGCCAGAAGGCCTTCTGCCCGCGCGCCGCCAGCTCGTGGGTGTAGGCGTAGAAGGGGCAGATCTCGCGCCCCCCCTCGGCCGCATCCGACGAGCCCGAGACCGAGACGATCGAGTGGATGCCGGTGCTCTTCTCGCGGCGGTGGTCGGCCACCAGCCGATAGGAGAGCTGGCGGTGGTCGATGCGCAGGGGCTCGCTGGTGAGCGGGAAGAGGTTGACGATCGGCGTCGCCCCGAGCAGGAAGTTCGAAACCGCGAGGTGCAGGCGGCTCTCTTCCCGGTGGTCGAGCAGCAGCAGCACGTCGACCTCTCGACCGTGGAGCTGCCCGGCGAGGCCGGTGAGATCGAAGAAGTGGTGCTTTTCGGGCAGCGCGAAGTACTCCTGGAGCAGGCGATAGGCCGGCTGCGCCGTGGGGGGATAGGGCAGCAGGGCCTCATCGAGGCCGAAGCCCACCGGCTCGAGGCAAGAGGCCGGCAGCAGGAGCGGCGGTTCCCGGCCCTCGCTCAGCAAGGCCACCTCGATGGTGTGATGGAAGACCAGCTCCCAGAGCCGGCTGACCAGCAGCGAGTCGCCGTGGAGGTAGATGCGCAGGCGGTCGAGCTCCAGCTTCTCAAAGGGGTCCGCGCGGCAGGACAGACGCAGCCGCAGCACAGAGGCCACCTGCGGCTTGTCGTCGAGGAAGCTCCAGCGGTCGGGGACCTCGGTGGCGGCGGCGGTGATCTCCAGGGGCCACAGGGTCACGGGGTAGCAGGTGCGCCAGCGGCAGACGGCACCCTGCTCGCGCAGGGCCTTGGCCTCGGGCTCGGCGAAGAGGCGGGTGCCCGCGGGGATCAGGGCGCCGGAGGTCAGCTTGCCACGGTCGGGGTCGACCTTGAAGCGGGCGATGGTCAGCGACGGTGTGGGCTGCACCAGGTGGGGATAGAGGATGCCCAGCAGCTCGGCCCCGATCTCGGGGAAGTCGTTGTCGAGGTTGCGCTGGATGCGGGCGGTCAGGAAGGCGAAGGACTCGATCAGCCGCTCGACGTGGGGGTCCGGGCACTCGTCGGCCTGCAGCTCGAGGCGCGCGGCGACCTTCGGGTAGGCACGGGCGAACTGCTCCCCCGAGCGCCGCAGCCAGAGCAGCTCCTGCCAGTAGTAGCCGAGCAGGTCTTCTTCAGGAACGGGCATGGACCTGGGCTCCCTCGAGGTCATGGGCGAAGGCGGTCAGGAAGGACACCGGCTCGGCCACCGTGTCGCCGACCAGGCGGCCTTCGATGGTGGCGCCGAGCACCTCCGGTTGCTCGGGCAGCGGCGCGACGGTGACCCGCACGTCACTGAGCCGGGGCTCGTAAGCCCGCACCGCCTCGGCAATGTCCGCGGCGAGGCGACGGCGGTCGTCGGGGTCATGGGGGGACCAATGCGTGGGATCGTGCAAACCGTAATCGATGACCGTGCGGGGCAGGCCGGCGGGCCGGTGCGGCAGGCGAGAGGCCCGGGTGTTGAGCAGCCTCTCGAGCTCCTGCCGCACCGACTCCAGCAGCTCCTTGCGGTCGAGGGTGGAAAGCGGCCGCGGCTCGCGCTTTTGGTCCGGTTCGTGGTCCTCCAGGCGATCGAACAGCGGTCGGGGTACCGGCCGTGCCGGGAAGAGGCTACTCAATCTTGCGCGTCTCCAAATCGTGCTTGGCCGGCTTGTTGCCGCCGCCGGTGCCGTCGGCAGCCTTCTGCGAGGTGTAGGTGTACTGGATGATGCCGTAGTCGAGTGAGATGTTCTCGACCGGGATGTCTCCCGGCCCACCGGAAAGGCTGTAGTTCGAGATGATGATGTGCTGCATCACCACCTCGAGATACTTCACCGGCTTGTTGTCCTTCGAGCCGTCGGCGCGGAAGCAGGTCAGCGTTCCCTTGCCGATCTGCTTGCCGCCCCAGCAGTACTTCAAGATGTCGGCGGTCGACTCGTCGAGATACTTCGAGAAAGAAAAGTTCTGGTGGTTGGCCTGCTCCACCGTGCCCGCACCGGCGACCGAGCGGGTTGGCGAGGTGGCCTGGGAGAAGCCGTGGCTCCACGACAGGATCTCGATCTCGTCCTTGTGCTCCGCGGCGGTCGAGCCGGCGGTCAGCGCCGGCTCTTCGAACTTCAGGTACATGTTAGTTGCCATGCCGTCTCTCCTTGACGATCAACCGGCGCATCACGCCGCCGGCGGCGGCAGCTCGGCAACGAGCCGGATCGAGGTGGTCAGCTCCTCGAGCTGGAAGTGGGGACGCAGGAAGGCCACGGCGCGGAACGCACCGGGTTTACCCGGTACGTCGGCGACGTCGATGCGGGCATCGCGCAGGGGGTAGCGCGCCTTGAGCTCCTGGCCGGCGTCGTCGCTCGCCAGGACGTAGTTGTTGATCCACCGGTTGAGGTAGAGAGACAGCGTGTCCTTGGTCTGGAAGCTGCCGATCTTGTCGCGGCAGATCACCTTCAGGTAGTGAGCGAAACGCGAGGCGGCGAGCATGTAGGGCAACCGCGCCGAGATGCGGGCGTTGGCGTTGGCCTCGTCGGTGTCGTAGACCTTGGCCTTCTGGGCCGTTTGACCGCCGAAAAACGCCGCGTAGTCCGTGAGCTTGCAGTGGCACAGGGCGATGAAGCCCAGGTTGTTGAGCTCGTTCTCGCGACGGTCGGTGATGGCGATCTCGGTCGGGCACTTGAGGGCGATGTCTCCCTCGTCGGTCTTGAAGGTGTGGGTGGGCAGACCCTCCACCTTGCCGCCACCCTCGACACCGCGGATCGCGGCGCACCAGCTGTAGAGGGCGAAGGCGTTGGTGATCCGTTGCGCCAGCACGTAGGCGGCGTTGCCCCAGAGGTAGCGGCTGTGATCGGTGCCGTCGACCTCCTCCTCGAGGCCGAACTCCTCCACCGGCAAGGTCTTCTCACCATAGGGCAGGCGCAACAGCACGTGCGGCAGCACCAGGGCCACGTAGCGCGAGTCCTCGCTGGCCTGGAAGGAACGCCACTTGATCAGCTCGGTGGACTCGAAGATCTTCGCCAGATCGCGGGGATTGCCCAGCTCGGTGAAGCTCTCCATGTCGAAGAGGGCCGGCGAGGCGGCAGCGATGAACGGAGCGTGGGCCGCCGCCGCGACGTTCGAGATCAACCGCAGGAGAGTCTGGTCCTGGTTGTTGCGGCCGAATTCGTAGTCCCCCACCAGCAGGCTGAAGGGGCTGCCGCCGAAAGTGCCGTACTCCTCCTCGTAGACCTTCTTGAACAGGTTGCTCTGGTCGAACTCGGAAGCGCTCTCGAGATCCTTCTGCAGCTCCGACTTGGTGACGTTGAGCAGTCGCAGCTTCAGTCGCGTGCTGGTCTCGGTGTTGTAGACCAGATAATGCAACCCCCGCCACGAGGCCTCGAGCCGCTGGAAGTCGGGATGGTGCAGGATCTCGTTGACCTGATCGGAAAGCAGCTGATCGAGCTTGGCGATCTGGTCCTCGATCGACTTGACGGTGTCCCGGCCGATCTTCATCTCCTCGGCGAGGATCTGGTGCACGAACTCGCCCACCAGGTCGCGGGCAGCGGCCTTCTGCTCCGGGTCACGGGCCATCTTGCCCTTGGCGATGATCTGGTCGAGCAGACTGGCTTCCTGCGCTTCGGCGGCGGCCGCCGGGGCGGCTGCTTCTTTCTTGTCAGCCATTGCTCTCTCCTCCTTCCGCCTTGCGGCCGGTCTGCTCGGCGAGCTGCTGCTGGCTCTCGGTGTTGGTCGCTACTTCCTGCAGCAGGCCGTCGAGGTCGTCGTTGCCGTCGAGCTTGGCCAGCAGGTCGCGCAGGCGATTGCGGGCCTCGAAGATCTTGCGCAGCGATTCGACCTGCTCGACCACGGCGGCCGGGTGGAAGTCGCCGAAGTTCTTGAACTTCAGCTCGACTTTCAGGGCGTCGCTGGACTCGCCGTTCAAGCGGTTGGGTACCTGGAAGGCGAGCCGCGGCGCGAGCTTCTCCATCACCTCGTTGAAGTTGTCGCGATCGATCTCGACGAACTTGCGCTTCTTCAAGTACGGCAAGGGGTTCTCGGGCTTGCCGGAGAGGTCGGCCAGGATGCCGACCACCAGCGGCAGCTCCTTCATCTCGATGGCGCCGCCGGTCTCGACGTCGTAGGTGATCTGCACCCGGGGCGGCCGGATGCGCGAAAGTTTGTGTTGTGTGCTCTCACTCATGCGCTACTCCTCTGTTGTCCTTTCGGTCGCTGCACTTCACGGGCCACGACAAACCGTCTCATCCGGGCGTGCCTCACCTCCTCGATGTGCTCATCCTTCAGTTTCCATTCGTTTGATCCCGAGCAGGGAATAGATCGTCTTCAAGTCCGTCCCGCCGGCGAGCAGCTCGGCCAACAGCTCGGCCAGGCTCAAGTTGCCCCATTGCACCGCCCGCTTGATCAGGTAGGGCACCGGGCTGTGGGGCTCGGTGCGCAGCAGATAGTCCGCGGCCTCGGCCAGGCGGCGGAAAGCCTCGGCCCGGCTGGTGATCCGCGGGCCGCCCGTGGCTCCCTCCTCCGGCCATTCCTCGGCGCTGTGCAGGCCCCCGGCCTCGTCCATGCCCAGCTCCCCCTGCTGGGTGCGCTCCGCGAGTACCCTCTCGACGAAGGAGCCGAGGGCGCCGACCACGTCGCGCAGCCGTCCGAGGGAAACCGCCCCGGGCCCGCAGCGGTCATCGAGGGCCTCGCCCAGCTCGTCGATCGCCTCGGCCACTCCGGCCAGTTGGCCGGCGAGGTCGAGGTAGAAGGACCCGGGAGTCAGGCCCAGGCTGAGCAGGAAGCGGGTCTGGGTGACCTTGCCCTCGGCCTCCGCGCGCTCCGCCGCCGTGCGGTCGGCGGCAGCCAGGCGCTGGAGGTAGAGAGAGGTCTCCCAGTCCAGCCAGTTCATGGGTAGGGCGTCGTCGGTCTCCGGCGCCGTCAGCGGGATGCGCTTCAGGCTCTCGCTGAGGTTGTCGTTGGCCCAGCGCAGCGGGGCCAGGCGGAACTCCGGGTCGCCATTGGCGGGCTGGGGATGGACCTGGTCCCAGAAAGCTCTCACCAGGCCGGCCAGCAGCAGGAGGCCTCGCCGGGCGCCCGGGAAGCCATGGAGGTAGATCCAGGCCTCGGCCAGCCAGGCGGCGATCTGCAGGTCCTTCGAGCGACCGCGCAGGGCCTCGGCGGCGACGGTGGCGAGTTGGCCCCAGTCGGCCCGCTTGAGCTCGTGGCGCCAGGCGCCCAGGGGCAGGGTGGGGTCGTCCTCCCGGCGCAGCTCCTTCAGGGTGTCGTAGAGGGGGTCGTAGCGCAGCACCTCTCCCGTCGGCTGGGCCGGCGAGATGGGAGCGAGCAGGCCCTCGAGCTCCGCGGCGGTGGTCATGGGGCCTCCCGGGCTTCGTCGGTGGCGGCGACCGGCTCCGGCACGGCAGGAACCGCGAGGGGGAACCGGGGCAGGGTGAGGTTCTGGGGCGGCTTGCCCTCGCCCGCCGGGGTGGCGAGGCGCAGGCGGACGAAGACCCGCGTGGCTGGCTCGTCGCCACCGGTCCCGAGGGCCCTGGGGTTGGGCTCGGTGGGGATCACCAGACGCAGGGTGTGGGGCCGTGGGTCTCTGCTTTGATGGGCGGCGAGCAGGGCGAGCAAGGACCAGCGGCCTTCGTAGCAGTAGACCACGGTCTGGCCGTCGGCGGTGAACCAACGGGCCTCGGGCAAGCGGGGGGAATCCTCGGCCCAGCGCAGGGTCAGGGCCACCGGCAGGCCCGGCCGCCAGGCCAGGCGGCGCTCGGTGTCCCGGTGGGTGATGCGCTGATCTCCCGACTCCAGGGTCCACTCGATGATCCGCTCGCCCCCCAGCTCGACCTCCGGGCTGACGGCCAGGGCCTCCCGTTCGGCAGGGTCTTCCGGCGGCTGATTGACCCGGAAGTCCGCCAGCACCTCCACCGGGAAGGCGGGCTCGAGCTCCGGGCTGGCGAGCAGGCTGGCGAAGAAGGTCTCGGCCTTCGCCATCTCCGCCACGAAGCCCAGCACGTCGTCCTGGGCGGGCCCGAAAGCCGGCGGCTCGACGGTCTGGGTGGCGAGGATCTCGCCGCGGGCAGCGGCGAAGAGCTGGAAGAAGGCCCGCAGGTCGGCGATGTCGACCTCCCTGGTGAGCCCCTCCGGCACCGCCCGGGCGAAGGGGAAGCGGCCTGCCAGCTTGTCCGTGAACGAGCGGGAGACCTCCCGCCAGCGCTCGCGTGCGTGCTCGGCGACCAGGATGCCGCAGCGCTCCGTCAGGTCGCGTGCCAGCTCGTCGCGGCGCATCAGGAAGAAGTTGGTCGAGCCCTGGGTCGAGGTCGCCGGAGCGATGCCGCAAGAGGTGGGGGTGACCTTGGTGAAGGTGCCGGTGATCAGGTCTTCGAGGGCCGTCACGGGATTGCCGGGCTTGGCCCCCTCGTGCTGCTTGAGCGACAGCAGGATGCCCTCCCAGCGCAGGTAGAGGCTCCGGCCTCCCCCCTTCTGGGCGATGCCCTGCCGGCTCAGCCACGCCAGCAGGGGCTCGGCGTAGCGGCGAGCGATGTTGGCGATGCGCTGGCGCTCGAGCTCCAGATAGAGACCCAGCTCGGCCGCGTCGCCCACCTCGTAGGCGGCCAGGGCGACCGGCGATCTGCCGTTCCACCAGCCGAAGCCCCCCTGCCGGGGCCGGTAGGGTGCCTCGGCCTCGAGCAGCCGGTCGACCACCCCGAGGAGGCTCTCGGCCTGGCTGTTGGCGAGCTCGGTCAGGGCTTGGGCGGAGGCCTCGAGACGCAGCCGGCGGTAGGCATCGAGCAGGCGAGAGAGGGGTTGCGTGGCATCCTGGAAAGCGGCGACCTCGATGGCCAGGGCGGGCTCCCGCACCACCGCCGAGCCCACTTCCGGCACGGACTCGAAGCGTTGAGCCCGCGCCACCAGGTCGTCCATCCGTTCGCCCAGGCGCTGGCGGGCGGCGTCGCCGACCTGGCGCTGCAGGTCGCGGGGGAACTGGCGCAGGGTCTCGGTCTCGAAGCGATCCCAGACCTGGGCCATACGCTCGGCGTCCTCGAGCCCCGAAGCGTTCCAGATCAGGTGCTGGCCGGCAGGCACCACGCGGGCGAAGCGACGCAGCTCGGCCTCCTGGACGAAGCCTTCGCCGGAGAAGCTCTGGATGGCGGTCTTCAGGATCGCCAGGTCCGCCGAGATCTGCATCTGCGGCTTGCCCTCGTCGATCGCGAGCAAGGGGCCGGTCAGCACGGAGCCGATGCTGCCGAGCTCCAGGCGCAGCTCGGTCCACAGCTCCTTGCCCTCCTCCTCGATGGTCTTCGACAGGTCGGTGCCGAGCATCAGCGAGGCGGCGGTGCGCCTCAGGGCCTCGGCGTGGGACGGTCCCAGGTCATAGGGCTCGCGGAAGGCCCACTCGAGGTCGGTCAAGGAGAGGGCGTGCTCGACCTCGGTGATCGAGTCGACCAGCACCGCGAGCTGGTCCTGGTCAACGTTCGCCCAGGCAGCTGACTCGGCGAGGCTGTCGAGCTGCCAGGCGAGGCCGCGGAGGGCCTGGAGCAGCTCGTTGCCCGGACCCAGGCGCTCGTAGAGGGCGAGGCCCATGCCCTCGGCGCGCTCGCGGGCCGGCTCCCGGTAGGTCTCGAGCTCGAAGGGCTGGAACAGCTCCGGCCGGCCGAGGGCCTCACGGTAGAGCCGGGCGTGCTCGAAGAAGGCCCGCGGCAGGGTGACGTCGAAGAGGTACTTGACCAGGGCCGCGAGGTCGCCGAGGTCGCGAGTCTGGTGCAGGCGGTTGTAGATCGCGACGTGCCTCTCGAAGGCTTCCGCGTCATCCAGCCAGCGGTTCCATTCGGCCAGCTCGGCGACCGAAGCGACCGGCTTCAAGCGCAGCGACAGAGGCAGTGCGCCGGCCTCCTCGGCCGCCACCTCATCGGTGGCGGCGGGCCAGGCGATGAAGCGGCGCCCGCCCTCGGTGCGGGCCTGGGTGAGGCGCTTGGCCTTCTCGACCAGCTCACCGTGGAAAGCGTCGAAGATCACCCGGTCGTAGGCGCGCACCGACACCTCGACCAGGTCGTCGTCGAGCCTGCTGAACGGCGGCCAGGAGGCGGGCAGGAAGAAGGCCCAGAAGTCGTCGGCGTCGACCCGGGTCATGCCCTCGAGCAGGTGCTGGGCATGCTCTCGGACCAGCTCGAGGGGCACGGGCTTGCCTTCCTGGCGCCGCCCCTCGATCTCCCCGAGGTTGATGGCGACCTCGTTCAGGAAGGGCCTCAGATTGCGCTCTCTCGCGGTGAGCCAGAGGGTGGCGAGCAGGGTGCCCACGGTGAGGACCGCCGCCAGGGTGGAGACCCCCACCTGGGTGACCAGGACGCGGCGGTTGCGGCTGACCAGGGAGGCCCGGGTGGGGGCGGCGAGGGCCCGCTCGCGGAAGACCTTGTGCTCGAACAAGCCTTCCAGGAAGACCCGCCGGCGGTGAGGCGAGGCCAGCTCGCCGGTGAAGTAGATGCCCCGCAGCATCGAGGTCTCGGCGTAGGCGCTCGGCTTGAAGAGGGGATCGAGGAAGGCGGCGAGCGCGCCCTCGAGCTCGGCCAGGGCCGGCGGGAAGCGGAAGACGTCGTCCGCCAGGCCGGGCGAGACGCCCTCGGCCAGCAGCTCCAGCTTGAGCAGCTCCAGCCGCCGGCCCAGGGTGTCGAATGCCTCCTGGACCCAGGTCGGGCGCCAGGCCGCGTCGAGGGCGTGGGGGCTGGCCCAGCCGAATGCCTCGCCCAGGCGCGAAGAGGGCAGGGCCGCGCAGAAGCCCGAGAACCCCGGCAGCACCTCGCAGCCGGTCACCAGCACGGTGGTCGGACAGCGCCAGCCCAGCTGGCGCACCAAGAGCCAGAGCCGATCCTCGATCAAGCTGGCCCGGCGCTCCAGCTCGACCAGCCCTCCCGCCCCGGCGCGCGAACCCTCGAGCAGGTCACGGGCCGGGACGGTGATCACCAGGGCGTCCAGGGGCCGCCGTGGCCGATGGCGCTGGAGCAGGCGCAGGAACTTGCGCAAGCCGCGCTGGTCCGAGCTGACGCCGTCACGACCGAGAACGTAGTCACCCTCGAGGTCGAGGACGGCGCCGTGACCCAGGAACCACCAGGCGACTCCGCGCCTGCCTTCGCGGTCGAGGTCGGCCGGCGGACCCAGGGGTAGGTTGATGCCGGAATCGGCGAAGAGGTCCGGGGGGCGCGAGCCGGCGGCGCCCATCATCAGGCACCAGGGCACCTCGTAGCGGGTACCGACGCCCACCGCGCCATAGCTCTTGAGCCGGCTCAGGGCCTGGCGGAAGGAGCTGGCGAGCTTCAGCCCCGAGGCTCCTTCGGCCGCAGCGACGGGTTCGGCCGGTGGCGGGGCCGGCCCTTCCGCGGCGTCCTCGAAGGTCGCCGAGCTGGCCGAGCGCATCAGGATGCGCACCACCACCACGGCCACGACCACGGCCAAGAGGCCGATGCCCACCAGCAGGAACGGGCGCAGCTCGTAGAGGCCGGTCATCCCAGGATGGTCTCCAGGATCGACCGGAGGTCCTTGGCGAGCCAGCCCCAGATCCAGACGCTGGCGGCGAGCCAGAGTGCGATCACCCCGACCGCCACCAAACCCCAGGTCTTCAGGTAGGAGAGCTGGCGAATGGTCCCTTCGCCCAGGGTGGCGGCATAGGCCTGGGGGATCAGCGGGCCCTCCTGGGCGGCGAGACCGGGGTCGCGCCCATGGAGCATGCGGAAGAGGCGCTGGCGGTAGAGGGCCAGCTCGCGCTCGGCCTCCGGCCGGCCCCGAAACTTGCCCTGAAAGCCCAGGCCCAGGGCGACCAGGTAGACGGTGGCGAGGTCGGTGTAGATCGGGTCACGCCAGGCCAGCAACTTGTCCAGGCGCGAGAAGAAAACCTCGCCGGCCCGGTGGCTGCCGAAGAGGCGGGCTTCGAGCAGGTGGGACTTCCAGGCCTCGCGACCGGGCCAGTCGAGCTTCAAGAACAGCTCGTCGACCACGGCCGCCATGACGTAGTGAGCCTGGCGTTGCAGCTCGGCGCCGACGTCCCCGCGGCCCGCGTGGTGGGCCAGGGCCTGACGCTCGAGCAGCGAGGCCAGGGTGTCCACCGCCTCGGTGCCCTCCGGGTCCAGGCTGCCCTCGCCACGGGTCATCGCCCGCGCCTTGAAGCGCAGCAGCTCGCCGTACAGCTCCTCGAACTGCGCCCCGAGCAGGGAAGTGGTCCGGCCGTCGCTCATTTCGTCGTCGGCCCGGCGCTCGGCCCGACAGCGGGCTTGTTGCGGACGTAGAGGATGATCTCGAGGGGCCGGCGGCGGCCCTCGGCATCGTCCAGGTTGCGGATCTCGAGCAGCTCTCCGGGGACCAGGTACTCGCTCTCGCTCGGCAGGGTCCAGAGCGTGACACCCCTCGACGGCAGCAGGTCCCCTTCGCCCTCGATCCGCTGCCGTTCCGCGCCCGTGACCACCTTGGACCGCGCCACCGAGATCATCGGCCGCGAGGCCACCAGCGCCGTCTCCACCCAGGCCACGGAGTCCGCCTCGCTGACGCCGTCACGGCCGCGCACGCCGAGCACCAGGCGCCGCCCGGTCCACTCCGGGTCGAGAGGCAGCAGGTAGGAGCCGTCCTTGTAGAGGAACGGATAGCCGGTGTAGGACTGGAGGATCCCTTCGTCCAGGGCCTGGAAGACGAAGCTCCGGGCTTGCTCGAAGGTGGCCCACAGCCGGTGGTGGTCGTAGGGCTCGAGCTGGGGCGGCAGCAAGCTCTTGCCCACCGCCGCCACGCTGCCCACCAGGGAGCAGAGGGCGAGATAGAGGGGGAAGGGGTGGGCCTGGCCGGAGTAAAGCAGGGCCTCGAAAGGGGGCAGGGCGGCCACCATGCTGGCCGTGAGGTTCTTGGCCTCGAGCAGCTGAGGCACGCGCATGGCGAGGGAGGGGGAGCGCACTTGGTCGGCCAGGAACACGGCCTTCTCACGCAGGCGCTGGGCGATGCCCACGCACAGCTTGCCCAGGGGCGAGTCGAGGGTGACGCGCAAGGTGGGTGGCGCGAAGTCCGGCACCCGCTCGAAGGTCTCGTTGCGGTAGGCCACCCGCACCAGGGGAAAGCTGACGTACTTGGCCGGCGGCTCCTCCCCCACCAGCAGGCGCAGGCGAGGCTTGAGGCGGGGCAGGCGCAGCTCCCCTTCGCCGGTGTTCAGGTCCGGGACGGGCTCGTCCTCGGTCGATTCGTAGCGGGAGCGGTCGCCGTCCTGAGGAGTGGTGCCGCGGGCCTGGAGTGCGGCCACCGCCAGGTGGACCGTGGCCGGTTTCTCGCGCATGGCCTCGGCCTGGGGCGAGAGGTCGACCGCCAGGTCCGGCCCCTCCCCGGCCTGGGCCGAGACCACCAGGCCGTCCGGCATCACCGCCTCGACCTCGAGCACCCGCACCACGCCGTCCACCAGGTAGACCGGGTCGATGCGCAGGTGGCGCACGCCCCAGTGGTAGGGCGAGCAGAGGGCGGCATGGTAGGCGAGCAGGGCATCCTGGCGCAGGACCATCTGCTGGAAGTGCTGGGGCGCGAGCAGCATGCCCTCGTGCCACTGGATGGCGAGGGGCAGGTCGTGGGCCGCCATGACCCGCTGGGCTCGCCGCCCCTTGCTCTCCGTTCGGCCGTTCTCCGTCCGCACGGGATCGGGCCGTTCCGGCGCAGACTGATTCGGATCGTCCAAGCTCGCCTCCTTCATTCCGCCAGGGGCTCGACGGCGAACGCACGCTCTTCGAGCCGCAGGCGCCAGCCCCGCTTGGGGTCGACGCTCGCCCGGTGCGAACCGGGAGTGTAGTAGTCGGCAAAGATCAGCACCGCCCGGGCCCCGGCCCGGACTTCCAGCTCCTCCCCGCGCACCACCTGCCCGGGCACCCACTCCCAGCCCCAGACGTCGAAGGCCTCGGGAAAGTCCCGGCGCCACTGGTCCCGCTCTTTGAACCAGCTGGCCGCGGGCAAAGCGATCAGTCGCTCGAGGACCTTGCGGTCGTAGACCACCAGCAGCGACACCGCCACCGGGTTGCCCAGGTTGGCGCGCGGAGACACCACCACCTCGAGCGGCAAGGTGCTGCCGAACATCCGCTGCGTAGCCGAAACCAGACCACAGGCCGTCGTGCTCAGGAGGACCAGCGCCATCGCCATGGTCTTCAGTCGCAAGAGAGGCCCTCGTTTCGACGACACGTGGAACCCGGCTCCTCCAGGGCAAGCCCAGCCCACGCGCTCAGCGCGTCAACTCGTTAGCGGGGGAACGAACAATAGCACGAACCAGATAGGCCAATTAGCGGCCTGCACTAGACCCCGAACTGCCGCAGGTGGTGGTCGAAGTGCTTGGCGCACAGGACGCCCCAGTCCTCGCCGCGCATGCGGCCCATCAGGGCGTGATCGGGCCATCTCTCGGCGGGATCTCGGGTGCCGAAGCGCTCGACCTTCGCGATCAGGGCTCGGAGGTCGGAGTCCCACTCCACGGGCTGGGTCAGGAAGGCGTCCGCCGGCCCCCTCGACCTTCCCTTCGGCCAGGGCACCCAGTAGATCGCCAGATACCGCACGCCGGGCAGGCGCAGGTAGCTGCGCTCCGGGGTGCAGGGCGTATCGCCCAGGCAGTGGGACATCTGATCGGTCAGGTGGGCCACCATCTGCGGCGCGCTCATCTTGCCCCAGCGGCGCGGCGCGGACGGCGTGAGCCGGCGCAGGCGGGCTATGGCCTCGGCGCGGACGGCTGGGTCGAAGAAGGTGGGCCTCATGGGGTCAGGTCTCCCGGGCAGTGCCATCAGGATCATCGACTCGGAAGTGTCGAGACAGGAGCTCGCAAGGACGTCCCACACCGGACGGCTGCTCGAGATCCTGATCGGCAGGCTTCAACATGGCGACTCGCTACAGCTCAGCCAGGATCTCGCTCCGTTTCGCCAAGTATTCCTCGTCCGAGATCAGATTCTTGGCGTGCAGGCTCTTGAGGCGCTCGAGGCGATGCTCGATGGAAAGCGCACTGACATCCTGGGCGCTGGGAGCCTGGGCCGCCGCGCAGGCGGCTTCGATGTCATTCGCCAGTGCAACCTCGTCGTAGACGGTGGTGAGTCCGCCGCTCGCGTGTCTGCTCCATGAAGCGTAGGCCCTCCCGGCGTCGAGCGCTTCCTGCCTCACCATGGGGTCGGTCGGTTTCTCGCGCAGCTTGGCCAATCGCCACTCATAGGCCTTCTTGGCCTGCCCGAGGTTCTGCTGCACCTTCTCGGCCTTCTCGTGGCAACTGCGGCCGCAGTATCGGAGGTCGCCCATCTTCACGCCTCCGAACAGAATTTCGACGCCACACTGTGCACACGCTGCCATGTACCGACCTCCTGTCGTCTCAAGGCTCCCCTGCCAGTGCTCGGGGCTCCGCGGCGCGGAGCCACTCCTTCTGGGCCGTGGATCCGGCTACTTCGCGCTGGTCCAAGAGAAGCCGAAGGGCCTCAGATCAACCCACGTTCTGCCCCGGCATCATCTGGCTCCGTTACTGCCCTGAGCTTAACTCTCCCGCGCTGGGTCTTGACCCAAGCCGGCCAGGAGCCCATCATCCCCTCTCATGAGCGCTACCTTGATCGTGGACGACGACCTGGACCAGGAGCTTCGGGATTTAGCCCGCCGGACTGGCGAGAGCTACGAAGCCCTGGCCAACGCGGCCCTGCGGCGGGGCCTGCCGCACGCGGAGCCGGTTTCCTCCACGCTTCCTCCCTTCGTGGTAGAGCCCAAGGCCTGCGGGTTCCCGCCCGGGATCGAGGCTGGCAGCCTCAATCGGCTCTTCGATGACCTGGAAGTCGCCGACTTCAGCCTGGAGCAGGCTCAAGCCGTGGGGCGCCGGTGATCCTCCCGGATATCAACCTCCTGGTCTACGCCTACAACTCCGATGCACCCGCGCACCTCCGGGCTCGCCGGTGGTGGGAAGGCTGCCTCTCGCAGCCCGAAGCGGTCGGCCTCCCTTGGGTGGCATGCTCGGGTACTTCCGGCTCACCACCAGCCCTGGGGTCCTTCCGGACCCCTTCCGTCCAGAGGTGGTCTTGAGCCACCTGCGCTCGTGGCTGGCCAGACCTCAAGTCCGAATCCTCGAACCCGGACGCCGGCACCTCGACCTTCTCACCGCGTTGACCAAGGAAGCCGGGGCTGCAGGCCGACTGACGACCGACCTGCACCTGGCTGCGCTGGCCATCGAGCACGATGCGGAGCTGCACTCCAACGACAGCGACTTTGGGCTGTTCTCGTCGCTTCGCTGGGTCAATCCACTGAAATAGCGGCCTCGCCTCAGCTCCCGGCCGCCGGCGCGCCGATCGCCCCGCGGATGCGTTCGATCTGGCGCAGGTGGACGAGGTCGTGGCTGGCGTAGAGGCGCATCAGGTGAGCCAGGCTCTCCTCGCCCCGCTCGGCGTGGATTCCCACCCGCTCGAGGTCCGCCCGCGTTGCGCGGCGGAAGAGCCGGAGGTTGGCGCGGCGCAGCCTCGCGAAGTCCTCGAGCGCGGTCGCGAGGTCGGAGTCCTGGTAGCCGAGGCGCTCGGCCCAGCGGTCCTGGTCGTAGCCGGGGAGTGCCGGTGCGTCGTGGGCGAGGACCATGCGGAAGCGGAAGCTGCCCACCAGCTCCGAATCCGCCAGGTGCTGCACCACCTGGCACACCGACCATTTGCCCGGCGCCTCCGGCGTGCCCTCCTGCTCCGGGGAGAGCCCGGCGACGGCCCGGGCCAGCGCGTCAGGGGTGGTCTCCAGGACTTCCAGGGGCTCGCGAGAGCCCAAGAGCGAGAGCAGGGCGGACACATAGGTCTGAACGCCGGCCGGCGCGTCGTTGGCGGGATTGGAGAAGGTGGACATCGGATCTCCTCGAGTCGCTGCGGGGGTTGGCCCGGCAACCGTAGCACGGGCCCCACCGGGCCGGCGCTTGGCGAGGACCGTTGCTAAGCTCCCGCACCGCCACGACGCGCTCTCAGCAGCCGCAGAAAGGAGCCCCCATGCCCTGGTTGATCCTCGTTCTCGCCGGCATCTTCGAGGTCGGCTGGGCCGTCGGCCTCAAGTACACCGAGGGCTTCACGCGCTTGTGGCCCACCGTCGGCACGGCGATCTCCATGATCATCAGCCTCGGCCTCCTGGGCATCGCCATGAAAAGCCTGCCGGTGGGCACCGCCTATGCCGTGTGGGTGGGCGTGGGCGCCGTGGGCACGGCGATCCTGGGCATCGCCCTCTTCGCCGAACCGGCCACCGCCGGCCGGCTGCTGAGCCTGCTCCTGATCCTCGCCGGCATCTTGGGCCTGAAGCTGACCAGCCCGAGCTGAGCGCGCGCGAGGCGTCCTACCCCGGATACTTGGCAGCCAGCTTCGCCACGGTGCCGAGGCCGCGAAACGTGGCCCGGATGCGCAGGGCCTTCTCGAAGACCGCGTTCGAGAAGGCCGAATCGCTCTGTTTCCTGGCGCACAGCCAGTAGAGCTCCCGGCCGTCCAGGTAGAAACTATCGATCTCGGTCCGCAAACTCTGCAGCCTGACGGCGCCTTCGCTCGCGAGCGGCGCCTTGAGAAAGGCGACGTTGAGAGCCGTCGCAGCGGCCCGCGCCGCGGCGGGAACCGTCTCGCACTGTGCGACCTTCGCCACTTCGGCCGGTGTCCTCAGGAACGTCGCCACCTCGTAGCCGAGGGCTGCCTTCAAATGACTTTCGATCCGCTCCTCCAGCTCCAAACCACCGGTGGAATCCGTCTCGAAGATCACGTTGCCGCTGGCGATGAACGTCGCCACGGAGTTGAAGCCGAGACCTTCGAAAAGCGCTCTCAGCTGCTCCATCTTGACGTTGTGACCGCCGACGTTGATGGCCCGGAGGAATGCGATGTAACGGGCCATCGTCAATTCCCTCCGCTCGGCAGCTGGCGCAGGATGGTCGGATCCCTGATGCGGTCGTCCGCGGCGAGCAGGAAGGCCTTGCTCAGGATCACACCGAGCCGCGCATCCCCTTCGAAGGGCAGCCTCAGGGGCGAGGACTTCAATCCCTTCGATCCGTCCGGGACGATGCAGAGATAGCGGTCGTTGGGCTCCATCAGCACGTTGCCGCTGCCGAGGTGGATCTTGTATCGACCCCGCTGGCCGCGAACGCGCAGAAAGCGTCCTTGGACCTCACAGCGGTCGGCGATCGCGAGGCGGGGCAAGAGGCGCTCGACCAGTTCCTTCCTGCCCTGCCCCAGCGCCCCCAGCTCACCGAAAGCCGCCGCCTGCCAGTAGGGCTGGAACGCTTCGGCTCCGCCGTCGACCCACCCCGGGTCGCTGCCGATGCTCGCCACCCCCACGAAGAGATCGACGTCCCGCATCACCTCCGAGAACAAGAGAGGCGGCACCGTCTCGAGGGGCCGCGGCTCTCCCGCGGCGTCGAGGAAGCGGACCTGATCCGTGCTGACGTAGAGGAAGATCTGTGCCGCCGAGAGCTCGTCCCCGGCCGGCTCGACCCCGTACTCGACGGTCGTCGCGTGCTCGGGCAGGACGAGGGTCGGCCAGTTGGACGAATCGAACTGCCCTTGCAGCCGATAGCCCCAGCCTCGCTCGCGGGCCAGCGCGGCCAGCTGATGCTGGCGCAAGATGTGGGCCGCGAAACGGTTCGAGTAGGTGCCGGTGGTCCGTTCCGCCTCCGTCAGCAGGTAGATCTCGCGATGGGCCTGCTTGAAGGGCTGCACGATGGCCCGGGTCTCGAGCAGGATCCGCCAGGCTCGAACGGTGGCTGCGGGGCTCTCGAGGGGATGCCAGAGGCCGACACGCTCTCCGGCGAGCAGGCTCACGGGGGTCCCCTCGACATCGGACCAGGCTCCCTCCCACCAGGCGATCAGCCGACCCTCGGCGGGCTCACCGAGGCGCCAGATGAATCGACGGGCGAGCGTTCCCATCAGGGGATGGTCGGCGTAGCGCTGCCTCCAGACCGTCGCCTCCCAATCGCGCGGATGGACATAGAGCCGCTCCAGCCGATCCGCGAGGGCGGGCAGGAGCCTCTGCACCTCGTCGCCCGTGCGCTTGAGCGCCACCAGCTCATCGGCGGCGGACTCCCGCACGGCCTTCGGGGGTGAGCTCTGGGTCTTGCCGTCCGGCGCGCACCAGCTCACGGCGACCCTCCGTCCTTCGACCATGAGCTCGGCGGTGAAGCCGGCCAGCTCCTGCGTCTTTCGTCCGACCTCGGTGAAGCCCAGGGTGGGTGTGGCCAGCTCTGCGAGATCGTCCCTGGTTTTGCCTTGACGCTCGGCGGCCCGGGCCAGCGCCTTCTCGAGCCGGGCGCGGGCAGAAGGGTGCTTGATCCTCGGCCGCAGCCGGTCCAGCTCCGCCACGGCCGGCAAGCAGTCCATGCGGCTCAGAGCTTGGAGACAGGCATGTCCCACCTTGGCGTTGCGGGGGCCGTGGCCCGGCACCTTGCGAAACGCCGCCTCCGCCGCCCGGCCCACGGCCGCGATGAGCTCCTCTCGGGGCTCCAGGCCGGCCGTCCAGATCAGGCCGCGCAGAAGATCGGTGTCTCGCTCGTCGAGCAAGGTCGCTTCGTGGAAGGCCTGGGGCGAGAGCGGTGCCACCTCGCCCGGCTGACCCACGGCTTCGAGAGCCGCCACGGTCGCGGCCCGGAAGGGCTCTGACCCCAACGACTCGACGCGGCCCCGGGCCTCTCCCAGCCATCGTTGCGAGGGTTCGGCCGAGCGGGCTGTCGCGCAGTGCACGAGCAGCCGCTGCCAGGCCGCGGCTGCCACCGGCTCGGCCCCATCGATCGCCTTTCGCAGGGCCAGCGACCACGCGTCTCTCCCGAGCAGCAGGGGAGGCGGCGGCGCCGGCCCCCCGCCGCGGGCGAGCAGGGCCTCGAGGCGCGTGCGCAGCCGCCGGTCGGCCGCCGTGACCAGCAGGGGGTCCTCCGGATAGGCCCCAGCCCAGCGCCGGACGGCGGAGACCAGTGCCCCTGGCGGGTCTCCCTTCTCCCAACGTCCCTCGAGCAGGCTCGCCACCGCGGCCCTTGGCAGATCCCACAGCTTGCCTTCGCCTGGCATCACCACTTCGACCAGCTGGGTCAGGTTCTCGTCGGTCCAGGGCAAGGTCCGCCTCAGGAGCCGCGTGGCGAGGTCGCTGAGCACGTGCCGCTCCAGTATGGGATAGCCCTTGGGCTGGAAGAGCCTCTCCAAGGCCCGACGGTCGCCGAGCAGGCGCAGAGCAAACAGGGCCAGTCCAGGCTGTGCCGCCAGCTCCAGCTCGAGCAGGGCTCTGCCGGCAGCGAGCTCGGCCAAGCCGGACTTTCCTGCACCGGGGGGAGGGGGCTGACGTGCCTCCGCGATGAGCCGGCAGAGCGACTGGGTGAAGAGCGCCTCTGGCTCAGCCTCGCGACGAGCCGGTGCTGCGGCGGCTTTGAGCTTCTCGAGCGCCTTCTGCCACATCGGCCCGCAGCGCTCAGCCGCCGACCAGCGGCACCAGCTTCAAGAACGTGACCTCGGTGCCCGGCTTCACCGCGACCTGCTCGTCGAGGGAAGTGACCTGCCGGTCATCCACCAGGAGCAGAAAACCACTGCTTTCAAAGGCGGCGAGGGCAACCTCGACCTGCTCATGCCAGTCCAAGGAGCGCCGCTTCAGACGGCGCACGGGGTTGAGGTCCCGCTCGAGGTCGGTGGGCTCGACCAGGCCCTGGTATGGACCTCTCCCGTCGCGGTTGTAGCGGGTCACCTCTTCGAAGACCCGGGTGCGGATCAGCTCGCGCACGGTGATCGTCGGGACCTCTAGGTTCACGCGGAGGGCGGCTCGGCGTTCGCCGGTGGTGGTCGCGTCGAGGAAGGTGAGCGTGGCGGCCATGAAGGCTCTCCTCGGGTGGGATCGGACGGAGGTGGCTGGACGAGAGTCTACGGCATCACGAATTCTCCTTCCACAAAGCGGTGCCGCGGCCGGCCGGGCACATCAGGTTCGGAGGCCACGCCTGCAGGGCTCTTCTCACTCCCGCCGGTCCGGCCGCCGCGTGCCGGTTGAAAGAAAGTGATTCATCCGCGCCTCCCAGTCGCGCATGAAGTGCCCGTAGTACTCCTCGGTGAAGCCAGCGACGAGCTCGTCACCCTCCGGGCCCAGGCTGGTGTGCGAGTAGCTCACCGTGGCGTCCGTGCCCGAGGAAGAGGGGGCCAGCTGGATACTGAGCCGGCAGACGGTGACACCGGGCGTGATCTTGAACATCTCGACCAGGCCCGCCTCCGGCTCGAAGCGCGAGACGTGCCAGATCGCCTCACCGGATTGGGCCGCGGTGATGAACACGCAATCCAACTCGGCGGCGCCGGAGTGGCTGAGCACCAGCAGAGGATCCCAGCCTTCGATCCACTCCGCCTCACGGACCGGGCAGAGCAGGGGGAAGACCTGCTGCGGTGGGGCGATGAGATGCTGGACGTAGGTGCGGGTGGCGCGGTGGGGTCGCTGGATCTCCATCGTCGTTCTCCAATGAGGTCCAAACGCAAAGAGCCCACCCGCCGGCGCCTGGGCGCCCGGCAGCGGTGGACATCACTACGAATGGGATTGGGGGTTCGGGTCCCGGGGGAGAGGACCCTCGTCGGGAGAAGACGATAACAGACTCGCTACGGCCCGGGAATCAAGGAGCTGACCGCTTGGCAGTGGTGGGCCGGGATCGGAGCGCGACGCCCAGCACGAACACGAGCGTCCCCACCGCCAGGAACCCGAACCAATCCCCCAAGCGCGCGTAGAGCGTGCTGCCCGGCCCCAGGGGCACCTCCGCCACCACCTGGGCGCCGGGGCTCGGGGCGCTGGGGGCCTCGGCGAGGATGCGACCGAAAGCGTCGCTGATCGTCGCCAGCCCCTCCTGGGTCGAGCGCACCACGGCGAAACCCCCTTCGACGCCCCGCATCACGGCCATGCGCGCGTGGAGACGGCGGTCGCGCACGAAGTCCCAGGCGGGCACCAGGAGCAGCCTCGCTCCGCCGCGGGAGTAGCGCCTCAGCCAGGCCGGGAAGTCGAGGTCTTTGCAGATCGCCGTTGCCCAGGTGTGGCCGCCGACCGTGAACAGGGCCGGCGCGTCACCCGGCCGGTAGGCTCGCTCCCAGCCCGGGACCAGGAAGACCTTGTCGTACTCCGCCAAGGGCTCGCCACCGGCACCGAGCACCAGAGCGAGGTTGCGTCTCGGCGCCCGCGCGACCAGGTTGAGCCCGGCCACCAGGGTGACCCGGCTCGCCCGCGCCGTCTCGGACAGGAGCGCACGGGCCTCTTCTTCGTAGGCTGGAGCGATGCCGACCAGCTTCTCCGGCAGCACCACGACCTGGGCGCCGTTGCCCGCCAGGTCGGCGATCCGGCCCGCGTAGACGCGCAGCGCGGCCAGGGCCTTCTCGCGGTCCTCGGTGGCGAAGGCGTCGAGGGTCTCGTCCGTAGCCGAGGCTGCCACCCGCACGGCGGGCTGGGAAGGCGCGCCCGCGATCCGCAGCCAGCCCCAGCCGCAGGCCAGCAACACCAGACCGACCGGCACCAGTAGGGCCGGCAGGGCCCTCCCCCGCTCCCTGCGCCAGAGCCAGCCCGCCGCCAGCCCGGTGGGCAGCAAGGTGAGCAGGAAGGTGATGCCCCACAGGCCGGTCGCCGAGGCGAGCTGGACCAGGGGCAGGAAGTCGGTCTGGGTGTAGGCGAGGCTGCCGAAGGTGCCGTTCGGCGAGACGGTCGAGATCAGGACCTCGTAGGACGTCCAGGCCGCCGGGAACACCAGGACGCTCGCCCCGTGGCGCAGCCACCGCCAGGCGAAGCGCTGTGCCAGCACCGCCAGGGCGAAGGCCAGGGCGGGAATCGCCAACACGGCGACGACGGCCGGAATGGGGGCCAGTTCCGCGAGATAGGAGAACAGGCTGAGGCCGCCGAGGAGATGGGCCAGGAAGGCGGCGCCGAAGGCGAGCTTCGCCGAGAGCCGGGGGGCCACCAGCAGGATCGGCAGCGGAGCCAGCCACGCCAGAAGCGGCCAGCCCTCGAGCCCGGTGGCGAGAAAGAAGGCCGCCGCTGCTGCCAGGACGGCGCTGAGGGCTGGCCGGGGCACGGTGGGCGGATTCTATCCGTGCCGCTGCCGGCATGCCGCGGTGCCGAAGTGCCTGGCACCTCGTTCACGGGGCCTCGCTCGAGATCCACCCCTCAGCGCGGCGGCGACGTGGTAGCCGCCGCCTGCGTCGCCGCCCGGGCCGGCGCACCACCGCCGAGCTCGACGCCCTGGGCGCAGCAAAGCACCTCGCGCACGAACAGCTCCTTGTTCCACCCCCGGGTGTCGAAGTTCAGCTGGACGAGGAACTTCCCCGGCGGGCACCAGGTCGCCTCGTCGGTGCCCACCCGGTGCGTGCGCTCGGGGCCGACCATCTCGTGGGCACAGTCCTTCCAGGTCCAGGTCGCGGTGGTCCGGCGCAGCACCTCGCGCACCTGGCCCTCGATGGCGCCCAGGGCGGCCTTGCGGGCTTCGGCGAGCTGCAGGTCGGCTTGCTCGCGCTCCCGTTGGACCTGCTGGAGCGCCGACTCGGCCCGTTCCTTCACCTTGTCCTCGGCCTCGCGCCAGCGCACCTCGACATCGCGGCCAGTGGCGCTGGCCTCGCGATCGAGCCGGTTGAGCTGCTGGGCCGCCTGCTCCCCCATCCGTGCAGCCACCACCTCGGCCTGGCTGTTGACCGTGACGGTATCGAGCTTGAGCTGCTGGAGGCTGCGCTCGAGCTGGGGCAGCTTCTGTTGCTGGAGATCGGAGAAGGTGCTGCCCAGGGCTGCCGCCTGGGACTCGACCTTGGTCAGGGTCTCCTCGACCCCGCTCACCTTGGCTTCGACCGAGGAGATCACGGTGTAGCCCCACGCGCCGCCGATGCCGAAGACCAGGGCGAGGCCGAGGGCCACCTTGATCCACAGCTCGATCTTCTCGACCCGCGAACCGACCTCGGCGGTGCGCTGCTGGGCCTCGGACTCGAGGCGGCCCTCCAGGGCCTCCAGGCGCCGTTCAAGATCGGCGAAGGTCTCGGGAGTCTGGACTCCGTGGTTGGGCATGCGAGCACCCTCCTCGAGCCGCCCGGCCCGGCGCTCCCGCAGCGCCGCGGCGGGACAGCCCTCGCTTTACAGGCTTCCGGAACCCGCCAGGGCGTTACAGGGCGGCTGCTCCCCCGAAGTGCCTGGCACCTCGCAGGCACCTCGATTGCGTCCAGGCCAAGCACTCGGTGCGGTTCGTGCTAGCATCACGCATCATGTCGCGAACGACCCTGAACCTCGATGATCCGGTGCTCGAGGAGCTGCGCCAGCTCGGCGAGCGGGAAGGGGTGCCCCTGGGGCGCCTCGCCTCCGATCTCCTCGCTGAAGCCCTCGCTGGCCGTACCCGCGGCACGAAAAAGACCCGACCCGCCTTCTTCTGGGCCTCGCAGCCGATGGGAGCGCGGGTCGACCTGGCTGACCGGGAAGCCCTCTACTCTCTCCTCGATCGGAGCGAGCCCGAGGCCGGCTCTTGAGCTTCGCTCTCGACGCCAACCTGCTGCTCTATGCCTCGGACGAGGAGAGTCCTCATCAGGCTCGGGCCGAGGATTTCCTCCGCCAGTGCGTCGAGGGCTCGGAGCTCTTCTGTCTCGCCTGGCCCACCGTGCTCGGCTATCTGCGCATCGCCACCCATCCGAGCATCTTCACCCGACCGCTCACTCCCGCCCAGGCGGAGGGCAACGTCGACAACTTGCTGTCCCAGCCGCACGTGCGCACCCTCGCCGAGCAGCCGGGCTTCTGGCAGGCCTACCGCGAGGTGACCCGCGGCCTCGTCGTGCGCGGCAACCTGGTGCCGGATGCTCACCTGGCCACCATCCTCTTCCAGCACGGCATCCGCACCCTCTACACCACCGACGCCAACTTCCGGCTGTTCGCCTCCCTGCGGGTGCAGAATCCCCTCGTCTGAGGACCTCCCCGAAGTGGCTGGCACCTCGTACGGTGCTTGGCGCCGGCTCCTCTCACTGCACCACCAGGCTCCAGGCCGAGGTGTCGCCGGTCTCGAAACCGTCACCGAAGAGGCGGCCGTCGAAGAGGGCGTCGAGGGCCCCCGACAGGGGCATCGCGCCCCCCGAGACCGTCCGCACGGGCGCCACGTCGCCCATCGCATCGGCTGCGAAGGTCACCAGGCTCGAGCCGCCGTCGATCACCAGAACCTCTCGCGTGGCGGGTCTCACGGCCGGACGGCCCGTCGACGGCCCGAGCTGGGTGGTCGGCCCGAGGATCGAGCGTGAGGGCGCGACGTTGCCGCTGGCGGCGCGCGGGAAGAAGCGCAGGGCGTCGTCGTCCAAGTCCGTGCCGACGATCAGCTCGTCGGCCACCGCGTCGAGCACCACCCCTCTCGCCCCGGCTATCCCCGTCGCGCCGCCCGCGAGCATGCGCAAGGGCGCATCGCCGCTTTCGGCCAGCCGATCGAAGGTGAGGACGTGGTTGTTGGTGTCCTGGGCCGCCACCAGCACGAAGATCTCCCCGTGGAGGGGATCGACCTCGACGTCCAGGATGCCGTCGTCGAACAGGGTGCCGGCGTTCTCGTAGCGGCGCAGCGGGGTAGCGACGCCGCTGGCCGTGGCCGAGAAGACGTAGAAAGCCGGGTTGATGTTCACGCCGTCACCGGCCCCCACGATCAGCTCGTCGTGCACGGCATCGAAGGCCAGGGTCGAGGGCTGGCGAAAGGTCGAGACGTGGCCCGCCAGGGTGCGCAGCGGTGCCGCCGGCCCGGCGGCGTTCCAGGAGAAGACGTGGACGGCGTCGGCGAACCGGCTGGCCACGTACAGCTCGCCCCGACCGGGATCGACGGCCAGGCCCCACGGCTCGTCGAGCACCGAGCCGGGCCCACCCAGGACGCGGATCGGCTCGGCCCCCAGGTCGGCCTCGTCCCGGTAGACCCAGACCTCGTTCGCCTGAGAGCGGGAGACGAAGATCTCGGCTTCGACTGGCCCCGCAGCAGTCAGAATCACCAGGAGCACGCCGAGCCCAAGCTGCACGCTTCGTGTCATCTCGATCCTCCCCTCTGGCGGAATCTCGCTCTTTCCGAGAGGAGAGGCGCGAACCAGCGCCGAACTTGCTCACTCGCCGGCGCCGCCGGGAGCCCTACCCCCGCCGCAAGGTCACCATCGGATCGATGCCGGCGGCGCGGCGGGCGGGGGCCCAGCTGGCGACCAGGGCGACCAGGACCACGGCGCCGGTGACCACGGTGAAGGTGAGCGGGTCGAGGGGGGTGACCCCGTAGAGCAAGGTCGCGAGCACCCGGGTGAGGCCGGCCGCCGCCGCCAGGCCCACGACGACGCCGATCCCCGCCAGCGTGAGGCCGTGGCGCAGCACCAGCGTGCGCACGTCCTCCCGCCGGGCGCCCAGGGCCATGCGCACGCCGATCTCTCGCGTGCGCTGCGCCGCGGCGTAAGAGGTCACGCCGTAGGTGCCCACGGCCCCGAGCAGCAGGGCGGTCAGGGCCGCGATGCCGAGCATCGCCACGGTAAACGAAGTGCGGGCCATCGAGCGCTCGAGGATCTCCTGCAGGGTGCGGACGTTGGCCAGCGGCAGGTTGGAGTTGACCGACCACACCGCCTTGCGGACGTCATCCAGCAGACCCGGCGTCCCCACCCGCTCACTACGCAGCACGACCGCCAGGTCCCGGTAGACGAAGAGGTCGTTGTCCCACCAGTTCTCCATCACCATCGGCCAGTAGACCAGGGTGGTCTCCTTCTGGTCGAGGCCGTCGTCCCGCACGTCGGCGGTCACCCCGACGATCTCCCGCCAGGGTCCTCGGGGAGAGCTACGGATCCGCTTGCCGAGGGCCTCCTCGGGTCGGCTCCAGTACTCCCGGGCCAGGGCCTGGGTCACCACCGCCACCTCGGTCTTCTGGTGGATGTCGTCCCAGGTGATCGCCCGGCCCACCAGGACCGGGTTCTGCATGGTCTCGAAGTAGCCGGGCGCGATCCACTTCATGCGCCGTAGGGGCGGGATGGTGTCATTCGCGACCGGCTTGTCCTCGACGAAGATCGGGTCGTTGCTGTCCCAGCCGTCGAGGGTGATCGACGAGGTCAGGCCCACCGAGCTGACCCCCGGGATGGCCGCGAGCCGGGCCTGGAGGCTCTCGAAGACCCGTGCCACCTGGATCGGCTCTTCGACCTCGGCGCGAGGGACGGAGAGCCGGCAGGTCAAGACCTCTTCCGGCCTCTCGAAGCCGGGGTTGACCCGGACCAGGGCCTGGAAAGTGCGGATCAGCAGGCCCGAGCCCACCAGCAGCACCAGGGCGACGGCGATCTGCGAGACCACCAGGGCGTTGCGCGCCCGCTGGCGGCCACGGCCGGCGCTCGAGCCGCGGCCTTCCTCCTTGAGCGTGCCGGCCATGCCGGAGCCGCCGATCCGCAGGGCCACCACGCCGCCGAAGATCACCGCCGTCAACAGGGACAGGCCGAGGGTGAACGCGAGCACCGTGCCGTCGAGGCCGATCTCACCGAGCCGCGGCAGCCCTCGCGGCTCCAAGGCACGCAAGAGGCCGAGGCCCAGCCAAGCGAGACCGAGCCCGAGCACGCCGCCGGACAGCCCCAGGAGCAAGCTCTCGGTCAGCAGCTCGCGGCTCACCTGTCCCCGGGTCGCGCCCAGGGCGCTGCGCACCGCCAGCTCGTGCTGCCGGTGCTCGGCCCGCACCAGGAAGAGGTTGGCGACGTTGGCACAGGCCACCAGCAGAACCAGGCCGACGGTGGCGAGGATCACCCACAACACCTGCGCCACGTCCCCCACCACGTCTTGCTTCAAGGGCCGGACGTTGGGGCCGAGGCCGGCGTTGTCGACCATCGCCCGGCTGAACCCTTCGGGCATCGGGTAGCTGTCCATGGCCACCGGCAGCAAGCGGGTGATCTCGGCATTGGCGTCGTCGAGCGTCGCGCCGGGCGCAAGCCGGGCGATTCCCTGGTAGCTGAAGTTGCCGAAGTAGAGCTTCGAGCGATCGAGGCGGAAAGGCAGGAAGACACTCGCCTCGTAGTCGAGAAAGTCGAGCTCGGGGCGCATGACCCCGATCACCTCGCGAGGCCGGCCGTCGACCACCAGGCTCCGGCC
Source organism: Thermoanaerobaculia bacterium (assembly GCA_036274895.1). Classification (GTDB taxonomy): domain Bacteria; phylum Acidobacteriota; class Thermoanaerobaculia; order Multivoradales; family SZUA-115; genus CALMKX01. Next base: position 51,959 of record DASUEU010000069.1, on the reverse strand, counting down.
GATCACCGCCGGATCGGCCGCGAAGCGCTGCTGCCAATAGGCGTGGGAGAGGATCACGGTCTCGGCGGTGCCGGGTGAGTCGTCCTCCTTCGAGAACAGTCGGCCGTGGAGAGGAGTCTCTCGGAGCAGGGGGAAGACCCCGTCGGTGACCTGGATGGCGCGCAGCTGCTCGGGTTGGGCCAGACCGGTGACGGAGACCGTGGTGTTGTCCCACATTCCGCTCTCGGAGAAGGCCCGGCTGCCCTCGCGGTAGGTGAAGTAGAGCGCCGGGTTCTGGTTCAGCCTGTCGAAGCCGAGGCCCGGGGCCTTGTGCCAGACCCCCACCAGGCGCTCGGGCTCGGGGAACGGCAGGGGCTTGAGCAACACCCCGTAGACCACGCTCCACACCGCGGTGGCGGCGCCGATGCCGATGGCCAGGGTGAGGGTTGCCACGACGGTGAACAACGGCGTGCGACCCAGGCTGCGCAGGGTCTGCCGGAGCTGGCGAACGGGAGCGGTCATCACCCCACCTCCTCGGTGCAGGAACCTCGATTCCCCGAGCCTTACGGCGGCCCGGGGCCGGGGGTTTCAGACCCGCTGATAGGGGATCGGGGCGGCGTAATCCTTGGTGAAGAGGATCTGGTACAGGGCTACCTGGGAGTAGAGGGTGGCGGCGACCGAGCAGCCCAGGTAGTACTCCCACAGGCGCCGGAAGGTCTCGGGATAGCGAGTGTGGTCGAGGCCGGGATAGGCGGCCCGGAACTTCGCGAGCCAGGCGCGCAGGGTCAGGTTGTAGTGGCGCACCAGGTTCTCGACGTCGAGGATGCCCAGCGAAGCGAGCTCGAGCTGACCGACCAGCAGCGAGAGCTTGGGCCACTGGGCTCCAGGGAAGATGTGCTTCTGGACGAAGGGGTCGCTGTGGTTCTTGGGGCCGTTGTAGCCGATGAAGTGCAGCAGGCCCCGGCCCTGGGGGGTCAGGCTGCGGGCGATCAGGCGCACGCAGCCGGGGTACTCGTCGTCGCGCAGGTGCTCCATCATGCCCACGCTGACGATCTTGTCCCAGGTTCCCGTCAGGGTGGCGTAGCTCGCGTACTCGACCCGAATGCGGTCGCCCAGGCCCTTGGCGGCAATGCGCTCGGCGGCCTTTTCCGCCTGCTTCTTGCTGATCGTGAAGCCCTTGCCGGTGATGCCATGATGCTCGGCGGCGTAGATCAGCAGGCCGCCGAAGCCGCAGCCGAGATCGGCGAGGCGGTCGCCCGGGGCGAGCTGGAGCTTGGTGCAGATGCGGTGGTACTTCTGCTGCTGGAGCTCCTCGAGGCTGCTGTGGCCGTCTCCGGCCTCGTAGCCGCAGGTGTAGGCCAGGCTCGAGTCGAGGAAGGCCTCGTAGAGGTCGTTGCCGACGTCGAAGTGCTTGTGCACGTTGCCCACCGGGCCGCGCAGGCGGTTGGTCAGCCGGATCGCCGCCATCTTCAAGGCCATGGCCAGGCCGAGGCGCTGGCGCAGCGCGTCGTCCAGGTGGTTGCGCAGCAGGACGCCGATGAACCCCGCCACGTCTCCGGACCGGACACCGAAATCGCCGCGCATGAAGGCTTCGCCCAGGGCCAGGTTGCCGTAGCTCAGCACCTGGTCGAGGAAGCGGTCGTCCGAGACCTCGACCACCACCTCCGGTGGGCCGTCCTTCTGGCCCACCCGCCGGCTCTCTCCGGCCACCACGAACTCGATGCTGCCGTCGGTCACGCACTCATCGAGCAGCTCGAAGAACGCCTTTCCTCTCATGGCCTCAGACCCTCTGCAGTGGCATCGGTGGCGGGTAGTTGCGGGCGAAGACGATCTGGAAGAGTCCGGCCGCGGAAGCGAAGGCGGCAGCGGCGGCACACTCCAGGTAGTACTGCCACATGCGCTGGAACCGGTCGTCGAAGCGGGTCGGGTCGAGCCGCGAACGGTTGGCGAGGAAGCTGCGGGTCCACCCTTCCAGGGTATAGCCGTAGTGACGGATCAGGTTCTCGACGTCGAGCACCGCCAGATCGTGGTTCTCGAGCTGAGCGACGAACTCGGACAGTTTGGGCTGGCTCGAGTCCGGCAGGATGTACCTCTGGATGAAGGGGTCGTGGTCGTTGCTCGGGCCGGTGCAGCCGATGTAGTGGAACAGCCCCATCCCCCGCTCGCTCAGCACCCGCGAGACCACGGCGGTGAAGCGCCGGTACTCGCTGCGCCGCAGGTGCTCCATCATGCCCAGGCTCACCACCTTGTCGAAGCGGCCCGTCAGCTGCTGGTAGGGCAGCAGCTCGATCTCGATCCGGTCCGACAGGCCGGCCGCGGCGACGTTGGCCTTCGCCCGCTCGCAGTGCCGGCGCCCGAGGGTGATGCCCTTGCCGGTGACCCCGTACTCCTGGGCGGCGAAGATCAGCAGGCCGCCGTAGCCACAGCCGATGTCGACCAGCCGCTCGCCGGGAGCCAGGCGCAGCTTGTCGCAGACCCGGCGGAGCTTGTCGAGCTGGAACTGCTCGACGTCCGCCTCGGGGTCCTTGACGTAGCCGCAGGAGTACACCATCCGCGGGTCGAGGAAAGCCTCGAAGAGGGTGTCGTCGTCATGGTCGTAGTGGTGGGCGATGTTGCCGCGGGCTCCCCGCAGCCGGTTGGACAGGCGGATCCACAGCAGCCGGGCCGCCGAGGCGAAGCTCAGCCGGCCGCTCAGGCGCTGGTCGAGGCGATTGCGGATGAGGACGTTCAGCAACTCGGTGAGGCTGCCCTGCTCGAGCTCGAAGTCCCGCTCCATGAAGGCTTCCGCCATGCCCAGGTTGCCTTCGGCGAGGACGCGGCGAAAGAAACGAGGCCGGTGCACCCGGACCACCACGGCGGGAGGGGCGACCTGCCTCGCTCCCACCTGCACCCGGCGGTCGCCGATCAGGAACTCGAGACCTGCGTCCTCGACACAACGATCGAGGAGCTCGAAGAAGAGTCTCTCCTCCATCAGGACTCCACTCGCCCGAAACCTTCTTGGAACTTGGAAAGACTCTAGCACAAGGAAACGTCGATCCAGTGAGAGGGGCCGAGCCGGCCGGAGGTCGGCGGATGGAGAGGTTGCTGCGGCCTACTGGATCGGGAGCAGCTCCGGCTCCCCCACCGGCTGGCCGGTGGCGAGGTCAACCTCTACGGCCCAGACGCTGCCCACTCCCACACGCCGCGTCGGGCCGTAGCCCAGGGGCTGCATCACGCCGGTGGGCAGCTCGTAGATGGTCTCGAGGGCCTCGACCAGCTTCTCCCGTCGCAGGTCCCGTCCCACTCGCCGCAGGCCCTCGAGCAAGAGGTTGACGGCGGCGAAGGCCGAGCGGGCCTCGAGGAAGCCGGGGCTGCGCGGATCGGAGATGCCCGCAAGGGCGCCGACGGCGGGCAGGATCTTCGGGTCGAGGTCCTGGGGGATCACCGGCAGGGTGGTGATCACCTTGCCACGGCGCGAGCCGTCCCCCGCCACCAGCAGCCGGGCCGCCACCACGCCCGGGGCGAGCAGGGGCAGCTCGGGCAAGGCGGCCAGGGCGTCGAAGACCGCCGCCCCCTCCTCCCCCGTGGCGAGCAGCACCACGGCCGTGGCGCCCATCTCCCGAGCCCGGGCCGGCACCGCGGCGACGCTCACGCCGACGGCCAAGGAGAGCACCTCGGTCTCGGCCGCCGGCCCCAAGCGGCCCACCAGCTCCCGGGTCCAGGCCTGCCCCTCGCCATTGCCCTCCACCACCAGCAGCTTGCGGCCGGTGGGCTGGTGCTTCTTCCACCAGTCGGCGAGAGCGCCGACCAGGGCCGTCGGGCCGGGGGTCAGGTAAAAGACGTAGCGCGAGCCACGGCCTTCGAGGGCGGGATCGGCGGCCGCGGCGCCCACCGCGGGCAGGCCGAGGCGGCCGCAGAGGTCGGCGACCTCCTGCTCGGCGCCGGAGAGATGGGGCGCCACCAGGGCGAAGGGTTTCTCGGCCCCGACGAAGCGCTCGAGGGCCTCGGCCTGGGCGTCGCCGCCGGCCGAGGCCGCGAGGCTCGCCAGGCGCAGGCGCCGGCCGAAGACGCCGCCGGCCTGGTTGACCCGCTCGAAGGAGGTCGTGAGCAGGGTCTCCACAGCCCTGGCGGCGGCTGGCTCCGCGGGCAGGACGACGCCGAGCACCAGCTCCTCGTCGCCCACCCCGGGATCCCGCTCCCCCTCCAGACGCTTCAGGTAAGAGACCAGATCCGCGGCCTGCTCGTGGGTGAGCTGGTAGCGCGGCATGACCGCCGTCAGGGGCTGACCGGCCGAGTCGACGCCCAGGGTGATCGCTCGTTTGAGCAGCCGCTCGTCGTAGGGAGGTCGCTTGCGGCTTCGGCCGCCGCCGACCTCGTAGGGCTTGGTCAGCTCGGCCCAGGTGATGTTGGAGGGTTCGACCGAGCCTTCGGGCCGGCCTCGCCCGTCCCAGCCGTGGCAGCTCGAGCAAGGCAGAGTGGCGGCGGGAACCTCGGCGCCGCCCCCGGCGAGCCGGGCCAACACCTCGGCGCCGTCGGCCGCCACGCCGGTGCGGTAGAAAGCCCGCCCCCGCTGCTCGGCCTCGGAGAGGTCCTCCCCACGCGTCGCGCCCGCTCCGAGGAGGAGACCGAGCAACGGAAAGACGATTCGCCTCATGCGATCAGCCCTGATCCTCCATCACGGAGCGGACCACCGAGATCAGCTCCTCCGAGGGCGCCAGGCCGAATGCCTTCTTCCACAGCCCCGTCCGCTCGTTGCCGACGATCAGCAGGTTGGTGTGGGCCTCGGGTTCGTCGACATAGTAGCCCAGACGCTTCAAGGCGAGGTCGACGTTGGCCTTGTCGCCGGAGAGAAAGAGCCAGCCCGGCTTGGGCTTGACGTCCTGGGCGTACTGGCGGACCTGGTCCGGCGTGTCGCGGCTGGGATCGACGGTGATCGAGAGAATCAGTACGTCCTTGCCGACCCGGTCCCCGAGCCCGTCCTGGATCTTGCCCAGGGAGGCTGCGAGCTTGGGGCAGACGCCGTTGCAGTGGGTGAAGAAGGGGCTGATCACCACGGTCTTGTCCTGGATCAGGTCGGTCCACAGGCGCTGCTCGTGCCCCTCGTGGTCGATCAGCACCACGTCGGTGAAGTAGGCCCGGCCGGCCTCGACCTTCTTGGCCCGGGCGGCGTCGTCGGCCCCCGAGGGCCAGGTCACCAGGGCCAGGCCCAGAGCGGCGAGAACGGTGAGGAGAGCGCGGAGCTTCACGGGGCCACCTCCTGCTCCGAGCTGAGCTGCTGGGCGAGCCGATCGAGAGCGCCGACCACTTCGGCCGGCGGGGTCATGCCGTAGAGTCGCTGCCACGAGGCGCCGTCGCCACGGCCAATGAAGAGGATGGGTGCGTGCGCCGAGGGATCACCCACCGGCACACCGAAGGCCCGCAGCAGGCGGTCGATCTGGGGCTTGGGGCCGGTCAGCAGGGTCCAACCCTCGCCCGGCCAGAACTTCTCGCGCCAGGCCCGCAGCCGCTCGGGAGTGTCGATCGCCGGATCGATGCTGATCGAAACCAGCTCGACCTCCTGGCCCAGGCGGTCGCCCAACTCCTTGGCGAGCTTGCCGAAGTTGGCGCCCATCGGCGGGCAGATGGTCGTACAGCGAGTGAAGACGAAGTTGAGGGCCACCCAGCGGCCGGAGAGCAGGGAGCGCACGTCGACGGCGCGGCCCTGCTGGTCGGTCAGGGTCAGGGCGGGCAGAGTGACCTCGGAAAGGGAAACCTCCGGCCCGTGAGGTGATGCTGGAGCCGCGGCGGCCGGCGCGGCAGTGCCGTGGCAGGGCATGGCTTCCTCGGCGGAGGCGGCCAGCCCCCCCAGCGCGAGGGCGAAGGCGAGAGCCGAAGCGAAGGCGCGATGGCGACGGGGTGACATGGCTTACCTCCCGAGGGAGCTGTTGGCGGAACCGGCATCCTGGCCGGCGGCCGGCGCGGCCACCATCACCTGCCAGGAGCTGGAGCGGTTGATCGCGAGGCCCACCGAGGGGGCCTCGGGCTGGAGGACGTAGAGACCGGCTTGACGGGGCTCGAAAGTGGTCTCGTAGACGCCATCGCCGACGTGGCGGGCGAGGGTGCGCTGCTGCCAAACGCCGGGGGAAAGGAAGGTGAGCACCCGCACGTCCTTGCGCTCGGGGCGGGCCTCACCGCTGGCGGCGTCGGTCAAACGGAAGCGGACGGTGACCGTCTCCCCCACCGTGGCGCGGGTGGGCGCTTCGACGAACTCGACGATGGCCCCCAGGGCAGCGCGGCGAGCGGCCGCCAACTCGGGCTTCTCGGCGACTTCGAAGCGGAAGCACTCGACCACCCGCGGTGAGCTCATGAAGACGGCGAGGTCGTACTTGCCGGCACCCGGGAGCTGGCTGGTGGTCTCGAACCGGCCGGGCGCGGTCTCGTTCAGGCTGCGGTCCACCACCATCACGGCCCGCGGCTCGTGGCCGTAGTTCTGGAAGCTGCCCATCGGGGCGGCCATGCCCTCCTTGTAGTAGTAGATCGCGCCGTCGGCGGCGTTGGCCACCAGCATCGCCGGCTCGCCGGGTGCGGCAGCCATGCCAAGGGCCGAGGCCGGTCGGGTGACCTCGCCCAAGGGCTTCTGGCCACCGGGGAAGTCCACCACCGACAGCGGCGAGCCCTCGGCGCCGACGCCGCCGAGCGAGATCATCAGCACCTCTTCGCTGCCCTGGTGACGGATGTAGGCCAGGGTGTCGGAGAAGGCGATCTGGTCCGGAGCGTCTTTCATGTCGCCGGTCTTCAGGATCCGGTTGCGGGCAGTGTCGAAGATGTGCACCACGTCGGCGCCGGTGTTGAGCACGAAGCCCAGGCGCCCGTCCGGAGAGACGGCGAGCCGGGTCAGGCCGGGCTCGGCCTTCATCCGCGTCACCACCTTCATGCGCTCGGCGTCGACCGCCACCACCTCGCCACGCTCCGCCTCAGCGACGTAGACCGTGCGGGACACCGCCGAGTAGCCGAGGGAGACCGGCTTCGGCCCGATCTCGACTTGGGCGACGGCACCCAGGCGGGCGATGTCGATCACCGTCAACCGGTCGGAGAGGTCGCTCACCGCGAAGGCGTAGCGGTCGTCCTCGCGCACCACCAGTTGCTGGCGGCCACCGCCGGTGGCGATGCGGGCGACAACCTCGAGAGTAGCGGTATCGAGGGCCATGACGCCGGTGCCAGCCACCCCGTCGGTGATCCAGAGGTAGCGGCCGTCCGGCTGCAAGGTCAGGCGCATGGGCTTGCCGCCGGTGGTGATGCCGCGCTCGATCTTCCAGCTCTTGGTGTCGATCACCGCGAGCGCGCCGCTGTCGGGCAAGGAGACGAAGAGGCGGCTGCCGTCCTTTGAAACGGCCCAATCTTCACCCGGCGAGGGCAGCAGCACCTTCGCCAGCAGCTTGCTGCCGCCGAAGCTGAACAGGGGATCGACGACGTTGACCGAAGGGTCGGCGTTCAGGGCGAGGACGTAGAAAGTGTTCAGGTCGACCGCGGGGGCCGAGAGCATCGAGCCAGAAAGGAAGGTCTGCACCTTGTTGCGGCAGGCGTCGGGGCCGTCGTCGGCACCCGGCGGGATGAGGTCCATCCAGGCCGCAGGGGTCAGACCGGTCAGGGGTTGGCCAGTGGCAGCGTCGCGGAAGGTCAGCTGCACCGACAGCTTGTCTCCCTCGGCCAGTGGCCCGGCGTGATCGGCGATCGGCCGCAGCGCAGCGTCGAGGGAGAGGCCGTCCGCCACGATCCGGAAGGAAGGGGCGGCGGCGAGGGAAGAAGGTGCCCCGACCGGGGCGGGTGCCTCGGCCGGGGCGGCAACCGCCGGCGAGCCGGCCACCGCAACCGCCGCGAGGGCGGCCACGGCGGCGCGAGCCTGCCGACGGACCCATGGGAATTGGATGAGATCGAACATGAGATCTAACCTCGATCGAAGATTTCGACTCGGTTACGGACGGACGTAGAACAGACCCCAGAGGCCGTTGTCGAAGGCCCAGGAGACGTAGGTGCGATAGAGGTGCTCCCCGTCGATACCCCAGGGGCCACCGGCCGAGTCGAGCAGGATGTCGAACTTGACAGACGGGCCGGCACCCGGGTGCGAGCCTTCCCAGTTGGAGGTGTTCTTGACACCCATCACCGTGGAGTTGGCATTGAAGGGCTCCTCCTGCCAGATGTGACCGGTCAGCTCGTAGACCTGAGCCTGGGTGTCACCCGCGGGGTGGACGACCCGAACGCGGGCCGGCTGACGGCGAGAGACGGTCCACATCGGAGTCTGGGGACGCTGGCCGCCGATGAAGCTATCGAGCAGAGCGAGGTGGAACTTGTCGAAGGTGCGGGTGAAGCGCAGGGGCGAGTCCGGCGTCCAACCGGCACGGAACCAAATCGGCTCGGTGCGGTAGTTGAAGCCGTCCTGCCCGGCCTCGGTCGGGTTCGGGGAGACGTCCAGGTTGGGAATCGCCGTGCCGTTGCCGTAGCGCAGGTTGACGTCGTCCTGGAAGATCGTCACGAACTCGCGGAAGAGGTCCTGGGTCGAGGTGCTGATGTTGGCCGAGGCGTAGGTCTTGACGAAGGCGTTCTGGGTGACGTTCCACAGCACGTCCTCGGTCCAGTTGGTGCCCGCGGGCTCGATGATCAGGGCGCCGACGGCACCCTTGTTGGAGTGCTTAATGGGGTCGGCGGAGGACAGAGGCACGGCACCGAACTCGACCGGCTGGAATACCGGGTTGCCGAAGGAGTCGAGGGTCAGGCGACCGGCATACCAGTGGTAGGTGATGCTCTGCGTCGGAGCCACCGTCTGCTTGAAGCCGCCCGAGGTGGCGCGGTTGATGCCGACGTTGGCGCCGTCGGCCAGCCGGATGTCGTAGGCCAGCAGCGACGGGTGCAGGCTGACCTCGAGCGAGGGATTGACGTCGTTTTGGTTGAAGCCCTCGACGATCATCGGCACGGCCGCGTAGCCGTCCATGTCGGTGTAGGTGGCGGGGTTGATGATGTTGTGCAGCGTGACCTGGATGCACTCGCCCGGCAGAGCGCGCAGCACCAGGGGCTCGATGGCGATACCCGGCAGGACCTGGCCGGTGATCGGGTCGAGGTCCGAGCTGCGGAAGAACATGATCGCCGTCGGGTCGTTCAGGGGACCGGTGAAAGTGCCGGCGGTCTCGAAGCAATCCTCCTGGCAGACGTCGCCGCCGCAATGCTGCACCTGCTTCATGCTGCTGGTGCGGCTGTTGTAGATCAGCCTGCCGGTGGGCAGGGCCTGGCTGGCCGCCACCGCTGAGATGTCGTAGGGCCGGATCGGTGCGCCCGGCGGGCAGAGAATCGGCTTGGTGGTCGGGAAGGCCGTCGCCTTGCCGGCCGTGGCTTGCGCGTCGGGGCTATCGACCGTCACCTGGCGGAACAGCTGGTCGTCTTGCTCGGGAGTCAGACCGCGAGCGTCGGCGTTGGTGGACAGCGTCGGCAGAGTGGGGGTCGAGTCCCGGAACAGGCGGATCAGGCCCCAAATGCCGTCCCACTGGAAGTCGTTGCTGTTGCTCGGCTTGTAGAGGAAGTCCGCGGCCTTGCCGAAGAAACCCAGGGTCGGCATGCGGAGGATCTCGAAGTTGAAGGCCTCCGAGATGCCCATCATCTGGCCGGAACGGAAGCCGGAGCTCGGGTCGCTGGGCTCGTAGGTCCAGTGGATGCCGTGGACGTGGAAGGTGTGCTCCTCCTCCTGGCCACCGACCAGGGTGCGGATGCGCACCGGGTCACCTTCGTAGACCTGGATCAGCGGAGTGAAGGGGTCGCCGGGCTGGATGTTGTTGGTCAGCGGCGGATAGGGGATGTAGCTGCTCTGGACGCCGTTGAGCAGCGGATCAGCGCGGTCGGTACGGGTCTCGTAGACGAAGGAGAGGTCACCGGGCTGGCCGGCGGCCTGGGTGTTGGTCAGCGGGTCGCGGACGCGCAGGGCGACCGGCTCGCTGCGGTAGTTGACGACGCCGAAGCCGGGATCCGCCGCCGAGATGGCCTCCGGGCAGGGCACGCGCGGGCCGCCGGGGGGGATGATCTCGGGCACGATCGGACCGTCCGGGTCGCACTCGTTGGTCGGGCAGATGTCGATCTTGGCGTAGAGAGCGGGCAGACCGACGGCCTCGCGAGCGGGCGGATTGATGGCGTTGGGGTGATCGGCGAAGCCCCGGCGGCCGGGGCAGGACAGCTGGAGCTGGCCGGCCGGCAGCGGGCCGTAGGCATTGGGCTCGTAGGCCAGCTGGAAGTCGCTGAACTCGAGCAGGAACTCGCGGAAGGTCTCGGGCCCCTCGATGCGGGCCTGCCAGCTGGTGGGGCCGCCGTCGTCACGGCCCTGGCCGAGGAGCACACCCGTTTCGTTGTGGTACCAGGTGCTGCCCGTCGGCTCGATGATCAGACCGGCGTAGAGGCCGACCTGCTGGTGGGTGGACGGACCGAAGTGATCGTGCGTGAAGACCGTGCGCAGGGTGCGGTCGGGACCACTGGTGGTGTCCTGGACCGGGTCGGCCCACCAGCGCTGGACCGTGGTGCGGGCGCCGAGCCAGTCGTCGTGCCCGTCGCAGTCGGCGTCGATGCCCTGCGGGGCGAAGTACGGGTGATCGGCGACCACCGGGCATTTCTTGCTGCCGTCGGCGGGGTCGCCGCCGTGCATGTCACCCAGGCAGCCGTTCCAGGCCCGGATGGCGGTGATGCGCTCCTGGATCTCCTCGGCGGCCATGGTGCCGTCCTCGTAGTTCCAGCCGTTGCCGCCGCCGTCGGAGGCGAGCACGTCGAACTTCACGAGGTGGATGTGCTGGCTGATGATGTCGGTCGGGGTGCGCACCTGGAAGTCGTCCAGGACGTAGACCGACGGCGTCAGGTTGACCTGCTGGAACTCGATGCACTCCTGGCTGTTGGCCCGGAAGAAGAAGGGCTCGGGCGGCCGGGTCGCGGTCAGGGTCGGCAGCACGTCGTCCCAAAGCGTGATCAGGCGCTGCTGCGGGAAGTGCCAGCCGGCCTTGTTGAGCACCACGTCCATCTGGATGTCCGCAGCCTTGTAGACCCGGTTGGCCGGATTGTTGGGGCAGTTGGCGAGGTTCTGGATGCAGGCATCGGTCGAGGGCGCGACCGGGCAGGGCTCCGCGAAGGGAGCGCCCGGCGCCGGCGGCTTGCCGTTGAGCTGGAAGACCTGCAGGGCCGGCAGGCCGTCCGGCCGCGGCGTCACCACCGACGAGCGAGCGTGGTACTTCATCGCCACTTCCTCGGCCGGCGTGCCGTTCTCGGCCAGATACTCGACCTCGGCGGTCAAGATCTCCTTGTCGAAGTTGAGCCGGGTGTGGAACTCGACGAAGGTGCCGTCGGTCAAGATGTGGCGGGGCAGGCCGCCGTCCCAAAGGATGTCCTTGGGCGGGGACGGCGGCCGGTGGCCGGCCTTGCCGGGCACGAAGAAGGGATAGCCCGGGTTGGAGGTGGGGGCCACGGTCCAGTCGATGTCGCCATCGACCAGCTTGACCGGCGCTGGCTTGATCGCCATCGGCAGGTTCGGGATCGGCACGAGCGCCGGGATCGGCGTGCCGGTCGGGATCTCGGCGTCGGGCAGGGCGCGGGTCTGGACGATCACGCTGCCGCCGGGACCGATGGTGGACTCTGGACGCCGCTCGCTGTCGAGCCGGGTGCCGGTCTCGAGCACGTCGTGCACTCGCCAGAGGCCCCACATGCCCTGAGCGAAGTGGGGATAGAAGTGGCAGTGGAAGATCGAGTCGCCGGGCGTGCGGTTGCGGTTGCCGCTGCCGCCGTAGGCGATCTCGTAGGTGTAGGCGCTGCCCTCCCCGATCGACTGCGAGTCGTGGTACGACGACCCGATGGCGTTGGGCGAGTGCAGCCACTGGTGAGCGTGGAGGTGGAAGATGTGGTGGTCGTCGCTACCGGCCAACAGGTTGCGGAACTTGACGTTGTCGTTGAGGTAGCTGTGGTAGACGTTCGAGGGATCGTCCGGGTAGTAGGCACGAGTGGCCTTCGGACCGGGCGTGGGAGCGCAGTTGCGGCCGAGCTTCAGGTCCGACTCGGTGCAAGGGGCATTGGCGGGGATGTCCACCACCATCGCCGGGTCCCCGACGGCCCAGCTGGTCAGGAAGAACTCCTCGTACTTGCACTCGATGCACTCGTGCATCGGGCCCACGCCGAGGCGGTTGGCGATCACCTCGGCGCCGGCACCGCCGGTGCCGTAGTTGATCGCGAAGGCATCACGAACGCTGTGCAATGTATGCTGGAGGATCTCGTCCCGGAAGTGAGGGAACGCCTGTACGGCGCCAATCTCATCGTGGAAGATGATGGTGAACTCGCGGTAGGGCTCTTGCCGGTCGGGGTAGACGCCCGGCACGCTGCCCGGGTAGGCATTGGACGGCAGGTTGCCGCGGTTGGGGCCGGTGACGATCGCCGTCAGATCAGAGTGGACGATCTCGTTGGCCGACGAGAGCATGGCCAGGATCGGCGTGCCCGCAGGCTGGCAGTCGGGGTTCACGGCCGGGTAGAGCCTGGTGTAATCGACGACCGGGTACTGGGCGCTGGTCGGGTAGCCGTTGGTGATCGCCAGGGCCAGGTCGGCCTGGGTGGTCTGGCTGCGGTACCACTCGCTTTGCCGAGGCTGAACGTTGACCGCGCCGAAGAGACCGGCGCCGATCGAGCCACCGTCGGCCTCACCGCCGACCATCGCTCCACCGCTGTACATCAGGTAGGTGCCCTCGGCGCGGGCGTAGAGGTGGTAGAAGGTGGTCTGGCCAGAGGCCACGACGCCGCCGGTCGGGTTCAAGCCGACGTTCAAGCCGCTGTCGGTGATGTTGCTGACGTACTCGAGGCCCTGGACGTGGATCGAGGCCGAGCGGGTGGAGGGCTGCTCCTCGTCCACCGGCGCCGGTGCCAGCAGGTTGGTGAAGCGGATCGTCAGACAGTCTCCCACGTTCATCCGCAGCACCAGGGGGCGTGGCCGCTTGCCGGGTCGCAGCTGCACCTGCCCCGCCGCCAGCGGCACCTTGGGCACCGAGCAGCTGGAGTTCTGGGTCTGGGAGTTGTGGACCACGTCGCGCTCGAGGGCATACATCATGCCGTGGGGCTGGAAAGCGCCCAGCCGGTTCCAGAAAAAGACCTGGTCGAGGGCGACCACGTTGGCGGTGAGCTGGCGCTCACACACCGGGGATGGAGCGGCTTCGGTCAGGAAGGAGCTGTCTTCGGGCTCCCACTCGACCTGGGCGCTCGCGGGGGGGGCAAGCGCTGCCAGCATGGCGAGGGCAGCGAAGCCGAGGCGAAGCAGTGTCCGTTTCATGATTCCTCCTCAGGTTTGGCCGCCAGTATCGGGGAGGCATCCTTTCAGGAACATGAAACGCCTTGAGCATCTCTCCGGGCGCCAAAATAGGTCCCTGAACGGCGAAGAGAAGAGGACCCCTTTGGTCCCCAATCGGCGATAAGATCCGACCGCTACCGCCAATCTCAGAACCACCTATGAGAATCCTGCTCGTCGAGGACCACGCCCAGCTCGCCGAGGTGATCACCGAGGCCCTCCAGGACGAGAGCTATGCTGTCGACCTGGCGCCGGACGGGGAGACCGCCGAGGAGCTGGCGGACCTGAACCCCTACGACCTGATCCTCCTCGACTGGTCGATCCCGCCGCCATCGGGGCTGGATCTCCTGCGGCGTTGGCGCAAGGCGGGGCTCGAGACGCCGGTGCTGATGCTCACCGGCCGCGACACCATCGAGGACAAGATCGGCGGGCTCGACGGCGGGGCCGACGACTACCTGACCAAGCCCTTCCGGCTCGAGGAGCTGTCGGCGCGGGTGCGTTCTCTGCTGCGGCGGCGCGAGCGCAAATTGCTCGCCTCGCTGCGAGCTGGTGACCTCGAGATGGACCGGGCCGCCCGCGAGGTCACGGTCGCCGGTCAGCCGGTCAACCTACGGCCCAAGGAGTTCGCCGTGCTCGAATACTTGCTCGGGCGGGTCGGGCAGGTGGTCAAGCGCACCGAGCTGGTGGAGCACGTTTGGGACGACTCGTTCGACTCCTTCTCGAACGTCGTCGACGTCACCGTCCACCGCGTGCGCCAGAAGATCGACCCGGAGGGCCGGCCCCCCCTGCTCGAGACGGTCAAGGGCGTGGGCTACCGGCTGCGTCCGGAGCGCTGAGCAGCAGCCCGCGCAGCCCCAGCAGGGCCGAGACGTTGTGCTGCACGTAGTCGATGCGCACCTCGTCCTGGGTCAGGCCGGCGCGAAAGCCGCCACGCGCCAGGTCGGGCCGAGCGACGAAGAGCAGGGCCTCCGGCCCCAGCCGGGTCCGCAGCTGGAAGACGGCCATGTCGCGCAGGCAACGCCGATAGGCCACGGTGTCGAGACCGGCGCGCTCGGCCAGCCGGGTCATCGCTACCATGCCCTCGGCGCGGGTGGCCGTGGGGGTGCTGCGGGGGGGCCGGTAGAAGCCTCCCTGCCAGTCCGGCCACGGAGCATCGCTGCCCCACTGCGCCCCCAGGATCGCCTGGGCGATGCGCCGAGCCTGCTCCAGATAGCGGCCATCCCCGGTCTTCGCGTGCAGCTCCTCGAGGCCCATCAGCAACCAGTGGTCATGGGGCAGGTCCTCGACCTTCTTGCCGCGGTCCCGCACCTCGATCAGCCAGTCCGCGCCCTTGCGCGCGGTGGCGAGCCAGCGCGGATCGGTATCGACGTCGGAGAGGCGGGCGAGGGCCAGGATTGCCTCTCCCGGGTAGTAGATCGACTCGAAGGGCCGCGGATCGGGCTCGCCATAGAAGTACTTGGAGCGGAAGTGCCCGTCGGCGTCCTGCATGAAGACCAAGAACCTCGCCAGCTCGACGGCGAGGGGAGGGATGGGGGCCGGCGCCACCTCGCGTTCCTGGAGCAGGGCCAGGAGAGCCAGGGCAGCGCCGCCGAGCTTGGCTTCCTCGCCGGGCGAGACCACGGCCTGGAAGCGCTCCCCGGCGTCCTCGGGGCGGGGCCCTCGAAGGTGGCGCCAGAGGGCGTCGAGGCCCTTCCGGCCGGCGGCGAGATAGCGTGCGTCGCCAGTGGCTGCGTGCAGCTCGAAGAGGGCGTAGCAGCTGCCGGCGTGACGCAGCAGGTTGTAGTCCGACGACACCTTGTCGGCCGACGGGTCGTACTCGTAGGCGAACTCGCCGTCCTCCCGCTGATGGCGGATCAGGTAGTCGCCGCCCTCACGGGCCGCCAGCAGCAAGCCCTCCGGGCTGACCTCGGGCGCCAGCGGGTTGCCCCGGAAGAGCCGCACGAATTTGCCGTCGAGGTGAACGGCAAAGCTCTCGAAGCGCAGCCGCTGAAAGGGCTCCCCCGCCTCACCGAGCTCGCCGCCGGGGATCGGCTCGGCGCGGCTGCCGGCCTCGAAGTAGGAGCGCAGCCGGCCGTTCTGCAAGCGGTTCTTGTTGTTGACCAAGCCGCGGGCGGCGAGCTCGTCCGGCAGCAGGACCAGGCCGATCTCGCGCAGGTATACGCCTTCCACTCCCCTCTCGATGGGCAGGTTGCGGCTTTCGGGGATTCGCTCTTCAGCCGTCACCCGGGACAGCACGTCGACACGCAGGGGTCCCTGACTGCGCTCCGCGAGGGGCACCCGCCCAAGGAGGTCAGCGAGGGCGGCCGCCAGGGCACCATCGACCGTCTCACCCCTGCCCAGAGCCACCCGGGCCGCCGAGCGCTCGCGGCCCAGGCTGACCGCCACCAGGCGCCGGCCCTTGCCGCCACCCGGCTTTCCGGCAGGCTCGCCGGCGCTGCCACGGGCGGCTCGCGCCGCCGCGGCGAGGCGCTCGACGTCGCCCTCGGTGAGCGTCTCGTCGAGCACGGCCAGAGCAGCGGGCTCGTCGAAGCCGGCGCAGCCGAGGGCCCCGCACAGGGCGAAAGTGAAGAAGAGGAAGCTGGGACCGTGGAGACCAAAAGGGCCGGAGCGACGGGGAGGCGTCATGACGCCCTATTCTGTCGAAAAGACCCCGCGCCCGGCGCGCTCAAGGAAGGAAAGCTCAGCCCCGGCGGCGCCGGGCGGCGGTACCGGGCTCGAGAGGGGTGCTCTCGGTGTCGGGCCCCTGCTCGGGAGTGATCCGCCGGCCAGCCTTGCGGGCCACCGCCAGCAGCTGATCCTGGAGGAGGAAGATGTTGATGGTCGGCCCCGCCACCCCTTCCTCGCGCTCGGTCGGCAAGCGAAGGGGTGGGAAGGCCGCTGCCGGGCCGTGCAGCTCGGAGAAGAAGTCCACCGGCTCGACCTCGATCAGGGCGAGCAGGCGGTAGAGCAGCTCGACCTTGAGCGGCTGATCACCCCGTAGCACGCGACCCAGGTGGGACAGCGACAGGCCCAACGCTTCCGCCGCCCGCTCCTGGGTCCAGCCGGAGCCGCGCAGGCGCCGGGCGAGCAGGCCAGAGGCGCGTCTCGAATCAGCGGCTGCGGCCTTCGGGATCCTCGCCATCGCTGTTCTTTCTCGCCGCGCGAGCCCGCCGCACGGCAGCCAGCTCCGCGACCGGGCTCGTCGGCGGCAGTCGCTTCGTGGGACGCCGGCGAACGGCTGTACGCTCCTCGTTGGCCTCTCGACCTTCGGGCTCGAAGGCCTCGGCGAGAAGCTCGGGGAGCAGACGGGTCAGGAAATACTGCTGCTGGCTCGCGGCGTCACCGTGGAGGCTGCCGAAGAAGTGGCCGGGAGAGACACCGATCGTGTCGAGCACCGCGTAGACGTGATCGAGACGAAGGTCGAGGTTGCCCCGCAGCAGCTGGTTGACGTAGTCCGGCCCCCAACGCAGCCGCCGAGAGACCTCACCCTGGGTGAAGCCGGCCTCTCGAATCTTCGCCCCCAGCTGCCGGGCGAGCCGTTCCGCGGGTTCTTCTGACATCATTTCAGCGATACCCTAACACAGCCGTGACGCCTGCAAGCAGGTCCACCTCTGGTCACCATTCAGCCTTGACTTTGCTCCACTATCGTCCTAGTGTCACGCATTATACGCTCTATTTCACTCCTCTGTTGATCTGCTGGAGCTGCCGATGGAAGCCACCGCGGTGCGGGCGCGAGTTTCCGAGACCATGGGAAGTGCGCTGGCCAGTCCTGCTCTACGCTGGCCGCGAGCGGCCTACGAGCAGGCCCTGAGCTCAGCCCTGTGCTCGGTTCGTCGCCTCGCCGTCGATCCAACGGGAACCGAATCGGCACGACATCGGCTCGATCAGCTGCTCTCGCTGCCGGCCGCCGAGCGACTCGCCGCGCTGACGCGCAAGGCTCCGGATCTGGCCCTCTTCGAGGCACTCCGCCGCCGCGTGGCCCTCACCGACGTCACCTCCGAGCTGGCGGTCGAGCTGGCGCGGTTGGCCGAGCAAGTCTCAGCCCGTCTCGATGCCGCGCTCTACGGCGCCGCCTTCGTGCTCGATCGCCGGTGCGAGTCCTCGTTGGCTCTGGTCCGCTCTTGTCGAGGCAGAGGCGAAATCGGGCAGGCCGAACGAGCGCTCACCAGCGCCGAGGCGTTCGCCTCCCAGGGTACCGGCGCCCAGCTCGCTCCCTGCCTGGCCGAACGTGCTCGACTGACCGCGCTCGCCGGGGACGGCGCGCGAGCAGCCGAGCTGTGGCGGGCAGCCGCCCGCCTCCACGCCGAGGCCCAGGAGCCTCAGGAGCAGGCGCTGGCCCTGGGTGAGCTCGCCGGTGCGCTCTGGCGGGGACGCCGGCGCAGAGGCGCCGTGCTCCAACTCTTGGCCGCGATCGCGGCGCTCGGCCGAGCCGGACGACTCCGCCAGCTGCCACAGCTGCTGGCCCTGGTGCGTGCCCCGACGGGCCCTCCAATCCCACGCCCTTCGAGCGTCCGAGAGGAGGGCTGCTAGCGCAGGCTCGAACCCCCTCCGCAGGCGCCTCGTTCCCCCGCCGGTCCCCCGCCGAGGGCTCTGGTTCGCCTCCGCCCACTGGGGCAGGGAAATTTTCCCCGGTCTTTTCCGGCCTTTCCCGACCCGGTTCTCTAGACGTGTAACCTTTTCTCGCGTCTTCTTCCATACTCCCGCCAATCCCGTTGCATGCGGCCACCGTGGCCAATGGAGGCGCGCAGTGTGCCGCGCTGTGGGAGGGATGGAGGATGTATGCCTTCTTTCCGTTCGCGCGTGATCGTGGTCCTGCTGTCGCTCGGGCTCGTTGCCGCTGCCCTGCCCGCCCGCGCCGGTGCCTGGAACGAGAGCTCTGACGTATTCGGTTTCCTGGCCCGTTGGTTCTCGGTTCTGAGCAAGGACGGCTGCTGGCCGGATCCCACCGGTGGCCCCAACTGCAAGGCCCAGCCCGTTACCAGATCCGCTCCTCCGACTGCCTCCGCTGACAAGGACGGCTGCTGGCCGGACCCCACGGGCAAGCCGCAGTGCCCTGCGACCCTGCCCGCCGAGAAGCCCGGCGCCCGCGCGTCCCAAAGCCGGCCGAAGGAGAACTGAGGGAGGCCGACTGGGCCATTCGGCTCGGAGATGGATGCGGCTTCTACGGAAGCTGAGGGAGGGGTCTTCCCTCCCGCCATGCTTTCGTATAACCTCTTCCCTCTAGATGACAGAAGAGGCAGGCGAGTACCGGCAGGCCATTGCTCGCGCTTTGGCCGCAGCGTCCAGCAGGGCCACGAACCTGCTGCCGGCAGAGGAAGCTCGTTCTCGAGCGCTCCGCCACGCTGCCCGGCCCGAGAGCCAGCGCCAACTCTTCGCCGCGAACAGCGGCCAGGAGAGCCGGATCGAGGTCTGCAAGGCGCTGATCGACGAGAGTTTCGCCGTCCGTCGCCAGGACCCCAGCCGCATGCTGGCGCTGGCCCAGAGCGCCTATGCCATGGCCCTGATGATCGAGGCCGCCCCCGGTGAGAGCCTGCTGGTCGAAGACTTCCGAGCCGAGGCGTTGGCCACTCTCGCCACTGCTCACCGTCACTTGGGCGGCATGCGCGATGCGGCGAGCTGTTGGGAAGCCCTCGACCACCGGATCGCCGAGGTCGAGATCAGTGCCCACGCGAGGGCCGTCGTTCTCGCCTACAAGGCGGCGTTTCATCGCGTTCAGCGAGACCGCCTCCAACAAGCTGCCTGCCTGCGCGAGGCGAGGGATCTCTTCACCAAGCTGGGCCAACCGGACCGCGCTGGCCTACTGGGGCTCACCTACGGCCACCTCCACTGGGACGACGGGCGTTACCGAGAGGCCTTCACGGCGGTGGTGGACGTGGCGGCGACCTTGGAGGCCGACACCGAGCCCGAACGCTTCGCCGACGTCTTTCAGGCCCTGGCGCTCAGCATCGACGCGCTCGGGCATCCGGTGGAGGCTTTGCTGTTGCTCCACAACGCTCGCGAGGTCTGGGACCGGGGCCGGGGCAGCCTCCACGAGGCCCGGGTCCGCTGGCTCCAGGCCCGCATCCTGGTGAAGCTGGAGCAGCCTGCCGCAGCGGTCCAGCTCTTCGAGGGCGTGCGCACAGCCTTCGCGAAGGCGAGCTTGCCCCTGCCCGTCGCCCAGGTGTCGGTCGAGCAGGCTCTCGCTTACCTTCGTCTCGGCCAGCCCGAAGAGGTCGAGAGAGTCGCCCTCGAGAGCTATCCAGTCTTCCTTTCGCAGGATCTGCCTCACGAGGCGACGCTGGCGCTGCTACTCTTCGTCAAGGCGGCCAAGCGGCGTCGGACCACGGAACGGGCCCTCGGCCGCCTACTCACTCGCCTGAAGACCCTGGCCGGCCAGACCACCAGCTCCTGAGGCTCGGCGCTCCGAGACCGAGCCCACCACCCGGAGGGTGATCCTCCTTGAGCGCCGAAAGAGCCCACGCCTTCCTGCGCCGCTTCCTCTCCCTTCCGTTGGTCGTGGCGGGGCTCGGGCTGACTTCCCTCTTGCTCCTGCTCGGCACCGCCTGGGCGCGGGAGCAGCTGGCGAGCCGTGATCTCGAAGTCCACCGGCTGGTCGCCGAAGTGCGCACTTCCCTCGCCATCTCCCACCTTTGGGTCGAGGAGCTGGTCACCGGCGACGCGATCAACCCCCTCGACATCACCGCTCCCCTGCTCCACGCCGAACGGGCCACCGAAGTTCTGCTGGTGGGAGGGACGACCGAGGACGGCTTCGACCTGCAGCCGATCGACCGGCCCGAGCTGCTGCGCGACGCCCTGATCCTGCGCTCGGGCATCGACAGCCTGTGGGAGATCACCCAGGCTCGCCTGGGCGCCTACCGTCGGCAGGAGCCCGCCGGCCCGGGCTCGCCCCTGGACCGCGAGTACGATCGCGTCTTCGCCGATCTGGCGCAGCGCACCGAGAAGCTCGCTCAAGGGATCCACGCCGAGCTCGTGCGCCAGCACGAGCGCTGGAACTGGCTGTTCACCGGCATCCTGATCACCTGGCTGGCGATCGTGGCCACCGCCTTCGCCGGCCTCACGACCCGCGAGACGCGCCGGCGCAGCGCCGAGCTGGCCTTGCGCCAGAGCGAGGAGAAGCTGCTCCAGTCGCAGAAGATGGAGGCCGTGGGTCGCCTCGCGGGAGGCATCGCCCACGACATCAACAACTACCTGGCCGCCATCACCGGTCACTGCGAGCTGGTGCGCATGAAGGCCGAGCCCGGCAGCCGGGTGGCGGCCAAGATGGACGCCGTGATCCAGACCGCGTATTCCGCCTCGGCGCTGATCAAGCGCCTGCTCGCCTTCGCCCGACGCCAGCCGACCCAGGCCGAGGTGGTCCGGCTCAACGACGTCATCCTTCAGCTCGAGCCGATGCTGCGCCGGCTGATCGGCGAGGACTTGGAGCTCTCCTTCCATCTGCGCGAGGACCTCTGGAGCGTCAAGATCGATCCCTCGCAGCTCGAGCAGGTGTTGCTCAACCTGCTGGTCAACGCCCGTGAAGCCATGCCGCGCGGCGGGCGCCTGACGGTCGAGACCAGCAACGTCAAGCCCGGCAGGCTGGTCGACTCCACCGGCAGCGAAGGCGACTGGGTCCTGCTGGCTGTTTCGGACAATGGGCCGGGCATCGCGCCCGAGATCCAGAAGCGAGTTTTCGAGCCGTTCTTCACCACCAAGTCGTCGGGCGGAGCGAGCGGCCTCGGGCTCGCGACCGTTTACGGCATCGTCGAGCAGAGCGGAGGCAAGATCTGGCTCTACAGCGAGCCGGGGCAGGGTGCGACCTTCAAGATCTACTGGCCACGGGGCCCGGACGAGGTCCCCGCCCTACCGCGTCCGGAGCGACCCGAGACGGCCGAACGGGGCCACGAGCATCTGATGTTGGTGGAGGACAACGCGCCGATGAGGGAGTCCACCAAGGAACTGCTCGAAGGGCTGGGCTACCGCGTCGACGCGGCGGTCGACGGCTTCCAGGCGATCGATCGCCTGACCGCGCCGGGCGCCCCCCTCCCCGACCTGCTGATCACCGACGTGGTGATGCCGGGCATGAGCGGCCGTGACCTGGTGAACCGCCTCACCAGCCTGGGCCGCCAGCTGCCCGTGATCTACCTCTCCGGCTACACCGACAACGTGGTGTGGACCCACGGGGTACCGGAGGAGGAAGGGGCGTTCCTCCAGAAGCCCTTCGCCGCGGAGGTGCTGGCCCGCAAGGTGCGGGACGTCCTCGACCGCCGGCCGGTGGCCTGAGCCGGGGCTTGAAAGCCCCGGCTACCCTGGCCGCGTCGCTGCGCGACGCCCATCCCCCATCGCGCAGCGACGGATCGAAGGTAGCCGGGGGGTTCAGCCCCCGGCGATGCTCGGCGGAGGCCCCTACTCCCCCCAGGGCACCCAGATGTTCTTGACCTGGACGGCGCGGCGGAGGATCTCCTCGCCCTCGCCCTGGCGGGCATCCCACCAGTCGCGGCTGCCCACCCAGGTGCGCTTCAGGTTGCCTGCCGAGGCCCGCTCCACCTTCGCCCCGCCGCCGTCGCCGGCCAGGTACCAGACGCCGTCGACGTCGTCGTGGGCGGCGAGCACCGGGGCCAGCTCGGCCCGCCTGCCGGTGACGATGTTGACCACTCCGTCCGGCACGTCCGAGGTGTCGAGCACCTGGTAGAGGTCGGTGGCCGCGAGCGGATGCCGCTGCGAGGGCACCACCACCACCGTGTTGCCCATGGCGAGCGCGGGCCCCACCAGCGAGCAGAGGGCCAGCAGGGGCGACTCGTCCGGACAGACCACTCCAATCACCCCCAGGGGCTCGTGCACGGCGAAGGTGAAGTTGCGCTGCGGCACGGCCTGCACCCGGCCGGCGAACTTGTCGGCCCAGGCGGCGGCCGAGAAGAGCCGCTCGAGGCAGCGCTCGACCTCGGCACGGCCGTCCTCGGCCGAGGCACCGGTCATCGCCGAGATGCGTTGGCCGAGCTCCGTGGCCCGAGCACCGACGTTCTCGGCCAGGAAGTAGAGAACCTGGGCGCGGGCATGCGCGGTGGTGCGGGACCAGCCCGCAGCGGCCTTGCGCGCGGCCTCGACGGCGTTGCGGAGGTCCTTGCGATTGCCGAGACCCACCTCACCCAGATGGCGCCCGGTGGGTGAGAGCACCGTCTGGCTGTACTCGGCGTCCGGCCGCACCTGCCGCCCCCCGACGTACATCTTCGCCGTGCGGTCGATCGCCGGCAGGCCCTCGGCCTGGCCGGAATCCGGCTCCTCGTCAGCGTTGACCGGCTCCTGGGCGGGCGGCGCAGCGACCCCCTGCTTGACCTCCCAGGCCGGCCGCGCGTACTCCCACAGTCCTTCGAGGCCCCCCTCGCGGCCGAAGCCGCTTTCCCGGTAGCCGCCGAAACCGGCAGCGGCGTCGAAGAGGTTGGTGCAGTTGACCCACACCGTGCCAGCCTTGATCTTCGCAGCCACGTCGAGGGCGAGGTTGACGTTCTCCGTCCAGACGCTCGCCGCCAGACCGTACCGTGTGTTGTTGGCGAGCTCGACGGCCTCGTCCGGAGTGCGGAAGCTCATCGCCACCAGCACCGGGCCGAAGATCTCGACCTGGGCGATGGTGGCCGCCGGGGCCACCTCGGTGAACAGGGTCGGTGGATAGAACAGCCCCTCCTGCGGGCAGCTCCAGGAGGGCTGCCAGAGGCGGGCCCCCTCCTCCACCCCCTGGCGCACCAGCTTCTCGATCCGCTCGAGCTGCACCGGGGCGACGATAGCGCCGATGTCGATCGCCTTGTCGAGGGGATCGCCGACCCGCAGCCGCTCCATGCGCGAGCGCAGCTTGGCGTAGAAGCCCTCCGCCACCCCTTCCTGCACCAGCAGTCGGGAGCCGGCGCAGCAGACTTGCCCCTGGTTGAACCAGATGGCGTCGACCACGCCTTCGACGGCGCCGTCGAGATCGGCGTCGTCGAAGACCACAAAGGGGGACTTGCCGCCCAGCTCGAGGGAGAGCTTCTTGCCGCTGCCGGCGGTGGCTTCACGGATCAGACGGCCGACCTCGGTCGAGCCGGTGAAGGCGACCTTGTCCACTCCGGGATGCTTGACCAGGAGCTCGCCGGTACGGCCGTCGCCGGTGACGATGTTGACCACCCCCGGTGGCAGACCGGCTTGCTGCACCAGCTCGGCGAAAGCGATCGCCGTCAACGAGGTGAACTCGGCGGGCTTGAGCACCACGGTGTTGCCGAGCGCCAGGGCGGGGGCGATCTTCCAGGCCAGCATCAGCAACGGGAAGTTCCACGGGATGATCTGCGCGCACACGCCCACCGCTGCGAAGCCCGGCAGCTCACGGGGGGCGAGCTGGGCCCAACCGGCATGGTGGTAGAAGTGGCGGGCGACCAGGGGGACGTCGAGGTCGCGGGTCTCACGGATCGGCTTGCCGTTGTCCAGGCTCTCGAGCACCGCGAGCAGGCGGGCGTTCTTCTGGACCTGGCGGGCGATGGCGTAAAGGTAGCGGGCCCGGCCGTGGCCACCCAGCCCCTCCCAGGCCGGCTGAGCGCCCCGGGCGGCGGCCACCGCCGCGTCCACCTCGGCGGCGCCGCACTGGACGACCTCGGCGAGGTGGCGGCCGGTGGCCGGGTCGAAGGAGGGGAAAGTGCCGTCGCCGCCATCGAGGAAGCGCCCGCCGACGAAGGGCCGCATCCGACCCCGGTGGGTCGCCAGCCAGGCGAAGGCTGGCTCGCCGCTCTCGGGGGCCGGGCCGTAGGTCATGGTCTCGAAGATCTCCGCGACGGTCATGGGCTCACCCGATGGGATGGCGGAAACCGGCCGAGTAGCGGCCGGTGGCGTGGAACTCCAGTTGGCGCTCGATGTCGGCGAGCAGGGACGAGGCGCCGAGACGGAAGCGGTCCGCGCACAACCACGGATCCCCCAGCTCCTCTTTCATCAAGACC
Organism: Thermoanaerobaculia bacterium; assembly: GCA_036274895.1. GTDB lineage: Bacteria > Acidobacteriota > Thermoanaerobaculia > Multivoradales > SZUA-115 > CALMKX01. The sequence goes on along the minus strand of DASUEU010000069.1, from coordinate 27,779 downwards.
AGCCAGTCGGCGGCCTGACGGGCGGTGGAGATGCCTCCCGCAGGCTTGAAGCCGGAGGCCACCCCGGTGCGCTCGAAGTAGTCGCGCACGGTGCGGGCCATCACCAGCGACACCGGCAGGGTGGCGTTGGCTTTCTCCTTGCCGGTCGAGGTCTTGATGAAGTCGGCGCCCGCCATCAGGGCCACGCGGCTGGCCCGCGCCACGTTGCGCAGGGTGCCGAGCTCGCCGGTGGCGAGGATGACCTTGAGCAGCACGCCCTGACAGGCATCCCGACAGCGCCGGACCTCGTCGTAGAGGGCCTGCCACTCCCCCCGCAGCACGTGGCCGCGGGTGATCACAACGTCGATCTCGACCGCGCCGAGCGCGATCGCCTCGCGGATCTCCGCCAAACGAGTCGAGAAGGGGGTGAGGCCGGCCGGGAAGCCCGTGGCCACGGCACAGACCTTGACCGCCGAGCCGGCCAGCGCCTCGGCAACGTGAGGCACCATCGTGGGATAGACGCAGACCGCACCGACGTGGATGGGCAGGGCGCTCGCACCCAGGGCGTCGAGCACGTCGGTGCGCACCGGCTGGCGGGCCTTGGCGCAGAGCCGCCGCACTCGGCCGGGGGTGTCGTCACCGGCGAGAGTGGTCAGGTCCATGCAGGTGATCGCCCGCAGATACCAGGCCACCTGCCACTCCTTCTTCACCGTGCGGCGCTTGGGCAGGGTCGATGTGCGGCGCTCCACCGCGCTGGTGTTGACCCGCACCTCATGGACCCAATCGAGGTCCAGGGTCGTACCGGGGTTGATCATCGGGGAGCTCGCCCCCACGGGAGAGAGCCGTGAGGGCGGGGGTAGGGAAACGATCTCCTCACCGAGGGACATGGAGGTTCCTCTTGGTTGTCACGTTCCGAGACCACCTCGCCACCTCATGAAGAGAGGAGCGTATCAGCAGGGCGCGAGCCGGTCCAGGCGCGCACCACACGCCTCCCCGGGGCTATTCGATGCTGGCAAGGCGCTGCGCGCCACCAAGGTAAGATTTTCACCTTTTGAGGTATAAATTGCCGAGATCGATGCAAGGTGGTGCGCCCGACCGTATCGGAGTCAGCTCTTGACTTCCCTTCTCCGGAAAGTGCAGCCTTGACAGTAGTCGGTAGATCGAGTACATTTTGCTATATTTTCATTATGCCTATAATCCACCCAGGGCAATAGACCACGTGGGCCTGGCCGAGACGGGCCGCGGCGCGGTGGGAGCTGGCGGAGGGTCGTGGTGCAACGGACTTTGCAGTCGCTGAGACAAAGCACCCGCAGCTTGCGGCGTCGGCCGGGCTTCAGCCTGGCCGTCATCCTCTTGGTCGGCCTGGCCGTCGGCGCGACGACGGCGGTGTTCACCGTCCACCGGGCCCTGCTGCTCAAACCCCTGCCCATGGCCGACCTCGACGGCGTGGTCGCCATCCACCGCACCAACACGGCCGGCGGCAACCGAACCGGTTCCGACCCCTTCTCCTACCCTCAGATCCGCGACTACGCCCACCGGACCAGCACCCTCGCCGAGGTCGGCCCCTACTTCTGGTGGTGGGTCAACTTCTCGGGAGGCGAGATCCCCGAGCGGGTGGCCGGAGGCTTCGCTTCGGCCGAGCTGTTCTCGATCCTGCATCTGGTGCCCGAGACCGGGCGCTTCTTCCGGGTCGACGAGACCGAGCCGTCGGCCGAGCAGGACGTCGCGGTGGTGTCCCATTCGGCCTGGAAGCGCCTCTTCGGGGGTGCCCCCGACCTCGTGGGGCGGAGTATCGAGGTCAATGGCCACTCCTTCGAGGTGGTCGGCGTGGCGCCGGCGGGCTTCGCCGGGGTCGAGGCCGGTGCCGACGTCCAGGTCTGGGTTCCCCTGCCGGCGGCCAAGCGGATCTTGAGCTTCGGGCAAAGCCTCGAGGATCGAGCGGTAGCCCTGGTGCGGATGATCGCCCGCCGCAAGCCGGGAGTCTCCCTCGGCACCGCCCAGAGCGAGGTGGCGGCCATCTCCGAGAGGCTCGCGGTGGAGCATGCACCGACCGACGGCAATCACCGGGCCTGGGCCATCGACCTCGCCCACAGCTTCGTGTCTCCCCGCGACCGCAACCGCCTCGAGTCCGACGTCAGGGCCCTCTATCTGGCAGTCCTGATCGTGCTCATCGCCGCTTGCGTCAACATCTCGAGCCTACTCAGCGTGCGCGGCGAAGAGCTCCATCGGGAGCTCGCCGTGCGCCGGGCCCTGGGTGAGCCGCGGCGAGGCCTGGCTCGGCGCCTGCTGGCGGAGATCACCGTGCTCTTCGCCCTCGGCGGCGCCCTCGGCCTGCCCACCGGGCTGTGGGTCCTGGCCGGGCTGTGGCGGATCCGCCCGCCCGAGCTCGCCGACGCCGCCATCGAGCTGGGCCCCGGGCCGGCGGTCTACCTCTTCGCCTTCCTGGTCACCGCCGTGGCCGGCCTGATGTCGACCATCCTGCCGTTAGCTCGGGCCACCCGCCCCGACCTGCGCAGCTCCCTCGCCTCCCCTCTGCCCTTGCAGCAGCGCAGCCGTCCCCGGGGCCGCTGGGGGCGACGTGCCCTGGTGGTGATGCAGCTGGCCCTGGCCATGACCTCGCTGCTGACCGCCCGCCTCTTCCTGGGCAAGCTCGAGACGGCGCGGGCCACTCGTCTGGGCTTCGACCCGACGAATCTGCTCACCCTGACTCTCGCCCCCGGCGATCAGGGTCTCGACCCCGAAGCGAGCCGGCAGTTCTTCGACGGTTTGCTCGAACGCACGCGGGCCCTCGCGGGCGTGGAGAGCGTCGCCCTCGCCGAGTCCCGGCTGCTGCGTGGCGGGGTGACCCGCTACGAGGTCTACCCGGACACCGCGACCGATCCCCTGGTCAACGGCTCCGCCTTGGCCCACCGCCGCAACATCGTGTCTCCCGGCTTCTTCACCACGGCCCGGATTCCCCTGGTGGCCGGTCGGGACTTCGATGCCACGGACTGTCCGAACTGTCCGGGCGCGGTGATCGTCAATCGGCGGCTCGCCGAGGCGGCCTGGCCTGGGCAGGACCCCATCGGCCACCAGCTCCACCTGGTGGCTCCCGACCGCCCCGCGGTAACCGTCGTCGGCGTGGCGGAGAACACCGTCTACCGAGACTTGAACGAAGAGCCGGCCTTCTTCCTCTACCTGCCGGCCAGCCAGCAGCAGGCGATCTCGATGACTCTCCACGTGCGCACCCAGGGAGAGCCGAGCGCCCTGCTGCCTCCGATCCGTGAGGCCGTTCTCGAGCTGGTTCCCGGCCTGCCGATTGCCCAGGCGGCGCCGATGACCACCTGGGTCGACCGCGCCATGGCCCGGGAACGCGGTCTCGCCCTGTTCTACGGCGCCTTCGCCGCCCTCACCCTGGTGCTGGCTCTGGTCGGGGTCTACGGCGTCATGGCGCAAACGGTGCAGACCCGGCGCCAGGAGCTCGGGATCCGGCTGGCCCTCGGGGCCACTCCCGCGGGCATCTTGGCGATGATCTTGGGCGAGGTCGCGCTGCTCGCCGCCGCCGGGACGCTCGGCGGTTTCGCCCTCACGCTGGGGGTCTTCCGGCCCCTCCTGGCCAGCCAGCTCGCCGGGGTGGCGCCCCTCGAGCTGATGGGGTACGCCTGGCAGCTCGCCCTGCTCGCCGCCGCCGCCTTGATCGGCAGCTGGACGCCCGCCCACCGGGCGTCTCGGGTACCTCCGGCGATCTCGCTGGCGGCACGCTGAGGCGCCGCGGCCGGTCAACCGTCCAGATCCCACACTCAGGCCAGGCTCAAGCGAGGCCGGTGCGCGGGAGGCGAAGCTCCCTGCAACCAGCACGGATGGGGCTCGTACTACGCTCTCGGTGCACCTGATCTCGACACCCCGTCAGCGGCTGGAGGCTCTCATGACGCAGCGCCCTCGTTTCTTCCCCATCGCCCTCGCCATCCTCTGCTCTGGCTCTCCTATCTTCGCCGACGACTGGCCGCAGTGGCGGGGCCCGGCGCGGGACGGTCGCTCGGCCGAGACCGGGCTGGCTGCGCAGTGGCCCGAGGCCGGGCCGCCCCTGGTCTTGCGGGCGAGCGGCCTCGGCGGCGGCTTCTCGAGCCTGGCGGTGGCCGGTGGCCGGATCTACACCCTGGGTGACCAGGAGGACGGCCAGTACCTGCTCGCCCTGTCCCAGGCCGAAGGCAAGGTGGTCTGGAAGACCAAAGTGGGGCCGGTCTGGCACGACGAGTACGGCGGCTCCCGTTCGACGCCGACGGTGGACGGCGACCGGCTCTACCTGACCACCACCGAGGGCCGGGTGATCTGCCTGGAGGCAGCCGGCGGCAAGGAGATCTGGGCGAAGAGCCTGCCCCAGGACTTCGGCGGCTCGATGATGGAGATCAACGGCACGCACTGGAAGTTCGCCGAATCGCCCCTGGTTGACGGCGACCGGGTGGTGGTAACCCCCGGCTCGAAGACCGCCGCCCTGGTCGCCCTGGACAAGAAGACCGGCGAGCCCGTCTGGCGCACGGCCCTGCCCGAGTCCCTGGGCGAGAAGGGGGCGGACGGCGCCGCCTACTCCTCGGTGGTGATCTCGAACGGCGCCGGGGTCAAGCAGTACGTGCAGCTGATCGGCCGGGGGGTGATCGGCGTCGAGGCCGCCACCGGCCGCCTGCTGTGGAGCTACAACCGGGTGGCCAACAACGTGGCGAACATCCCCACCCCCCTGGTCTGGGGCGACCACGTCTTCGTCTCGACCGGCTACGGCACGGGCGCCGCTCTGCTCGAGCTGGCCAAGGCCGACGGCGGCGTCAAGGCCCGAGAGGTCTACTTCATCGACGCCCAGATCTTCCAGAACCACCACGGCAACATGATCCTGCACGACGGCCACGTCTACGCCGGCAGCGGTCACAACAAGGGCTTCCCGGTGGCCGTGAAGATGACGGACGGTGCCCTCGCCTGGGGGCCGGTGAGGAACGCCGGCTCGGGCTCGGCGGCGGTGGCCTTCGCCGACGGCAAGGTCTACCTGCGCTACCAGAACGGCGTGATGGTGCTGATGGAGGCGAGCCCCGAGGGCTACCGCGAACGGGGCTCGTTCAAGATCCCCGACGTGTCGGCACCCAGCTGGTCCCACCCGGTGATCTCGGGCGGCAAGCTCTACCTGCGCGAGCAGGACAACCTGTTCGTGTACGACTTGAAGGGCTAGAGCACCACCACCGAGGGCCGGTCGCGGCGGCGCCCTGGGCTCACCTCACAAAGGCCCTGAGAGCCGCCACGACGAGAAGGGCCGGCGCCGGTGCGCTAGAGCTCGCGCCGCCGCGGAGGCAGCGCCGCCACGTACTCCACGTCGATGCTGGCATCCGCGCAGCGGACCTTGACGTGCTCGGGAGGCGGTGGCTGCGGCGGGTTGGGAGAGTGGCAGTGGTTGCTCAGCTCCCCTGCCGGAACCGCCGGCGAACGGGCGGAAACGATCGGCGTGGGCGCCGTGGCGCAGTAGAGGTTGACCGGGTCGGCCAGCTCTTCGCCGGCCGGGGTGCGCAGGCCGAGCAAGGTCTCACCGGCGGCGTTCGTGGTGATCTCAAGGTCGGGGAAGAGGCGCTCCAGACGGCGGCGGTCGACGCTCGCCGGCACCACCTCGGAAGGTGGCCCGGGGGGCAGCCCGGTGATCGCCGCCTGCACCCGCGTCGCCTCCACGTTGTAGAGGCGTCCGAACTTCTCCTGGAAGCCCCGATCGGTCGAGGTGATCTCGAAGAAGACGTCGAAGCTCGCCCGGGCCGGGAAGAGAGGCGCGCCGGTCAACGGGTCGATCTCACCGACGACGCGACCATCCGACTCGAAGGCACCGCTCTCGACCAGGCGGATGGGGATCACGCGCCCCCCCAAGCGCAGCTCGCCCTCGAGGTCCATGGCCACGATCTCGGTCGGCAGGTAGAAACGTCCCCTGGCGGCGTCGATCTCGAGCTTCCCCTTGTCGATGAGCGCCGGCCCGGTGAGGGTCAGGCGGGGAAACTCGCCGAGGCCGTCGATCCGCAGGTCAGTGGTGACCGTCGAGCGCATGAACACGTCGACCCGCGCGCGCGGCACGCACTTGTCGTAGATGCCCACCACCACCAGCGGCAGGTTGCTCTTGATCTCGACGAAGCCCTCGAGCGGGGTGGACAGCGGCAGGCCGAGCTGGGTCTGGATCTCGTCGCAGTCGATGCTCGCCGCCTGGTTGGGGCCGAGCCGGAAGCGATCGCGGACGGGGGCGAGGGCGCTCGCCTTGTCCTGGGTGCCCGCAGCCACGAACTTCTTGTGGACCTCCGCGGTCTGGTCGGCCGCCGGGTTCAGGAGGTTGATGTCGGTCCAGTGGAAGACCGTCGGAAAGGGCTCGAGCGAGCTGCAGAGGTACTTGACGACGTAGGTGAACGGCAGGTTCTGAGCGTGGGTGGGGGTGCTGGCCAGGCATCCCAGGAGTGCCAGACCGGCGAACGCGGCACGGTGGAGGAGGTGCTTCATGGGCGAGACTCCTGACTTGGTCGGAGTTGAGGATCCCCTTTCGCCCTCGCCAAGGCCGAGCGAGACCGAAACCGGCGGCGCCCGGGTCGATGGTCGGCCGCCGGCCGACCCTGAGCGGGTGCACGGGCCTGCTGAGTGAGATTGGCTACGCGAAGAGAGCACCGACATCTCGCCTGCTCCTTGGGAGACCCTTCCTCGCGTGCGAGTGAGTCGCTGTGGTCAGAAGATCGTGAACCGAGATGAGAAAGAGGTCAACCTCTTCGCATGGGAGAGGAAGACGAAGAGGCCGCGTCCTCATGTAGCTCGGTTGGTACTCTTTACTTACGCCTCTTTTACGCCTACACTGAGCCCTCGGCACCGGGGCCACTTCCGCCCCCCGCCGAGCCATGAGCGACGACCCCGAGACCCCACCCGCCGGCCCACCCTCACGGGACCTCGGCACCTCCCTGCGGCATCTGGGCGCCTCGCCCGGGGCACGCAAGGAGGCCCTGCGCAAGCGGGACTTCCGCCGGCCCTCCTCCCCGGTGCGTGCTCCCGTGCGCTACGCCGAGCTGCGCACCGCCTCGGCCTTCTCCTTCTTGGACGCCGCCTCCCAGCCGGAGGACCTGATCGTCCGCGCCGCCGCCCTCGACCTGCCGGCGGTGGCTCTAGTGGACGCCCACGGTGTCTACGGCGCCCCCCGCTTCTTCCGCGCCGCCCGCGAAGCGGGGCTCAAGGCCCTGGTGGGGGCGGAGATTCCCCTCGCCTCGCTGCGCCCCGCGGCCGGCGTCTCCGGCCGCCGGGGCCCCCTGGGCCTGGTGCCCGAGCTGCCGCCGGTGCTCCCCGAGACCCCCTCCCGCCCGCCTCGCCTGACCGTGCTGGCGGCCAGCCGCCGGGGTTACCAGAACCTCTGTCGCCTGCTGACCGCCGCCGCCCGCGGCCGGCCGAAAGGCCAACCGCTCGCCGACTGGGACCTGGTGGCCGCCCACGCCGAGGGCCTCCACTGCCTCGCCGGCGGCGAGGAGGCCCCCCTCGCCCGCCTGCTCGGCCGCGAGGGCAAGGAAGCCGCCGGCCGCCTGCTCGACCAGATGACGGTGCTCTTCGGCGGCCGGCTCCACGTCGAGCTGCAACGCCACGGCCTACCCGAGGAGGAGGCCCGCAACACCGCCTTCGTGGAGCTGGCCCGCCGCCACCGTCTGCCCCTGGTGGCGACCAACGGCGTGCGCTACGCCCAGCCGACGGACAAGCCCCTGCACGACGTGCTGACGGTGATCCGCGAGCACACCACCCTCGACCGCGCCGGCCGCCTGCTCGCCTGCCAGCGGGAGCGGCACTTGAAGGGCGCCGCCGAGATGGCCCGCCTCTTCGCCGACCTGCCGGCGGCCGTCGAGGCCAGCGCCGAGCTGGCCGAGGGCCTCTCCTTCACCCTCGCCGACCTCGGCTACCGCTTCCCGGACTATCCCCTGCCCCCGGGCGAGACCGCCTCCTCCACCCTGCGCCAGGTCACCTGGGCCGCGGCCCCGGCCCGCTTCCGGCCCCTCTCGGCCCGCGCCCAGGCGCAGATCGAAAAGGAGCTGGCGGTGATCGAGAAGCTGGATCTCGCCGGCTACTTCCTGATCGTCTGGGACATCGTGCGCTTCTGCCAGCGGGAGGGCATGCTCGCCCAGGGCCGGGGCTCGGCGGCCAACAGCGCGGTGTGCTACGCCCTGGGGATCACCGCCGTCGACCCGGTGAAGATGGGCCTGCTCTTCGAGCGCTTCCTCTCCGAGGAGCGGGGCGAGTGGCCGGACATCGACCTCGACCTGCCCTCCGGCGCCAAGCGGGAGCGGGTGATCCAGTACGTCTACGGCCGCTACGGCCCCCACGGCGCGGCGATGACCGCCAACGTCATTACCTACCGGGACCGCTCCGCCACCCGCGAGGTGGCCAAGGCCCTGGGCTACTCGGCCGAGCAGATCGAGCGCCTGGCCAAGCGCCTGGGCACCTTCGGCTACGACGTCTCCCGCGGCGACGACAAGGCCCTGGACCGCGAGCTGGCGGCGGCCGGGCTCGACCCCGGGGAGCGGCGCAGTCGCCTCTTCGCCGAGATGTGGCAGCGCATCCACCACCTGCCCCGCCACCTCGGCCAGCACTCCGGCGGCATGGTGATCGCCGCCGGCCGCCTGGACGAGGTGGTGCCGCTCGAGCCCTCGGCCACGCCCAACCGGCCGGTGATCCAGTGGGACAAGGACGACTGCGCCGACCTGGGGATCGTCAAGGTGGATTTGCTCGGCCTGGGGATGTTGAACGCCCTCGAGGAGATGGTGCCGCTGATCCGGGAGAAGGAAGGCGTACCCGTCGACCTCGCCCACCTGCCGCCGGACGACCCGGCCACCTTCGAGGCCATCCGCCGGGCCGACACGGTGGGCATGTTCCAGATCGAGAGCCGGGCGCAGATGGCCTCGCTGCCCCGCCACCAGCCCCGGCGCTTCTACGACCTGGTGGTGCAGGTGGCGATCATCCGCCCGGGGCCGATCGTCGGCGGCATGGTGCACCCCTTCTTCGAGCGCAAGCGGGGCCGCCAGCCGGTGGTCTACCCCCACCCCAGCCTGGAGCCGGTGCTCGCGCGCACCCTGGGCGTGCCGCTGTTCCAGGAGCAGATCCTGCGCGTCGCCATGGTGGTGGCCGGCTTCACCGGCGGCGAGGCCGAGGAGCTGCGCCGGGCCATGGGCTTCAAGCGCTCCCGCGAGCGCATGCAGGCGATCGAGCAGCGGCTGATCGCGGGGATGACCGAGCGGGGGCTCTCCGCTTCTGCGCAGGAAGAGGTGCTGCGCTCGATCACCTCGTTCGCCCTCTACGGCTTCCCGGAGTCGCACGCCGCGAGCTTCGCCCTGATCGCCTACGCCAGCGCCTACCTGAAAGTGCACCACCCCACGGCCTTCCTGATCGGCCTCTTGAACGCCTGGCCCATGGGCTTCTACCACCCGGCCACCCTGATCCACGACGCCGCCCGCCACGGCGTCGAGGTGCGGCCGATCGAGGTGAACCGCTCGGGCTGGGACTGCCGGTGGGAGGAGAGAGGGGAAGACGGTACGGGGATGGATCCCCGCTTTCGCGGGGATGACGGCCGGAAAGGGGGAGAGGGTGAGTCGAGATCCTGGGAGCGCCGAGCCCCAACTCGGCGTCGTTCGCCCCCAGCGGGTGCCGTACGGCTGGGGCTGCGCTACGTGCGGGGCTTGAAGCAGGAGACCGGGCGCCGGATCGAGGCCGAGGCGGCCCACGAGCCGTTCGTCTCGATCGACGACCTGATGGCGCGCTGCCGCCTGGGCGAGGCGGAAGGGGCCCTGCTGGCCGAGGCCGGGGCCCTGGCCGGCCTGGGCGCCAGCCGCCGCGCCGCCCTCTGGCAGGTGGCTTGGACGGCCCGCACCGCCGGGCCCCTGCTGGCCGAGCAGGAGAGCGCACCGTCGCCCCTCGCGGAGATGTCCCCGCTCGAAGAGACCGTCGCGGACTTCGCCGCCACCGGCCTGACCGTGCGAGATCACCCCCTGGCCTTCTACCGGCCCCAGTTGACTCGATGGGGCGCCGTGCCCACCGCGGCCCTGGAGAAGATCCCGCCCGGCGAGAAGGTACGCATCGGCGGCTCGGTGATCGTGCGCCAGCGGCCGGGCACGGCCAAGGGGGTGCTCTTCGTAACGGTAGAGGACGAGACCGGCATGGCCCAGGCCATCTTCCGTCCCGAACTCCTGGCCGCCCAAAGAGCCGTCATCGTCGGCTCCCCCGGCCTGCTCATCGAAGGCACCCTCCAGAAGAAAGACGGCTCCCTCTCCCTCCAGGCCACCCGCTGCTGGAGCCTCGGCAAGGTCGAGAGCGCGCCGAGTCATGACTTTCGGTGAGGGGGTGGCCTGGACCGGTACCGCCCTCAAGGGCAGGCAGCCCCCGGGAAGGTGACGTTGTCCAGCTGGAAGGCGTCGAAGCCCACGCTGAACACGTTGTTGGCGCTCATCACCGCCACCATCCAGTTCTGGGTCAGCGGCTCGAAGGGGACCTGGCTACCGACCACCGCCGCGTCCATGCTCAGGCGCAGCCAGCCGAAGTTGAAGGGCGTCGCCAGGCCGAGGTTCCCGACCTGGACCCGCTGGGTCTCGAACGGGAAAGGGTTGCCGCTCAGAACGACCTGGTTCTCCTGCTCATCGAAGGCGGTGACCGAGCTGGTGAGGGGGAAAGGGGCCGGCAGGAAAGAGCAGTTGAATGGGGCGATGGTCCGCTTGCTGTCACGCCAGACGATCAGCTCGGTACCGCCCGAGAACACGCCTCCGGAGAGGTAGCGGGTGCCGAACTGGCTGATCAGGCCCTCGCGCTGATCCTCTCCCCCCGGGCAGTAGCGGCGGTAGAAGGTGTAGTTGCTGGCCCCGAGGGTGTCGTCGGCCTCGATGTGCACCATCGGGTTGCCCTGGGCGAAGGCCTGGCCGATGTTGACGTAGAAGTAGTCGCCGAGGAGCTGGTTCGAGTTGCTGGCGGCGCCGGTCCCACCGGCGCCGAAGTAGCCGCCAGAGCCGCAGTTGGAGGGCACGGCCGAGGTGCAGAAGTTCAAGGCGTCGATGGTGACGTAGCCGCGAGCCACCGAAGCCCCGAGGTTGGCCCCGCCGCAGAGGCCGCCGAACTGCGAGGCGGGCTGCCCGGAGTGGGCATTCTGAAGGCTGGTGATCTCGGCAGCCGTAAGGGGTGGGACCGGGATGGCGCCCGCGCACGAGGCTGGGGGCGTGCCCTGGGACCCCGGCACCGTCCCGTTCAGGAACAGGTCCCGGAGGTTGAAGGTCATGACGTCGAAACCCGTCAGATGGATGTTGAAGCTGTAGGTGGCGACCGAGAGATCGGTCCAGAGGGTGACCTTGGCGAGGGTGTCCGTGGGCAGGGCGTTGGTGACGGCGAAGAGGGTGGTCACTCCCGAGGTCGGGTTGGCCAGGTCCACCTCGAAGTAGGGCAGCAGGAGCGTGGCCGCCGGGGTGGGATCGAGGGCACAGGTGGTGGCGGGGACGGGGAGAGGAGAAAGCAGGGCCAGGAAGACGGCCACCGAGCCGAGGAAGTGAGCGCGGGTCATTCGGGCCTCCCATCAGGTCACGGCCTCGGAGTCGATCCACCGAGGGCGCCGTTCCGATCATGCGTGCTCTCGCACACGTCCCCGAGTCTGCGCTCGCAGCGCGCGCTGGTCAAACCGTCGGCTACCATTGAAACGAGATCCCCACCATGATCAGCCGCCAGCTCCGCCGCCCACCCACGCCTCCCGGCGAGATCCTCCAGGAAGAGTTCCTCTCCCCCCTGGGCCTGACGCAGACCCGGCTGGCCTCGCACGTTGGCTGTGACGTGAAGGTGATCCACCGCATCGTCAACGGCCGCTCGGCGGTAACCGCCGCGATGGCCCTGCGGCTCGCCGCCGCGTTCGGGACGACCGCCGAACTCTGGCTGAACGCCCAGCGGGCTGTGGACCTCTACCGGGCTATGCAGGAGGTCGGTAGCCTTCCGCCTCTCCTGGCGCAGACGGGTTGAGCGCCCTGTCGGCGTGACCTCGGCCGATCAGGCCGCCTGGTGATACCCTCGTCCGCGATGTGCGAGGCAAGGCCAGCTGACTCCCACAGTCTCGCCGCAGCCATGAAGCTCTACGAACTCGGCCGCCTCTCCTCCGGCGCCGCTGCGGCCCTCGCCGGAATCCCCAAGCCCCTCTTCCTCGCCCGCCTGGCGGACTTCGGCATCCCGACCTTCCGGCTCTCCCGTGACGAGTTGGAGCGCGAGCTGAGGAGGGCCCGTTAGGCGTCATCCTTGGGCTCCTCGAAGTCCGTCCGCTCAAAGGCTCCAACGCCGCGGGTCCCGGGCCCATTGCGTCGCTGACAGTCCCTCTCGCCCCCGCATTCTCGACGTTCCCTGCGCCCACCTAACTTCCCTTTTCTGACAAGACCGCGTGGCACAGCACAAGGGGTCTCACTCCAGGCCATCCAGGACGCAGCTCCACCCTCCTCGCCGCACTCATGGGCACCGAGACACCGCCCGCGTGGGCGTGAACGAATACTGCACCGTGGCTGACGATACAAAGGCGAGAGAGCGCCGAGCCGTGCTGCACTTTCCGAGCTCTCAGGTCTCCGCTTCCAAACCGCAAACGACAAAGCACATCCAGTACACCTCTCACCCTCGCAGAGCCGACAATAACCCAGCATCGTCACGGGAGACGCTCATCCAGATCCCGGAAGACTCCCGCCTCCCTCCACAGCATGCGGTTTCCAATAACATAGAGCTGCTCCTTCGCCCTCGTAACAGCTACGTTTAGTAAGTTGGGGCGGCTTCCTGCCCAGTTTCTGGCACCGGTCTGATGCGTCTCAGGTGCACCCAAGACGAAGATAACTGCTTCGGCTTCACGTCCCTGGGCGGTGTGCACAGTACCTACTCTCTCCGCACTCCATCCTGCAGGGTCCTCGAGCCAACCCTCAGGCAGCTCCGTCCGCCTCAAGAGTGAGCGGAGATTCTCGGCAACAGTGACAAATGGAGTGATGATGTAGAGATCCGGTTGTACACCTGCCTGTGCGAGACGTCGGAGGAGCTTTATGGCCTCGTCACCCTCCTCCGGGCTCCACTTGTCGACTCCACTGCTCTTCACATCGGTCCAGCTAGATGGCCCGAGAACCTCACCGATCTTCGAGCTGCCCTGTATCTTGGCTTGGACCATGAGGCGTTCATAAGCCACAGCGTTCGAGATACCGAACATGGGTTCGGAACAGCGCCGGTGGACAAGGAGCGGAACCCCCACGGTGCGACTCCCGGAGCGTCCTTCAAACTCAGCCATATAGGGTGTAGCGGTATCAGCTAGAGTTTGGACTGATGCCTCAGGAGCGTTGAAGCGATCAGGATCCACCAGAAAGTGGCGGCAGATCGCCTGGGTCAGAGAACTGGGCAGCGCGACGATCGGCTCGATCTGCACGGGATCCCCTACAATCACTGCGCGGCGCGTTCGCATCAGTGCGCCGACTGCTGCTTGCGGTAGCCCCTGCCCAGCCTCGTCGATGAAGAGCCAGCCAAGGCTCTCAGGAGGAAGGTCATCCAGCATCCGTTCCACCGAAGCAAAGGTCGTGGAAACGAGAGGAACTACAAGAAAGAGAGACGTCCATAGGTCAGACACCAAGGCTCGCTTCTCGACGGTGGGAAGCTTGCGGCCTCCCAAGACACTCATGAGTACGCTCAGATTGTGACGAAGTGGTCTCGCTGCGGCATCGATGAAGGCGCCATGAAGGTCCATGGCCTGAATGAAGACAGCATCTCGGAGACGTTGGTGCTCTGCGTCGAGCCATGGCACAAGTAGGTGCCTCGCCGTGTGATCCAGATCCATAGTCATAGCATCCACGAACTGGTGGCCCAGGCGAGTGCGGACCTCCTCAACGGCATCGCGACACGAATTGACACGCTCGGCAGCGAGCCTTAGCTCCGCTTCTGCCCTGCAATTCGCTGACTCGGCCTCTCGGACCTCAACCTCCAGACCCGCCACGAGACCCTCGACCTCCAACGTAGCACCACGGGCTCGTTCCAAGGACAGGGCTACAGGGGCGCGAGCGGCGCGCCATTCCTTGGTTCTTCGAGTTCTCAAAAGCTGGGCCAGCAGCCCTGGGGCAGCACGGTCTATCACATGAAGCGATTGCTCAATTGCAGCCAACTCTGCCCTGGCCATGATCGCCTGGTCCTGAGCAGCCTGCCACGTCCGGCGCTCTGAGTCGAGCAGCGCCTCAGCCCCCTTCGCAGTATCCTCCGCTTTCTGTAGCGCTGCCTCCAGCTCCGGCAGCTCCTTGGCTCGGCGACGAGCCTCAGAGAGGGACTCGAGGCACTGAGAGCTGCGCTTGAGCGCTTCTCGAAAGAGGGTTCGTGCTTTCTTCCACCGTCGAAGAGCCCCGTCGTGATTCTGTGGCGGCCTTTCCTCAACAACGATACGGGGACGGTGCGTTCGGATCTCTCCGGTCTTAAGATCTTTCGTCTCGACCAACTGAGGAGTGCCAGCTGCCTCGGCGAGATAGGTCGATAGACCCACCTCCTTGTCCCACCAGAAGAGCTTGCTGAACCTCCCACGGTTTGTCGCGTTGCCCAGGACTGCCGCACCGAGCCCCCATGTTTCCCGGTCGAACAGTACATCTGACAGTGTGGAAAAATAGCGTAGGTCGGTAGCGTCCTCCGCGATCGCCTCGAGAGCGGGTAGTGCTGCGCTGACGTTCTCTACTGCCTTGTTGTTCGAAGATGCAACCAGGATCTCGAAACCCCGGAGCCTTAGATCGAGGCGGTAGAGGTGCAGCCAGGTCGTTCCCGCCTTGAGCTTCTCGCCCGCGTGGCTGAACGCGGTCGCCGGGTCATCGAAGGCCATCATGGCTTCAGCTCTAGCGGTAACGATCGCCGCCATCAGATCCCGAAGCAAGGTGGTCTTGCCGGTACCTGGTGGACCGTTGACCGCCACCACGCCACTTCGATCTCGAAGGTCGAAGCTGAGGTTCACCGCTGCCTGTTGGAGCAGTACCAAGGGATAGCGACCGCGACTCGGCCACCTTCCTCGGGGCATTCGCTCGGGTGCGACCGCCTCGGCCAATGCCTCGAAGTCGCATAGCAGGTCTTTCCTGTCCCGGGGAGGCTCCAAACCCAAGTACTGCCGAAGATTGCAGGGCGCCTTCCTGGAGACAAACAGCTCCTTCGCGGCCCGGAGATCCCGCAGGAAGAAACTGTTGAGCAGGAGGGGCTCCGGCGGATCGGGGTTGGTGTAGTACTCGTAGCTGCGAACGGCAAAGCGAGGTTCCTTGACCATTTCTCGGGGCACAGCAAGACGCCTCAGGAGCCACCGGAAGGCTGCATCGACCCTAGTTCGATCGAGGATTGGATCTGTTTCCTCGGATCCGTGACGACGGAGTAGCTCGTCGAGTTCCTGAATGAGGATTCGTTCCTGCGCCGGCCAAGCGGAGAGTGCCGCCAAGTCCTCCCCAAGCGCGTGTTTGAGCCCCCACGCAAAGCTCGAGATCGAGACGGCCGGAGACCTCGCCAGCCGACCGTCCTGCGACAGGACTAACAGAGCGAGGGGTGCTTCGCCAAGTGTACGATAACGCTCCGGCCGCGCGTCCCCGAACGTCGCCAAGAGGCGCTCCGCTGCGGGAGCTAGCTGGATCGTCCCGAGGACGAGTTGGTAGAAGAGCTTGTACTTAGGGCGAGATTTCTCGCCGCCACCCTCCCATGGGAGAGTTTGATTCTCCAACGAAGCGATGCGGCTCCGCTCTCCATTGGCCAAGTCCTCGGGACGCTTGAAGCTCTGCGGAGAGAGCACTTCAAGCGCTGTCCATGCATCGAAGATCCCGTGGGCCTCCGGGCTCCCAGCTCCACTCACAGTCGGGTCCTCTCTGTCTGACCTGCCTCGGCATGCGAAGCTCTGGTAATGGCGTGTCCTCAACAAGGCAGCGTAGCCGCATCGCGGCGCATAAGCAAGTTCGGGTCAATCGTGTGCTCAACAGTCTCCAGAAAGCCTGTCACGGAGCATCTCCGTAAGCTGGTCAGGAAGGAGAAGCAGAGGACGTACGAGGCACGCCGTCACATTCGCCGACTTGTTTCGTTGGGGCGAGACAGACGAGAGGTGCAGCAGGCCGGCTCTTTGGACTACCCGCCTCTCGGTCAAGGCAAGGGTCGGGCTTCAGGGAATGACTGCGAGGGGCATCGCGGAGTCGCCCAGGATCTCGACGCGGTCCGGCGGACGGAGGGCAGAGGGGAAGATCGCCACGTTCCAGCCGGCCAAGCCGAGCCGCCGGCTGGCCTGTGAGGGATAGCGGATGGCGGCGATTCGACTCTGGCGGCTGACCACTTCCCCCAATTGCTGCAGCCGGGTGGGCGTCACAGACAGCCTCCACGAGCCGAACAGATCGGCCTCGGAGAGACCCGCCGCCAGCACCACCGCCTCGTCGGCGAGATCCAGGACGTGGCGGAAGCTCACGACCGCGGTGAAAGAGAGCTTCGGTTGGAACCGCCCCGGGGCGCCCGCCCAGGCGAAGCGAAACTCGGCGTCGGCCGTGGCCTCCTGCTCGGAGAAGTAGAGGCAGCTCACTCCGGGCGGATTGCAGCGGCTGAGGCGCCCCGACGTGTACAGGAAGGTCGGCGGCCTACCCAGGTCGAAGGCCAGCCAGGGGATGCAGCGATGGAGGCGCCGCCTCATGGGCCGCGTCTGCAGCCGGGGCAGCAAGTCCGCGAGGTCGGGCTCCCCCTCCAAGCTCAGGCAAAGCTCCCGGTGAGCAGATCCGCGACGAGATCGGCCACGATCGCCACTTGGCCGGCCCGGACCAGAGAGAGGGGCGCTCGCTCTTCGAGTTGGGGGTTCGGCGTGTTGAGCCAGGCCCGGAAGTCTTCTCTCGAGAGGCTCCCCAGCAGGCGGGCGGTTCGTACGAAGGGAGCCAGCGCTCCCTGGATCGACTCGGCATCATCCGTCTTCCACAGGGCCTGCCGCGTTCTGCCCAGCAGCCCGGCCAGCTCGGCGACGGTCAGGCCGAAAGCCTCGGCGACCTTCCGGGCCGACCACCGCCCCGAGTCAGCCCTCAGGCTGGCCGTGGCACGAACCACTTCCTGCACCTCGGCCAGGGGGTCGCGAAGCCTCGCTGCCACCGGGGCACGGAACGCCTCGCTCAGCCGCACCTTGGCGATCGCTTCCTCAACGGCCAGCCGGGCCGGGGCTTCGGCATAGCTGAAACGGATCCGCTGGGGATCGCGGAAGAAGCGCAGGACCGCGGTGAGCAGGGCCTCGTCGATCGACCGGCGCTTCGGCTTGCTGAGGACGAAGAGAATCTCACTGAGCCCGGGAGTCGCCTGCTGGCAACCGGCGAGGCGCTGGAAGAAGAGCGGGTCTTGGAGCGCAACCCTCGGCTCACCGATGCCGACCACCGTGATGTCCGGCAGGCTGCGCAGGGTCTGGACGCGGTTGCCCGTCACCACGCGTGGTGAGAAGGACTCCAGCCACTGCGGAGCGGAAGCGGAGCTTCCCGGACTGGTGAAGAGGATCGCTGGGTGCTGCCTGGTCTGACTCATGGAGTCATTGTCTACTACTCGTCAACCACTGGTCAACCACCCACCCTTACGACACCTCCTCCCGGCTCGATGCCGTCCGCACCCGCCGCATGTAGCCGAGGATCTGGGAGACCATGGCCGCAGTCGCCACTTCCTGCCGGGCCGCCTGCTGGAAGAGGAGAATCGCCGCAGTGGCCTCGCGGTGGATGTCCTGGGCCATGAAGATGGGCACCATCTCCTCGGCGAGGCGGGCCACTTCTTCCGTCCGACCCTCCTCTGCGTAGAGGATCGCCAGGTCGAGCCCCACCAGGGCGGCATCGAACCCGAGGCCCTGGCGGACGAAGCCCTGCTGGGCGAGGCCGAGCTCCGCCTCGGCCGTCGAGGGTTCGCCCAGCCCTCGAGCGATGGTCCCGGCAACCCAGTGGCGCCGGAGCTGGGTGCCCGGATCGGCAAACCCGTCGTAGAGGGGCGCGGCCCCCGTGAGGCGCTCCCGCGCTTCGCGGTACTCCCCCGCCTCGGCGAGAAAGAGCACCAGGTTGTGCTCGGCACAGAGGAAGAGCCGGGGATCCTCGGCCCGGTCGATCGCCGCCGCTGCCTGGCGCGTGATCGCGATCGCCTTACCCAGCTCGGCGGCCTCGAAGAACACGACGCCCAGGACGAGGAGCACGTGGGCCACCTGGGCGGTGTCCCCGCACTCCTCGTAAAGCTCGAGCGCCCGCGCGAGCAGGCTTTCCGCGTCCCCGAATCGGCGCTGCTCCCGGCGCAGCGAGGCCGTGAGCTGGAGCAGCTCCGCTTCGACAAGCGGATCCCCATTGCCTTCGTCGGTGAACAGGGAAAGGGCGAACGTCAGGGTCGGCTCCGCACGTTTGAGCTCGCCCATTGCCCGGAGCGCGTTGGCGCGGTAGGCGTCGGCCCGGGCCATGCACGTCATCGCCCAGGAGCGGCCGACCGCTCGATGCGAGAGCCGCACGGCCACTTCGTGGGCGCACTCCGCGAGGTCGTAGGCCGCCGCGGGGTCCCCTGCCACGCGCCGCCGGCTCTCCTCGATGAAGAGATCCGCCAGGGCGGGATTCCTGAAGCGCGACTGCGCCCGGCCTAGACGAAGGCGGCGTTCGGCCGGCGGCAGTTTCAACAAGAGCCGGAGCTCGCGCTCGGCGATGGCTTGATACCGCCGGACCGTCGCGCGGCGGTCTGCGACGTGCGCCAGCGCGCCTTCGACCGGGCTCGGGCCGTCTTTGTCGAGTGCCCGGGACTCGATGAGGCGCGACAGCGCCACACGGCACTCGGTACAGGTCTCCAGCAGATGCGACAGGAGGGACACCAGATCCTCCCGCCTGACCTGCTCTCGACCGAGAAGCTCGGCGAGCTTCGCCGGTGTCAGATGGCGCCCCATACGCCTCCTCTCGTTTCTTGGTGCTTTCCGCGAAGTGTATTCCACTTCGGTCCATTTAGAAACAAGAAGAGTTGAATGATGACCGACACCCGAAGATGGACGATCCCGTCCCCAGGCTACCCCTGACCCGAGCCTGGGCCGCTCCCGTTGGGCGCGTTGCCGCCGTTGGGGTCCATGGCGGGGCCGGTCTTCTCGAGGAGGGCCTCTCCGCCGTCATCGGCCGCTCCCCAGGGCAGGAAGGCCTCGATCCGCTCCCAGAGGAAGCGGAGGACGAGATCCACGCTCGGGTTCTGCACCGGCTCGCGCCCTGGTCGCGCGAGAGCCGACGGAGCAGAGAGAGCCGAAACCAGAAGGGCGAGCAACAGGGCGACTCGGACACGACGCATGGGGGCCTCCTCCAAAATGCGCGTCGGGGATACGGCTTCATGCCAGATCCCGCGCGACCTCAATAGAGTAGTTGCGGCAATCTCACATCATCCGTGCAGAGAGAACCGCTGTCGCAGCAGGCGACGCAACCAGGTACATACCCGGCGACGAATCGTGCCCTGCTGACACAGTGCCCTGGCAGGACTTCCGTGAAACGGCAACTCTGTCTGAGTGTCTATGGCAACACGGAGAATATACCGCTCTCGGAGCAGCGCTCGCTCGGAGGGGAGGAGTCCGCAGAATCAGGAAGGGAGCGAGGTCGGGGCAAGGGCCGGGCGTGTGGCGTTGGCGGGACCGCAGGCAGCGGCCAGCTGAGGACTGCCTACGCCAACCACTTCACGTAGTGCAGTGTCTCTTCCCCATAGCCGAGATCCTCGTAGAGCCGGCGGGCTCGGAGGTTCTGGGTCCAGACGTTGAGGCCGAGGTGGCTCATACCGCGCTCGCGGGTCCAGCGCTCGGCTTCAGCCATCAGGGCGCGGCCGACGCCGCGGCCCTCGGCGCGCTCGGCCACGGCGAGCACCGAGACGTGGCCGTAGGGGGCCTTGGTGAAGAAGTCTTCCCGCGGCTCCACCCACACGTAGCCGAAGGGCTCCCCAGCCTCCGACTCGGCGATGGCCAAGAGGCGCTCGTCGTCGCCCTGGGCCAGGGCGGCGGTCAGGCCCTCGTGCTCGGCATCGCCGATCTGGTGGGGCCGCCGCCAGGGCGGCAGGGGGAAGCCGCCCAGGCGGGCGGCCAGATCGATCAGGAACGGCAGGTCTTCGGGCCGGGCCGGGCGCAGGCGCAGGGAGCCCAGGTTCGGCCCGCTCAATGCCCCGCCGCCTGGCCCTTCTGGACGTTCTTCCGATACCGCATGTTGAGCAGCTCGATCAGCAGCGAGAAGGCCATGCCGAAGTAGACGTAGCCCTTGGGCAGGTGCTTGCCGGTGCCTTCGGCGACCAGCAACACACCGATCATCACCAGGAAGGACAGGGCGAGGATCTTGATCGAGGGGTGGCGGTCGACGAAGTCACCCACCGGGCCGGCGAAGATCAGCATCACCGCCACGGCGATGATCACCGCCACCACCATGATCGAGAGGTGATCGACCATGCCCACGGCGGTGATCACCGAGTCGAGGGAGAACACCAGGTCGAGCAGCATGATCTGGAACAGGATCGAGGCCATCGAGACGACCTTAGCCTGCCGCGCCACTTCCTCGGTGGGATGCGCGGCCTCGACCTTGTCGTAGATCTCGAAGGTGGCCTTGGCCATCAGGAAGAGACCGCCCAGCAGCAGGATCAGGTCCCGGCCGGAGACCTCGTGGCCGAGCACCGAGAACAGCGGCGTCGTCAGCTTCACCACCCAGGAGAGGGTGGCGAGCAGGGCCAGGCGGGACAGCAGAGCGACCGCGAGGCCGAGCCGGCGGGCTTTGAGCTGCTGGTCTTTGGGCAGCTTGCCGGCCAGGATGGTGATGAAGACGATGTTGTCGATGCCCAGGACGATCTCGAGCGCCGCCAGGGTGATGAGGGCGATCCAGGCATCCGCGGTCGAGAAAACGGCGAACATTCCTTCTGCGGGGAGGGATGCGGCGAGCATGGAGCGAGAAGCTATCGCCCTTCCCCGCACGAGGCAAGGCCCGCCGCCGCCAGCCGGGCCGGTCGGGTGCGGGGCGGCAGGAGGGCGAGGGCCCTTTCGAGGTCCCCGCGGGCCGTCGCGCAGCCGAAGCGCTCGAGGTGCAGCAAGCCGAGGCCGGCGATCGGCAGACCGATCAAGGGATGGTCGGTCGCGAAGGCCCCGGCGTAGACCGCGATCGCTTCGCGGTAGAGAGACTCGGCTCGCGGCAGGTCGCCCTGAGCGCGGGCCAGAGCGGCCAGCTCCACCAGGCTCTCGGCGAGCTCGGGGTGGTCGGGCCCGAGCAGCTCCCGGCGTGAGCGCTCGGCTTCCTCGAGCAAAGGAGCGGCGGCCGCGACCTCGCCGCGGTCGCGCAGGATCGCTCCCAGGTGGCACCGGCCGCGGGCCACGTCGCGGTGCTTCTCGCCGAGCACCTCGAGGCGTAGCTTGAGGCTTCGCGCCGCATCCTCCGCCGCCTCCGCCCAACGTTCCTGGGCGGCGAGGGTCATCGCCAGGTAGTCGAGGATCTCCGCGACGGTCTCGCCTTCGGAACCTTCGTGCCGCTGCCAGATCGCCAGGGCCTCGCGATAGAGCCCCTCCGCCTCGCCGTACTCGCCCTGGTCGTGGAGCAGGAGGGCCACGTTGGCCATGGTCACGGCCGTGGCGGGATGGCCGGGCCCGGAGAGGCGGCGGTCGAGGGCCAGGGCCTCCCGGTACAGGCCGAGGGCGTCGGCGTAGTAGCCCAGGTCGTGACGCACCAGGGCGACGTTGTTGAGGCTCGCGGCGACTTCGGTCGAATCACTGCCCAGGACCCGCCGCCGCAGCTCGAGGGCTTCCACGAAGTACGGCTCGGCAGCCTGAAAATCCCCCGCCCGAGCGCGCACCCGGCCGAGGTGGTTGAGCGAGCCGGCCAGTGCCCGCTCGGCGCCGGGCAGTTGCCGGTGCAGCGCCACCGACCGCACCAGGGCGGCGGTGGCCCGGTCGTAGAGGCCCATCTGCTCGTAGAGGCGGCCCAGGGTGTCGAGCACCATGGCCTGGGTCTCGGGCTGATCGGCCAGATGCGTCGCGGCCCGCTCGGCGCCCCGATCCAATAGCTCGCGAGCGGTGATGGTCTCCCCCCGCGCCGGGTCGTGATCGGCGAGCTCGAAGAGGTCCGAGAGCAGAGCCGAGACCTGCCGGGCGCGGTCCCTCTCGACCCGCGTCCTGGCCAGCAGGCTGGTCACCGAGGCCGAGAAGGCGATCGTCGCGAGCAGGAAGAGGGCCGCCGCCATCGAGCCGAAGCGGTGGCGGCGCACGAACTTCGCCGCGTGGTAGCGCAGGGTGGCCGGGCGGGCGAGCACGGGCTCGCCGGCGCAGTGGCGGTCGAGGTCCGCGACCAGCTCCGCCACCGAGGCGTAGCGTCGCTCGACCTCCTTGGCCATCGCCTTGCCGACGATGGTGTCGAGGTCTCCGGCGAGGCTCCGAGCCAGCTCACGGGGGCTGGTGCTCCGCGGGGCGGCGATGCTCCGGGCCGGCTCCACGCCGGTCGAAAGGAGCCGCCGCACCACCACGCTGGGCCGTTGCGGCTCCTGCTCGATGACCGCCCGGGCCACCGCCGGTGGCGAAGCGTCCCCGGTGGCGTAGGGCGGCCGGCCGCACAGCAGCTCATAGAGCAGCACGCCCAGGGAGTAAACGTCCGTGGCGGTGGTGATCGGCCGCCCCAGCACCTGCTCGGGGCTGGCGTAGCGGGGGGTCAGCAGGCGCTGAGCGGCGACGGTGTAGGGGCCCTCCCCTTCGTCCTCGAGTAGCTTGGCGATGCCGAAGTCGAGCAGCTTGACCCGGCCGTCCCCGGTGACCAGGACGTTCGACGGCTTGATGTCGCGATGAACCACCAGGTTCTGGTGAGCGTGACGCACGGCATCACAGACCTGCCGGAAGAGCGCGATGCGCTCGGCCACGGACAGGGTCTGCGCATCGGCCCAGCGATCGATCGGCAGGCCCTCGACCAGCTCCATGACGAAGTAGGGCAGACCCCGGGGGGTCGTGCCACCGTCGAGGAAGCGAGCGATGCCGGGGTGCTCGAGGCCGGAGAGGATGCGTCGCTCGCGCTGGAAGCGATCCGCCAGGTCGGGGGTGACCATGCCCGGCCGCAGCACCTTGATCGCCACCCGGCCGTGGAACTGGCCGTCCACCCTCTCGCCGAGGTAGACGGTGCTGGTGCCGCCCCGGCCCAGGCACGCGACGATCCGCCACAACCCCAGGCTCTCGCCCAGGGCCAGGGCCTCGATGGCCTCACCGGCAACCGCCTCGGCCTCTCGTTCGATCGCCCGCTCGACGAAATCCCCGGCCCGGGAGTCCGCGAGCAGCAGCCGCTCGACCTCGGCCACCAAGGCTTCGTCACCGCCACTCGCTGCTCTCAGGAACCGCCCACGATCCTCGGCCGGACAGGCCAGGGCGGAGGCGAAAAGCTGCTCCACCTGCCGGAAGCGCTCAGCTTGCCGCTGCACTCCGGCCCTCGGAAAGGAAGGTGAACATCCAGGCGCGGGCGATGCGGGTATCGAGGATCACGGTCGGCACCGAGACACCGAGCAGCTCCGCCGTCTCCCCCGCCGTCAGCCCGGCGAAGAAGCGCAGCTCGATCACCCTCGCCTTGCGCCCGTCGAGCCGGGCCAGCGCCTGGATGGCCTCGTCGAGGGCCACCACGTCGCAGAACGCCGACTCGCCGGACCCCACCGGCTCGGCCTCCTCGAGAGGCACCCGCAGGGCATCCCGGCCGCCACGCTTGGCGGCGCCGGCAGCCCGGGCGTGGTCGACCAGGATGCGGCGCATCAGGCGAGCCGCCACGGCGAAGAAGTGCTGGCGGTCGCGGTAGGCCGGCATCGTGCCGCTCGAGAGGCGCAGGTAGGCCTCGTGGACCAGAGCGGTGGGCTGCAAGGTGTGATCCGCCCGCTCGCGCCGCAGGGCGCTTCCCGCGAGCCGGTGCAGCTCGGCGTAGACCATCTCGACGAGCCTCGACTCAGCAGCCGGCTCCCCGAGCTGCCAAAGCCCCAGAACCTGGGTGAGCTCACCCGCGGCGACCTCTTGCATGCCAACCTCGGTGAAGGGAAGACCACCAATCCGGATCCACACCTGGACCCATTCCCGGCTTGGACTCGTTCCTACCCTTCTTGTGCGCGAATGGCGATAGGGCGGGACGCCGGGACTCAGAAGTCGATGCGCTCCCGGCCGCTGTAGACGTTGAAGCGGCCCGGGCGCAGGAAGCCGACCAGGGTGAGGCCGGTCTCGCGGGCGAGGGTGACCGCGAGGCTCGAAGGAGCGGAAACCGAGGCGACCAGGGCGACACCGGCGGCGAGGGCCTTCTGGACGATCTCGAAGCTCGCCCGGCCGCTCGCCAGCAGGCCGTGCTCGCGCCAGGGCAGCTCGCCCCGGCCGAGCCCCCAGCCGACCAGCTTGTCGAAGGCGTTGTGGCGGCCGACGTCCTCGCGCACGGCGAGGATCTGGCCGCCGGCATCGAAGAGAGCGGCAGCGTGCAGGCCGCCGGTGGCGGCGAAGGTGCCCTGCCGGGAGGCGAGGGCCGCCGGTAGGGCGAGCAGGCTCGCGGCGGCGAAACGCACCCTGTTCGAGGGAGGCGGATAGGCGCGCCCGCGCAGGTTCTCGATCCCCGCCCGGCCGCACACCCCGCAGGCGCTCGAGGAGAAGAAGTGCCGCTCGAGGCCCGCCAGCTCCGGCAGGCTCTCCCCCGCCAGCTCCACCACCCGCACGTTGCTGGCGGCCCCGGGCTTGCCCCAGGGGTCCTCCGGCTCGAAGGTGCGGGCCACCTCCTCGCGGCCCCGGATCACCCCCTCGGCGTAGAGGAAGCCCAGGGCCAGCTCCTCATCGGCCCCCGGCGTACGCATGGTCACCGCCACCGTGCGCTCGGCCCGGGGGGTCTCGGCTCCGCCTACGGCCACCCGGATCTCGAGCGGCTCCTCCAGGGCCAGCCGGTCGGTGCTCTCGAGGGCCACCGCGCCTTCGTAGCGCACCAGCTCGACCTCTTCGACCCCGGGCGGCAGCTCGCGCTCGGCCATGGCTTCAGGCCACCCCTGCCGCGGCAACGCGGCTACCGCGCATCTCCACCCAGGTCTTGCCCACCGTGCTGGCGAGGATCAAGAGGGCGCCCAGCGCGGAGGCCAGGCTCAGGCGCTCGCGGTAGATCAGCCAGGCCCAGAGGGCGGAAAGCACCGGCTCCAGCAGCAGCAGCAGAGAGGCCTCGAAGGCTGGCACCCGGCGCATGCCCGAGGTCAGGAAGAGGTAGGCCAGGGCGATCTGTACAGATCCCAGGTAGGAGACGGCCGCGAGGTCGGAAGCCGCCAGGGTCCCGAACGGCAAGGCCAGGGGCAGGGCCCCCAGGAAAGCCAGGGTATTGCCGCAGATCACCCCGGCCGAGCCGGCGCCCTCGTCGCGGCCGGAGGAGAGCCAGCGGAGGCCGATCAGGGTCAGCCCCCAGAAGAAGCCGGAGGCGATGGCGATGACGTTGCCCCGGGCCGGGTCCGGCGCGGTGACGCTCGCCGGCTCGAGATCCACCCAGAAAAGCACCATGCCGAGCAGGAGGAAGCCCATCAGCAGGAGGTCCGGCCGGCGGATGCGCTCGCGCAACAGCCAGGGGGAGAGCAGCAGCACGTAGAGAGGCGCCGTGGCCTGCAGGAAGATGGCGCTCGCCGCGGTGGTGAGCTTGTTGGCGACGACGAAGCAGATCAGCGTGGTGGCGTAAGCCACGCCCACCAGCCAGCTGCGCGGGGTGAGGCGGGGCAGCCGGCGGTCGCGCAGCAGCAGGAGGCCGATGGTGAGCAGGGTCGCCACCCCCGAGCGCAGCGACGCCACCTGCCAGGCCGAAAGGGCCGTGCTCTTGATCGCCACCCCGCCGGTCGAGAACAAGGCCGCCGCGGCCAGCAGCTCGAGGCGGCCGCCGGAGCGGCCGGGAGCCCTCACCCCTGCCCCTCTGCCGACCCGGGACCCCTCACCCCCTCGGTCCCCCTCTCCCAACCCACCCCTGCCTCACGCCCGGGAGAGGGGGAGGCCGGAAGAGACTTCCCCTCCGGAACCCCTCTCCCGGGCGTGAGGCAGGGGTGGGTTGGGAGAGGGGAAGGGGTGAGGGGCCTCTTCTCCCCCAGGATCCGCACCGGCTTCGGGGGCCGAAGGTCGAGGTGGAAGCGCGAGCTGGCGGCGAGGACGGTGGCCACCGCTTCCTCCGGTGAGTCCGTCACGGTGATCAGCTCGAGGTCGCGGGCATCGATCGTTCCTTGTGCCACCAGGGTCTTGTCGAAGAAGTCCAGCATCCGCTGCCAATAGCTCCGGCCCATCAGGACCAGCGGAAAGTCGGCAATCTTGCCGGTCTGGATCAGGGTCAGGGTCTCGAAGATCTCGTCCAGGGTACCGAAGCCGCCGGGCAGTACCACGAAGCCGTAGGAGTACTTGACCAGCATCACCTTGCGGACGAAGAAGTGGTCGAGCTGAATGAAGCGGTCCAGGTATTTGTTCGGCTTCTGCTCACGCGGCAGCGCGATATTGCAGCCGAGGCTCAGGCCGCCGGCGTCACGTGCGCCGCGGTTCGCGGCCTCCATGATGCCGCCGCCGCCGCCGGTCATGACGGCGTAGCCCGCCCGGGCGAGCTCCGCGCCGATTTCACGCGCGCGCTGGTAATAGTGGTGGCCCTCGGTGAAGCGCGCCGAGCCGAACACCGTCACGCAGGGCTGCTCGAACTCGAAGCTCTCGAAGGCACGCAGGAACTCGAGGAAGATCCGCACCGCGCTCTCGAGGTCGGCCTCCCGGGAGCGCCGCCCGGCGAGGAACGCCTTCTCCGCGCCTTCGACGTGGGGGAGGAGGGACCCGCGCTCCGGCGGGACAGGCGGCTTGGGGCTGCTCATCGGTCGTCCAACGCGTGCTGTGCCTGGCGCTACAATGCCCCCCGCTCTCGCACAGATCAACGACCGGGGGGTGGCCGCACGAGCGGTACCATCGCCTGCCCGCCACCCGCCGGTCGACATTACTGCAGGGAAACACATGCCGAGCATCGTCCCCGAAGGCGCCACACGCGGCTGGATCGTCCCGATCGGGGGCGCCGAGAACAAGGAAAACGACCGCCACATCCTCGAGCGCTTCGTGCGCTGCTCCGGTGGCCGCGACGCGGACATCGTGGTCATCCCGACCGCGAGCCGCCTGCACGAGACCGGGCCCCGCTACGAGAAGCTGTTCCGGGAGATCGGCGCCGCGCGCGTCGAGTCCATGGATTTCGACACGCGCCGCGACTGCCACGAGCCGGGTCGCCTGCGGCGCCTGGAGGAGGCGACCGGCATCTTCTTCACCGGCGGCAACCAGCTGCGCCTCACCACCCTGCTCGGCGGCACGCCGGTCGCCAAGCTCGTGCGTTCACGCAACGCCAGCGGCGTCACCGTCGGCGGCAAAAGCGCCGGCGCGAGCATCCTGAGCGAGCACATGATCGCCTTCGGCGACGAGGGCTCGTCGGTCATCTCCGGCAGCGTGCGCCTGGCGCCCGGGCTCGGGCTCACCAACCGCTTCATCATCGACCAGCACTTCCGGCAGCGCGACCGGCTCGGGCGCCTGCTCACCGCGCTAGCCTACAACCCCTTCGCGATCGGCATCGGCCTCGACGAGGACACCGCCGCCTTCATCGGGCCGGACGAGACGGTGGAAGTGGAAGGCAGCGGCGGCGTCACGATCGTCGACGCGGCCGACGTCAGCTACTCGTCGATGGATAGCGTCACCGAGGGCCAGCCGGTGTGCATGCTCGGCCTGCGGCTGCACGTGCTGGTCGCCGGTGCGACGTTCAACCTGCACACGCGGGTCGCGTCCGCCGGGTCGCTGGCTCGCTCGAAGGAATAACGCAAACGATGCGCATCCTCGACCGTTCCGTATACGTCGGACCCTC
>DASUEU010000068.1:0-2030 GCA_036274895.1 Thermoanaerobaculia bacterium | reverse complement strand
GTCGGTCACGGTAGGGACGGCCCTTCGCCTTTCGGTTCGGGCCGCCCCCCGCACAGAACCCAGCGTGCGCTGCTAACGCACTGGGCTCCTCCCCGAGGCTCTGGCGGCGAACCGCTCGTCGGGCCAGGGATGCAGGATTCGGGAGGTCGGGAGCCACCGCCGGGCGAGCTGCCGAAAGCCTTTCCAGTTGATCTTCCGCCTCTGTCCCCGGCGTCGGAGTGATCGAAACCACAACCACGTCAGTTGGGTGCGGAAAGACTGGAGAGCCCTCGAGTTGGTCGGCACGCCGTAGTAGGAGTTGTAGCCGCGCAGAACACTGCGGAGCCACTCTCCTTGCTCTGCGGTGGGCAGGTTGCGCCGTCGCTGCATCTCCGACTGGAGCGTGTGCAGCTTGTCGCGCATTCGATCGCGTTGGGTGTGCCTCACCAGGACGAATCCGCCTGCCTGGCTTTCTCCACAGATGTGGGTGAATCCCAGGAAGTGGAAGGTCTCCGGTCTCCCGAGCCCGAGCGTCTGGCGTCGTTTGGCTGCGAAGCGGCCGAACTCGATCAGTCGCGTCTTCTCCGGGTGCAGCTCCAGGCCGAACCTACGCAGTCGTTGCCGTAGCTCCGCCAGGAACTGCTCGGCGTCCCTGAGCTTCTCGAACCCAACGATGAAGTCGTCGGCATAGCGCACGAGAAGGATCTCTCCTCGTGCGTGTCGTCGACGCCACTGCTGGGCCCAGAGATCGAACACGTGGTGCAGGTAGAGGTTGGCCAGCAGCGGCGAGATCGTCGCCCCCTGAGGCGTTCCCCCGGCAGTCTCCTGCCACGCGCCGTTCTCGATCACTCCTGCGTCCAGCCAACGCTGGATCAGTCGCAGGAGCCTCCGATCTCCGATCCGGTGCTCGAGGAATTGCCGCAGCCAGCCATGGTCGATGGACTCGAAGAACCCACGGATGTCTGCATCGAGCACCCAGTTCACTTTGCACCGCCGGATCCCGTAGGCCAGCGCGTCCAGTGCATCGTGCGCGCTGCGTTGAGGCCGGAACCCGTGAGAGAAGTCGAGGAACTCCGTCTCGTAGATGCGGTTCATCACCTCGACCACCGCGCGTTGGACCACCTTGTCCTCGAGCGCCGCGATGCCAAGCGGTCTCTGCCGCCCGTCCGTCTTGGGGATATAGGCTCTCCGAGCCGGCTTTGCTCGATAGGTCCCCCGGTGAACCCGCCCATGCAGATCTCGCAGGTTCTCCGAGAGGCTCTCTCCATACTGCTCCCAGGTCACTCCGTCGATACCCGGGGCTGCCTTCTTCCGAAGTGCGAAGAAGGCCTCCTCGAGTTGCTCCAGTGAGACATGGTGCAGCAGCGCCGTGAACCGCACTTTCCTGTCTCGCGCTGCTCGTTCCCGCACACGTTCCAGCGCATGGTGCACGCCGCTTCCGGCTCTGAGTCCGGGACGTGTTTTGCTGGTCGTGTTCACCCGGGGCAGGCTCCTTCCCTCCACCGTCTCCGCGGTTGGAACCTTTTCGAAGCGCCCGGCGGTAGGTTCTCTCTTGTCTGTGTCCAGTGTTTCCACCTTCGTGCCCGGTTAGAGGTCACCGTTGCCTCGCTTCCTCGAAGGACCGTCCTTGTTCGACGGCTTCGTCGGTACTACGAGCCTGTCCGACTCCCTCTGATCGTGCATCGCCGGCTTGTGGCTTGCGCCTTCCCGGCGCGGCCCGTGCGTCCATCTCGCCCGGGCGAACAGAGGGCCTCCCGGTTCTCGCGCATGGGGATTCCACGCATGCGAGGGGTCTTCGACCGCGCAGGACCAGACGAAAGCTCGCGCTGGCGCTTCCGCTCGTGTTGCCTTCCGCTCGTATTGACAGCGTCGGCGTCCCGGAATGTTCTGATTTCGCGGCTCAATACCCTGCCTGCGTGTGCCCCTGTCAACGCTTCACCTGCGCCCTCACGGACGCCGGCGCATGACTCAGGGTCGCCGTGGCTCGCTAAGCCTTCGGCGCAGGACTCTTTCATTCCTTTCCCCATGCCGGTTTATCCCGGCGCACCAAT
>DASUEU010000067.1:0-70038 GCA_036274895.1 Thermoanaerobaculia bacterium | reverse complement strand
ACGGCGGCCTCGATTTCGACCACGACGGCACGCTCTACGGCCTCAACGACCTCGGGCCGGGTGGAGGCAAGGCGAGCCAGATCTTCAAGATCGACCTGGAGACCGGGAAGGCCACCGTCGTGGCGGTCACGAAGGACCTCTCGGGCAAGGCGCTCAGCGGCTTCGAGGGTCTGGCCATCGACAACGGCATGTGCTCCGTGCGCGGCTTCGGCTCGGCCGTGGCCATCGACGTCCCCGGCCTGGACGGCTGGGGAATGACGGTGCTGGCGCTCGGGCTGGCCGGGGCGGCGCTGCTCGTGCTGCGCCGCGCCTAGAGCAGCATACTCGCCAGGTTCGCCAGCTCCGACCGCTCGCCCTTCTCCAGGTTCACGTGGGCGTAGAGCGGGTTGCCCCGCAGCCGGTCGATCAGGTACGACAGGCCGTTGCTCTGGGCGTCGAGGTACGGCGTGTCGATCTGGAAGATGTCCCCGGTCAGGATGATCTTCGTCTTCTCGCCCGCCCGCGTGATGATCGTCTTGACCTCGTGCGGGGTCAGGTTCTGCGCCTCGTCCACGATGAAGATCACGTTCGAGAGGCTCCGCCCGCGGATGTAGGCCAGAGGCACGATGTGGAGCTTCTCCGTCTCCACCAGCTCGTCGACCTTCTTGTACTCCCGCTCGCGCTCGCCGAACTGGTTCTTGATGATGCCCAGGTTGTCCCAGAGCGGCTGCATGAACGGGTTGATCTTCGACAGGATGTCCCCGGGCAGGAAGCCGATGTCGCGGTTCGACAGAGGCACGATCGGCCGCGCCAGGTAGATCTGGCGGAAGTCGCGCCGCTGCTCCAGGGCGCCGGCGAGCGCCAGGAGCGTCCGACCCCGAACCACTACTACATCCTGCGCAGCCACGGCCGCTCCGGGCTCGGCTACTTCAACCCGGAGACGGGGCGGGTCGAGCGGATCATCAAGCCGCAGGCCTACGGCATCTCGCCGCGCAACGCCGAGCAGACCTTCGCGCTGCACGCGGTGCTGCAGTCGCACGTGCCGCTGGTGACGCTCTCGGGCTCGGCGGGCACGGGCAAGACCCTGATCGCCCTGGCCGGGGCTCTCGAGCAGCGGCGGCACTTCCGGCAGATCTACCTCGCCCGGCCCATCGTGCCGCTGTCGAACCGCGACATCGGCTTCCTGCCGGGGGACGTGCTGTCGAAGATCAACCCTTTCATGCAGCCTCTGTGGGACAACCTGGGGATCATCAAGAACCAGTGGGGCGAGCGCGAGCGGGAGTACAAAAAAGTCGACGAGCTGGTGGAGACCGAGAAGCTCCACATCGTGCCGCTCGCCTACATCCGCGGCCGGAGCCTTTCGAACGTCATCTTCATCGTGGACGAGGCGCAGAACTTGACGCCGCACGAGGTCAAGACCATCATCACCCGCGCCGGCGAGAGCACCAAGATCGTGCTGACGGGCGACATCTTCCAGATCGACACCCCCTATCTCGACGCCCAGAGCAACGGCCTCTCCTACCTGATCGACCGCATCCGCGGCAACCCGCTCTACGCCCACGTCAACTTGGAGAAGGGCGAACGGTCGGCGCTGGCGAACCTGGGCAGCACGCTGCTGTAGCGGAGCTTTGCTACAATTTCTCAGCGGGGAGGCCGCCGGAGACCGGCCCGGGGCCCGGTTTTTGCAGCTTTCTCTCGCGGAAAAACCGGCGGGGCCGGGGCTCCCAGACGAGCCCGAGCTCCTGGGTCGCGGCGCTCAGGATGCGGTCCATCGCTTCGTCGACGGAGTCGGTGAAGAGGATGCGTTCGCAGTCGGCCGGGAGGATCGTCTTCTCCGCGACCATGCCATGGCAGACGAAATCGTGCAGCGGCTTCCAGAACTCGGTGCCCATCATGACCAGCGGGAAGTTGCGGATCTTGCCGGTCTGCATCAGCGTGGCGCACTCGAAGACCTCGTCCATGGTGCCGAAACCTCCGGGCA
This sequence comes from Thermoanaerobaculia bacterium, assembly GCA_036274895.1. Taxonomy (GTDB): domain Bacteria; phylum Acidobacteriota; class Thermoanaerobaculia; order Multivoradales; family SZUA-115; genus CALMKX01. Next base: position 68,078 of record DASUEU010000067.1, on the reverse strand, counting down.
GCACCACGAAGGCGTAGGAGTACTTGACCAGCATCACCTTGCGGACGAAGAAGTAGCGGAACTCGACGAAGTGGTCGAGGTAGGGATTGGGTCGCTGCTCGCGTGGCAGGCGGATGTTGCAGCCGATCGAGGCACCGCCGGCCTCCTTGGCACCGCGGTTGGCGGCCTCCATGATCCCCGGGCCGCCGCCGGTCATCACCGTGAAGCCGGCTTCGGCGAGCCGGCCGCCGACCTCGCGGCCCAGCTGATAGTGGGTGTGCTGCTCGGTGAAGCGGGCGGAGCCGAACACGGTGACGCAGGGTCCCACGAAGTGCAGGGCCCGAAAGCCCTTGAGCAGCTCCGCCGAGATCCGGAACAGACGGGCCAGCTCGGAGAGTCGGGAGCGCGGCCCTTCGAGCAGACGGCGGTCGTCGTGGGAGTGCTCGCGGTGCCCCCAGCGCAGGCGGGGGCCGTGTGGCTCGGACATCGGCGGAGTCTACCAATCCACCGGCAGCCGCGACCGCCCGCCGCGGCGGTCGTCGTAGAGCAGGTAGCCCTCGCGCCGGCCGAAGAGGTAGAGGTCGCGCAGGATCTCGACGTCGCGGCGGCAGTAGTCGGCCACCAGGTCGAGCCGGCCTTCCTTGACCCAGGCCAGGCTCTGCAGCCCGTCCGCGGACTTGGTCGAGCCGAGGGTGGCGGTGGCCAGGTCGCCCATGCCGATGCGGAACCCGAGCTTGGTGTAGACCTCCTCCAGCAGGTCGAGCGTGGGCAGCAGGCGGTTGTAGTCCTCGCCAGTGTAGCCGGAGAGGACCTTGTAGTCGAAGCGCTTGACGTTGAAGCCCACCACCAGGTCCGCCGAGCGCAGGCGCTCCACCAGCTCGCGCACCGCGGACTCACCGAAGGTCTCGAAGCGGCCCTCCTCGAGCTGGCAGACCACCCCCACCGCCACGCCCATCTTGTGCGCCTTGCCCCAGCCCCCCACCTCGTCGGCCGAGCGCAGGGTCTCGAGGTCGAAGAGCACGGTGCTCTCGACCTCGGCGGGGCGCTTGCGGGCCGGGCTCACGACGGCCTTGCGCGGCGGCGGCGAGGGTGGCTCGAGAGCCGGTGCGGGAGGCGACGGCGATGGGGTGGAAGCGGCCGGCGTCGGGCCGAGCTCGGGCCGGCGCGGGCCGGCTTCGGTCCGACGGACCGGCTTCTCGGCGGCGAGGATCGCCTCCCGCGGCGGCAGCTCGCGGCCGAGCAGCAGCCCGAGCACCCGGCGGGCTCCCTGCTTGTCCAGGGGCCGGTTGCCGTTGCCGCACTTGGGAGATTGGATGCACGACGGGCAGCCCTCCTCGCAGGGGCAGCCCTCGATCAGCTCGATCACCCGCGCGAGCAGGCCGGGCAGGTCGCCGAAGATCCGCGCGGCGATGCCGATGCCGCCTGGATGCCCGTCGTAGATGAAGACCGCGCCGCTGCCCACCTGGGGCTGATAGGGGTAGGAGATGCCGCCGATGTCGCCGCGGTCACAGAGGGCGAGCAGGGGGCACAGCGAGATCCCCGCGTGCTCGGAGGCGTGGAGGGCGCCCAGGAAGTGCTGGCCGGCCAGGCGCAGGGTCTCCTCCAGGGCCCGCGGCACCTGCCACCACAGCCCCACCGTCTCGAACGACGAGCTGGGCAGCTCGAGGGGCTCGGCCCCCAACAGCTCCTGGGAGCCCAGCCGCTTGCGTTCATAGCCCACCACCCTCTCGGTGACCTTGAGTCGGCCCAGGCGGCCTTCGAGAGGTGGCTGGGACAGCTCCTCCATCACCTCCAGGATCTCGGTCTCCTTCTCGGATAAGGGCGTCGTGTAGTAGTCCACCCGCGCCGCCTCGACCAGCACCCGGCGCGCCGCGAGGTCCAGCTCGCGCACCAGATACTGGCGCCCGGCGTGGAAGTACACCGCCCCGGGGTGGCACTCGTGGAAGACCCGCACGCCGTCGATGGTGCCGATCGAGCGCTGGCTGCCGGTGTCGAAGATCACCGTGGTCGCCCCCGTGCCGCGCAGCGAGATGCCCCGCTGGGGGCGGCGGGCGGTGGTGGCCAGCTCGCCCGAGTCCCCCAACCGCACCAGCTTGCCCTCGGCGAGCAGGTCCCCCACCACCGCCGCCAGGGGCTCGAGGTAGGCACGGTCGGCCTCGGGGGACAGGGGCCGCTCGGCTGCCGCACACACCAGGTGAGCCCGGGCCACCGGCTCGTTGGCGGGGTCGACGATCAGCCGCTCACAGGGCCGCTCGAGCAGTTGGGTGGGATGGTCGAGGAAGTAGAGGTCGAGAGCGTCCGGCAGGGCGATGAGGGCGGTGAGCGACTCCTGCCCCGCCCGGCCGACTCTCCCGGAACGCTGCCAGGTGGCCATCACGCTGCCCGGAAAGCCCACCAGGATGCAGGCGTCGAGGCCGCCGACGTCAATGCCCATCTCGAGGGCCGAGGTGGAGATCACGGCGTCGAGCTCGCCCGAAGCCAGCCGCGCCTCGATCGCTCGCCGCTCCTCGGGGAGGAAGCCCGAGCGGTAGCTCGCCACCCGCCTGGCCAGGTCGCGGTCCTGCTGCGAGAGCCACGAATACAGCAGCTCGGTGATCCGCCGGGCCTTGGTGAAGACGATGGTCTTGGCCCCCCGCCGCACCAGGGCGGTGAGCAGGCGCAGGGTGGTGGTGTAGGGGCTGGCCTCGGGGCGCAGCAAGAGGAAGTGGCGGCCCTCGCGCGGGGCGCCGGAGGCCTCGATCCAGTGGAAAGTGCGACCGGTGAGCGTGGCGGCGAACTCCGCCGGGTTGGCCGCCGTGGCCGAGGAGGCGATGACGGCCGGGCTCGCCCCGGCGGCCCGGGCCAGGCGCAGCAGGCGGCAGAGCACGTGGTGGAAGTGGCTGCCGAAGATGCCGCGGTAGGTGTGCAGCTCGTCGAGCACCACCCAACGAAGCTCGGCGAGCCAGGGCAGCCAGAGGTCCGGGCTGCCCAGGAGTCCCAAGTGGAGCATGTCCGGGTTGGTGATCAGCACCCGCGGCGGGTTCTGGCGGATGCGCTGGCGGGCCTCCCGCGGGGTGTCGCCGTCGTAGACCTCGCAGCCGAAGTCCTCGGGGCCCAGGCCGGCGGCCGCCGCCAGGGCCCGGAGCTTGCCCTTCTGGTCCTGGGCCAGGGCCTTCAAGGGGAAGAGCAACAGAGCTCGGCCGGGCACACCGGCGAGGGCCGCCTCGAGCACCGGGAAGTAGAAGACCAGCGACTTGCCGGAGGCCGTGGGGGTAGTGACCAGCACGTCCCGGCCCTGGCGAGCGGCCGTGATGCCCTCGACCTGGTGGCTCCACAGGTGCTGGACGCCGCGCGCCGCCAGGGCCCGGGCGAGGGCCGTTGGGGGCGGCGGATCGAGCTCGCCGAAACGCTCCTCGGCCGCTGGCAGGAAGGCCCGATGGGCGATCTCCGGGCCGAGCTTGGCGTCGGCCGCGAGCTCGGCGAGCAAGGCGGTGAGGTCGAGTGCCGAGGGCGACACCAGGGGATCATACGAGGCGGCGGGGGTTACGGCCCCCGGGGGGCGGGTGGTAGACTTTTCGGGCTTCGAACCGGGCCGGCTCTGCCTCCTCCCCCACGGCCCTCGACCGGACCTTCCCACCCCAGGAGCTCACCATGGCGACCCTCGATCTCGACGTGGAAGCCGGCCTCTCGAGCGCGGAGCTGATCGCCCTCGAAGACCGTTACGCCGCCCACAACTACCACCCGCTCGACATCGTCATCAGCCGCGGCGAGGGCATCTGGCTGTGGGACGTCGAGGGCAACCGCTACATGGACTTCCTCTCGGCCTACTCGGCGGTCAACCAGGGCCATTGCCATCCCCGCATCCTCGCCACCCTGATCGAGCAGGCGAGCCGCCTGCCCTTGACCTCCCGCGCCTTTCGCAACGACCAGCTGGGCCCCCTCTGCCAGGAGCTCTGCGAGCTGTCCGGCTTCGCCCGCGTGCTGTTGATGAACTCCGGCGCCGAGGCCGTCGAGACGGCGGTCAAGGCGGCCCGCAAGTGGGCCTACCAGGTCAAGGGCGTGGCCGCCGACCGGGCCGAGGTCCTGACCTTCGAGAACAACTTCCACGGCCGCACCACCACCATGGTGAGCTTCTCCTCCGAGCCCCAGTACCGCAACGGCTTCGGTCCTTTCACCCCGGGCTTCCGGGTGCTGCCCTACGGCGACCTGGCGGCCGTCGAGGCGGCGATCACGCCGGAGACGGCGGCGATCCTGGTCGAGCCGATCCAGGGCGAGGCCGGCATCATCATCCCGCCCGAGGGCTTCCTGGCCGGGCTGCGGGAGCTGGCCACCCGCCACCGCGTGCTGCTGATCCTGGACGAGATCCAGTCCGGCCTCGGCCGCACCGGCCGCCTCTTCGCCTTCGAGCACGAGGGCATCCGGCCGGACGCGGTGATCATCGGCAAGGCCCTCTCCGGCGGCTTCTACCCGGTCTCGGCCTTCCTGGCCGACGACGAGGTGATGGGCGTCTTCACCCCCGGGGACCACGGCTCCACCTACGGCGGCAACCCGCTGGGCGTGGCGGTGGCCCGCACGGCGATCCAGGTGCTGATCGAGGAGGGCATGATCGAGCGCTCGGCCCGGCTCGGCGCCTACCTGCTCGACCGGGTCCGGCGCATCGACTCGCCTTACATTGCCAAGACCCGGGGCCTCGGTCTGTGGGTGGCCATCGAGCTCGCCCCCGAGGCCGGCGGCGCCCGGCGTTTCTGCGAGGCCCTGGCCAAGGACGGCCTGCTCTGCAAGGACACCCACGGCAACGTCATCCGCATCGCGCCGCCCCTGGTGATCACCGAGGACGAGATCGACTGGGCCCTGGAGCGCATCGAGAAGGTGCTGACCACCCTTTGAGAGCTCCGGGCCTCAGCCGACCACGTTGACCAGCCGGCCGGGCACCACGATCACCTTCTTGGGCTCGCGGCCCTCGAGCAGACGCTGGACGATCGGTGAGGCGAGGGCCGCAGCTCTCGCCTCCTCCTCGCCGACTCCGGCCGGCAGGACCACTCGGTCGCGCACTTTGCCGTTGACCTGCACCACCAGGGTGATCTCCTCCTCGGCCGCGGCCGCCTCGTCGACCTGCGGCCAGCTCTGGCGGTGCACGGAGTACGGCTTGCCGAGCCGCGCCCAGACCTCTTCAGCGAAGTGTGGTGCCACCGGCGCCAGCATCCGCAGGTAGAGGTCCACCGCCTCGTCCCACTCGGCGGTGCCCGCCCCGCCGGCCTGGGCGACCCGGCTCATCTCGTTGGCCAGCTCCATCAGGCTCGAGATCACGGTGTTGAAAGCGAAAGCCTCGAAGTCCCGGCCGACCTGGCGCAGGGTCTGGTGGACCTTGCGACGCAGGGCGCGCAGCAGGGCCGGGTCGGCCGTCACACCCCCCGGGCGGGGTGGGTCGAGCAGCAGGGACCACAGCCGCTTGAGCCAGCGCGAGGTGCCCTCGATGCCAGTGCTGCTCCACGGCCCCCCCTGCTCCCAGCGGGCGAAGAACATCAGGTAGGCCCGCACGGTGTCGGCGCCATAGGTGTCGACCAGGGCGTCCGGAGCCACGACGTTGCCGCGGCTCTTGGACATCTTCTCGGAGTCCTCGCCGAGGATGATCCCCTGGTTGTGCAGCTGGATCATCGGCTCGTCGCCGCGGGTGATGCCGAGATCGCGGCAGGCCTTGTGAAAGAAGCGGGTGTAGATCAGGTGCATCGTGGCGTGCTCGATGCCCCCGGTGTAGGTGTCCACCGGCATCCAGTAGTCGTACTCGCGGGGATCGAAGGGCCCGGCCGCGAAGTGCGGCGAGAGGTAGCGCAGGTGGTACCACGAGGAGCACATGAAGGTGTCCATGGTGTCCGTCTCGCGCTCGGCCGCTCCGCCGCAGCGGGGGCAGGGCACGTGCTTCCAGCTCGGGTGCAGCTTCAAGGGGCTCTCTCCGGTCGGCCGCCAGTCCACGTCGTCGGGCAGCAGCACGGGCAGTTCGGACTCGGGCACCGGCACTTCGCCGCAAGCCTGACAGAACACCATCGGGATCGGCGCCCCCCAGTACCGCTGGCGGGAGATCAGCCAGTCGCGCAGGCGGTAGTTGACGCTACGCCGGCCCGCTCCCCTGGCCTCGAGGTGGGCCACCACCCGCTCGTAGGCTGCGGCGGCGGGCGTGCCGGAGAGCTCGCCGGAGGCGACCATGGTGCCCGGCTCGGTGAACGGCTCGGTCATGGTCGCGCCGTCGAGCGGCTCGCCGCCCGGGGGCAGGATCACCGGCACCACGGCTAGGCCGTAGCGGCGGGCGAAGGCGAAGTCGCGGTGGTCGTGGGCCGGCACGGCCATCAGGGCGCCAGTGCCGTAGGTGACCAGCACGTAGTCGGCGATCCAGATCGGCACCCGCTCGCCGTTCACCGGGTTGATGGCCCAACCGCCGGTGGCGACGCCGGTCTTCTCGCGGTCGGCGGCCTCGCGCTGCACGTCGGTCTGGCGGCGGGTGGCCTCGACGTATGCCTCGACCTCCGCCCTCTGGGCCTCGGTGGTGACCTTCGCCACCAGGGGATGCTCCGGGGCGAGCACCACGAAGGTCGCTCCCCACAGGGTGTCCGGCCGGGTGGTGAAGACCTCGATCGCCTCGCCGGCCTCGCTCGGGAAGGTGACCAGGGCCCCCTCGGAGCGGCCGATCCAGCGGTTCTGGAGGGTGCGCACCCGCTCCGGCCAGTCGAGGCCGGGGTAGGCGAGCAACTCCTCGGTGTAGCGGGTGGTGCGGAAGAACCACTGCGCCAAGTTGCGTTTGGTCACCGGCGTGTCGCAGCGCTCGCAAAGCCGGTCCTCCCCCACCACCTGCTCGCGGGCCAGGGTGGTGTTGCAGGAAGGGCACCAGTCCACGGCCGAGGCGGCACGATAGGCCAGACCTCCCTCGTGGAGCTTCAAGAAGAACCATTGGGTCCAGCGGTAGTACTCGGGGTCGCAGGAAACGGCCTCGCGCCGCCAGTCGAACATCGCCCCCATGCGCCGGAGCTGGCCGCGCATGTGCTCGATGTTGGCGTAGGTCCACTCCTTGGGGTGGATGTTGCGCTTGATGGCGGCGTTCTCGGCCGGCAGGCCGAAGGCGTCGAAACCGATCGGGAAGAGCACGTTCTTGCCGTTCATCCGCTGGTAGCGGGCGCGGGCGTCCGGCGGCACGAAGGAGAACCAGTGGCCGATGTGGAGGTCGCCGGACGGGTAAGGCAGCATGGCCAAGGCATAGTGCTTGGGCCGGGAAGGGTCGATGTCGGCGGCATACAGGCCGTCCGCGGCCCAGCGCTCCTGCCAGCGGGCCTCGATCGCGGCCGGTTCGTAACGGTCGGGTTGACTGCTCATGGTGGAAGGCTCTCCTCACCCCTCAATGCCGGCCCCCGGGGACCGAAAGAGCCTCAGATCCTATCTCGCGACATGCCCGGCTCGAGACTGGATGTCGGTGGCCCCCACCTCCTCCGGGCTCCAGTCCCGCTTGCAGCGGCCGCAGCGGTAGCGGGGATGGAACCAGGGGATGGGGAAGCCGAGGGAGAGCAGGCTGGCGACGAAGGCGGCGCGGGACCAGCGCTCGTAGGTCAAGTTGGTGGACAGGCAGGCGGGGCAGCGCGGGTCGCCCGGGGCGTCCTGCTCGGTGGCCAGGCCGACCTCCGGCACCTCGCAGCTTTCCTCGAGCAGGGCCGCGGCCCGCTCGGCCTCGGAACGGGGCACCAGGAGCTTGACGCCGCCCACGGCCTGGGACACGAACCAATCCAGGCGGATCAGGTTCTCGTCCCCGAGCACGGCGTCGATGCCCTCGGCCTCGAGCTTGGCCCGCGCCATCTCGGCCTCCCAGGGCAAGCTGAAAGCGGCGATGGCGACCCGCTCCTCCCAACCCTCCCCGGCGGCGAGATCGGGGTGGTGGTCCTCGTCCATCGGAAGAGCTCCTGCTCAGGCTCCCGTGCCGGCCAGCCAGCTGCGCTCGGCGCCCAGCCGCTCCTCCGCGGTGGCGATCAGCTCGCGCAAGCCCATGCGGGCCACGGCCGAGACCGGCACGGCCTCGAAACGGCGGGCCAGGGCCTCGACGGTCTCCGGCGGCAGCAGGTCCACCTTGTTGAGCACCCGCAGCATCGGCTTGCCGCCCAGCTCCAGCTCCGCCAGCAGCTCCTCGACGGCCTCGATCTTGTCGGCCACCCGCGGGTCGGCGGCGTCGGCCACGTGCAGCAGCAGGTCGGCGTCGGCCAGCTCTTCGAGGGTGGCCCGGAAGGCCGCCACCAGATCCTCGGGCAAATCGGCGAGAAAGCCCACCGTGTCGGTGATGATCACTTCCCCTTCCCGGGGGAAGCGCAGGCGGCGGCTGGTCGGGTCGAGGGTCATGAACAGCTTGTCGGCGGCCTCGACCTCGGAGCGAGTGAGGGCGTTCAAGAGCGTGCTCTTACCGGCGTTGGTGTAGCCGATGATCGAGAGCACCGGGATGCCCTCGCGGCGACGGCGCCGCCGCCGCAGGTCCCGCTGGCGCGACAGGGCCTCGACCTCCCGCTCGAGGGAGCGGATGCGGTCCCGGATGCGCCGGCGGCCGATCTCGAGCACGGTCTCGCCGGGCCCCCGGCCGCCGATGCCGCCGGTCAGTCGCGACAGGCCAGCGTCCTTCTCGGTCAGGCGGGGCAGCGCGTACTTGAGCTGGGCCAGCTCCACCTGCAGCTTGCCGTCCCGGCTCTTGGCCCGCTGGGCAAAGACGTCGAGGATCAGCTGGGTGCGGTCGATCGCCTTCAAGCCCGTCGAGTCCTCGAAGGCGCGGGCCTGGGCGGGCTTGAGGTCGAGGTCGAAGATGGCCACCGTGGCGCCCCGGCGCATGCTCTCGAGCACCACCTCCTGGAGCTTGCCCCGGCCGACGATGGTCTTGGGGTGGACGCTGCTCCGCTTCTGGCGCATGGTGCCGGCGATCGCCACGCCGGCCGAGCGCACCAGCTCGAGGGTCTCGGCGAAGTGGTCCTCGTCCGGCACCAGGCCGATCACCAGGGCCCTCTCCTCCCCCGCCGCTCCGGCACTGCCGGCGACCACCCGCGCCAGCTCCTCTTCGAGGGCGTTGATGGTCTCCTCGAAGTCGAAGTCCAGGCGGTAGAGATCAGCGGCCTGCCGGCGGACGAAGAGGCCGTTGGCGACCTCCTTGCCCTCCTCCACCTCGGCTCCCTCGGCCAGGGCCGCCGGGTCGACGTGGGCGAGCTCGACGCGGCCGGGCAGACCGGTGGGCAGCACCTCGATCATCCCCACCAGGTCGAGGCGTAGCAGGGCGAGGTCGTTCAGGTCGTCGGCGGTCAGAGGCTCGCCCTTCAAGTGGGTGTGCACCAGGCGCAGGCCCCGGAAGCGGCCGGTGCCGCCGCGCAGGCGCCCGATGTCGGGCAGCATCAAGTGGGTGGCGTCGCCGACGATGACGGACTGGACGGAGCCGTCCCGTCGTAGCAGGACGCCGACCTGGCGGCCGATCTTGGCCGAGATCTCGGTCAGGTGGCGGGCGAGGTCCGGGGAAACGAATTGCTCGGGCGGAACCTTACGGCGGAAGGTGCGCTCGAGGGCGCGCCGCTCGGAGGCTTGGAGGCCGAGGAGATGACCGGCGATGGGCTGGGAGATGGCGGCTCCTTTCGATCGAAGGCTGCACCGAATCAACGCGGGGCGGGGGCGGGCTATTCCGCACAGCCTCAGCCGGCCAGAGCCTCGAGCCGCGCGAAGAAGCGCGACAGCGGCTCCTCGGGATCGTGGAAGGCGAGGAACTCCTCCAGCCGTTCCAGCCGGGCCGGGACCTGGAGCGCCTCGGCCCACTTGAGGAAGGGCACCAGGACGGGCGAGGCGTGCTCCAGCTCGAGCAGGAGCAGGCGGGCGGTGACCCCTCCAGCCGCCAGGAAGCCGGTGCGCTGGTAGACCTCGACGACCGATCCGAGGTCGTAGCTCACCTGCCGGAATTCGACCTGCCACTCCCCCGCCCCCTCTTCGAAGATCGCGTACTGGGCCCGGCGATCACGATTGAACGGCAGCCCCACCGAGCCGACGTTGACCACGGTGCCCTGGGGCAGGCGCCGCAGCAAGGGGCGGTGAGTGTGGGCGCAGACCAGCAGGGGCTCGGCGATCTCGCCGAGATGGCGAGCCAGCTCCGCCTCGGGAGTCCAGGGGCCGATGCCCTCGTTGGCCGAGCGGGGCGTGCCGTGCACCAGGCGCAGGTCGGGATGCGAGGCGGCCGTGAGCGAGAACGGCAGGGCCGCGATCGCCTCGGCCTCCCCCGGCCCCAGCTCGGCGGCCATCCAACGGGCTGCCGCCCACTCCTGGCTGGCCAGGGAGAGCCAGTCCTCCGGCACCCGGCCATGGCGGAAGTCGAGCAGGTAGTCCTCGTGGTTGCCTTTGACCGAGCGCCAGCCAAGGCCGAGCACTCGCTGGACCACGGCGCTGCCCTGGGGACCCCGGCCCACGAGATCGCCCCCCACCAACACCTCGTCGACGTGTTGAGCGTCGAGGTCGGCGAGGACCGCTTCCAGGGCCGGGAGGTTGCCGTGGACGTCGGCGAGGACGGCGATGCGGGACATCGGGCGATTCTAGCCCGTCACAGCCAGCCCTTCTCTCGCGCCCGCCGGGCCGCCTCGACCCGGTTGGCGGCGCCCAGCTTGCTGATCGCGGTCGAGAGGTAGTTGCGCACGGTGCCCTCCGACAGGTGGATCTCACCGGCGATCTGGGCGCTCGCAAGACCCTCGCCGGCCAGGCGCAACACTTGCCGCTCGCGGTCGGTCAGGGGGTCGAGCTCGGTCCAGGCTTCGGCCGCCAGCTCGGGGGCGATGGCGCGACCGCCCGCCGCCACGCGCCGCACCGCTTCCGCCAGCTCCGTGGCCGGGGCGTCCTTAAGCAGGTAGCCGGAGGCCCCCGCCTCGAGAGCGCGGCGCAGATAGCCGGCCCGCGCGAACGTGGTGACGATGATCACCTTCGCCCGGGCTCGCCGCTCGCCCAGCGTGGCGGCGAGCTCCAGACCGGTCATGCGCGGCATCTCGATGTCGGTGACCACCACGTCCGGGTCGAGGCGCAGTGCGAGCTCCAGGGCTTCGCGGCCGTCGGCGGCCTGGCCCACCACCTCGAGGTCCCCCTCGATCTCGAGCAAGGCGGCGAGAGCGCCGCGGACCATGCCCTGATCCTCGGCGAGCAGGACCCGGATCACCCTCTCCCCCCGGCGAGAGCCCGCGTCGCCTCGTCACCCGGCAACGCCTCGACATGCACTGGCAGGAGCACCACGAGTCGGGTGCCCGAGCCCACGCTGCGCTCGAGGCGGCCGCCCACCGCCTCCACCCTCTCCCGCATGCCGGCGAGACCGGCACCCTCCCGGGCGCGGGAGCCGGCTCCGTCGTCGGCCACGGCGAGGCGGAGCCGGCCGTCGGCCTGGGCGAGCTCGATGCGACAACTGCGGGCCCGGGAATGGCGCACCACGTTGGTCATCGCCTCGCGCAGGGCCAGGGCCGCCACGGCCTCCACCCGCGGCGCCACCGAGTAGGGCCCCGTCACCAGCTCGAGCTCGATGCCGGCCGTCTCGAACGCCACCCGGGCGCCGATCAGCTCGGCGGCCAAGCCGCTCTCCCGGTAGCCTTGCACCGCCTCGCGCACCTCGGCCAGGGCCTGGCGGGAGACCTGCTCCACCTCCTCCATCTCGCGCCGGGCACGCTGGGGATCCCGCTCGGCGAGGCGGGCGGCCAGCTCGGCCTTCAAGGTGATCAGCGACAGGGTGTGGCCGAGGAGGTCGTGGAGGTCGCGGGCGATGCGCTCCCGCTCGGCCACCTTGGCCAGGCGCTCCACCTCTTCCTGGGCGAGGCGCAGCCGGGAGTTCCTGCGCTGCTCGGTGACGAAGTGGATGTTGAGGGCGCCGATCAGGGCGCTGAACACCACTCCCGGGACCCACCCCTGCCTGGGGATCGCGAACCACCAGACGTGGAGGAGCTGGACCAGGACGACCAGACCCAGGAGCCGATACGCATAGGCCGGCGGCCCGGCGCGGGAGACGAAGGAGGCGGCGTAGATGAAGAAGACCGTAGCCCCGGGGTTGGTCGGCGCGAGCAGGAGGCCGAGGGCGACCATGCCGCCGATCAGCGGCAGCAGGCGCCGACCTTCCACCCAGAAGGCCCGGAAGTACAGCCCGAGGAAGGCGAGCACGGCGACGATCGTCAGGGTCCACTGGAGGGCCGACGGCGGGGCCAGGACCGGATGCACGAAGAGCATCGTCAGGTAGATCAACCACGCGTAGGGAGTCCAGCCGAGGGTCGAGCGGGGTGGCAGGAGTCTCATGTCTCGGGTCTCTCCTTCGGTTGCGCGTCCTCGCAGCAGATGACCGTCGCGCTCGCCGGGGCTCTCACCCCCAGGTCTCTCCCTTGTCCCGGCGGAAGGCGACGGCGGCCACCACCAGACAGAGAGCGGTGAAGACCACCAGGTACCCCAGGTGCTGGGCGACCGGCGTGCCTTGGTCGGCTCCCAGCCACTTCAAAGCCAGCTGGGCGAAATGATACGGCGGCAAGGCCGGGGCAAGCTGCTGCAAGGCCTTGGGCAGGGCCTGGATGGGCACCCACAAACCGGACAGGAAGGCCATCGGCAGATAGATGACGTTGACGATGGCGGGTGCCGAGTTGGGGCCCGCCAGGCTGCCGAGCACCAGGCCGAAGGCGCAGAAGGGCAAGGCCCCCATCAGCAGGGTGGCGCCCAGCCCCAGCCAGCGAGCCGGCGAGAGGTGGGCACCGCCGACGGTGGCGCCGAGGGTGAAGAGCAAGCCGACGATGATCGCCGAGAAGAGGAGGGCCAAGGCGATCTTGGCCGCGAAGTAGGCCCCCACCGGCATTGGGCTCGCCCGCTTGAGCAGCAGCCAGCCCTGGCCCCGCTCGACGGCGATGCCGACGCCGAAGCCGAAGAAGGCGGCACCGATCACCCCGAAGGCTCCGTAGGTGGCGAGCAAGTAGGTGCCGAGGGGGAAGGACCCGACTCCCTTCTTGGCCAGCATCACTCCGAAAAGCAGGTAGAAGAGCACCGGGAAGATGAGGGTCGGGATGACGTAGGCCGGCAGCCGCAGCTGCTTCAGGGCCTCGGTCTTGGCCTCGAGCCAGTAGATGCGGCCGAGGGCGGGGCTCCCGAGGGCAGTGGCTCGGGAGGCGGTAACGGAGTGGGCGGCTGAGCTCATCAGGCGGCTCCTTTCACGGCATCGCGGGTCAGGACCAGGAAGGCCTCCTCGAGTCCGGCGGAGGTGACCTCGAGGTCGGCCAGGCGGGGATCGGCGGCGAGCAGGCGGCGCACCAGGGCTTCGGCGTCCGGGGTGAGCAGGGAGAGGCGGGTGCCGTCGGCGTCGAGCGAGCGCACCTCGCTCCAGCGGCCCACCTCGGCCGGGTTGAGGACCGTAGAGCAGCCCACCCGCCGCAGCAGGGCACGGGTCTTGATCTCCGCCGGCGAGCCGTCGGCCACGATGCTCCCCTGGCGCAGCACCACCACCCGGTCGGCCAGAGAGTCGGCCTCCTCGAGGTAGTGGGTGGTCAGCAGGATCGTCTTGCCGGTCCCGCGCAGGCGCCGGATCTCCCCCCAGAGGGCCCGCCGGGCCTCGACGTCGAGGCCGACCGTGGGCTCGTCGAGGAACAGCACGTCGGGGTTGCCGGCGAGGGCGAGGGCGAAAAGGAGGCGCTGCTTCTGACCTCCCGAGAGCCTGCCGAAAAGCCGCTCTTCGAGGCCCCCCAACCCGGCCCTCTCGACCAGCTCGGCGAGCGACGAGGGAGCCGGATAGTAGGCCCGGAACAGTTCCAGGTGCTCGCGCACCTTGAGCGTCTCGGGCACCTTGCCCACCTGCATCATGGCCCCCGCGCGGCGCCGGGCGGCGAGGCCGGCCGGATCGCCGCCGAACAGGCGGACGCGGCCCGCCTGGGGCTTGAGCAGCCCGAGTAGCAGCTTGACGATGGTGGTCTTGCCGGCGCCGTTGGGGCCCAGCAGGGCCGTGATCTGTCCGGGAGCGAGCGCGAGGTCGACGCCGGCCAAGGCCGTCACCTTGCCGTAGCGGTGTGTGACTCCCACCAGATCGGCTGAGGGAGAGGGTTCGAGTCGGATCATGGATCTTCTCCTGACTGTCAAGCCGCCTGTCCGAGCGGCTGGCGACAGTCTGGGAGATCCGGGAGCTGGACCCTAGAGCCCTTCGTCACCTCTTGAGGTGACAGCTGTCACGTCCGGCACTCCGCTCTCCAGCTCGGCCAGCCAGGCCGCGGCGCGGGCGTCACTGGGCGCTCGCCAGTCGCCGCGGGGCGAGAGGGAGCCGCCGGAGCCGACCTTCGGGCCGTCCGGCAGGGCCGAGCGCTTGAACTGGCTGGTCTCGATGAAACGGCGGAGGAAGACCCGCAGCCAGCGCTTGATCGCCGCCAGGTCGTACTCGCGCCGCTCCTCCTGCGGAGTGCCTTCGGGCCAGGCGCCGCGAGCGCGATCGCCCCAGGCCTGGTGGGCGAGGTAGGCGATGCGCGAGGGCCGGAAACCGAAGCGGGAGAGGTGGTAGAGGTGGAAGTCCTGCAGCTCGAAGGGGCCGATGACGTCCTCGGTGCGCTGGCTCGGCCCCTCCGGGTCGGCTCCGGGCACCAGCTCCGGGGAGATCGGCGTCTCCAGGATCGACAGCAGTACCTCGGTCGTCGCCCCGTCCACCCGGCCGCTCTCAGCCACCCAGCGCACCAGGTGGCGGATGAGCGTCTTGGGCACCGAAGCGTTGACCGCATAGTGCGACATCTGGTCCCCCACGCCGTAGGTCGCCCAGCCCAAGGCCAGCTCCGAGAGGTCCCCGGTGCCCACCACCAGGGCGCCCTGGCGGTTGGCCAGGCGGAACAGGTGGGAGGTGCGCTCCCCCGCCTGCACGTTCTCGAAGGTCGGGTCGTAGACCGGCTCGCCGTCGGCCGCTGGGTGGCCGATGTCGGTGAGCATCTGGCGGCAAGAGGGGCGGATGTCGATCTCGGCGCCGGAGACGCCCAGGGCCCGCATCAGCCGCCAGGCGTCGCGGCGGGTGCGCTCCGAGGTGGCGAAGCCGGGCAGGGTGTAGGCCAGCACGTTGGCGCGGGGCAGGCCAAGGCGGTCCATGGTCGCGACCGCCACCAGCAGGGCCTGGGTCGAGTCCAGACCACCGGAGACGCCGATCACCACCTTGTCGATGCCGGTCGCCTCCAGGCGCTTGCCCAGACCCTGGACCTGGATCTCGTAGACCTCGTTGCAGCGCTCGTCGCGGCGGGCGGGATCGGCGGGCACGTAGGGGAAGCGATCCACCCGCCGGCGCAGCGGCCCTTCGTCCCCCGGCGGCTCGAAGTCCAGCTCGATGCGGCGGAAGCGTTCCAGGCTCTGGCGGAAGGTGCGGCCGTTGTCGTGGAAGGAGTTCATCCGCGCCCGCTCGGTGGCCAGCCGCTCGAGGTCGAGGTCGGCGGTGATCAGGGCTTCCTCGCGGGCGAAGCGCTCGCTTTCGGCGAGCAGCACGCCGTTCTCCCAGATCATCGCGTGGCCGTCCCAGGCGAGGTCGGTGGTCGACTCCCCCCACCCGGCGGCGGCGTAGAGGTAACCGGCTACGGTCCGGCCGGACTGCGACGCGCAGAGCAGGCGGCGGTAGTCGGCCTTGGCCACCGTGACGTTGCTCGCCGAGAGGTTGGCGAGCACGGTGGCCCCGGCCAGGGCGGCCAGGCTCGAGGGCGGCACCGGCACCCAGAAGTCCTCGCAGATCTCCGCGTGGAGCACGAAGCCCGGCAGACCCCGGCCGACGAAGAGCAGGTCGTTGCCGAACGGCACCCGCCGGCCCCGCCACTCCACCGTCGTCGAGGGGGCGGACTCGGCCGGAGCGAAGTGGCGGGCCTCGTAGAACTCGCGGTAGTTGGGCAGGTAGGTCTTGGGCACCAGGCCCAACAGCTGGCCCCGCCAGAGCACGGCGGCGCAGTTGAAGAGGCGCCCCTCGAAGCGCAACGGCGCCCCGGCCAGGAGGATCGGCGCCAGCTCCCGGCTGGCGTCGAGCAGGGCCGCCAAGGCGTCCTCGACGGCGCCGAGCAGGGCGTCCTGGTGGAAGAGGTCCTGCACCGAGTAGGCCGACAGCCCCAGCTCGGGAAAGACCACCAGCGAGCAGGCTTCGGCCGAGGCCCGGCGGGCGAGAGCCAGGGTGCGCTCGAGGTTGGCCGCCGGGTCGGCCACCGATACCCGAGGAACGGCGACCGCGGTGCGCAGGAAGCCCTGGCCGTGGACGGAGTGAAACCGGGCGCTGGAGATCATCGTGCCGATCATACGCTGCCGCTAGAATGCGCGGCCGGAGGTGAACATGCGCCTTTACGCGTTCCAGGGGCTGCGCTACGGCCGCCCCGCTCGTGACATCGACTCGCTGATCGCTCCCCCCTACGACCAGATCGACGAAGGCCTGCGCGACCGATTGCAGGCCCTTTCCCCCCATCACTTCGCCTGGCTGATCAAGCCGGTGCCCGGACCGGCGGGGGACCCCTACCAGGAGGCGGCCCGCCTCCACGCCGAGTGGCTGGCGTCCGGAGTGGTGGTGCGCGACGAAGCGCCGAGCCTCTACCCCTACGTGATCGAACTGGCGGAGGGCGGCAGCCGGCTAGGGCTGTGCTGCCTGGCCGGCATCGAGGAGCCGGAGACCGGCATCATCCGCGCCCACGAGGCCACGCTCGACAAGCCCCTGGCCGACCGGGTCTCCTTGCTGGAGGCCACGCGGGTGGACCTCGAGCCGGTGTTCTTCCTCTCCGACGACGGCGGCGAGCTGGACCGCCTGCTGCTCGAGGACGTGGGCGGCCAGGCGCCGGTGGCCCTGCACCAGGACCCGGAAGGCAACCGCCACCTGCTCTACCGCGTGGCCGATCCCCAGCGCATCGCCCGCTACCGCGCCCTGCTGGCACCCCTGCCGGTGGCGATCGCCGACGGCCATCACCGCTACAAGACGGGCCACCGCTTCGCCCGGAGCCACGGCGCCCAGGAGGGCACGGCCGCCGCGGCCAAGCTGACGGTGGTCACCAGCATCGCCTCCCCCGGCCTCGCCATCGACCCCATCCACCGAGCGCTCGAGGCGCCGGTCGACCTGTCGAAGGCAGCCGGCACGATGATCGAGCGGCGCCCGGTCGACGCCACCTCCGGGCCGGCCTTCGCCGCCGCCGTGGCCGCCGCCCCCCAGCCGGCCCTGGGCGTCTGGACCCACGGCGGGCGGCCGGAGATCTGGCGGCTGGATCCGGCCAAGGCCCCGGCGCACCTGGCGCCCGGCGCCCGCGAGCTGGCCGTGACCCTGCTCCACGAGGCCGTGCTGCCGGCCCTGGGGTTCGCCCCGGAGTCCGCCACCGACGGCACCATCGTCTACCGCTCGAGCCCGGAGAAGCTCGCCACCGAGCTCGCCGCCGGCACCCTCGCCGTGGGGCTCTTCCTGCCACCCATGCTGCCCGAGGCGTTCAGTGCGGCGATCGCCCACGGTGACCTGCTGCCGCCGAAGTCCACGCGCTTCCTGCCCAAGGTCTTCGCCGGCCTGGTCTGGGCCGGCCACGACTCGCTGCTGGGGTGAGGGGGCGCGTCACTCCTCGCCGGGCCGGGCCTCGGACACCCAACCGACCGGCCCGGCCCACAGCTCGAAGCCGGCCGAGGCGAAGTGCCGATCGAAGCTGAAGGCCCGCCGGATCTTGTAGCGCCGCATCAGGACGAAGGAGATGCAGTCGGTGAAGCTGACCTTCTGGTCGGCGAACTTCTCGAAGGCCGCCAGGGCCCGGGCTTCGTCCTCCTCGTCCGGGCGCAGGATCTCGAGCTCTCGGGACTCCTGAATGAATCGGCCTCTCTCGGCCGCGAAGTGATAGGTGGAACAACGGCCGAGCAAGGTCAGGGTCTCGTCCAGCACGAAGTTGCTGGTGTAGAGGGGCCAGCGCAGGCGAGTCAGTTCCTCCCAGGCCGGCAGGGCCAGGTCGCGGTGGTCGTCCTTGGGCAAGTGGCGGGCCAGGAAGGCGCCGGTGTCGATGAAGATCACCGGCGGCTACCCGTCGAGATCGTCGTCATAGAGGTAGTGGTCGTGGCGCCGGGAGAGGTCGGGCGGCGTATCGCCATCCCAGACCGCGGTGTCGGCGAAGAGGGGATCCACCGACGGGGCGCGCCGCCCCGATTCCAGCTCTCTCTCCAGGCACTGGCGGATCAGCTCGGCGAGGGACACGTCCAGCTCCCGCGCCCGCTCGACGGCGGCACGCTTGAGGTCGAAGGGCAGGGTGATGGTTGTCCGATCCATGGCGCCATAATGATGGCGCCATAACTTCTCTCTGTCAAGTCGAAGCTGCCAGATCCTCCAGGACCCCCGTGAGCAAGCGGTAGAAGCGCCCCACCGTTTCGATCTCCACCAGCTCGTTGGGCGAGTGGGGGAAGCGGATGGTGGGGCCGATCGAGACCATGTCGAGCCCCGGCACCTTCTCGCCGATCACGCCGCACTCGAGGCCGGCGTGGATGGCGGTGACCTGGGGCGCGGTGCCCAGCACCCGCTGGTGGGCCCGGCGCACCACGGTCAGGACCGGCGAGGCGACATCCGGCTTCCAGCCGGGATAGCCGCTGCCTTCCGTGACCTCGGCACCGGCCAGGCTGCCGGCGGCCCGGTTGCGCCGTCGCAGGGCGGCGAGGGCGCCGGCGATCGAGCTGCGGTTGCTCAAGAAGATCCGCAGCAGGTCGCCGTCCTCCTTGACCGAGGCGAGATTGCAGCTGGTCTCGACCAGGCCCGGCAGGTCGATGCTCATCGCCTGCACCCCGTGGGGCAGAGCCTCGAGCAGCCGCAGGACGGTCCAGGTGGTGACTTCCGTCCAGCAGGAGGGGGGCAGGGGCCGGGGCTCCCAGCTCCAGGCGAGGCCGGGGTCGGCGGGGGCGACCTCGGAGCGAATCGCCGCCAGCTCGGCCTCGAGGCGAGACCCGAGCAGGGCGAGGGCGCCGGTCTCCCCCACCACCAGGGCAGAAGCCTCACGGGGGATGGCGTTGCCTTTGTCGCCGCCGGAGAGGGCGGCGAGGTGGAAGGGCACGGTCAGCCGGGCGGCGTGGAGGGCCCGGGCCAGGACCTTGAGCGCGTTGCCGCGCTGGAGGTGGATGTCCACTCCCGAATGGCCGCCCGAGAGACCGGAGATGCGGAGCTCGGCGCCGGACGTGCCCTCCCCCGGCTCTTCGCGGTGGAGGGGCAAGGCGAGCCGGGTGTCGGCACCGCCGGCGCAGCCGACGATCACCGTGCCTTCTTCCTCGGAATCGAGGTTGATGAGGACCTTGCCACTCACCAGGGAGGGATCGAGCCGTTGCGCCCCGGCGAGGCCCCGCTCCTCGTCGATGGTGAAGAGCAGCTCGAGGGGCCCGTGGGGTCCCTCTCCTTCGAGCACGGCCAGCATCGCCGCCACGCCGATGCCGTTGTCCGCCCCGAGCGTGGTGCCGTCCGCGCGGAGCACTTCGCCATCGCGCACCGGGCGGATCGGGTCCCGCGTGAAGTCGTGCGCGGTGCCGGAGTTCTTTTCCTCAACCATGTCGAGGTGGGACTGCAGCACCACCACCGGCGCCCCCTCCCGGCCCGGGGAAGCCGGCACGGTGACCACCAGGTTGCCCGCCTCGTCGCCACGGTGGGCGCAGCCGCGGCGCGCAGCCACCGACAGGACGTAGTCGCGCATCGCCGCCTCGTTGCCCGAGCCGCGAGGGACGGTGAGGATGTGATCGAAGTGGCTCCAGAGGGCGGTCGGCTCGAGGTCGGCGACGAAGGTCATGGGGTTTCGGTTCCTTGGGGTTGAGGAAGGTCGTGGAGCTCGATGGGCACCGGCACCTTGGCCGGAGCGCCGGGCACCTCGCGCACCAGCCGGGGCACCAGGTAGCCGGGCAGTCGAGCGGCGAGCCCGGCCGCCAGGCTCCGAGCCTCGGCCTCCGGCAGGTCGAAGTGGGCGGCACCGGCGACGCGGTCGAGCAGGTGCAAATAGTAAGGCAGGACACCCACCTCGAAGAGCCGCAGGGACAGCTCGGCCAGCGCTTCGACCGAATCGTTGACCCCGCGCAGCAGGACGGTCTGGTTGAGCAGGTGGAGGCCGGCGCTCCGCAGGCGGGCCAAGGCGTCGGCGACCGTGCCGTCGATCTCCCGGGCGTGGTTGGTGTGGAGGACAATCACCTTCGCCAGCCGCCCGCGGGACAACCAGGCCAGCAGGTCATCGTCGACTCGCTCGGGCAGCACCACCGGCTGGCGGGTGTGCAGGCGCAGTCGCGACAGGTGGGGGATGGCCTCGAGACTCTCCGCCAGCTCGGCCAGGGGGCCGTCGGGCAGGGAGAGGGGGTCCCCTCCCGAGAGGATCACTTCCTCGATCGACGGATCCGCCGCGATGGTCGCCAGAGCCTCGCTCCAGCCGCGGGCACCGAGCTGCTCGTCGGCGTAAGGGAAGTGGCGCCGGAAGCAGAAGCGGCAGTGCACGGCGCAGGCACCGGTCAAGACCAGCAGCACCCGGCCCTGGTATTTGTGGAGCAAGCCCCGCTCCCGGCGGGCTTGGGCTTCACCGAGAGGATCGGCGCCGAAACCGCGAACCGGCGCCATCTCGATTCCCAGGGGCAGAACCTGGGCGAGCAGGGGATCCCGCGGATCGCCCTTGCGCATGCGGGCCGCGAAGCCCCGTGGCACGCGGAGGGGGAAGGCCCCACCGGCCCGTCGGGCCCCCTCCAGCAGCTCGGCCGGCAGCTCGAGCAGGGCCAGCAGCTCGGCCGGGTCGGTCAGGGCCGCGGCCAGCTCGCGGCGCCAGCCCGTTGATTCCCTTCGCGGTATCATCCGCAGATGTCTCCGGCGGGAGACCGGGCATAACATCGACTCCGAGAGGGATTCATGGCCACCTATTCCACCAACCAGTTTAGACCAGGGCTCAAGGTTCTCATGGACGGCGACCCCTACAACATCGTCGACAACGAGATGGTCAAGCCCGGCAAAGGCCAGGCGTTCAACCGCGTCCGGCTCAAGAACTTGAAGACCGGCCGGGTGATCGATCGCACCTTCAAGTCCGGTGAGACCATCGAAGGCGCCGACGTGATCGAGAACGACATGCAGTACCTCTACCACGACGGCGAGAAGTGGCACTTTATGAACCCGTCGACCTACGAGCAGTTCGAGGCCGACGAGGTGATGGTGGGCGACGCCGCCCAGTGGCTCAAGGAGCAGGATCCCTGCTACGTCACCCTCTGGGACGGCCAGCCGCTGGTGGTCACCCCCCAGGCTTTCGTCGAGCTCAAAATCGTCGAGACCGATCCCGGCGTGCGCGGCGACACCTCGAGCGGTGGCACCAAGCCGGCCAAGCTCGAAACCGGCGCCACGGTCAAGGTCCCCCTCTTCATCCAAGAAGGGGAAGTGATCAAGGTCGACACCCGCACCGCGGAGTACGTCTCGCGCGTCGGCAAGTAAGAGCCCCGCTCGCCGGCCCCGTTCTGAGGAGCGGGGCGGCGTCCCCCCGATGACAGCCCTCGAATCCTCCTGGCGGCCCACCGCCCCCCTGGAGCACCTGCGCCGCCGAGCGGAGCTGCTGCGGACGATCCGGAGCTTCTTTCACCAGCGGGGAGTGCTCGAGGTGGAGACGCCCCAGCTCGCCGCGGCGACCGTCACGGATCTCCACCTCGCTTCGCTGTCCTGCCAGTTGGCCGGTCCCGAGAGCCCGCGGCTCTTCCTCCAGACCTCCCCCGAGTTCGCCATGAAGCGGTTGCTGGCCGCCGGCAGCGGAGCGATCTTCCAGATCTGCAAAGCCTTCCGCGACGACGAGCGAGGCCGGCGCCACAACCCTGAGTTCAGCCTGCTCGAGTGGTACCGGCCCGCCTTCGATCATCACCGGCTGATGGACGAGATGGACCAGCTGCTGGCGGCCACGCTCGGGGTGCCGGCCGCCCGACGCCTGACCTACGCAGAGCTCTTCGAGGGGGAGCTGGGCGTCGACCCCCACCGGTCCGACGAGGCGGCGCTCACCGCGGCGGCCGAACGTGCCGGGCTCGACGTGCCCCCCGGCCTCGACCGCGACGGCCTGCTTCACCTGCTGCTCGCCTGCGCCCTCGAGCCCCGCCTGGGCTTCGACCGCCCGGCCTTCCTCTTCGACTTCCCCGCTTCCCAGGCGGCCCTGGCACGGCTGCGCCCCGGCACGCCGGCCGTGGCCGAACGCTTCGAGGTCTACGTCCGCGGCATGGAGTTGGCCAACGGCTTCCACGAGCTGGCCGATCCGGGCGAGCAGCGTCGGCGCTTCGAGGCCGACCTCGCGGCCCGCCGCAACCTGGGCCTGCCGGAGGTGCCGATCGACGAGCACCTCCTGGCCGCCCTCGAAGCCGGCCTGCCGGATTGCGCCGGCGTGGCCTTGGGACTGGACCGCCTGGTCATGCTCGCCCTCGGCGCCGATTCGATCGAGGAGGTCCTGGCCTTCCCCATCGAGCGGGCCTGAGCCGGGTGCTTTGGCGTGGTATCGTCCCCTCTGTCTTCAAGCCAAAAGGAGGGATGATCGGTGAAAGCCGCGCTGAGTTTGTTTGCGCTCTGCTTCCTGCTCGCCGTGCCGGCCTGGACCCAGACCGGCGACAGCGGGCAAGCCACCAACGCTGAGGAGCAGGCCCCTGCCGAGGCCGCCGTCGCCGAGACGATCGTGGTCACGGCCTCACGAACGGAGCAGCTGCTCCAGGACGCCCCCGCCTCGGTTACCGTGATCACCGGGCAAGAGCTGGAGACGGCGCCGATCGACGATTACGGCGACGTGCTGCGCAACGTCCCCGGCCTCAACGTCTCGCAGATGAGCGCCCGTGACATCCAGGTCACCGGCCGGGCCGCCTCGAGCAGCCTCGCCGCCCAGGAACTGGTGCTGCTCGACGGCCGCACCGTGTACCTCGACTTCTTCGGCTTCGTGATGTGGGACCTGCTGCCGGTCAACCCTCGGGACATCAAGCAGATCGAGGTCGTGCGCGGCCCCGGCAGCGCGGTGTGGGGGGCCAACGCCCTCTCCGGCGTGATCAACCTGATCACCAAGAGCCCGCGCGAAGCGGCCGGCACCAGCCTGATGGTTGGCGGCGGCGAGTACAGCACCGTGTTCGGCAGCCTCTCCCACGCCGCCGCGAGCGACACCTTCGGTTACAAGATCGGCGCGAGCTACTACAAGCAGGACGCCTTCGACCGGCCCACCGGGCTGGTGCCGGGAACCACCACCCCCTACCCGGCCTTCGAGAACGAGGGCACCGAGCAGCCCAAGGTCGACCTGCGCTTCGACTTCGACCCCACGCCGGGCACCCGCTGGGTGCTCGCCGCCGGCTACGCCGGCACGGACGGCATCGTCCACTCCGGCATCGGCCCCTTCGACATCGACAAGGGCACCTCGCTGTCCTTCGGCAAGGTCACTTTCTCCCGCGGCGCCCTGCTGGTCAACGCCTTCGCCAACGTGCTCAACGGCGAGGCCCAGAACCTGCTGACCGTCGGCTCCGACGGCCGCCCCCTGAACCTGACCTTCGACAGCAACACGTACAACATCGACGCCAGCAACACCAGCGTGGTCGCCAACAAGCACATCCTGACCTACGGCGCCAGCGCCCGGCACAACACCTTCGACATCTCGATCGCCCCGCAGGGCGACAACCGGGACGAGTACGGCGCCTTCCTCCAGGGCGAGCTGTCCCTGGGTGGCAACGTGCGCTGGCTGCTCGGCGCCCGCTGGGACGACATCGACCCGATCGGCTCGGTGGTCTCGCCGCGCACCAGCCTGATGTGGGCTCCGACTCCGGACCACACCCTGCGACTGTCCTACAACCGGGCCTTCAAGGCCCCCTCGCTGATCCAGAACTACCTCGACGCGACCATCGTCAACCTGGTGCAGCTGCCCACCGGGCCGTACATCTTCCCGACCCTGGCGCTGGGCAACGAGGAGCTCCAAGAGGAGCGCCTCGACGCCTACGAACTGGGCTACGTCGGCAACTTCGGCCGCACCACGACGGTCACCGCCGCGGTCTACCGCAACAAGACCAAGGACTCGCAGGACTTCTTCCCGGCCGCGGCCTACACCGCCGCCAACCCGCCGCCGGGTTGGCCCCTACCGCCGATCTTCCTCAACTTCCCGCCCTTGGCCGGGGCCCTGCCGTCGCTGTTCACCTACCGCAACATCGGTGAGATCACCGAGGACGGCCTGGAGCTCTCGCTCAAGGTGAACCCGGAGAGCCCCTGGAGCTTCGGACTCAACTACTCCTACCAGGCCGATCCCGAGGTCAAGGGGATCGACGAGGACGAGATCAACAAGGCGCCGCGGCATCGCGCCAACTTCGACCTCGGCTGGGCCGGCGAGACTCTGTTCGTCAACACCAACGTGAACTACGTGGACGATGCGTTCTGGACCGACGTCCTCGACTCTCGCTTCCACGGCCCCACGGACAGCTACACCCAGCTCAACTTGAGCGTGGGCTTCCGCCTGCTCGACAACCGCCTCACCCTCGCCGTGATCGGCAACAACGTCACCGACGAGCGAATCCAGCAGCACGTCTTCGGCGACATCATCGGCCGCAAGGTGACGGCGCAGCTGATCTACAACTTCTAGAGCGGCCGGCTCGGCGCCGATTGAGGGGGCGGGCTGCGCAGCCCGCCCCTTTCGTTCTGCTCCAGGTTGCCTGACAGCCGCCAGCCTCGCTTTGCGCCTCTGAAGCAGAGGCTCTGTCGATCCCGAGGTTCTCGCGAGAATCCTGCCGATCGTGGGCTCATCGTCCATTGCTTTCAACCCTTCGAGGAGGGACTCCGTGTCTCGGTTCAGCAGACTCCGGCTTCTGATTGGTCTGTCGCTTCTGGTTGCCCACCCGGCCTCGGCCGCCGCGCCGCCGTTCCTGATCGCGGACATCAACCTGGCCGGGCAGGAAGGGCGGCTACCGGCGGGCGGCGAACTCACCATGACGACGCTCGGGGGGTTCACCTACTTCCAGGGGCATGACGGCCGGAACGGCCTCGAGCTCTGGCGCACCGATGGCACCGCGGCGGGCACGACGATGGTCGCGGACATCTGCCCCGGGGCCTGCTCGTCCCTGCCCAGTGGTCTAGCAGCGGTGGGCAGCCAGCTGTTCTTCGTGGCCGACGACGGCATCCACGGCACCGAACTGTGGGCTTCCGACGGCACGACCGGCGGCACCCGGATGGTCGAGGAGATCCAGCCGGGCCTCCTGGGAGCCTCCCTCGGCAACCTCACGGCCCACGGCTCACTGACCCTGTTCGTCCGGATCACCCTGGACTTCCCCGGTAGCACCCGGGAGATCTGGCGCTCGGACGGCACGGCCGCCGGCACCTTTCCCCTCCTGACCGGCATCGCCAACAACCTCGCCCGCCCCAACACCTACTTCCTGGGTGCCGCCGGCGGCAAGACCCTCTTCGCCAGCCACGATCCGGCTCACGGCATCGAGCTGTGGGCGACCGACGGCACGGTGGGCGGCACGATGCTGCTCGAGGACGTCTTCCCCGGTGCCCTCAACGGCTTGGGCTTTCCAGGCTCCGCGATCGGCGCTGACGGACGGGTTTACTTCGTGGCCGACGACGGGCCGCACGGCCCGGAGATCTGGGCCAGCGACGGCACGGCTGCCGGCACTCAGCTGGTGGTGGAGGTGACGCCCGGCAACCCGACTTCCCCTCCGGACCTGCTGACTCGCCTGGGCTCGTTGATCGTCTTCCGCCAGTTCGGCACCACCGGCTTCCAGCTCTGGCGCACCGACGGCTCCGGTCCCGGCACCTTCGCTCTGACCGACCAGAACGAGGGCTTCCCCACCGTCCTCGCCAGCGCCGGCAGCAAGCTCTTCTTCTACAACAACGGCGGCGCAACCCAGACCGGCTTCTGGGTCACCGACGGCTCGGTGGCCGGCACCGAGAGGCTGCTGTTCACCTCCGGCGCGGCCCAGGGACCGTGGATCGGCACGGTCGGCAGCCTGGCCCTCTTCTACTGGACCTCCCCCGCCGAGGGCTTTGAGCTGTGGGCGAGCGACGGCACGCCCGGCGGCACGGCCGCCCTCGCCGACATCAACCCGGGGCTCGAGGGCTCTCGCTACAGCCACCATGGCAGCGTGCCCAGCGGCGGCGGCCTCCTGCCCGACCGGCCGGCGGCGTTGGGATCCCGGCTGATCTTCGGAGCCTTCGCAGGATCGACGGGCAACGGGCTGTGGGCGAGCGACGGCACGCCCGGCGGCACGGTGGAGGTCCGAGACCTCGACCTCCAAACCTCGAGCCTGCCCTGGGAGGCCGTGCTGCCCGCAGGCGAGGCCTTCGCCGGCAAGCTGACGCCCCTGGCCGGCCAGCTACTGCTCCACGCCTCGGGCGGAGCCACGGGGCGTGAGCTGTGGGTGAGTGACGGCAGCACGGCGGGCACTTTGATCGTGACGGACCTGACCCCCGGTACCGGGGCCACCGCCTTGCCGGCTCTGGTCCCCTTGGACGGCGGGAGCGCCGTTTTCCCCTTCACCACCGTGGCCGAGGGGACCGAGCCTTGGATCACGGACGGCAGCGCGCTCGGCACGGTCCTGATCGAGGACCTCATCCCGGGCCCCGAGGGCAGCACTCCCGATCAGCTCGCTTCCACCGGCCCCATGGCCTTCTTCCGTGCCGGCTCGGCGCAGTCCACCCTGGCCATGACCGACGGTCTGACGATCGATCCGCTCGAGACCGACGTCTTCGTGCTCGAGAACCTCACCGCGGGCGACGGCTTCCTCTTCTACTCGGACTTCGACCTGGGCAACAGCGTGGACCGCATCTGGCGCCGCACCGGCGCCGGCGCCCCGACCTTGATGACGCCCTCGGCTCTCGCTCCCTTCAGCCCCTTCCTGCTGACACCGGCCGGGGGCGGCCGCCTCTTCTTCGTCGGGTTCGACACCGGCGGGGGTGAGCCCTGGTGGGCCGAGGGAGACGGCAGCCCGGCCTTCCGGCTGGCAGACATCCGCCCCGGAGCGGAGCACGGCCTGCCGATCGAGCGAGGCCCCGTCTCGGTAGCCCGGGCAGGCTCTCGCGTCTACTTCGGCGCCAACGACGGTCTGCACGGCCTCGAGCTGTGGGCGACCGACGGCACCCCGGCCGGCACGGTGATGGTGGCGAACCTCAACCCTGGCGCCGCCGGCAGCGAGCCCACCCAGCTCGTCGGCAGCGATGACCGGCTCTTCTTCGTCGCCGACGACGGCACCCACGGCCGCGAGGTTTGGTCCATTCCCGCTGCCGGGGCCGCCCCGGTGCTCCTCGCCGACGTGGTGGCCGGCGCGGGGTCGTCGGTGCCGCAGGACCTCGCCAGCGACGCCGGCCGCGCCTACTGGAGCGCCTGGACGCCGCTTTTCGGGCGCGAGCTCTTCGCCTCGGACGGCACCCCCGGTGGCACCGGCATCGTGGCCGACCTCGCCCCGGGCGCCGGCTCCTCTAGCCCGGCCGGCTTCACCCGCTTCGGCCCGCGGCTCTATTTCGGCGCCAACGACGGCAGCCACGGCGTCGAGCTGTGGGCCTTGCCCGTCGAGGCGATCTTCGCCGACGGCTTCGAGAGCGGGAATACCTCGGCCTGGTCCTTGACCGTACCCTGACGCGTGCCTGCCGGTACAATCGCGGCCTCTGACTCCGACCACCGGAAGGAGACCGCGATGCCGGCGGCATCCGCCGAACCGTCTGCAGCTGTCTCGGAGACCCCACGCCGGCTGGCCTTTCGCATCGAGGAAAGGCCGCGCACGGCGTGGGAGTCCCTGCTCTACGGCTGGCAGCACACCCTGGTGGACATCTCCCCCTTCGTGCTACCGCTGGCGGTGGCCGCGGCCCTCGGGTTGGCGCCGGGGGAGCAAGCCCAGCTGATCAACGCCGGCCTGGTGGCCATGGGCCTCGCCACCCTGGTGCAGACGATCCTGGGCAACCGGCTGCCGATCATCCAGGGTCCCTCGGCCACGGTGACCGGCACCCTGGTCTCGGTGGCCCAGCAGAGCGGCGGCCCGGCGATGTGGGGAGCGGCCTTCGTGGGAGCGATCCTCGAGCTGTTGCTGGGCGCCACCCGGCTGGTGGGGGCCCTGCGCCGACTGCTGCCGCCGGCGGTGTCCTCGGTGGTGATCCTCGCCATCGCCGCCTCCCTGGGGCAGTTCGCGGCGCGGCTGACCTTCGGGGACGGCGCGGGCCGCAACTTCCTCTTCGCCGGCGCCGCGATCGTCTCGATCCTGCTCTTCCAGACCCTCGGCGCACGCCTGTGGGGAGAGATCCTGGCGCGGGGGGCGATCTTCCTCACCATCTGGCTGATCGGCCTCGGCCTGGGCTCGGCCCTGGGCGCCGTGGACTGGTCCCTGGTGGCGGCCAAACCCTGGCTGGGCCTGCCCAGCCTCTTCCCCTGGGGCGGCCCCGGCTTCGGCTGGGAGCTGGTACCGGCGGCGGTGATCGGCGTGGCCATCGGCTACCTGGGCTCGGTGGTCGAATCCCTGGGGGACTACGCCGCCACCTGCGCCGTGGCCGACGAGCCCTACCAGGTCAAGCACATGAACCGCGGCATCTTCGCCGAGGGCCTGGGCTGCCTGGTCGCCCTCTCGGTCGGCGGGCTGCCGGTGACCAGCTACACGCAGAACATCGGGGTGATCGCCACGACCCGGGTGGCCAGCCGCTTCGTGGTGCAGGTGGCGGCCGGGATCCTGATCCTCTACGGACTGTGCCCCAAGTTCGGCGCCCTGCTGGTGGCCCTGCCCCGGCCGGTGCTGGGCGGGGTCTTCCTGCTGGTCTGCGGCCTGATCGCCGCCGCCGGCCTGTCCTTGCTCGCCAACGTGGAGAGCACCCCCGCCAACTCGCTGGTGATCGGCATCCCGCTGGTGGCGGCCCTGGCCATCCCCGCGACCGTCCGCGCCCAGCTACCTCAGTGGCTCGAGGCCCAGCACCCGCTGGTCGAGCTGCTGCTCACCAACAGCGTGGTGCTGGCGGTGGTGCTCGGCGTGGTCCTGAACCTGGTGCTGAACGTGTGGCTGGGGGAGGCGGAGTGATGAAACCGGGCAGCCCGGCCGCCACCCCGCGAGGGACTGAGGCCCCACACCAACTGAACCCCTCCCTCCGGGACGGGGGAAGCTCCCCTTCCCTCGTCCCGCCCGGGACGTGTTCAGGTGGCGTGGCGTTTCAGGTCTTCGGCAGTCTCTCCGTGCGGTGCGGTCGGCAAGCCATTCATTTGCAAGACTTACAGACATAATCTCGTCCAGCTTGCCCAGCCGGTAGCGCTAGTGGCCAAGGTCGCAGTGAGGAGTCTTCGTCTTCTGGTGCGTCTAGAGGCGAAGGAAGCTCGCACGGAACACGGAAGGGCCTCTGCCGTTCGGGGGCGAAGGGGGCGACGATGAGGAGTGGGGTAGCCGATCTGGCAGGGCACGGGCGGCCCTTTGCCGTCCTCACGCTGAGCTTCCTGGTCGGGGCGCTGCCCTGGCTGCTCTCACCGTCACCTCCCCCTTCTCCTTCCCCTCCCAACTCGCTCGACTCCCTCTGGACCGCTTGCAGCCGTGCCTTCCGGGACCCGGAGACGGGCCGGTTGACGGCGCCGCCTCCCGGGCGGGCGACGCGTGCTCCGCTTCCCTTGCGGCCCCGCCGCGACCTGGTCGAGACGCGGGTCGAGGGCCCGGGAGGCGGCTTCCGCCTCGACCTCGAGCCGAGCCCGCCGCCTTCGGCGTTGCGCGTCAAGAGCGGCGCGGTCGGTGAGTTCGAGCTGGTGAACCTCGACGGCCCCGGCGAGGGCTTCAACGACCCGGCACCCTTCACTCCCGAAGGCGGCAACACGGCCGGCACCCTGGGCGCGGCGCGCTGGGAGGCGCTGAGCTTCGCCCTCTCGCTGTGGGCGGAGAGCCTCGCGAGCCCGGTGCCGATCCGGGTGGGGGTGCGCTTCGAGCCGTTGGGCGGCACGGCGGAGGAGGCGGTGCTGGGCATCGGCGGCCCGCAGAGCCTGCGCCGCGACTTCGCGGGGGCGCCGCAGGCCGGCACCTGGTACCCGTCGGCGCTGGCCGACAAGCTCTCCGGCCAGGACCTCGACGGCCCCGACGTGCTCGACGCCCGCCTGACCTTCAACCGTGACGTGGACGGCCCGTTCGTGCTCGGCTCGGCGGGCTTCTCCTACGGCCTGGACGATCGCGCTCCGGGCGACGAGGCTTCCTTTCTGCGCGTCGTGCTCCACGAGCTGGCCCATGGCCTGGGCTTCCTGGACTTGATCGACCCGACGAGCGGCGCCGAGCTGCTGGGCCATGACGACGTGTTCACCCGGCTCCTGGTGCGCCGGGGAGCGACGCCCGCGGCGGTCTCCGAGATGACCGATGCCGAGCGCCTGGCGGCGATGGTCGCGGCGGGGGAGATCTTCTGGACCGGCGCCGAGGCCACGACCCTCACGGCATCCCTGACCGCCGGTCGCAGCCCGGAGGGCTGGGTGGAGATGGCAGCCTCACCGGGCAACGAGAACGGCGCCTTCGGCCACTTCGCGACTGCCGCGACCCCGGACCAGCTGCTCGAGCCCTTCTACGCCGAGGCCGCCGAGGTGGCGCGGCAGAGCCTGCTCACCCGGGCTGTGCTGGCGGACCTCGGCTGGGGCCCGGCCCCCGGCTGTGCGGCGCCGCCGGCCGCGAGCACGACCCTGCTGGTCGAGGACTTCGCGGACGGCGACTTCGCCGGCTGGACGATCACCAGCCTGGGCCCGACCAACGCTCCGGCGGCCTGGGCGGTGACCGGCGGCGAGCTGGCCCAGACCTCGAACATCTACGGTGACCCCCTGCTGCGCGGCACGTTTGCGGCCTGGGCGGCCGGCTCTTCCTGGACCGACTACCGCTTCGGGCTGCGCATCCGGTCGAGCGACGACGACACCCTGGGAGTGATGTTCCGGGTGCAGGACGCGAACAACTTCTACCGCTTCGACATGGACAAGCAGCAGTCTCGGCGCCGCCTGCTCAAGGTGGTGGGGGGCAGCCAGACGATCCTGGCCCAGGACACCGTGGCCTACCGGCAGAACGACACGATGTGGGTGGAGGTCTCGGCCGTGGGCGACCAGCTCACTGTGGAGGTGGACGGCTGGCCCGTGTTCAGCGCCACGGACGGCTCGCTCGCGAGCGGCACCATCGCGCTCGCCACCAACGCCAACGCCGGCAGCTACTTCGACCACGTGGTGGTCGAGCGGCCGCCGGCCACGGCGCCGGCCGTGCTGGCCACGGACGACTTCCAGGACGGCAACTACACCGGCTGGACCAAGGTGGACATCGGTACCACCAGTGCACCTTCGACGTGGTCGGCCACGGCGAAGTACCTGGCCCAGACCTCGAACATCTACGGCGACCCCTACAGCCGGGGCACGCTGGTCCACTTCGCGGCCGGCTCGGCCTGGACGGACGTGCGGGCCGGGCTGACCCTGTGGTCGGCCGACGACGACCAGATCAGCGTCTATTTCCGCTTCCAGGACGCGAGCCACTTCTACCGCTTCGACTGGGACCGCCAGCTGTCGAGGAGGCGGCTGATCAAGCTCTCGGGGACCACCTGGACCGTGCTGGCCCTGGACGCCGTGCCCTACGTCGTCAACGAGCAGTACTACCTGGAGCTGATCGCGCGCGGCGACCAGCTGGAGGTGCGGGTGGACGGGGTGACGGCGCTCGCGGCGACCGACGGCGAGCTGAGCGGTGGCACCGTGGCGCTGGGCTGTTCGGGCAACGCCGGGTCCTACTTCGACAACGTGCGGGTGAAAGTGGCGACGGGAGGTGGGCTGTGAGGGCTCCGATCACGAGTGTAGGGGCGGGGTCTCCCCGCCCCGGTGCGGGCGCGATCGCCGGGTCTGCCGTTGGGGCGGCCCCCTGTGGCCGCCCTCCGGGGCGGCGCGCGGTGACCGCGCCCCTACGGTGGGTGCTCTGCCTTCTGCTGACCGGCATGGCCGCCACGGTCACGGCCCAGGAGGTGGACCACGAGCTGCTGCGCCGCACGGCACCGTGGGCGGACGAGTCGATCTTCTTCCCGCCCATCGACCTCGCGGCCGAGGCAGCTGCGGCAGCGGAGGCCGCCGCTCGAGCTGTGGCAGAGCCCGACCCGCCGGCCATGGCTTCGCGCTCCGGCGCCTGCGGCCTGGCCTTCGTGGCCGGGCTGGTGCCGGGCGCGGAGGGCGGGATCTCGAGCGATGTGGGCTCCTCGGCCGACGTGCGGGCGTTCGCGGTCTTTGACGACGGCACCGGGGCCGCGCTCTACGCCGCGGGCTCCTTCGACGTGGCCGGCGGCCGCCGGGTGGACGGCGTGGCGCGCTGGGACGGCCTCACCTGGCTCCCGGTGGGGGGCGGCTTCTCGGGCAGCTCGGGGGCGGTGCGGGCCCTCGCCGTCTTCGACTTGGGGCAAGGCGCCGCCCTCTACGCCGCCGGGGACTTCACCCACGCCGGCGGCCTCCAGGTCAACGGCATCGCCCGCTGGGATGGCCGCGCCTGGCGGCGGGTGGGCCTGGGCTTCAACGCCGCTGCGGACGCCCTGGTGATCTTCGACGACGGCACCGGGCCGGCCCTCTACGCCGGGGGCTCCTTCGGTCTGGTGGACTGGGGCACGGGCTGGCACGGCGCCAGCCTGTCCACGGCGGCCGAGGGCTTCGCCCGTTGGGACGGCGAGCGCTGGCAGAGCGTGGCCTACGGGCAGGGGCTCTATCCCCGCGACTTCGAGGTGCTGCCGGGCTCACTCGGCGGCGACCTCGCGATGACGGCCCTGGGGGGCATCTGGCGCTGGGACGGTGCCGCCGCCAGCCAGCTCTACAGCGGCTACGAGGCGACCAGCAACCTCGAGGTCTGGGGCGGCGCCCTGTGGGCCCGCATCGACCAGGCCCTGCAGCGCTGGCAGGGGGGCTCCTGGAGCGCTCCCCCCTCTCTCGGCTTCGTCGAGCACCTCTTCGCCTGGCCGGGCAGCCCGAGCGCGCTCTACGCCGCCGGGGAGTTCGGCGGCAGCCCGGGGAGCCCCACCTCGCGCCTGGCCCGGTGGGACGGCTCCTCCTGGCTCTCGCTGGGTGACGGGGCCGGCGGCGAGCTGCTGGTGCTCGGGGCCTGGGACGACGGCTCCGGCGCGGCCCTGCTCGCGGGCGGCGACCGCCGGCTCGACCGCTGGAACGGCACGGCCTGGCAGCCCCTGGGCAGCGGCGTGGGCCTCGACGGGCCGATCCTCGCGCTCACCACCTTCGACGCCGGCGCCGGGGCGGACGTCTACGCCGGTGGCTCCTTCACCGGCGACGGCGGTCTGGTTCTCGGGGGCGTCGCCCGCTGGCGGGACGCGACCGGCTGGTCCCCGCTCGGCACCGGGGTGAACGGCCCGGTAAACGCCCTGGCGGTCTTCGACGACGGCACGGGCGAGGCCCTGTGGGCCGGCGGCGACTTCTCGACGGCCGGCGGCTCGCCCGCGGCGCGGGTGGCACGCTGGGACGGCTCCGCCTGGGAGACGCTCGGCGCCGGTCTGCCGGCCCCGGTGCGGGCCTTCGCGGTGGCCGACCTCGGCGCCGGACCGGCCCTCTTCGCGGCCGGCGGCTCGACGGTCGCTGACGGTTTCGTGGCCCGTTGGGACGGCACGGACTGGACGCTGTTGGCGAGCGGCCTCGACGGCGCGGTCTCGGCCCTGGCCGGTTGGAGCGAGGGAGGCGTGCCGTCGCTGGTGGCGGGCGGCTCCTTCACCTCCATCGCCGGCGTCTCGGCCCTGCGGCTGGCTCGCTTCGACGGCACGGCTTGGAGCCAGCACGGCGGGGGTGCCAACGGCACGGTCTACGCGCTCCTCGTGTGGGACGACGGTGGGGGTGAGGGCCTCTACGCGGCCGGCGGCTTCACCCAGGTGGGGGCCACGGCGGCCAAGCGGGTGGCCCGCTGGCGCGCCGGGGCCTGGCAGCAGGGGTCGAGCCAGGGGCTGGGGGGATCGACGCTGGCGGCCAGCGACTACGTCGCGACCCTCGGCACCTTCGACGACGGCGCCGGGGAGCGGCTCTATGCCGGCGGCTCCTTTACGGCGAGCGGCGGCAGCACCGTGGCGCGCCTAGCCCGGCTGGAGGGAGTGGTCTGGAACCAGGTGGGCGGGGGTGCGGACTCGACGGTACAGGCCCTGGCTCACGCTCCCGCCGGTATCGGGCTCTACGTGGGCGGCGGCTTCGAGGCGCCCGGTGGCGTGCCTTCGCACCACCTCGCCAAGCTCACGATGGCGACCGACTGCCCGGGCGGCGCCGTCGTGCTCGAGGAGCCGCTCGACGGCCTCTTGACCAAGGCCGGCAGCGTGGTCTTCCGCGGCCGTCTCACCCGGGAGGGGCGCCTCTTCGTCAACGGCCGCGTTGTGCCCGTGGCCTGGGACCTCTCGTTCCTCTCGAGCGCCTTCGCCCTGGCCGAGGGGGAGAACCGCTTCCTCCTCGAGCTGGTGCCGACCACCGGCAACCCCTTGGTCACCTCGATCACCGTGGTGCAGGACTCCGTGGCCCCTGTCGTCGAGATCCTCGAGCCGAGCTCCGGGGCAACGGTCTTCTCCGCCCGGCCCGAGCTGCGCCTGCGGGTGACCGACGGCGGCTCCGGGATCGATCCGCAGTCGCTCGCCCTGCGGCTCGGGGGCTCGCCGATCGCCGCGAGCTGCACGACGACGGGCTCGGAGTCCCGCTGCACACCGGCAGCGGACCTGCCCTCGGGCGCCGTCAGCCTCACCGCCTCGGCCCGGGACGGGGCCGCCAACCTCGGCACCAGTGCGCCGAGGGTCTTCACGGTCGACCCGCGACCCCAGCCCTCGACCACCACGGTCGTGGGCGTGGTGCGCGATGCCGGCGGCCAGCCCGTGGCCGGCGCCCGGGTCTCCGTCCTCGGCGTGTCGGGGGCTTCCGGCCTGGCCGGGGCGGACGGCAGCTTCTCGATCCCGAACGTCCCGGTGCCCACGGCGGAGCCCTTGACCGTCTCCGCCCTGGCGCCGGCCGGCGCGCCGATGCGCTCGGCCCTGGCCACGGGGCTGGTGCCCCTGCCAGGCGGGGTGACCGACGCCGGCATCCTCACCCTGGCCGTGGCCTGCCCGCCGGAGCTCTCGGCAGCGCTCGGCGCCGGCCTGGGCGTCTCCGGCACGGCCTCGCCGCGGGTGCTGGCGCTGGCCGTCTACGACGACGGCGCCGGCCCCGCCCTCTACCTGGGGGGAGACTTCACGGCCGCGGGCGGTGTGCCGGCCTCCTACCTGGCGCGCTGGGCGGGCGCCGGCTTCGAGGCCGTGGGCACCGGCACCAACGGACCGGTGCGGGCTCTCGCAGTGTGGGACGACGGCGGCGGCCCGGCTCTCTTCGTGGGCGGCAGCTTCAGCCAGGCCGGGGGCGTCCCGGCTTCGAACGTGGCCCGCTTCCGCTCCGGCACCTTCTCCGCTCTCGGCGCCGGGGTGGACAGTGCGGTCTACGCCCTGGCCGCGGGCAACGATGGCGCGGGCGCCGCCCTCTTCGCCGGTGGCAGCTTCGCGAATGCCGGCGGTGCCCCCGCCCTGCGCATCGCCCGCTGGGACGGCGCCGTCTGGTCGCCCCTCGGCAGCGGGATCAGCACGGCCTATGGCCTGAACGACCCGATCGTCTACGCCCTCACCTTCTTCGACGACGGCACCGGAGCGGCCCTCTTCGCCGGTGGCTCCTTCGACCGCGCCGGCGGCCAGACCGCCCGCAAGATCGCCCGCTGGGACGGCGCCGCCTGGTCACCGCTCGGCTTCGGCCTCGGCTCGGGCAGCGGGGACTCCTCCTTCGTGATGGTCTCGGCCCTCGCCGTCTACGACGACGGCCGGGGCCCCGCCCTCTACGCCGCCGGCAACTTCAGCTCGGCCGGCGCCTCGGGCACGGACGGCTCGATCGCCCGTTGGGACGGCGCCACGTGGCAGCCGCTCGGGGGCGGCCTCGACGCCAGCGGCGTGGCCCTCCAGCTGCCCCAGGGCGTGCAGGCTCTCGCCGTCTTCGACGACGGCGCCGGCCCCCGGCTCTACGCCGCCGGGGAGATCACGGCCGCTTCGGGCACTCCGGTCTCGCACCTCGCCGCCTGGGACGGCGCCGCCTGGCACGCCGTCGGCGCCGGGCTTTCCGCTGGTGGCTGGGGCGGCATGGCCCTCGCCGCCTGGAACGGCGGTTTCTACGTAGGCGGCACCTTCGACCTCGGGGACGGTGCACCGGCCGGCGGGCTCGCCCGCCTCGACGGCACGGCACTCTCCGCCCTGGGCCAGGGGACCAGCGGCGCCGTACACGCCGCCGCGGTGTGGGACGACGGCTCCGGCCCGGCCCTCTACGTGGCGGGCACCTTCCTCGCGATCGACGGCCTGCCGGCCCGACGCATCGCCCGCTTCGACGGCCGCGCCTGGTCCTCGCTGGGCGAGGGCACCGACGGAGCGGTCTACGCCCTCGAGGGCTGGGACGGCGGCCTCTACGCCGCCGGGGCCTTCACGACGGCGGGGAGCGTCTCGGCCTCGCGCATCGCCCGCTGGGACGGCGGCAACTGGTCCGCTCTCGGCAGCGGCCTCTCCGCCACGGCCTACGACCTCGCCGTCTGGGACGACGGCGGCGGCTCCGCCCTCTTCGTCGCGGGAGCCTTCACGACCGCCGGCTCGGTGGCGGCCTCGCGCATCGCCCGCTGGGACGGCACCGCGTGGTCCGCGCTGGGCAGCGGCCTTTCGGGCGACGCCCGGGCTCTCGCCGTCTACGACGACGGCGGTGGCTCCGCCCTCTTCGCCGGTGGCGCCTTCACCTCGGCCGGCGGCGGCGCGGCCACCCGGGTGGCCCGGTGGCGTGGGGGGACCTGGGCTTCGGTGGGCTCGACGATCCCCAACACCGTCCACGCCCTCACCACCTTCGACGACGGCGGCGGCCTCGCCCTCTTCGCCGGGGGTGGGGACAGCGCCACCTGCTGCGGCTTCGTGCGCCGCTACCGCGCGGGCGCCTGGTCCACCCTGGGCGACGCCCCGGCCGGCCGGGTGCTCACCCTCGGCACCTACGACGACGGTGCCGGAGCCCGCCTCTTCGCCGGTGGCGAGCTCGGGGGCGCCGGGAGCCTGCTCAGCCGCGGCGCGATCCGCTGGAGCGGCTCGGCCTGGCAGGCCCTGGGCAGCGGGCTCGACGGTGCGGTGCGGGCCTTCGCCAACTTCGACGACGGCGGCGGCTCGGCCCTCTTCCTGGGCGGGGACTTCACGAGCACCGGCAGTGCCCCCAGCATGGCTCTCGCCCGCTGGCGGCGGCCGAGCACCTGTGGCGGGGACCTCACCCCGCCCACCCTCACCGTGACCTCGCCGGCCGCGGGCGCCCTGCTCACCTCGGCGCGGCCGGTCTTCTCCTTGAGCTACGGGGACGAGGGCACCGGCATTGACACCGGCTCGATCGCCCTGTCGGTGGGCGGCTCGCCGGCCGTGCTTTCCTGCACGGCCGGGGCGACTGCGGCCACCTGCCAGCCGACCACGGACCTGCCCGAGGGTGCCCTCTCCCTCGGCCTCGCTGTGGCCGACCTCGCCGGAAACCTGGCTTCCGTGGGCCTGGCCGTGACCGTGGACACCCAGCCCCCCACCCTCGCCTTCACCGGGCCTGCGGCCGGCTCCTGGCAGACCGTGCTGCGGCCCACGCTCACCTTCACGGCCGGCGACGCCGGAGCGGGCGTCTCCGCCTCCTCCCTGGCCGTGACCCGCAGCGGCGCCGCCGTCTCGACCTCCTGCTCCCTCGCCGGCACGGTCTTGACCTGCACCCTGCTCCAGGACCTGCCCCAGGGGGCCTCGACGCTCAGCGCCACCGTGCGCGACGGCGCCAACCGCCTCTCGGCCTCCGCGCAGCTCGCCTTCTCCGTGGACTCGGTGGTGCCGGCCCTCAGCTGGGTGGCTCCCACCGAGGGCGCGACGCTCACCCAGACCCAGCCCGAGCTGCGGGTGACGGCGAGCGACGCCACCTCCGGCCCGGTCCAGGCCACTCTAGCCGTCGAGCGGGACGGGGTGCCGTTGCCCGTGACCTGCTCCTGGACGGCCGGCACCGCCACCTGCCTGCCCACCTCGCCGCTCTCGCTCGGCCCGGTGAGCCTGACGGCCCGGGTGGCCGACGCCGCCGGCAACCTGTCGGCCCCGGCCGCGCGCAGCTTCACCCTCGAAGCCCCGAGCGGCCCGGCGCCGGACACCGTGCCGCCCCGCCTCTCCTTCTACCAGCCGGCGAACGGCGGCTACCTCGACCCGGCCACCGGCCTCGTCGAGCTGCTCGCCGGCGACGAGGGCTCCGGGCTCGACCCGGAGAGCTTCGCCCTGACCGCCAACGGCACCGCCGTGGCCACCACCTGCACGGCCTGCTGGCCGCTCCTCGCCTGCCGCCTGACGGGTGCCCTGCCGCCGGGCACGGTGCTCACCTTCGAGGCCACCGTGCGCGACCTCTCGGGCAACCTCTCCCCCGTGGCCCAGGCGCAGGTGGCCACGCAGCCGGGGCTCGACCTCTTCGCGCCGGCCATCACCCTCGAGTCTCCCCCCGATGGCCTGCTGACGCGGGAACCCTCCCTCCTCCTGGTGGGCGGCGTCAGCGAACCGGCCACCCTGACCGTCAGCGGCACGGCGGTGACGCTCGATGCCGGCAACCGCTTCTCTCACCCGGTGGTCCTCATCGAGGGCACCAGCCTCCTGACCTTCGTGGCCACGGACAGCGCCGGCAACACCGGTCAGCTGGCCGTGACCGTCACCCTCGACTCGACCAGCCCCGGCGCCGTGGACCTGGCCAAGGTCAGCGTCGCCGAGCCGGTTAACGGCCAAGCCCTGGTGACCGGCGCCCCCAGCGCCGTGGCCGTGAGCGAAAGCGGGCTCGAGGTCGAGATCGGCAACCTCGCCACCAGCGGCTCGGTGCGGGCGGCCGTGGCTCCCGACGGCAGCTTCTCGGCCACCGCCGGCGCCGTGGCCCAGGATCGCCTGCGGCTGGCTGTCGTCGACCCGGCCGGCAACGCCGGCCCCGCGGGGCTGGTGACGGTGCCCGGGTTGATCCCCATCCCCCCCGACCCGGCCACGGTGGCGCCGCCTCTCGACCGCACGGTGGCGGGGGACTTCTGCGCTTCGTACGCCTTCCTGTGGAGCGGCGCCAACCGCGTGCAGTACGGCGTGGCCGCCGAGGCCATCGACTGCGCTTCCGCCGGCCTGCTGTCGGGCCGGGTGATCGACCGCGACGGCGCGCCGCTTTCCGGCGTCAAGGTGCGCTTCCGCGACCAACCGGCCCTGGGCGTCACGCTGACCCGCGCCGACGGCGCCTGGGGCCTCGTCTCCGGCACCGGCGGCGAGGTGGTCGTGGTCTTCGAGAAGGCGGGGTACCTGCCTGCCCTGCGCCGGGTGCGACCGCGCCGGGGCGAGGCCGCCCGGGTGGCCGAGGTGGCTCTGGTGCCCCTCGACCCGGCCGCGACGGCCGTCACCTTCGGAGCCGGCGCTCCCGCCCAGCTGGCCCAGGGCTCGGCGGTGAGCGACGCGGACGGCAGCCGCCGCGCCACGCTGTGGTTTGCCCCGGGCACCACCGCCGAGCTGGTGCTGGCCGGAGGTGCCCGCCAGCCGATCGGCAGCGGCACCGTGCGGGCCACGGAGTACACCGTGGGACCGAGGGGCGAGGCCGCCATGCCCGCCCCCCTGCCCCCCTCCTCGGCCTACACCTACGCCGTGGAGCTCTCCCTCGACGAGGCCCTGGCCCTGGGCGCCGAGCAGGTGGCCTTCAGCCAACCCGTGCTCTCCTACACCGAGAACTTCCTCGGCTTCCCCGTGGGCACCCTGATCCCGGTGGGCTTCTACGACCGCGCCGCCTCCCGCTGGGTGCCCTCCGAGGACGGCCGGGTGATCCAGATCCTCGCCGCCCCCGGCGGCCTCGCCGACCTCGACGTGACCGGCTCCGGCACCGCCGCCACGCCGGCAGAGCTCGCCGCCCTCGGCATCACCGACGAGGAGCGCACCCGGCTCGCCAGCCTCTACTCCGTGGGCCAGCAGCTCTGGCGCGTGCGGGTGGGGCACTTCACGCCTTGGGACTACAACTTCCCGGCCGAGCTGCCCCCGGGCGCCGACGGCCCGGAGCTGGCGGCTCCCCTCGGCAGCGACCAGGACAAGAAGGACGAGGACTGCCAGCAGAGCGGCTCGCTGATCGAGTGCACCAACCAGATCCTCGGAGAAGTCTTGGCCGTCACCGGCACTCCCTACACCTTGCACTATCGCAGCGACCGCGTCGCCGGCCGCACGTCGGCGAGGACCCTCGAGATCCCGGTGAGCGAAGGCTCTCTGCCAGGTCCCGTGAAGCGGGTCGAGCTCGAGGTTGAGGTCGCCGGCCGGTCCTTCCTCGAGACCTTCCCGGACTCACCCGGCCAGAGCTTCGACTTCACCTGGGACGGCCAGGACGCTTTCGGTCGCAAGCCCCAGGGCCGCCAGCCCTTCCAGTCCACGGTCTCCTACGTCTACGACGCGACCTACCAGGAGCCGCAGAACTGTGAAGGCGACTGCTTCGGCGAGGGCGGGGACCAGCCGCTGGTGCCGGCCCGGCAGGAGGTGAAGCTGTCCCAGTCCCACCGGGGCTTCCTCGGCCACTGGGACAATCAGGCGGCCTTGAAGCTGGGGGGCTGGAGCCTCTCCGTCCACCACTCCTACGACCCGAACGAGAAGGTCCTCTACTACGGCGACGGCAGCCGAAGGAAGGTCGCCGGCCGCAAGAAGACCTATCTCTTCGCCGGTGGCGGCGCAGAGGGCGGCGGCAATGGTGACGGCGGGCTGGCGATCGAAGCGAACCTCGACTTCCCGACCGACCTCGCGGTGGCGAGCGACGGCAGCGTGTACTTCGTGGAGCAGGATTCCTGTCGGATTCGAAAGGTCGATTCAGAGGGCTTCATCGAAACGGTGGTGGGAACCAGCTGTGCCCAGACCGCTCAGACCCCGCTGCCCGGTACCCTGGCGACCCAGGTGCAGTTCGCCAGCGTCAACGCGCTGGCGCTGGACGGCCGAGGCCAGCTCTACTTCGCCACCGAGCGGCGAGTCTGGCGCTTGGAGTCGAACGGGCTGCTGACCAGCGTGGTCTCCGCTCCCACCCCGGCACCGAACGATCCCCTCGTTGCCATCCCCTGCTTCCAGCAGCCGGCGGATCTGGCCTTCGCTCCGGATGGCAAGTTGTACCTCTACAACAGCCTGTTCAACGCGCTGTCCCCCTGCGTCTATCCGGAAGCGGTCAATCTGGTCGAAGTCGACCTCGAGACCCTCTCCTGGGAGGTGGCGCTGCGCGGCTTCCCGCAGATGGACCAGGACGGGATGGAGTTCGTCGGGCACCCCGACGGCGTCCACATCCCGATCAATACGCCTACTTTCACCGGGAGCGTGGCGGTCGGGATCGACAGCAGCGTCTACTTCACCATGGGCTATCCGGCCTGCAGCAGCACTTGGCGCATGCTACCCGACGGGTCGGTGGAACGCCTGGCCGGGGACTATCTGCTGGGTTATGAGTTCTGGGAGCAGGTGGGGGACGGCTTCGACCTCACCCCGATCGGCTCCCAGCTGATCCTGGACTGCACGCGATCGGAGGGCGAGCGCGGGGCGAGCGTGAACGCCTTCCTGAACGATCCCCGCGGCCTGACCGTGCAGCCGGACGGCGACGTTTTCCTCGCCGACTCACGGAACCGTGCGGTGCGGGAGATCACCTCCCTCGGCTTCATCCACACCATCACCAGCTTCGAGTCACCGGACGGGTTCGACGACCCCCAGGACGTGGCCTTCCGCCCCAACGGAGACCTCCTGGTGGCGGTGCCGTCTCACAACGCGATCTACGTGGTCGCCGATGCCATGCCTGGTCCTCCCGAGCGCAACCCGGTGCTGTCCGAAGGGGAGATCACGGTCCCGTCCGAGGACGGCGCGGTTCTCTACGTCTTCAGCGCCTACGGCCGTCACCTGCGCACGCTCGAGGCGGCAACCAACCGCTCGTTGCTGGAGTTCGGCTACGACGAAGAGGAGCTGCTGGCAACGATCACCGACGCCTTCGGCCACGTAACGCGCCTCGAGCGCAACGGCTCCGGCGAGGTGGAGCGCATCGTCTCGCCGTTCAACAAGACGACCTTCCTGACCACCAGCGGAGACGGCTTCCTGGCCTCCGTCACCAACCCCGCGGGCGAGACGGTCGCCTTCGAGTACACCCCCGAAGGGCTGATGACCGAGCGCCAGGACCCCCGCGGCTACGCCTCGACCTTCGGCTGGGACACGCTCGGCCGGCTGGCCTGGGACCAGAACGCCCTCGGTGGCCGGAAGTCGATCGCCCGGCAGGAGCTGACACCCGAGCCCCACGTCGATCAGGCCTTCGAGACTACGGTTTCAACCACCCAAGGTCGCACCACGCGCTACCGGACCGAACGCCTTCCTGGCAACTGGGAGCGGCGTACCATCACGGCCCCGGACGGCACGGTGATCGTCACCGAGGCCAAGCCGGACGGCTCGCGCACCACCACCTACCCGGACGGTACGGTGGTGAGCATGTCCACCAAGGCGGACCCTCGCCTGGGCACCCTGGCGCCGACGGTCTCCGCAGCGACGACGACCACGCCCGGCGGCCTGTCCTCCTTGACGACCTCGGGTCGGGTGATGGAGCGCAAGGCATCGCTC
Source organism: Thermoanaerobaculia bacterium (assembly GCA_036274895.1). GTDB lineage: Bacteria > Acidobacteriota > Thermoanaerobaculia > Multivoradales > SZUA-115 > CALMKX01. The sequence continues at coordinate 25,624 of DASUEU010000067.1, read as the reverse complement.
ATCCCGGGCATCCCCGAGACCGATCAGCGCAACTTCAAGCTGATGGACAGCGTGACGGTGGGCGAGCGGATCACCCGAAGCACCTACGACTTCGACACCCGCGAGCTGGTGGTGACCTCGCCCCTGGGCCGCGAGAGCCGGTCGAAGAAGGACCTCTTCGGCAGGCTGGTGGAGGCCAGCTCCGCGGGCCTCGACCCGGTGACCTACGAGTACGACGCCGACGGCCGACTTTCCGAGGTTGTCCAGGGCGGGCGCTCGACTCGCTACGCCCACAACGGCGCTGGGTTCCTCGCCGCGGTGACGGACCCGGCCGGAAGGACCTTGAGCTACACCCACGACGCGGCCGGCAGGGTGCTCACACAGACTCTCCCCGGGGGCCGGGTGGTGCACTTCGGCTACGACGCCAACGGCAACCTGGTGAGCCTGCGCCCCCCGAGCCGGCCCGATCACACCTTCAGCTACGACGCCGTGGACCGACCGAGCGCGGCCGAAGCTCCGGACGTGGGACCGGAGAGCGACGAGACCACCCTGGCCTACAACCTGGACGGCCAGCTGACAAGCCTCACCCGGCCGGACGGAGTGGTAATCGACTACAGCTACGACACTCTTTCCGGAAGGCTGCTGAGCACGGCCACACCGCGCGGCCTCTACAGCTACGCCTACTCACCCACTTCCGGGAGGGTCGCCTCGATCTCCGACCCCTCGGGAGGCAGCCTCGCCTTCACCTACGACGGTGCCCTGCCCACGGGCATCACCTGGACCGGCGAGGTGGCCGGCTCCGTCACCTGGACCTACAACAGCTACTTCGAGCCGATCGAGCGGAAGATCAACGGCGCCAACCCGATCGCCTATGCCTTCGACACCGACGGCGCCCTCACCCAGGCCGGAGACCTCACCCTCGCCTACTCCGCGGCCACCGGCCTGCCCACCACCTCGGAGCTGGGCGGCGTCACCGACGAGGTGACCTTCACCAGTCTCAGAGAGCTTTCCACCTCCGAGTCCAACTTCCAAGGCAACGTCCTCTTGGGCTACGACCTGACGCGGGACAGCCTCGGCCGCATCACCAGCCGGACGGAGACGCTGGGCACGGAGAGCATCCTCTGGGAGTACCAGTACGACCCCGAAGGGCGCCTGATCGAGGTGAACAGGGCCGGCGCCGTGGTCGAGACCTACACCTACGACGGCAACGGCAACCGCACCACCTGGACCGACAGTTGGGGCACCGGCACGGCGACTCATGACGGGCAAGACCGCCTGTTGACGGCGGGGGACTACACCTTCACCTACACCGCCAACGGCGAGGTGCTCACGAAGACCCAGGGCAGCGCCACCGTCACCTACCAGTACGACGTCAACGGCGCCCTGCTGGGGGTCGATTTGGCCGACGGCACTGCCATCGACTACGTGACGGACGCGGCAGGACGCCGCGTCGGCAAGAAGGTCAACGGCACCCTCGTCAAGGGCTTCCTCTACGCGGGGATCTCGCCCGTGGCCGAGCTGGACGGTGCTGGCAACATCATCGCCACCTTCATCTACGGCCGCAAGCCTCACGTCCCTGACTACATGCTGAAGGACGGGAAGAAGTACCGGTTCGTCACCGACCACCTCGGTTCCGTGCGGCTGGTGGTGGATGCCGCCAACGGGGAGGTGGCGCAGCGTGTAGACTACTCGGCATTCGGCAGAACGCTCTTTGACAGCAACCCCGGCTTCCAGCCCTTCGGCTTTGCGGGCGGGTTCTACGACCCGCAGACCGGCCTGGTGCGGTTTGGGGCCAGGGACTACGACCCGGTGGTCGGGCGGTGGACGGCGAAGGATCCGATTGGGTTCTCGGGGGGCGACACCAACCTCTACGGGTACGTCATCAACGACCCGGTGAACCTGATTGACCCGTCGGGGAAGATCCTGCCCTTCTTGCTGGGCGCCTGGGCGGTGGCGGAAGTTGCTCTCGGTATCATTGACATCCTGGATGCTATCGAGACCATCGCCGACCCCTGTGCGGACGGGTTGGACAAGTTCTTGGCGGGAGCGGGCGTGCTGGCTGGCATCGCACTGCCGGGTGGGGGATATGGAAAGGGGGCTAAGGGTGCGCGGAGTGGGCTCGAGGCGCTCGATGACGCAGCGCAACACGGCTTTCAGCAAGCCACGAGAGTCCGCGTCACTGCGAAAGTCGAGAAGCAGATGGCTGGGCGGGGCTGGGATGTTGAGACTCTCGCGGAGACCGTAAGCCGCCCACACGCCCGGAGTGCCGCGACTAACCGGGCTACTGGAAGCCCAGCCACCGCGTACTTCCGAGAGGATGGAGCATACGTCGTGCGTGATGACCTTACGGGCGACATTATTCAAGTGAGCAACCGGAACGATCCAATGTGGATACCTGATGCGGCTATCACCAACCCCTACACCCCTACTCCGTGATGAAGCAAGAAAAGGAGAGGTTGTTTCGCGAGGCTGTGTCAGCGCTGAGTCCGTACTCTGTTCAGAGAGGTGGCTTGATGTTGTTCCCGGCGGCGCAGACCCTGGAACTCATCGAAGTCTGCAGGAAGCTGCACATCCCGGTCTTGGGAGTTGATGCGTTTCGACTCGGGCCTACAACGACGCAACCGGTGATGGCCTCTAGCGTTGACACCTCAGCCGCGCCCCAGTTGGGGTACGCGAGGGCGACGGCGTTGCTGAAGAGGCTCGACCGTGAAGGACTACACTTTGAGCTAGTCACCGCCCTTTAGATGTTTGCCGCCGTATGCGATATTGCGCCGATGCGGCTTGCCCTCTCCGCACTGTCCGCCGACGCTCCGGGGTGTCCTGTCCGCACTGTCCGCAAGCCCGCCCGGGCGGATCTGGGGCCGAAATCTTCGATTCTCGGGGCTGTTGCGGCCCAGTTCAACGCTGGTTGCTGTCGATTCCTGAGCGCCGGACGGCGATCCCCTCTTCGTCCGGCACTGCTCAGCCTCTCGAGCCACACCTCGACGCCCAAGTCCCACGGACAGCCGCTAGGCCGCTCTCGCCGGTCAATCCGGGAAGCAGAACCCAGTCAACAGCCCCTTCCAAGCTTCGAAGTAGAGCGGCTTCCGCTGCCGGGTCGACTCCTTCCCGCTCCAGGCCTCAGCCGGCGTGAGGCCGCCCAGGCTGTAGTGAGGCCGTACGTGGTTGTACCTGGCACGGAAGAGGCGGAGATGTTCGTCCAGGGCACCATCGTCGGTCGGTTCCTGAGCGAAGAAGGCTCGCCACGGCGGCTTCAAGGCCCCGAACAGCCGCTCGATCCGTCCGTTCTGCCATGGCAAGAAGGGAGCGGTGCGCTGGTAGCGAATGCTGAGACCCAGAGCGCCGCCAACCTCCGGACCCTCTTCACCTGGGCTACGACTCAGCCTTCCGGCTGGTCTCGGTGACCGACGTCTTCGGCCACGTGACGCAGCTGGTGCGGGACGGCACGGGCCAGGTGGATCGCATCGTGGCCCCCTTCAGCCAGGTCACCGAGGTGACGATCGGCGCTTCGGGCTACCTAGACGAGGTGGCCGATCCGCTCGGCAACGCCGTGGCCTTCACCTACACCACCGACGGCCTGATGACCAGCATGGAGGACGCCCGCAGCCACAGCTCCACCTTCACTCGGGACGGGGCGGGGCGATTGATCAAGGACGAGGACGCCTTGGGAGGCTTCACCGCCCTCTCCCGCAGCGAGCCGGAGCCGGGGTCCGGGGTGACCGCGGTCCACGAGGTCACCAAGTCCACCGCGATGGGCCGGGAGACCCTGCACCGCACCGAGCAGCTGATCGAGGGCGGGGTGCGCACCACGGTGATCGGCCCGGATGGGCTCGCCAGCGTGGCACAGCAGAACCCGGACGGCTCCCGCACCACCTCCTACCCGGACGGCACGGCGGTGACCCTCACCACTGCCCCGGACCCACGGCTGGGGCGCTCGCGTCCATCGCCTCCCCGGCCACCACGACCACGCCCGGAGGCCTGACCTCGACCCTCACCTCCTCGCGCGCGATGGTGAGGAAGCCCGGCAACGTGCTCGGCTACGGGCCGGAGGACTTTCGCAACTTCAAGCTGCACGACGTAGTGACCGTTAGCGAACGCACCACATCGAGTGACTACGACTTCTACACCCGCGAGCTGGTGGTCACCTCGCCGCTCGGCCGGCAGAGCCGCTCGGTCAAGGACGAGATCGGCCGGCTGGTGGGCGCCCAAGCCCCCGGCGTGGACCCGGTGAGCTACCACTACGACCTCGACGGGAGGATCTCCCAGGTCACCCAAGGCGGACGGACCACCAGCTAAACCTACAGCCCCGCCAGCTACCTCGCCTCGGTGACCGACCCGGCCGGGCGCACGGTGACCTACACGTACGACGCGGCCGGCCGCACCACCAGCCAGACGCTTCCGGGTGGGAGGGTGGTGAGCTTCCGCTACGACGCGAACGGCAACCTGGTCGGCCTGACGCCGCCCAGCCGGCCCGAGTTCGGCTTCAGCTGGGACGAGGTGGATCGCCCCAAGACCACTGACCCGCCGGACGTGGGCCTGGGTCCGGAGTCCACGACCCTCACCTACAACCTCGACCACCAGGTCACTCAAGTGGCGAGGCCGGGCGGCGTGACGATCGACTACGCCTACGACACCCAGACCGGCCGGCTCTCGACCGTCACCACGCCCCGGGGCCAGTACCTCTACAGCTACCACCCGACCTCCGGCTGGGTGTCTTCGATCACGGATCCCTCGCTGGGCAGCTTGCGCTTCACCTACGACGGCGGCCTGCCCACCGGCATCACCTGGGCCGGCGAGGAGACCGGCTCCATCACCTGGACCTACAACAGCTACTTCGAGCCGACCGAAAGGAAGATCAACGGCGCTAACCCAATCGCCTATGCCTTCAACGCTGACGGCGCCCTCACCCAGGCCGGAGACCTCACCCTCGCCTACTCCGCAGCCACCGGCCTGCCCACCACCTCAGAGCTGCTCGGCGTCACTAACGAGGTGACCTTCACCAGCCTGGGCGAGCTCTCGACCTACGAGTCCACCTTCCAAGGCAGCGTCCTGCTGGGCTACGACCTCACCCGAGACAACCTCGGTCGCATCACCAGCCGGACGGAGACGCCGGGTGCGGAAAACGTCCTCTGGGACTACGCCTATGACACAGAAGGCCGCTTGATCGAGGTGCGCCGAGGCGGAGCCGTGGTCGAGAGCTACAGCTACGACCCCAACGGCAACCGCACCACCTGGACCAACGGCTGGGGCACGGACACGGCCTCGTATGACGCGAAGGACCGGCTGTTGACCGCCGGGGACTACACCTTCACCTACACCGCCAACGGCGAGCTGCTCACCAAGAGTCAGAACGGCCAGACCATCGCCTACCAGTACGACGTCAACGGCGCTCTCTTGGGTGTCGATCTCCCCGACGGCACCAGCATCGACTACGTCACAGACGCTGCCGAACGCCGCATCGGCAAGAAGGTCAACGGCAACCTCGTCAAAGGCTACCTCTACGCGAGGTCTCGCCGGTCGCCGTGCTGGATGGCACGGGCACCGTGGTGGCCATCTTGTCGAAGTCTCGCGCCCGCCCTGTCCTCATGCCTGTCAAGCCTGGTGATCGATAGCGCCACCTGCCAGGTCGTCCAGCGCATCGACTACGATGCCTTAGGCCGCATCACGCTCGAGACGAACCCCGGGTTCCAGCTCCTCGGCTTCGCGGGAGGGCTGTACGACCCGCAGACGGGGCTGGTGCGGTTTGGGGCGAGAGCCTACGACCCGGCGGTCGGGCGATGGACCGCGAAGGATCCGCCGGGTTTCGCCGCAGGAGACACCAGCCTGTATGGCTGCGTAGTTCAAGGACCTAACGATCGAATCGACCCGACGGGCCTGGCCCCTGGGCCTGGGGTCTTCGAGCGCGCACGGGGCCTGATGGCCCAGAGGATGAGCGAGGTTCAGCAGGCGGGGGATACGCAGCGTGTTGACTCCCGGCAGGCCCTCCCGCACAATCCGCCCCGTGCTCGCCCGCCGACCGATCGCGATGGCCCTGCTGCTGGTTCTGGCAGCGGCCCCGACCTCACTGCTCGCCGCTCATGTGCTCGAGCCTCACTCCCACGGGCAGCATGCCGGGGAGCCGGGGCATCCGGCTCCGGCGTGCGAGGCTCTCTCCGAGATCGTGGTGCACGGGCACTCCCACGGGGAAGAGCCGGCCGCCGCTGATCACGACCACGAGCTGCTGCCCGTGCCTGCGCGGCGACACGAGCCGCGGGAGCGCGCGGCGGCCCCCGCGATGGCCGCGGCCCCGGAGCCACCGGCGCTCGCTTTGGCCTCGTCGCCGCTCCGCTTTCTCGCCCCGCCCGACCCGGCGAGCGCTGGCCCGCCTTTGCTCCATCGTCTCTGCACTCTCCTGATCTGATCCCCTACCCCAGCGGCTCGCGTCGTTCGAGCGGTCCTGGCGATCGCCTTCGTGGGCGGCGCCGACCGGTGTGCCTTTTCCGGCTCGGAGGGAGCGGTCATGCGGATCGGGATCCTGTCTTTGCTCGCCTTGCTCTGCCTGCGAGGAGCAGCAGCTGAGGAGGCGCCACGCTTCACCGAAGAGGAGTTTCTGGCCAGGGTGGAAGCCCACGCGGCCCTGGCCATTGTTCTCACCGAGGAGCGCGAGGTCGCCGCGGCCGAGGGCCTGCGCACCTCGCTCTGGCCGAACCCGCGGCTCGTGCTCAACGTGGAGGAGCCGGGGAGGGACCTTCGGGAGACCACCCTGGCCCTGACCTGGGCTCCTCCGCGAGGGAGAGCCCTCGCGCGGGAGGCCGCGGCCGAGGGCCTCCTGGCGGCTGATCGCCGCTCGGAGCTGGCGCGCTTCCGGCTGCGCCAGCAGTTGCGCTCCGCCTGGGCGGACTGGGCCTTCCGCGTCGAGCAGGGGGAGCTGCTGGCCGGCCAGCTCGCGATCCTCGGCCCCCTCCTCGAGCAGACCCGCGCCCGCGCCCGGGCCGGTGAGGTGGCCGGCCTCGCGGCCCGCCGGCTGGCGCTCGAGGAGGCCCAGCTGAAGGCTCAGGGGGCTCAGATCGCCGCGGCCGTCGCCACGGCCCGGGCGCGCGTCGCCGCGTGGTGGCCGGGCCTCGGGGAGGACGCGCGGCCTGTGGCTCTCGGGCTCCTTCCGGCCCTGGGCTCGAGGCCGGAGCCGAGCGGTCGGGCCGACCTCGCCGTCGCGGAGCACGAGGTGGCCCGCGCCGAGGCATTGCTCGGCCGGAGCCGACAGGTGCTCGAGGCACCCGAGCTGGGGCTCGGATGGAAGCGCATCGAGGAGGGGCCGGAGGAGTCCTCGGGTGCCGTCCTCTCCCTCGCTTGGAGCCTGCCCGTCGGCGACCGTCGCCAGGCCGACCGGCGCGAGGCCGAGGCTCGCGTGGCTGCCGCGCGTGCCCGCCTGGACTTGGCCCGCCGAGCCGCGGAGGCCGAGCTGAGCGGTGCCTGGGAGGCCCGCGAGCACTTGCACGATGCGGCCCGTCAGGCCGAGGAGGCCGCCGCGGAGGTCGAAGCCCTGCTCGCCGGCGCCACGGCCGCCTACCGGGCCGGCGAAGCCGACCTCACCGACTTGCTCGATGCCTTGCGTGGCGCTCTCGCCGCCCGCGAGACCGCCCTCGACCTCAGGGAATCCGCCTGGGCCGCCCACCGCGACCTCGAAGCCGCCGCCGGGCGGCCCCTTCCTGGAGACCTGCCATGAGCCGTGCCCGAGACCTGCTGCCCTGCCTGCTGCTGCCCTTCCTCTTTGCCTGCCGCGGGACCGAGCCCCAGGCTCAGCCGGCCGAGGAAGGAGAGCCTTGGGCGGTCACCGCCTGGAGCGAGCACTACGAGCTTTTCGCCGAGACCGAGGCCCTGGTCGCCGGTCGTGAGGCACGGTCCCACGCGCACTTCACCCATCTGCCGGACTTCTCGGCTCTGAACGAAGGCTCGGTCACCGGCATCCTGCGCGCAGCGGACGGGACGCAGGAGACCTTCCTCGCCTCCGAGCCCCTGCGAGCCGGGATCTTCCGGGTGGTCTTCCGCCCGACACGGGAGGGCACCTTCGACCTGGCCTTCCGCGTCGAGAACGCCAAGGCTCGCGAGGAGATCGCCGCCGGCCGGGTGCGGGTGGGAAGCGCGGGCGACCCCGGCGGGCTGGTCGAGGGGCCGCCGGGTGCGCCCGGGCAAGCCGCCACGATCGGCGAGCCGCTCGGTTTCCTCAAGGAGCAGCAGTGGCGCACCGCCTTCGCCACTGCCTGGGCGGCGGACGGGAGCCTCCAGGAAGCTCTCCGGGCTCCGGCCCGGGTGCGGGCGGCAGCGGGTGGGGAGGTGACCCTGACCGCCCCGGCGGACGGCGTGCTCGAGGCGCGGCCCTGGCCCCATCCAGGGCTCGAGGTCGCGGCCGGGGCGACCCTCTTCGCCCTGGCGCCACGGGTCACCCCGGATCGCAGCCGGGCCCAGCTCGAGGCCGAGATCGCCGAGCTCGAGGCCGAGCTGACACCGGCGGAGGCCCGGCGGGCGCGGCTCGAGGAGCTGCTGGCCCTGGAGGCGGCGAGCCCCCGGGAGGTCGAAGAGGCCCGGGCGCGGGTGGTGGGGCTCGTGGCGAGGCGGGACGCCACCCGGCGGGAGCTTCTGGCGCTCGAGGCGGCCCGGGGCTCGGGAGGCGGACCGGAGAGCTTCCGCCTGCGCTCGCCCATTGCCGGACGGGTGGCCGAGGTCGCCGCCTCGCCGGGGCAGTTCGTGGCCGCGGGCACGGCGCTGGGGCGGGTGGTGCGGACCTCGCCGGTGTGGCTCGAGCTGGCCCTGTTGCCCGCCCAAGCCGCGGCTCTCGACGAGCCGCCGCGAGGGCTCTTGGTGCGGCGCTGGGCCGAGGAGGAGCCGCTGCTGGTCCCGGCCGAGGCCCTGCGCCTCGTCTCCCGCGCTCCCGAGGTCGCGGCTGGCACCGGCACGGTGACGGTGATCCTCGCCGTCGAGCGCGACGTCGACCTGCTGCGTCTGGGCAGCCGACTGGAGGTCGAGGTGCTGCTTTCCCGCGAGCGGAGCGGGATCGTCCTTCCCGCCTCGGCCCTGGTCGACGACAGCGGGGTGCCGGTGGTCTACGTCCAGCTCGGGGGCGAGAGCTTCGAGCGGCGCGAGGTGCGGGTCGAGGCCCGTCAGGGGCTTGAAGTGCTGGTCTCCGGAGTGGCGGCCGGTGAGCGCGTGGTGACGGTGGGTGGCAGCGCCCTGCGCCGGGCCTTTCTGCTCGGCTCCGGCTCGGTCGAAGGTCACGTCCATTAGGAGGCCGCCATGCTCAACACCCTGATCCGCTTCTCCCTGACGCATCGTGGCCCGGTGCTGCTCGCCGCCGGGCTGCTGCTGGTGGCAGGCTCCCTCTACGTCTCACAGCTGCCCCTCGACGTCTTCCCCGACGTGAGTGCCCCCACCGTCACCGTGGTTACCGAGGCGAGCGGGCTGGCGCCCGAGGAGGTGGAGCTGACGGTGACCTTCCCCTTGGAGTCGGTACTCAACGGTGCTCCCGGGATCCGGCGGGTGCGCTCGGTCTCGGCCGCGGGGATCTCGGTCCTGTGGGTGGAGCTCGACTGGGGTGAGGACGTCTACCGCGCCCGCCAGGTGGTCGCCGAGCGCTTGCCGGCGGCGCGGCTGCCGGCCGGGGTGGATCCGCCCCAGCTCGGGCCGATCAGCTCGGTGATGGGCGAGATCACTTTCCTCGCCTTGACCTCGGAGTCCCTGTCAGCGATCGAGCTGCGCCGGGTGGCCGAGACCGTGGTGCGGCGGGCGTTGCTGTCGCTTCCCGGCATCTCGCAGGTGGTGCCGATCGGTGGCGAGGTACCGGAGATCCAGGTCGAGGCGGACCCGCTCGCCCTCGCCCAGCACGGGCTCACCGTCGACGACCTGACCTCGGCTCTCGGCGAGGCCAGCCGCAACGCCGCCGCGGGCTTTTACGTCGAGGGTGGCCAGGAGTATCAGGTGCGGGCCCTGGGGCGCGCCCGCGGACCGGCGGACCTGGCGGCGACGGTGCTCTCCCTGGTCGGGGGGGTGCCGCTGACCGTGGGCGACGTGGCCACCGTGCGCGTCGGCCCGGAGCCTCGCCGCGGCACCGCCTCGTACAAGGCCCGGCCGGCGGTGATCCTCTCGGTGCAGAAGCAGCCCGACGCCAACACCCTGGCCCTGACCCGGGACATCGACCGCACCCTGGCCGGCCTCGCCCGCTCGCTGCCGCCCGGGGTGACGGTCGAGACCGAGAACTTCCGCCAGGCGGACTTCATCGAGGTGGCCCTCGCCAACGTGGCCACGGCCCTTCGCGATGGCGCCGTGCTGGTGGTGCTGGTGCTGTTTCTCTTCCTCGGCAACATGCGCACCACCCTGATCTCGGCCCTCGCCATCCCCCTCTCCCTGGTCGCCGGCGTCCTGGTGATCTCCCTCCTCGGCTTCGGCCTCGACACCATGACCCTCGGCGGCTTGACCATCGCCATCGGCGCCCTGGTGGACGACGCCATCATCGACGTCGAGAACGCTTTCCGGCGGCTGCGCGAAGACCGAGCGCGGCCGGAGGGCGAGCGCCGGTCGGCCTTCGAGGTGGTCTTCCGCGCCTCTTCCGAGGTGCGTGGCGCGATCCTCTTCGCCACCCTCATCATCGTGCTGGTCTTCCTGCCCCTGTTCGTCCTGCCCGGTCTCGAGGGGCGACTCCTCCGTCCCCTGGGCGTCGCCTACGTGGCGGCCCTGGGGGCCTCGCTGGTGGTGTCCCTCACCGTCACGCCGGTGCTCTGCCTGCTCCTGCTGCCCCGCTCGGGGCTGCTCGAGCGCGGCGAGCCCTGGCTGCTTCGAGCCTTCCATCGCGCCTATCGGCCGACCCTCGAGTGGGTCCTCGGTCACCGCTGGTGGGTGATCGCCCCCACCGTCTCGCTCTCTGCCCTGGCCCTCGGCGTGGGGCTCTTCCAGGGCCGCGCCTTCCTGCCCCCCTTCAACGAAGGAGCCTTGACCGTCTCGGTGGTGAGCCCGCCGGGGATCCCCCTGGCCGAGAGTGACGCCATCGGCCGCCAGGTGGAGGAGGCCCTGCTCGCTTTCCCCGAGGTGGTCTCGACCAGCCGGCGCACCGGCCGTGCCGAGCGCGACGAGCACGTCCAGGGTGTCAACGCCTCGGAGATGGAGGTGGTGCTGCGCGCGGGCCGGCCCAAGGAGGAGCTGCTCGCCGAGATGAGGCGCGCCGTGGCGACCCTGCCCGGAGCCCAGGTCACCTTCGGCCAGCCGATCAGCCATCGCATCGACCACATGATCTCGGGCAGCAAGACCAACCTCGCGGTCAAGGTCTTCGGGCCCGACCTCGCCGTGCTGCGCAGCCTCGCCGGGAGGGTGCAGGCAATGCTCGGCGAGGTTCCCGGCATCGTCGATGTCTCGAACCAGGAGCAGGCGAGCGTGCCGCAGCTGGCGATCGACTTCGACCGCCGAGCCTTGCCCCAACATGGCCTCACGCCGGCCGCCCTCTCGCGCACGGTGGAGGCCCTGTTCCAGGGCACGGCGGCGGGGGAGATCGTCGAAGGGGGCCTGGTCTCCCAGGTGGTGGTGCGGCTGCCGGAGCGACTGCGCGCCTCCCGAGAGGATCTCGCCGGCCTGCCGGTGCCCACACCTGCAGGGCGCACCGTTCGCCTGGGGGACGTGGCCGAGCCCCGTTTCGACCTCGGCCCGGGGCTGGTGCGCAGAGAGAACGCCGAGCGGGTGGCGGTGGTCACCGCCAACGTCAGCGGCGCAGACCTGACCGGCACGGTCGAGCGGGTGCGCCAAGCCGTCGACGCCGGCCTCGCCCTGCCCACCGGCTACCGCATCGCCTACGGCGGGCAGTTCGAGGAGGCGGCGCGTAGCCTCGCCCGGCTAACGGCGCTCTCGGGCTTCGCCCTGCTCGGCATGTACGGGCTGCTGTTTGCCGCCTTCCGCCGCCATCGCCACGCCCTGATCGTGCTGGTGAACCTGCCCCTGGCCCTGGTGGGCGGAGTCTTCGCCGTGGCCCTCGGCGGAGGGGTGCTGTCGGTGGCCTCTTTGGTGGGCTTCATCACCCTCTTCGGCATTGCGACGAGAAACGGCGTGCTCCTGGTCTCCCACTACCAGCACCTGATGCGGGAGGAGGGGCTTGCCTTGGACGAGGCCGTGCGCCGCGGCTCGCGCGAGCGGCTGGCTCCGGTGCTGATGACCGCCCTCACCGCCGGCCTCGCCCTCATCCCCCTGATCCTCGCCGGTGATCGCCCCGGCAACGAGATCCAGAGCCCCATGGCCGAGGTCATCCTGGGCGGGCTGCTCACCTCTACCTTCTTGAACCTCGTCCTGGTGCCGGTGCTGTTCGCGCGCTGGGGCGGAGGCGTGGAGAGGCCGAGCGCGGTGGCACCGAGGTGATCTGGCGAAGCCGCGGCGCAGGTCGTGGAGGCGAAGTGCTGGCAGGCCGGCTTGCTGGCGGATCCGGTCCCTGGCTCGGCTGAAGTGGGACGACCACCTTGCCGATCGCCAGCCGGCGAGTGCGGCCGTGGGCCCTGCGGCACTGGATCGCGTGGGACTTGTGGCCGGAAGGTTGGACGCGAAGGTCGAAGCCTTCCAGTTCGGTATCACAGACGGACAGCTCCTTCTCCTCGGCCACGACGCTATCCACCCGTCGCTTGGTAATCTTGGCCTGCGTGATCCCCTCCGTGAGAGTGTTTGCGGGTCCTCGCCTCCGAATCTCGGGAGCGCGAGGGAATCGAGAGGGCTCGGAATGTAGCGAGTGGAAGCAGATTCTGTCACATCACCATGCATTGATGGTGCGTGTAACTATCTGTCTTTACAGGTCTTACGTCGAATCTCCTGGGCTGGATCCAGACAGGTCAGCCTTCAGGCCCTGAAACGAGTGGTTTGAATCGTTGCGTCAGTCGACGAGGCTCACGTCCATGAACGAGTCCCGACAACTCCTCCGCCACTTCCTGGCCGCCCTGGCCTACCGCACCCAGAAAGCCCTGCGCGACGCGCCGGCCGACTTCGGCTCCTTCGAGGCCGGCAACCAGGTGCGCACACCGGCCTGGTTGGTCTGCCACATGACCAGCGTGCTGGGCTACGCCCGCACCTCCTTCCTTGGCGGTAGCTACTGGCCCGAGCCACTGCCCACGCTCGACGCGGAGACCGCCCGCTTCCACGAGATGGTCGCGGACCTCGCCCGCCACCTCGAGGCCGGCACGCCCTTCCTCGACCCGATGACCGCCGAGCGCATGCTCCAGGGCCCCTTCGCAGACGCCATGACCCACGCCGGCCAGCTCGCCCTGCTGCGCCGCCTGGCCGGCTCCCCCGTGCCGCCCGAGAACTTCATCTTCGCGGAGATCCGCCCCGACCGCCTCGGCCCCGACCAACCCGAACCCGCCCGCCCCGACGAGCGGTGGCCCGAGGCCCCGGAAGGTTGGGTGGGGCCGGGGAGGCGCGAATGACCTCCTCGGCTCCCTCCGTGATCGCCTTGGCTGGCCCGAACGGCGCCGGAAAGTCCACCGCCGGGCCGGCGCTGGTGCGCGAAGCCCTGGGCGTCACCGAGCTGGTCAACGCCGACGTCATCGCACAGGGGCTGTCCGCCTTCGACCCGGAGGGCGTGGCCTTGACGGCGGGCAAGGTGATGCTCACGCGGCTCCACGAGCTGGCTTCCCGCCGCGCCACCTTCGCCTTCGAGACCACCCTGGCGGGACGGGCGTATGCCCGGTGGCTGACGGAGCTGAAATCAACCGGCTATGAGATTCACATCCTCTTCCTCTGGCTGCCGACCGTCGAGTTGGCGATCCGACGGGTCAGCGATCGAGTCCGCCGAGGCGGACATGGGATCCCCGCGGCGACGATCCGGCGGCGTTACAATGCCGGGTTGCGGAACTTCTTCGGCCCCTACCGGGCGATGGCCTCGACCTGGCGCTTCTACGACAATTCCAGCTCGCAGTCGCCGGTTTTCGTCGCGAAAGGCCAAGGGGCAGTACTCGACGAATGCACGGATCGAGAACGATGGCTTCAGCTGGAACGGACCTATGGCTAACGAGAAAACAGGCCAGCCCAAGAAAAGCATCAAAGAGATCTTCCTCGAAGGAACTCTGATCGACGAGGCCCTTCGCAAGGCCACGCGCCAGGCAGTCCTGGAACACAAACGCGAGGGACTCCCTATGGCAGTTTTGAAGGACGGCAAAGAAGTCTGGGTGCCGGCCCAGGAGCTGGAGGTTCCGGAGTAGAGGCAGGCCCCCGAGCCTGCCCTCCCCACTGCGCGATTCTCAGCGCCCCCGCTGTCATCCCTCGTTTCGCCTGCTGCGCAGGCTCCGGTCGGGATGACAGCGCGGCGTCAGAGCGGAAACAAACCTCGCTCGATCCCCGGAATCACCCGCAAGGCGTTCTGGTAGTAGAGCTTCCGCAGCACCTCGTCGGGCAGGTCGAGGCCGTACATCTGCCAGTGGGCGTGGCGGCGGCGGTAGTAGTCGAAGTACTCGTCCGCGGTCTCGAGGACGCGGAAGTAGGTGTGGTACTCGGTGGGGGCCCAGGCGTCCTTGCCGAACATCACCCGGTCCTGGTAGCGGATCAGAAAGGCCCGCGCGGCCCGCGGCTGGCGGCCCAGCTCGGCGAGCACGGCGCCGATCTCGGTGGTCACGTTGGGCAGCTCGTCGAGCAGCCGGCCGAGGCGGGCGAGGTCGTTGCCCAGCCAGCCCAGGTGGGCGTTGATGAACTGGGTTCTCGGGTGCTTGCGGAACAGGCGGTGCTGGGCGCCCATCACCTCCTCGAAGGTGCCGAACACCTCCGGCGGCCGGCGCCGGTTGGGGAACTGCTTGAGCTCCAGCCAGCGCTCGTTGAAGCGGTCCCAGGGTTCGAAGAAGGGGCTCGGCTCGCCGGTGTGGATCAACACCGGGATGCGCAGCTCGGCGCATTTGGCCCAGACCGGGTCGATCCGCGGGTCGTCCGCCGGCACCATCTTGCCGCTCGCGTCCTTGACGAACATCCCCAGGTTCTTGAAGATCTTCAAGCCCTGGGCGCCCCCCTCGCGCACGTCCCTCTCGAGCTGAGCCGCCGCCCGCTCCCCCCAGCCCGGCTCGTCGATCCCCTCGAAGCGCACGTTGGCGAAAACCACGAACCGGCTCGGATAGCGCCCCTTCATGTTGGCCACGGTCTTGGCCACGTCCTCCCCCACGCCGCCGGAGAGGTTCACCATCACCGCCATGTTGAGGGCGTCCATGTCCGCCACCAGCTGCGCCGCCTCCTCGGCGGTCATGGTGGTGCCGCGCTGGTGGCTGTGCACGTCGATGAAGGGGTACTTGGCTCGGGTCACGGGGTGAGCGGGCACCACCAGGGTGTTGCGGGGCTCGAACTCCTCGAAGCTGAGTGTCGCCCCCTCGTCCGGCGGCGGCGCCGGCACCACCGGAGGCGGCGCGGAGGGAGCCTGCGGGGCCGGAGCCTGTGCGGCGACGAGGAGAACGGGGACGAAGGCGGCAGCGAAGAGCAGGGCTCGTCTCATGGGGAGCTCGCAGGGTTCGGGCGGTCGATCTGGACCTGGCGGGTGTAGACACCCAAGGACAGGCGGCGCGAGCGCATCCGCGAGCCATCCACCTGCAGGTCCAGGGTGTAGGCGCCGGCCTCGGCCGGCCGCCAGAGGTGGCTCCACAGGGTCCAGGTCGCGGTGTTGGCAGGTGCCACGAAGTGGGAGACCGGCTCGAACTCTCCCTCGGGGTCGAAGCGGATCTCGAGGGAGCGGGGCGGGCGGGCACCGCCCCAGGCGACACCCACGATCCGGAAGGTGAAGCCTTCCCGCGAGCGCCAGCGCTCCACCCGCACCGGCAGGGCCGCCGGCTCGATGCGCGGCGGGTAGTACCTCTCGGCCCGCCGGGGCACACCGTTCTGGAAGGTCTGGGCCGTGAACTCGCGCATGTGGGCGGTGACCTCGGCCCACTTCGGGAGATAGACGATGGTCTCGACCCACTTGATCCAGGCGCAGGCGTACCAGCCGGGCACCACCAGGCGCACCGGATAGCCGAGGTCCTCGGCGAGGGGTTGACCGTTCATCTCGGTGGCCAGAAAGGCCCCGGCGGCCTCGAGCTCGGCTGGGCTGAACAGCCAGCTGGCTCCGGCCCCCAGGTCCGGCCGGGTCGAGAGGTGGAGGTCGTTGCCGCTGACCAGGACCCAGCCGTCCTCCGGCGGCCGGCCGATGCGCTCGAAGATCTTGCGGAACGGGATGCCCTTCCACTCCGCCGCGCTGATCAGCCCCCAGCCGTGCTCGCGGCCGTTGTCCACGCATTCGGCGAGGTGCACGCCCATGGGCTCGGCGAGGGGCAGCAGATCCTTCAACGGAACCTCGGCCGCCGGAAAACCGTGGCCACGGAAGGTGATCTGCCAGTAGCGCCGGGGGTCCAGGCGGGCGGGGAAGAGGGTGTGGATGAAGTGCCGGTCGCTGGGAGGGACCAGCCTCTCGGCAGTGAGGGTGCCGAGGTCGAAGGCCCGGCGGCCGGAGAGACCGGCGCCGGTGGTCTCGCCGAAGGGGATCGCAGGCTCCCCGAGGAAGGGAACCGTGCCCACCAGCTTGCCCTTGAGGGGAGGTTCGAGGATGCCGGGCGCCCCACTCGCCAAGGCGGCCCAGGGGCCGGCCGCCCAACCGCCGGCGAGGGCGGCTCCTGCCTTGATCAGGTCCCGACGCGTCAGATCGCTCATGCTCCCCCCCTCGGAAACCGGGATTGTATCCGAGGGGGGGCAGGCCCCCGCGCCGGCCAGGCCGCAACTCAGGAGGCGGAGCTGGTCGCCTCGACGACGGTCTCGTCCTCGTACATGAACTTGAGGTCGTCCGGGATGGCGAACGAGAGCTCCTTCTCGCAGAACGCCTTCCACTCGTCGGTGACGTTCTTGAAGAGGAAGTCCTCCTCCTCGAACGGGGAGAGCACGACGGTGAAGTTGTCCTGCAGGTAGACGATGCTGTCGTCCGTGAGCTCGGCCGAATCCGGGCGCTCGATCTCCGCCCAGCCCGGAAAAGCACGCAGCTGCTTCAGGTAGTAAGCCTTGCTGTAAGGCCGCATGACGAGTCTCCTTCTCCGCCGGGACCGGTGGCCGGCCGCGGTCGAGACGGCCCGGGTGCCCCGGACACGTGGTTAGTGGGCGGTGCCGCCCTCGGCCGCCCGCTGACGCTCCATCTCCTCCATCTTCTTGCGCAGCGAGAGAGGACGCATGTCCGTCCACACCTCCTCGATGTAGTCCAGACACTCCTTCTTGGGGCCGCTCTTGCCGACGTCGTTCCAGCCCAGGGGGTTCTCCCGGTCGGCCGGCCAGATCGAGTACTGCTCTTCGTGGTTGATGACAACCTTGTAGATCGTAGTGTCTTCTTCTTCATCCCATGCCATGATTGGGCCTCCGTCGATGAGCCTCGTCCGGTCCCCGCACGCGGGGCGGTTGGCGCACCTCCTCTAGATGCCGCATGCTCCCGATTGCGGGACAGGCAACGCCCCCGCTCGACTGGTTTGAGGAGATAGAATCGCCGCCGCCCAGCCCCCCAACGGATCGGCCACGGGCACTGCCGGCCGAGCAATCTAAGGAGTCCCCCTGCATGAGCACCCGCGCCGCCCTCGTCGACGAGCCCGCGCTCTTCGAGACTTCCCGCTGGGACCTCACCGAGCTGGTGAGCCCGAGCGCCGAGGACCCGCTCGCCGACCAGCTGGCCGCCCTCGACCGGGCCGTGGCGGCGTTCGAGGCGCATCGTGCTGAGCTGTCGCCCAGCCTCGGCGGGTGCCGACTGCTCGAGCTGACCCGGGAGCTCGACGCGGTGTGGGAACGCCTGGCCGTGGTCGAGTCCTTCGCCTTGCTGCGCTTCTCGGCCGATACCCAGTCGGCCGCCGCCCTCTCCGATCAGGGCAAGGTCCAACAGGCGGTGATGAACGCCCGCAACCGCCTGCTCTTCTTCGAGGTCTGGTGGCAGTCCTTGAGTGACGAGGAGGCCGCGGCCCTCGAGCCCGACCCGGCCCTCGAGCCCGACCAGCACTTCTTCCTCGCCGAGCTGCGCCGCCGCCGGGCGCACATGTTGGACGAAAAGTCCGAGCAGATCATCATCCTCAAGGACACCGACGGCATGGAGGGGCTGATCACCCTCTACACCATGCTGACCAACCGCATGGAGTTCGTGTTCGAGACCCCCCGCGGCACCGAGCGGCTCAACCGCGATGAGCTGATGGGCTACGTCTACGCCGAGGATGCCGGGTTGCGGGCCGCAGCCTACCGAGAGCTGCTCGGCGCCTACCAGCGAGAGGCGCCGGCCCTGGCCCAGATCTACGCCCACCGGGTACGCGATTGGACCAACGAGCAAGTGGGCCTGCGTGGCTTCAGCTCGCCGATCGGCGCCCGCAACTTCGGCAATGACGTCCCGGACGAGGCGGTGGAGACCCTGCTCGGGGTCTGCCGGGACCACGCGGCCCTGTTCCACCGCTTCTTCCGCTTGAAGGCCCGCTGGCTCGGCCTGCCCAAGCTCGCCCGCTACGACGTCTACGCCCCGATCTCCGGACGCGACCGGGAGATCCCCTACGACCCGGGCGTACGCATGGTGCTCGATGTGTTCGAGCGCTTCCACCCTCTCTTCTCTCACCACGCCCGGCGGGTCTTCGACGAGCGGCACATCGACAGCGAACTGCGCCGGGGCAAACGCACGGGCGCCTTCTGCGCCACGGTGACGCCCAAGCTGACTCCCTGGGTGCTGACCAACTACACCGGTCGCCTGCGCGACGTCACCACCCTCGCCCACGAGCTGGGCCACGCCGTGCACAGCATGCTGGCGGCCGGCCACAACCTGCACGGCCAGCGGGCCTCGCTGCCCCTGGCGGAGACGGCCTCGGTGTTCGCCGAGATGCTGATCACCGAGCATCTGCTGGCTGAGGAGGAGGACGTGGCAACCAAGCGCTACCTCCTCTCCTCCACCATCGACAGCATCTTCGCCGCGGTGCTGCGCCAGGCCTACTTCGTCTGCTTCGAGATCGAGGCCCACCGGGCGGTGCTCGAGGGGGCGTCCTGGGAGGATCTGAACCGCCTCTACTTCGCCAACCTCCAGGACCAGTTCGGCGACTCGGTCGAGTTGCCCGGGGAGTTCGAGGCGGAGTGGCTCTCCATCCCCCACCTCTTCCACACCCCCTTCTATTGTTACGCCTACAGCTTCGGGCAGCTGCTGGTGCTCGCCCTCTACCGGCGCTACCAGGAGGAAGGAGAGTCCTTCAAGCCGACCTACCTGCGCCTGCTCTCCCGCGGCGGCAGCGCCCGCCCCACCGAGATCCTGCAGGAAGCCGGCGTGGACCTCTCCGACCCGGCCTTCTGGCGCCTGGGCTTCGAGGTCATCGCCGAGATGATCGCCGAGCTCGAGGCGACGTTCACCTCCTGACGAGAAGGAGTGAAACCTCTTCGGGGGCTCCGTCGTCTAGTTGGTAACGCCGGCCAATGAGGTCGGTAAGCCCAGCAAGGAGAGCCCGATGAGACAGACACCCCGCAGCTTCCGGCTGGCGGCCCTCGCCGCCCTCGCCGTTTCCTTCGTCCTCCCCTTCACCGCCCAGGCCGCCGACCCCAACCTCTGGCTCCACGTCAAGGTCCACGAGCAGACCGGTGAGCGAGCCCGGATCACCGTCAACCTGCCCCTGACCCTGGTCGAGACCGCCGCCGCCCTGATCACCGATGAGGCCCAGGCCGCCGGCCGCATCCGCCTGGACCACGCCGACCTCGACGCCGCCGACCTGCGCGCCCTCATCGACAGCCTCAAGGGCTCCCCCGACATGAAGTTCATCACCGTCGAGTCCGACCGCGAGAACGTCCAGATCGCCAAGGACCGCGGCTACCTGATCGCCCGCGTTCACGAGCAGGGCGAGCGGCCGGGCAAAGTGACGGCGCGCATCCCCATGCCGGTGGTCGAGGCCCTGCTCTCCGGCACCGGCGACCAGTTCGACGTGCGCGCCGCCCTGGTGGCCCTGGCCGCCCACGGCGAGGGCGAGATCGTCACCGTCGACGAGCAGGACTCCACCGTACGGGTGTGGATCGACGCCCACCCCGAGACCCGCTAGGAGAGGACGACCATGCGCAACTTCAGCCGTGCCCTGATCCTGGTCTTCCTGGCCTCCGTCGTGACCTTCGGCGCCGCCGCCATGGCGGTGGGCGCCAAGGTGATGAGTGACGGCCTGATCTACGTCTCCATCCACGAGCGGGGTCCGGAGGGGGTCAACCTCACCCTGCCCATCCCGGCCACCCTGGTCAACGCCACCCTCGATGAGGTGCCGGGCTGGATGGACCCCGTCGAGCGCGAGCGCATCCGGCTGCGCCTCGATCGTTTCGGCCCGGGCCTGCTGGCCGTCCTGGAGGGGCTCGAGAACGTCCCGGACGCCGTGCTGGTCTCGGTCGAGAGCGACCGCGAGCAGGTGCGCATCGAGAAGCGGGGCGGTAGCCTCCACATCGAGGTCCACGAGCCGGACAGCGACGTCACCGTCTCGATCCCTGCCGAGAGCATGACCCGCGCCCTGCGCGCCTTCATCTAGCAGCGAGCCCGAAGAGGTCCGCCGCCTTGCCCGCCACGGTCCGACCGATGGCGAGGGAGGCGGTGGCCCCCGGCGAGGGGGCGTTGACCACGTGCAGGCTGCGCTCCCCCTCGAGAATCGCGAAATCGTCCACCAGCTTGCCCCGGCGGTCCACCGCCTGGGCGCGCACGCCGCAGCCGGCCGGCTCGAGGTGCTCCCGGCGCACGGCCGGCACCAGCTCCCGGGCCGCCGCCGCGAAGGCCCGGGGGTTGAACGCCCGGTGGAGCTCGGCCAGGCCCTCCCGGCCGTGCCGGGCCACCAGCCGCCACAGACCCGGCCAGGTGAGGGCGTCCCAGGCGTCGCGGGGGACGAAGGCGAGGCGGCCGTAACGCTCGCGGGCGAGGGCCAGCACGGCGTTGGGCCCCACCTCCACCCGGCCGTCGATGCGGCGGGTGAAATGCACCCCCAGGAAGGGGAAAGCCGGATCCGGCACCGGATAGATCAACCCCCGCACCAGCTCGCTCGCCGCCGGCACCAGGGCGTGGTAGTCGCCGCGGAAGGGCACGATGGCGAGGTCCGGTGAGAGGCCGCAGAGGCGGGCCAGGCGGTCGCTGCCGGCGCCGGCGCAGCCGACCAGGGCACGGGTGGTGACCGGCCCGGCGGTGGTCTCGAGGGTGAGGGCGTCGGCCCGGCGGACCACGGCGAGCACTCTGGCACCGGTCTGAATCTCGCCGCCGGCCATCGCCAGACGCCGGGCGTAGGCGCGGGTGACCTCGCGGTAGTCCACCACTCCCGTCTCGGCCACCCACAACCCGGCGAGGCCGACGGCGTGGGGCTCCCGCTCGGCGATCTCCTCGGCGCAGAGGCGGGTGAGGCCCCTGAGCCCATTGGCCTGGCCCCGGCGCTCCAGCTCGTCCAGACGGGGCAGGTGCTCGGGGCGGGTGGCCACTACCAGCTTGCCGCAGCGGCGATGGGCGATGCCCTCCTCCTCGCAGAGGCGGAAGAGGGCCTCCCGCCCCTCGGTGCAGGTGCGGGCCTTGAGCGAGCCCGGGGCGTAGTACAGGCCGGCGTGGATGACGCCGCTGTTGTGGCCGCTCTGGTGCGCGGCGAGGCGATCCTCGGCCTCGAGCAGGAGGGGGGCGGCGCGCCAGCCCTCGGCCAGGGCGAGAGCGGTGGCCGTACCCACCACGCCACCGCCGACGACGACCACATCCCGGATTCCCGGTGCCACGAATTTACGCCTCTTTCATTCTTGACTTACGCCTCGTTTATGATTACCCTTCTCCCGTGGTCGAGCCGCTCACAGAGTTCAGCATCAGCTCCTTCGAGGAAGGGTCATGCCAAGAAGGGGCAACGGCACGTCCCCCTCTGCGGCTCGTCGGTGATGAAACAGATCTTGGGCGTCCGGCCGGGGAGGTTCACAACACCCCTGCCCTCCTGCCTCCCCGGCCGGCGCTCAAGTCGATCCTCGCGACTCTACCCCAGGCCCTGCGCGGTCGCGTGGGCCTCGCCCGCCAGCACCTGCCGAAGTCCGCAGGGACGGTGGACGAGCTCCTGCCCACCGCTCAGCCCGTGCTCGATCGTCTGCTGGCGGGGGGTCTGGCGCGGGGAGCCTTGACCGAGCTGGTGGGTCGCTCCTCGAGCGGCCGCTTCTCCGTCGTCCTCGGTCTGCTCGCCGCCGCCACCAGCGCCGGTGAAGCGGCCGCCCTGATCGACCTCGGTGACAGCCTCGATCCGCGCTCGGCCGCGGCGAGCGGGGTGGAGCTGCCGCGCCTGCTGTGGCTGCGCCCCCAGCGCCTCAAGAACGCCTGGATGGCGGCCGAGGCGGTGATCGTGAGCGGCTTCGCCTGTGTGGTGCTGGACCTCGGCCTGCCTCCGGTGGCGGGCAGCCGGGGCAGCGAGGGGCCGTGGCTGCGCCTGGCGCGGGTGGCCCAGGCCCACGGCGCGAGCCTGCTGATCTCCTCGCCCTACCGCACCAGCGGCCCGGCGGCCACGGCCGTGCTCTCCCTCGCCCGCGAGGGTGCCCGCTGGCGGGGGGCAAACGGCGCCCCACGCCTGCTCGCCGGCCTGGACGGCGAGCTCTCGTTGGCCAAGCACCGCGGCCGCTCCCCGGGAGACCACGGCCCCCTGCGGCTCAGGATCGGGGCGGTGGAGGTCGACCGGGACACGGCCGTCATCCCGACCGGAGCCTGCGCAGCAGGCGTAGGGGAGGGATCTCCCCCGTCGCACAGCGACGGATCGACGGTAGCCGGGGGGTTCAGCCCCCGGCGAGGAGCGGAGCCCTCACGCTCCCGCTCCCGCAATGGTCGCTGGCGGGTGCACGCCGGGGCTCTGTCGCGGGTGGCTCTGGGGGTGAGGGATTGAGATCCCCACCATGCGGGCCGGTCGCCTCGCCTGCGTTTTCGTTCCCCTCTTTCCCCTCGCCGCCCGGCTGCGCGCCGAGCCCGAGCTGACCCGGGAGGCCCTCGCCGTCTTCGACGGCAATGGGCCGGCGGCCCGCCTGGTCGCGGCCACCCGCATCGCCCGCCGCGCCGGCCTGAAGGCCGGCCTCACCCTGCCCCAGGGCCGGGCCCTGCTGCCCAAGCTGGTCGCCCGCCCCCGCGACCCGGACTGCGAGCGCTCGGCCCAGGAAGCCCTAGTGGAGGCGGCCGAGACCATCTCGCCGCGGGTCGAGGACGCCGGCGAGGGGGTAGTCTTCGTCGACCTCGCGGGGCTCGAGCGCCACTTCCCGGGGGAGACCTTCGAGCACCAGGCCGCCCTCGCCTTGACCGCCGCAGCCGAGAAGGCCGGCCTCGCGGTGCGGGTGGGGGTGGCGGCCTCGAAGCTCGCGGCACGGGTGGCGGCGGAGTCCCCCGGCTCGCCCAAGGTGGTCCCCGAGGGGGAGGAGGCGGCCTTCCTCGCCCCCCTGCCGCTGGCCGCCCTCACCCCCGAGATCCGCGTGGCGAGCACTCTCGAGCGCTGGGGGGTGCGCTCGATCGGCGAGCTGGCGCGGCTGCCTGCGGCCGAGGTCAAGAGCCGGCTGGGCCGCTCCGGGGAGGAGCTCCACGCCCGCTCCCGGGGCATCGACCCCCAGCCCCTGCTGCCCCGCCAGCCGCCCCCGAGCTTCCGCGAGGGGATGACCCTCGAATGGCCGATCGTCGCCCTCGAGCCCTTCCTCTTCGTCGGCCGCTCGGCCCTGGAGCGCCTGACCCGGCGGCTCGAGGGGCAGGGCTTGGCGGCCAAGCGCCTCGAGCTGTCGCTGCGCCTCGAGCCGGACGGCTGCTACGAGCGCACCATCGAGCTGCCCTCCCCCACCCGCGACGTCAAGACCCTGCTCACCCTGGTGCAGCTCGAGCTCGAGGCCCGGCCCCCCGGGGGGCCGGTGGCGGCCTTCAGCTTCGCCGCCCACCCGGACCATCCCCGGGAAGCCCAGCTCACCCTCTTCGGGCCGGCCGAGCTCTCCCCCGATCGCCTGGCCACCACCCTCGCCCGCCTCTTCGCCCTGCTCGGGCCGGAGCGGGTGGGCTCGCCGCGGCCCCTCGACGCTCACCGCCCGGAGGGCTTCACCCTGGTGCCCTTCGAGCCGCCACCCCCGCCGCCGACCATGCGGCCCCCGCGCCGGGGCCTGGGCCTGCTGACCGTGCGGGTGCTGCGCCCGCCGGTGCCCCTCGAGGTGCTGGTGACCGGCCCGCCTCTCGACGAGGTGGCCGAGCCGACGATCGAGCGCCCGGCCTGCCTCGAGACCTTGAAGCTGCTCTCCGTGGCCTCGACGGTCGCCGCGGCGACCGACAAGAGGCCGAAGATCGGGGGGAGGGTGCGGGTGGCCGCGGGACCCTGGGGGCTCGAGGAGGAGTGGTGGAGCGAGAGTCCCACGGCCCGCGACTACTGGGACGTGGAGCTGGCGGGGGGAGGGGTCTACCGCATCTACCGCGAGCGCCTCAGCGGGGAGTGGTTCGCGGACGGGGTTTATGACTAGAAACGAGGAGGGCAGGCACAGGGGTGTACAACCTCGGGACATCGGTGACAGTGGGACCTCAGTAGATCGGTGACACTTCGAGGCAGGATGCTTGGGCCAGAGAGGAGGCCCGGTGATGCCTTGGAAGGAGACCGATGCGATGGAGCAGCGTCGCCAGTTCGTGGTTCGAGGGAAGTTGGCCGGGGCTAACGTGAGCTTGTTGTGTCGGGAGTTTGGGATCAGCCGTCAGACGGGGTACCGGTGGCTTCGTCGGTACGAGGAGGTGGGGTGTTTGGCGGGCTTACAGGAGCGCAGCCGCCGTCCGCTTCACAGTCCGAGTCGTACCAGCGAAGCGGTGGAGCAGCGGGTGGAGGTCTTGCGTCAGCAGTACGGTTGGGGAGGCAAGAAGCTGCAGGTGCTCCTGGGGCGAGAGGGCGTGGAGCTGCCTTCGGGCACGATCGACCGGATCCTGAGCCGCCGGGGGTTGGTCGAGCCCAAGGTCCCGGCGCGCAAGGCCACGAGTCGTTTCGAGTGGCCCGCTCCGAACGATCTGTGGCAGATGGACTTCAAAGGCCCGCTGGCGGGGGTGGGCTCTGGGCGCTGTCAGCCCTTGAGCGTGCTGGATGACCACAGCCGCTACGCGGTGGGGCTGTATGCGGTGCCGGATCTGAAGGCGGTGAGCGTGGAGCGTTGCCTGGTGGAGAGCTTCGAGCGCTACGGGGTGCCGACGGCGATGCTGATGGACCACGGCACCCCGTGGTGGAGCACGACCAACGGGCACGGGCTGACTCAGCTGTCGGTGTGGTTGATCCAGCAGGGGATCCGGCTGATCTACGGAGCGGTCGGCCATCCGCAGACTCAGGGCAAGGTGGAGCGCTTCCATCGCACGCTCGAGGCGTCGCTGGGCCGCCGAAGGCTGCCGGAGGATCCGCCGGCCCTGCAAGCGGCCCTGGCGCAGTTTCGGGGCGAGTACAACCACCTTCGGCCCCACGAGTCCCTGCAGATGCGGGTGCCCGCAGCGGTGTACACGGCCAGCCAGAAGCGCTATCAGGCCCAACCTGCGGCCTGGGAGTATCCCGCCGGCTCCCAGGTGCAGCGGCTCAACTCCGCGGGGTGCTTGGAGTACCAGGGCCACCGGTACTTCGTCTGCGAAGCCCTGGCCCACCAGTGGGTGCGATGCCAAGAGTTCGCGGGCCATGTGCTGGTGAGCTTCCGGCATATGGACATTCGGGAGATCGACCTGCGGGCGGGGCGC
>DASUEU010000066.1:0-31616 GCA_036274895.1 Thermoanaerobaculia bacterium | reverse complement strand
CGGGTGCCCCGGACCCTTCGACACTCCGCCCGCGTCCACCCACATCGGACGCTGCTTCTCACCACGATTGCCCATCGACATGCTGCATTCTCTCAAAACCAAGCCCGCCAAGCAGGCCGGCTTTCACCACGGACTGCTAGGGCTCAAGGCCACTGCTACGAGGTAGGCGCCTCGGCCCTCGACCCGCCCCCTTCTTCGAGACTGAAGGGATCGAGCCAGGCCACGCCGGTACGGGCGATGTCCCCGACGTTGCGGGTGACGAGGGTGAGTCGGTACGTGAGGGCGGTGGCAGCGAGCAGACCGTCCACCACGGGCAGCGGGTCCGGCACGTTGAGCCGGCCCCACCGCTCGGCGATCTCCGCATCCACACCCAGGATCCTCTCCCCATGGGCGACCGTGACTTCCTGCATCCAGGCATCGAGGCGCTCGGCAGTGACGGGATCACGCCGGCGAACCAGCTCGACGCCCTTGCGCAGCTCTCCCAGGGTCAGCGCGCTCAGGTACAGATCTTCCGGGGGGAGACCCGAGTACCAAGCCGCGACGGTGGGATGGCAGCGCGAGCCCTTGCGCAGCTCGGAGAGGACGTTGGTGTCGAGCAGGTAGCTCACAGCTCCACCGCCCGGCCAAGGTCCCGGGGACGCTCGAAGTCGGAGTCCTCCCCCACGTCTGGCATGGCGAGCAGCAGCTCCTTGAGGCTCCGCTTCGGCTTGGGGGCCAGGGCCAGGCGGAGGATCTCTCGGTGCTCGGCCTCGGCGGACCGGCCGTGCCGGGCCGCCCGCAGCTTCAGCTCCTTTACCAGCTCCTCGTCGAGATTGCGGACCACCAGCTGGGCCATGATGCCCTCCTTTGAAGTGCTGTCAATGATAGCAGTTGGCCTCACTCCGCGCCTCTCCCTCGCACGCCAACGCACCTAGCCCGGCCTCGATCTCCTGGGCAACCCGGCCAAGCGTCGCCGACCAGGTGACGGCCCCGAGCACCAGGCGGCCCTCCACCGGTGGGTTGTGGGTGAAGAGGTCGTTCACCGCCACGATCTCGAGCAGATACCGCTCCAGGTGGCGCAGGTCCGCCGCTACCGCCCGCAGCTCGTGGGCCACGGCCGGGCCGGTCGGCTCGGGCTGGAAGCGCCCTTCGAGCACCGCCTCGACGAAGAGGTTGCCCAGACGTCGCGCCGCCTCCCGGTCTTCAGGCCGGGTGAGGCAGGCGAGGAAGGTCTCCCGGAAGGCCTCGCTGGTGCCCGCCTTCGACGGCCAGCCCTCCCCGGGCGGGAAGGCCGGAGGAAGGGCCGGCGGCACCTCACCGAAGCCCAGCAGCTTGCCGTTGACCCCAGGCGGCAGGTAGACGTCCACGTTCATCGTCCACTCCTTCGGAAGCGAGCGCTCGCGCCACGCGAGCGCTGCTCCCGCGGCCCCAGAACCAACTCCGGACGGACAGGGTTGGTGCCGCGAGCGCTCCGCTCGAGGCGGGCTAGGGTGCTGCCGCCAACCTCCTGGGAGGCCGAGCTGGGCTCTGGAGCGAGGCCCCAGGTGCTGCAGGAGACAGGCTTGGGGGCGCGAGGAAGGGCCCTTTACCCCGCCGGTCCAAGGGCTAGGCAAGGTTAGTCCACCGTGGGACTAGCCTCGCGCTGATTGCCAGGTGATTGCCAGGGGGGTTTGGGGCGGTGGGGCGGGTAGCTCTAAGTGCTTGATTCTATTGGTGCTCAGGGCCGGAATCGAACCAGCGACACCGTGATTTTCAGTCACGTGCTCTACCAACTGAGCTACCTGAGCACGGCGCGCACGATACCACAGGCCGGCCGGAACGCAAGCGCTCTGCGGGCTCGGGCGTCCGGAGCGGGACAGCCGTCATGGGAGATCGGGCGACCCTGTCGCCTTCTCGATGATCTCTATACTTTTTCGGCGATATGGCGTATGTTCTATCCAGCCGTTCCGATGCTCTGACAGCACCGCCGCACACCGGCGACCCTGGCCTGCCTGGCCACGGAACTCGCCCTTTCCACAGAGGAGGGTTTGAGCGTGCCATTCGTGTCGAGGATCGATCGAGGAAAGTCGCGCAGCCGCCAGATCGCCGCGCTGAACCGACGGGAGATCGTCGCAGCCCGGCTCTCGCGGCGGGAGATGGCCAAGCTGGGCCTGCTGACCAGCGCCGGCTACTTGGTAGCGCAGCACGGCCTGAGCGCCCGGGCCTCGGGAGGGGGCCCGGAGAGCCCGCCGACCACGCCCTGGGAGCTGCCGCTCTCCATCCCACCGGTGAAGACGCCCGTGCCGACGCTGACTCCCCAGTGGACCACCGCACCCAACACGGCGGCTGGTGAGGGACGCACTCGCGCCCACCAAGCCACCGGGCTCTTCCCCCCGGCCCTGCTCTACGAGGTGCACCAGCGAGCCGAGCAGAAGAGCGTGCATCCGGACCTGCCCCTCCAGACCCTCTGGACCTTCGACGGCCACGTCCCCGGGCCCACCTACCACGCCTACTACGGTCAACCGATCCTGGTCCGCAACGTCAACGACCTGCCGGCCGACAACGGCGGCTTCGGCCTGCCCTCGGTCTCCACTCACCTGCACAATGGGCACACGCCCTCGGAGAGCGACGGCTTCCC
This sequence comes from Thermoanaerobaculia bacterium, assembly GCA_036274895.1. GTDB lineage: Bacteria > Acidobacteriota > Thermoanaerobaculia > Multivoradales > SZUA-115 > CALMKX01. The sequence continues at coordinate 29,020 of DASUEU010000066.1, read as the reverse complement.
TTGCGACTTCTTCGAACGGGGTCAGTTCTACGACCACCACTACCCCAACGTGCTCGCCGGGGCCCTGAGCACTCACCCGCCCGACGGCGACCTCAACGAGTCGATGAGCACGCTGTGGTACCACGACCACCGGGTGGACCACACCGCGGAGAACGTCTACAAGGGTCTCGCCGGCTTCTATCTCTTGTTCAACCAGCACGACACCGGCGACGAGGGCACCGGCTTCCGCCTACCCAGCGGCGAGTTCGACGTGCCGATGATCTTCACCGATCGCGTCTTCGACCAGGATACCGGGCTGCTCGCCTTCGACCTGATGAACGAGGACGGCATCCTGGGAGACAAGTTCCTGGTCAACGGCCGGATCCAGCCATTCTTCCAGGTCAAGCGGCGGCGTTACCGTTTCCGTTGGCTGGACGGCGGCCCGTCCCGCTTCTATCAGTTCCACCTGACCAACCCGAGCAGCCTGGGCACGGTCTATCCGTTCTGGCAGATCTCGAACGACGGCAATCTGCTACCCGCGCCGATCCAGGTTTCGAACGTACGGCTCTCGGTGGCCGAGCGCGCCGACGTGATCATCGACTTCTCGCAGTTCCCGGCCGGCTCGACGATCTATCTCGAGAACCGCCTGGAGCAGGACGACGGCCGCGGCCCGGACGGCGACGTGTTGCCGGCCGGCCAGGGCAACTACCTGCTGCGCTTCGACATCCTGCCCGACAGCGTGACGGACGGCAGCGCCCATCCCTCCACACAGCAGTTCTACGCCCTGCCGTCGACGACCGCCACCCCCCGTGTCACCCGCACCTTCAGGTTCGAACGCACCAACGGGCAGTGGGCGATCAACGGCAAATTCTTCAGCTGCAACGACGTGCGCTTCCGGGTGCAGAAGAACTCCGTCGAACGGTGGATCCTCCAGAACAGCTCGGGCGGTTGGATGCACCCGATCCACATCCACTTCGAGGAGTTCCAGATCTTGAAGAGCAATGGCTCGGCGATCCCGGCCGGCTCGGTCTTGAAGTCGAGGAAGGACGTCATGCGCCTGGAGCACAACCACCAGGTGGAGCTGTTCTTCCGCTTTCGCGACTTCGAAGGCCGCTACCCCATGCACTGTCACAACACCCTGCACGAGGATCACGCGATGATGCTCCGGTGGGACATCGACGCCACCGGCGACACCAAGACCAACCCCTGACCAGGAGGGCTCCCATGACCGGCTCCGTGAGCAGAAGACAGCTGGCCGTGATGCTGGGCCTGGCGCCGCTCGCCGGCGCCCTCGGCGCGGCCGCGACACCGCCGCGAAAGTGGGCGGAGATCTCGCCTCGCGACAGGATCCGTGACCGTCACTTCCCCAACGTCGAGCTGGTGACGCAGCTGGGCGAGAAGGTGCGCTTTTACGACGACCTGATCAAAGACAAGCTGGTGGTGATCAACTTCATGTACGCGACCTGCGAAGGCGTGTGCCCGAAGGTGATGCACAACCTCGGCCGCGTGCAGAAGCTGCTAGGCGACAGGGTTGGCCGCGACATCTTCCTCTACTCGATCACCTTGAAGCCGCAGCTCGACACTCCGGAGGTGCTCGCCACCTATGCGGAGATGCACGGCCTCGGCCCGGGCTGGCTGCTCCTGACCGGAGCGCCCGGGGACGTGGAGCTGCTGCGCCGGCGGCTGGGCTTCGTCGACCCCGACCCCGAGGTCGACCGCGACACCTCGAACCACATCGGCAACGTGCGCTATGGCAACGAGCCGCTCACCCGCTGGGGCTCGTGCCCCGGGATGTCCGACCCGCAGTGGATCGTCGAGTCGATCCTTTGGCTGGACTGGCCACAGCAGGAGCGTGACGAGAAAGGAGCGCGGTCATGAACAGGATGTTCTCGAGCCTGGCCCTCGGGTGCCTCGCTCTGGCCGCCGCAGCCCCGCCCACCATCAGCCGGCCGGAGCTCTTCTCCTCCGATGGTGAACAGCCCGAGGCCGTGGCATTCGACGGCGCCTACGTCTGGGTGGCCAACCAGTTCAGCGGCAACGTCAAGAAGCTGCGACCCACCGACGGCGCCGTGCTCGGCACCTACGCCGTCGGCAAGGGGCCGATCGCCCTGGCGGTCGGCGACGGTGCCCTGTGGGTGGCCAACTACCAGGGCGACTCGGTGACCAAGCTGGCCCTGAGCGGCGGTCTGCTGGGCACTTTCGCGGTGGGCGATGGCCCCGGCGGACTGCTCTTCGACGGCGCCCACCTCTGGGTTGCCAACCGAGACGGCGACACCGTCACCAAGCTGGCGAGCGACGGTACCCGGCTGGGCACCTATGCCGTGGGCGAGCGCCCGATGTCGCTGGCGTTCGACGGCATCTACCTGTGGGTGGCCAACAACCGCAGCGACACCGTGAGCAAGCTGGACTCCCGGGACGGTACGGTGGTGAGCGAGACGGTGGTGGGTGATGGGCCGTTCGGCCTCGCCTTCGACGGCACCCACGTCTGGGTGTCGAACTTCTGGAGCGCCTCGGTGATGAAGCTCGATCGCACCACCGGCGCGGTGATCGGGACCTTCAAGGCCGGTGACGGTGCCTCCGGGCTGGCGTGGGCCGCCTCCCACCTCTGGGTGGTCAACACGGGCGACAGCACGGTGTTCAAGTTGAGGCCGACCGACGGCGCAGTCGTCGAGGTGTTTTCCGTAGGTGCCAGTCCCTACGGCATCGCCGTGGCCGGGAACCAGCTCTGGGTGGCGAGCTCGGGAGGCAATGCCCTCTCCCGGGTCAGCACCGGCACCAGCACGACTCAGTAGAAGCAGTAGGACCTTCGCTTCCCCCCGAGGGGCGGGCCGGCTCCGCCCCTCGGCTCCGAGAACCACGCCCTTCGTCCGCGCGGGCCGAGACTCTGGTAGGGTGCCCGCCCGTGGGGACCGCCCGATCAGCTCTTGCCGACCTTCTCGATCCGACAGCGAATCAGCCCGCCTTCCTCCTCTTCGAGCGACAGCAGGCGGTGGCCGGCGCGGTAGCAGTAGATCGGCATGTCGTCGGCGATCACCGGATCGTCCCCCACGACCTCGAGAACCTCGCCGGGAGCGAGCTGCACCATCGCCTTGGCGGTCATCAAGATGGGCAGGGGACAGACCTTCCCGAGGGTATCCAGTTGCTTGTGCGCGTCACCCATCCCTCACCTCGGCTCTTCGGGCGTGCGGCCCGCCTCTCCACCTCATAGAGTAAGCGCGGTGCCGACAGCGAGACAAACCCTCCCCGGCCTGCTCCTCGTGGCGGCCGCCCTGAGCCTCGGCTCGGCTCGGCCCGCCACGGCGTTCTCGCCCCGCACCCAGGCGACCATCGCCGAGGAAGCGGCCCACCTCGCCCCCCCCGACTTGAGGCGCCAGATGCTCAAGCACGTCGCGGAGCTGAGGCGTGGCACGGCCGCTCCCTTTGCCGACGGCAATCCCCCCCGCCATTTCGAGAACCCGGACGGCTCGGGTGAGCTGACCCGGGCCATCCAGATCGAGTCCGAGCGGGCGATCGAGGCCATCCGAACCCAGCGCCCCTTTGCCGACATCGTCTACCACCTGGGGGTGGTCGCCCACTACGTGGCCGACGCCAACAATCCGCTGAACGCCTCCAACGCCGACAGCTCCGAGCGCCGCTACTTCGGCGACTACCTGGGCTACGTCGAGACCGTCTCGCCGCGGCTGCCGCTGGTGTTCTACGGCTTCGCCGACCGCCGCCTCGACCGGCCGATGGCCCGGCTGGCCGCCCGCGCCCTCGCCCGCAGCCGGCGCCTCTACCCGCTGGTGGGAGAGGAGTACCGCCGGGTGCGCTTCCAGCCCGCCCGCGCGGCCTTCGATGACCGTTCCACCGCCTTCGCCGTGGCCTCCCTCTCGTTCAGCCACGCGGTGACCGACGTGGCCCAGGCCTTCCACTGGATTTGGCTCGAAGGTGGGGGCGGTGACACCCGCCGCCGCCTGGACCCTCTCGATTCGCGCCTGCGGGCCCTGCCTCGCCGCACCGAGCGCCAGGCGCAGTGACCCAGGCATCGTGACCCTGGCATCGTGACCCTGGCATCGTGACAAGGAGCCGCCCCATGCCCCGCATCCGTCGCGCCCTGATCTCCGTCTCCGACAAGAATGGCCTCGAGCCCTTGGCCCGAGGTCTCGCCGAGCGTGGGGTCGAGATCGTCTCGAGCGGGGGCACGGCCAAGAGCCTCGAGTCTGCGGGCGTGAGCGTGGTTCCGGTGTCCGCCGTGACCCGCTTCCCCGAGATCCTCGGCGGCCGGGTCAAGACCCTCCACCCCAAGATCCACGGCGGCATCCTCGCCGACCTCGCGCAAGAAGAGCACCTCGCCGACCTGGGGGAGCACGGCATCCCGACCTTCGAGCTGGTGGTGGTCAACCTCTACCCCTTCCGTCAGACCGTCGCCCGGCCGGAGGCCACCGAGGCCGCCGCCGTCGAGTCGATCGACATCGGCGGCCCGGCGATGATCCGCGCCGCGGCCAAGAACTTCGCCCACGTCACCGTGGTGGTGGACCCGGCGGATTACCAACGCCTGCTCGAGGCGATCGCCGCCGACGGCGGGGCCTCCCCCGAGCTGCGCCGCGAGCTCGCCGCCAAGGCCTTCGCGCACACAGCGGGCTACGACCGGGCGATCGCCGACTGGTTCGCGCGCGGCGCCGGCGGGGAGCCCTTCCCGCAGCGACTCGAGCTGGCCCTCGACAAGGTCCTCGCTCCGCGCTACGGCGAGAACCCCCACCAGGGCGCCGCGGTCTACGCCACCTCCGGTGCCGCCGGGGTCTTCGGTGGCTTCGAGCAGCTCCAGGGCAAGGAACTGTCCTACAACAACCTGCTCGACGCCGACGCCGCGCGCAAGCTGGTGGCCCTGTTCGACGAGCCGGCGGTGGTCATCGTCAAGCACGGCAACCCCTGCGGCGTGGGCCGCGGCCGGGACCTGGTGGAGGCCTATCGGCGCGCCTTCGAGTGCGACCCGGTGTCGGCCTTCGGCTCGATCATCGCCACCAACGCGCCGGCCTCCGGCGCGCTGGCCGAGGCGATGGCGGAGCTTTTCGTCGAGGTGGTGATCGCCCCGGGCTTCGAGGCGGCGGCGCGGGAGCGCTACCGCGCGAAGTCGGCCCTGCGCCTGCTCGCCTGCCCCCTCTACGCACCGGGCCCGGCCGAGATCGAGCTGCGCGGGGTGGACGGCGGCTTCCTCGCCCAGCAGCCGGACGCGGCAGCGGTCGACCCCGGCACCTGGACCTGCCCCACCGCCCGCCAGCCATCGGCCGAGGAGCTGGATTCCCTGCTTTTCGCCTGGAAGGTGTGCCGCTACGTCAAGTCGAACGCCATCGTGGTGGCGGATCGCCACGCCACGCTGGGAGTGGGAGCCGGGCAGATGAGCCGGGTGGACTCCTGCCGCCTGGCGATCGAGAAGGCAGAGCGCTCGGTGGTGCGAGCGGTGGCGGCCTCGGACGCCTTCTTCCCCTTCCGCGACGGCCTCGACGTGCTGGCCCGAGCCGGCATCTCAGCCGTCGTCCAGCCCGGCGGCAGCAAACGCGACGCCGAAGTCGTGGCCGCCGCCGACGAGCAGGGGCTGGCGATGATGATGACCGGCGTGCGGCACTTCCGGCACTAGGGAGCCCCGCTCAGCCACCGAACAACAGGAGCAGCACCCCCGCCACGACGACGCCGCCGAATCCGAGCAGGATCCGACGCAACAGAGCGCGAGGCCCGAGGAAGGCCACGACCCCGGTCTTGAAAGCGAGGTTCGACAGCCCGGCGAGGACGATGGCCCGCCATCCGGTGGCGGGATCGAGAGTGCCGGCCGAGACCAGCTGGGAGGTCGAGAGGGTGATGGCGTCCATGTCGGTCAGCCCCGAGAGGACGGCCACGCTGTAGAGCCCGGCCGAGCCGAACTGCTCCCGCGCCACCGCCACGGCCACCAGTACCACCGCGTAGATCAGGGCGAAGTACAGCGCGGGCTTGAGCTGGGAAGGGTTCTTCGGCTCGGGAAGAACCGTCGGCTCGGCGCGATCGGCGCGCTGGAAGGTGAGAAAGGCGAGGCCGACACAGACCACCAGCAGGACGGCGAGAGGGGGGCCGGCCTGCGCCAGGAAGCCCGGCGCCACGGCGGTGATCTCGACGATCAGCCGTGCAAAGACCACTCCCGAGGCGAGCAGGATGACGAAGGACCCGAGCCGCGCGAGCGCCGCCTCGTCCTTGACCCGCCGTGAGTAGGTCACCGTGGTGGCGGTGCTGGAGATCAGCCCGCCCAGCAGACCGGCGAGCACCGCCCCTCCCCGCTGGCCGAGCAGCTTGAAGCCCAGGTAGCCGGCCAGGTCGAGCCCTACGATCAGCACCACCATGAGCCAGATCGAGCGCAGGCTGAGCACGTCGTGGGGGCCGAAGCTCTGGTCCGGCAACACCGGCAGCACCACCATCGAGAGCACGGCGAAGCGCATGATGGCGGCGAAGTCCTCGTCGCCGATCGAGGTCGACAGGCGCTGGAGCTGCGGCTTCAGGTGCAGCAGCAGGGCCACCGCGCCGCCCAGGACGATCGCCACCTCCTTGGGGCCGTCCACCAGGAAGGCGCCGAGGCCGTACATCAGCAGCAGGGCCACCTCGGTGGTGAGCCCGGGGTCGGCCGGCTCGGTGCGCAGCTTGAGCACGTTGCCCACCACTCCGAAGGCGGCGAGGGCGAGCAGGCCGGCCGCCACCACCCAGCCACCGTGAATCCGCGCCAGCCAACCGGCCACGGTGCCGAAGGCCGTGGCCAAGGCGAAGGTGCGCACCCCGGCCAGGAGTGACCGGCCCCGCTCACGCTGGAGACCGACGAAAAGCCCCAGCCCGAGGGCGATGCCGAGCCGCACGAAGAAGTCGGGAAGGTCCGCCGGGTTGCCCATGGACCCACAGAGCTTAGACCGAGACCGGGCCTCCCGGGTCTGTCACCGGCGCGTGATACCGTTTTCTGCCGTCAACGACTCGTCACATCCAAAGGAGGGGAGCCATGTCCGTCGCCAAGGTCACCGAAATCATCTCCTCATCGCCCAAGAGCTTCGAGGACGCCGTCAAGATCGGCATCGAGCGGGCTTCCAAGACCCTCAGCGGCGTCGAGGGGGCCTGGGTCAAGGATCAGAAGGTGGTGGTCAAGAAGGGCAAGATCACCGAGTACCGGGTGGTCATGAAGGTCACCTTCATCCTCAAGGACTGATCCCCGGCAAGCGCGTCCGCGCGAAGGCCGGATGAGGCTCGCGGTCCCGCGCCCGGTAGAGGGTCGGGGCCGCGACGTCCCGCACCACCTCGTCCAGGTTCTCGATCACCAGATAGCCCAGCTCGTGGAGGAACTCCACGTGGGCCCCCGCCTCTGACAGGGCGAGCAGCACACCGTAGCCCTCCTGGGTGCCGAACAGCAGGCGGGACAGCTCGGCGATGGTGCGTGCCTTCTCCCCACACAAACGGTGCACCCAGCGCAGGCGGCGCTCGTGGTGGTTGAGCGTCTCCGCCACCCGGAGGCGCAGGTCCGGGATGGGCGCCTCGTGCCCGCCCAGGCCGAGGGCGAAGTCACCGAAGTCGAGCATCTTCTCGAGCGACCGGAAGTAGTTCTCGAGGCCGGTGAACGGGGTGATCGACTGGGGCCGCTGCACCGGCGTGATGCGGGAGAGCAGATGGTCGGCGGTCAGCAGCACGTCGTCCACGGCCAGGCAGATCATCCCCGGGCAATGCCCCGGCACGTGGAGCACCCGCCAGCCCGGGCCCACGCGGTCCTGGCTCCTCAGGCGGCGGTCCGGCTCGAGGTCGGTGAAGAGGTCCTTGGCGGCCCGGTAGAGGCCCATCACCTCGTCGCGCACCTCGGCGGCCAGGCCGGTCTGCAGCAGATAGAGATGGAAGTCCCGCCCGGCCAGCAGGAAACGCTCGGAGAAGGCCTCGAGCACGCGGGCGTCGAGCTCGTGGACGGTGATCGGGATGCCCAGGCGCCGGAAGGTGTGGGCGCCCCCGAAATGGTCGATGTGGGCGTGACTGATCACCACCTCGGCGAGCCCCTCGGGCCCGGTGGTGACGCCGAAGCGCTCACGGATCTCGGTAAAACGCAGCGCCAGCTCGGCCTGGGCCTCGGGGGTGCCGGTGGCGGTGTCGAAGAGCAGCGGGTGCTCGGGGTGGTCGATCAGGTAGAGGTTGTTGCGGTGGCCGCCGAAGGTCTCGACCGGCAGCAGGTAGATGCGGGTGCCGGCCGCGGTGACGATCTCCGCCACCCCCGCCGGGCGGCCCTTCCTGTCGGTCGCAAACGGGCTGACGCTCGCCATGGTGGCGGCAGCATACCCGCGCCCGGCGCTATACTGGCCCCACCGTGAGCCCCACCCTGCTGGAAGAGATCCCGATCGCCGCCGAAAGCGAGATCGGCCCCCTGACCCGGGCGGACTACGAGCGCCTGCCGGACGAGCCCCGCTGTGAGCTGATCTACGGGAGGCTGTACGTGAGCCCGAGCCCTTCCCCCCTGCACCAGGTCGTCACTCAGTTCCTCGGCCGCCTGATCGACGACATCGCGCTAGCCCATGGCGGTCTGTCCCTGATCGCCCCCATGGACGTCCACCTCGCCCTGCACTCGGTGGCCCAGCCGGACGTGCTCTACCTCTCCCGCGGGCGCAGGGCGCTGGTCGGCCGCGGGGTGGAAGGGGCGCCGGACCTGGCGGTGGAGGTGATCTCGCCGGGCACGGCGCGGCGGGACCGGGGCGAGAAGCTGCGGCTCTATGCCGAGACCGGCGTCGGCGAGCTGTGGCTGGTGGACCCGGCCGAACGGCAGGTGGAGTTCCTGGTCAACGAGAACGGCCGCTTCGTGGTCACCCTACCGACCGGCAAGGACTACCGCTCCCCCCGCCTCCCCGAGCTCGAGCTCGACCTGGTCCACCTCTGGGCCGAGGTCGACCGCCGGCTGCCGGGGTAAGGGTCTTACGACGCCGTCGCGGCCGGCAGAACCTCCACGGCCGGCTCCCACCAGCTCGCCCCCTCTTCGAACAGCTCACCCTCCTGGGCGCAGGGGGCGGAGACGTGGTCCTTGCCGTGGATGGGCTTGCCGACGTGGCGGGCGGCGTGGAGCGAGTAAACCGAGCCACAGCTCGAGCAGAAACGGCCGAGGACCCGGCCGCGGCGCTCCGAGGGGATGCGGCTTTCTGGTGCAGCTTCCGGTCCTCGGTACATGGCTACCGTCCTCCGATCAGCTCGGTTTTCGAGAAGAAGAAGGCCAACTCGATGGCGGCGTTCTCGGGCGAGTCGCTGCCGTGGATCGCGTTGGCCTCGATCGAGGTGCCGTAGAGGGCGCGGATGGTACCCGGCTCGGCCTTGGCCACGTCGGTAGCGCCCATCACCTGCCGCAGGTGGGTCTGGGCGTTCTCCCTCTCGAGGGCCACGGGGATGACCGGGCCGCTGGTCATGAACGAGACCAGGCTGCCGTAGAACGGCCGCTCGCGGTGCACCTCGTAGAACGCCTGGGCCTGGGCCTCGGTCAAGCGCAGCACGCGCAGGGCGCGGATGGTGAAGCCCTCCTTCTCAAGGTGGGCGAGGATCTTCCCGGCGTTGCCCGCGGCGACGCTGTCGGGCTTCAAAATGGCGAGAGTCATTTCCATGGTTGGTCGATTCTCCGTCGATGATCGAAAGCGCCGGTGGCGCTCGGAAGTCCTAGAGTTCCCAAGGCTCGAGCTCTTCCGAGCCGAGCAGGTCGAGGTCGGCGTCGGCGTCGCCGAGGTGGAGACAGGGGCCGACGCCGGCGAGCTTGCCTTCCGGCCCCACGAGAAGGGCCGAGCCCGCCGGCAAGCCGATGCCCCAGCGCACCCCGGGGGCGGTCATCAGCTGGCGCAGGCGGCGGTCGTGGCCGGGGTCGAAGTTCGGTTCCAGCACGCCGTCCGCGAGCCAGCCGAGGCCGGGCACCACGGCGCGGGTCAAGAGGCTGCGCGCCACTTTGCCCACGGCCTGCGCGGCGGCGGCCATGGCCACCACCGTGCCACCGGCGGCGAGGCGGGCGAGCAGGGCCTCCGCCACCGGAGTGCCGGGCAGGGTCTCGAGCAGGTGGTCGGTGACCCCGCCGCCCAGGTAGAGGGCGCTCATTGCCGCCACCCTCTCGGCGTTCTTGCCCCGGACCGCGTCGCGGTGGCGGTAGACCGGGATCACTTCCACCTCTCGGGCGTGGACCTGGGCCAGGTAGGCCGAGAAGTGCTGGCCGTAGTCCGCCGAGCCGCTGGCGGTGGGCAGGAATCCCACCGGTCCCCGGGGGGTGCGGGCCAGCCAGGCGCGGTCGGCCTCTTCGGTCTCGCCGAAGCTGAACTCGCCGCCGCCGAGCAGGGCGAGCCAGCCGGTGCCGGGAGGGCGCGAGATCAGCGGCAGGGGTGTCATGCGTCCTTTCCCCCGTGGGGGCTGACCCACGTGTCGGCCCTCCCCCACCCCGGGCGGACACATGGGTCCGCCCCAACACCGAATGGCATCGGCATCCTGCTCACCGCCCGAGCGCCCTCTGGATGGTCGAGCCCAGCTCGGCCGGGGACTCGACGACGTGGAGGCCGGCTTCGCGCATGGCCGCCATCTTCTCGGTGGCGGTGCCCTTGCCGCCGGCGATGATCGCCCCGGCGTGGCCCATGCGCCGGCCGGGGGGGGCCGTGCGGCCGGCGATGAACCCCACCACGGGCTTCTTGAAGTTCGCGGCGATCCACTCCGCCGCGGCCTCCTCGGCGCTGCCGCCGATCTCGCCGATCAGGATCACGGCCTCGGTGTCGGGGTCGTCCTTGAACGCCGAGAGCACGTCGATGAAGTGGGTGCCGTTGACCGGATCGCCGCCGATGCCCACGCAAGTGGACTGGCCGAGGCCCAGGTTCGACAGCTGCCAAACCGCCTCGTAGGTGAGGGTACCCGAGCGGCTGATCACCCCGACGGTGCCGGGGCGATGGATGTGCCCGGGCATGATGCCGATCTTGGCCATGCCGGGAGAGATCACTCCCGGGCAGTTGGGGCCGATCAGGCGGGTGGGATGGTCACGCAGGAAGGTCTTGACCTTGAGCATGTCCGAAACCGGAATGCCCTCGGTGATCGCCACCACCAGCTCGATGCCCGCTCCCGCGGCCTCCATGATGGCGTCCGCGGCGAAGGGGGGCGGCACGAAGATCATCGAGGCGTTGGCGCCGGTGGCCGCGCGAGCCTGCTCCACCGAGTCGAAGACCGGGATGCCCTCGACCGTGGTCCCCCCCTTGCCGGGGGTCACGCCGGCGACCACCTTGGTGCCGTAGTCGCGGCAGCCGAGGGCGTGGAAGGTGCCCTCCTTGCCGGTGATGCCCTGCACCAGCAGGCGCGTGTCGTTGTTCACCCAGATGGCCATCTCTCATCTCCCCCCGGCCGCGGCGACGACCTTCTCGGCGGCGTCGGCCATGTGCTCGGCCACGATGAACCCGAAGCCGGCGTCGCGCAGGATCGCCCGACCCTGCTCCACGTTGGTTCCTTCCAGCCGCACCACCACCGGCACCGGCACGCCGCCGAGCTCGCGGATGGCGCCCACCACCCCGTTGGCGATGCGGTCGGTGCGGGCGATGCCGCCGAAGATGTTGATCAGCACGGCCTTGCAGCCGGGATCCGCGACCAGGATGCGGAAGGCCGCGGCCACCGCTTCCTGGCTGGCCGAGCCGCCCACGTCCAGGAAGTTCGCCGGCTCGCCGCCGTAGAGCTTGATGATGTCCATGGTCGCCATGGCCAGGCCCGCGCCGTTGACCATGCAGCCGATGGAGCCGTCCAGCTTGATGAAGTTCAAGTTGTGCTTGCCCGCCTCCACCTCGGCCGGGTCCTCCTCGTCGAGGTCGCGCAGGGCGACCACGTCCGGCCGGCGGAAGAGGGCGTTGTCGTCGAAGTTGATCTTGGCGTCGAGGGCGAGCACCTCACCCCCCCCGGTGATCAGCATGGGGTTGATCTCGACCAGGGAGGCGTCGGTCTCGAGGTAGGCGCGGGAGAGGGCGGAGAGCAGGTCCACGGCCTTTCTCGCCGTGGCCCCGGAGAGGCCGAGGAAGCGGGCGAGGCGGCGGCCCTCGAAGGGCAAGAGGCCCAGGTGCGGGTCCACGGCCTGGCGGATGATCTTCTCGGGATGGCTGGCGGCGACCTCCTCGATGTCCATGCCGCCGGCCGCCGAGGCCATGATCACCGGCCTGCCCAGGGCGCGGTCGAGGGTCATCGAGACGTAGAGCTCCTGGGCGATGTCCAGGGCCTCCTCGATCAGGACTCGCCGGACCTTCTGGCCTTCGGGGCCGGTCTGGGGCGTCACCAGCTGCATGCCGAGAATGCGCCCCGCCACCTGCTCAGCTTCCTCCGGCGAGTGGGCCAGCTTGACGCCGCCGCCCTTGCCCCGGCCGCCGGCGTGGATCTGCGCCTTGACCACCGCCCGCCCGCCGAGCTCGGCGCAGATCGCGCGCGCCTCGGCGGCCGAGTCCGTCACCCGTCCGCGCGGGGTCGCCACCCCGAAACGGCGCAGGATGTCCTTGGCCTGAAATTCGTGGATCTTCACGAACGCCTCCTTGACTGCTGCATGAGGGGGAGCCGGACCCGGGGCCCGAGCATCGTGGGAAGCGGGAGTCTAGCAGTGGAGGGCGGGCGGGGTGAAGGGTGGCGGGCCGGCCGGCACGGGGCACCGCACCGGCCGGTGCTCGCTTGGTGCTACTGCTCGTCGGCCGAGGGGCCGTAGAGGGCGGGGACGGGGACGCCCACCAGGCGATAGTAGACCCCCAGCTGGGCGCGGTGGTGGATGATGTGGTTCAAGATCATGTCGCGGATCACCGCCGCGCGGGGCATGGTGAAGTAGGTCATGTCCCCCGACTTGAGGCTCCACATCTCACCCCAGGCGGCGTCGGGGGCCTTCTCGACCTCGGCGCGGAAGCGGGCCAGGTTGGCCTCGAAGGTCGCCAGCAGGGCTTCCCGCCCCTCGAAGGCGGGCGGCTGGTAGGCCGGACCGTCCGGCGGGTTCATGTTGTACTCGGTGCAGAGCATGGTGTCAGCGCCCCAGCCGACCATCTCGGCGATGTGGAGGGCGAGCTTGCCCAGGGGCATGGACTTGTCGTGGGGCACGAAGTCGACCTTGTCCTCGGGCAGGCGCTCGAGGGTCTTGCGGGTCTTGGCCATCTCGTGATCGATCTCGGGGAGCAGGGTCTGGCTGATGGACATGCTGGTCTCCTGGTGAAAAGGGTTACTTACGCCTTTCTTTCACCATACCACCAGCACCTCACCCGAGGCAACCCCCTTACTCCGACGAACCTGTGTCAGCCGGCGCGCTTGGGGGCGAAGCGGGAGCTGCCCTCGAAGAACGGTTGGGCCGCCTCCAGGGGACGCTCGAGGTCGGCCGCCAGGACGGCGAGCCCGAGATCTCCCTTGTACAGGCTGTGCGGGTGCTCGCCCGGCGCCTGCCCCTCGCTCGCTCCCCGCCCGGCCAGCTCCCTCGCCCGGGCCAGCCACACGGGCTCCGCCGTCAGGCGCCATAGGTTCAGCAGGGCGTAAGCCCGCCCGGCAAGGCCGCAGCAGAGCTGGGAGATGCGGTCCGGCGCGTCCCAGCTGTCCCAGGCAGCGCCCCGCGCCAGGGGGAGGAACCGCCCGTCCTCGAAGGTGCGCTCGGCAAGTGTCCAGAGGAAGACGTAGCCGCAGCTGCCATTGCACCAGCCGGCCATGAAGCTCGGCTCGGTGCCCGTCCGCCTCCACTGCCAGGGCCAGGCCAGGCCCCGGCCCGCGGGCTGGGCCAGGCGCGAGAGCTCGACCAGCCGGCCTTCGAGGGCTGGCGGCAGAGGGGCACCCGAAGCCCGGCACCACTCGAGGCTCGCGAACAGGAAACCGGCCCAGCCGTGGGCCATGCCCAGGTAGTCGATGCTGCCCTCGACGATCGCCGGCTCGCCCTCGAGCTTTTCCCAGAGCGCTGCCAGCTCACGGTCTCCGTGCTCGATCAACGGGCCGGTGAGGACTCCCGTCGGCGCCCGGTCAAGGAGCAGGGCCGCCGCCAGCAGGGTGCTCGCCCGGCCGAGGGTCAGGTCGAGCCCGTTGGCGGGGCGAGCCGCCACCTCGAGATACCGCTCGATGGCGCCCTCAAAGCGGTGAGGGTCACCGGCCGAGGCCGCCACCAGAGCCCGCGCCGCCGCCACCCCGCTCGGCGAGTGGTAGGGCGAAGCCTCGCCGACGATCTCCCGGCTGATCTGGATCGCGGGCTGGTAGAAGCCCTCGTCCGCTTCCCCCACCGCCGCCGCCCGCTCAGCCCAGACATCCGCCAGGGAGAGCAGACCGGCATCCCGGCGCCGCTCGGCGATCGACAGCAGCCCCAGGGCGATGCCGGCGGCGCCGTAGTTGATCGAGGCGCTGGGTGCCGGCAGGGCCCCGGGGGTGAGCCAGGGACCGTCGAGAGCGGCGGCGGCGAGGCAGCGCTCGAGCAGCCGCTCGAGGGCCGGCGGGCTGCCATGGCGCACCCCCGCCGGACTCGGCTCCGGCACCCGGCCCAGCCGCTCCAGGGCGGCCACCAACGGCGCGAGCGAGGGGTAGCGGTCCTCGGGCCGCTTGGCCAGGGTGGGGGCGAGGACCGCCTCGAGCTCCGGCCACGAGGCCACGCCGCGCTCGGCGAAGGAGAGCGGCGGGGCCTCGACGATCTCCCCGAGCATGGCCTCCCGGCCCAGGCTGTAGTCGCGAGGGAAGGAACCCGTCGCGAGGTGATAGAGCAGCACTCCCAGGGCGTGCTGCTCGCTGGCGAAGGAGGCGGGAGGCGCCGGCGTGCCGGCGAGGTAGGCCCTTGCCAGCTCGGGCTCGAAGAAGAAGGGCACGCCGCCCCGCTCCGCCCGGCTCGGCAGCTGCGAGCCCTCCGCCACGGCCCGGGCGAGACCGAAGTCGAGCAGGGTCACCCGCCCTTCGCCGTCCACCAGGAGGTTGCGGGGGTGCACGTCGCCGTGGATCACGCCCCGCCGGTGCAGCTCGGCGTAGGCAGCGGCCACCGCTGATAGCAGCGCGAGCAGGGTCCGGCGCTCTCCCCGCTCGCGCGGCTCGGCCGCGGCGGTCGCGGCATCCACGCCAGTGCAGTAGGAAAGCTCGAGGTAGGGCCGGCCGCCCAGCTCGCCCTGCGCCAGGAGCCGCGGCACGGGCCCTCCCTCGAGGTGGCTGAGCAGGCGGGCTTCCCGCTCGAGGCGCTGCTCGACACCCAGAGGCCGCCCGGAGACCGGCTCTCGCGCCACCTTGAACACGGACCAGCCGTCCTCTCTCGCGACCAGGTGGACCTCGGTGTCCTCGAGCACCTGGAGCAGCCGCTGCACCCGGCCACCAGGTACCTCCGCCCCCGGCTGGAGCGAGAGGGTACCGGCCTCATCCACGGCATCCGCCGGGATCAGGAAGCCGGCATCGACCAGTCCTTTGAGCAAGGGAAACGCCTCGTCCAGCACCTCTTCCGGATCGACTCCCTGCTCCCGACCGAAGAGGATCACGGCTTCGACCAGGGTGCGCGGTGCCTCGAAGCAGCGCACCAGGGTGGCGCTGTCCGGGTCGAGGATCTTCGAGCCGGTGCGGGCGTTCGGGCGAGAAAGGGCGAAGTCCTCTTCCCCACAATCCAACCGGGAGCGGGTGTCCTCCGCCAGAGCGGCGACCGGCAGGAGCAGGGAGTCGGGTGAGAGGGTGAAGGGGACGTTGTAGCTCATGGCAGGGGCACCTCCGCAACGATCGAAGCTCAAGCCGTCTTGAACAGGCCGGCCGTGGGCACCCAGCGATCGACGTCGACGCCGTCCAAACGCATGCGCTCCAGGGCGTAGAACCACGGGGCAGCGCCGGTCTCGCGGGCCGCCAGCAGGGCCGCCGCGAGCCGGCGCACCACCCAAAGCCGCCAGCTCTCGACGCCCATCCAGGACAGGGTGCGGACGTCCCGAGGCGGATCGACGCCCCAGGACAAGAGGCCGTCGAGGGCGATCTCAGCCGAGAAAGGCACGCCCTGGGCCGGCAGCCCCTCGAGGCGCGGCGCGAGGTCGGCCGCCGCCGCTTCCAGGGCTTCCAGGCTGTCGAAGTAGGCCACCAGCTTGTCCGGCCGCACGATCCCGGCGCCGTCGGCCCCGACCTTGAAGGCGCGGGCCCGGCCTCCTGCGAGCCGCTCGGCGACCACCGCGAACGCGCGCGGTAGGGCCGCGACCGTGGGGCTCACGTAGAGCTTCCAGCTACCGCGTCCGCGGCCGGACGGCGCCTTGGCAAGGGACTGCCACTGGATCCAGGCGCCGTCGCCCTCGGCCACCTGCCACGATGCCGCCAGGCGGGCCGCCAGCTCCGTGCCGGGCGCCGCACCGAGCAAGGCCAGCACCGCTTCCCGGCTCTCCAGCTCGCGGGCGCGCTCTGCCGTCAGGGGCTCGCGGTTGTAGCCGTAGAGGCGGGCCGCCAGTTCCTCGAGCGGCAGGTCTCCCAGCGCGGCGCCGTAGGTCAATGCCTCGATCGAGACCCGCGCCAGGCGGCCGGAAGGCAGCTTCTCGGCTCGCGGGAAGAGCGTATCCAGGGCCGAGGGACCGCTGACGAAGCCGGACTCGGCCTCGACCTCGAGCACACCGTCGAGCACCAGCGTCTCGATCGCCCGGCGGGCGGCCTCCGGATCGGGGCGCAGGGTGAAGAAAGGCAGCGGCCCGGCCTCGCGCAGCGTCAGCAGCAGGAGGGCGAGATCGCGGTCCACGGCCTTCCAGGTGCCGCCGCCACCGGGCCGGGGTCGCAAAGCGCCGTAGAGGTCGGGATCGGCGAGCAGCTCGGACAGGGCCGCCTGCTCCTCGGGGGCCAGGCGATCGAAGACCACCAACTCGAAGGCCGCGCCGAGCCGGTGGCGGCGCGTCGCCCACTCGAGGTCCGCGGCGGGCGTGGTCGAAGGTGGTTCCAGGGTGACGACGTTCATGGCTCGGGCCTCTCGGAGGGGTCGGTTCCTTGGCGGCGATCGATGGTTACTTGAGGTTCTTCTTCTGGGCGCGGACTTGCGCCAGAGCCTCTTCGAGGCTCTTCTCGATGGCTTCGGCCTCGTCACGGGAGGAGAACGCGCTGGGCAGGCCCTTGGCCTCCATCTGCTCGAGGGCCTTCAAGGTCTCGCGCAGCTCGTTCTTGATCGTGACCAGATCCTCGATGTTCTCGATGATGATGTCGGAGAGGCCGCAAGCCAGGGTCGGGTCACAGGCCGACCCACCCCCACAGCTGAACCCACCACAGGGGATCGAAGCGATCAGCGAGCAATCGCAGGGGATCGACTGCAGCTGCGTGCAGTGCCCGCAGCTGACCAGGAGCGAGCAACGCGCGCACTGGCTGATGGCCGGATGACACTGGAGCGAAGGCGCCGCGCAGGTGGGTTGGATGCACAGCGAAGGGGCACGGCAGAGAGTGGGACTGGTACAGATTCGGGTGTTGAGCAGACATCGCTTGGCCAGCTCGGGATCGAGCCTTTCGGCCTGAGGAAGCACCGTGACCAGCAGGTCTTTCGTCTTGAACCGCATGGAGCTCCTTTCACGGCCGCCGGGAGGCCGACCCGCCTCCGATCGGATCGAGTCGCCGTGACCCCGGACACACCGGGGCCACGGCACACGTTGGATCGGTGTGGCGGAGCGAGGATCCGTTACCGGGGAGGGAAGCAGCTAAGGCAGCCGCAGCACCAGCACGGTCTGGTCGTCCTCGCGTGGGGCGTGGCGGCTGTGGCGGGCGACGTCGGCGAGCACGGCGTCGCGCAGCTTGCCGACCGGCAGGTGCGAGTGCGTCCGGAGGCTCTGCTCGAGGCGGTCGAAGCCGAAGAGCTCGTCCGAGCCCTCGGCACGGGCCTCGACCACGCCGTCCGAGAGCAGGAACAGGGTGTCCCCTTCCTCGAGGCGTGCCAGCCGCGCCTCGACCGTGAGGGACGAGCGCACGCCGAGGGGGTAGGCCTCGAACGCGAGGGGATGGACGGCACCGTTCTTCGAGATCACATAGGGATAGAGGTGGCCGGCGCTCGCGTACTCGAGCTCGCGCCGCTTGGGGTCGAGCACGGCGTAGCACAGCGTGGCGAGCAGACGCTTCCGGGCGCTCTGGTAGACCACCCGGTTCAAGGTGGCGAAGACCGAGGCCACGGCCGGGTCGAAGGTCACCTGCACGGCCAGGGCCGAGCGAGCCATCGACATCACCAGGCCGCTCGACACGCCGTGCCCGGCCACGTCGCCCAAGGCCACGGCCAGGCGGCCGTCCTCGAGTGCCAGCACGTCGTAGAAGTCGCCACCCACCTCGGTGGCCGGAAGATAGGAGTGCGCCAGCTCCACGCCGTTGAGCTGCGGCGGCAGGTCGGGGAGGATCGAGCTCTGGATGCGCCGCGCCATCTCCAGCTCCACCCGCTGGCGCTCCCGCTCGGCGATGCGCCGCACGTGGGGTGGCACGTCCTCGTAGCGGTAGACGAACTCCCGGCCGGACTGCAGCTGGCGCAGGGAGAGCAGCATCGGCACCAGCGGCACAAAGGCGGCGAGGGCCCCCTGGCCCTGCTGCCAGGGATCGCTCGAGGCCAGGAAGGGGTAGGCGAAGAAGAGCGTGGTCGAGACCAGGTTGGCGAACAGCGAGGTGAGCAGGCCGTAGCGCAGGAAGAGGAAGACCTGGATGGTGATCAGCCCGAGCGCGAAGACGACCCACCAGGTGAAGGGAAGGACGAAGAAGTTCGGGAAGAGCAGGAGCATGGAGAAGACCACCGCCACGGCGCCGCCGCCCCAGGTGCCCAGCCGCTGCACCAGGGCCGAAACCAGCAGCAGGCGGGCGAAGAGCTCGGCGTAGAGGGCGAAGGCCACGGCCAAGAGCAGCTCGGCGAGACCCAGCCAGGAGGAGCCGTCCGCCCAGGGGCCGAGGGAGAAGCTGATCGGGCTCCAGACCCCCTTGGGCTCGAGAAAGGTCAGGAACAGCAATGGTAGGCCGACGCTCGCCACTCCCGCCATCACTCCACGGAGAGTGTCTCGCGCGACGGTGGCGTTGTCCCACTGGAGCTTGCAGAAGGCGTCGAAGCCGGCCAGGCGCCAGGGGTGCTTCTCGCGGCACAACACCTCCCCCACCGACCAGGAGACCATCGCCAGGGCGCCCATGGGGAAGAAGAAAAAGACCAGGATCTGGAGCAAGATGCCACCGGCCACCTGCTGGCGGGTGAGGGGTCCGATCGGGGTGCCCGCCGACATGACGCCGGCGCACAACAGCGAGGCCACCACGCTGGCGACCATCACCACGACCAGGATCTGCACGCCACGTCGGATGCCGATCTCGCCGGCGTGGTACCGCCGCACGAAGAAGATGGCGATGAAGGGGAAGAGCAGGATTGGAACCACCCGCCACACGAAGTTGCCCAGGACGACCAGCTGGATGCTGTTGCCGAAAGCCTCGGCGTCGGGGTCGTCGAACCAGACGTTGTAGCCGGTGAGGCGGTCGCCGGCGAAGGTCACCTCGACGCCGTAGCCCAGCCCCTCCCCGAGCAGCGAGCCCCGCTCCCGGTAGCGCAGGGTGCGGTCGGTCCGGGTGGCCTGGCTGCTGCGTAGCTGGGGCTCGTCGAAGCGAGCGAGATCGAAGCCTTGGGCGCGCAGGAGCTCGTCCGCCTGCTGTCGGGCCAGGGCGGGATCGATCTCCGGCAGCTCTTGCTCCCGTGGCACCTGCAGCGAGAGGGTGGTGACGTGGCCCTCGGGGGACACCTCGGCCCGGTAGGTCCATTGGTTGGGGCGGGCCCCCGGCGCGAAGAGCTTGACCTCCCAGGCGAAGGAAGCCTCGATGATCCGGCTGCCTCCCGGCTGGGCGCTGACGGGGGATCCGGCGAGTCGCAGCCGCCGTTCGAGGTGGACGTCCTTGGACAGGGTGGCCTCGACGTAAGGGTCCGCGAGGGGCTCGCCGAGGTCTCGCAGCTTCTCGAGGGCAATCTCGATCGCCTCGCCGCGGTTGATCGTCCAACCCTCGTGGGGGACGGTCGGGTAGGCGCGACGGTGGGCCCACAGGAGGGCCACGAGACCGGCCGCACCCAGAAGCAGCCAGGCCAGGAGATGCTTGGTCTTCATGGTGTGGTGGGGATCTTATCGCGCCGCCGCCGAGAAGCCGGCGGCGGCGCCTGGGGCCGCCTCAGTAATACGGCTGGCAGAGGAACCAGCTCTGGCCGTAGCCCACCGTGCCGCAGCTGTCCACCACCGTCACCCCGAAGGACTGGTAGGAATTGGCGGCGCAGCCCGTGGAGTACTGGGCCGTGGCGGAGCCCCCACTCCAGGTGAAGGAGGAGGCCGGTGACGACCCGTAGTAGCTCCAGCTGGTGAAGGTGTAGGGCGGAACGCCGGCGTTGCCCTGGGCAAAGCAGCTGACGTAGGTGCTGCCCGCCCAACCGCCGGTGCAGGTGACCGTGGCGGAGGGCGGGTTGGTGCCGGCGTTGTAGTTGAGCACGGTCAAACCCAGGCTCGAGATGTAGTCGATCGGCATGTAGATGGCGAGGGTGCCAGCCCCGTCGCCACCACTGTGCACGCCATAGGCCGTGTTGCCCGAGAACCAGGGGCCACCGCTGTCCCCGCCTTGCGAGAGGGGGACGTCGCCCGGATTGACGCACACGAAGGTGCTCTTCCCGTTGGGCACGTAGCTCGGGCAGTAGCTCTTGCTGCCGATCGAGCCGCAAGTGGCGCCCGTCGAGCGGCCGTGCTTGCACACCCAGGAGCCGACCGACTGCCCGCTGCGGCCGAGGCTACCGGTCACGTTGCGGATGCCCGTCCCGGAGTCGAACTCGTTGCGGAACTCCACGCCACAGCCGCCGGAGTGCCATTGCACGTCCTGGTTCCCCTCGAAGTCCTCCGCCCGGAAGATCAGCGGCGTGAAGTCGTCCTCATTGGTCTGGTTGTTGTGGCAATGGCCGGCAGTGGTGACGCCCAACTGGCCGGCGCTGCTTCGCACCACGAAGGCGGAGCTGCACAGCGTCCCGGCACCGAAGTCCGCGATCGGCCGGCCGCCCCGGACGAGCATGTCGGGCTGCACCAGGTTGGCGACTCCGATCACGGTGACGTTCTCGGCGAGCCTCTTGTCGCCGAGAGCCAGCGCCCTCTCCACCGCCTGAGGCTCGACCGTGAACAACTCGACGCGGTTCTCCTTGACGTTGATGTGAAGGTCGGCCTCGATTCCCTGCGCCCGCAAGTCGAGGGCCGTCTGCTCGAGGGCCGCCTGGAGCTCGGCGAGGGACCAGCGAGCCGGCAGCACCCGGACCATCTCGCCCAACCCGTCCGGCTGGCGCTCGGCGAGGAACCGATGCCCCTGCGCGGGATCGGTGAAGCGCACCCTCACCTCGTGCTCCGGACCGTTCTCGATCCACAGGCCGGCGAAGCTCGGCGGTCCTTCCTTCTCGAGCAGGGCATCCAGCGCGCCGATCTCGGCTTGGAGCTGGAGCCGCCGCAGCGCCTC
The DNA here is from genome assembly GCA_036274895.1 of Thermoanaerobaculia bacterium. Taxonomy (GTDB): domain Bacteria; phylum Acidobacteriota; class Thermoanaerobaculia; order Multivoradales; family SZUA-115; genus CALMKX01. The sequence goes on along the minus strand of DASUEU010000066.1, from coordinate 7,678 downwards.
GTTCAAGTCCACCCCGAAGTGACGCGCGTAGGCAGCGGCATCGACTTCGAGTGCCCCGCCGCCGACGGCGAGGCCGGCCTCCTGGGCAGGGGCCGCCGCAACCCCGCCCACGCACAACGCCAAACCGAGCCAGATTCGCTTCATGACGTCTCCTCTCTCCACACACCTCGGAAGGGGCCCGCCGGAAGCCGCCTCCCGCGGGCCGGATTGGTTGATCCGTTTCGTCACCTGAGTGCAATTGTGGAGTTTGCCATGAACGACTATCCAGGGTCGAGCCTCGGCGCTCCGGGAGCCGGGCCTCGTCGCCCGCCGGGTGCATGCGATACGCTTCAATGCTCGAACCGAGGAGGAGCCTTCCCATGAAACAGCCCTTGCGAGTGGCCGTCACCGGCGCCGCCGGCAACATCGGCTACGCGCTCACCTTCCGCATCGCCGCCGGAGACCTCTTCGGCCCCGACCAACCCGTGATCCTGCAGCTGATCGAGATCCCGCCCGCCCTCGATGCCTTGAAGGGCGTGGTGATGGAGCTCTCCGACTGCGCCTTCCCCCTGCTCTCCGGCATCGTCGCCACCACCGAGTTGGCCGAGGGTTTCGACGGCGTCCACGCCGCCTTCCTGGTCGGCGCCCGGCCGCGCACCGCGGGCATGGAGAGGAAGGACCTGCTCACGGCCAACGGCGGCATCTTCGGCCCCCAGGGCCAGGCGATCGCTGCCCAGGCGGCCCGCGACGTGCGGGTGCTGGTGGTGGGCAATCCCGCCAACACCAACGCGCTGATCGCGGCGAGCAACGCCCGGGGGCTGGACCCGCGGCAGTTCCACGCCATGACCCGCCTGGACCACAACCGAGCCCTGTCCCAGCTGGCCGAGAAGACCGGCGCCCACACCAGGGCGATCCGGCGGATGACCATCTGGGGCAACCACTCGGCCACCCAGTACCCGGACCTCGTCCATTGCACCGTCGAGGGCAAGCCGGCGATGAGCCTGGTCGAGGAGAGCTGGTACCGCGAGACCTTCATCCCCACCGTGCAGCAGCGGGGCGCGGCGGTGATCAAGGCCCGCGGCGCTTCTTCGGCTGCCTCGGCGGCCTCCTCGGCGATCGACCACGTCCGCGACTGGTTCCTCGGCACCGCCGAGGGGGATTGGGTGTCGATGGCGGTGCCGAGCGACGGCTCCTACGGCATCGCCCCCGGGGTGGTCTACTCCTACCCCTGCACCTGCCGGGGCGGCGACTACCAGATCGTCCAGGGGCTGGAGCAGCTGCGCTTCAGCCGCGAGAAGATGGAAGCCTCCGAGACCGAGCTGCGCGAAGAGAGAGCGGCGGTGGAAAGCCTCCTCTGAGGAGGGCCGCCCGGCCCGGCGCTAGGGCTCGATCACCAGGGCCGGGTCTCCCAGCAGTGTCCAACCCAGGACGGCGTCGGGCGGCGCCGCCCCCCCTGCCGCCAGGGCCTTCTTGGCCTCCAGCACCGCATCTCCCAGCCGCTTCCCGGCCACGGCCAGCCGCGGCATCAGCTCGGTCGTGAGCTGCCGGGCCGAGTGGGTCTCGAGCAGTGTCGAGGAGCCCAGCACGGCCGCCGCGCCGCGGTCCCCGCTGGCCAGGAAGGCGTGGCCCAGGGTGTCGAAGCGGGGCTCGACGAAGTAGGTGTTCCAGCAACCCCACTGCATGACCACCGTGGGAGCGCCAGCATTGGTGAGAGCGCGGGCGTCGGCAGCGCTCAGCAGGCTCGAGAACGTCCAAGCCGTGGGCCCGGAGTGACCGATGAAGGAAGTCAGGGCCACGCCCGTGTCGAGGCTCGCCAACAACTGGGCCCGGGCACCGCTCGCTCCCTGGCGATCGAGGTAGGCGCGCTGGGTGTCCCAGCCGGCCGGCAGCTGCGCCACGACGTCCTCGCTGTGGCGGGTGAAGGAGATCCCCGAGCGAGCGTCGAAGGCGTCGGCGGCGAAGACGGCGGTGCGGCCATAGTCCTTGGCCGAGTAGGCCAGGGTCTTGGAGATCAGGGCCGAGAGCTCCGCCGCCGTGCGCACCGGCAGGCGGCCGAGGGCGAGGTCGGGCACGCGGTCGCCGTCTACGTCGGCGAGCAACGGATCGGAGGGCGCGAAGGTGATCAGGTCACTGGTCGCCGTGTAGAGGGTGGGCACGAAGGACACCGATCCCAGGCCGAGGTGGTCCAGGTAGTCGTAGGTATCGGAGCCCACCAGCAGGACGTAGCGCACGCCCATGCGAGCTCGGGCATCGGCCAAGTAGGCCTGGATGGCCTGGGGGTCGAAGACGCCGTGGCGGTAGTGGGCATAGACGTCCTCGACGTCCACGACCCGCACGCGCAGGCCCTGCGCCTCGTGGTGGGCCACCAGGGGCGCCAGGCCGGAAAGGAAGGCCGAGTGGCTGACGATCAGGTAGTCCGCCCTGCCACGGATCAAGTCGGCCGCGGACCGCGGAGCCGCCAGCGCGGGCTGGAGCAGGCCCTGGGTCGTCGTGACCAGGTATTCGGCCGGCTGTCCCGTGCCCGGGACGCTCGCCGCCCACTCACCGCCCTGCTGGCTCACGGCCAGCCCGGTGAGCCGTACCGGCCCGGACGGGTCGAGGCGATAGGCCAGGGCCTTCGAGCTGGGCAAGCCGCCCACCTCGAAGCTCGCGCCCGCAGAACGGAAGCGCAGCGAGCCCGAGCGAGCCTGGAAGGCACGGGGATAAGTCAGCGAGTAGCGGTCCAAGTTGGAGAGGTCGAACGCCACGCCGGTGTCGGCGGGCAGCTCGATCGTCAGCGTGTTGAGCCCTTCGTGCACCACGCCGGCCGGTACGGTGGCCTCGATGTGGCGGGCGGTGACGCCGTCGAAGACATCGTCGGCCACCGGCGTCCCGTTCACGAGCAAGCGGACGTGGTGGTCCGGGGAGGCCGGCCAGTCGGTGGAGCCCCAGAGGTCCACGGCCAAAGTCACCGGTGCCGCTCCCGGCAGGTAGCCGTCTACCGGCAGGTCGAAGCTCCAACTTCCCGGCGAGGTGAAGACCAGCATCCGGGTGTCGTACCACGGGTCGCCATTGGGCGTGCCGAAGCTGTACTCGCGATCACGCTCGATCCGGACGGTGTCGAAGTAGAAGGGCTCGGAGACGGCGCCCGGAGCCCGGGGGTCCCGGCCCGTCCGCAGGGCGGCTGTGGGGTTGGCCTCGAGGCGGTAGACGTTGGTCCGTGTGTAGAGCGTGTCGAGGCCCTGAGCGTAGAGCTCGACGTAGCTGCCGGGCCCGAAAGTGGGCTGGGGCGCCGCCTTGGCGCTCTCGCCCCCGGGGGTCACCACCCGGATCGGCACCGGCACTCCCCGCTCGGTGAGGGCGAGGTTTGCAGCCACGGTGCCACCGAAGTCGAAGCCGGCCGCCAGCAGGTCCTCGTAGCGGATCCGGTACACACCCTCGCGGTCGATTCGCAGGTCCACGGCACGGGAGACGCCGGCCCCGGCCCCGCGGGTCGCCAAAGTGCGCTCCGCCAGCTCGGCGCGGATGGCGGGCCAGTCGAGGGTGGCCAGGGTCGAGCCCGCCAGAGCTGAGCCCGCGCGCCGGCCCAGCTCGAAGGGACCGTGCAGGCGGTGCTCGCCCTGGGTTGCGATGTCCTCGATCAACAGACTGCCCTTGCCCGTGGCCGGGAAGGAGTAGCTGTAGCGCCGGGGCGAGGTGGAGTCGCCGCGGGCGGCGATCGGCTCGTCGTTGACCTTGCGCAGCCCGTCACCGGTGTCCTCGTAGAGGTTGAAACCCACGTGGCTGAGCTCCGTGGCGGTGGTCCAGGTGGCCACCACTTCTCCGGCCTCGAGGTGGGCCTCGAACGACGAGAGCGTCACCGGCGTGGTCAGGGCGGCGCCGCAGCTGGCCACGGTCTGGGCCACCTCGGGGCTGAAGGTGCTCTGGTTCGACCAGTAGACACTGGTGGGGAAGGTCAGAGCGCCGGTGCTGGCGGCCGTCGCCGTGAAGGTGAAGGTCAGCGTGGGCGTCTCGTTGGCCGCAACGACGCCGGAGGTTCCGGCGCCGCTCGTGGGGGTCCACAGGATGATCTGGTTGCCGGACTCGGTGACCACGCTGGCCGTGCCGCTGCCGCTCACCGAGACGCCCGAGACCGTACCGAAGGCCTCGGCGAAGTCAGTGCGGAAGCGCACGTAACTCGCCGTTCCGCAGCGGAAACGCTCGGGCGTGGCCAGGTTCGGCGTGCAGGTGACGCTGTTGGTGTAGCGCACCGTGCAGGTGGCCGATTGGCCCACCGCGATGGTGGAAGGCGTGCAGAACACCGTGCGCTCGTCCCCCGGCACGCCCGCATCGTCAACGTCGTCGCAGGCCAGGTTGGGGGCAGGCACGCTCGAGTTGGTGTCCTCACAGCGGCACTTGGCCGGCGTGCCGTTCTCGACCTCGGCCTCCGAGTCACAGGTGCTGTTGCCGTCGTCGTCGATCTCGTTGGCCTGATTGCCCCAGGTCACGCAGGTGGGGATGTTGATGAACCCATCGGCGTTGATGTCGCGGCAGGGGAAGGTGATGGCGGTGGTGAAGACCATGAGGCTGTCGTCCCAGGCGCCGTCGCTGTCGGTATCGCAGCCCGACTGGCCGCCGTCGTAGAGGTCCCCGCAGGTGTCGCGGGGCTGATTGGCGGCTCCGCTCTCGGCGGTCAGGTAGGGCCCGTTGTCGGGTGTGGCCGGGAGCACTCGGAGCAGATCGAGGGGCGGGCAGGTCTGAGCGTTGTCGGGCGGGGTCTGGGCCGGAGTGAGCATCTCCCGCGCGCATTGGCCGGTGAGGGCTCCGTCGTTATTGGGGTCGCCATCGGTGGCGATGAACATGCCGATGTCGTAACGGGCCTGGGCCGTGTTGTTGCGCAGCGTGGCACCGAGGAACATGCTCACGGTGTCCGCGCTGTTGACGCAGCCGTCGTCCTGCACGCCGAGGCCGACCACCACGAAGGTCACGTCGTTGGCCGTGCAATTGACGCCCGTGGTCTCGTTGACGTCGTCGACGCAGCACTGGGCCGGCGAGCTGCACTGGATCACGGCCCGAGCGCCAGAGGGGCTCAGCAGGATCAACAGGAGGACGCCTCCCAACAGCCATCGTCCGTTCAGCATAGTCATCTCTCCGGCTATATCGATGTTTTCTAGATCGCGGAACAAGCCGAGTCTACACTCTTTGCACCGACCATCGAGATGCCATGCTAGGCCCCGAACGTGACGTTGCAGATTTCGAAGCCAGCAGCTCGGGCCTCGAAGCGATGGGGCTGCGAGGTTACGGGGGAACGCGATCGCAGAGCGTTCCTCGGGTTCGGGTATCCTCGTCCCATCGTATGCTCTCGAAGACGCAATCTGGCACTGACACATGGCCGGGATGATCCCGGCGAATGGGAGGTCCCATGAGCGAGCTTCACCCCTCCGCTTTGCTCCGCAGCATGCTCCCCACCGCCTTCGCCTTCGCCTCGCTCCTGCTCTTCACCGCCTGTCCGCCCAAGCCCAAGCCGCCGGTCACCTGCGGCGGCATCGCGGGCATCCAGTGTCCGGCCGGCCAGACCTGCAACCTGCCGGCAGGCCAGTGCAAGGGAGCCGACCTGATGGGCTCCTGCGTCCAGGTGCCGGAGGTCTGCACCCAGGTCGTCCAGCCGGTCTGCGGCTGCGACGGCAAGACTTACTCCAATGACTGCGAGCGCCTGAAGGCTGGAGCCCAGAAGGACCACGACGGCGAGTGCGCGCCCCCGGCGCCTCAGGTCTGCAAGGACGACGCGGAGTGCGGCTCGGGGAGCTTCTGCGAGATGCCGCCCGGAGCGTGCTTCGGCGCCGCCGGGAGCTGCGAGGCCAAGCCCGAGATCTGCCCGCAGATCTTCGATCCGGTCTGCGGCTGCGACGGCAAGACCTACGGTAACGACTGCACCCGCAAGTCCGCCGGCGTCCGCCTGGCCCACAAGGGGGAGTGCGGCGCGGTCTGCGGCGGCCTCATCGGCAAGCCGTGCCCGGACGGCCAGGTCTGCGAGGTTCACGCCGAGACCTGCGGTGCCGACCTCCAGGGTGAATGCCTACCGCGCCCGGATGCCTGCACCCGCGAGTTCAACCCGGTCTGCGGCTGCGACCGCAAGACCTACCCCAACGACTGCGAGCGCCTCAAGGCCGGCGTCCAGCGCGCCAGCTTCGGCGAGTGCCAGGGCTGAGGCTGAGCGGCAGGGTACCAGTCGATCTCGTACACCCTATGGAGTCAGAGGGTTGCGAATCGACTGGTACCTCGGCCGGCCCTACAGGTTCTCGATGATCGCCGCGCCGAACTCGGAGGTCTTGAGCAGGGTGGCGCCGGCGGTCTGGCGCTCGAGGTCGTAGGTCACCCGCTTCTGGCCGATGGTGGTGGCCAGGGCCCGCTCGATGGCGTCGCCGGCCTCGCCCCAGCCCAGCCACCGGAGCATCATCACCCCCGAGAGGATCAACGAGCCGGGGTTGACCTTGTCCTGGTTGGCGTACTTGGGCGCCGTGCCGTGGGTGGCCTCGAAGACCGCGTAGCCGTCCCCCTCGTTCGAGCCCGGGGCCATGCCCAGGCCACCGACCTGGGCCGCGAGGGCGTCTGAAAGGTAGTCGCCGTTCAAGTTGGTGGTGGCGATCACGTCGTACTCGTCCGGCCGCAGCAGCACCTGCTGGAACATGGCGTCGGTGATGCGGTCCTTGACCACCACCTTGCCCGCCGGCACCTTGCCGCCGAGCTCGTCCCAGAGCTGGGTCTCGGTGACCGTCTGGCCGCCGAACTCCTGGGCCGCCACCTCGTAGCCCCAATCCTTGAACGCCCCCTCGGTGAACTTCATGATGTTGCCCTTGTGCACCAGGGTGACCGACTTGCGGCCGGCCGCCACGGCGTAGATCAGGGCCTTGCGCACCAGCCGTTTCGAGCCGGTCTCGGAGACCGGCTTGATGCCGATGCCGGAGTCCGGGCGCACCTTCTTGCCCAGCTCGGCGATGAAGTCGATCACCCGCTTGGCTTCGGCCGAACCGCTCGGCCACTCGATGCCGGCGTAGATGTCCTCAGTGTTCTCCCGGTAGAGCACCATGTCGACCTTCTGGGGCTCCTTGACCGGCGACGGGACGCCCTCGAAGTAGCGCACCGGGCGCACGCAGGCGTACAGGTCGAGCAGCTGACGCAGCGCCACGTTGAGCGAGCGGATGCCGGTGCCCACGGGCGTCGTGAGCGGGCCCTTGATGGCCACCAGGTGCTGGTCGATGGCCGCCAGCGTCTCGTCGGGCAGCCAGCTGTTGAGCTGGTTCTTGGCCTTCTCGCCGGCGAGGACCTCGCGCCACACGATGCGCCGCTTGCCGCCGTACGCCCGCTGCACGGCCGCGTCGAACACGTGCTGGGAGGCGCGCCAGATGTCCGGCCCGGTGCCGTCGCCCTCGATGAACGGGATCACCGGCTGACTCGGCACCTCGAGCCGGCCGTTGCGCATGGCGATGGTGTCGCCCACGGTGGAGACTGTCATGAACGGGTTCCCTCGGACGGATCGGGATGAGTGCCATCGGCAGTGATTCGACGCTGAATCTGCCCGGGTGCCCTGAGATCGGCAACCGAGCGGTGGCGGCCATCCACGCGGCCTATGACCGCTACCACGGGGGGTTCGAGGAGATCACCCGGCGCGCCCGCGACCGGTTCGAGCGCCGCGACTGGATGGGCGCCCAGGCCGACGCCACCGCGCGCCTGGCGTTGTACC
>DASUEU010000065.1:0-2752 GCA_036274895.1 Thermoanaerobaculia bacterium | reverse complement strand
CACCTCGCTCCCTTCCAGCCCCGGCGTCACCAGCACCACCGCCGGCCGGGCGTCCTCGATCATCCCCGCCAGCCGTTCCCGCGGCAGGTCCGGATCGAGCGGCACGTAGGCGCCGCCGGCCTTGCCCACCGCCACCAGGGCCAGCACCAGCTCGAGCGAGCGCTCGGCGAAGACCCCCACGTTCACCCCGGGGCCCACCCCCCGCGCCACCAGCTCCGCGGCCAGCCCGGCGGCCTGCTCCTCCAGCCAGGCGAAGCTCCACGCTGCCTCCTCGAAGACCAGGGCCACGGCCTCCGGCGTGCGCGCCACCTGCCGCTCGATCAGAACCGGCAGGGGCGCCGCTTCGGGGAACGGGCGGGCGGTGTCGTTCCAGGCCGCGAGCTGCCCCCGCTCCGCCACCGTCAGCAGGTCCAGCCGGGCCAGCGGCGCTTCCGGATGCTCGCCCGCCCAGGCCAGGACCGCAGCCAGGTGGCCGGCGAGGCGCTCCATGGTGGCCGGGTCGAAGAGGTCGGCCCGGTACTCCAGCTCCCCGGCGAGCCCGCCCCTCTCGGCGTCCCCCAGGGAGAGGATGAGGTCGAACTTGGCGGCGCCGGTGTGCAGGTCCAGGGGCGAGAGGGTGACTCCAGGCAGCTCGGCCCTGGTCGAGGGCAGGTTCTGGAGCACCAACATGACCTGGAAGATCGGCGTCGAGGCCAGGCTGCGCGCCGGCTGCAGCTCCTCCACCAGCTTCTCGAACGGCAGATCCTGGTGGGCGTAGGCGCCCAGGGTCAGGCGACTCACCTCGCGCAGCAGATCGGCGAACGAGGCGCGCTCGTCCACCCGCACGGCGAGAGCCAGGGTGTTGACGAAGAAGCCGATCAGAAGCTCGACCTCGGTCAGGCGCCGGCCGGCGATCGGCGCCCCGACCACCACCAGGCGCTGGCCGCTGAAGTGAGAGAGCACCACCCCGAAGGCGGCCAGCAGGGTCATGAAGCGGGTCGCCCCGGCCTGCCGCTCGAGCGGGGCCAGGGCCCCCATGCTGCCGGCGTCGAAGTGCACGGGCAGGTAGGCCGCCCGGGGGCTGGCGACTGCCGGCCGCGGCCGGTCGGTGGCCAGCTCGAGCTGCGCGGGAGCCCCCGCGAGGGCCGCACGCCACCAGGCCAAGAGTGCCGCCAGGCGCTCGCCCGAGAGGTTGCGGCGCTGCCAGCGGGCGAAGTCCAGGTATTGCACCGGCAGGGGCGCCAGGGCGGCCGCCTGGCCCGACCGGGCCGCGCCGTAGAGGCTGGCCACCTCGCGCACCAGGATGCCCATCGACCAGCCGTCGGTGGCCACGTGGTGCAGCTCGAGCAGCAGCAGATGCTCGTCGGCACAGCTGCGCAACAACAAGGCACGCAACACCGGCCCCCGCTCCAGGTCGAAGGGGTGGTTGCCCCGCTCGGCGGCGAGGCTCTCGGCCAGCGCCTGGGCGAGGCTCGGAGAAAGGCCGCCGAGGTCCACCAGGGGCAGGGGCGGCCGGAACGGCGGCAGCACGCGCTGGACGGCTGCCCCCGCCACCTCGGCATAGACGGTGCGCAGCACCTCGTGGCGCTCGACCACGACCGCCAGGGTGGCGGCCAGGGCGGCGACGTCGAGGGCCCCCGACAGCCGCACCCCCGCGCTCAGGTTGTAGGCCGGGTTGTCCGGCTCGAGCCGCGCCAGGAACCACAGCCGCTCTTGACCGAACGACAGGGGCCCCTCGCTCGCGCCCCGGCGCTCCAGGCGGTCGGAGCCCTCGGCCAGAGCCGCGACCGAAGCCGTGCCCGGAGCAGGGACCTCGCCCGGCGGCTCGGCCTCCAGCTCGGCGAGCAGGGCGCCGAGGTCGACCTCGTCGCCCCCCAGCAGCAGCTCGGCCACGGCCACGGCCAAGCCGGCCACGGTGGGGCTCTCGAAGAGCCGGCGCAGGGGCAGCTCGATGCCGAAAGCGTTCTCGATGCGCAGCTGCACCTGGGTGGCCTTCAAGGAGTGGCCGCCGAGCTCGAAGAAGGAGTCGTGGATGCCCACCCTCTCGACCCCGAGCACCTCCTGGAAGATCGCGGCCAGCACCTCCTCGACCGGCGTGGTCGGGGGCTCGAAGGCCCGCTCCCGGCGACCGAGCACCGCGGCCGGCTCGGGCAGGGCCTTGCGGTCCACCTTGCCGGTGGGCCCCAGGGGCAGGGCGGCCATCGGCACCAGCAGGGTCGGCACCATGTGCGCCGGCAGCTTCTGGGCGAGGGCCGCGAGCACCGGCGCCAGGTAGGCGCCGAGGGCCGCCGGCTCCGGCGACTCCCCGGCGGCCAGCCGGCCCGCCAGGGCCTCGTCCGCGGGCACGAAGTAGGCCATCAGGGAGAGGTCGCCACTGCCGGTAGCGCCGCTCGGGCCCGGACGGGCCACCACCACCGCGGCACGGATCTGCGGCTGGGCCGAGAGGCAGCTCTCGATCTCCCCCAGCTCGATGCGCAGGCCGCGGATCTTGACCTGGAAGTCGATGCGGCCGAGGAACTCCACCTCGCCGCCGGCGCGCCAGCGCACCAGGTCCCCGGTGCGGTAGACCCGCGCCCCCGGCTCGCCGCCAGAAGCGCCTGGCGGGAATCCGTCGGGTAAGAACTTCTCGGCAGTCATCGCCGGCCGGTCGAGGTAGCCCACGGCCACCTGCACCCCGGCCAGCAGCAGCTCGCCGGGCACCCCCAGGGGCGTCGGCCGCAGCAGGCGATCGACCACGTGGAGGCGGGTGTTGGCCACCGGCCGGCCGATCGGC
>DASUEU010000064.1:0-100334 GCA_036274895.1 Thermoanaerobaculia bacterium | reverse complement strand
CTCGGCGCCGTCGTGGCGGAAGTTCGAGAGCACGGTGCCGGCGCCCAAGTTGACCTTGGCGCCGAGGATCGAGTCGCCCACGTAGGAGAGATGGGGCGCCTTGGCCCCGGGCAGGAAGATCGCCCGCTTGACCTCGGTGTTGGCCCCCACCACGGCGCCGTCCCCCAGCCAGACACCGCCCCGCAGATAGGCCCCGGGGCGGATCTCGACCCCCTGGCCGATCCAGATCGGCCCCTCGATCACGGCGCCGGGGAAGATGCGCGTCCCCGCGCCGATTACGATCCGGTCCCCCAGCAGGTGGACTTCAGGGGTCACCGCGGCTTCGATGTGGCAGGACGGCAGCCCGGCGAGCAGCTCGTCCAAGGGCGCGTCGAGCAAGGACCACGGCGCCGCCTCGTCCCAGCGGCCGGCAAACGGCTCCGGGAGGGAGGCGAAGAAGGTCTCGAGAGGCAGGCGGAAGGTCATCTCCGGCGGCGAGTATAGCGGGAGGGGCCGGGGGATGAATCCCCCGGCTAGGTTCGCACCGTGGCTGCGCCACGGGGGAGATCCCTCCGCTGCGCCTGCTTCGCAGGCTCCGGTCGGGATGACATTGAGACGCGCTGGGGAGATGATCCGATGTCATCCCGAGCGCAGGGCCGAAGGCCCGTAGGCGAGGGATCTCTGGGGGTGGGGGCGCGTCGCGCAGCGACGCGTCGACGGTAGCCGGGGGGTTCACCCCCCGGCGAACGCCCGCCCCGCGCCGTGTACCCCCACCACCGCCCGCCCCGAAGGATCCGCCTGAGCCGCCCAGGCGGCGTCCCAGCGGATCGCCGTGGGCGTGGAGCAGGCGATCGAGGGGCCGCCGGGTACCAGACGGGCGGCGGCCTCGCCGGGGAAGAGGCGGTCGAAGATCGAGCGGTAGAGGTAGGCCTCCTTGGTCGGCGGCGTGTTGTGCTCGAAGCGGTAGCGGGCGCGGGATAGCTCGCCGTCCGCCACCTGCGACTCGGCATGGGCCTTGAGGCTGTCGATCCAGCCGTAGCCGACGCCGTCCGAGAACTGCTCCTTCTGGCGCCAGAGGATCGCCTCCGGCAGTACCCCGGCGAAGGACTCGCGCAGCACCTGCTTCTCCATCCGCCCGGGGCCGACCATCTTCTCCTCCGGGTCGAAGGCCATCGCCACGTCGAGGAACTGGCGGTCGAGGAAGGGCACGCGGGCCTCGATGCCCCAGGCGGCCATGGCCTTGTTGGCGCGCAGGCAGTCGTACTTGTAGAGCAGGTCGAGCTTACGCACCGTCTCTTCGTGCAGCTCGCGGGCGTTCGGCGCCTTGTGGAAGTAGAGGTAGCCGCCGAAGATCTCGTCCGACCCCTCTCCGGAGAGCACCATCTTGATGCCCATGGCCCGGATGCGCCGGGCCATCAGGTACATCGGGGTGGCGGCGCGGATGGTGGTGACGTCGTAGGTTTCGAGGTGGTGAACCACGTCCGAGAGGGCGTCGAGCCCCTCCTGCACCGTGAAGTGGAACTCGTGGTGCACCGTGCCGATGGCGGAAGCCGCCGTCCTCGCGAAGCCGAGGTCCGGGGAGCCGGCGAGGCCAATGGCGAAGGAGTGCAGGCGCGGCCACCAGGCTTCGGTGGTGGAGCCGTCCTCGACGCGCCGGCGGGAGAAGCGCTGGGCCAGCGCCGTGGTCAGCGAGGAGTCGAGGCCCCCCGAGAGCAGCACGCCGTAGGGCACGTCGGTCATCAGCTGGCGGTAGACCGCCTCTTCGAGCGCCTGGCGCAGCTTGCCGCGGTCCACGGGCACCCCCGCTACGGCTTGGTAGTCCCGCCACCCGGGGTGGTAGTACCGCACCGGCTGGCCTACCTTCGAGTCGAGGTAATGCCCGGGAGGGAAGTCCTCGAGGGTGCGGCAACGGTCGACCAGGGCCTTCATCTCCGAGGCGACCAGGAAGTTGCCCTGCTCGTCACGGCCGACGTAGAGGGGCATGACGCCGATCGGATCCCGGGCGATGAGGTAGCGGTCCTCCTCGGCGTCGTAGAGGGCGAAGGCGAAGATCCCCGACAGGTCGTTTAGGAAGTCCACGCCCTTCTCGCGGTAGAGGGCGAGGATCACCTCGCAGTCCGACAGGGTGGAAAAGTCGTAGGGGCGGGAAAGCCCGCTGCGCAGCTGGCGGTGGTTGTAGATCTCGCCGTTGACCGCCAGCACCTGCCGGCCGTCCGGCGAGAAGAGAGGCTGGGCGCCGTGCTCGACGTCCACGATGGCCAGCCGCTCGTGGGCGAGGATGGCCCGCTCGCCGGTCCAGATGCCGCTCCAGTCCGGGCCGCGGTGGCGCATCCGTTTGGACAGCTCGAGAGCGAGGCCGCGCAGGCCCGCGGCGTCGCCGGAGATCTCGAAGATGCCGAGGATGGAGCACATGGCGCAGATTCTAGGCCGCGGCGGCTGGTTGGCGGTGGTCGCTCTGGGCTGTTGGCTGTGACGGCTCAAGCGCTGACGGAGCCCGAGCAGTCCCAGCCCCGGAGGGCCGTGGCGCGGCGGGCGAGGTCGGTGTCGGAGTCGATCGAGAAGCTCTTGCCGTGGCCCAGCTCGCCCAAGAGGAAGCGCACCGTGTCCGCGGCGCCGGCCTCGATGCGCGAGGCGAGGCCGGGCTCCGGCGGGGCGAAGGTGGCCCACACGACGGCCCGCGCTTCGGGGTCGAGCTCCCAGAAGCCGACCACTCGTCCGTCCGCCACCATGCCGCGGTAGGACATGTACCGTGCCCAGCCGAGGCGCTGCTTCTCGTTGCTGCCCCACACCGGCACCTCGAGCTCGTGGTGGGCGGCGTCGACCAGCAGAGCCGGCCCGCCGTGGAGGCCGGGGAGGTTGTCGTCGAAGGGCAGAAAGGAAACCGGGCCGCCGTTCGCCCCGGTGGCGTCCAGGGCCTCCGGGTAGGCCCATTGCGGCTCGTCGAGACCCGCCACCGTCACCGGGACGAGGGGCAGCCCCGCCACGGCCGCCTTGGCGTCGCGCTGGGCGAGGCCGGCCCAGGAAGCGAAACTCTTCACCGAGCCGAAGCCGGCGGCGCGGAAGAAGACTGCGGCCAACGCGGACGCCAGCTCGGCGAGGTTGTCACCCGGGTCTCCGCCGGCGAAGGGACTGGCGGCGGGGATGCGCCAGAGGTAGCGCTCGTGGTCGAGACGTGCCCCCTCGTGCACCCTCTCGATGCGGCCGGCGAACTCGAGCAAGCGCAGGGCTGGGGGCAGGGGCGAGGAGATGCCCACCTTCTTGCCCGCCTCGCCGAGGCTGCGCACGGTGCCTTCCGGAAGGGCGCGGCGCAGGGCTTCGGTGGTCAGGGCGCCACGCTCGGCGAGGGTGGCCACGGTGGCCTCGGCCACCGCTTCCACCTCGCCCGGATGGATGCCGGCTTTCTCGTGCTCGCGCTCGGCGCGGGCGCGAGAGAGCAGGTCCGCCACCCGCAGGCAGATCGCGTGATCGCGCTTCGGCACCAGGTACATGCAGCCGCGCACCGCGGGCAGCACCCGGACCTCCCCGGCCGCCGCGGCGGCTTCCAGCTCGCCCCGCGTGAACCCCGGCCGCCGGGCTCGCACGGCCAGGTACACGTCCACACCGCCCAGCGTGCGCACAAAGCCAGCCCTCTCCAGCACCTCGGTCACCGAGCCGGCGACCGGGCGAGCCAACAGCTGAGCGGCAACAGCGACCCGCCGGGCGTCGTCGAGCGACAGGCGAACGGGCTCGAGCATGGGGAACCTCCAGGGGGAAGGGGTGGGGGAAAGGCTAGCACGGGGTGGGATGCGCCCTGTGCTACAAAGCGGCCCATGCCAAAGAAGATCCGTTGGTGGCCCGCGGTGCTGGTGGTCTTGCTGTGGTTGGGGGCGGTGGGTTGGTTCTCCTGGGCCGGGGAGCGCACCGGCCAGGAGCGCACGCTGGCCGTGCTGGGCGTGACGGCGATGGCTCTGGGTCTGCTCTTCCTGTGGTTTCTGCTGCTGTCCCGCCTGCCCTGGCGGGGTCGCCTGCTCGGCGCCCTGGGCGTCGTGGGCCTGGGCTTCCTGGCCGCGCAGACCGTGGAGATCCGCGGCGTGTCTGGGGACCTGCTGCCCGTGCTGGCCTTCAAGTGGACCCCCCGGGCAGGCTCGCAGCCGTTGTCCCCTCCAGCCGCGGCGCCCGAAGTGCCTGGCACCCCTTCACCCGAAGTGCCTGGCACCTCGGAGACTCCGCCGGAGATGGCCCCCGAAATGGCTGGCACCCCGGCAGCGCCCGAAGTGCCCGGCACCCATCCCCAGGCTCCGGGTGAGCCCCCTCCGGCCGAGCCGTCTCCCGAAGTGCCTGGCACCTCGGTGGCCTCGCCCGAGATGGCTGGCACCCCGGTCCCCGAAGTGGCTGGCACCTCGCGCACCTTGGCGGGTGCGGCGGACTGGCCGGGGTTCCTGGGGCCGCGGCGGGACGGCAGTGCGCCCGACGTGCGGCTGGCGCGGGACTGGCAGGCCCGGCCGCCGCGGCAGGTCTGGCGCATCCCCGTGGGTGCAGGCTGGGCCGGCTTCGCGGTGGTCGGGGGGCGGGCGTTCACGATCGAGCAGCACGGCGAGGAGGAGGTGGCCACGGCCTACGACCTCGCCACCGGCGTGCGCCTCTGGAGCCATGCCGACCGCGCCCGCTACGAGACCACCATCGGCGGCCTCGGGCCGCGCTCGACGCCCACGGTGGCGGAGGGCCGCCTCTTCGTGATGGGGGCCACCGGCCGCCTGCGCGCCCTGGATGCCGCCAGCGGGCGCCTGCTCTGGCTGCGCGACACCCTGGCGGACAACGGCGCCGAGAACCCGGAATGGGGCAAGAGCGTCTCGCCCCTGGTGGTGGACGGCCGGGTGGTGGTCGGCGCCGGCGGCCCCGCCGGCCGCTCGGTGGTGGCCTATGACGCCGGCACCGGCGAGCCGGCCTGGGCCGGGGGCGACGACGGCCCCTCCTTCAGCTCGCCGATCGTGGCCACCCTCGCGGGAGTGCGGCAGGTGGTGAGTTTCAACGCCAACAGCCTCACCGGCCACTCTCTCGATGACGGCCGGGTGCTCTGGCGTTACCCCTGGTCGGCCCAGCAGCCCAACGTCTCGGTGCCGCTGGTGCTCCCCGAGGATCGCCTCTTCGCCTCCTCGGGCTACGGCGTCGGGGCGAAGGTGCTCCAGATCGCCACCGGCGAGAACGGCACGCAGACGGCCAACCTGGTCTGGGAGAGCCCGCGCTTGAAGGCCAAGTTCACCAACGTCGTCCAGCACGGCGGCCGGCTCTACGGCCTGGACGACGGCACCCTGGTCTGCCTCGACCCGGCGACCGGCGAGCGCTGCTGGAAGGCCGGGCGCTACGGCCACGGCCAGGTGATCCTGGTGGGGGACCTGCTGCTGGTCGCAACCGAAGAAGGGGAGCTGGTGCTGGTCGAGCCGGTGCCCGAGGAGCTACGCGTCCTCGACACCTGGCGCCTGTTCGACGGCAAGACCTGGAATCCCCCCACCCTCGCCGGCCGCTACCTCCTCGCCCGCACCGACCGCGAGGCCGTGCTGCTGGAGCTGCCGGTGCGGGAGTGAGGGGCGCGGCCTACCAAGAGCTGCTCGAGCCGCGGGAGCGCCCCTTGCCTTTTTCCTTCTCGATCTGGTCGACCTTGTCCGGGTCGACCTCGGCTTGATCCTCGGGGCCTGGGCCGGACCAGCCCTGCTCCTTCTCCTGCTCGATGTGCGAGACCCAGCCACTGTCCTTGTCCATCTGCTCGGCGTGCATCATGACGCTCCCCCTTCCTTCGGCGGTTCGGCGGTGACGATCGTCTTCGCCCCCCACATGGTCCTCTTGCCGGTGAGCACCAGCTCGAGCTGGGCAGCAGCGTCGGCCACGGGCAGCTGGGTGATGCCGCTGTCCTCGACGGTCTCCCCCGGCTCGATCCAGCCGTGGGCCTCGAGCACGGAGAGGGTGACGAGGTGCTGGGGCTCGGGCCGGGGCTTGGCGTAGTCGAGGTAGAGGACCCGCAGTCCGGTGCCCTTCTGCTGGATCTCGACCTTCGAGAGCCCCACGTTCTTCACCTGCACCGTCCACTTGACGAAGGTCTTGCCGTTCGCCGGGACCAGCCTCGCCAGGATTTTGGGCTCCAGGCGTGGCCGGTGGGTGCGGCCGCGGAAGTAGTTGAACCACACCCAGAGGCCGCCGAGGATCAGGGCCAGGATCTCGCAGACCAGCTTGACCAGCTCGAGGGCCTCCTTGGTGGGATCGGGCGGCGCGGCGGAGGCCGCCGATTCTGCTCCGAGAGGCAGCATCCCCACCAGCACCAAGCCGGCGACGAGGGCGAGCGTTGCCCCGGTTCGGGGTGAGGACGGAGCGGGCTCCATCGGCGATCCTCCTCCGGAGTTGATGTGCGAGAGCGTGCCGGCAGAGCATCCTCCAGGCCGCCGGCCCGGTCACGCTGGCTCCGGCGAGGCCCCCCGCTCTTTGCTAGTATCCTCAGGCTTCGATCCTTTCCTTTCGCAGTCCCCTTGTCCGAGGTGGTGGCAATGACGAGGTCTTTCCCGGCCGGTCCCGGCCTTCTGCTCCTCGCGGTCTCGGCGTTCGGCTTGCCCACTCTCGCCGGGCCGGCGGATCCGGGCTTGCCCGACGACGTCGGCCCCTTCACCGCGGTGCAGGAGGCCTTCCTGGCCGACCGCGAGCCCCCGCAGAGCCTCTCGCCCGAGCACGAGACTCCCTGTGCCGGCGGCTTCGCCGGGGCCTACCCTTGCGAGAACGTCGACCTGATGGAGTTCCTGCCTCTTACCTCGATCGGCGGCGGTAGCGGCAACGACGTCTGGGGTTGGACCGATCCGAGCACCGGCAAGGAGTACGCCTTGATGGGCCGGTCGAACGGTACGGCGTTCGTGGACGTGAGCGACCCCGCGGCCTCGATCTACCTCGGCAACCTGCCCACGCACTCGGGAAACTCCACCTGGCGGGACATCAAGGTCTACCAGAACCATGCCTTCATCGTCAGCGAGGCGACCAATCACGGCCTCCAGGTCTTCGACCTGACCCAGCTGCGCAACGTCGTCAACCCGCCGGTGACTTTCACCGAGACGGCGTTCTATGGTCACTTCGGCCGCGCCCACAACATCGCCATCAACGAGCAGACCGGCTTCGCCTACGCCGTGGGCTCGCGTCAGGGCACTGAGACCTGCGGCGCCGGCTTGCACATGGTCAACATCCAGAACCCCACGGCGCCCACGTTCGCCGGTTGCTTCTCTTCAGACGGCTACACCCACGACACCCAATGCGTGATCTACGACGGGCCGGACACGGCTCACGTCGGCAAGGAGATCTGCTTCAACTCCAACGAGGACACACTGACCATCGTCGACGTGACCAACAAGTCAGCGCCGGCGCAGATCTCACGCACCGCCTACTCCGCCTCGGGCTACACCCACCAGGGTTGGCTCACCGAGGATCAGCGCTACTTTCTCCTCGACGACGAGCTCGACGAGCAGAACTTCGGACACAACACCCGGACGCGGATCTGGGACCTGGCGGACCTCGAGGCGCCGAGCGTGATCGGTTTCTTCTCGAGCCCGGTCGGTGCGATCGACCACAACCAATACGTCAAGGGCAACTTCGTCTACCAGGCGAACTACCGCGGCGGCCTGCGCATTCTCTCGCTCGACGACATCGAGTCCGGAACGCTCACCCAGGCGGGCTTCTTCGACATCTACCCGGCGAGCGACACGGCTTCGTTCAACGGTGCCTGGAGCGTGTATCCCTTTTTCGCCAGCGGCAACGTCCTGATCAGTGGCATCGAGCAGGGCCTCTTCGTGGTTCGCCCCCAGCTCTGCGTTGCCTCCGGAGCTCCGAGCGCTCCCTCGGCCGTGGCCAACGGCAACAACCGCATCGACGTCAGCTGGACGGCGCCGGCCGGGGCCACCGGCGTCACCTACACGGTGCTGCGCTCGTTCGGCGGTTGCCCGGGCAGCGGCTTCGAGCCCGTCGCCACCGATCTGGCCGGCACCAGCTTCGAGGACACCACGGTCTCGGGCACGGTGACCTACTCCTACCAGGTGGTGGCCGTGGATGCGACCGGGCTGTGCTCGTCGCCGCCGAGCGCCTGCGCCGACGCCACGGCGACTGGCGTCTGTAACGCGGCGCCAGCCTTCGCTGGGGCCAGTTCGGCGACCAGCCTGGGCACCTTCGGCTGCGCCATCGACGTCGCTTGGCCGGCGGCTTCCCCCAACTGCGGGCCCAGCGCCACCTACTCGGTCTACCGGTCGACCCTTCCGGACTTCGTGCCGGCCGTTGCCAACCGCATCGCCGCCGACCTGACCGGCACCACCTATCGGGACCGCGGTGTGGCGCCGGGCGTCGCCGAACACTACGTGGTGCGCTCGGTCGATCCCTCCAACTTGGCGGAGGACGGCAACCTGGTGCGGGTGACCGCGACGCCGACCGGCCCGCCGGGGCCCGGGACCTGGGCCGCCGGGGCCGAGCTGGGGGACCCGGGGATGGACTTCGAGACGGTGGTCACCGAGCACGTCGGCTGGCACCTGGAGCCGACCCGCAAGCACAGTGGTGTCCGCAGCTACTACTCGAGCGAGGCTCAGGGCCAGTGCATTGGGGTCATGACGCCGCCCCTCGAGCTGGCGGTGACGGGGACGCCCACGCTGAGCTTCTGGACTCTCTTCGACCACGCCCCGGGCGTCGATGGCGGCGTGGTCGAGCTTTCCGTGGACGAGGGGTTGAGCTGGCAGACGCTCAGCCTCTCGCCGCCCTACCCGGGCACCTTCTCAGGGACCACCAACGGCTGTGGGGATGCCGCGGGCGCTCCGGCGTTCACCGGCAGCCAGCCCACTTGGAGCCAGTACAGCGCCGACCTCTCGGCTTGGGCGGGGCAGACCGTGCGGGTGCGCTTCCGCTTCTCGGCCGGCACGGGAGGAGCCGAGGGCTGGTACGTGGACGACCTCACCCTCACCCAGGCCCTGGTGCCCACGGTCTGCGTCGAAGGCGGGCTCTTCACCGACGACTTCGAGACCGGCGACACCTCGGCCTGGTCGTTGGTGGTGCCGTGAGAGGGGGGCGGGTTCAGCCCTCGTGTGCCGTTGCGAGGTCTTCGAGCTGCCGGTAGAGCTTGAAGCTCTGGAGACCCTCGCAGCCTTCGCTGGCGACGCCCCCTCCGCGATCAACTCGATCGCGGAGATCTCGCCCACCACCTCGAAGAGCATGTTGCGAGCGCAGCAGGGTCCCGGGTGGCATCCTGTCCCAACTTCGGGAATTGCCGCCTTACGAGCCACCGGCCAGTTCCGAACGTGGTCCACCCGCGCGAGGCAATATCCATGAAATCAGCTAGTTAGATCGTGGCAGCGCGGTTGCTCTCTGCTCCTGCGGTCGACAAACCCAAGGAGGAGACGATGCGACCCTGGAAGACTCTCTGCTCTCTGCTGCTCACCCTGACCGTGGCCGTCCCGGCCCTGGCGCAGAACCCGCCGGAACGCTTCTTCGGCGCCATCGCGCCCGGGCATCCCCAAGGGGACTTGAGCTGGCACGCGGCCACCTTCGACTCGATCTCAAGTGTGGGGGCGAAGGTGGTGCGGGTGGCGATGTTCTGGAACTACAACAGTGGGGTCTATCCCCACTACTTCTACAACTCGTGGGACACCCAGCAGGCCCTGGCCGGCGCCCAGGCCCGCGGGCTCGGGGCCTATGGCATCCTGAACCCGCCCAACCAGCCCAGCTCGCCGCCCTGGACGCCGCCTTCGATCGACGCCCACCTCTACCAGACCTTCCTGCGCTTCTCGGAGGACATGGCCTATTACCACGGCGGCCAGATCGAGTACTGGGAGGTCGGCAACGAGGTCAACCTGAGCTTCGAGGGGCTCTCGACGTTCTATCCCGGGTGGGACTTCGCCCGCTTGCTCCGGGACACCCGCGCGGCCCTGCGCCGGGGCTTCCAGCGGCGCAGCGACTATGCTGCCCTGGTGGCGGCGCGCGGCGGCGAGGGCTTCAAGATGTACCCGGCCGGCACCGCCGGCACCGACCTGGTATGGATCCGCGACACCTGCCTCGGCCTCGAGTCCCTCTACGACCAGTATCCGAGTGAGGGCCGTTACGTCGAGGGCTTCTCGATCCACCCGTTCTCCGCACCCGGCGGCCCGGACGACCGGACCTTCTTCAACGCTCCCGGCTACCCCTACACGCCGATCAGCCATGGCACCCTGCTCCAGAACCTCGAGTGGGCTCACTTCACCCTCGCCGCCAACTGCCCGCGGGTGCCGCGAGAGCTGTTCATCGGTGAGTACGGCTGGTCCACCTCCTATCCGGAGGTGCCGGCGCAGGCAGTCAGCGAGAGCGCCCAGGCGGCGTTTTTCGCCCAGGGCCTGATCGAAGCGCATGCCAGCGGCAAGCTCTCCCGCGCGATCCACGCCTGGACCTTCCGCGACCTACCGCACCACACTTGGGACTACTGGGACCACACCGGCCTGCTGCGGGAGGACGGCAGCCAGAAGCCGGCCTGGACTGCCATCCGCCACCTGATCACGCGCCTCACCGGGCTCGGCTTCCGCCAGAACCTCGGCTGGTTGATGCCCGTGGGGAGGATGTACCTCTACGGCGGCGCCAACCGGCAGACCCTGGTGTACTGGAATCCCACCAGCCTGTCCATGACCGTGAAGGCCACGGCCGGCTCGACGATCCGCGTCTACGACCACCTCGGCAACCAGACCCAGGCGCCGCCGGCGGGCGCGACGCAGGTCTCCGTGACGGTCTTCCCAGAGCCACGTTACGTCGAGGTCACCGGCGGGCGGATCACCACGGTGCTCGGTCAAAGCCTGGACGCCAACGGTGTGCCGACCCTGCCGGGTTACACCACGGTGCCGACCACCTGGACGCGGGCCTCCAGCACCCTGGGCGGGTCGCCGTCCGGCAACGCCTTCGACGGCAGCTCGGGGACGGTCTGGAACTCAGGCGGTCTCGCCCCCGGCTGGGTGGAGGCCAAGCTCTACAACCTGCAGAACGTGCGAGCGCTGGTCCTCGAGCCCTCGATGATGCCTTCCGGCCTGGTCGATCACAAGGTCGAGCTGGCGATCAACAACGGCGCCTACCAACAGGTGGCGCAGGTGACCAGCTACCTGTCGGACGACATGAAAGTCGTGGTCAAGCTGCCGCAGACCTACACCAACGTCTCGCACGTCAGGGTCAGAAGCGTAGCCCGCACCGACGGCTCGCCCACCTGGCTCGCCTGGCGGGAGGTGCGGATCTACCAGTAGAAGAGCTGGAGGCACCGAAGAAGGGCAGGCACGGGGGCCTGCCCGTTCCTCCGATGCGCCGCTTCTTGAAAGGGGCCAGCCGAAGTGTCGGCCCTTCTCACTCCCCCAACCCCAGCTCCTTCAACTTCCGGTAGTACGTCGTCTTCGACAGCCCCAGCAGCTGCATGGCCTTGTGGGCGTCGCCGTCGGCGGCGGCTTGGGCGGTTCTGAAGGCTCGCTCTTCGGCGCGGCGGACGGTTTCTTCGAGGGTCAGGGGACGGGAGTCGGCGTGGAGCCCTTTCTGGATCCTCGGTGCCAGGTGCACCAGGTCGAGGGGCTCGCCGGGCTCGAGCAGCAGCACGCCTTTGGCGATCTCGTTCTCGAGCTCCCGGACGTTACCCGGCCAGTCCCAGGCCACCAGGGCCGAGAGGGCGGCGCCGGTGATCCCCGGGCTCGAGGTGCCGAGCTTGGCCAGCTCGCGGCGGAAGAAATGCCCGGCCAAGAGCGGCAAGTCCTCCAGCCGCTCGCGCAGGGGCGGCAGCTTCACCACGTAGGCGGCCAGGCGGTGGTAGAGGTCCAGCCGGAAGCCGCCGTCGGTCACCAACTTCTCGAGGTCCCGATGGGTGGCGGCCACGAAGCGCACGTCCACCGGCACCGGCGCGCGGCCGCCGACTCTCAGCACCGAGGTGCTCTCGAGGGCGCGCAGCACCTTGGCCTGGGTCTCGACGGGCATGTCGCCGATCTCGTCCAGGAACACCGTGCCGCCCCGGGCCTGCTCGAGGAGGCCGGCGCGGGCCTCGACGCCGGTCGCCACCCCCCGCTCGATGCCGAACAGCTCCGCCTCCAGCAGCTCCCGTGGCAGCGCGGCGCAGTTCAAGGCCAGGAAGGGGCGCTCGGCGCGGGCGGAGTGGGCGTGCAGGTAGCGGGCGAGCACCTCCTTGCCGGTACCGGACTCGCCCAGGATCAGCACTGGCACCTGGCCTCGGGCGATCTTGGCGGTTCGGCGGTAGATCGTGCGCAGGGCGGGGTGGAGGCTGCCGGGCCCCGCAGCGCGGGCGCGGGAGGCGGTGGCGTCCCGAGGACGGGGGGCCGGCTCGGCGGGCCGGTTCCAGCGGGCGAGGAGGGAGACCAGCAGCTCGAGCAGGGCCGCCAAGGGAGCGGCGGGAGCGGGGCCGCCCACGACCAGCCGCCATTGCCCAGCCCGGCACACCCAGAGGTTCTCGCCCGGATTGCCGGCCGCGGCGACCACCACCTCCCGGCCGTCTGCGGCCAGCCGCCCCAGGCTCAGGCCCGGTGTGGCCAGCCGGGGGAAGAGCTCGCCGGCGACCAGACTGGCCGCCGCTTCGACGCTCTCTCCTCGGCTCTCGAGGTCGATCAGGCGGTGAGCGAGGTCGGTGAGGCGCTCGATCAGCTCCTCTCCTTCGGTGGTGCGGCCGAGGCCGGCGACACCCCGGCTTGGCCCTCGCCCCTCGACGCCCTCGATGGCCACCCGCGCCAGCGAGGCGTCGGCGGTGTCGACCACGGCCTGGACGCTGCCGAAAGTCAGGGTGGCGGGGCCGCTCAGCGCGCAGGCCCTGATCCTGCGGCCGTCCACCAGGGTGCCATTCTTCGAGCCCAGGTCTCGCACCACCAGGCCGCCGTCGGCCAGGGATTCGAGGCTGGCGTGGCGGCGCGACACGCCGCCGGCTTCGAAACGGATTTCGTTGTCGGGCAGGGAGCCCACCCGGTGCAGCCCCGGCGTGAGCAGGAAGCTGCGGCGGGTGCCGGGCCCCACCAGCCGCAGCACCGGCACCCGGGCGGCGCTCAAGGCGAGCCTCCGTGGGCTCGCAGCCAGTCCTCGACCTCTTTGCGCTTGGTCTCGGCGGGGGAACCGACCTCCTGGTAGAGGTCCAGGGCCTCGCGGGCCAGCGAACGGGCCCGCGCCTCGTCGCCGCCGCGGGCAGCCAGGGCCTTGGCGAGCTCGAAGGCGGCGGAGGCGCGGTCCGAGCGGGAGGCATCGCCCTGCTTGCGCAGCCGCCAGGCCCGCTCGTAGAGGGGGACCGCCACCGCCGGCCGATGCCGGGAGATCTCGGTGGCGGCGAGCCCCATCAAGGGGTAGGCGACCACGGGATGGTTCGGGCCCAGGGCCGCCTCGAAGCCCTCCAGGGCGCGGCGGTAGGTCTGTGCCGCCTCGTCGAGCAGCCCCTCGGCCCGGTAGCCGAAGGCCAGGTTGTTGAGCATGCCGGCATAGTTGGGGTGCTCCTTGCCGACGGTGCGCTCCAGCAGGGCCAACCCCTCCAGTTGGTACTTGCGGGCCTCGGCGTAGCGGCCGAGGTTCTGAAGCGGCTGGGCCACGCCGTTGAGCGAGAGGCCGATCGAGGGATGGTCGGGCGGCAGCAAGCGGCGACGCGCCTCGAGCACGGCCATGTCCTCGCGCAGCGACTCTTCCATCTTGCCCTCGGACCAGTCGACGCCGGCCAGGTTGTGGCGCACGTCGAGCACCGCGGGATGGTCCGGGCCGAACAGGCCGCCGTAGACCTCGAGAGACTGGCGGTAGGCCTGGCGGGCCTCCTCGAAGCGGCCCAGGCGGGTGAGGACCACGCCCAGGTTGTTGGCCGCCTCGGCGACCTCGAAGGCGCCGGGGCCGAGGCTGCGCGAGAGGGCCGCCACGGCCCGCCGACCCTGCTCGACGGCTTCCTCCAAGCGGCCTTCCTGGGCGGCCTGGACCGCCAGGTTGCGCGCCATCAGCCCTTCCAGGGAGGGGGGGCGGCCGAGGCGGTCGAAGATGGCCTCGGCCAGCTCCAGCCACTGCTTCCCCTCCGGCACGCGGCCCAGCTCGTAGCCGACCACCCAGCAGAGCCGCAGGGCCGTGCGGGTGCGAGCATCGTCGTCCGCCCCGGCCTCGCTGGCGATCAGGGCCCGGCGGAATTCCGGTTCGGCCTCGGCCATCTTGCCCAGGCTCACCAGAGCCTCGCCCACCTGGGCCAGGGCCTCTCCCGCGAGCGGCCGGTAGCCGAGAGCGGTGGCCTCGTCCGCCGCCCGGCGGGCGAGCTGGAGGGCGGGCTCCAGGCGGGCCGTGGCCTCCTGGGCCTGGGCTCGGGCCAGGAGGTCCTCGATCGAGGCGATGCGCTTGCGGCTCTCTTCGTCGGCGGGGGGGCGGGCGCGAGCCAGCAGCACGCCGGTCTCACCGCAGATCGACAGATCGCTCAGCCCGGAGGCCACCTCCGGGGCCTTCTCCAGAGCCTCGGGGGGCAAGATCTCGCCGGTCCAGGCCGCCACCAGGGCCGCTGCTTCGCGCCGGCGACGCTCGAGACAGGCCATGCGCAGGTCGAGCAGCTCGGCCGATTGCTCCCCGCGCAGCCGCGTGGCCTCGCAGGCGTTCTGATGCTCGGTGGCCCAGGCGGCGGCGAAAGCGTCGAGCCGCGAGGTGACCGCCTGCCAGACGGCCGGCGCGTAGGCCACGCCCGCAGCCGCGAAGCGCTCACCGCCCGCCCGGCGCTGACCCTCACCCCAGACCTCGCGCACCCGGGCCTCGCCGCCCGTGCACCGCGCCTGGCGGGCGTCGAGCCAGGCCGCGAGCGCTGCCAGGGCCAGCACGGCACCGGCCGCCAGGGCCGCCTGCTTCGAGCGGCGGCGCAGGCGCTCGCGCGGGTCGTCCTCGAGCGCGGCGATCAGCGCTGACATCGAGGGGTAGCGCTCGGAGCGGTCGGCAGACAGGGCGCGCAGCAGTCGGGTGCGCAGCCAGGCCGGCACCGAGGATCCCGCCGGCGGGGGCGCGACCCGGCCGGCGAGGATGCGCTCCTTGAGCTGGGCGTCACCGCCGCCGCCGAAGGGGTGCTCGCCGTAGAGCGCTTCCCATAAGGCGGTGGCGAAGCTGAACTGGTCGCTCGCCGCGTCGACCGGCGCCCCCGTGAGCTGCTCGGGGGTCATGTAGGCGGGCGTGCCCATCACGGCGCCCTGACGGGTCAAGGGAGTCTCGAGCAGGGGGGCGGAGGGGGTGGGCAGGACGCCCTCGACGCCCGGCTCCTCTTCGCCGAGGTCGGCCCGCCGGGCGAGGCCGAAGTCGAGCACCCGCACCCGACCGTCCCGGCCGATCATGGCGTTCTCGGGCTTGAAGTCGCGATGCACCAAGCCCACGGCGTGGGCCGCCGCGAGGCCGCGCCCGGCCGCCAGGTAGACCGCCAACACCTCCCGCCACCCGCGCTGCCGGGCGCCACGCCACTGGCGCAGGCTCTCGCCCTCGACCAGCTCCATGGCCAGGAAGACGCGGCCGTCGAGGGTTCCGGCGTCGTGCACCGCCACGACGTTGGGGTGGGCCAGGCGGGCCAGGGCCTGCGCTTCCCGCACCAAGCGCTCGGTGGCCCGGTGCCTGCTCTGGCTGCCGAGGGGGAGCAGCTTGAGCGCCACCTTGCGGTCAAGAGTGCGGTCCCAGGCTGCCCAGACGCTGCCCATGCCACCACGGCCGATCTCTTCGAGCAGCACGTAGCGGTCCAAGGCTCGCGCCGAAGCGAGCTCCTCGCCCCGGCCCAGGGCCGGCTCCGGCGGGCGCCCCCCTGGGCCCTCGACGAGCGTTGCCGTCTCGGCCCTCGGTGCGTCCGGCGAGCGCAGGCGATCTCCGCCCGGTCGGTCGGCGTCCAAAGCAATCTCCGGTCGATCTGATCTCGGCCCCAGTATTCCACAGCGGGCTGCGGGGCGGTCGTTCGGCCGGGTCGCTCGGGGAGATCGTGTAGATATGGCATAATTGCCGTGGAGTGTCAGGTCAATATGCCACTGATGGGCTTTCCAGGGGCCCTGGGAGAGTCGTCGAGGCCACTCGTCTTGGTAGACAGATCGCTGCGAAGGACGGCGTAACGGCCGTCCATTCACTTCTGTCCGAATCGAATCTCGTTGCGTCCGCATGCCTGCTCTGAGCTGTCTCTACTGCCGCTCCCAAGCGTCCGTCCACCCGGCGCTCCTGGCTTCGTGGAGCGGGAGCGAGCGGATCCTGACCTCGGGGCGGGTGGCCCTCGGCGAGCGTAACGATGGCACGGCGACCCTGCGAGGCTCCTCGGCGGCCCGAGCCTTGGCGGCTTGCCATCGCAGTGGGCTCCTGCTGGCCTTCGACGGGCGTCTGGACAACCGGACCGATCTTGCGCGGAGCCTCCCCCTGCCGCGTCCCCTGACCGAAATGGCCGACGCCGAGGTGGTCGCCGCCGCCTGGGAACGCTGGGGCGAGGGCTGCCTGGAGCGACTGCTCGGCCCCTTCGTCCTGGCCCTCTACGAAAGCACCCGCCAGCAACTCCTGCTCGCCCGCGATCCCACCGGGGGCCGCAGCCTCGCCTGGGCCGCCGGGCAGCATTGGTTCCTCGCCGCCACCGACGAGGCGGCGCTCCTGGGCCATCCAGAAGTCGATGCTCAGCTGGACGAGGCCCGCCTCGCCCGCTATTTCGCCCTCGACGTCCCCGGCGACGAGCACACTTTCCACCGTGGCATCCGCCAGCTGCTTCCGGGCGAGTGGCTGCGCGTCGGGACCGAACGCCTCGAGCGGGGCCGCTTCTGGTGGCCGCAACCAGGCGGCACGCTCGACCGTCGTCCCGAAGAGCGCGCGGAGCGACTCGGGGCCACTCTCGCCGAGGCCGTACGCTGCCGCCTCACCGGGGCCGGACAGACCGCCGTGCTGATGAGCGGCGGCCTGGACTCGACGCCGATCGCTGCCCATGCCCGGGGGGCTCTGCCGCCCGGAGCCCGCCTCGACGCCCTGTCCTGGGTCTTCCCGCAGCATCGCCGTGCCGATGAGAGACCGCTGATCGAGGCCGTCGGCCGCCATCTCGCCCTGACGCCGCGGTGGATCGGCGGGGACGACGCCGGCCCCCTCCTGGACCTCGACGGTTGGCCCGTGCACCCGACCACGCCGGAGCAGAACGCCTACCGGCTCCTCCACGAGCGCGCCTACGCCGCGGCCGCCGAGCTGGGCGTGGCGACGCTGCTCTCCGGCATGTGCGGAGACCAATTGTGGACCGGCGCAGAGGCCTGGCTCGCCGACGGCCTCTTCCGGGGCGATCGCCGCTCGGCTCTCGCCGACCTGACCTGGCACCTGCGGCGAGGGGAGCTGTCACGAGCGGTCGGAGCGAGCCTCCTACCCTTCTCCTGGCGGCTCGAGCGCAGCGCTCGGCGGGCGAGGGCGGTGCGCCCCTGGCTGACCGAGAAGGCGCTCGCCCTGCTGCCTGACCCGACGGCCTCGAACTGGGCCGCGCGCTTCCCCCGGCCCCGCCAGGCCCTTTCCCTGCTCGACCCGACCAACGGCCACGGTCTAGCGGTGGAGCGGTTCTGGGCGTCGCAGCACGGCGTCGAGGTACGCTATCCCTTGCGCGACCGCCGGCTGATTGAGCTGACCTTGGCTCTGCCCACCGGGGACCTCTACCATCGGGGAGAGACTCGCCCCCTTCTGCGCCGTGCCCTCATGGGGCGGCTGCCGGCGAGCGTCCTCGGGCGCAAGGGCAAGGCGACCTTCGAAGAGCTGTTCGTCGAGGGGGTCTACCGGGGCCGGCGAGAAGCCGTCTCCGCCCTGCTCTTCCGGCGCTCCGCGCTGTGGCCGGAGTACCTGCAGCGAGGGCCGGTCGACTCCGCTTGGCGGGACAGGGCGACAGGGTTCTCCGGCCTCCTGCTCTGGCTCGCACTGAGCCTTGAGCTGTGGCTGGATCGACGAGGCGGCGGGCAGGCAGGAGGCCACGCCCAGGGCCTGGCGCCGAGTTGCCTCGGGCGCGTCGCGGTGGGTAGCTGAGTGACGGAAGAGGAGCGAGAGCAGATGTCCGACCCGAGATCGAGCAGTGAAGCCAGACCCGTCGAGCTGTCTCCCCCGGAGACCTCGCCAGCCATCAAGCGACCTTACCGGCCTCCGCAGCTGATCGTCTATGGAGACCTTCGTGACCTGACCATGGGACCTTCCCCGGGTGTTGGAGAGAGCGGTAATCCCGCCCTCTTCCGTGTCTGAAGCCTCTGTCTCGAGGAGAGGGATGATGAGCGACCTTTCTCGTTCTCCGCGCTCGCACGGGCGTCTCGGCCTGCTGGTCGCCGGCGCGCTCTGGCTCGCCACCGCGCAGCCGGCGGCCGCCCTGGTCTATTCGTACGACAACACCACCTCCGGCACGCTGAGCAACGCGGCCACGCCCTGCACCAACCCCCTGGTGCGCACCTTCACGGTCACTGACAGCTTCACGGTGAGCTCGATCGCCCTGGGTCTCAACCTCTCTCACAACAACCGGGGCGACATCCGGGGCACTCTGGTGGCCCCGGGCGGCACGAGCTTCCTGTTCCTGAACAACAGCGGCGACACGGACAACGACTACGACGTCACTTTCTCGACCAATACCGAGGGGGCGCTCGACGACAACGACGCTGACGTCACGGCGGAGCCCCACTACAACCGCCTGGTCTCGGTGGCCGGCATGAACTTCTACACCGGCAATTCCGCGGGCACCTGGACCCTCCAGCTGTGCGACAACGTCGGCGGCACCGACGGCACCTTCAATCGCGCACGGCTGGTGCTCCAAAGCTCGGCCGCCGCCGCCCAGGTCTGCACCAGCACGGTCTCCTACGATTGGGGCAGCAACGGCAACAGCGCCGCCTTCACCAGTGCCACCGTGAGCGGCATCACCATCAGCCAGGGCGCGATGGCGGACCACGGCCTCACGGTCACGGCCGACGGCTTCAACACCATGACCGGGACCTCCGGCAACCACACCGGCTACTACCGGCTGAGCATGGACGCCAGCGCCGTGCCCGGCACCCAGGACAACGAGTCGGTGGGCCTGTCCGCCACCCTCAATCTCTCCCCAGCGGTGCGCGACCTGACCTTCACCCTGGTCGACGTGGACATCACGGGCAACGCCTGGGAGGACCAGATCTTCGTCCTCGGCTTCGACAGCAACGGCAACCTGGTGCCGTACTCGCGGACCTTCCTGGGCGCTGCGGCGCAGCAGGCCGGCAACATGGCCGAGGGCGATGCGGCGGCCGGGACCACCGACATCACCGGCAACATCACCTACCGCTACGAAGGGGCGGTGGCGAGCGTTCAACTGGTCTACTCCCAGGGCAGCGACCCGGTCATCGAGAACAACCTGATGCTGATCGGCATCTCGGACTTCATCTCCTGCACCTTCGACTACGGCGACGCTCCCAACACCTACGGCACGCAACTCTCGGGCGGGGCCCGCCACGTGGTCGGCGACCGCTCCCTCTACCTGGGCACCAATCCGCCGGACGGCGAGAGCGACGGCCAGCCCGGAGCGGCTGCCACCACCGACGACACCACCACGGTGGGCGGCACCGACGACGAGGACGGGGTCTCGAGCTTCCCCAACTACGTCCACCCGTCCACCAGCTATACGGTCTCGGTGACGGCGGTGAACGGCTCGACCTCCACGGCCGCCTCCCTGGTCGGCTACATCGACTGGAACCGCGACGGTGACTTCGCCGATGCCAACGAGCGCTCGGTGACCACCAACGTGCCGGCCAACACCAGCTCGCCCACGGCCTTCAACGTCACCTGGACCTCGGTGCCATTCAATGCCGGGGGCACCACGGCGACCTACGCCCGCTTCCGCATCGCTTACGTGGCTTCCCAGGCCGAGTCCCCCACGGGCGAGG
This sequence comes from Thermoanaerobaculia bacterium, assembly GCA_036274895.1. Lineage (GTDB taxonomy): Bacteria > Acidobacteriota > Thermoanaerobaculia > Multivoradales > SZUA-115 > CALMKX01. Next base: position 80,538 of record DASUEU010000064.1, on the reverse strand, counting down.
CGGCGAGCGGCGAGGTCGAGGACTACCCGCTCGCCGAAGGCATCCTGCCCGTGACCCTGGCCTCGTTCTTCGCCCAGCGGACCGAGCGGGGCATCGAGGTCGAGTGGACGACCGAGACCGAGACGGCGACGGTGGGTTATCGCGTGCTCGGCGACGGCTCCGGTGCCTGGGCATCCCTGGGCGGCGGCCTGGTCCCCACCGCCGCGATCGACTCCCTGGCGCCCCAGGCCTACCGCGTGGTGCTGCCGGACGACGGCTCGCGCACCCTCGGCCTCGAGGACTCGAGCACCACCGGCGTCACCACCTTCCACGGCCCCTTCGAGCTCGGCCGCCTCTACGGTCGCAAGCCCGAGCCGAGGGAGATCGACTGGAAGGCGGTGGCGGCCGAGGCGCGCGCTCATGCCGTCAGCGAGACCCTGGCCCTGCGCGACCTCGTTGCGACCAGCCCGGCCGGCACCTTCCCGGCGGCCGAGCTGCGGCTCGATCAGGCGGGCATCTACCGGGTCACCTATGAGCAGCTGGCGGCGGCCGGCGTCGACCTGGCCGGCGCGCCCCTGGACCGCCTGGACCTCGAGCGGCCGCGCAACGCCCGCAAAGTGCCCCTCTTCGTACAAGCCGGCACCGGCACGCCGGGTTTCTTCGGCCCCGGCGGATTCATCGAGTTCCGAGGGCTGCCGATCGAAGACAGCCTCTACACCCGGACCCGGGTCTATCGCCTGTCGGTGGCGACCAAGCCGGCCCTGGCCGTGAACTTGCTGCCGGGCAACCCGGTCGGGGCCACGTTGGCCTCCTACACCGAGAAGTTGGCCATCGAGCGAGACCTCGCCTACAGCTTCGCTTCGCCCAACGGTGATCCCTGGTACGAAGCTCCCGTGCTGTCCCAGGGCGCCCCGGCCGAGCGTACCTTCCCCTTCCAGGTCGAGAACCTGGCCGGCACCCAGGCCAAGCTCACCGTGGACCTGTGGGGCGTCACCGACTGGCCGGGGGACAGCCCCGACCACAACGTGACCCTGTTGGTGAACGGTCAAGTGCTCGCCAAGCAGCGCTTCGACGGCTTGGCCGCCCGGAGCTTCCAGCTCGACCTGCCGGCCGGCCTGCTGACCGAGGGCACCAACGAGCTGACCGTGCGCGTCCCCGGCGACACCGGCTACAGCTTCGACCTGGTGCACGTGGACGGCTACACGCTCAGCTATCCGCGCTCCTTCGTGGCCCGCCAGGATCGCCTCACCTTCCCGGCACTCCTTCCTTCCGGCCGGGGCTCGGCGGCGACTCCGGGCCGCATCGCGGTCGGCGGCCTGAGCTCGCCCGAGGCCATTGTTTACGTCCACTCGGGTGCCACCCGCCTCACGGGCGTTGCGGTCGAAAGCGACGGCGGCGGTTGGCGCGCGGCCTTCACCGTGCCGCGTGCCGGCTCCTCCGCGACGAGCGTCGAGGGAGATGTCTACGTCACCACCCGCGAGGCCCTGCTGACGCCTCAGATCTCCCCGGTTCGGGTGCCCCCCGCGGACCTCGAGAAGGGCAATGCCACCTACCTGGTGGTGGCGCATCCGCAGTTCGTCGACGCCATCGCACCCCTGGTGGCGGCCCGCGAGGCCCAGGGCCTCACGGTCAAGGTGGTCGACGTGCGTGACCTCTACGCCGGCTACACCGGCGGCGAGGTCGATCCGGCGGCCATTCGCCGTTACGTCAAGGTCGCCGCCCGGCGCCTCGGCACTCGCTTCCTGCTCCTGGTGGGCGGCGACACCTACGACTATCTGGATCACCTCGGGATCGGCTCGCTGAGCTTCGTGCCGACCCTCTACGCCCAGAGCGACGACCTGATCCGGTTCACCCCCGCCGACTCCCTGTTCGGAGACACCGACGATGACGGCGTCCAGGATCTGGCCGTGGGCCGGCTGCCGGCGCGCACCACGGCGGAGCTGGACCTCTTGATCGCCAAGACACTGGCCTATCCCAGCACGCCGGCCCAGGCGCTCTTCGCCGCCGACGGCACCCTGGACCGCTACTTCTCGACGGTCAGCGACGCGGCGGCCAGCCTGCTGCCCGGCAGCTGGGGCCGGACTCACGCCTACGTCGACGACCTGGGTCTGGCCGGTGCCCGAGCGCAGCTGCTCTCGGCGTTCGATCAGGGGCCCGCCCTGGTCAGCTTCGTCGGCCACTCCGGGCCCACCGTGTGGAGCTTCTCCGGGCTCTTCTCGACCGCCGACGCCGACGCCCTGGCCAACTTCGGCCAGCCCGCGACGGTGGTGCAGTGGGGCTGCTGGAACACCTACCACGTCTCGCCCCAGTACGACACCCTGGCCCACCGGCTGCTGCTGGCCGGTACCCAGGGAGCGGCGGCGGTGGTGGGGTCCTCGACGTTGTCGAAGGCGACCTCCGACCAACTGATCGGACCCCAGCTCCTGACCCGCCTGATGGAGCCGGGGCGGACCCTCGGCGAGGCCCTGGTGCTCGCCAAGCAGTTCGTGGCCCCGCAGGCGGGCGACCGTCGCGACGTCCTGCTCGGCTGGACCTTGCTCGGGGATCCGGCGCTGGTCGTCAATCCGTGACCGCGGGTGAGGGAGGGTTTCCGCTGCCTCTGCGTCTGGAGGCAGCGGGAGCCGGCGAGGGGCCTGCCCTCGCCTACTCTCTCGCCGGCTGCCCGCTGCTGAGCCGGCGTCCGTTGCCTCCTTTGAGACAGCCTCTGGGCCAGGTCGTCTCGGTGCCGGTCGCCGTCGACGCCACGCCCCGAGCGGGCCGCCAGGTCTTCAGCGGCGAAGTCTGGCTCGGGGGCCGTCGCCGTCGGCTCGAAGCCTGGTGGCAAGGGGAGCGGGCCTGGCTGGAGATCGAGGACGGCGGAGCCTGGGCCCTCGACCGCCGCCGCAGGGTTGCCGAGCATCGACCCGGCGCCCCTCCCCTCGCCGACGATGCCCACGCCGAGCTGGCTTTGGGGCCGCCGCTCCTGCTCCTGCTCGCAACGCGCGGCGTCTTCGCCCTCCATGCCGGAGCGGCCGAGATCGCCGGCCGGCTCTGCCTCTTCCTCGGTCCCTCGGGCTCGGGCAAGTCGACGCTCGCCGCGTCGGGAGGCATGAGCCCGTGGCGCCGCCTGGCCGACGACCTGGTGCCGGTCACCCTCGATGGCTCGAGCCTCGTCGCGCGCCTGGACTTTCCCCAGCTCAAGCTCTCCCCCAGCCTGCAGCGCTTGGCGGATGGCGAGCCCCGACCGGTCGACGCCCTCTTCCTGCTCGCCGGCCCCGGCTCGGCGGCCGAGCCGGAAGTGACGCCCCTCTCCGAGCTTCACGTGGCCACGGCCGTGCTCGGTCACACGGTGGCCTCCCGGCTCTTCGACCAGAAGTTGCTGGCGGCGCACTTCGAGCTCGCTTCCGCCGCTGCCCTGCCGGCCTGGCGCCTGGCCACGCCGCGGGACTTCGCCTTTCTGCCGGCCTTGAGCCGGAAGGTGGAGGAGGCGGTGCTCGGCCTGGCGTGAGAGGATCACCCGACCCTGGAGGAGCTCACGGTGTCGGGACCACAGCTCGCCCGCCGGCTCGGCCCCTTCGACGCGACGATGATCGTCATGGGCGGCATCGTCGGGTCGGGGATCTTCGTCACCCCCCACGTGGTGGCGCGCACGGTAGCCGCCCCCTGGCAGATCCTCGGCGCCTGGGTGGCCGGCGGTGCCATCGCCTTGGCCGGTGCCTTCGTCTACGCCGAGCTGGCCGCGCGGCGGCCCGAGGTGGGCGGCCAGTACGCTCACCTGCGCGACGCCTTCCATCCCCTGGCCGCCTTCGTCTACGGCTGGGCCCTGCTGTTGGTGATCCAGACCGGTGGCATGGCGGCCGTGGCGGTGACCTTCGCCCGCTACCTGCGCGCGGCCACCGGCCTGCCCCTGGCCGAGCCCCTGCTGGCGGCCCTGGCCCTGCTCTTCGTGGTGGCCGCCAACGTCCTCGGCGTGCGCTCGGGCAGCAGCGTCCAGAACGGCTTGATGGTGGTCAAGATCGTCGCCATCCTGGCCCTGGTGGCGGCCGGGCTCCTGGTCGTGGCATCAGCCGCCCCCGTGGCACCGGTGGTCGCTGCCGCGCCGCGCGGGCCCTGGCTCGCCTTCCTGGCGGCGCTGACCCCGGTGATGTTCTCCTACGGCGGCTGGCAGACGGCGAGCTTCGTGGCCGGAGAGATGCGCGATCCCCGCCGCGACCTCGCCCGCGGGCTGGTGCTCGGGGTCCTCGGGGTGATCGCCCTCTACGTCGGGGTGAGCCTCGCCTGCCTGCGGGCGCTGGGCGCCGACGGCCTCGCCGCCGAGCCGGCACCGGCCTCGGCGGTGATGCGCCTGGCCTTCGGCGAGGCAGGGGCGACGATCATCGGCCTGGGCATCGCGGTCTCCGCCCTGGGCTTCCTCGCCCAGAGCATGCTCACCGCACCGCGGGTCTACTTCGCCATGGCCGAGGACGGCCTCTTCTTCCGCCGCGTGGCCTGGGTCCACCCCCGCAGCCAGGCGCCGGTGGTGGCGATCCTCCTCCAAGGTGTTCTCGCCCTGGTCATCGCGCTCTCGGGGACGTTCGAGCAGATTCTCGCCTACGTGGTGGCGGTGGACTTCGTGTTCTTCGCCGCCACGGCCGCCACCCTCTTCGTGTTCCGTTTCCGGCCGGCCGGGCATCCGTGGACCACGGGGCTCTTCCTGGCGGCCTCCCTCGCCATTGTCCTCGCCACCGTCCGCCAAGACCCCCGCGGCAGCGCCATCGGCCTCGCGATCATGGCGAGCGGAGTTCCCGTCTACCTGCTCTGGCGGCGGCTTCGCCCCGGGAGATCCTGATGAGCCAGCAGCCGATTCACCGCTGCGGCTGGGTGAGCGACGATCCGCTCTACCTGGCCTACCACGACGAGGAGTGGGGCGTGCCCTCGTTCGACGACCGCCACCTCTTCGAGATGATCTCGCTCGAAGGGGCGCAGGCCGGCCTGTCCTGGTTGACCATCCTGCGCAAGCGGCAGGGCTATCGTCGTGCTTTCGCCGGTTTCGACCCTGCCGAGGTGGCCCGCTTCGGGCCGGAGCAGGTCGAGGCGCTGCTGGCGGACGCGTCGATCGTCCGCCACCGGCAGAAGATCGAATCGGTGATCGGGAACGCCGCCCGGGTGCTCGAGGTGGTGGCCGAGCACGGCTCCCTCGCCTCCTACCTCTGGAACTTCCTCGGCAACGCGCCGCGCCAGAACCGCTGGGCCTCCCTGCGCGAGATCCCACCGCAGACCCCGGAGTCGAAAGCTCTGTCCAAAGACCTCCTGCGCCGCGGCTTCCGCTTCGTCGGGCCGACCACCATCTACGCCTTCATGCAAGCCGTCGGCATGGTCAACGACCACGAGACCGGCTGCTTCCGCTACGAGGCGGTGGGGAAGCTGGGGGCGGAGGGGCCGCGTCAGCCCTGACCCGTTCCAGCGCCTCCCTCACCGCCGCGGGGCGGGCGGCCCAGCGGGCGCCGTGCTCGAGGTAGCGCAGAGCCTCGGCCTTCTGGCCGGCCGCAAGGAGCGACTCGGCCAGCTCGAGGTAGGCCGGGGTGAGGCGGGGCTCGATCTCCAAGGTCCGGCGGAAGGCGGCGATCGCTTCGTCCCGCTGTTCGAGGGCACGCCGGGCGCGGCCGAGGTAGAGCCAGGCGGAGGGGAAGTTGGGGCGCAGGGCGATGGCCCGCTCGAGCTCCCGGAGCGCCTCGGCGTGCCGGCCGCGGCCGTGGAGCAGCAGGCCGAGGTTGAAGCGGGCCTCCGGCCGGTCGGGGGTGCCTTCGAGAGCCCTGGCGCCCTCGGCCAGGGCTTCGTCCACCCGACCCTGCCCGGCCAGCGCGATGGCCAGCCAGTCTCGCGCCACGAAGGGATCCGGCCGGCGAGCGAGCAGATCCCGCGCCGTCCTCTCCGCCTCCGGCCAGAGCCGCTGGCCCAGCTGGCCCTGGAGCAAGTCCAGCCAGGGCTCGGGCTCGGCCGGCCGCAGGGCCGCGAGCTTCTTCGCCAGAAAGTCCACGGCCGAGCGGGTGCCGGCGGCGCGCACCACGGTGGCGGCCCGGTACAGCTCCCCCAGCTCCCCCGAGGGGGCCGTCGCAGGGTCGTAGAAGCGCACGTCCAGCAGCACCGGGTCGAGTTCCGCGCGGGGCGCCAGGTAGTCCGCCCCGGCCGGCGGGCGCTGGATCTTGTGATCGGTCATCACCACGTGGACCACGTCCTGCGGCCGGCGCTTGGGCAGGTGGCAGCCGGCGCAGTCCCCGGGCGGGGCACCGGCGGCACGGGCTGCGGTCTCGGCAGGGCAGCTCTCGGGGCCATGGCAGCCGAGGCAGGCGGCGCGGTAGTGCGCCGCGCGCTCGGCCTCCGGCACCTTGCGGTGCGGATCGTGGCAGGTGAGGCAGGAGAGCTTGCCGTCGCTCGCCGTGAAGCAGCGGCTCTGGCGCAGGCGGTAGGGGTGGTGGTTGATCTCGAAGCGGTCGGCCTCGCCGTTGCCCTGCACCACGTCCACCGGCAGCTGGTAGTCCGCCTGCGCCTCGCCGGGGCGGAAGCTGTAGTCGGTGCGGCCGAATCGTCGGACTCCCGGGAGGGAGACCGAAGGCTGGAGATGGCACTGGTAGCAGACCTCGTCCCGCCGCTCGGGAGGCAGCCGGCCCGGGTTCGCGATCGCTGCCGAGCCGCTGCCGCCCATCATCGCGCGGGCGTGCTCGGCGCCCGGGCCGTGGCAGCGCTGGCAGCCGGTGCCCTCGGGCAGATGCGGCGGGAAGGTCTGGGGCTGGCCGTGGGTGTCGCTGCCGGCGGGCACTTCGGGGTAGCCGTTGTGGCAGAACATGCACTCCCGCCGCACCCGGCGCATCACCCCCTCATGGTCCGGCCGGTCGAAGCCGGGGGCCATCGCCCACTTGCCTTCCTGGCTGTACCAGGCCACGGGCAGCTGGTAGACCTCGCCACCGGGAGCACGGAACAGGTAGGTCCGCGCGTGGTTGCCCGAGCCCAGGATCCACTCCACCGGCGCCTCGAAGACGTTCAGGGGCCGGCCCGCGGCGTCCTCCTGCCAGCGGCGGAAGGTCAGTCCCGCGCCGTCCCGGCGCATCTCGAAGTGCTGGCCCGAAGGCTCGTGGACGAAGCGGGAGCGGGTGAAGTCCTCGTTCAGGTTCTCCGGGCGCGGGCGGTAGAACGAGCGTGCCATCCCCACCTGCCCGTAGGACTCGAACGTCGCGCCGTGACAGTGGGCGCAGGCGCGGTCGTCCACGTAGCCCGGAGCCGCGCCGGAGCTCACTGTCCAGCCCGACGCAGCGAGGGGATCGGGAGGTGGCGAGGGTGGCGGTCCCGCAGCGAGGCCGAGGAGACCCAAAGAGGCCGCGGCGAGAATCCGGAAGCTCCTCATGGGGGCGCCCTGAGTCGCCGAGCCTACACCCTTCGAACCGATCGAGCGGAGTCGGGGACGTACAATCCGACTCCAGGCCCGACCCACCCAACGACCAGGGAGATCCACCATGCCTTTCTCTCGGCTCCTCCGTTCCCTCCGCCTCGGCGCCGTCCTGGCCCTTCTCGCCTCGCCGGCCGTGGCCTCCTTCCACTTCATGCAGATCGAGCAGGTGATCGGCGGCTACTGCGGCAGCGTCGACGAGCAAGCGATCCAGCTGCGCATGCGCTCTTCCGGCCAGAACCTGGTCTCTGGCTCCAAGCTGATCGCCACCGACGCCACCGGCGCCAACCCGGTCACCCTGATCACCTTCCCCGCGAACGTCGTCGGCTCGAGCCTGGGGGCGAGGATCCTGGTCACCAGTGCCGCCTTCGCAACCACCCACGGGGTGACGCCGGACTTTACCCTCACCAACCTGATCCCCGCCTCCTACCTACCGGCCGGGCGCCTGGTCTTCCAGGGACCGGACAACATCATCTACTGGTCCCTGGCCTGGGGGGGCGCCGGCTACACCGGCTCCAACGCTGGCTCGACCACCAACGACGCTGACGGCAACTTCGGCCCCGCCTTCGCCACGGGGCTGCCCTTCAACTTCAGCCAGGCCCTGCTCTTCCCGGGCGCGGCGACGGCGTTGAGCACCAACAACGCCGCCGACTACGCCGTGACCGCTGGTGCTGCCACCGTCACCAACAACACCGGGACGGGTACGACGATCGTCTTCTGCCTCTTCGGCGACGGCTTCGAGGTGCTGGGCACGGGGGCGTGGCCGGTGGTGGTGCCGTGATGGAGTGACGCCGGTCAGTGCTCGCCGCACCCCCCCTTGAGCCGCACGATCCGAAAGCTCGCCACGCGCTCCCCCGGACCAGGTGCCGCCAGCAGGCAGTCGAGGGCGGGGCGTAGGCCGGCGGCGAGGCGACGGTGGCCTGCGAGGTCGTGGAGCCCGCCCTCGGTGGCGCGCTCGACGGCAGGCAGGCCGACCTCGGCGAGGACGCTCACGGCGTACCAGCCTGGCGGCAGGGGGTCGCCGGGGTCGAGGGCGTGGGCGGGGAAGTCGTAGCTCCCGGCTTCGAGGTCGGTGAGGCCGGGCAGGAGGATGCCGAGGGAGCTCCAGCCCCGGCGGCGGGCTTGCTCCGCCAGCACCACCAGGCCCTGCTCGTACTCCACATCGCCGGTCACCAGGGCTTGGCGGAAGGGAGCTCGCTCGCCCAGCCACCAGAGGTTGGTGGCGCCCATCCAGTGCGGGCAGAGGAGCAGGCTCTCGAGGGCCAGGGCGGCCAGCACCGCGTTGCGCCGGAGCCTCGTTCGACTGACCCAGACGGCCAGGGGCGCGACCAGCAGCGGCAGGATCGGCAGCAGGTGGCGGGCGCCGACGTTGTAGCTCGAGGCCATCGCCGAGCCCAGGTAGGTGGCGACGGGCAGCACGACGAGCAGCCAGAGCTGAGAGGAGGAGGGGGCGGGTGTTGGCCTGTCGCGGCGGCGCAGCAGCTGCCTGAGTGCCACCAGGGCGGTGACCACCAGCACGAGCGAGGTCTTGAGGGCCAGCACCGCCGGGAAGTACCACCACTTTCCCTGGGACGAGATCTCGCCGAAGGCCACCGACGGGAAAATGCCGATCTCGTTTTGGGCGTGGATGCCCAGGAGGCCGGTGGCGATCTGCGCGGCGATCGGGCTCCGGGCTTGGAGCGCCAACAGCGAGGCGCAGTGCTGCCGGAGGCGCTCGTCGACCACCAGGTTCGAGCGGCCCTCGCAGTAGGCGAGCACCGTCTGGCGGCCCAGCTCCGGTGAGTAGCGCCGGTTGGTGAGGGCGTAGACGCTCCACACCACGGTGAGGGCGACTCCCGCCACCAGGGCGATCCGCGCTGTCTTCATCTTCCCCGTGCCGGGTGCCAGCAGGAGGGCGAGGAGCACCGTGGGGGCCAGCAGCAGGGCCGAGAACTTCGCCGCGAAGGCGAGGCCGCAGAGAACGCCCAGCGCTGCACCTCTCGCCAGCGTGGGGCTCTTCACCAGGGCGATCGAGGCCCAGACCACCAGGGCGAAGGCCGCCGTGACGGCGCCATCGGTCTGGAGCAGCGGCAGATGGGCTACCAGGGCGAACCAGCACCCGGCAATGCCCGCCAATACCAGCCCGGCCGGAGTGCCTCCGAGGATACGCCCGAGGGCGAAGCAACCGAGCAGAAGGGCCGGCACCACCACCAGCGCCACGGCGGCGCGGGAAGCGATGCGGAGGCGGCGGGACAGGGCCGGGTCCGCGAACAGCCGCTGGCTCTCGGCGAGGCCCTGGTCAACCGTCACCACCCCCACGAAAGGGCTGCCCAGCCCGGAGAGGGGCAGGGCCGCGATCATCTTGACCAGGGGCGGGTGCTCCCAGTTGAGCACGTTCACCCCTTCCCGCCACAGCTGATCCCCTGCCAGCAGGTGGAAAGGCTCGTCCATGGTCCAGGACTGCCGGCTGATCGCCTGCGCCTGGAGGAAGACGATCAGGATCAGGAGCGCCGCCCCGGCAAGGAGGTCGGATCGGTGCGAGGTCATGTGAGCCGAGGGTACAACACGCCATCCAGCACCCCCGTCTCGGGCCGCGCTCCGCATTGAACCCCGTTGTTTGCGGAGTGGCACTCAGCAAACAACGGGGTTGAATACGGAGAGGCGCCTCACCCTGCCAGCGCCAACACCCCGATCCTCGGCAGCTTGACCAAGGAGGGTGCGCGCTCGAAGTCGGTCAGGGCTCTCGCCAGCTCGAGGGCGGTCTTGTGGCTGGCGAACCACGGCGGCTTGGGGAAGGCGCGGAAGAGGCTCCGGACCACGCACTTCTCGATCGCCGAGAACATCAGCGTGTTGTGCACGAAGCCTTCCCCGGACTGGACGTCGGTCAAGGTGCTGCCCGGGTAGGCTCCCCAGGGGGTGACGACCAGGCCGTAGCCCACGGCCGCCCAGTGGTTCACCGTCACCGTGCCGTACTGGAGCTGCTCCAGCGCCCGCTCGAAGGCCGCCCCCGTGTACGGGTCGGCCTGGGTGGCGCCGTCGGCAATGAGCGTGGCGTTGAGCGTGCCCCACAGGCGTTCGTTGCAGAACCTCACCGCCTGGTCGAGGAAGCTCGCGGCATCGTCCCCGGGCAGCCCCACCTCGGCGAACAGGGAGGCGAAGACCTCGGTGGTGAAGCAGGGGTCGTCCTCGCGGCCGGGGTCGAGGTTGGGGATCAGCGTCCAGGGCAGGCGGCCGAAGCGGGTGTCCCCGAACTGCTCGGCCTGGGGATGGGCGTCGACGAAGCGCTGCCAGCGCTCGGCGGCGCCGGGGTAGTAGGCGAGGCGGGTGGGGGCGGCCGCGAGCTGGCCCCGGATGGCGTCGAGCAACTCCCCGCGCTGGCTCCAGCCGCGGGGGGTGACCAGCACCCGCGCCGCATTGCAGTTGAAGCCGGCGTTGTTGGTCAGCATCGAGACGATGTTCTCGGCCTGGTAGGCGAGGTCGCGGCGCGACCAGCTCCCGGGCACCACGATCACCGGGCTGACGTTGCCCAGCTCGCTCGAGATCGGCTTGTCGAGGATCGGCCGGCCGGCGGCCTTCCGCGCCTGGCCCTCGGGGCCGGGGCCGAAGGCGATGGCCTCGACGGTTTTGTCCGAGCCGGTGATGTGGACCTCGTCCACCGCGGGGTGCTGGGTCAGGTAGGCCCCCTCCTCCGCGCCGCCGTAGACCACGGCCAGGAACCCCGCTTCCACCAGCGGCGCGAAGCCTTCCTCGAGCAGGGGGCCCAGGTAGTCGTTGACCGGGTGGGCCTTGAGCAGCACCACGCGGTTCTCGACGAAGAGCTTGTAGAGGGCGTCCATGGGGCCAATGGAAGAGACGTTGCCGGCGCCGAGCACCAGGGCGACGCCGCTGCCGACGCCGGTGAAGTAGGCCACGGCCTGGGTCTCGGCGAGGCCCTCGAGGGTGACCTCCGGTTCCATCCACACCTCGGCGGTGACCATCGGGTAGAACACCCGATCCCAGGCCGAAGCGGGGAAGACCTCGGCCGTGACCTGGCCGCTCGGCCGCTTCGCCACCCGCCCCGGGATGCGGGGGCGGCGCCCGCGGGCGATTTCGGCGAGGGATTCCCGGAGCAGGCGCAGGTTGCGCAGCACCAGGTAGGGCCCGGCGAGCCACTCCTCGGCCGCCATGGGATGGGCCGGCGGGATCCCCTCCGCTTCGAGGCAGGCTTCCACCCAGCGCGGGGCCACCCCGGCAAAACTCTCCTGCACCGCCTCGAGCAGCCGCCCGCGGTCGGCGGCGTTCACCCGGAGCCAGCGTTGTTTTGCCGCGGCGAGACGAGCTACGGCGCGATCGAGATCGGCATGAGGAGTGGCGGGGATACGCATGGTCCGGACCTTAACAGAGAATTGCCGCAGTGCGTCGAAGATGCCTCTGCCGGGTGTAGAGTCCGGATGCGTCAGGTTCCCGCCCAGATCCGGCGCTGCGCTCAGGATGACAAGCGGGAAGGGAGAGCAGGATGGATGTCCTCGCAGGGGGGCATGCCAACCGAAAGGAGTCAACCCATGCGCCACGTCCTGATCACGGGCTTCCCAGGGTTCATCGCCGGCCAACTGATCGAGCGCCTCGCACCGCGTGCCGAGCGCTTCACGCTCCTGGTCGAGGAGCGTTTCGCCGCCGCCGCCCGCGAACAGGCCGACGCCCTCGCCGCCGCGCAGGGCTTGCCGGCGGAGCGCTTCGCCCTCGAGATCGGTGACATCACCCGGCCGGAGCTCGCCCTGCCGGCCGGTGCGGTGATCCGGCTCCAGGCCGAAGTGGACACGGTCTTCCATCTGGCTGCGGTCTACGACCTGGCGGTGGGCAAGGAGCTGGCCGAGCGCGTCAACGTCACCGGCACCGAGAACGTCAACCGCTTCGTCGCCGGCATCGAGGGCCTCGACCGCTACAACTACGTCTCGACCTACGCGGTGGCGGGCAAGCGCGAGGGCATCATCCGCGAGGCCGACCTGGAGCACGGGGCGGGTTTCTTCAACCACTACGAGGAGACCAAGTACGAGGCCGAGCTGCGGGTACGCCGGCTCGCTGCCGAAGAGGGCGTGCCGACCTCGATCTTCCGGCCCGGGGTGGTCGTGGGTAGCTCGAAGGACGGCCGGACGGTGAAGTTCGACGGCCCCTACATGCTGCTCAAGGTGCTGCGCAACCTGCCCTGGCCCCTGACCCGCTTCAACCCGGGCTTGCCCGACGTCAGGTTCCAGATGGTGCCGGTCGACTTCATCATCGATGCCCTCGCCACCATCTCGGCCAAGGCGGACACCGCCGGCAAGACTTTCCACCTGACCGACCCCGCGCCCTACACCACGGCCGAGATCTTCGACCTCTTCTCCGAGGCTCTGCTCGGCCAGGAGAGCTGGATCAGCGCGCCCAAGCCGCTGACCTGGCTGGCCACCACCTCCGGTCTGGCCGAGCCGCTGGGGCTGCAGCGCCAGGCCGCCCCCTACTTCTTCCACAAAGCGACCTTCGACTGCGTCAACACCCTGGACGCCCTGGACGGCACCGGCGTCGAGGTGCCCCGCCTGCCGGACTACGTCGACAAGCTGGTGGCCTTCTTCCTCGCGCACGAGCACGACCCGAAGATCCGTTGAGAGTATTTCTCCCGACATTCTCCACAACTGCCACCAGTCCCCCCTCGATACCCCAGCACAGCCGGAACGATCCGCCGATTCCAAGTAAGAACTGAGGCAGCCGGAACAGGCGCATCGGACCGGTCGGATGGCCGATCTCGGCCTGGTCTCCAGTCCCGAAAAGCCAGGTTCGCGGCATGAGTGTAGGGACAAGGAGCGGTACCCATCCGTCCAGCAAATCTGATGAGCAGCGAAGCGTACGAATCGAGTTTGGATGCGGCCCTGTCCTGGGCGCGGGAGAGAGCGCGGCAGCTGGCTTTGGAGCCCGAAGCCGATGAGCGGACCCTGACGTCGCTTTCCGGGGCCCCACCGCTCCGGCGAGCGCTCGTCCTCGCCAATCGTGTGAGGGGCCGGGGCTGGCGACTCTGTGACCAGCTTCTCGGCCTCTCCGAGGAGTCGCGGTCCGAAAGCCCCGACCGGGCGGTGGCGGCGGCGCAGGTGGCCTTCGAGGTCGCCGAGCGGCTCGAGGACGGCTGGTACGGCCCGCGCCTGGTGGCGGACGTCCGGGCGCGCGCCGCCGCCGAGCTCGCTGACACCCGCCGTCTGGCCGGGCGACCCGAGGAGGCCTTGGGCGCCATGCGCTCGGCCCTCGACCATCTCCAGCACGGCACCGGGGATCCCCTGCTCGCCGGGCGCGTCTTCGAGATCTCCGCCGAGCTGCTGGCCGACCGCGGGCGCCCCGAGTTGGCGAGCGAGCTGCTCGAGCGGGCCTCACGGCTCTACCTGGCCCTGGGCGAGGGGCGGGCGGCGGGCCGCGTCTGCTACCGCCGGGCCCTGCTGGTCGAAGCGAGCCGGGAGCCCCTGGTTCGTTTGGACGGGCTCTTGCAGGCCCTGGAGCTTCTCGATCCGCAAGAGGATCGCGATCTCGCCTGGCGGGCTATCCAGGAGTTGATCACCCTGGTGGTGGAGCTCGGCTGGCTGGAGCTCGGGCGTGAGCTGATCGAAGAGGTCCGCAGCCTTCCGGCCGAGGCCACCGATCCCGAGGATCTCGCCCGCATGGACGAGCTCGAGGAGCGGATGGCCCGCGTGCGCCGCCGTTCGGGGCGCCTCGGCAGAGTCCTGCCCTGGGCGGTGGCCGAGCGCTCCGGCGTCGGCAATGTGGTGGCGTTCGCTCTCGCTAGGACGATGCCGAAGCGTAGGCGGCGAGGGCGCGCCGCCAGAGCCAGAGCGTGAGCGCCGTCATGCCGGCGGTGACCAAGCCGGCATGAGCCAGCCCCGCCAGGGTCCATCCCGAAAACAGCACCGACACCGGCACCGAGGCCACGAAGCCGAGGGGCAGCACGGTCAACAGGAGCGCCCGCAGCCACGGGTGGTAGATCTCGACCGGCCTCTCGCCGAGAAAGGTCAGCGCCCAGCTGACCTCTAGCAACCCGTGCCCGGAGTGGGTCCAGAACACCGGCAGGACGAACAGCAACCGAACCAGGTAGAGCAGCCAGGCACCGAGCAGGAGGAAGAGCACGAAGAGGATCACCCGACCGGCGCCGAGCGGCTCCGGGTAGCGGGCGACCGCCCAGCCCAGGAGGCCGCCGGCGATCACCAGGTTGATCAGGGAGTTGGCGGCGAAGTCACGCAGCGAGACGAAGAAAAGGGAGGAGACCGGACGCACCAGGTGGTAGTCCAGGTCCCCCTTGTTGACCAGGATCGGCAACCACCAGACGTTGTTGGCGAAGACCGTCATGAACAGGGCGTCGACGACGAAATAGCCGGTGGCGAAGAGGTAGATCTGGTCCAGGCTCCAGCCCCCCAGCTCGCGGGTCTGGCCGTAGAGGACGGTGAAGAAGGCCAATTGGGTGGCATAGAACACCACGTCCATGACGATCCGGAAGTAGAAGTCGAAGCGGAACTCCAGGGCCCGCGACAGCGAGAAGCGGACGAAGTGGAGGTAGAGCCGCAGGTAGCGCATGGTGGGTGAGGGGGATCTTAGCTGGGAGCGCCAACCCCGGCCCGCAACGGCGTTGTGCTATAACTCGACCACTTTCCCTCGTCCCCGCGGACAGAGCGCCCATGGCGGTCAGAATCTCCGGTCTCCACACCTTCGCCGCCCCGCGCGAGGCGGTCTGGCAAGTCTTGATCGACCCCGTCCGCCTCGCCCGGGCCCTGCCCGGCTGCGAGAAGCTCGAGCCCCTGGGGGATAACCGCTACCACGGTGAGCTGGCGATCAAGATCGGCCCGGTCGAGGGCCGCTTCGCTGGCACCGTCTCCCTGCTCGACCAGGTCCCTCCCGAGAGCTACCGCCTGGAGATGGACGGCAAAGGGGCCTCGGGCTTCGTCCAGGGCAAGGGCGTCATCCGCCTCGGCGACAACGGCACCGGCACCGACCTCTCCTACGAGGTCGAGGCCCAGGTCGGCGGCCGGGTCGCCACCGTGGGCCAGCGCCTGCTCGAGAGCTCGGCAAAGGTGGTGGCCCGGCAAGCTCTGGAGGAACTGGACCGGCTGCTGCCCGCCCCGGCCGCTGCGGCGGGCTCAGGCGCTGCCGCCCCGGCCGCCGAGCCGCCCCCGCCCAGCTCCCAAGCGGCGCTGGCTGCCGGTTTCGCCAAGGGCCTCTTCGCCGAGCTGGTCCCCCGGCCCTGGCGGCCGGTGGTCATCCTGGCCGCCCTGGCGGTCTTGGCCCTCGTCGTTTTCCTCCTCGTTCGTCTGCTGAGCTGAAAGGAGATCGTTCCATGGGCATCCGGATCAGGGTGGAGGTCAACGGCCAACCTCGGGAGAGCGAGGTCGAGCCACGACTGCTGCTGGTGCACTGGCTGCGGGACCAGCTGGGGCTGACCGGCACCAACGTCGGCTGTGAGACCAGCCTCTGCGGTGCCTGCACGGTGTGGATCGACGGCAAGGCGGTCAAGAGCTGCACCCAGCTCGCGGTGCAGGTGGACGGCTCCGCGGTGAGGACCATCGAGGGCCTGGCGAGCAACGGCCAGCTCCACCCCCTCCAGGAAGCCTTCCACCAGGAGCACGGCCTCCAGTGCGGCTTCTGCACCCCGGGCATGATCATGGCCGGGGCGGCCCTGCTGCAGGAGAACCCGCACCCCACCGAGGACGAGGTCCGCAACGCCCTCAAAGGCAACATCTGCCGCTGCACCGGCTACCACAACATCGTCAAGGCGGTGCGCCGCGCCGCCCAGGGAGGTGCCTGAGATGGCCAACGTCATCGGCACGTCCGTCCTGCGGCGGGAAGACTCCGCCCTGATCACCGGCAAGGGCAAGTACACGGACGACCTCCAGCCCGCCCGGATGACCTGGGCCGGCATCGTCCGCAGTCCCTACGCCCACGCCCGCATCCGCTCGATCGACACCTCGAAGGCCCGAGCACACCCGGGCGTGGTGGCGGTCTTCACCGGGAAGGACATCGTCGACTCCGGGGTGCCGGGCGTGATCCCCACCGCCTGGCTGCTGCCGGACATGAAGACACCTACGCATCGGGTGATGGCCATCGACACCGTGCGCTACGTCGGCGAGGCGGTGGCGGTGGTGGTGGCCGAGGACCGCTACACCGCTCGCGACGCCGCCGAGCTGGTGGAGGTGGACTACCAGCCCCTGGCGGTGACCGTGGACCCGGAGAAGGCCACCGAGGCGGGTGCGCCCCAGCTCTATGAGGACGTGCCCAACAACGTGTCCTTCGACTGGCAGTGGGGCGACAAGTCGAAGACCGACGAGGCCTTCGCCGGGGCCGCCCACAAGGTGGCGATCCGGCTGCGCAACAACCGCCTGATCCCCCACGCCATCGAGCCGCGCGCCACCCTGGCCGAGTACGACGACGCCAAGGGCGAGCTGACGCTCACCATGACCACCCAGAACCCCCACGTCCACCGCCTGCTGATCACCCTGGCCTCGCTCGGCATCCCCGAGCACAAGCTGCGGGTCAAGGCGCCGGAGGTGGGCGGCGGCTTCGGCTCGAAGATCCACCACTACGCCGACGAGGCGATCACCGGCTGGTGCGCCCTGCAAGTGAAGCGGCCGGTGAAGTGGACGGCCACCCGCACCGAGGCCAACCTGACCGACGCCCACGGCCGCGACCACGTCACCTTGGCCGAGCTGGCCCTCGACGCCGGCGGCAAGGTGCTCGGCCTGAGGGTGCACACCTGGGCCGCGATGGGCGCCTACCTGTGCACCTTCGCGCCGGCGGTGCCGACCATCCTCTACGCCACCCTGCTCTCCGGCCAGTACGACATCCCGGCGATCCACGCCCGGGTGCTCGGGGTCTTCACCAACACCGCGCCGGTCGACGCCTACCGCGGCGCCGGCCGTCCCGAGGCCACCTTCGTGGTCGAGCGGCTGATGGACCGGGGCGCTCTCGAGCTGGGCCTCGACCCGGCCGAGCTGCGGCGGCGCAACTTCATCGCTGCCGACCGTTTCCCCTTCCAGACCGCGGCCGGTCTGCTCTACGACAGCGGCAACTACGCCCCGGCCCTCGAGAAGGCCCTGGCGATGGTCGGCTACGACGAGCTGCGGCGGGAGCAGGCCCGGCGGGTTCCCGGAGCCCGCGCCGGCCGCGAGAAGCTGCTGGGCGTGGGCCTGTCGAGCTACATCGAGGCCTGCGGCCTCGCCCCCTCGCAGGTGGCCGGCGCCCTGGGCGCTCAGGCCGGTCTGTGGGAGAGCGCCAAGGTGCGGGTGCACCCGACCGGCGTGATCACCGTCTACACCGGCTCCTCCGGCCACGGCCAGGGCCACGAGACGACCTTCGCGCAGATCGTCGCGGGCCGCCTCGGCGTTGACATGGACAAGGTCGAGATCGTCCACGGCGACACCAGCCAGATCCAGTTCGGCATGGGCACCTACGGCAGCAGGAGCGCCGCCGTGGGCGGCAGCGCCATCGTCGCCACCCTCGACAAGATCATCGCCAAGGGCAAGAAGATCGCCGCCCACCTGCTCGAGGCCGCGGAGGAGGACATCGACTTCGCCGACGGCGCCTTCAAGGTCAAGGGAGTGCCGGGCAAGGAGAGGGCTTTGGGCGACGTGGTGCTGCAGTCCTACCTGGCCCACAACCTTCCGGCGGACGTCGAGCCGGGCATGGAGATGACCACCTTCTACAACCCCTCGAACTTCGTCTTCCCCTTCGGCACCCACGTGGCGGTGGTGGAGATCGATCCCGAGACGGGGGAGATCGAGCTGCTGCGCTACGTCGCGGTGGACGATGTCGGCAACGTCATCAACCCGATGATCGTCGACGGCCAGATCCACGGCGGCATCGCTCAAGGAGTCGGCCAGGCCCTGTGGGAGCAGGCGGTCTACGACGAGGCCGGCCAGCTTCTGACCGGCGAGATGCTCGACTACGCCCTGCCCAAGGCCCACAACCTGGTCAGCTACGAGACCGCGCGCACGGTCACTCCCTGCCCGCACAACCCCCTGGGGGTCAAGGGCGTGGGCGAGGCCGGCGCGATCGCCTCGCCGGCGGCCGTGATCAACGCCGTGGTGGACGCTCTCTCTCCCTACGGCATCCAGCACATCGACATGCCGGCGACGTCCGAGAAGATCTGGCGCGCCATTCACTCGGCGTGAGGAGGCCCGCATGTTCCCGGCAAACTTCGAATACCGTCGTGCCGCCTCGCTCGCCGAAGCGATCTCCTTGCTGGGCTCGGGGGCCAAGGCCCTCGCGGGGGGCCACAGCCTGCTGCCGATGATGAAGCTGCGCCTGGCGCAGCCCGCGATGCTGGTCGACATCGGCCGCCTGCCGGAGCTGGCCGGCATCTCGCGGGTGGGCGAGGGCGTGCGGGTGGGGGCCACCACCCGCCACGCCGAGATCGCCGCCTCGGGCGTGCTCCAGGACGACTGCTCCCTGCTCTCCGAGGCCGCGGCGAAGATCGGCGACCCGCAGGTACGCAACCGCGGCACGATCGGCGGCAACATCGCCCACGCCGATCCGGCCTCGGACCTGCCGGCGGTGCTGGTGGCCCTGGGCGCCAAGGTCCACCTCCAGGGCCCGGCGGGGCCGCGAACGGTGGCGGCCCGGGACTTCTTCGTCGACCTGATGACCACGGCTTTGGGGGGCAACGAGATCATCACCGCCGTCGAGGTGCCCCGGCTGCCCTTCCACACCGGCTGCTGCTACTTGAAGGTGGAGCAACCGGCCTCCGGCTACGCCCTCTGCGGGGCGGCGGCCTGGATGCGGCTGGACGTCTCCGGCCAGGTGGCGGAGGCCGGCCTGGCGTGGAATGGCGTGGCTGCCACGCCGGTCAACGGCGAGAGCGTGGTCGCCGCCCTGATCGGCCGGGTGCCGGACGATGCGGCGATCGAGCGGGCGGTGGCCGAGCACCTGTCGGTGGCCGAGCCGCTCTCGGACATCCACGCTTCGGGTGAGTACCGGCTCGAGCTGGCGCGGGTTTACGGACGTCGCGCCCTCGCGCGGGCCCGCGATCGCGCCCGGAGCTAGCCCGGGTGGGAGGAGAGGTTCTTTTCCGCTCGGTGGAGGCGCTCTCCGGCGACCTCCGCCGAGCCTCTTATTTTGCTGACGAGGGGCTCGCGACAGCGATCTTCCTGGCGCTCACCCTGGGGCGGCCCTTGCTGCTCGAAGGCGAGCCCGGGGTGGGCAAGACCGAGGTCGCCAAAGTCCTTTCCCGCATCACCGGCCGCCGCCTGCTGCGCCTGCAATGCCACGAGGGCCTGGATCTCGCCTCGGCGGTCTACGAGTGGGACTACGGCCGCCAGCTGCTGGCCATCCGCCTGCTCGAGGCGAGCGCCGCGGACGCGGAGACCATGCGGCGCCGCATCTTCAGCCGTGAGTTCCTGCTCGCCCGCCCCCTGCTCGAGGCGATCGACCCCGCCCGGCCGGAAGACGCCGGGCCGGTGCTCTTGATCGACGAGCTGGACCGGGCGGACGAGGAGTTCGAGGCCTTCCTGCTCGAGCTGCTCTCGGACTTCCAGATCTCGATCCCGGAGATCGGCACGGTGCGCGCAGCGGTGCCGCCCCTGGTGGTGCTGACCTCCAACCGCACCCGTGAGATCCACGACGCCCTGCGCCGCCGCTGCCTCTACCACTGGCTGGACTATCCCTCGTTTGACAAGGAGCTCGCGATCGTCCGCGCCAAGGTGCCGCAGGTGGCGGAGCGCCTGGCCGATGAGGTAGTGCGCTTCGTCCAGGCCCTGCGCGGAGAGGACCTCTACAAGCGCCCGGGCGTGGCCGAGACCCTCGACTGGGCTGCCGGCCTCGCGGCCCTCGGCGTCGAGCGGCTCACCCCTCAAGCGGTCGAGGCCACGCTGGGGCTGCTGGTCAAGTTCCAGGAGGACGTGGCGGCGGTGAAGGAGAGGGTGGGAAGGGTGGGGGTGTGAAGGCGAAGACCGGCACCTCGAGTAGCGAGCGACTGAAATCGCTCGCCGGGCGGCCGGCTGTGAGCCCAACCGTCCACCCCGACCCGCTGCTCGAGAACCTCCTGCTCTTCGCTCGCGTGCTGCGCCGGCTGGGCTTCGGGGTGACGCCGGATCGCTTCGCCCTGTGGCTCTCCGCCCTCGAGCATGTGGATCTCGCACGGAAGTCGGAGGTGCGCTCGGCGTCGCGGGCGGTGTGGGCGTCGCGGCACGAGGAGGTGGCCCTCTTCGACCGCGTTTTCGACCTCTTCTTCCGGGGCGATCGGCCGATCCACCAGCTGGAGCTGGGGCGCCTGCTCAGCCGCCGGCAGCAGGTCTCCCAGAAGCTGCTGGGCCTCCTGCCGGGGGACCCG
Organism: Thermoanaerobaculia bacterium; assembly: GCA_036274895.1. Lineage (GTDB taxonomy): Bacteria > Acidobacteriota > Thermoanaerobaculia > Multivoradales > SZUA-115 > CALMKX01. The sequence goes on along the minus strand of DASUEU010000064.1, from coordinate 59,878 downwards.
GACGCCGTGCCAGGTGCCGAGGAGGGCGAGACGGTGATCGAGGCCCTGCGCTCGCCGAGCCGCACCGAGGTGCTGCGCAGGAAGGACTTCGCCGCCCTGACCGAAGAGGAGAGGGCGGCGGTCTTCGCCTTGCTCCGCCGGGAGCCCCTGCCGCCGCTGGTGCGGCGCAGCCGGCGCTTCCGCCCCGGCCGGGGCGGCGACGCCCTGGACCTCAAACGGACCCTGCGCAAGAGCCTCGCCCGGGGCGGCGAGCTGGTGGAGCTGGCCCGCCGACGCCGCCGCAGGAAGCCCCGGCCCCTGGTGGTGCTCTGCGACCTCTCCGGGTCGATGGAGCCCTACGCCCGGGTGCTCCTCGAGCTGCTGTGGGTGCTCGGCTGGGGTGGGGGAAGACGCGAGCTCTTCGCCTTCGGCACCCGGCTCACCCGGCTGACCCGGGCCCTCGCCGACCCCGACCCCGACCGCGCCCTGGCCGATGCCGCCCGCGCGGTGGTGGACTTCGGCGGCGGCACCCGCATCGGTGAGGCCCTGCGCCGCTTCAACGTCGATTGGGGGCGGCGGGTGCTCGGGCGGGGGGCGGTGGTGCTGCTGGTCTCGGACGGCCTCGATCGGGGCGAGCCGGAGCTGGTCGAGCGCGAGCTCGGCCACCTCGCCCGCTCCTGCCGGCGGCTGATCTGGGCCAATCCCCTGCTCGGCGTGCCCGGCTATGAGCCCCTGGCCCGCTCCATGGCGGCAGCCCTGCCGCTGGTGGACGACTTCGTTCCGATCCACAATCTGAAGAGCGTCGAGGAGCTGGCCGAGAGCCTCGAGCGTCTCGACAGGAGGTAGCCCATGCGCGACGTGCTCGAAGCAGTGACGGCCTGGCGCCAGGCCGGGCGGGAGGTGGCCCTCGGCACGGTCACCCGGGTGTGGGGCTCGGCGCCCCGGCCCCTGGGGTCGCGGATGGCCCTGTCCTCGGCCGGGGAGATCGCCGGCTCGGTCTCGAACGGCTGCGTCGAGGGGGCGGTGGTGGAGGAAGCCCAGGGGGTGCTCGCCACCGGCGTGCCGAAGAGCCTCGCCTTCGGCGTCAGTGACGAGACGGCCTGGTCGGTGGGCCTCTCCTGCGGGGGGGAGATCGAGGTCTTCGTCGAGAAGCTCGGTGGCGAGCTCTTCGAGCCATTGGTGGCGGCCCTCACCGAGGACCGACTGGTCGTGGCGGTGACCGTGCTCTCGGGAGGGCAGGTGGGCCGGCGGCTGTTGGCCTTCCCGGATGGGCGCCGGGCGACGGATCTGGCCTCGGGTCCCCTCGCGGACGCGCTCGAAGGGTTGGCCGTCGAGGCTTTGTCGGGATTGGTCTCGAAGCGGGTGGCCGTCACGACCGCGGACGGCTCCTGTGACGCCCTGGTCGAGGTCCTCTTGCCGCCGCCCCAGCTGGTGCTGGTGGGGGCGGCCCACGTGGCCATCCCCCTGATCTCCCTGGCCAGGGTGCTGGGCTTCCGCACCGTGGTGGTGGATCCGCGGCGAGCGTTCGCCACGCCGGAACGCTTCCCCCATGCCGACCGGCTGCTGGTCGAGTGGCCGGCCGAGGCGTTCGCAGGTCTGAACCTGCACCAGGCCACGGCGGTGGCCCTGCTGTCCCACGACTTGAAGCTCGACGTGGCGGCCCTGGTGGCCCTGGCCGGCCAGCCGGTGCGCTACCTGGGAGCCCTCGGCTCGAAGAAGACCCACGCCAAGCGGGTGGCGGCGGCGAGGGAGGCGGGCGTGGCGGCCGAGGAGCTCGCCCGCCTGCACGCGCCCATCGGCCTCGACCTGGGCGGCCGGCAGCCGGAAGAGATCGCCCTCGCGGCGCTGGCCGAGATCGTCGCCGTCTTTCACGGCCGCGAGGCGACGACTTGAGCGCCTCCCGGGTCGCGGGCATTGTGCTGGCCGCCGGCCGGGCGGAGCGCTTCGGTGGGGAGCTGCCGAAGCAGCTCGCCCTCTTCGAAGGGGAGTCCCTGGTACGGCGAGCGGTGCGTGCGGCGCTGGGCGCCGGCCTCTCCGAGGTGATCGTGGTCACCGGCTACCGCGGCAAGGAGGTGGCGGCCGCCGTGCGGGATCTGCCGGTCCGGCTGGTCTCGAGCCTGCGCTGGGCCGAGGGCAAGGCGAGCTCGATCAGGAGCGGCCTCGCGGCCCTCCGCCCCGAGGTCACGGCGGCGATCTTCCTCCCCTGCGACCAGCCCCGGCTCGACTCCGCGGTGATCGCAGCCCTGGCCGAGGCCCACGAGCGCTCCTCCTCGCCGATGGTAGTGCCCATCTTCCGCGGCCAGCGCGGCGCGCCGGTCCTGTTCGCGCGGCGCTTCTTCCCCGAGCTGGCGCGGCTCGGTGCCGAGCAAGGAGGCCGCGACCTGCTCGAGCGCTATCCCGACGAGGTCGCCGAGCTCATCCTCGAAGCCGGTGAGGCTCTCGAGGACGTCGACACCCTCGAGGCCCTCGAGGAGCTGGAGGGGCGGTCTCTACGGCTCGACAGCAGCAGTTGACCGGGGCTTGAAAGCCCCGGCTACCTTGGTCGCGTCGCTTCGCGACGCGCGGGGGAGGCCCCTCGGCTTCGCTCGGGGCGACTTCCTCGGTGGCGAGCTGGGTTACGGCTGAGGCCGAACCCAGCCTACGCGGCTGATACCATCCCCCCCACCCTCGGGAGACCCAGTCATGCTCGACGTCGCCTTCGCGCGCTCGTTCTTCCCTGCCCTGGCATCCGGCTGGGCCTACTTCGACAATGCGGGCGGCACCGTCGTGCCGCGGCCGGTGATCGATCGGGTCGGCGAGTACCTCTCCCGCTACGGCGTACAGCTGGGGGCCAGCTATGGGCCCTCGGCGGAGGCGACCGAGCGGGTGGCGGCGGGGCGGGCGGCGGCGGCGCGGCTGATCGGCGCCGAGCCCGACGAGGTGCTGCTCGGCGGCTCGACCACGATCAACACCTTCGTGCTCGCCCGGGCCCTGGCCCCGACGCTCGCCCCCGGGGACGAGGTGATCGTCACCAACTTAGACCACGAAGCCAACGTCGGCGCCTGGCGGCGGCTGGCCGAGGCCGGCGCGGTGATCCGCGAGTGGCGCCTCCACCCGGACACCCTGGCCCTCGAGCTCGCCGACCTCGAGCGCCTGCTCTCCTCGCGCACCCGCCTGGTCTGCTTCACGCAGTGCGCCAACGTGGTCGGCCGCATCCACGATGCCGCGGCGGCCATCCGACTGGTCCACGGGGCCGGCGCCAAGGCCCTGGTGGACGGCGTGGCCTACGCGCCCCACCGGCTGGTGGACGTCAAGGCCCTGGATGCGGACTTCTACCTGGTGAGCCTCTACAAGATCCTCGGCCCCCACGTCGGGGTGCTTTACGGCAAGAAGGAGCACCTGCTGGCCGCGCGGGGGGTGAACCACTTCTTCTTCGGCGAGGACGAGCTGCCCGCCAAGCTCCAGCCCGGCAATGTCAACCACGAGCTGACCTCGGCCCTGCCCGGGATCCTCGAGTTTCTCGAGGCGATCGACCGCCACCACGGCGGCGCCGAAGGGGACGAGCCCCGCCAACGCTGGGGCCGCGCCTTCGAGCTTTTCGAGCGCCACGAGGAGGCCCTGGCGGCGCCGCTGATCGACTTCCTGGCTCACCACCCACGAGTGCGCCTGCTCGGCCCGGCCACGGCCGAGGGCCGCGAGCGGGTGGCGATCATCACCTTCACCGTCCCCGGCCGCCACGCGAGCGAGATCCCGCCCCTGCTCGAAGGCGACAAGATCGCCCTCCGCTGGGGCCACTTCTACTGCCACCGAGCCATGGCAGCCCTGGGCCTGCTCGAGCAAGGAGGAGTCCTCCGCGCCAGCCTGGCGCACTACAACACGGCGGAAGAGGTGGAGCGGCTGATTCGGGGGTTGGAGCGGGTGGTGTAGGGGCGCCCGCCGCACCTCGTGTGGCCTGGTTCCCACGCTCCGCGTGGGAACCCGAGTCCGGCCGCTCTGCGGCCTCCCGCCGTCATCCCGACCGGAGCCTGCGCAGCAGGCGGAGTGGAGGGATCTCCCGCTCCGGAACAGAGTCCACCGGTGCCTTATCCGGGGACTGCCCGGCGCAGGGCGCGCTATGGCCTTACCACCCGGGGCTGGAGGCACGTTATGTAGCAGCGCAGGCTTTCAGAAGGAGCTGCCCCCGCCGGAGAAGAGCCACGAGTATTCCTTCGGCTGGAGAAGTGGGATGGGCTACAGCGATTCAGAGAGCTGTTCCTTGTCCGCATTGAGGCACCTGAAACCCAGGCTGCTCTCCGTCATGTCGGTGACCTCCGCTTTCAGCTGATCCTTGACCGGGAGCGATTCTCCAAGAGGGTGGAGCCTCTTCTCGCTCAAGGTACTCGGGATCTCGCCATTGACCTGCGGTGGATCCTCGGTCCTTTGAACATGCCATCACCCAAGGTTCAGCGGCCCCGCTGCTGGATCCTCGTCTATCGCGCCGGCTCATGAGTCGGGCCGATGAGTGGACGGTGAAGGTCGCTGCCTGGGCGGCGGAGGAGCTGCGAGAGCACGGTCCGGAGTAGCAGGCGGTAGCGCTTCATAAAGTTGGGGGCTCGTCGGAGCCCCCGCTAGTATCCAAATGACCTGATACTAGGTCAGTAGGACTACGGCTTATGAGACCACCGGGTGTAGCTCCCCGTACCTCGGAAGGGGCAGACCCGCCAACGGTACGTTCCAGATGAGCCGCTATAGTCTATGTCTTCTACGGTAGAAAGGCTGGTTGAACTCGCTACTGTCTCCCAGGAGGAGCCACTCGACTTCTGGAGGTAGAGGTCAAAATCAGGGGCTGATGTTGTGGAGGTGCTCTCGGGTCCCTCCAAGTGTGCCCGATGCCGACCAGAGGAAGCGGAATAGGACGACGAGACGAGGCAACTAGTGCTTGTGATGGTACCGGTACCAACCGTCGCACCAGTCCTAACGAAAACCTGTGTTGCGTAGAAGCAGTTCTCAAGACCACCGTTGCCGCAGACCTTGCCCTTCGGGTTCGGAGCGCAGAGGCTTGGACAGGTCCCTGACGTTCCATAGTTGAATAGGCCGCCAGAGAGCCGGTAGCTCGTCAGCCCTCCCTTGCACTTGGTGGTGGCGCCACAGTAGCTCGCGTCCCATATCTCAACACCACCTGGGCAGTGGCCGGCCACTGGATCTGCGGCCCAACCCTTATAGACCCATTCACCCGCACGGACCGTGGTGGCGTTGTCGGAGCAGCTTGTGGTAGAGGGATTGCTGCACCAAGCTAGACACATTCCGTTGAACTGGCTACCACTTCCTTGGCACATAACAGACTTGTAACGATCCGCGAGAGCGCTCCCGCTGTTCGTGACAAAGGGGCAAGAACTGCTTGAGGGATAGACGCTTCCACGAAGAACGCGGTTGCGAACTACCCACCCTTCAGCTCGCATGCCACCGAGACTCTCCCCGCGGGCCTCTCCATAGATTAAGTAAGACAGACCCTTCTGGGCCTGCGTGCTGGTCATGCGAAGATTAAGTGATAGTGGCAGGGAAGACTGCTGAGGTAAGTCAGGCGAGTCACGGAAGTGCATACCACTTCTCAGCTGCAACGCGCTTGACGGAATGCGGAAGCGGGAGGGGGCTGGATAGATCTCGCTGAAGTCACGGTACAAGGCATACTCAGTGCTAGCTTGTTCGGGCCGACCGAGCTGCTCTAACGCAACTCCACGCAGGAAGTTGAGATAGGGTGTCGCCTGAATCTCTAGGAGGCGGTCCGACGTGAGGGCATCTAACGCCTCATCGGAACTGTTGTGCTCTAGGAGCCACTCTGCATAGGCGGTGAGAGCAGACTCATCGTTTGCAGCAGCCGCGGCCTTGCGAAGCAGATCCTCCGCGCGGGGATCGCCCGCCCTTGCTAGGCCCTGTGCGTAATGCTGAAGGTAGTGGGCGTTATTCTCCTTGGAGAGTAGTTTTGTGAACAACTCGTCCAGGCGATCCACATCACCTACGCTGCCAAGGGCATTCGCGGCGAGTTCGGAGAGGTTGTAGTCAGTGATCGCGTAGCGAAGGGCAAGTTCAAGTGAGGTGGCGGCTTCCTCGGCGGCAAGCTGCAAGGCAGTCGGTCCGCCGGACCGATCGTTGTAGAAATACCATGCGAGGTGAGCTAGTTGCTGGTGAAGATGTCGGCTCCGCGGGAACTCCATCAAGGCGTTCTCAAGCGCCCTCTTGGCCTCATCCCAATCGCCAGCGATGATGAGTGAACGAGCCTCATAGTAGCGGGCGGCGATAGTGAGATCGGACTCGTTCGGATCAGCTGGGAAGACTACGAGTGAGTCGTCCTGCCCGGACTCTGGGGTCTCAGTGAAGAGGGATGCCTCCTCGGGTTGGAGGCCAATCTCGTCCTTGGTGAAGGAGAAGCCGCGTTCTTCCTCTAGGACATCGTGCTCGGTCTCGGGTTGGGCAACAAGGACTGTGCCTCCCGCGAGAAGAAGCAGTGCAGATATAGCAGTTAGTGCTGCATGGCTGAAGTGTTGGTTCATGGTGATGATCTCCGCTTTCTCTCGTCTTAAAGACGTGTGTGGAAAACTGTTGAAGAAAACGGAGGGGGCGCTGGACAGAGCGGGTGTGCTGATGTACGCTGTCTGACTAAGGTTCTTGCACCGCCTCCCTCCAAGAAGTAGGTGCAGCGAACCTTTGTAGCCGGCGCCCCCTCAAGGGCGCCTTTTTATTTGTCTGCGTCTATATTTCTCACCCCCTCCTGTCGCTAAGAAGGCCGCCTGGGGAGGCGGCCTTCGTGGGTTGCGGCTTGGTACCTGCGCCCCGCTTGCCGCGGGGCGTACAACTTGGCAACTTGGAAGGCACTCTCCTAAAGCGCATTGCCTTCATTTAACCTGGACGGCTTGCGTTAGTCAAGAGCCTGAGAGCGAATTTCTTTGATCCGCGGCAGAAAAGGGCAGGCAGGTATGCTGTGATGGCTTTGCTACAGCATGAAGGGCTGTTACTGTGTGCCCACCCCAACCCGTTGGGGTGGCCGCTGGGCTGGTGGAAGAGCCGTGGGCTCCTCTAGTGATGCATACTGCGAGCGGCGCAGATGTTTGCAAATGGCGAATGATGCATTGGTCAGAGTCTCCCCTGTAGCCTGAACGCGCTCCACCATCGGACTGATGTTGAGGTTCCAAGCAAGGCGGGGAGTGCCTCTCGGTCTTACCACCCACCGCAACGAAGGACGGCCTTCCGGCCATCCGCCAGGGGACCGCTTCTCCAACCTCTTTGCCATAGGCCGCACCGGTCTCGGGAAGTCGACCTTCCTCCAGACCCTCATCGGGCAGGACCTGGAAGCTCATCAGGGCATCGAGTTCTTTGACCCCATGGCGGCTTGGTTGAGAGCGCTTGCCTCTGGTTGCCACCTCACGCAGGCAAGACCTCATCTACCTCAACGTCTCAGAGCGCAGCCAGACCTTCACGTTCAACCCGTTCGCGGACATCCCCGCGGGAGGGGAGGCGTTCGCCGTCTCCGGCTTGGTGGAGGTCTTCAAGAAGCTCTGGCCCGACGACTGGGGGCCTCCGCTGAAGCATCTGCTCCGGAACGTCCTCTTTGCGCTGGTAGAGACACCAGGGAGCGGCCTCGGGTTGGTTCCCGGCCTTCTTTCCGGCCGCGACTTCCGCCGCGGGCTGGTCAAAGGGATCAGGAACGAGGAAGTGCATGCCTTCTGGCGGGGCGGGTACGAGCGGAGCGGCACTCCCCGGCCTCCCCCGCGGCGATCACCGCACCTCTCTTGAACCAGGTCGGCGGCTTTCTTGTTGACCTTCGACTGAAGGGGGTCCTCACGGGGGAGCGGAGTTCCTTTGACCTGCGCCGGCTCATGGACGAAGCGAGGGCACCCCTGGTCGACCTTTCGCGAGGGCGGATCGGCGAGGGGCCGTCTGCGCTTCTCGGGTCGCTTCTCGTCTCTTCACTCTCGCTTGCCGCCTTTGCTTGAGCAGGAGAGCCTAAGGAGAGGCGCCGCGACTTCTTCATCTACCTGGACGAGTTCCACACCTTCGCGACGCTCTCCTTGGCGACCATGCTCTCGGAGCTCCGGAAGCACCACGTCGGCCTGGTGCGCCGGGCGCGTGCCGACGGCGACTTATGCGGCGACGAGGCTGCGGTCCGCCCATGACCGGGCACTGGAAGCCAAGGCGCCTGACGCCGTAGCCGCCGGGCACGCCTTGACTCTGCTCGGAGCACTCCTCGCTCACCTCGCCTCCGGCGGCCCGGCCGCCCGGCAGTGGAGTGCTGATCGGCTCGCGACCCTTCGCCGTGACTTGGGGGAGGACGAGTTCAGTCGGGCTCTCGATCGAGCCTGGGAGGATCGCTACAAAGTCGGGGACTGGACATCCGCTGACGTGGTGCATGCCCCGAGGGACTCCTCGATGCCACCCACACCGGGCCCACCAGGCCGGCGGACCCGGAAGTAGCGCAGCTCAGGGCAGTGGATGGCAGCCGCGCCCTCACCCCCCCACCACGATCACCGGCACCCCCAGCCCCGGAGCCCGTGCGAGGCGGCGATCCGCACAGAGGAGAGCGGCGCCAAGCCTGCGGGCCAGGGCGACGTAGATGGCATCGCGCAAGGAGAGGTTCGCGCGCAGCGTCCAAGCCTCCTGGAGCATTGGGGCGACGGGGTAGCGGGTCAAGGGTGCACGCGCGAGGGCGGCGAGCCGCTCCGGGACGGTCCCAGCTTCGATCGACCCGTCGCGGACCAGACGGCCCAGGGCGGAGAGGACTTCGGCGTCGAGGTGGGCCGGGGCTACGCTGGCCGTGCTCCGGAGCTGCCCCTTCGCCTGCTCGCCGGCAGCCGTGCCCAGGAGAACTTCGACCATCGCCGAGGCGTCAACGACCAGCGGCACCCGCGAGCACCTCTTCCTCGTCTTCCAGGCGCGAAGCCCGGACCGCATCGGCCGCCGAGATCGGCCCGGGGACGGCCGGCAGCCGGCCCAGCTCACCCAGCCACTCGTCCATCGTGGGCAGGGCGCAATGGTCGGCGAGGAGCGAGGCCACGTACTGGCGCAGGCTCAGGCCGCGCTCGTTCGCCCGGCGCAGGAGCTTGGAGTGGACTTCGTCGGGGACGTCGCGAATGTAGAGGGTCGCAGGCATAAGCTGCATGCTAGCATATTGGATCGTGAGCGGTGGCAGAATGCAAGCACCGCCGTCTCGACTACGCACCGAATTCACCAGCAAGAACCCGATAGAGCCCCACCCGTCCCCCCGGCTATAGTGCCCTCCGATGGTACCGTCCCAGGTTCAAGACCACCTCCTCGAGCGCCTCGAGCTGGCGGTCGCTGCGCTGCGTTGCCGGCCCTCGGCCTTCGTGGACTCCGAGGCGCTGGCGCGGGAGGCCGGCCTGGAGGTCTCCGAGCTGGAGCTCCACGTGCGCGAGCACTTCCACCGCACGGTGGCGGAGCTCCTCGCCGAGGCGCGGGTGGAGAAGGCTCGGCAGCTGCTGCTCGGGACCGCTCGTTCCGTGGCCGATGTCGCCGAGGAGGCGGGCTTCGGGAGCGTTCCGATCCTCGAAGAGAGTCTGACGCGCCGGCTCGGCCTGGGCTCGCGGGGGCTGCGCCGCCTGCCGGAAGCGAGCTCTTTCGAGCTGGCCCTGCCCGATCCGTTTCCCCTGCCCTGGCTGCTCGCTTACCTGGGCCGTGACCCGGGGAGCATGGTGGATCGCGTGCGGGGCACCACCTACGAGGCCGGCGTGTGGCTGGCCGGCGTGCCGGTGCGGCTGTCTCTCACCCTCGAGCCGGGTCGGGCGCGGGTTCAGCTGGACAGCAACGGCAGGCTGCCCGAGCAGGCGGCGGCCGAGGCTCATCTCGCCGTGTTGCGGCGGCTGGGGCTGACCGGGGATCCGGGTGCCCTGGAGGGTCGGGCGGCCCAGGACCCGGCGGTCGCCCGCCTGGTCAAGGCCCGGCCGGGGCTGCGCCTGCCCATGACGTTCTCGCCCTACGAGGCGCTGCTCTGGGTGATCGTCGGCCAGCAGGTAACGCTGGGATTCGCGTTCACGCTGTTCCGCCGCCTGGTCGAGAAGGCCGGCCGGCCCGCGGGCGATGGCCTTTGGGCGCCGCCGCGGCCGGAGGGCACAGCGCAGCTCACGGTCGAGGAGCTGGCCCGGGTGCAGTTCTCCCAGCGCAAGGCCGAGTACGCCATCGGCCTGTCGCAGCGCATCGCGGTGGGGGAGCTCGACCTCGCCGGGCTGGGCCAGGGCTCCTTCACCCGCGCCGAACAGACCCTGCTCGCCGAGCGGGGGCTCGGACCCTGGTCCGCCGGCTATCTCGCCATGCGTGCCCTCGGCTTCGCCGATTGCGTGCCGGTGGGGGACGCCGGCCTGGTGCGGGCCCTGGCCCGTTTCTTCGTCCTGCCGGCGAGGCCGGATGCCGCCGAGACCCGCCGCCTGATGAGCCCCTTCTCCCCCCACCGCAGCCTCGCCACCTTCCACCTCTGGCAATCCCTGGAGGACGCACCATGACCTGCTACGTCCACACCATCGGCTCGCCCTGTGGCCCCCTGCTGCTCGCCGTGGACGATCACGGCGCGGTGATCGGCATCGAGTTCGTGGGCCCCGAAGGCTGCGAGCCCCCCTTCCTCGATCGGCTCGTGCGCCGCGGGGTCGCCGTCGTCGAGAGCGAGGACGCGACGGCCGAGCTGGCCCGCCAGCTGGCGGAGTACTTCGACGGCGAGCGGCAGGAGTTCGAGCTGGAGCTGGCACCGGAGGGCTCCGACTTCCAGCTCCGGGTGTGGGGGGAGCTGCGGCGGATCCCTTACGGTGAGACCCGCAGCTACGGCGAGATCGCGGCGGCCATCGGCCGGCCGGACGCCAGCCGGGCCGTGGGCGCCGCCAACGGTGCCAACCCCATCCCCATCGTGGTGCCCTGCCACCGGGTGATCGGGGCCAACGGCTCGCTGACCGGCTTCGGGGGAGGGCTGGCCGCCAAACGCACGCTGCTCGCCCTCGAGGGCAACCCGGTGGGGAGGGACCTATTCGATGAGTGAGGGTGAGGGCCTGCTATGCTCCCAGGCCATGTTTCCCGCCCCGAGCCCGTGCTCGCTCAGGAGATCCCCGATGCGCTCGAACCGCACCGCCCTCGCGATCCTCGCCTTGTTCTTGCTGGCAGCCCCAGCTCTCCTCGCCCAGCCCTCCCTGCGTCCCGCCGTCCAGGCGGTGGACGACCCGGCTTTCCGCGCCGCGCGCACCCTGAACCTCCCGGCTCTGGATCGGCCCCTGCTCGCTCTCGAGGATGCCGAGCGCGAGGCTCGGGGCGAGCCCTACCGCTTCGCCATGCCGCAGGCGGTGTTCTTCTCCCCGCACACGGACGGCGACTGGGAGAGCCTCCCCGGCGGTCTGCTGCGCTGGCGGCTGCGGGTGACGGCGGTCGAGGCCGAGTCCCTGAACTTCGGCTTCACCCGCTTCCGGCTGCCCGCCGGTGCTCGCCTCACCATCTATGCCGCGGACGGCAGCCAGGCCCTCCAGCCCTTCACCTCCGAGGACAACCGGCCCCACGGCGAGCTGTGGACGCCGGTGCTGCTCGCCACCGACGCGGTGGTCGAGGTCACCCTGCCCGAGGCCGAGCGGGGAGCGCTCGAGCTGGTGCTCGGGGCGATCAACCAGGGCTACCGGGGCTTCCGCTCGGGAGGTCCGGACAAGTCCGGCTCCTGCAACGTCGATGTGATTTGCCCCGAGGGCGACGCCTACCGGGACATCATCCGCTCGGTGGCGCGCATCACCATCAGCGGCGCCTTCCTCTGCTCGGGCAGCCTGGTCAACAACACCGCCCAGAACCTGCGCCCCCTATTCCTCACCGCCGACCACTGCGACGTGTCCACGGCGAACGATCAGACCGTGGTCACCTATTGGCTGTTCGAGAACACAGTCTGTCGCCCTCCCGGCAGCGCGGCGAGCGGCGGCAACGGCGACGGCTCGACCTCGCGCACCGTCAGCGGCTCGACCCTGATCGCGAGGTATGCGCCCTCCGACTTCTCGTTGATCGAGCTCTCGAGCACTCCGCCGTCGGCCACCCACCGGCCGTTCTGGGCGGGTTGGGACCGCACCGGCGGTGCCCCGGGCAGCGCCATCGGCATCCATCACCCGCAGGGCGACGAGAAGCGCATCAGCTTCGAGAACCAGGCCACCTCGGTGACCTCCTACTTGGGCAGCGGCAGCCCCGGTGACGGCACCCACCTCCGGGTGGCGGATTGGGACCTCGGCACCACCGAGGGCGGCTCCTCGGGCTCGCCTCTGTTCAACAGCAGCAAGCGGGTCGTCGGCCAGTTGCATGGCGGCTTCGCGGCCTGCGGCAACAACAGCGCCGATTGGTACGGCCGGCTCAACACTTCCTGGACCGGGGGCGGCACTTCCTCGAGCCGCCTGTCCGACCACCTCGATCCCGCGGGCACCGGAGCCACCAGCCTGGGCGGCACCCAGAGCTCCGGCGGCGGGGGCGGGCCGACTCCCGCCGCGCCCTCGAACTTGACCGCCACCACCCAGTCGACCACCATGGTGCTCCTCGGCTGGCAAGACAACGCCGACAACGAGAGCGACTTCCGCGTCGAGCTGGCGGTGGGCAACGGCGCCTTCGCGGAGATCGGCACGGTGCCGGCCAACTCGATCGGCGTGCAGGTCACCGGTCTGACTCCGGGCACCAGCTATCGGTTCCGGGTGCGGGCGAGGAACGGCAACGGCAACTCCGCCTACTCGAACGTCGCCACCGCCACCACCCAGGCCCAGCTCCAGCCGCCGACCGCCCCGGATCAGCCGAGCGCCGAGACGGTCGGCGCCGGCTCGGCGCGGATCAAGTGGCGGGACCGCTCGAACAACGAGGCCGGATTCGACGTCGAGGCCCGGCTGATCGGCCAGGTGGTGAACGGCCAACTCACCTTCGTCAACGGCAACTTCACCACCGTCGCTTCGGTGGGTTCGAACGTCACCGAGACCCTGATCACCAGCCTGGCCATCAGCAACCTTTACAACTTCCGGGTGCGCGCCAGGAACGGCGCGGGGAGCTCGGCGCCCACCATGCAAGTCGCCGCCGCCACCGAGACCCTGGGCAGCCCCGGGGCCTGCGTGGAGGGAGGCAGCTCGCTGTGCTTGCTCGGGGATCGCTTCCAGGTCAACGCGTTTTGGCACGTGGCCGCCGGCGGCACCATGGGCACGGCCACGGCGGTGCCCAGCTCGGATCTGACGGGGTTCTTCTGGTTCTTCGACGCCGCCAACATCGAGTTGGTGGTCAAGGTGCTGGACGGCACGCCGCTCACCGGCTCGTACTGGACCTTCTACGGGGCCCTCTCCGACGTCGAGTACTGGGTGGTGGTCACCGACACCCAGACCGGCAACCGACGCGCCTACTACAACCCCCAGGGCAACGTCTGCGGCGTCGGCGACACCGCCTCGCTTCCCGGCAGCGCACCCCCGCCGGAGCTGGCGTCGGCCGGCCTCGGCCAGCTCTCCGGCGCAACGGCGACCGCGACGGCCCTCGCCACCAAGGGCGGCTGCGTCGCCGATGGCGACACGCTCTGTCTGCTCGGCGGGCGCTTCGCCGTGGAAGTGGACTGGCGCGTGCCCACCGGCAATACCGGCGTTGGGACCGCGGTACCCGGCACCGGGGACCAGAGCGGCTACTTCTGGTTCTTCGACGCCGCCAACCTCGAGCTGGTGGTCAAGGTGATCGACGCCCGGGCGCTCAACGGCCGGTTCTGGGTGTTCTACGGTGCGCTGTCGGACGTCGAGTATCACTTGACCGTAACCGACACCCAGGACGGCGAGCTCGTGACCTACAACAACGCCCAGGGCAACCTCTGCGGCGGAGCGGACACCGACGCGCTCGACGACTGATTCGCCGATCCGCCGATCTTCGGCCCTCGGCCCCGCGGGAGTTTCTTTTCCGCGGGGCCGTGGTGTCTCAACGGCAAGGAGGATCGGTCATGTTCGAAGCCAGCCTGCTCGCCACTCGCCCCGACGCACCACCCCGCCGTCGTGCCGCCTCGTTCCTGGCGGCTTGTACCGTCAACGGCGGTTTGCTCCTGACCGTGGTTCTATTCCAGAGCTGGGACGTGAGCGCCCTCCCCGAGCCTCCCGAGCGCTCGGCCCTCTACCAGGTGATCCAAGTTCAGTTGCCCGAAGGCGGAGGCTCTCCCCGGCCCCGGCCGACCACCCCGGCCCCTGTGCCCACCACGCCGCCGACCACTCCCGTCCAGCCCACGGTGGTGGAGGATCTGGAGGACGAGCCGGAAGCCGCCGAGACGGCGCCCATCGACGACCTGCTGCCCACCGACGAGGCCGGCACGGGCAACGGGCCGCCAGGCAGCGTGGGCGAGGGCAGCGGTGACGGTCCTCTGCCGGGAGACGGGGCGGGGGGAGGGGGACAGGAAGAGGCTCCGGCCGAGACGATCTACGAGGTCGGCGGGGAGGTGACCAAGCCCGAGAAGCTCCATGGACCGGCGCCCCTCTATCCCGAGGCCGCGCGCCGGGCGCGCCTCCAGGGCACGGTGATCGTCGAGGCGGTGATCGACCGTACCGGCCGGGTCACCAACGTCAAGGTGCTCAAGGGCATGCCCGGCGGGCTCGACCGCGCCGCCGTCGCGGCGGTGAGCGACTGGCGGTTCCGGCCGGCGACGCGCAAGGGCGAGCCGGTACCGGTGGTGTTCCGGCTGACGGTGCAGTTCAGTTTGAATTGAGATGGGGAGGGCCGACACGTTGGTCGGCCCCTACGAGCTCTGCCTCCGGTCGTAGGGGCGGACCGAGGTGTCCGCCCTCTGCGGCTCAGCGATTCAAGTTCAGGATCAGCTGCCGGTAGAAGCGGATCCCGCCCTCAAAGCCCGCCACCGAGATGCGCTCGTTGACGTTGTGAAAGCGGGCGAGGTCCTCGCCGGTGACCCGGATCGGCAGGAAGCGGTAGACGTTGTCGCACAGCCCCGTGTAGTAACGGGCATCGGCGGCACCCATCAGGACATAGGGGGCGGCGACGGCGCCCGGGAAGACCTCCCGCACCGTGCGATGGAGGCGCTGGAAGGCCGCCGAGTCCGTGCGCGAGACGGGCGAGGGCTCCGAGGGCGAGCCGGGGGCGGCGGCGATCTTCACCCGTGGGTCGCCGACCACCCGCCGCACTCTCGCCTCCACGCTGACCGTGGTCTCTCCCGGACGGATGCGGAAGTTCACCAGGGCGCGGGCGCGGGTGGGCAGCACGTTCTCCTTGACCCCGCCGGAGATGACCGTGGCGGCCGTGGTGGTGCGCAGGGCGGCCGCCGTGGACGGGCGCTCAGCCATCGTGCGCTTGACCAGGGGCGCGAACAACCAGAGATTGGCGAAGATCAGCCGCCGGCCGAGGCCCATCTCCGGGCCCAGGAAGGCCAGCATCTCGCGCACCGGCTGGTCGAGGTGGAGGGGGAAGGGATCCGCCTCCAGCCGGGCCACCGCGGTGGCGACGAGGCCCACGGCGGTTTGCGCCGGCGGCATGGAGGAGTGCCCGCCGTCGTCCTCGGCCGAGAGCTCGAGGGTCAGGTAGCCCTTCTCGGCGATGCCCAGGTAGGCCGAGGTCTGGGGCAGAACGCCGATGCCTTCGCCCACCGCGCCGCCCTCGTCGAGCACCATCTCGAGGCGACTCCCCTGGGCTTTGAGGTGCTCGGCGATCTTCGCCGCCCCCTGCTCGCCGCCTCGCTCCTCGTCGTGGCCAAAGGCCAGATAGAGCGTGCGCTCGGGCTGAAAGCCTTCACCGACCAGGGCCTCGACCGCCTCCAGGATGCCGAGCACCGAGCCCTTGTCGTCGAGGGTGCCGCGACCCCAGACGAAGCCGTCGGCCACCGTGCCGGCGAAGGGCGGGTGGGTCCAGCTCGCCTCCGTCCCCGGCTCGATCGGCACCACGTCGAAGTGGGCGGCGAGCAGGGCCGGCGGCAGCTCCGGACGTCGGCCCTTCCAGGTGAACAGGAGGGACTCGCCACCCGGTTGCGCCAACTCCAGCGAGGCGTGCACCCGCGGGTAGGAGGCGGCGAGCAAGGCGACGAAGTCGGTGAACGCTCGGGCGTCGATCCGCGAGGGGTCGTCGTAGGACACCGTGGCCACCCGCAGCGCCTGCTGGAGGCGTGGCAGGGCGCCCGGGTCGACGGCCCAGGCCGGCGCGGGTGCCACCTCGGGCTGGCGGCTGCGAAAGCTCGCCGTCCGCACGGCCAGCACGGTCAGGAGCACGAGCAAGGCGAGCAAGAGCCAGCGCAGCCGGCGCATGGCGCTCAGCTTCCCCTGCGGCGCCGCGCGGTCGGGCGGCGGGTCTCCGCCTCGTCCCTACGCTCCTCCGCAGTCGGGAGGGGTGGTTCGAGTGCCCGCTCCCGTGGGACCGCGAGGCCCTCGGTGACCAGTCGGCGAAGGAGGGCGCTGGTGCCCAGCCCGGCGCCTTCGGCGGCGGCCTTCAGGGCTTGATATTGCTCGTTGGTGAGCGAGACCTGGATTCGTATCATCGTTTGGGGCTCCCGGGGATTGCAGCGGAGATACTACCGCGCTAACTCAGATCCCCACTCCGGTGTACACCAAGGTCCCTCGCCGCCACACCACACGGGCCACAAGAGTCAGCACCAAACACCATCCGAGGGCGATGGCGAGGCCGCTCACCCAGCTCTGGGCGTCGATACGACCGACCAGAGTCATGGCCGGGAAGTGGAAGAGAAAACGGAAGGGCAGCAGGTCGAGCCCGAGGCGGGCCCAGGCGGGGAAGAGCTCGAGGGGCAGCATCTCACCGCCCAGCAGATGGGCGACGAAGCGCAGCAAGACGTTGAGCGACCAGACGTTGTCGGCCCAGAAGGCGACCGACTCGGTCAAGAAGGCGATCAGGAAGGCCAGCAGGTTGCCCACCGCCACCGCGACCGCAGCACGCGCCACGGAGCCGGCCGAGACGCTGCCCAGGCTCTCGAGGTCGAAGACCAGGGCCGCCCAGCTGCCGAAGAGCACCAGCTGGGCGAGCACGGGCACCAACTGGCCCAGGTGCTCGGCATACTTGAAGCTGAAGTAACCACCGGGGAAGAGCAGGTAGCGGGAGAGGCGCCCCTCGTAGATGTCCTGGGCGATCGACACCTGCCGCTCCTCGCCACTGACCACCTTGCCGATCAGCAGGACCAGCACGTAGTAGAGAACCATCCCCTCGCGGCTGAAGCCGGCGATCTCCGTGCGGCCGGTCGAGGCGAAGATCGCGTCCCAAAGGAACCAGGCGACGGCCATCCGCACCATGAAGGCGACCAGCGTGCTGATCCAGAAGTCCGCCCGGTAGCTCATCAGCTTGCGGGCCTCGCCGCCGGCGATGGCGGCGAAGGTGGCGGGGGTCATGGCACCACCTGGCCGCGGCCCTTCAAGATCGCCTCGATGATCACCGCTATGTCCTCCTCCTCGATGGCCAGGTCGGCCACCGGCAGGGCGGCGAGCAGATGGCCGGCCACCTCCGGCACCCGCTCCCGGGGGACTTCCAACCGCAGGGCGTCGCCGTCGCGGCTGACCACCCGGCCGAGGCGGTCGAGATCGACGGCGGCCACCCGCTCGGCCAGGGTCTCGGCGGAGAGCTCCGGGTCGAGCCGCGCGGTGAGCACCTTCTTCTCGCCGTAGTGGCGGCGGATGGCGGCCAGCGGGCCATCGTAGACCAGCTCGCCCTCACGCAGGATGAGGATGCGCTCGCAAAGGCGCTCGATGTCCTCCATGTAGTGGCTGGTGATGATCATCGCCGGCCGGTGGTCGCGCCGGTAGCGCAGCAGGAAGTCGCGGATGGCCCGCTGGGCCGAGAGGTCGAGGCCGATGGTGGGCTCGTCCAAAAAGACCACCCGGGGCGAGTGCAGCAGGGCGGCGATCAGCTCCATCTTCATCCGCTCGCCCAAGGAGAGGCGGCGCAGCTGGACCTTCATCAGCTCCCCCGCCTCGAGCACCTCGGCGAGGTAGGCGAGGCTGGTGGCGAACTGTTCGTGGGGGATCTGGTAGATCTCGCGCAGCAGCAGGAAGCTGTCCCCGGCCGGCAGGTCCCACCACAGCTGGGCCTTCTGGCCCATCACCAGGGCGATCTGGCGGCGCATGCGGTCGTCGCGCTGCCAGGGGTCGTAACCGAGCACGCGGGCCCGGCCGGTGGTGGGGTGGATGATGCCGGCGAGCATCTTCACCACCGTGGTCTTGCCTGCCCCGTTGGCTCCCACCATGCCGACGATCTCGCCCTCGCCAATGGTGAAGCTCACCCCCTTCACCGCCTCCCGCACCAGACGCTTGCGCCGGAACAACGAGCGCAAGGAGCCCTTGAGCCCAGGCTCCTTCTCGTGCACGAAGAAGGTCTTGCTGAGGCCCTGGGCTTCGATCATGAAAGGGCTCGCGCGCCTCGTTCAGTGCTTCCGAAGGGCTGCGAGGAGGGCTCGGGCGCCGGGGCAAGCGCTCTCGACCAACGCCGGGTTCAGCTGCTCCAGGAGCTTGAAGGAGACCGGGCCCTTCTTATAGCGCCGGGCGCCGCACCCTGCGGAAGCCCGATCCAGCGCCGCGAGAACCGTCACCTTGGGCACGGCTTCGAGGTCCGGCCACGGGGGCAGGTGACTCTCCTTGAAGCTCTCCCCGAAGAAGGACCGCAGCGTCGCTCGGTCGGCGACGAACCATGTCTCCATCACCTGCACCATGAGGAACGCCTGGTCCTCGCCAGCCTCGGGCGGGCGGTCCCAGCCATCCCGCCGCCTCAGGTGCTGCCAGACGGAATGCCCTGCTTCGACTGCGGCTTCGCTGTCGACCAAGAGCATGGGCAGGAGCATGGGCGGGTCTTCCGATCTCCGATTGGCAACCGCCGTCTTGAAAGCGTCGAAAGTAGCGAGCCGGCTTCCGCCGCGGACCACTCTGGGCATCCTGCCGCCGAGCCCCGCCTTCTCGAAGAAGCGCCTCCAGGCTCGGCGGAACAGCTCGTCAAGCGGCTTTCCTTCCCCTCCCCCTTCGATGTAGAGCTTCACCCTCACCAGCGATTGCCCCCCAGCTCCCCCATGCTCCAGAGCTGCCCCAAGGAGTACTTCTCGAGCCATGAGGCGAGCGTCTTCGCGTCCAGGCGCTCGAAGCGCGATTCGCCGTTCTCCTTCTCGCAGACGATCACGGTCTCGGGGTGATCGGAAAGGGCATCGACCAGCAAACGCGAATGAGTGGTCACCACGAGCTGCGTGCGCTCCGAAGCTTTGACCAGTAGCTCGGCGACGTGCGGGATCACGTCCGGATGGAGCCCGAGCTCTGGCTCCTCGATGGCGATCAGGGGTGGAGGCTCGGGATGGAGAAGGATCGCCAACAGGCAGAGATAGCGCAACGTGCCGTCCGAAAGACGGGTGGCGGGGATCTCACGTCCATCGCTCTCCACCAGGTACAAGTGCACGTTGCCGCCGCGGATCGCCAGCCTGAAATCGACGATACCGCTGTAGAGCTCTCGGAGGGCCTCAAGGAAGTTAGACCTCTCGGGCAGGCCGATCTCGGACAGTACGAGGGCGAGGTTCTCACCGCCCTCGCTGAGGAAGTCTCCTCTCCCGTGTGCACTCTGCTCGCGGCGCAGCGGTGCCTTCGGACCGAAGCTCCAGTCCCGGAACAGACAGATTCGGCTGTACTGGCCATGAAGCGCGGCAAGTTCCGGGTAGCGCTCTGGGTCCCGGACTTGGGACAGGATCGACTGCTCAGGCTTCACGCTGTCGCGAAGCAGGGGCCGGTCCCCCGGCCGATCGTAAAGAACGGGTTGGCCACGCCGGAAACGATAGAAGTAGGCTCTCTCCGTTGCTCCGGCAGCCAGAAGGGGACTCTCGATGCTCTCGTCCGCCACTTCGAATCGTTCACCCTGCTCAGTCACCCTCAGGGTGTGACGGAGCAGTCCACGCGCCCAGACATCGGCTTCGATAACGGCTTCCTTCGGCGCATCCGGCCCCTTCCAGAGCCATTCCCTCACCCCCCCCATCTCCTTGATCGGCTGCGGCAGGTTGGTAGGTGCGGCGCGGAGGAGGGCGAGGACTTCGAGCAGGTTCGACTTTCCCGAGCCGTTCGGGCCGATCAGCACGTTCAAGCCCCCCAACGGCAGGTCGATGCCGGTGGGGCCGAACGAGAGCAGCCCGGAGACTTTGAGGTGCTGGATCAGCATGTCTTGGCCCTGTTGGCGCGGATTCTACCTCCGCACCCGGGGCCTCAGCCCTCCTCCGCCAAGAACCGCGCCAGCCGCTGCCGCAGCTCGTCGCGCACGGCGCGGAAGCGCTCGAGGCTGGCGGCGGGGGGCTCGTCGTGGCCGGCGGGGTCGGGGAGGGGCCAGTCGAGGCGGCGGGCCGGGCCGAGGTAGAGGGGGCAGACCTCCTCGGCGCAGAGGGTGATCACGGTGTCGACCGTGGCCGGGTCGATCTCGGCCACCGACTTCGAGCGCTGGTGGCCGATGTCGATGCCGATCTCGGCGAGGGCCTCCACCGCCAGCGGGTTCACTCGAGAAGGCGCCGAGCCCGCGCTCTGGACGAGCCAGCCGTCTCCTGCGAGCGAGCGGGCGATGCCCTCCGCCATTTGGCTGCGCGCCGAGTTGGCGACGCAGAGAAAGAGCAGGCCGCGGCTCACGAGGCTACCGCCGTTTCGCCGGCGAGCAGCTCCTTCAGGCGCGGCGTCGACGGCACGTGACCGGAGACCCTGATCTCGCCGTCGACCACCAGCGCCGGAGTGGCGATCACTCCGAAGTCGAGGATGCGGTCGATCTCGGTCACCTTCTCGATCTCGAAGTCGAGGCCGAGCTCGTGCGCGGCACGCTCGGTGTGCTCGGTGAGCAGTTGGCACTTCGGGCAGCCGGTGCCCAGGATCTGGAGCTTGATCTTCATGGGTCTTCTCCTCAGTTCATGAGCCATCCGTAGAACGCCCCCGTCGCCGCTGCCATGACCACCACCAGGGCAACGTAGGCCGCGGTCTTCTTCCATCCCATCAGGCTGCGCAGCACCAGCATGCTGGGCAGCGAGAGGGCCGGCCCCGCCAGCAGCAGGGCCAGGCCCGGACCCTCGCCCATTCCCGAGCCCAAGAGACCCTGGAGGATCGGGATCTCGGTCAGGGTGGCGAAGTACATGAACGCCCCGGCGAGCGAGGCGAAGAGATTGGCGGCGAGCGAGTTGCCACCCACCGAGCGGGCGACCCAGTCGGCGGGGATCAAGCCCTCGTGCCCCGGCCTGCCGAGCAGGAGCCCGGAGAGCAGAACGCCCACCGCCAAGAGCGGCAGGATCTGTTTGGCGAATCCC
The DNA here is from genome assembly GCA_036274895.1 of Thermoanaerobaculia bacterium. Classification (GTDB taxonomy): domain Bacteria; phylum Acidobacteriota; class Thermoanaerobaculia; order Multivoradales; family SZUA-115; genus CALMKX01. The sequence continues at coordinate 38,700 of DASUEU010000064.1, read as the reverse complement.
CAGGTCGCGGCCCACCACTCCCCCAGCTCGCCCTCGTCGCGGGCGAGGGCGACGGCGAGCACGACGAAGCCGCCGACCATCGGCAGCTGCGGATGCTCCGGGGCGAGCGCGGCCAGGGCCGCCACGGTGAACGCCGTGCCCAGGGCCCACCTGCTGGCGAGCCCCATCCAGCGCCAGAGCACCAGCAGCAGGCCCGCGGCGGCACCGGCGGTCAGGGGCCACTTCACGGCGTGGACGGCGGCGAAGAAGCCGCCTGCCGCCGGGGCCCAGTTGGCGAAGACCAGCAGAGCTGCCTGAAGGCCGAAGAAGAGTGCCTGCCGGGGGAGCGACAGCAGGGGCTCTGGAGTCGCCGAGGCCGTCTGTCGAGCTGCGCGCTCCTGCTCCTCCCCGCGGAAGATCCAGGCCATGGCCAGGCCGATGACGACGCTGAAGGCCACGGCCCCCACCGCCCGGGCGACCCCGATCTCGAAGCCGAGGACGCGGGCGGTCAGGATGATCGCCAGGGCGTTGATCGCCGGGCCGGAGTAGAGAAAGGCGGTGGCCGGACCGAGGCCCGCGCCCCGCTTGTAGATCCCACCGAAGAGGGGCAGCACCGTGCAGGAACAGACCGCCAGCACGGTGCCCGAGACCGAGGCCACGCCATAGGCCATCGCCCGTGGGGCTCCGGCGCCCAGGTAGCGCATCACCGAGGCCTGGCTGATGAAGACGCCGATCGCCCCGGCGAGGAAGAAGGCAGGCACCAGACAGAGGAGGACGTGCTCCCGAGCGTACCAGCGGGCGAGGTGCAAGGCCTCGCTGACGGCGCCGTCGAAACGCGGCGTGCCGACGGGGAGGAAGTAGAAGAGCAGGAAGCCCCCGGCCAAGGCCACCCACCAGCGGATCTCCCGGCTCTCGTTCATGGTCGTCACCTCGCTTCCGGCCTGCGGACGCCGAGGGCCACCAGGTCCAGGTCTGCGGCGCAGAGCACCGCCACGTCCAGCCGGCGCAGCCGGCCCACTAGGTCGAGGTCCTGGCGGATCGCCGGCTCTCGCGCCAGCAGCTGCCGGAGCGGCGCCAGCAGGAGCGCGGCGGGGCCGTCCTCCCGCAGCCGGTAGAAAACCAGCTTGCCCTCCTTGCGCTCGCGCACCCAGCCACCCTGCGACAGCACGGAGAGGTGCTGGGAGACGGTGGAGGGAGCCAGCTCGAGGACCGCGGTCAGCTGGCAGACGCACAGCTCACCGCTCGCGAGCATGCCGAGGAGCCGCAGCCGGGCGGGGTGGGCCAACCCCTTGGCAGCGTCCACCAGAGGCTCGAGATCTGGTGGTGTTTCAGTACGTCGATTCGCCATGTGACGAATTGTAAGGGCGAGCCCACACCGCTGCTACCGCCCGCGAGGGTGGGGCCGGGCTACACCCCGGAAGGCCGACCCAGCCGATCGGGACCGGCCCTCACCGCGCCCCGAGCACGTCGATCAGGAAGGCGTATTCGAAGGCGACCTTCTTGAGCGCGTCGTAGCGGCCGGAGGCGCCGCCGTGGCCGGCACCCATGTCGGTGCGCAGCAGCAGGCGCTGGTCGCCCTTCTTGGTGGCGCGCAGGCGGGCCACCCACTTGGCCGGCTCCCAGTAGCTCACCCGCGGGTCGTTCAAGCCCGCGGTCACCAGCAGGTGGGGGTATTCCTGGGCGGCGACGTTGTCGTAGGGCGAGTAGGAGAGCATGGTCTCGAAGGCCGCCTGGTCGTTCGGGTTGCCCCACTCCTCGTACTCGTTGACGGTGAGCGGTAGCGTCGGGTCGAGCATGGTGTTCATCAGGTCGACGAAGGGCACGGTGGCGATGGCGGCGGCGAAGAGGTCCGGCCGGGCGTTGACCACGGCGCCGATCAACAGGCCCCCGGCCGAGCCGCCGGTGGCGGCCAGGCGCTCCTTGCTCGTGTAGCCCTCGCGGATCAGGTGCTCGGCCACGGCGATGAAGTCGGTGAAGGTGTTCCTCTTGTTCTGGAGCTTGCCGGCGTCATGCCAGCGCTTGCCGAGGTCGCCGCCGCCGCGCACGTGGGCGATGGCGAAGACGAAGCCGCGGTCCAGCAGGGACAGGCGCGCTGTCGAGAAGAACGGGTCCGAGGACGCGCCGTAGGCGCCGTAGCCGTTGAGCACACAGGGGTTCTTGCCGTTCTTGATCAGGCCCTTCTTGTAGACCAGCGAGATCGGCACCGCCACTCCGTCCGGGGCCTTGGCCTCCCGCCTCTCCGTGGCGTACTGCTCGGGGTCGTAGCCGCCCAGCACCTCCGTGGCCTTGACCAGGGTGCGCTCGCGTCGCTCGAGGTCGTAGTCGAAGACCGACATCGGCGTCACCAGCGAGGTGTAGTGGAAGCGCAGCAGGGTGGTGTCGAACTCGAGGTTGCGCGAGGGGAAGAGGGCGTAGGAGGCCTCGGGCTGGGCCACGGTGTGCTCGGCGCCGGTGGCGAGGTCGCGCACCCGGATCGAGACCAGCCCACCGTCCCGCTCGAAGAAGGCCAGGTGGCGGGCGAAGACCTCGATCCCTTCGAGGCGCACCTCCTCGCGGGCCGGCACGATTTCCTCCCAGGGGGAGCCGGCCGGATCCCCGTCGGCCACTCGCATCAGCTTGCCGTTCTTCGCTCCCTCGTTGGTCAGCACGTAGAAGTGCTGGCCGTGGTGCTCCACCGAGTACTCGACCTCGCTCTTCCGGGCCCGGAAGAGCTGCAGCGCCGAGGTGGGCTGGTCCGCGGGTAGGAAGCGCCACTCGCTGGTGGTGGAGCTGTCCGCGGTGACCAGCAGGAAGCGGTCGTCCTTGGTGCGACTGACGCGGACGAAGAAGGCGTCATCCGGCTCGTGGTAGACCTCCACGTCCTCGCTCGGCGGCGTGCCCAGGCGGTGGCGCCAGGCGCGGAAGGGGCGGTTGGCCGCGTCCAGGGTGACGTAGAAGAGGTTCTGGTTGTCGGTGGCCCAGCTCACCCCGGCGGAGACCTCCGGGATCACGTCGGGCAGATCCTTGCCGGTCGCCAGGTCGCGGATGCGCAGCTGGTAGTGCTCGGAACCGTCGAAGTCCACGGTGTAGGCGAGCAGGCGGGAGTCCGGGCTGGGCTCCGCTTCGCCCAGCTGGGTGAAGCCGCGGCCTTGGGCGAGTACGTTGACGTCCAGCATCACTTCCTCGGGCGCCGTGAGCGAGCCCCGCTTGCGGCAGTGGATCGGGTACTGCCGGCCCTGCTCGGTGCGCGAGTAGTAGAAATAGCCCTTGCGGCGGTACGGCGCCGACAGGTCGGTCTCCTTGATGCGACCGACCATCTCGCGGTAGAGGGTCTCGCGCAGCTCGGCCGTGGGTGCCATCACCGCCTCGGTCCAGCGGTTCTCGGCCTCGAGGTGGGCGATGGTCGCCGGGTTGTCGCGTTCGCGCAGCCAGGCGTAGTCGTCCTTCAAGGTGTGGCCGAAGAGGGTGCGCTCGCTGGGCACCCTCCGGGCCTGCGGTGGGGCCGGAGGTGAGGAGGCCACGGATGCTTCGGGGGTGGCTGCGGGAGGCTCGGCGACGGCGATTGCGGGGCTCATGGGGATGGACATGGTCAGCAGCAGGGTGAAAGTGGGAACCAGGGGGGAATGGTCGCTTCGTCTCATGGTGTTAGCCTCGTCGGGGAGCGCCGCGGAATCGTAGCACCCTGCCTCGCGCCCACCGACCCCGGAGATTCCCGTCATGATGCGATCGCCCGCCCGCTTGAGCGCTCTCGTGCTGCTCCTTTCCTCGCCGATCCTCCAGGCCCAAGACCCCGCCGAGCCCCCGCGCATCGAAGAGGTCACCGACGTCACCGCCGTCGATCTCGCCGTGCGGGTCAAGAACGTCGTGGGCGCCGTGCCCACCTCGCTCGCGCCCACCGACGTGCGGGTCACCGAGGACGGCCAGAGCGTGCCGGTGTCGAGCGTCGCCCGCCTGGGCGCGACGGCCGGCGCCGAGCCCTGGCGCATCGTCCTCTACTTCGACCTTCCCCTCTCGAGCAAAGCCACCGCCCACGCCACCGCCCTCGCCTTGGGCGAGCAGGCCAACCGGCTGGTGCAGCTGGGCTCCGTGGAGGTGGTGCTGGCCGATCCCCTGCCGCGCCTCCACCTCGCCGCCACCCGCGATGCCAACGAGCTCGGCAACAGCCTCGCCGCCCTGCTGCTCTCCCGCCCCGGGGAGGATGCCGTGGCCGGAGTGCGCCGCACGGCCCTGGCGGCCCTGGCGCCGCCCAAGGCCCGCAAAGGCGACGCGGCCAAGCTGCCTCCCGAGCTGGCCAGGGAGGAGCTGGCGGCGGCGGCCGTGGCCGAAGAGCTGGCGATCATCGAGCGCGGTCTCGCCGGCCTGGTGACCTGGGCGGCCGAGCACGCCGGCAACGGCCCCCGCGCCCTCCTGTGGGTGACCAGCGGCTTCGACCTCGACCCCGCTTCCTTCCATCGCCGCTACGCCCCCAACGCCGGCGGCGAGGGCCTGGCCCAGCGCCTCGTCCAGCAGGTGGACGACGCGGCCTTGACCCTCGCCGGCTACGGCTGGACGGTGGCGCCGCTGTCGTTCGCGGACCCGGGCTCGGCTCCTTCCACCCCCAGTGTGCAGTTCGAGGCCTTCCGCGAGCAGGCCCTGGAGACCACCGGCGTCACCGACGCCGGTAGCGTTGCCAGGGTGCCGGTCCGGGTGCCCTTGGGCGGGGCCAAGACGGAGGAGCAGAAGGAGGCCGAGCTGCCGGTTTTCGACGCCCCCACGGCGCCGCTCAAGAGCCTGGCGGGGGAAGGGGGAGGCGAGCTGGTGGACCGGGCCGACGGCCTGGCCGCCCTGCTCCAGGGGCTGGATGAGAGCTTCCGGGTGACCATCCAGGTCAACCGCCGTATCGACGGGCTGCTGCGGCCCATCGAGGTGCGTTCGGCCTCGGCCGGCGTCAAGGTCGAGGGCAAGAGCTGGCTGCGCTCGGCCACCCCCGAGGCCCTGGCCGAGGCGCGGGTGCGGCGGATCCTGGCCGGCGAGAACGAGATCGGCGAGCTCGCCCTGGGCGCCCGCTTCGTCAGCGAGCCGGTGGCCGGCAAGCGCACCGTGCGCCTGACCCTCGACCTCTCCCGCCGCGGCTCCAAGCCCGAAGTGGGTAAGGGCGCCCTGCTGCGCCTGACCCTGGCCTCCGGCCGTGAGGAAGGGCAGCCCACCTTCGAGCACCGCCTGCTCAAGGACCAGGACCTCTCCGCCGCCATCTGGACCCGCGACGAGGCCGTGCCCCTCCCCGCCGACGCCGAGTGGATGATCGTCCTGGTCGAGGACCTCGCGAGCGGGATGTGGGGGGCTCGGGACCTGGAGCCGTAGGGGGAGCCCTTCCTCGCAGACTCCGGTACACTGGCACCATGACCAAGACGGACCTGGCTCGGAGCGCCCTCGAGCTGCCGCCGGACGAACGGATGGAGCTCGTCGAGACCCTGTGGCAGAGTCTCGAACGAGAGCCGGCCAAACTGCCTGACTGGCAGCGCGCGCTTCTCGACGAGCGGATCGCCGAGCTGGAACGGAATCCCGAGGAAGGCTCGCCCTGGGAAGAGGTCAGGAAGAGGGTCTGGCCGGACCCGGCATGAGCCGAGCCCTTCGGCTCACGCGGGCGGCCGAGGCGGACCTGCAAGAGGCGGCGGACTGGTATCGAGACCAGTCTGAGCCGGCGGCACTTCGGTTCCGTTTGGCGATCGACGAGGCCCTGGATCGGATCCGCGAGAACCCGCTCGCCTACAGCAAGGTTCGCGGCACCACTCGTCGCGCCTTGACCCACGGCTTCCCCTACTCGGTCTTCTTCCGGCTCCAGGCCGAGACCATCCTCGTGATCGCCATCATCCACCAGGCTCGCAATCCGCGAGTCTGGCAGCGCAGGATCTGAGCCCTCGATCCACGAGAACGTCTCACTTTCTGCGAGCCTCGCCCCGTTGTCATTCCGAACGAAGTGAGGAATCTCCCCAGGTGCGAGTGCGCCGCCCCGGCCCCGCGAGGGATTGAAATCCCGCGCTACCCATAGACGTCCCTGGCGGGACGCAGAGGAGCCGAGCCGGCGGGCACCACCGCTCCTGCTGTCATCCCGAGCCAAGCCGAGGGATCTCTTGGGCGGGCGGTCCCCTTCCCACGCCTCGTTCCTTCCCTCTTCGATCTCCGCCATACTTACGAGCGGTCCTAAGCAAGCTATCTCGCGTTGCAGGAAGGTCAAGCGCCAACTGAGCCATGAGCGCCGATTCCGAGAGACTGCCTCCCCCGAACGAGCCGGCAGCGTTCGAGTCCCTCTGTCTGGACCTCTGGAAGGAGATCTGGGGCGATAGCGGAGCCCAGAAGAACGGGCGCTCGGGCCAGCCTCAAGCGGGGGTGGATGTCTTCGGGACGCACGCTGGCCGCTCGGTCGGGGTCCAGTGCAAGCAGAAGGACGGTCTGCTGCGCAGCAAGTTGGCCATCGCCGAGCTGGCAGCGGAGGTAGAGAACGCCCTCGAGTTCCGCCCCCCTCTGACCACTTTCATTCTCGCCACCAGCGGCCCCCGAGACGGCAAGGTGCAGGAGCGCGCCCGAGAGATAACCGAGGGGCACCGTGCCCGGGGTCTGTTCGAGGTCCATGTCTGGAGCTGGGAGGACATCTGGCACGAGCTGTACGGGCGCAAGGCTCTGCTGGAGAGGCTCCTCTCGGTCTACTGGCCCCGCACGAGCGGAATCACTCCTCCCCGCATCGCCCCCTCCAAGCTCCGCCACGCCGCCCAACACCTCTTCGGTCGCGAGGACGACCTCGCCAGGCTGGACCAAGCCTGGGCCGATCCCAAGACCAACGTCCTCACCCTTGTGGCCTGGGGCGGCGTGGGGAAGACGGCCCTGGTCTCGGAGTGGGTGGGGCGGCTCGCGGCGCGTGAGTATGACGGCGCCAGTTATTTCGACTGGAGCTTCTACAGCCAGGGCACCCGGGAGCAAGGCGGCGCTTCAGGGGATGCGTTCCTTTCGGCGGCCCTGCGGTTCTTCGGGGAAGAGGAGTTGGCCAACAGTCCCGCCTCCGCGTGGGACAAGGGCGCTCGGCTGGCGAAGGTGGTGGGGGAGCGCCGGACGCTGCTGGTGCTGGACGGGCTGGAGCCGCTTCAGTACCCGCCCGGCCCGCTGGCCGGGGAGCTGAAGGACCCGGGCGTGCCGGCGCTGCTTAAGGGGCTGGCGGCCAGGAACGCCGGGCTTTGCGTGGTGACGACGCGGGAGGGCGTGAAGGATCTCGTGGCGTTCCAGAAGACCACGGCGCCGAAGTGGCCGCTTCAGCATCTCTCCATGCCGGCGGGCGTGGATCTGTTGAAGAGCCTGGGCGTATGGGGGAGCGAGAAGGACCTGGCTCAGCTCGTTGAGGACGTGAGGGGCCATGCGCTGACGCTGAATCTGCTGGGCCACTACCTCGCCAAGGCCCATGGCGGGGACGTGCGCCGGCGGGATCGGGTGAGCTTCACCAAGGCAGACCTCAAGACCCAGGGCAGCCACGCCTTCAAGACCATGGCCGCTTACGAGCGATGGCTGGCAGAAGGTGGCGAGGAAGGCGAGCGCCAGCTGGCCGTCCTGCGCCTGCTCGGCCTCTTCGACCGCCCCGCCGACGCCGGCTGCTTATCGGCTCTGCGGCGAGATCCGGCCATCCCGGGCCTCACGGAACCGCTAGTGGGGCTCGAGGAGGAGGACTGGAACGACACGGTGGCGAACCTCGCCGAGGCAGGGTTGATTATGGCCACTCCCCTCTCCCTCGACGCCCACCCTCTCCTCCGCCAGTACTTCGCCGAGCGCCTCCGCAAGGCTAACGAAGCAGCCTGGCGCGCCGCCCACGGCCGGGTCTACGAGCACTTGCGGGATTCGACCGAGCACTGGCCCGACACACTAGAAGGACTCCAGCCTCTCTACCAGGCCGTGGCCCATGGGTGCTGGGCGGGGCGGCACCAGAGCGCGTGTTTCGAGGTCTACCGCGACCGCATCCTCCGCGGCACGGGTTACAGCAGCGGCTTCTACAGCACTTGGCAACTCGGCGCCTATGGCGCGGATCTGGGCGCTGTGGCCTGTTTCTTCGACTCGCCTTGGAGCCGGGTATCCCCGTCCCTCAGCGAGGGTTACCAGGCGTGGCTGCTGACCGAGGCCGCCACCCGGATGATCGGCCTCGGTCGGCTCCCCGAGGCCCTCGAGCCGATGCGAGCAGGGTTGCCACTTGAGGTTGAGCGGGATGATTGGATGAACGCCGCGATTCGCGCGGGCAACCTGAGCGAGCTGGAACTCACCCTGGGAGACCTGCCCGCTGCCCTGCGGGACGCGGAGCAGGCCGTTGCCTTAGCGGACCGGAGCGCGGATCCCTTCCAGCGGATGGCTCGCCTCATCAACGTCGCCGAGGCTCTGCGCCAGGCGGGCCGGCGGGAGGAGGCGCTGGAACGCTTCCGCGAGGCGGAGAGGATGCAGGCCGAGCGGCAGCCCAAGTACCCGCTGCTCTATTCGCCCCAGGGCTTCCCGTTCTGCGATCTGCTCCTTGGCGATGCCGAGCGTACGGCATGGAGGGTTGTGCTGGGGACAGGCCGCGAGCAGAGCAGAGGTGCGGAGCTCTGCCTGGAGGTGGAGGGGCGGGGTCGGAAGATGTTCGAGTGGCGACTCCCCGCGGATTCGCTCCTCGAGATTGCCCTCGACCACCTCACTCTCGCCCGCGCCAAGCTCTACCGGGCGATTCTGGAAGGCACGGGCCTCGCGGCGACTGCCACCGAGCTGGCCCAGGCCGTGGACGGCCTCCGCCGCGCCGGGGACATCACTCGACTCCCCCCCGCCCTTCTCACCCGCGCCCTCCTCCACCACCTCCAAGCCAACCCCGAAGCCGCCCGGGCCGACCTGGCCGAAGCCCAGGAGCTCGCCGAGCGGGGGCCGATGCCGCTCTTCCTGGCGGACGTGCACCTCCACCGCGCCCGCCTGATCCGGGACCGCGAGGCCCTGGCGGCGGCGCGGGCTCTGATCGAGAAGCACGGCTACGGCCGGCGGCTGCTGGAGCTGGCGGATGCCGAGGAGGCGGCGGAGGGCTGGTAGTCCTTTGGAGTGCGGCGACGCGTCGCCGCTTTCAAGCGCCGAGCAAGGCGAAGCAGCGCCGAGGCGCCGCAGTCCCAACAAGGGCCTCCCCTCCCCGTCCCGCCAGGGACGTTCATGGGTAGCGAGGGACCTCGGTCCCTCGCTACCCCCCTTCAGAACCCCCGCAGCTCCATCACGCTCGAGATCTTCCCCTCCGGCAGGTCGAAGGCCCGCGCGGTGCCGGTCTGGGTGTCGGTGACCACCAGCTCGTGGCCGAGCAGGGTGAGGCCGCCGTAGAAGAGCCAGAAGTGGCCGTTGATGTCGCGGCCGTCGAGGATCTTCACCACCCCCTCCGGGTTCTCCGGGGCGAAGAAGGAGAAGGTCCCGGCTTGATCGGACAAGGCAGTGGCGGGGACGGGCGTGCCGTCCCGGCGCACTTCGACGGCGAAGCGTCCGCCCGCCAGGCAAAGCCGCTCGGGGCTGGCCACGCAGGGGCCGAGCTCGCGAGGGGTGAAGGAGCGCCCCGGTGGGCTCGGTGCCGTGGCGGCGAAGGTCTGCGCCGCCACCATCCCACCGTGGTCGAACGCCTCCAGGTCGAAGGTGCCCGCGGCGCGGGAGCTGCGCTTGTGGTAGCGGCGGCTCTCGCGGGTGAGGGTGTCGGTCAGGGTCAGGTCCACGTCGAAGCTGGTCAGGGCGTTGGTGAACAGCCACCAGCTGCCGTTGACGGCTCTGCCGTCGAGCAGCTTCACCGCCACGTCCGGGGACTGGAGCGACGACAGCGCCAGGACTCCGGCATGCGCGGAGAGGCTCGCGGCCTGGGTCGGCAGCACGTCGCCGGCCGGATCTCGCAGGGCCGCCTCCACCCGGAAACGGCCGTCGCCGAGGCAGAGGGCGGTGGCGGAGGGCTCGCAGATCGGGCGCCCGGCGTCGAGGGGGACGCTCCACAGCTCGCGGCCGAACACGCCGTCGTCCGCCACGAAGTAGGCCCGCTGCGACGTGGTGGTGAAGCCTTCCGGCTGCGAGGAGAGGCCGCCGGGGGCGAGGTCCTGCACCAGGGTCGTGCCCTCCGTGGTGCCGTCGCTCGCCCAGGGCTCGCGGCCGTGGCGGCCGTCGTCCGCGGCGAAGAACACCCGCCCCCCCGCCACCTCGAGCTCGCCGGGGTTCGCGCCCAGGGCCCCCGGCCGCACGTCCGCCACCAGCCGGGTGCCCTCGGCCGTGCCGTCGGTGTGCCAGAGCTCGCGGCCGAAGAGGCCGTCGTCGGCCACCAGGTAGAGCCCGCCCGCGCCGTCCAAGGCCGTCTCCGCTCCCAGCAGGTAGGGGTTGGGCTCCACGAAGCGGCGCAGCCGGGAGGTCCCGGCCACGGTGCCGTCCGTGGTGAGCAGCTCGAGCGCCCCCAGCTCCGGCGAGGCCCAGACCAGCAAGCGGTCACCGAGCACTTGGAAGAGTGGCTGCAGTCCTGCGGAGTTGCTCCAGGGCACCAGGGGGAGGAAGGCCCGGGTGCCTGCCACCGTGCCATCCGTGACCCAGGCGTCGACCCGATTCTCCATGCTGGCGACGGCGAAGTAGACCTCGCCCCCGTACTCGGTGAGCCAGGGCGGGATGAAGGGGTAGGCGTTGGGGAAGGCTCGCAGCCGCTGGGTTCCCCCAGGCGTGCCGTCGGTCACCCACAGGGCGCCGTAGCCCTCCTCGTCCACCCACAGGTAGAGCCGGGAGCCCACGCCGAGGGTGCTGTAGATCCAGCGAATCGCGGGTGCCAGGGCCACCCAGGGCCGGGTGCCGGCGGCGGTGCCGTCGGTGCGCCACAGCTCGAGGTGGACCGGATCGGTGAAGCCGTAGACGAAGAAGGCGTCCAGGCCGCCGACGGTGGTGGTGGGCAGGTTGGGCACGACGAATTCGGGGAAGACCGCGAGCCGGGTGGCTTCGCCGCCGGCCGCGCCGATCTTCCACAACGTGGAGACGAACAGGGTGCCGTCGTCGAAGCGGCGGAAGTACTGGGGCGCCACCCCCCGCAGGCGCACGCCGCCCCCGCCGCCGGAGCAGTAGCTGGCCCTGCGCTCGAGGGGGACGGTGCCGGCGGCCGAGCCGTCGCTGGCGAAGATCGCCGGTCCCTCGGGGTCACAGCCGTCGAACAGCAAGCGATCTTCGAAGGTCCGCAGCTGGAAGGGGTTCGAGCTGCCGACGCCGGGTCGCAGCACCGCGAGCACCTCGGTCACGGCCGAGGTGGCGTGCCAGAGCTCGAAGCGGTCGCCGTCGCGCGTGGGCGCGGCGAAGAAGAGCCCGGTGCTCGTCCGGCCCAGCCAGGAGGGATCCCGGTAGTCGTAGAACCCGGGCCGGGGCAGGCGGGAGGAGCGCGGCAGCTCGGTCAGGCGCCGCGTGCCCGGGGCGGTGCCGTCGGTCTCCCAGACCTGGCGGGCGCCGGTCGAGTCCGGGGCGACGAAGACCATCCCCCCGGCCGTGGGGGTGAAGCGGTAGACCTCGCCGCAGGGGCCCGCGCAGGGCTCCGCCAGCAGTCCGGTGCCCCGCGCCGTGCCGTCGCTGCGCCAGATCTCGCTGCCCTGCTCGTTGGTGCCGCGGAAGAGGAAACCCCCTTCGATCGGCACCCAGGGCTCCTCGACGTCGAGGCCGTTGCAGGCGCCGGCGCACACGTCCGAGAGTCGTGTGAGGCTGCCGCGCCGGGAGCCGGTGCGCCACAGCTCCAGGCCGCTCTCGCCGTCGGTGGCGGGGAAGGTGACCTCGTCCCCCTGGACGAACAGGTGCTGCGGCCCGGTGCCGCCGGCGAAGGGCTCGCGGTGGGCGAAGTGGGTGAGCCGCCGGGTGCCGTTCGCCCGGCCGTTCGAGAAGTAGAGCTCGTAGCCGAGGTCGCGCTCCAGGGCGATGAAGTGGACCCCTCGCTCGGTGGGCGCCAGCCAGGCGAAGGTCGAGAAGCCCCAGCCGTGCTTGAAGCGGGTGATCGGCCGGGTGCCGGTGGCGGTGCCGTCGCTCGACCACAACTGGAAGCGGTGGTTCACCCGGCCGACGAAGAAGAGGCGGTCCCCGGCAGCGGTCAGGCGCTGGGCGCCGCCCTCGACCAGGGCGAGCTGGTCGATCCGCCCGGTGCCGAGATCGACGCGGAACAGGGCCCAGCGGCCGGCCTGCTTGGCTGAGAAGTAGAGGCTGCCGCGGAAGGTGGCCAGCTCGTAGGGCCCGAGCTCGAGGGCCAGGGGCGCGAGTGGTGCCACCAGCCGGGTGCCCATCCGGGTGCCGTCGGTGATCCACACCCCCGCCAGCTCCGATGTGCCATAGCCCAGGAATGCCCACTGCCCGGCCATGCTCACGGGCCTTGGCGAGTAGGGTTGGACCTCGAGAGCGTCGGGGGAGATCGGCTCGGTGCCGGCGCTGGTGCCGTCGGTCGCCCAGAGGGTGGCGAGGCTCGTCCTGCCGGGTGCCGTGAACAGGAAACGATCGCCCAGGGTCCCCAGCAAGGCCGTGCTGTACGAGTACGGAGAAGGGCTCTCGGTCAAGGGGACGGTGCCCTCCCGGGTGCCGTCCGTGGCCCAGGGACGGGGCGTGCCGCCGGCATCCGAGGCCAGAAAGAGGACGCGGTCGCCGAGGGTTTGGAAGGTGGTCGGGAAGGAGCCCTCGGGATACGCGGGGACGGTGACCAGGTCCCGGCTGAGGGTGGCCAGCGGCACCGGGTCGGCGCCGGATGGGGTGGGGACCAAGAGCAGGGCCCATCCCAACAGGGCGGCGGCCAGGAACGGCACCGCACGCCGGCCGGAGGCGGGGAGCGCGAGCAGGCAGAGCGAGTCGAGTCGAGGCATGTCGTGGCTCCTTCCGGGGAGAGAAAGCGCGATCTCCTCCACCAAGGGACGCGCGGAAAGGGCCTCGGGCCGGTCACCGGGCACGGCGCAGGCGGATAGACTCTGCGCGTGTCCGACCCACAACGGATCACCGAGTTGCTCGGAGCCTGGAGCGACGGCGACGGCGAGGCCTACGCGAGCCTGATGCCCCTGGTCTACGCCGAGCTGCACCAGCGGGCGGCGCGCTTCCTGCGCCAAGAGCGCAGCGACCACACCCTCCAGCCCACCGCCCTGGTCCACGAGGCCTATTTGCGCATGCTCGGCCAGCGCGAGATGCGTTTCCAGGATCGCGCGCACTTCTTCGCCCTGGCCGCGCGGATGATGCGGCGGGTACTGCTCGACCACGCGCGCAAACGGGGCACCGAGAAGCGGGGGGGCCGGGTGGTGGAGATCTCCCTCGAAGAGGCCCCGGAGCCGGTCGCCGAGGCCGGCGTGGACGTGCTGGTGCTCGACGACGCGCTGACCCGCTTGGCCGCCTTCGACCCCCAGGGGGCCTCGGTGGTCGAACTGCGCTTCTTCGGCGGCCTGTCGATCGAGGAGACGGCCACAGTCTTGAACAGCTCGCCGGCGACGGTGACCCGGCGCTGGCGGGCGGCGCGGGCCTGGCTCTTCGGCGAGCTCGCGGGCAGCGGGGCGAGCCCGCCCGGCTGAGGAGACCATGGATTCGGCGCGCTGGGGGCGGATCGTCGGCATCTTCGAGGCCGTGCTCGAGGCGCCGGCCGGAGAGCGCGACGCCCTGCTCGAACGCCTCACCGCCGAGGAGCCGGAGCTGGCCGTCGAGGTGCGCCGCCTGCTCCAGGCCGACACCGCGGCCGGCGGGTTCCTGGAGGAGCCGGCCGCCCTGCCCCCGGCGCCCACCCGCCGCCTGGCCCTGCCCGCCACCATCGGCCGCTACCGGGTGCGGGAGCGCATCGGCCGGGGCGGCTTCGGGGAGGTCTTCCGCTGCCTCGACCCCCAGCTCGAGCGCGAGGTGGCGGTCAAGACCCTGCATTCGGACGATCCCGAGCTGGGGCGGCGCTTCCTGCGCGAGGCGGTGATCTCGGCCCGCCTCGACCACCCGGGCATCGTGCGCGTCTTCGACTCGGGGCGGGATGGCGACACCCCCTACCTGGTGCAGGAGCTGCTCGCCGGGGAGGATCTCGACCGCCGGCTCGCCTCCGGCCGCCTGCCCGGCCTCGCCCAGCGGCTGGCCTGGCTGCGCGAGGTGGCCGAGGCCCTGGCCTGGGCCCACGCGGCCGGCGTGGTGCACCGGGACTTGAAGCCGGCCAACCTGCGGGTGCTGCCGGACGGCCACGTCAAGGTGCTCGACTTCGGCATCGCCCACCTCGAGGGGAGGGACACCCGGCTCACCGGCCTCGGCACGGTGATGGGCACCCTCGCCTACATGGCGCCGGAGCAAGTCCGAGGGGAGCCGGCCACCGAGGCGAGCGACGTCTACTCCTTCGGCGTCGTGGCCTATGAGCTGCTGACCTCGGCGCGGCCGTTCACCGCCGAGAGCGGCCCGGCCCTGCTCTACCAGGTGCTCGAGAGCCGGCCCCGGCCGATCCGTGAGCGCTGGCCGGCCTGCCCCCCGGCCCTGGCGCGACTGGTCGACCGCTGCCTGGCCCGGGAGCCGGCGCGGCGTTATGCCGGCTTCGGTCCCTTGTTGGTGGATCTCGAAGAGGTGATCCGGCAGCTCGACCCACGGCTCCCGGCGCCGGTGCCCGTTGCCGGGGAGGGCCCTCTCCGGAGTCGGCTGTGGCGTCGCCTGCGCTCGGTGCGGTGGCGCTGGCTGCTCGCGGCCGGGGTGGCGACCCTCGCCCTGGCCGGCTGGCTGGTGAGCCGCCGCCCCGAGCGCCCGCCGCCGGTCGGGGCCACCGCATCGCCGCCCTTGGGCGCCGTGGTCATCGAGGCTCGGCCCTGGGCGCGGATCCTGGCGGCCAGGGGCCCCGCCGGCCCCCTCGACCTCGCCGGCCGGGCGAGCTTCACGCCGGCGCTCTGGCGGTTGCCGCCCGGGCGCTGGATCTTCGAGCTCGACCACCCCCGCGCCGTGGTGGTCGAGCGTTGCGAGGTGGAGGTGCGGCCCGGCGAGGTGGCCCGCTGCGAGCGGGTGTTCGCCCGGCCGGAGGTGGCGGAGTTCCTGCGCCGTTTCGACGGCGAGGCCGAGCCATGAAGCGAGCCCTCGCCCTCCTCCTGCTCGCCGGCCTGGCCCTCGCCACCGCCGCGGCGGACTACCGCCAGGCCTACCTCGACGCCCTCCGCGCCCTGCGCCGGGGCGCCGCCGCGGAGGCGGCCCGGCTGCTCGAGGCGGCGGTGGCCGAGCGGCCCCAGGAAGCGGCCCGGGCGCGGCTGGTGGGGGCGATCCCGGAGCCCTACCTGCCCCAGCACTACCTCGGCCTGGCCCGCTCCCGGCTGGGCGACTGCCCGGGCGCCCTGGCCGCCCTTTCCCGCTCACGGGAGCAGGGGGTGGTGGCGGCCTTCCCGGAGCGCCTCGCCGAGGCCGCGGCGGTGATCCGCACCTGCGAGGAGCGCCAGCCCCCCGCGCCCTCCGCGGCGCCTCAGGAGCCGAAGCCGGCCGAGCTACCGCCGGCCGCCGCGCCGAGCGAAAAGGAACCCGCCGAGACCGCAGCCCCCGACCACCGGCCGGAGTCCTCGCCGGCTGCCGTGGCGGCCGAGCCCCCGCTGCTGCCGCCGCCGGCGCCGGCAACGCCGCCGGCCACCGAGCCCCCACCCTTACCGCCATTGTTGACAGCGGCGATGGCGGCCTACTTCAACGGCGAGTACGGCCTCTGCCTGGCGAAGCTGGGCGAGGCCGGGGCCCCGGCCGACCGCCGCCAGCGCTTCCTGGCGGCCCTCTTCGGCGCCGCCTGCCGGCATGGGCTCTATCTGGTGGGAGGGGAGGAGGACGAGGAGCTGCTCGAGCGGGCCATCGCCGACCTCGCCACCGCCCGCCGCGAGCGCCCCGCCTTCGCCCCCCACCCGGACTTCTTCTCCCCCCGCTTCATCGACTTCTTCCGGGATCATCCGCCCTGACGGGGAGTCCTCACCCCTTCGGTCCCGGCCCCTCACCCCCTCGGCCCCCCTTCCTGCGGCTGCGCTCAGGACAGGCTCCCGGCCCGCCCACACCGCCCTCCGGGAGAGGGGGACCGAGGGGGTGAGGGGCAAGGATCGAGGGGGTGAGGACTCTTCAGAACCGCGCCACGGCCGACAGCGAAAACGTCCGCGTCGTCTCGGACACGTCCGCGGCGAGGTCGAGCTGTAGCCGGTGGATCACCACCCCCAAGCCGCCGGCCAGGTGCAGCTCGTCCTCACCGCGCCGGAAGCGGGCGAGCAGCAGCTCGTTGGTGCCTTGGTAGCGGATGCGGTGGTCCGGGTCCCACCAGGCGCCGAGGCGCACGGCAAAGGGCAGCTTCGAGGCCAGGGTCTGCCACTCGCAGCCGAGGTGCAGCTCGTTGGCGTCGTCCACCGCGAAGTGCTCCGGCTCGCTGCCGCTGGTGCGCAGGACGTTGACCAGGTCCTCGGTCAGAGCGCTGTAGCGCACGTGGTCCCAGTCGAAGGCGAAGGTCAGCTCGTCGCTCGCCCGCCAGACCACGCCGACGCCGAAAACGTCGGGGACGTGGAAGAGCCCTGAGCCGCCGAGGTCCTCGCGCACCTGCCCGGGCCGGTTTCCCCGCGGGCCGTCCACCACCTCGGCGCGGAAGCCGAAGTCCGGCCCCTGGCGGTACACGGCGCCCACGCTCCACTGGCCGTTGGCCTTCCACAGCAGTCCCAGGTTGACGCCCCAGTCGCGGTCCTCGCCGTCCTGGGTCTGGATGTTCGACAGGTTCTCGGGCAGGAAATCCGCCGGCCCGAAGTGGTTGCCCGTCAGGCCGTCGCGCACCGGGTCGCCGGTCGGAGGGTTGCGGGCGAAGCGCTCGGTCCGGGAGGACAGGGCGAAGTCGTAGGAGGAGAGGCTGGCGCCCAGGAAGAGGCCGTCGGTCACCCGCCAGGAGCCGGCGGCCCCGACGTGCCAGATCTCGAGGTCGAGCTGCGAGCGCACCGGCTGGGTGCGGGCCGTGTTGCCGCGGCCGCCGACGAAGGGACCTTGAGAATCGATCGCCGCCTCATAGTCCGCCAACTGGTGGCGGTAGAGGGCGATTGCCCAGCGACCCCCGCTGTAGACCGTGGAGAGGAAGGACGCGGCGGCCGTCTCCCGGGCGATTCGCCCTTCCTGCACGCCGCCCGCCGTGTCGATGCCGATGCCCGTGACCCCGGTCTCCGGCGTATGGCCGCCGGCGGCGAAGCGGCTCTCGAAGCGCCAGGAGCGCCCCTCGACCGAGACCTCCGAGGCCGCCAGCTGCGCCAGCCCCGCGGGGTTGGCGTAAGCCGCCGTGGCATCGTCCGCCAGCCCCAGGAACGCCCCGCCCAGCCCCAAGCTGCGCGCCCCGGGGGTCGAGAAGTTGAACTGCGCCCCGGTCTGGATCTCGTCGTTCGACTGCCCGCGAGCAGGCAGACCGAAGACGACCAGGACCGCGAGCAGGGCGAGGGCGGGAGGGAGCGTCCGGAGGCGCATGAGGATGGGGAATCCTCGCACAATGGAAGGCCCATGCCGTATCCTTCCCCCGCCCACCCACTCCACTCCCAGGAGCCCCCGCCGGTGACGACTGAACCGCGAGAGACGCCGCCCGCCCTGCCTCCCGCCCGCCCCCGCGAGATCGTCGGCTGGGCGATGTTCGACTTCGCCAATTCGAGCTACACGACCCTGATCGTCACCGTGGCCTTCTCGGTCTACTTCACCAAGCTGGTGGTGCCGGCGGGCCGGGGGGATGCGGACTTCCTCTGGGGGCTGGGGATCTTCGTCAGCAACTTGCTGGTGATGCTCGGCGGGCCGGTGCTGGGGGCCATGGCGGACGACACGGGCCGCAAGAAGCAGTTCCTCTTCGCCACCTACGCGCTCTGCGTGCTCGGCACCTTCGCCCTCTACCGGGTGCTGCCGGGGGACGTGGCCTTGGGCTTGAGCCTCTTCGTGCTGTCGAACCTCGGCTTCTCCTTCGGCGAGAACCTGGTGGCCTCGTTCCTGCCCGAGATCTCGACGCCGGCCAACGTCGGCCGCATCTCCGGCTTCGGCTGGGGCTTCGGCTACTTCGGGGGTCTGGTCTGCCTGGCGGCGGCCTGGCCGCGGGTCAAGGGCGGCTTCGTGCTGGCCAACCTGGACGAGCTGCGCCTGGCCTGGGTGACCACGGCGGCCTTCTTCCTGGTCGCCGCGTTGCCGACCTTCCTCTTCCTGCGCGAGCGGGCGCCGCGGGGGCCGCGGCGGGCCCTCGGCGCTTACTTCGCCGTGAGCTTCGGGCGCCTGCGCCAGACCTTCCGTTCCCTCGCCCACTTCCGCGACCTCTCGGTGTTCCTGGTCGCCTTCTTCTGCTTCTCGGCCGGCCTCACCACGGTGATCGCCTTCGCCTCGATCTACGCCGAGCGCACCTTCGGCTTCGAGGTCGGGGAGCTCTTTCTGCTCTTCATCGCCCTCCAGGTCTGCTCGGCGGCGGGCGCCTTCGCCTTCGGCTCGGTGCAGGACCGCATCGGCGCGCGCAAGACCATCGCCATCAGCCTGGTGCTGTGGATCGTGGTGGTCACCGGTGCCGCCGTGGTGCCGTCCAAGGCGGGGTTCTGGGTCGTGGCGGTGCTGGCCGGGCTGGGCATCGGCTCACTCCAGTCGGCCTCGCGGGGGTTGGTCGGGCTCTTCGCGCCGGTCACCAAGAGCGCCGAGTTCTTCGGCCTGTGGGGCCTCGCCGGCAAGGGGGCTTACATGATCGGCCCCCTGGTCTTCGGCGCCGTCTCCTCGGTGTCCGGCTCGCAGCGGCTGGCGATCCTCTCGACGCTGCTGTTCTTCATCGCCGGCCTGATCGTGCTCTTCCGGGTCGACGAGCCCCGCGGCCAGGCCGCGGCGGCGGCCTGGGAGGAGCGGGCGGCCTAAGGCAGGAACCGCTCGGCCGTGCCGGGGGCGGGGAGGCGGCAGGTGTCGAAGCGGCCGAACCAGCGGTAGCGGCGGGCGGCCACGAAGTCGTAGGCGGCGTCGCGCAGGGGCCGCGGGATCACTCGCAGCCAGGAGAGCACCCGCCAGATCCCCCCGAGGTGGCGCAGCAGGGCCACGAAGGCGTCGCTCTTCAAGTGGACCCTCTCGCCGGGCGTTCCCGGGTCGGTGATCAGCACCACCGTCTCGAGGTCCGCGGGCAGCGGCAGCCGGGCGGCGAGCTCGCGGGCGGTCTCGCCCTGCAGCGGGGCGTAGAGGAAGCGCCCGGCCTGGTCGTGGGCGAGGCAGAACTGCACCGAGCGGTCGCAGAGGCCGCAGACACCGTCGTAGAGCAGCAGGTGCCGGCCGGGAGGGAAGGCGTCCATGGGTGGCAAGCATAGGACGAAGGGGGCCGGACCGCGCAGAGTCTTATAAGCACAGAAAAATATACGGTGCCCCCTTGATGCTCGACAGGCGAACTCATATATTCCAAGGCCAGTCTCTTGATGATTGCGGGCAGCGCGAGGCGGGGAGGAAGTCCGCAGTGGCCTCGGTTTCGTTGCGCAGGAGGATCTAGCACGCATGTTCAAGAAGACAGCCCTCGCTCTCGGCTTGGCCTCGATCCTCGTGCCCCTCTGCGAGCTCCGAGCGCAGACCTTCACCCTGGATGCCGTCGCGGATACCTACCTCGATCGAGGAGAGCCCGACCGCAACCAGGGTGATTCCGACCGCCTGCGCCTCACCACCGATTCCCAGCGCATCCTGGTTCGCTTCGACCCCGCTGCCGTGGCGGCGGCGGTGGGCTCCTCGTTCCTGGTTTCGGCCCATCTCGAGATCTTCGTGGAAGAAGCCGAAGGCTGGGCCCACCCGGGTGAGCCGGTCGCGGCTCACCGCCTGCTGGCGGCTTGGGGTGAGGCGACGGCGACCTGGGACTGCGCCGAGGACAGCGATGCGGCCAACCACCAGGCCGACTGCGCCGCCTCCTGGCAGGGCGGTACCTTCGCCGAGCCCGCCACCGCGGCGGCGCTGGTCTCCGATGGCAGGGACCGCTGGCTGCGCCTGGACGTGACGGCCGACGTGGCGGCCTTCCTGGCCGGCACCCCGGACCACGGCTGGTTGCTGCGGGGCGGCACCGAGGCTCTCGGCGCCGAGCTGGAAGTGACGGCGCGCGAGGACGGTGCGGGGGGTGGCGACGATGACGACGAGGGAAACGGCGCCAACGGCGGTAACGGCGACGACGATGATGACGACGATGACGGCGGCGGTGGTGCGGCGGGCGGCGGCCCCCGGCTGGTGCTGATCGTCGAGAGCCCGTCCTCGGACGCGGCCGGCCCCCGCTTGGCGATCACCCAGCCGCTCGGGCGCTTCATGGTCAACGATCCGACGCCGGAGATCGCGCTGAGCTTCGAGGACGGTGGCAGCGGCGTGGACCCTGGCAGCCTGGCCGTAACCCTCGACGGGCAGCCCCTCTCCTGCACGGCGGGCTCGGCATCGGCCACCTGCGAGCCGCCACGGCTGACCGCCGGAGCCCACATGGTGACGGCATCCCTGAGCGACACCGCCGGCAACACCAGCTCGGCGAGCCATGGCTTCGAGCTGCTGTTGGGGCCGGGCACCTACACCCTCGACTTTCCGGCCGTGGCCGACACCTTCATTCGTGAGGACGGCGAGAGCAACCGCAACTTCGGCGCCGAGGCCTTCCTGCGCGTCAAGCACGGCGGCCGGCACCGTTCCCTGGTGAGCTTCGACGGCGCCGAGCTAGCCGGCCTCGTCGGGCAGGGCACGGTGCAGTCCGCGCGATTGCTGCTGACCATCGAAAGCACCGGCGGCAGCTTCGGCAGCGGCCGGAGCGTGGACGCTCACCGGCTCACGACGGCCTGGCAGGAGGGACGGGCGACCTGGAGCTGCGGGCGAGATCTCGACCTCTCGAACAACCAGCCGGATTGCGACCCCGAGTGGAACGGCGGCTCCTTCGAGGCCACGGCGAGCGCCTCGGTCCTCCACACCAAGAACCAGACCGGCACCGTCACCTTCAACGTGACGGCCGATGTGGCGGACCTGGCGAGCGGCGGGACGCACCACGGCTGGCTGGTGAAGAAACGGGACGAGGGGGCGAGCGGTGACGTGGACTACGTCTCCCGCGAGGCGAGCGCCGCGAACGGGCCGCGTCTGTCGGTCCTGCTGGCGGTCCCCGACAACGAGCCGCCGACGATCTCGGCCGCGATCACCCCGGCGCCCAACGGCGCGGGCTGGCACAACGGCCCGGTGACGGTCACCTTCACCTGTGACGACCAGCTCTCCGGCATCGCCACCTGCCCGGCTCCGGTGGTGGTCACGACCGAGGGTGCCGACCAGGTGGTCACCGGCACGGCGATCGACCGGGAGGGCAACACGGCGAGCGTCTCGGTCACCCTCGACGTCGACCTCACCGCCCCCAGCGTCGCCATCGGCTCACCGGCGGATGGCAGCACGGTCTCGGATCCGCAGGTCTCCGTGACCGGGCAGGTCCTGGACCCGCTCTCGGGCCTCGCCTCGGCCACCTGCAACGGCCTGCCCCTGACTCTCTCGGGGGGCGGCTTCTCCTGCGTCGTCTCCCTCGCGGCCGGGCTCAACGTCATCCAGATCCAGGCCCTCGACGTGGCCGGCAACACCGGCTCGGCCCAGGTCACCGTCACCCTCGCCGAGGGCGGCGACACCACGCCGCCCGTGGTGGCGATCACCGCCCCCCCGAGCGGCAGCTTCGTGCTCGAGGCCCGGCCCGAGATCGTCCTAACCCTCCAGGACGAGACCGCCCTGGACCGCTCCACGCTGGGCTTGACCGCCAACGGCTCGGCGCTCACCGCCACCTGCGTCGAGGACGGGCCGGACGGTGCCCGTTGCAGCCTCGGGCAGGATTTGGCGGAGGGCACTCTCAGCCTCGGCGCCTCGGTGGCCGACCTGGCCGGCAACCTCGGCTCGGCGACGACCAGCTTCGTGGTCGACACGGCGGGCCTGGGCATCGCCATCACCTCTCCCCAGACCGGCGACGTCACCCGGGCTGACCAAGTGAGCGTGAGCGGAACCGCTTCGTCGGGGGTGGCCAGCGTCGCGGTCAACGGCGTGCCGGCGTCGATCTCCGGCGGCACCTTTGCGGCGACCGTCCCCCTGCGCGAGGGGGTCAACACGGTGGTCGCCCTGGCGACCAAGACCAACGGCCGCACGGGGACGGCATCGATCCAGGTCACCCGCGACGTCTTCGCACCGATCGTCCGGATCGACTCGCCCCGAGAGGGCTTCGTCTCGGTCAACGATCGGGTCGCCGTCACCGGCCTGGTCAACGACATCGTGCCCGGCGGAGCCGAGGCGACGGTGATGGTCAACGGCGTGCTGGCGGCGGTGGGCGGGGGCGCCTTCCTGGTCGATGACCTGCCCCTGGTGCGAGGCCCGAACACCGTCGAGGCGGTCGCCACGGACCGCGCCGGCAACGTCGGCCGGCACTCGATCCAGGTGCTCTACCAGCCGCCGGTGGGCGCGCGCATCGCCCTGGGCAGCGGCAACGGCCAGCTCGGCTTCGTCAACGCCGACCTGCCGGCGCCGCTGGTGGCGGTGGTACAGGACGAGCTGGGCAATCCGGTGGCCGGGCGTCTGGTGCGCTTCGAGGTCACCCGCAACAGCGGCCTGGTGCGGGCCGCCGCGGGCGACGCCGGGCAGCGCGAGGTGCTGGTGCCCACCGACGGCTCCGGCCGGGCGTCCGTGCTGTTCACCACCGGGGACACTGCCGGCGTGGGTACCAACCGCGTGGTGGCGAGCGCCGTGGGCGTGGCCGGCGAGGTGGAGCTCTGTGCCACCGGCCTGGCCCGCGGGGCGGACAAGATCCTGATGATCATGGGCGACAACCAGCGTGGTGTGGCGGGCGCGCCTCTGCCCACCCCCCTCGAGGTGCTGGTGGTCGACCGCGGCGGCAACCCCATCGCCGGGGTCGCAGTGACCTTCAACGTGGTCAAGGGCACCGGCAGCCTCGACGGCGGCACCAGCCAGGTCGAGGTGACCGGCCTCGACGGCCTGGCCCGCGCGGTGCTGACCCTGGGCTCCGACCCCGGGATCAACAACAACGTCGTGGCGGCCAACTTCGCCGGCAACACCGGCCTGCCGGCCACCTTCACGGTGTCGGCGCTGCTGGCCGGAGACCCGGCCGCCACCGCCTTCACCGGCGTGGTGCTCGACAATGCCCTGACCCCGATCCCCGGTGCCGTGGTCAGCGCCGACGCCGGCGCCGTTTCGGTCTCTGCCGTGACCGACGCCGAAGGCCGCTTCCGCATCGTCGGGGTGCCGGTGGGGGCGATCCACCTGCACATCGATCCCACGGGCTCGCCGCGGCCGGAGACCTACCCGCCGCTCGCCTTCGAGACCGTCACCGTGGCCGGTCAGGAGAACGACCTCGGCCGGCCGATCCTGATCCCGGCCCTCGACACCTCGGGCTCGAAGATCGTCGGCGGCCCCCAGGACGTGACCTTGACCATGGCGGGCGTGGCCGGGCTGTCTTTGACCGTGTTCGCCAACTCGGTGCGCTGCCCGGACGGGTCTTCGACCTGCCGCGTCACCCTCAGCCAGGTGCACCAGGACAAGGTGCCCATGCCGCCCCCCTCGGGCACCCTCTTCATGCCGCCGGCCTGGACCATCCAGCCCCACGGGGTGGAGTTCGACCCGCCGGCGCGCATCACCCTGCCCAACAACGGCCTGCCGCCCGGCAGGATGATCGACATCTACCAGTTCGACCACGCCCTCAACCGCTTCGTCAACGTCGGCAAGGGCACCGTCTCGGAGGACGCCTCGATCATCGTCTCGGACCCCGGCTTCGGCATCACCCGCGCCGGCTGGGGCGGCGGCGGCCCGCCGCCGCCCCCGGACACCTGCACCTGCCAGTGTGACGACGGCAACGACTGCACGCAGGACAACTGCTCGGGTCAGCCGAACTGCACCTGTACCTACGAGCGGCTCACCAACAGCATGTGCTGCGACGGCATCCCGATCGATCCCGCCACCCAGGGTTGCTGCGACGGCGAGGACATCTACATGAAGCGCACCCAGTGCTGCGCCGACGGCGAGGTGGTGGACAAGAAACCGATCGCCTTCGGCGACCTGCTCGACTGCACCGATCGCATCCAGTGCCCCACCTGGCGGCGCCAGTTCGACGGCTGCTCGCTGCCGGCCTCGCCGGGCTTCGACAAGGACAACCCGGCGGGAGGCAGCGATACCCAGTTCGCGGTCTGCGCCGGTCGCATCGACACCTGTCCCGGCCCGCGCGCTTGCGATACCCACGACATCTGCTACCAGACCTGCTACCCGGGCGGGCCGGGAAGTCTGATCATCGCCAAGGCCCGTTGTGACGTCGGCATGTATCGAGACATGCGCGCGACCTGTGCCGCGTCGCAGGAGGGCTTCTTCGTGCGCAAGGCCTGCTTCGACGCCGCCGACATCTACTACATCGGCTTGCGGCTGGGTGGGGACTACGCCTTCTTGAGCCGCCAGTACAACGACGTCTGCCAGTGCTGCCCATGAGGATTCGAGCGATCCACTCCGCGCGGTGCTCTCTGCTGCTCGCCGGCTGGCTGGTCACCGGCTGGGCAGCGACGCCGCTCGCCGCCTGTCCGCTCGAGCTGGAGTGGGAGCGTTTCCTCAAGACCCCCGGCTACGACACCCGCCTCGCCGGGCTGGCGGCCTGGGGGCAGGAGGAACTGGTCGTCGGCGCCTGGCTCCGGCCGGTGGACGGCGAGCTCGAGCGGTTCGCGGTCGGCGTCTTCCGGGTCACCAGCGCGGGGGAGTCGCGGCGACTGGTGACCCTCGAGCGCCTCGACCCGACGCGGGCGACCCCCTTCGAGCAAGTCCTGCTCACGGCCCTCGACGATCTGGCCGTGGTGGGGGAGAAGCGCCTCTTCCTGGCCGCCGAGGGCAACATGCACTCGGCCGCCGTGCTCGAGCTGAGCGAGTCGGGGCAGCTCCAGAAGGGCCAGCTGCTGCCCCTCGATGCCAACGCCATGCTGCTGCGGCTGCTGCCGCTCAGCACCGGCCAGCTGCTGGCCCTCGGCCGCCAGGGGCAGTCCGCCCTGGCCTTGATCCTCACCGAGGGCGGCGAGATCCAACGACGTTTCGTCGACCCGCTGGGACCGACGGCGCGCTACCTCGATGGGCTCGAGGAGCCGGGCGGCGGCCTGCTGCTGGTGGCCAACGCCGGCTCCTACGACCTGATGCAGCGCGGACCCTCGAAGGTGCACCTGCGCCGTCTCGCCGCCGACGGCAGCGTCAGCAAGGAGCACGTCTTCAAGGGCCGCTACGGGTCGGTCGCGGCCCTCCCCGGCGGGCGGATCGCGCTGGTCTACGACCGCGCCGACTCCTCGGCCCAGGAGGTCGTGCTCCAGGTCTACGACGAAGCCCTGAAGTTGGTCTGGGAGCAGCCGGTCACCGCCTCCCAGCAAGGTACCTCGCGCTTTCGCGTCGCCCCGCTCGCCGACGGCACCCTGGTCGTGGCGGGATCGAAGGAGGGCAAGCCCCACGTCAGCGTCTTCGCTGCCGATGGCGCGAGGCAGTGGGAATCCTGGCGCTCCGAGGATCCGAACCTGGGCCAGGACCACAGCGTGGTGGTGCGCGGTCGTGCCGTCTACATCGGGACCTCCAACTACGTCGAGGCCCCAGGTGGAGAGATTCTGCAAGAGATCCGTCTGACCAAGTACCACTGCTCGGACGGGAGATGAGGTCGAGGCTGCCATGCAGACAATGTTGCGAAAGCTCCCCGGTTTGCCCCTAGCGCTCCTGCTCGTGGCTGGCAACCTGTTCGCGCAGGAGCCCGACCCACCGCCCGATCCGCCGCCGGCAGCGCTCGACCTGATGGTCACGGCGCCGGTGACCACCCTGACGGTGGGGCAGTCGATCCCGCTGACGGTGACCGCGCCGGACGTGGGCGGAGGTCCCCGCAACGTCACGGCCGACCCGTTCACGTTCTATGAGACCTCGGACGCCCTGATCGTCAGCGTCGGGCCCGGAGGTGTGGTCACCGCCGTGGGACCGGGCCATGCCACCATCACCATCTTCTTCGGCGACCTCGCCGGCCATCAGACCTCGACGGACTACCACGCGGGCCAGATCGACCTCCTGGTCGGCTCGGCCGGCGACCGCGACGGCGACGGCCTGCCCGACTCCTTCGAGACCAGCTACGGCTTCGACCCCAACACCCCGGGAGATCAGGACCTCGACGTCGACATCGACCGCCTGACCAACCTCGACGAGCTCGGGCTGGGCACCCATCCCCTGCGGGCCGACACCGATGGCGACGGGCTGGACGACGGCGACGAGATCGACCAGGGGCTCGATCCGCTGGTGCGTGACTTCGTGGCGCCGCCCCGCCTCGACGAGAGCTGCGTCGCCTCGGTCCTGAACCGCCAGATCCAGGTCTCCCCCAACGGCACCTTCACCCTCGGCAATGTGCCGGTGCCGCAGGGTGCCTTCCGCATCCGGGTCGTCTGCAACCGCGGCGGCCGGGTGGAGCGCGCTCGTTCGGCCTTCGTCCTCGGCACCCCGAACGGGGTCACCGTCATCGGCCCGATCACCTTCGGCGACGACGCGCCCATCCCCCTGAGCCTCGCCATCACCTCGCCGGCCCCGGTGCTCACCTCGGCCACGCCGAGTGCCCAGCTGGTGACCACCGGTGCCCTGGTGGACGGTACCGAGCTCGACCTCACCCTGGAGGACACCGGTACCTTCTACCTGTCCTCGAACCGGACCATCGCCACGGTCAGCCCGGACGGCCTCGTCGACGCCGTCTCGAGCGGCACCTTCCTGGTCACCGCGACCCACGAGGGGGTGATCTCCACCATCCAGCTGGCGGTCAGTTTCACCGAGGACTCGGACGGAGACGGCCTGCCGGATGATTTCGAGGCGCTCAACGCGCTCAACCCGGGCGGCTCGAACCTCTCGCGCCTGCCGGGTGTGACGGTCAACGCCTCGAGCTTCTCCTCGGGCTTCGCGCCGGCCAGGGCGATCGACGGCAACCTCCAGACCTCCTGGTTCACGGCCGTGGGCGACGCCGCCAACCGGCGCAGCGCCCCCTTCATCGAGGTGGTCTTCCCGAGCGACCAGAGCGTGGCGCAGATCCGCCTGCTGGGCAACCGCCAGAACCCGGACGGCTTCGACTTCTTCGCCGGCACCTTCCAGGCTTTCGACGACAACGGCAGCGAGATCTTCAACTCCGGCGAGGTGCTGCTGCCGGCGCCGTCGCGCGACGTGGCCGTGCCGGTGGACCTCGAAGGGGTGCGCCGGGTGCGCTTCACCTCGACGGCCGACGAGAGCAACACACCGGGCCTCGCCGAGCTGATGGTGGTCTCGCGGCCGGGCGGCGTGGGCCTCGATGCGGTCAACGGCGGCGACGGCGCCGCGGACTTCGACTTCGACGGCCTCACCAACCTCCAGGAGTTCCAGCTCGGCACCAGCATCTTCTTGAACGACACCGACGCCGATGGGCTGACCGACTCCCAGGAGGGGCCGTTGGGCAGCAACCCCATCCTGGCCGACACCGACAACGACGGGCTGGTGGACGGCAGCGAACCCCT
Source organism: Thermoanaerobaculia bacterium (assembly GCA_036274895.1). Taxonomy (GTDB): domain Bacteria; phylum Acidobacteriota; class Thermoanaerobaculia; order Multivoradales; family SZUA-115; genus CALMKX01. The sequence goes on along the minus strand of DASUEU010000064.1, from coordinate 11,323 downwards.
GCCCACCAGCGACACCGACGGCGACGGCATCCGCAACCTGCTCGACCCGGACAGCGACAACGACGGCCTGCCGGACGGCCTCGAAGCGCGCCTGCGCCTCGACCCCCTGCGGGTCGATAGCAACGGCAACGGCATCCCCGACGGCAGCGAGGACGGCGACGCCGACGGCTTGCCCAACGGCGAGGAGGTGCTCGAGAACACCGACGCCACCAACCCCGACACCGACGGCGACGGCCTGCTGGACGGCGAAGAGGTGATCGCCGGGGCGGACGGCTTCATCACCGATCCTCTGCGTGCCGACACCGACGGTGACGGCATGCCCGACGGCTACGAGAGCGCCTACGGCCTCGACCCGACCCAGCCCGGCGATGCCGGCGACGACCCGGACGGCGACGGCCTGACCAACCTCGAGGAGTCCCAGCTCGGCACCGATCCGTTCAACGCCGACGTGGTACCCCCCGCCGTGGCCATGATCACCCCGGCCGCGGGCGCGACGGGAGTACCGGCCAACAGCGTGGTGATCGTGCGCTTCACCGAGCCCTTGCAGGCGAGCTCCGTGCGCAGCGGAGTGGTGCGTGTGCTCGCCGGCGCCAGCGAGGTCGCGGGCAGCGTGACCCGCTCGGCGGACGGCCTCTCGGTCACCTTCACCCCCTCGCCGCCGGGATTCGAGGGGCTCACGCTCTACACCGTGCAGGTATCGGGCGTGCGAGACCTCGCCGGCAACCTGATGGCGGCGCCGTTCGCCAGCTCGTTCACCACCGCCGTGGTGGTCGACACCACGCGGCCGACCATCGTGCGCACCAGCCCCACGAGCGGCCAGGTGAGCGTGCCGGTCAACTCCCCGATCACCGTCGAGTTCTCCGAGCGGATGGACCCGGCGACCCTGGTGCCGGCCAACTGGACGGTGCGCGAGAACGTCGGCTTCACCAACGTCGCGGGGATGATCCAGGTCGATCCCGAGGGCCGCACGGCCTCCTTCGTGCCGAACCGCCCGCTGGCCATCGGCCGCTCGCACTCGGTCTTCTTGAGCACCTCGGGGATCAAGGACGCCGCGGGCAACCTCTTGACCGGCACCTCCTCCTTCAGCTTCACCACGGCCTTCGTGCCGGATGCCGAGCGCCCCATCCTGCTCGCTTCGAGCCCGGGCGACGGCGCCGTGGGCGTCCCGGTCAACGCCCTGGTGGTGCTGCGGTTCTCGGAGCCGGTCAACTCGATCACCCTGGCCCGCGGCTTCCGCGTCTTCGCCGGCGCCGTGCAGGTGCCGGGCTCGCTGGCCCTCTCCGACGGCAACCGGCGGGCGACCTTCACCTCGGCGGCGGCGCTGTCCGCCAATGCCCTCTACTCGATCGTGGTGTCGACCGACCTGACCGACCTGGTGGGCAACCCCCTCGACAACCCCGGCACCCGCGGCTTCCAGACCGGCAATGCCGGGGACGTGACCCGGCCCTCGGTGAGCTCGGCGGATCCGGCCTCGGGCGCCACCGGCGTCGGGACGGACGCGACCATCACCGCCAGCTTCAGCGAAGCGATCAACCCGATCACCGTCACCACCTCGACCTTCCAGGTGACCCACAACGTGACCGGCGTGCTGATCCCCGGCTCGGTCGCCGTGGCCGCCAACGGCCGCAGCGCCACCTTCACGCCGGCGGCCCCGCTCGAGGCCTCGACCCAGCACCGCTTCCAGCTGACCAACGAGATCACCGACCTCGCAGGCCAGCAGCTCAACTTCTTCAGCACTGCCTTCACCACCGCGGCGGGAACCGACGACCAGCCGCCTGCGGTGCTCGCCCTCTCACCGCCCGATGGCGCCGCGGCGGTACCGGTCAACGTCCGGGTCTCGGTGCGGCTCTCCGAGCCGGTGGCGATCACCTCGGTCAACACCGCGGCGATCACCCTGGCCACCGGCGGCAACGCCGTCCCCGGCGCGGTCAGCGTCAGCTCCGATCGCCTGGTGCTGACCTTTGTGCCGGCCCTGCCCCTCGCCCCGTCGGCTCCCTACAGTGTGGCCGTGGGCGGCTTCACCGACCGGGCGGGCAACCCGGTGGTCCCGGCCTCGGCGAGCTTCACCACCGCCGCCTCGGGCGCCAACGACACCGGCCGCCCGACGGTGATGAGCGTCTCGCCTGTCAACGGGGCCACCGGCGTGGACGTGGCGACCTCGGTCATCTGGACCTTCAACGAGCCGGTCGATCCGACCTCCGTGGGCCTCGGCAGCATGCCGGTCACGGTGGACGGCTTCAGCGGCCAGCTGCCCGGCACCTACGGCGTGGCGGGAGCCCAGGTGACCTTCGTTCCCCTGGCGCCGCTGCCGGCCAACCAGCGGGTGCGCCCGCAGGTCAACTTCGACGGCGTGCGCGACTTCGCGGGCAACGGCTCGAACTTCTCGCAGACGACCTTCGTCACCGGCGCCGCCGCCGACACCACCCCGCCCGAGGTCCTGCTGGTGACTCCCCTCGACGGCGCGAGCGAGATCGGCCCCAACGCCGAGGTGGTGCTCACCTTCACCGAGCCCCTGGACGCCTCGACCATCAGCGGCCAGACCTTCGACGTCCTGGCCGGCGGCTCGCGGCTCTTCTCGTCGGTGTTCCGCTCCTCGGACAACCGCACCGTGACGCTCGCGACCACCCTGCCCGCGGCTTCTACCGTCAGCGTGGTCGCCACCAACGACGTCAAGGACCTGTCGGGCAACCGGCTGGCGGATTTCTCGAGCCAGTTCGCAACCGCCCAGAGCTTCGACTCCGGCCGTCCCTCGGTGGTCTCGCAGCGGCCGGCCAACGGCGCCACCGGCGTCGGCACCGGCTCGTCGATCGTGCTCTACGTCAACGAGCGCCTCGACGAGACGACCATCCCCGGAGCCCTCTTCGTGGCCCAGAACGGCGACCCCGTGGCCGGCCAGGTGGCGGTGACCGGCAACGGTCGCGCGATCGAGTTTCAGCCGGATGCTCCTTGGCTGCCCTCGGCCCTGGTGCAGATCTTCTTGACGCCCGACGCCCGGGACTTGAACAGCAACGCGCTCAACAACTACGAGGCGTCGTTCCGCATCGCCGCCGACCCGGCGACCACCACGCCGTCGGTGGTGCGCACCCATCCCTTGAACGGCGCCACCGACCTGCCCACCAATACGGTGGTCGAGCTCGAATTCAGTGAGCCTCTCGATCCGGCGACGGTGACCGGCTCGACGGTGACCCTGCGGCAGAACATCGGTGGCTCGCCGGTGGTGGCCACGACGGTCAGCCTGGTGCGGCAGGGGCGGGTGGTGCGCCTGGTACCGGCCGCCGCCCTGATCTCGGGCCAGCAGTACTTCGTCCAGGTCACGGTGGGCCTGCGTGACCTCCAGGGTCAGGGGCCGGCCTTCGCCCAGAACTTCGCCTTCTTCCGCCCGGGCCCGGCGGCCGACACGGCGGCCCCGTCGGTGGAGGCCCTGTCCCCGCCGGACGGCCAGGCCGGCGTCGGCCTCAACGCCCGCGTCCGGGCGCGCTTCTCCGAGGCGATCAACCCGCTCACCGTCAACGGCTCGACGATCTCGATCATGGCGGGTGCCGTCACGGTCCTGCCCTCGACGATCAGCTTCGGCAACGGCGACCGCGACGTGCTGATCGTGCCCCAGGCGCCCCTCGCTCCGGCCACGACCTACCAGGTCCGCGTCGAGGGAGTGGAGGACCTGGCCGGCAACCCGGTCACCCTGGCCGAGGCCTTCTTCACCACCGGCGGTGAGCCCGACACCGTGGCGCCGCAGGTGCTCCGCAGCAACCCCTTCAGCGGGGCCACCGGAGTGCCGGTCAACAGCACGGTGATCCTGGAGGTGAACGAGCCGGTGGACGTCCTGACCGCCTCGGCCGCCACCCTGATCGTGCGCGAGAACATCGGCTTCGCCAACCTCTCGGGCACGGTGAGCACGAGCGCCGGCGGCCAGCGACTGGAGTTCGTCCCGGCCTCCGGCCTGCCGGTCGGCCGGAGCCACTCGGTGTTCTTCTCCAACCAGGGCATCGAGGACTTCTCGGGCAACCGCCTGACCGGCTCGAACTTCTCCTTCACCACCCACTTCGCGGCCGACACCAGCGCACCCCAGGTGAGCGAGGTGAGCCCCCGCGACGGCTGGACCGCGGTCGCCACCAACGCTCGAGTGTCGATCCGCTTCAACGAGCCGATCTCACAGCCGAGCACCCTGGGCGTGCTGCTGCGCCGTGGCGGCTCGGGCGTGACCGTTCTGCGCAGCCTCTCGGACGGCAACCGCGTCCTCATCCTCACGCCTCTGGTGCCGCTCGCGCCGTCCGCGGTCTACTCCGTGGAGATCGCCGGAGTGCGAGACCTCGCCGGCAACTCCCTGGTGGGATCCCTGTCGACCACCTTCACCACCGAGACCGGCGCTGATCTGATCGCGCCGGCCGTGTCCTCGATCGATCCGGCCAACGGCGCCACGGGCGTCGCCCGCAACGCACCGGTGGTGCTCACCTTCTCCGAGCGGATCGATCCGAACACCATCACGCCCGCGAGCCTGACGGTCACCATCAACGCCACGGGTGCCGTGGTGCCGGGCACCATCGCCGTGACCTCGGACGTGCGGCGGGTGACGTGGACGCCGGCCGGGTTGCTGCCCGTCTCGACCGTGCTGCGAGTCCAGGCGAACAACGACATCACCGATCTCGCGGCGCAGCGGCTCAGTTTCTTCACCGCCACCTTCACCACCGGTCCGGCCGCAGACCTCCAGCCACCCACGGTGCTGACCGTGGCTCCCACGGACGGCGCCACCAACGTGGCGGTCAACGCCCGCGTCGCCGTTCGCCTCTCCGAGCCGGTGGCGGTGGCGAGCGTCGGGACCGGCTCGATCGTCCTGTCCCTCGCCGGTGTGCCGGTGGGCGGCGCCACCAGCCTCAGCAGCGACCGCCTGACCCTCACCTTCACGCCTTCGGCCCTCTTGGCCACCAGCTCGACCTACCAGGTGGCGGTGGGCGGCTTCACTGACCGTTCGGGCAACCCCGTCGTGCCCCTGACCACGACCTTCACCACCTCGGCGAGCGCCACCGCCGATACCACCCGGCCGTCGGTGACCGCCGTCTCACCGCTCAACGGCGCCACCGGGGTTCCGGTCTCGACGGCGATCACCTTCTCCTTCGGCGAGCCCATCGACCCGGGCACGGTGACCGTCGACAGCATGCCCCTCACGGTGGATGGCTTCTCGGGTGTCCTGCCGGGCACCTACGCGGTGGCCGGCGCCCAGGTCACCTTCACCCCGCTGGTGCCCCTGCCGGGCGGTGTGCGCGTGCGGCCGCAGGTCAACACCGATGGCGTGCGCGACTTCGCGGGCAACGGCTCCAACTTCTTCCAGTCGAGCTTCGTCACCGAGGCGGCCGCGGACACCACGCCGCCCACCGTGGTGATGGTGACGCCGTCCGACGGCGCCACCGACGTCGGCCCGAACACGGTCGTCGTCCTGACCTTCTCCGAGCCCCTCGACGCCGCGACCATCAACAGCCCGCGGCTCGATCTCTTGGTCGACGGTGAGCGCCTCTCCGCCAGCGTCTCGCGCTCGTCGGACAACCGCACGGTGTTCCTCACCACCACCCTGCCGCCCGCGGCCACCGTCACCGTGGTGGCCACGGACGAGGTCAGGGACCTCTCCGGCAACCGCCTCGTCGAGTTCGTCAGCCAGTTCTCCACCGCCCCCAGCTTCGACTCCGGGCGGCCGTCGGTGGTCAGCCAGCGGCCCGGCAGCGGCGCCTCGGGTGTGGCCCGGACCTCCTCGATCGTGCTCTACACCAACGAGGCCCTGGATGCCTCGACCGTGCCCGGAGCCCTCTTCGTCTCGCAGAACGGCCAGGTGGTGACCGGCACCGTCTCCGTCACCGGTGGCGGGCGCGCGATCGAGCTGATCCCCGATGCGCCCTTCGTCGGTTCGGCGCTGGTGCAGGTCTTCCTCACCACGCTCGCCACCGATCTGGCGGGCAATCCCCTCAACAACTACGAGAGCTCGTTCCGGGTGGCCGGCGATGCCGCCCTGGTCAACCCGACGGTGGTGCGCACCTTCCCCGTCAACAGCCAGGTGGGTGTGCCCGTCAACACCGTGGTCGAGGTGGAGATGAGCGAGCCCCTCGATCCGGCCACCGTCAACGGCTCCACCGTGACCCTGCGGCAGAACATCGGCGGCTCGCCGATCATCCCCAGCGCCATCAGCCTGCTGCGGGGCGGCAGGGTGATCCGCTTCGTGCCCACGTCGCCGCTGACCCTCAGCCAGCAGTATTTCGTCCAGCTCACGACCGGGGTACGGGACCTCGGCGGCCAGAGCTTCGCCGCCACCTCCAACGTGGTCTTCTTCCGGCCCGATCTCGCCACCGACGCCGTGGCGCCGACGGCGGTCGCGATCTCACCGCCCGCCGGTCAGCCGGGCGTCGGCCTGAACGCTCGCGTGCGGGCTCGCTTCGACGAGCGGGTCAACCCCCTCACGGTCGACGGCGGGACGATCCTGGTGACCGACGGTGTGAACGGCATCGTGCCCTGCACCATCAGCTTCGCCAACGGCGACCGCGACGTGCTGATCGTGCCGCACGGACCTCTCGCCGCCAACACGCCCTACATGATCCGGGTGGAGGGCGTCGAGGACGCCGCGGGCAACGCCGTGTCCGTCGCCACCTCGACCTTCACCACCGGCAGCCAGCCGGATACCGTCCAGCCCCTGGTGACCCGCACCAATCCCTTCAGCGGCGCCACCGCCGTGCCGGTGAACTCGACGGCGAGCCTCGAGGTCAGTGAGCCCATCGACCCGCTCACGGTCGACGCCAGCACTTTCATCGTGCGCGAGAACGTCGGCTTCACCAACCTCACCGGTGCCTACACCGTGAGCGCCAACGGCCGCCGCCTGGACTTCGTTCCCGCTTCGCCCCTGCCGATGAGCCGCAGCCACAGCGTGTTCTTCTCCAACCAGGGGATCGAGGACCTGGCCGGCAACCGCCTGACGGGTTCGAACTTCTCCTTCACCACGGCCGGGACGGCGGACGCTAGCGCGCCCCAGGTCGTCGAGATCGGTCCCCGCGACGGCTGGTCGGCGGTTCCCGTCAACGGCCGGGTGGTGATCCGCTTCGACGAGCCCATCGCCCAGCTCTCGATCGACGCCGTGACGCTCGAGGACGCCCTCGGGTTGGTGCCGGTCAAGCGCATCCTCTCGGAGGGGCAGCGTGTGCTCACGCTCACGCCGCTGCGGTTGCTGGTGGCGTCGACCCTGCACACCATCACCGTCGCGGGGGTGCAGGACCTCGCCGGCAACCTCCTGCTGGACGTGGCGAGCACCTTCGTCACCGAGACCGGCGCGGACCTGATCGCCCCCACCGTGTCGTCGGTGGTGCCGGCCAACGGCGCGACCGGTGTGTCGCGCGCGACGACGATCACCCTGGTGTTCTCGGAGCGGGTGCAGCCGGCGACGGTGACCACCGCGGCGATCAGCTTGACGGTCAACGCCACCGGCGCCGCGGTCCCGGCGACGATGACGCTGCTTCCGGACGGCGTCACAGCGGTGATCACACCCAGCTCGACCCTGGCCGCCACGACGCTCTACCGGGTATCGGTCAACAACGAGATCGTCGACCTGGCCGGTCAGCGCCACGGCTTCACCTCGACCACCTTCACGACGACGAACTGACTTCCTGGCCCGGCTCTCGCTCGGCACTGCCGCAGCGAGAGCCGGGAGCCGGTTCAGGTGCTATCTTCCCGGCTCACAGGTCCATGAGATCCGCTGCCGACCGATTCGTCGTCGTCGCGACGCGCTTCCTGGTCTCGATCTTCTTCCGCCGGGTGGAGATCGTCGGGGAGGGAAGACTCCCTCGCCAGGGGCCGGTGATCGTGGTCGCCAACCACGTCAACTCGCTGGTCGACCCCCTCCTGCTGATCACCGCCTCGCCTCGCCCGCTGCGCTTCCTCGCCAAGAGCACCCTCTTCGACAATCCGCTGCTCAGACCCCTGCTGAAGCTCGCGGCGGTGATCCCGGTCTTCCGGCGGATGGACACCGGTGTCGACACCGCGAAGAACCTCGAGACCTTCGCCCGCTGCCACGAGCTGCTCGAGGCGGGCGGCGTGATCGCCCTGTTCCCGGAGGGCATCAGCCACAACGAGCCGGCCCTGGCGCCGCTCAAGACCGGCGCCGCGCGCATCGCCCTCGAGGCCGAGGGGCGTTTCGGGCCGCTGGGCGTGCGGATCGTGCCGGTGGGACTGACCTTCGACGCCAAGGGGGAGTTCCGCTCCCGGGCCCTGGTGGAGGTCGGCGAGCCGATCGACCCTTCGCCTGAGCTCGAGCAGGCGCGAACGGACCAGGTGGCGGCGGTGCGAGCCCTGACCGCGCGCATTGAGCGGGGGCTCGCAGCAGTGACCCTCAACTACTCCTCCTGGCGCGAGGCGGCGCTGATCGGCCAGGCCGCGGACGTCTTCGCCCGGCCGGCGCTCGAGGTCCCCGGCCGGCGCTCCCTGGCCGAGGACTTCGACCTCCAGCGCGCCCTGATCGAGGGCTACCTGGGCTTGGCCAACCGCCACCCGGAAGCGGTGCGTGAGGCGGCCGACGCCGTGGCCCGCTACGGCCGCTTGCTCAAGGCTGCGCGCCTGCGCGACGACCAGGTGGCCTCCTCCTACTCCGTTCCGTCGGTGGCCCGCTACCTGGCCAGGAAGCTCGCCGTGCTGCTGCCTCTGGCGCCCTTCGCGCTGGTGGGGGCAGTGCTGAGCTACCTACCCTACCGACTGGCCGGGGTGTGCTCCCGCTGGCTGGGCCGGCAGCCGGACCTCGCAGCCACCTACAAGCTCTTTCCGTCGCTAGTCCTCTTTCCCCTCACCTGGGGGCTCGAAGCGTGGGCCGCCGCTCGCTGGCTGGGGCCGGGCTGGGCCCTGGTCACCCTGGTGGCGGTACCCCTGCTCGGCCGCCTGGCCCTGGCTTTCGAGGACCGCCGGCGCAGCCTCTTCCGCGAGACCCGCGCCTACCTGCTGCTGGCCACGCGCGAGGGCGCTGCCCGGGAGCTCGCGGCGAGACGCGAGGCCGCCCGGCAGGCCGTCGAACGGCTGGCCGGGCTGGCGACAACCTGACCCTGACCCACTCCAAGGAGATCGCACACATGTCCGCGAAGGCCCCTCAGACCTACCAGAACCACGCCCGCTTCGTGCCGGCCTACCACTACGTGGCCTTTGGCATCCTGACGCTCAACCTCGTCTATGCGGCGTGGAAGCTGTTCATGGTTCCCTCGCTCGACACCGTCATGGCGCTCGCCGTAGCCCTGGCACTGCTGATCATGCTGCTGTACCTGCGGCTCTTCCCCTTGAAGGCCCAGGACCGGGTGATCCGGCTCGAGGAGAGGCTGCGCCTGGCCCGCCTGCTGCCAGGCGACCTCCAGGCCCGGATCGAGGAACTGCGCCCCGGACAGCTGGTGGCCCTGCGCTTCGCCAGCGACGAGGAGCTGCCGGATCTGGTGCGCCGCACCCTCGCTGGGGATCTGGCGAACCCGGGAGCGATCAAGAAGGCGATTCGCAACTGGCGGGGGGATACCCTTCGGGTCTGAGGTCTGCTACACTCTGCGACCCCGCGCCGACGGTAGCTTCTGTGGCCAGGGAGGCCAGTGGTCGTGGTCTGCGGCCTTGCCGGTTGACGGCTGCGCCCGGCTTGTCTAGAATGCGCGTTCTTGCGCCGAGGGTCCCTCCCAGGGACCGTGGCGATCAGGGCCCACAGGGCCCAGGCTCCGAAGCCAAAACGGCCGCCGCCAGCAGGTGGTAGCCGAGCGAAGAGGTCCCAGGAGGGACCTCGTGTCCCGTCGCCGAGGGCGAACGGGAACATCCGTCTGCGGGTTGCTCCCCTGTGGGGAGTCGTCTCGCTGGCGCGAGGAATGGAGAGGAGAAGCTCGAAGGTATGCCGACGATCCATCAGCTGGTCCGCAAGGGTCGGGAACGCATCGAGGACAAGACCAAGAGTCCGGCCCTGCAGGCGTCACCGCAGCGCCGCGGGGTCTGCGTCCGTGTGTACACCCAGACGCCCAAGAAGCCGAACTCGGCCCTGCGCAAGGTCGCGCGCGTCCGTCTCACCAACGGCATCGAGGTCACCACCTACATCCCGGGCGTCGGCCACAATCTCCAAGAGCACTCGATCGTGTTGATCCGCGGAGGTCGCGTCAAGGACCTCCCCGGAGTCCGATATCACGTGATCCGTGGCACCCTCGACGCGGTCGGGGTGAATGGCCGTCGGCAGGGGCGGTCCAAGTACGGGACCAAGCGCCCGAAGTCCTAGCGGAGACCAGAAGCGATGCCCAGGCGCCGTGAAGTTCCCAAGCGCGAGGTCCTGCCGGACCCGATCTACAACTCCCAGTTGGTCACCAAGTTCATCAACGTGATGATGTCCGATGGCAAGAAGACGATTGCCCAGCGCATCCTCTACAGCGCCCTCGACACCATCCGCGAGCGCACCAGCGACGACCCGATCAAGGTCTTCAAGCGCGCCATCGAGAACGTCAAGCCGGCGGTGGAGGTCAAGTCCCGCCGCGTCGGTGGCTCCACCTACCAGGTGCCGGTGGAAGTCCGCCCCAGCCGCAAGCTGGCGCTCTCGATGCGGTGGATCATCATGACGGCCAACGGCCGCGGCGAGAAGACGATGCGCCAGCGGTTGGCCGGCGAGCTCCTCGACGCGGCCGAAAACCGCGGCGGAGCGATCAAGAAGAAGGAAGACACGCACAGGATGGCCGAGGCCAACAAGGCGTTCGCGCACTACCGCTGGTAGGCCCCCGAGGCTCCAGCGCGCCGCGTTCCCCCCCGAGCCGTGACCCGGGACCGATCCTCGGATCGATCCCCGGGTCCGCCGGCCTCAAGCCCCTCATCGTGTCGTCGACGGTCGACGAAAAAATAGAGAAGCACGGACGGCAGAGAGAGAAAGACGGTAGGACCATGGCAAGGCAGACATCCCTCAGCGATACCCGAAATATCGGGATCATGGCGCACATCGACGCCGGCAAGACGACGACGACCGAGCGCATCCTCTATTACACCGGCAAGTCCTACAAGATCGGCGAAGTGCATGAAGGCACCGCGACGATGGACTGGATGGAGCAGGAGCAAGAGCGCGGGATCACCATCACCAGCGCCGCGACGACCTGTTTCTGGAGCGGTGAAGAGGGCAAGGGCCCCGAGCATCGCATCAACATCATCGACACCCCGGGCCACGTCGACTTCACGATTGAAGTTGAGCGTTCGCTGCGCGTGCTCGATGGCGCGGTCGCCTGCTTCGACGGCGTCGCCGGGGTCGAGCCGCAGTCCGAGACGGTGTGGCGCCAGGCCGAAAAATATCACGTTCCGCGGATGTGCTTCATCAACAAGC
>DASUEU010000063.1:0-17889 GCA_036274895.1 Thermoanaerobaculia bacterium | reverse complement strand
CTCCTGGCCGAGCCAGCCGCGGCTCTCCTGGATGTGGCGCGGCTCCCAGCCGGAGCGCACCCAGGCCACGTCGGCATCGGTCAAGCGGCGAGCGGGATCCGCGAGGGCCTCGGGCTTGACCGCCGCCACGTGGTAGCGGCCTGGGGGCAGGTCGAGGGGGGCAGGGCTCGGAGCCGGCACGTAGAGCTGGCCTTCGGGCTTGGGAATCGGTTCGGCCATGGGGACCTCCGACAGCGAGAGGGAGAAGGCTTCGAGGAAGCGGGGGCCGCGGAAGTCGCGGCCGAGCTGGGCACCCGAGAAGGCGAGACCGTCCTTGCCGAAGGAGAGGCCGCAGAGCCGATCGTCCTCATCGACCCAGGCCCTCACCTCGTAGCCGGCCCGCTCGGCGCGACCGACGAACTCGTCGAAGGATCGGGAGCGAAGCGCGGCTTCGGCGAGCTCTTCTTGAAACCTCGCCCGAGCGGGCTTCTCCTCCAACCGGGCGGCGCGCCGGATCTCGCCCTGATCGAGCTGCCGATGCCGTGCCTCGCGAGGGCTTGGCACCGGTCGCAGCCCGAACTGTCGCTCGATCTCCCGCGCCACCTCGACCGAGCGCAGGTGCTCCCAGCTCTGGGAGATCGGTTCGCCCTCCCAAGTGCGCGGCGTGGTGACGATGTGGATGTGGGAGTGATCGGTGTCCTGGTGGAGGACGGCTAGAAACGGCGCCTCGCCGTAGCCCATCTTGTCGAGATAGAAGCGCACCACCTCGCGCAGATCGAGAGACTCAACCGGATCCTCGGGCGCGAAGGCGAGGATCATGTGCTTGACGAAGCGCCCGCCTCGTGAGCGACCCATCCGCGCCACGGTCTCGAGCTGATCGGCCCAGCTGCGCATCTCGCGGCCGAGGAGATTGGTATCGATCACCTCCGCCTGGTCCCGCCTCGGCGAGGCGAGGTAATCGATCAGTCGCGCCGGCGTGCGCCCCATCTGTCGCGGGATCTCGGTGATCACGACGAGGGCTCCTCTCGACGCGATGACAAGAGATCTCGTTCGATCGCACGACAGACGGCAAGCACTTCGGCGACGCTTTTCGCGAGATCGGAGGCGACTCGACCTGAGTGAGCGAGCCGAACGAGCTGGTTCAGGTTGTTACCGATCTGGTTGAGCGCACGAGCGGTCTTCAAGTGGATCGTCGGGATCGCCGTCGATCGCAAGGGCTCTTGAAGTGCCATCGCCCGCAGGTAGACCGCGAGCGGCACTCCGCGCGCCCGGGCTCTCTCTTGCGCGAGCCGCAGCTCCTCGTTCGTGAGGTAAAGGCTGATCCCATGTTCGCGCAGGCTCACCGGGTAGCCTCCTTTCGGAATTTACCGCGGTAAATTTCCGCTCCCTCCGAGCGCAGCGAGTCGGGTCCAGGGCGCCGCCCTGGCAAGCACGTTTTCCACCGTTCTGCGCGACGAAGGAGCGCGGAACAGTGGAAAACACTGCTTGCTCGTCGCAGGCCGCCCATGACATGACGATAGACGGGCGGCCTGACTTGTCAAGAGAAAATGTGATTGCTTGGTGTCACTGTGTTGCGTTCGGTGTCGATCTGTTTCACTTCCGTGGGTTCTCGCGGGGTCCTGCGAAAACCCTTCCGGAGCGGCGGGGTGGGTGAAGAGGGGCGGAAAGCCGCGAAGTGGCGCTTGCGGCAAAGCTGAAGGAAGAGAGGAAGGGCGGGGGCCACCCGCCCCGGGTCAGGCCACCTGCTGGGCCTCGGCCTTGCGGCGGAGGGTGCGGAAGGCGGTGACGACCAGCTCCACGAGGGTGCGCTGCTGGCCATCCCGGCCGGTGAACTCGACCCGCCGCTCGCGAGCCGTGACCTGCACCTTGGCACCCTTTCGGGCGAAGAGGCGCAGGTTCCGCCACTCGAGGCGGTCGACGTCCTCCACCACCAGCCGGTGCCAGGTGGTGGCTCCCCGCTCATGCGTGGCCAAGGACAGCCGGCCGATCTCGCGCCCGGGCCGGGTGATCTCCCGCTCCTCGGTGAGCCGGGGCAGCTGGGCGTAGAGGTCGGCGTAGCGGGCGGCCAGGCGCGGGGGCGGGGCCTCCTCGTCCACCAGCGTGGTGACGATCCGGCTCTGGGCCGGGAGGGTGCGGATCTCGAGGTCCTGTCCGAGGTAGCCGGTCAAGGTGCGGGTCTGCATGGGTTCCTCCGGGTTGCGGGGCGGGTCGTTCCGCCACGGCAAGCGGAGAAGACCGGCTTCCGGGTGGGCTCCAAGGGGCCGGGCCGTCCCCTCGTCCCCCCGGCCCGGCTGGAGGATCCACACAATCCGGCGGCCGGAGGCCGCCCACGCAAACAGAGTCCGCAAACTTGGAGACCCGCCCCGGAGCCGGTCTAGCTTGCCGTCCGTGGCGGGGCGACCCGACCCCCAACCCAGGAGGGACCCATCCCCCGCGCCGTCCGGCTGCCCGGCAGGGCCTCGGGAGCCGTGCCCTCCCGGCGTCCGGACGGGCTGACCTATGGACGCAAACCGCGCCCCCGCGCCTGGCCCCCGCGGCCGGAGCGCGCTGCGCCGGCTGGCATGGAGCGGAGATCCCCGCCCCGGGCGCCTCCCGGCCGGCCGCGGCGGCGCGCGGGGTGGGCCGGGCTGGGTGGTGGCGGGGGCGAGCGGGGAGAGGGGGAAGTCTCCCTGAGAAGCGGGAGCACAGGCGTCGGGCGCCAGGTTCGCTGTCGTTCGCGTAAGGTCAAGCCATGACACGCCGCCTTGTAGCCGACCCGCCAGGCTTCACCGAGCTGTCGAGGACCGAGCAGGTCGAGTACCTCCAGGCCCTGTGGGATCGCATCCGCGAACCGCACACCGCCCTCCCCGTTCCCGAGAGCCATCTCCAGCTCGTCGAGGAGCGGCTCGAGGCGCATCGTCGCAATCCTGGGCCAACTCGCTCCGCTTTCGAGATCCTCGACCGGCTGGCTGAGAAGACCCGGTAGTCTCTGCGTTTCGCTCGGGCAGCAAGAAGCCGGCGCCAGGCTCGGGACCCGGCACCGGCTTCCTGGGAGGCCCGCTGCGCTCGCGCGTTGTGCTCAGAAGGGGATGTCGCCGTCGTCCGACAGCGGCATCTCGTCCTCGGGCGGTGCCGTCTCTTCGTGGCCGCGGTCCTTCAGGCGCAGGAACTTCACCTCCCGGGCCATGATGCGCACTGACCGCCGCTTCTCGCCGTCCTTCTCGTAGGTGTCGGTGCGGAGCTTGCCGTCCACCGCCACCAGGTCGCCCTTGCCCAGGCGGCCGAGGGTCTTCGAGAGGCCGTTGAACGCCACCACCTGGTGCCAGTCGGTTCGGCCCTGCTTCTCCCCGTCCTTGCCGGTCCAGACCTCGTTCGTCGCCAGGGAGAAGCGTGCCCAAGCCTGGCCGTTCTTCTCTCCGCTCTCGACCTCACCTCCGACGTAGCCGATCAGCGTCACGTGGTTCATCGTCCGATCCTTTCGAGCCGGGAGGCGCGCCGTTGCGCCTCTCGCTCGAACTTGAGAGCTTTCCTCCGGGTCTCTTTCAGGAGGTCGAGGCGGTCTCCCCGGCAGGAACGGACTCCGCCAACGGACTACACTGTGCGGCGTGGTCTTGGTCGTCTGGACCGAGCGCGACGAGGACAGGATCTGAGTCCTCAGCGCACGCTGGGCCAACCCCCGTGAAAGAACCCTCTATCGCCAAGCCATGGACGAACACCGATGATTGACATCCCCGAGCTGACCGAGCAAGACCTCGCCCGAGCGATTCCCGCCAGCGTGCGCAAGCGCCTGTTGCAAGGCCAGCTCGAGTCGGGGAACGACATCTCTGCGCTGCGCCGCTTCGTGGGGCTGACCCAGGCTGACTTCTCCCGAGCCCTGGGTATCAGCGTCCACACCCTGCGTAACTGGGAGCAGGGGCGCCGGCACCCGGAAGGCCCGGCGATCGCCCTCCTGCGCATCGCCGCCCGGCATCCGCGGATCATCCGCGAGAACCTCGCCTCGGCGGCTTGAACGCAAGAAGCCGGCGCCAGGCTCTCGACCCGGCGCCGGCTTCCTGGGAGGCCCCTCGGCTTCGCTCGGGGCGACTCCCGGGGCGGTCTGAACGCTGAGCGGCATCTCACCCCGCCAAAGCCAGGGCCAGCATCGGGCTCGGGGTGGGCGGCGGGATCGCCGCTATCAGCTCCCGCCCCGGCGCCAGCTTCTCCGCCTCATCGAGGACGTACTGCACGGCCTTGCAGGTGCGGTCGATCAGCTCGGTCAGGAGGGAGAGCATCTTGCCCTCGTCCTCGTCGCAGAGGCTCCGGGCGTACTGGTAGGCCCCGCCGGCGTCGGCTTGCTTCTCGTAGCCGAGCAGGGTCAGGAGCACCGCCCCGCCCACCTCCGCCACCAGCTCCCGGGAGGCCAGGTCGTCCGCCCGCAGGTTCCGCCCCATGCGCGCTTCTGCGGCATGAACGAGCTCATGGCTCCAGGTGGCGAGGTTGGCGACGCCGAGGCCGATCTGGCTGCGCTCCGGCTGGAAGAAGCCAGCCGCGTGGGGATGGTCGATCACCTGGACCTCCAGGCCCCAGGACCGTGCCAGCTCCACCAGGGGTAGCGAGTCGAGGAAGCCCCGGTGCCGCTCCTGGTAGGGCAAGGGCTCGCCCTCGGTCTGGCTCGCCCCGAAGACCGGGAAGGGTGCGAAGCCCACCACCACCTGATGCGGCTTCTCCTCGAGATCCGCCTCGGCGCCGATCTCGCCGAGCCGCGGGTCCATCTCCTCGTCCTTGGCCTTCCGCGTCATCGGTCGCAGGACCCAGGTGGCCTGCTCGCCCTTCTTCACCTGTCGGCCCACCTGCCGCCACTGCCGGTAGGTCCGGGCGTCCGAGTGGCCGTGCAAGGCGAGGATCACCCGGTTCCGCCAGCTCCACGTGGCCGCCGGGAAGTCCCCGTGTACCAGGAACACATTCGCCAGCGCCCCCGGCACCCGCCCCTCCCGGAAGGCCTCCAGCAGCTGCCCGTACACTTCTCGAACCCGATCCCGCTGGCTCATCGCGACTCTCCTCTCCGGATCGTCCGCTCGCGCTGTTGCGAGCGGCTCGATGGGGAGGGAGAGCTGGCTCTGGGCTTCTTCTCCGAGATGTGCCAGGGCAGCGGGTCGGCAGACGGCGCTCGGACGGGTCGAGCGTCGGCCAGCCACAGCCTCGTAGAGCGCCCTACGGTAGGCGAGGGCGTTTTCCGTCTCTAGAGAGTAGGGCTCTTCACCCGCCGACTCTCCGAGGGAGGTTCCGCATGCTCCAGACCACGCCGCCGCCGACCGCCACCCCGCAGCCACGGCTGCTCGATCGTCTCCGTTTGGCGATCCGCACCCGCCACATGAGCCCGAAGACGGAGAAGGCCTATGTCCACGGGGTCCGCCGCTTCGTGCTCTTTCATGGCAAACGCCACCCGGCGGATCTGGCGGAAGGGGAGGTCAACGCGTTCCTCTCGGATCTGGCGACACGGCAGCGGGTGAGCGCCTCGACCCAGAACCAGGCGCTGGCCGCCGTCCTCTTCCTCTACCGCCACGTCATCGGCCGGGATCTTGGTGAGCCGACCGGCCTGATCCGGGCGCAACGGCGCCGCAAGGTCCCGGTGGTCCTCACTCCCGACGAGGTGAAGGCCGTCCTCGCCCGCACCACGGGCGTCGAGCGCCTCTACATGACTCTGCTCTACGGAACCGGGCTTCGCGTGATGGAGGGTCTGCGCCTGCGCGTCAAGGATGTCGACCTGGCCTACGAGCAAATCACCGTACGCGACGGCAAGGGCGAGAAGGACCGGATGACCATGCTGCCTTCCTCCCTCAGACCTACGTTGGTGGAGCACCTCGCGCGAGTGAAGGCGCTCCACGAAGCCGATCTTCGGCTCGGTTTCGGTCGTGTCGCTCTCCCTTACGCTCTGGCCCGCAAGTACCCCAATGCGCCGGCGGACTGGGCCTGGCAATGGGTCTTCCCCGCCACGAGTCGCTTCCTGAACGTCGAGCTGGGTACCGAGCAGCGGCATCATCTCCACGAGCGCACGGTCCAGCGAGCCTTCAAGGATGCCGTCCGCGCCGCCGCAATCGCCAAGCACGCCACCCTCCACTGCCTGCGCCACAGCTTCGCGACCCACCTCTTGCTGAACGGCTACGACATCCGGACCGTCCAGGAGCTGCTCGGGCACCGGCACCTCAAGACCACCATGATCTACACCCACGTCCTCAACCGTGGCGGCCGGGGTGTCAGAAGCCCGGCCGATCTCTTGTAGGCGTTGCGGAGGGGCCCTGTCGCCTCTCCGCCGACCGCTTCTACGACACCGCGACCGTCGCCTATGGTCAAGAGAATCTGGCTCGAGCCGGCGCACAGCTGAGCGGCAACGGGCCTCGGCCCCGCAGCCCCCATCGTCTTCCCGGTGCGAAACCGACAACCGATGGCGCGCCTATCCTCCCCGTGAGGCCCCCGGCGGGAGGCCGCAGGCGCGAAGGACACGGCATGCGGCCGGTATCCCTCCCGTAAGTCTCAGCGCGTCAGTCGCTTGCGCCTTCCTGGTCTCGTCGCCTAACTTCCCAAGACCGTCCCCTGCTCGCTGCCGACTGCTGGGAGGCTAGGCGACGAGTCGTTGTCGCCTTTACTTCTTCGAGAGCTGGTATAGAATCCCCCAAACTACAGATGCAGCAACAGCTTGTCGCGTCCAACTATGCGGAGACTCAGCTCGCTAACCGACATCGGCCGGTCGCCAACGCTGCCGGGGGGCGGTGTCGGCGAATGGAGAGGCACACGTTCGGCGGCAAGGAAGTAGTACCCTCAGTTGAGGCTCATTGAAAGGAGGCGATATGGCTTGGAGGGATCTATTCGTCAACAGAGGGAGAATCATAAGAAAGGGAGTGGCGCCCGCAGGAGACGGCACGGCGGGCGGTGCCTTTATCACACCTCAAACGCTTACCTCCTTTGCGGGTGCATCGACAATAATCGGCATCGCAGCGAGAGTATGTTTGGCGCTAGTGCCAAGCGCCGATGGCCGTGTTGTGGCTGCTGTTACCGCGCTGGTTATGGGCATCATCGTGTTCGTCATCAACGTTACTGATCCTAGCGCGAAGCCGTCCGACGGCCGGTCATGGTTCATCGCGTCAGTCGTTGGAACGGTTAACACCTTCTACCTCGTTGCTGTAGCACTTGGAGTGTTTGAAGTACTTGCTGGTACAGATAGTGCACCCGGTGGTGGGGGAGGGGCAGGCGTATAGGTTCGTGAAATCGCACGAGAGCCGCCGAACCAAGGGCATCAAGCGGTCGGCTACGCCGCCGCTTATGCCCGATCACGTTAGCTGACAGGAGAGCAGATGGCGATCGAGGAGGTCCTTGTCGGTGGACTGATGGCTCTCGGAGGGGCTTTCGGGGCCTCTTGGCTCCAGAACCGGCATGATGCCCAGCAGCGTGAGCGCGAGAGGCAGTTGAGCCTGCGCAAGGAGGTCTACCTGGAAGCTGCGGAGGGCCTCTCAGGGGTCCAAGAGTACCTGGGCGGACTGGCCGACGCCGCCAGGACACTTGCCGAGCTCGCCCAGTGCATCAAGAACCGCCCGGGGTGGCAGAACAAGGTTCACGTAGTCGCTTCTCTCGAGACCATATCGGCCTTCGCGGAGGCAGACGCCTACTTCGTTTCCGCTGCGTTCAGTACGATTCCCCTTCGATACGATCTAGACGAAACTGAACGAGGGCTCGAGGCTGTCCAGGGGCGGATAAGCCAACTCCAGCAGTACCAGAGCTACCTGCACACCAGCCTACAAGCTCAGGCGAAGTTGTTCCCGGCGCAGGCTGCCGTGGTGTCCGCTGGGCAGATTCGCGAAGCGATCGACGCAACGCAGGGGGAGCTGGTTCGTCTCGAAGAGCAGGTAGGTCAACTGCTTGAGCAAAGGGCAGCGAAGCTGAAACAACTCGTCGAAGGAGCGCTAGAGCGGGTAGCAGAGCACCGCAAGCTCGTCGCCACGGCCATGTTAGCGGTTCGCGACGAAATCAAATTGCCTTTGCCCAAAGATGCATACATGGACTTGGTCTCTCGAACCAACGCAGAGGCGCTCGCTTCGATGAGACGCCTTCTTGAGGGCGAGGAAACTGAGAGTCAGGCACCTAGCAGCTAACACTTCGCGCCAGCGCACCGGCCTCGCCGGTCGCTGCGCTCAAAGGCCGTTGGGCGGGCGAGATGCTGAGGAACGCATGCACCGATTCGTGACCGTCATCGGGGGCGCCGCCCCCGCCCCCGATGGGCCCCACGAGCGACCCGAACTGCGTCGTACTGGATGTCGCTTTCCTAGCGTTTCATCGCCGCCGCCGCCGGGTTTTCATGTGCGACAAGTCAACGAGTTGTCAGGAGGTTTCCGTGAGCTCAATCCCCCGCCCCGATCTTTCCGCTCGACCGCTCCAAGTGAGCTGCGAATACACGGTCAACGCCAGGCCAGAAAAGGTCTACGCGGCCTGGACGACACGCTTCGACACCTGGTTCGCGCAGGCCGGAACGCTTGCCATGGTGCCAGAGCCAGGGCGACCATACTTCTTCTACAACCGGGACGACTGGGGCAGACATCCTCACTACGGCCGATTCCTCGATGCAAGAGAGAACCAGCTCATCGAAATGACGTGGATGACGGGAAATGGGACCGCCGAGGGAACAGAAGGAGCCGAGACGGTTCTTCGGATTGAGCTTGTTCCTAAAGGCGCGGCTACCCAAGTCCGCTTGACCCACTCCGGTTTCGTCTCCGAGAAGTCGCGCGACGGACACAAAGAGAACTGGCCACTGGCCCTCAAGATACTGGATGAAGCCCTCTCGTAATGGGGCGTGATCGGATGAGCAGGTTCATTGGTTTTTGTTCACTAATGGCAGCGAGCACCTTAGTGGGCTGCGCGGGCGGTTTGGACACCACGCCCGCCGCAGTAGAAGCTGAGATTTCAGCGGCTCTGCACAAGGGAGCTTGCGCCGAAGCCATTGAGCGGTATATCGAGCAGAGGAATTCTCCCTTCTCATGCGACAGACTCGCCAATGGGTATCAGTCGAGCATTAGAAATCCTGAATCCGATACCCATGCGATCACGATCTATGTTCTTCTGGATGATGAAAGGAGATACGTGGATGTCGAGGCGCGGGGCAGCTACACGTTACCTTGAGTTGCCCAACAACGCGCTGCAGGCGCCGTGCGAAACGCACGCGCCTGAGCGCAGACGTTAGCCAGGACTCATCTCCCCGCCCCCCAGCTTTCGGCAAACCGCCTCCCCCAAGCTCATCGTCGCGGCAATCCCTCCCGCCTCGTCCTCGCTCGCTCCCGCCGCTTCCAGCGCCCCCGCCAACTGCAGCTCATCCACCTGCGTCGAGACGCTGACCTTCTTCGCCGCCGGGTCGAAGGTGACCTCTTGCGCTGTCGCGGCGTAGTAGGGGATCTCGATGGTCACGGGCTTCTCCTGCCCGATGCGGTGCAGCCTGCCGTTGGCCAGGCAACCTTCGTTGTCGCTGACCCCAGGGAGCATCGAACCCGGCGCGCCTAGAGGGAGACGCCTTCGACCGCTGTTTCCTTGTCGTCGATCTGCGCGGCTCCAGGCGCGCTGGGCCCTTGACCTGGCCCCCGAGAGGTGACGTGCTCGTCGCGGCGGCACGACGCTGGCGATCTCCAAGGCGGGAGCGGCGGAGGCTGGACCCGGAGGGTCACTGCCAGCGCTGGTACCAGCGGTGGCGCGAGCCGTGCGGGGAGGAGGGTCCGCCTCCGCCGGTGTCAAGCCCTCACGGGGTGAGGGTGGCCGCCTGGAGCGTCACGCCGCCGCCGTTGTCCTCGAGCACGGTCCAGCGCACGGTGAGGGTCTGGCTTGCTGAAGCGGCCGCGAAGCGGATGGTGTAGAAGCGGTCGGTGCCGGCGGCGCCGCTGCTGATCGAGCTGTCGCCGCAGGCTGCGGCGCTGCCGTCGGAGAGTGCGGCCGTGAGTTGGCCGCGACCGTTCCAGACCCCGATGTAGAGGCGGAGCGTGCGCGCGGTAGCGCTCGCCGGAACGGTGATCTGGTAGCCGTTGCCGACGCGAACCACCGCCAGACCCGTGGTGCTGTTCGTCGCGCTGGCGGTCGGCGTGCCGCCGCTCCAACTGTAGGCGATCTGGGCGTCGTCGAAGCGGATGGGAGCCCGGCCGCCGATCTGCGTGTAGTTCGAGATCTGCTGGGTGACCCCACTCTTGTGGTCGAAGCTCGCCGCAGTCGCATGGCCCCAATGGGCCCAGTCCAGGGTCCCTTCGGTGCTCAGGTTCTTGGTCGCCGGTGACAGCGAGGGCGTGCAGGTGAGGGTGCCGCCGCCCGGGGGAGTGCCGGAGCCGATCAACGTCAGGGCCAGCCCGGCAGCGGGCGACCACTGGGTGGTGGCGGGGGGCGCGATCGAGACCGAGCCGTTCGAGGTGACGGTGCCGGTGGCACGCTGGGCCCCGTTGCGCACGTCGTACCAGCGGTAGGTGTAAGTGCCGGCCGGCACCGTCAGCTGGGCCGCCGTCGCGGTCGCGGTGCCGGCGGCGTTCCAGAAGTAGGCCAGGTACCGTTCGCCCGGCTTCGCCAGGACTTGCCAGTTGGTGCTGGTCGGCCCGGCGGTGGCGAGGACGTCGTAGTCGTTGCCCGCGGTGTCGACTGGCGACATCTTGGCGAACTCCACAGCCTCGGCGATGTCGCGCAGTGCCCGCAGCCGCTGGGCGGCCGCATTCCAGCTCGCGTCGCCGATCAGGCTCGAGTCGTCCTCGTACATGCCGAAGTAGCCGCCGGAGAGCAGCATCGCCCAGGCGAAGCGGGTGTTGCCGTCGAGGCCACCTTGGGCCGCGGTGGCCACCCGGTAGTTGCCCGACTCGTTGTTGGACAGCACTTTGCCCCGGGTCTGGGCGCCGAGCAGGAGGTTGGAGATGGTGCCAGGCCCGTAGGTATAGAAGTGGAAGTTGAGGATGTCGACGCTGGCGCGGCTCCAGCAGTGATCGATCCCCGTGGTGTTGGCGCCCCAGCCCTGCTGGGCATGGCAGGTCACCAACCGTGGCGTGGTGCTGTTGAGTCGATCCAGCCAGGTGTGGTGCCAGGACCGCACGCCGGCGTCACCGATGCTGGCGATCTTCAGCGGGAACTCGTTGCAGGCCTCAAAGATCACGTTGTCGAAGCTGCCGATCTCGGCCACGGCCTTGTCGAGCAGGGCCTGCTGCACGTCGCGCAGGCGCCGGGTCTCGAGGCCCACGGCCTCCTGGTAATTGAGGTCGAAGAACTGGGGCATGAAATGCCCGTTGGCGTTGGCGGTGAAGGCCCCGCTGGTGTTGAAGACCTTGTTCCAGGCGTTGGCCATGGGGATACCGCCGATGGCGCCGTTCCAGCCCGCGCTGGAGTCGAGGTTGTTGGGGGCGAAGACGCTCACCTCGACCACGATGTCTCGCGCCTGTGCTGCCTGGACGAAGGCGCGCAGCCGGGTCCAGTAGGCTGAGTTCCACTGGTCGAGGTTGAAGGTGCGGGTCGTGGCATTGAAGGTCCAGGGGTGGAGGAAGCTCTCGCCGAAGTAGCAGTACAGCCAGATGCGGACCTTGTTGATCCGGTTCTGCTGCATCGTGTTGAGGGCCGCGATGTAGTCGATGGACGGGTCAGCGGCCAGCTCCTGGGTGTCGAAACCAACCAGGTAGACGTTGGTCTGACCGTCGTAGGTGAGCCAGCGCCCGTTTCGGTTGACGCCTTGGGCGAAGGCTTCACCCGAGGCGAAGAAGGACAAGATACAGGCGGCAGCAAGTGCCTGCAGTGCGGTTCTCATTAGTACCACCTTTCGAGCCTCGGCCGAGGCTATGTCAAGAGCCGCGCGTCGCACGCGGCCTGGAGAAACAAACGGAGACGGAGCGCTCCGCTCCTCAGGCGGTGATTCGGTGTGGTCCCGGCCCTGCACGGCGCGCCTTCCGTCCCACCACGGCCACGGCTGCGCCCTGGCGGGCACGGTCGCTCTCGCCCTGGACTCCTCGTCCTCGCTGCCGGCCGGCAGAAGCCCGCGGATCTCTTCGCCTCAGCTCCGGAAGCGGACTCAAGCGGCTGCCGCTCCCGGCAAGAGGGGGGCCGCATCCTCTCGCCGCGGACGAACAGGACCTGCTCGGCGCTCCGGCTTCGTCGGACCCTGACGTCCTGGCCAACGGGTGGCCTGGAGCAGGAACGACGGGCTGCGGTAGGCACGATCCCTCGTCCGGCAACGTCCGAGGGACCTCTTGAGCATCCTCTGGCCCCCCGCAGACCCACCTGCCGCCACCTCACCTGTCGAACCCGATCCCCCTGGCTCATCGCGACTCTCCTCTCCAGATCGTCCGTTCGCACTCGCGCGAGCGGCTCGATAGGGGAGGGAGAGCTGGCTCTGAGGATCCGCAGCTGCTAGGCAGGCCGACCACCTCAAGTCGACCGCTTCGAGAGAGCACCCACTTCCATCCGGCCACCGGCAAAGCCGCCCAACTATTCGCCCCCCCCTTGGCCGGTCCATCTACCGCCACCCCGAATAATTCTGTGCGCTCGGAGGTACGAAGTGCTAGAATCTCTCCACAGTGCAACTGCTAAGTAGAGGAAACCGGGCTCGGAGGGCTCAACACGCCCACCGGAGAGTCTCAACGCCTGGCGAACGCGGATCAGACCAAGACTCCCTCCCGGCGCCGGCGCACCATCGCTCGATTCACGCTCGACAGATCTGCGCTAGCAGTCCGCAGCTTCGTCCAATACAAGCCTCTCAAAAACCCGCGCATCGCTCCGAGGAGCCTCTGACGGCCTCCGCGGCGCGCTGCCAGACCCACCCACGCGCAAATTTCGGCAGGACGCTCACTGGTCGGGCCCTACGCGAGAGCAAAACGAAAGATTAAGTCGGTGATTGAATCGAGTCACTCAAGCAAGTCTGGCGGTGGCCTCTGGCTAGACTATGATAGGAGGATGGCATGGTCGCATATCGCTTCTTAGCACGCCTGGGAAAGCTGATAGGGCTAGTAGTGGCTTTTGTGGTTATTACCCCTGGCATCGCGCTAGCCTGCCCCATAGGTATAAACGGTACTGCCAACCCTAACGCGACAGTATGTGCCAAGGATGGGAGTGGCAAGACATGGTGTGCAAAGGCCGACGGCAGTGGCAACTTCAATATCATTGCGGCAGTTGTTCCTCCGAGCACAGGTACTGGCTGCCTGCCGCCATCTGGCACCTTCCTTGTCTTCGACATTGCCTGTCCAGACTGTGGCAAGAACCAGGACCACTTCGTCGTGAAAGGCCAGAATCTCCCGGTGGACGTCAAGTGTGGCTGCGGAAGTGGCAAGGGACTCACTTGGAGGTTGAACTCAACCAACACCACAACCGGGACGATTGACGTCGGCTGTGGCCACTCGAGCAATGCAAACGAGTGCAATCCCCATACTGGCGACGCAATGTGTGCCACGAAACTTCCCATTCTCTGCTTCAAGCCGGCACAGCTGCCTGTTCCTGCCAATGTAAACAACTCCGATCAATACCACAAGTGGTCAGGTGGAATTGTAGCGACGACGCCGACTGTCGCAGGCAACAGCACCAGCAATCCGGACCTGACGACGATTACCAAGGCGGACAGTCATTGTGCACAGCTATTCGGCCCAGGATGGCGCGTTGCCGAGTTCCACGACGGCTGGGGCTGGTACTTCCAGGCTTATGGTGGCGTCGGCGATCCGACCAAGCGCTTCTGGATACACATCAATGATCAGCCCAATGCGACCTGCTGGCAACCTTAGAGACGATCTAGGAAAACTGCCCCACGACTTCGGAGGACCAGCACGCCGCTTAGTGGCAACGACGCTAGGTCGCTAGCAACACTGATTGAAGTTTCAGGTGTTGCTGGAGGCACCCACGGTCCGAAGTCGGGCGGAGTTCGCTTGCCCGCGAGAGCACGCAAGGGAAGCTGTGCGCGCGGTGATCGAAGCGGGACGTGCAGATTTCTTCGGCGAGCTGTGGGTGGCGTGGAACGGCAGAACCTGGGGGATGCTTTCAAGCAGAGCTGGAGCGGCCGCCGTGAACCACTGCGGATCCGAGCCGCGCAGTTCAGAGTCCTGGACCGAGTCTGTAGCGCGCTCTTGTGCCGAGGCTCTCGCTGCTATCGACCATCTACGGCTGACAGAGAGCTCCCACTGCCCCTGGATGCGCAGTTGTACTACAACCTCACGTAGGTGTCTGGAGGCGAATGAACCCTGTGGGCTACGCTCTAACGGTGGTGTGAACGCTAGACAGGCCGTCTTCATGTCGCGACGATATGCATGATCCGAAGCCGCCGAGCCTGGGCCTCAGCCGTGCCCTTGGCGGGTCAGCGCCTCCCCGCCCCCCAACCGCCGCCAAACCGCCTCCCCCAAGCTCATCGCCGCCGCGATCCCTCCCGCCTGATCCTCGCTCGCTCCCGCCGCCTCCAGCGCCCCCGCCAGGTCCAGCCCATCCACCTGCGTCGAGACGCTGACCTTCTTGGCCACCAGGTCGAAGGTGACCTCTTGCGCCGTCTCAGCGTAGTAGGGGATCTCGATGGTCACGGGCTTCTCCTGCCCGATGCGATGCAGCCGGCCGTTGGCTTGGCGGTAGGTGGTGGTGGCGGTGTCGAGCTCGTACCAGAGGCCGACGCTGAAGGCCACGAGGTTGTTGAGGCCGGTGCGGACAGCGTTGGGGTTGACGATCAGCACGTCGAGGTTCTTCTCGATGACGTTGGCCTGGATCCACCTCTGCCGCTGGTGGGTGGGGACCTTCTTGGCGTCGAGCCAGGCGGCCTTGGTGGTGACCGGAGCGAGGAGGCGTAGGAGCCGGTCCGGGAGGCGGTTGTCGCCGGTGTGTCTCAGGAAGAGCAGCACCTTCTCCCCTGCCGCCACCGCTTGGCGCACGCGCTCGATCAGCCACCTTTCCTTCGGCGTGCGCCAGTCGGCAGGGAATTGCCGGCCGTAGGCCAGGACCCTCCCGCCGAGGTCGGCCGGGTAGCCCACCACGAAGGCGCCTTGATCCTCGGTGGCGCGGTCGAGGTAGGAGGGCAGCTCGACGAGGGCGCCGAGGAGTCTTCCGGCGAGGCCGGCGCGAAAGCGATCCTGCTTGATCTGGGCGAGGAGCATCTCCTGGAGGCCGCGGTACTCGTCTTCCAGCTCCTGGGCCAGCGGGTCCTCGTCCGGGAAGGCGATCGGCACCGGCCTCTCGGTCAAGGTCGGCAGCTCGGCTTCGAGGTCGTCCTTGTGGACCAGGATCGCCGTGGGCAGGAGGTGGCGGGTGAGGAAGGCCGGGTGGAGGCCCGGGGCTTCGCCGATCACCTCGCTGCGGCCCACCTCCCGGTCCGTCACGGCGCCCCGCTCGCCGGCTTCGCCCTTCTTCCTGCCGTAGACCGTCAGCAGCTTGCGATAGCCGTAGCGGCGGGTGAAGGCCTCCATCTCATCCCGGTCGAACTCCTGCCGGAAGCGCCGCGACAGGTGCCAGAAGTTGGCGAAGAGGCTGCTGGCGTAGCCGCCCATCAGGCTGCCGGTCAAGACCAGGGTGCGCACCCCGGGCAGCTGCGCCAGGCGGTGGGCGGCCTTGGACTGGGCGGAGCCGGCGTGGTTCAGTTCGTGACTCTCGTCGGCGATGAGCAGAAAGTCCCCCTTCCACCGCCGGTGGATCAACCTCGCGAGGGGGAAGCGCCGGGGCTCGGGCACGGCCTGGTAGAGGGGCTCGCCGCAGAGGGCGCTGCCTTCGTCGCCCAGGCTCTCGGCCAGGTCCTCGAGGGAGGTCAGGAGCTTCCCGGCCCGGGCCTCGTCGGTCAGGGACTCGAGCGGCTCGGTCTCGGTGAGGAACCGCCCAAGGTGCTCTCGAAGGAGCTTGCGCTCGGCCGGCACGGACTCGAAGAGCCTCTCCACGAACCGCCGGCAGCGCTTCGTGGTCTCGGTGCCGGTCAGAGAGAGCTTCAGCACCTCGAGAGCGCGGCAGAGGTCCGTGGGGAAGATCTCCGGGCCGGCCAGCCGAGCTCGCACGAGCCCGATCGCCACCCGGCAGGCGTGGGAGGCGAGGCCGTCGAGCAGGGCCGGGGTCAGGGGGCCGGTGCGCTCCCGGGCGATCACCCGGGTCGGGGCCAGGGTCATCACCTGGGGCTTCTCGGGGTAGATCGGTGCCAGGACGGCCGCGAGGTGCTCGGCCAGGTGAGCCATGGGCCGGCCCGGCTGGGGTCGTCGGCCGGTGCAGCGCTCCCGACCCTTGGCGAGCTGGGACGGCGCGGCTCCCACGGGCGTGTCGCACCTCGGGCAGCGCCCCCGGCTCAGGCCTCGGTAGCCGTGGCCGAGCTTGGCGGTCTCGCGGGAGAGCAGGTAGAGCTCCCCCTCCTGCTCCAGGTCCCCGGGCTGGCGCAGCACCACCACCCGGGCCTCGGGGAGCACGGCCGCCACCTGCTCGCGCCAGCTGTCGAGGAGATGCGGGGGGCAGAAGATCAGGGTCCGCTGGAACCTCGGCACCTCGCCGTCAAAGCCCAGCCGGCGCAGCTCGGCGCGGGTGGCGGCGTGGTGGGCCGGGGACAGGGCGGCGGCCACGCTCAGGGCCATGGTGCTCTTGCCGGTGCCCACCTCGGCGACGAAGAAGGGTGTCTGCCCCGAGGCCAGCAGCTTCAACGCCGTCTGGATGGCCTGGGCCTGCACCGCGAAGGGCCGCCGCGCCAGCTCGGGCAGGGCGAGCTGATGGGCCGGGTTCCGCGGGTCGTGCAGGGGCGGGAACTGCTTCGCCAGCACCTCGGCCAAGGACCGGTCGTAGCGGGAGATCAGGTCCGCCACGTTCCAGGCGGCCGGGTCCCCCTCGCCGGTCGGCACCAGGCCGGGCCTCAAGGTGTGGAAGGTGAAGGTGTCGAGCCGGAGCATCTGCAGCTCGAGCACCGGCCGCTCGATGTCGATGGCCGAGGTCAGGTTGCCGTCCTCGTCCTGGCTCGTCGAGACGGTCTTCAGGTGCCGCCGGAACACGCCCTTGGCGAGGATCGCCGGGTCGCGCTCGGGGTCGTTCGCCTCCAGCCGATGGCCGTTGAACAGGCCGGTCGAAAGCGCCAGGGCGATGTGGGCCGGCTTGGGCGGCAGGGCGGTCTCGACCTTGGCGCCGAGCAGCTCGCCCACGGGCTGGAGCAGCCCCGAGCGGCTGCCCTGCCAGGGCTGGAAGCTGTGGAGGGCCACGGCCAGGTCCGGCTCCTCGAGCTTGGCGCGCAGGTAGAAGTCCCGCTCGGGGTCGAGGGCCAGGCCCTGGCGATGGACGTGGAGCTGGTCGGTCACCAGCGCCAGCTCCTCCGGCTCTCGGGCCCAGCCGAGCACGCGATCCCGCTGCCAGCACGGGTCGCACGGCGCCGGGGCTCGCCGACCCACCAGCAGCACCTGGCGGTAGGCGGCGAAGTCCTCCTCCGGCAGCCGCCAGCAGCGCAGGTCCACGTACTCGCGGGCCAGCAGCTCGGCCGAGGCTTCGAGGGCGTAGTGCGGCACCAGGTACATCAGCCAGCCGGCGCCCCGTCGCAGCCAGGGGGTGAAGCGGGCGAGAAAGCGCTGCTCGGAGCGTCCGTGCTCGGGGTCGGTGTCGTAGGGCGGGTTCAGGTACAGCACCGCCGCGCCCAAGCAGGTGGGGTCCGCAACCAGGTGGAAAGCGTCCCCGTGGAAGGCCACGTCCTGCGCCTCGCCCAGCCGGCGCAGGGTCTCGGCCCGCTCGGCCTCGAGCTCGCAGGCCACGATCGAGGGCAGGCGCCAGCTCGCGCGCTCCGGGCACCACGCCGCGCGCAGGGCACGGATCGCCGCCCCGTCGCCGGCGCAGGGGTCGAGCAAGATGCGCTCGCGCTGCGGTTCAAGAGGCCACCGCAAGGTCGAGGCGAAGCTGGGGATCAGGTGCGGGGGCGTCGGGAAGTAGCCGGCAATCTGCTGGGACTCGGGTCTCGCCATGGCGGATCTCCTCCTCGAAGTGGTCGCGGGTGATGCGGGTGACGAA
>DASUEU010000062.1:0-1516 GCA_036274895.1 Thermoanaerobaculia bacterium | reverse complement strand
ACGCGGCGCGTACGTTCCTTTGTAATTTCAGCAATTGTGCGGAGTCCTGCTTTAAATGCACCGCTTTTTTCGTCACAAGGCTCGGGTAATTGAATCATGACGAAACGACGGTTCCCCTTGTCTTTCTTGTTTAAGTCGAGCACTGCGTGCCCTAAGCTTCCACTGCCAGCAAAATAATCAAGAATTACAGACTCGGAATCCGTAGCGAACGAAATAAGTGATTCCAGAAGCTCTGATGGTTTTGGGTTAGTAAAAACTGCGTCTTGCCCTGGGAACCACTGCTGTCCCATAGTTTGATCGAATAGAAGAAGGCTCTGAGAGCTACCCGTGATATACTTAGTTCGCCAAAACACAAGTAATCACAAGGAGATCAGAGCCATGGCGCATTGTAACACAGTCCTTTTTCAAGTTGTGCGTTTTTTCAAGAGACATGAATTTGAATCCCTCGCCCGCAAGCATCATGTCGGCCAGGAATTTCGTTCCTTCAGCCGCTGGTCTCAGTTCATGGCCATGCTGGTCTGTCAACTCTCCGGACGAAAAAGCTTGCGGGACATTGTGGATAACCTCAAGGCCCAAGGGCACAAACTTTACCACCTGGGAATGAAACCGGTCTCCCGCACGACCTTGGCGCGCGTGAACGACGAACAGCCGCACACGCTGTATAAAGAGCTTTTTTACAAAATGCTCAACCGCTGCCAGACCGTGGCCCCGAAGAACCGCTTGAAGCTCGATGAAAAGGTCTATCTGCTCGACGCCACGATGATCAATCTCTGTCTGGCGGCATTTCCCTGGGCCACCTACCGGCAGAAAAAGGGAGCGATCAAACTGCATGTCGGTCTGGACGCCGACGGCTACTTACCTGAGTTCGTCGATGTCACCGAAGGCAAGAAGCATGAGATGTCCTGGGCCAGAATGCTGAAGCTACCCAAGGGGTCTCTGGTTGTTTTCGATCGTGGCTTCACCGATTACGCCTGGTGGCAAGAGCTGAACGAATCCGGCATCTTCTTCGTCACCCGACTGAAAGAAAATGCCTTGGTCGAATACTTTAAAAAACGTCCCGGTCGGAAGGCCAAAGGAGTTGTCCTTGACCAGGAGATCGCCCTCAAGGGGATCACGGGAACGTTACGGCTAGTCCAGTTCATCGCCGAGGACGGCAACGAATATCGTTTCGTGACCAATGCCGCACATCTCAAAGCGGCAACCGTCGCGGATCTCTACAAAGAACGTTGGAAAATCGAGTGTTTTTTCAAGTGGATCAAGCAGAATCTCAGAATCAAGACGTTCCTCGGCACCTCGGAGAACGCCGTGTTGACGCAACTCTGGATCGCCCTGTGCGTGTATCTGGTCTTGGCGTATCAGGCATTTCTGTCCAAGGTCGGAGCGTCGATGCAGCAGATCTTGCGATTATTACAGCTCAATTTGTTCGAACGGCGTGATCTCGATAGCCTATTCAAACCCCCAAAAATAGAGGCTTCGCCACAACTGGCGCTGCTTTAGCAACTATGGGACAGCACTG
>DASUEU010000061.1:0-111608 GCA_036274895.1 Thermoanaerobaculia bacterium | reverse complement strand
AACGGTAGATCTCCCCGAAGAACCCTTCGCTCGAAGCCTGGCGATCCTCCCCCGTGCCCTGGCTGTAGAACGTCCAGGCGAACACCCGCTCCGCCCCCCGCCAACCCTCCCGCTCCAGGTTCGCCAGCCAATGCTTCACCAGAGCCGTCTTGCCCACCCCGCCCCAGGCCACCACCGAGAGCACGTGAACGGCCGGGTTCTCCCAGGCGGCGTCGAGTTGCGAGAGGTCGGCCTCGCGGCCGAAGAAGTGCTCTCCGGTTTGCGGGAGGTTGAGCTGGATGGACGAGGCCCCCCCGGGGAACACCGGCCTGGGCCGGAGCTCCAGGTCCCCCAGCCCCCTCCGCGTCCCCGGGAAGGCCGGCTCCGCCTCGGGCTTGGCGCGGTCGAGAAAGGCGTTGAGCACGGCTTGACGGGCTGAGTCTTCGTCGAGGCCGATGAGGTCGGCGTAGACGATCGGACCGAGGATCCCGTCGGGCTTGCACTCGCGCACCCGGAAGGGAATCAGAGAGCGGTTCTTGCCCTGCGGGTCGCGAGCGAACGCCGCCGCCCACTCGGCCTGGGTGTACTCCGCCTCGAGATAGCTCGGGGACAGGACGGCGACGGTGTAGCGGGCTCGGGCTCCATCCTGCATCCTGAGCGCGAAGTTCGAACCGGGGCGGAAATCCCAGTCCTGGAACAGCACGGAACGACCGGCGGCCTCGAGCGTCCAGGCAATCCACTCCGCCCAGTCGCGGTCGGCTCGGTTGTAGCTGACGAAAACGTCGCTCGGACCGGATGCCATGTGCTGTGATCTCCGGCCGCGAGTCTACCGCCTTCTCTCGCTGGGACGATTCCGAAGGGGCGAAAGTGCGTGGGGGGGGGCTGGGTTACGGCTGGCGCCTAACCCAGCCTACGATTTGGCGCTTTGGAGTG
Organism: Thermoanaerobaculia bacterium; assembly: GCA_036274895.1. Lineage (GTDB taxonomy): Bacteria > Acidobacteriota > Thermoanaerobaculia > Multivoradales > SZUA-115 > CALMKX01. Next base: position 110,696 of record DASUEU010000061.1, on the reverse strand, counting down.
CGGCGACGTCCGCTTTGGCAGCGCTTGAAAGCGGCGACACGTCGCCGCACTCCAAAGCCATCGCCTCGAAGGCAGCCTTTTCTCCGTCCCGCCAGGGACGTTCATGGGTAGCGAGGGATTTCAATCCCTCGCGGCGACGTGTCGCCGCTTTGCCGGCGTCCCTCACCCGGTCTGCCGCCGGGGAGTGAACTCCCCGGCTACCTTCGCGGCGTCGCTGCGCGACGCCCAATCCCCCGTCGCGCAGCGACGGATCCACGGTAGCCGGGGGCTTCAGCCCCCGGCGGGGATGCCTTCTGCCGCCGCCAGCAGCACCTCCGGCCCGGCTCCGGGCTTGTGGGCGTTTTCGGCGAGATGGCGCTTCCAGGCCCGGGCTCCGGGGACTCCGGCGAAGAGGCCGGTGGTGTGGCGGCTCATCCTGGCCAGGGGCACGCCTCGGCGGAGCTGTTGCTCGACGTAGGGCAGGTAGCGCTCCAGCACCTCGCGGCGGCTGGGCGGGGGGCCGGGCTGGCCGTAGAGCTCGCGGTCGACCGTGGCGAAGAGGTAGGGGTCCTCGTAGGCGGTGCGGCCGATCATCACCCCGTCCACCTTCGTGAGGTGCGAGCGGATCTCCGCCATCGTGGTGATCCCGCCGTTGACCTCGATCGCCAGCTGCGGCCGCTCGGCCTTCAGGCGGTGCACCTCTTCCCAGCGCAGGGGCGGCACGGTGCGGTTCTCCTTGGGCGACAGGCCGGAGAGCCAGGCCTTGCGCGCGTGCACCGCGAAGCGGTCGCAGCCGGCGGCGGCCACGGTGTCCACGAAGGCCAGCACGTCCTCGTAGCGGTCCTGCTCGTCCACCCCCAGGCGGTGCTTCACCGTCACCGGCAGGTCCACGGCCTGCCGCATGGCCGCAACCGCCCGCGCCACCGCCGCCGGCTCCTTCATCAGGCAGGCGCCGAAGCGGCCGTGCTGCACGCGGTCCGAGGGGCAGCCGACGTTCAAGTTGATCTCGTCGTAGCCGTATTCCTGACCCGCGCGCGCCGCCTCGGCCAGGGCCTGCGGGTCGTCACCCCCGAGCTGCAAGGCCAGGGGCCTCTCCTCCTGGGAGAAGCCGAGCAGGTGCTCGCGGTCGCCGTGGCGGATGGCCAGGGCGGTGATCATCTCGGTGTAGAGCAGGCTCTCCCGGGTCAGGCCACGCAGGAACACCCGGAAGTGGCGGTCCGTGTGGTCCATCATCGGCGCGACCGAGACGGGGTGCAGCCGGCCCCGCCTAATCGAGGTGCTGGTCATCCTCGTCGCGCTCGCTGTCGTCCTCGCCCAAGTGCATGCCGGTCTCGACCTCGACGATCTCCACCCGCTCCGGCCCCGGGTTGAAGAGGCGGTGGCGGGCCCCCGGGGGCACCAACACCGAGCGGCCCGGGCCGTGGTGCCGGGCCTCGCCCTCCAGCTCCACGATGGGGTGCCCGGCCACGATCACCCAGTGCCGGGAGCGATGGCGGTAGCGCCGGGAGGGCAGGCCCTGGCCGGGGTCGATGGTCAGCAGCGTCGAGGTAAAGCCCGGCCCCTCGCGCAGGATCTCCAGGCTGCCCCAGGGGCGGTGCTCGTAGACGTGCTCGGTGGCCGCCGGATGACCCGCGGCGCGGATCTCCTCGAGCAGTTCCTTGACCTTCTGCGAGCTCTCGCGCCGGGCCACCAGCAGGGCGTCCGCGGTATCGACCACGATCAGGTCGGCGACGTCCACCAGGCCGTAGACCTTGCCCGGCCGGGGCAGCACGAAGTTGCCCTCGGCGCCGGCGGTGAACACCGCACCCTCCGGGGCCGCCAGGCGGGCCACCTCGTCCCAGGAGCCGACGTCGCTCCAGCCCAGGTCGCAGGGGATGGTGACCTGGCGCTCGAGGTGCTCCATCACGCCGTAGTCCAGGCTCTGGGCGGGCAGGGTGGCGTAGACCTCGGCGAGGTTGCCGAGGTCGGCGTCGAGGCGGGTGAGGCCCTGCCAGAGTGTGGGCATGTGGCGGGCGAAGGCTTCGGCCATGACTTCGACCTCGAACAGGAACATGCCGGCGTTCCAGTAGAAGCCGCCCTGGCGCAGGAAGTCCTCGGCCGTGGCGCGGTCCGGCTTCTCGCGGAACTGCCGCACCCGGCGGGACTCGTGGCTGCCGAGGCGCCGATCCACGACCCTCTCGACCTCGATGTAGCCGTAGCCGGTGGCGGGAAAGCTCGGGCGGATGCCGAGGGTGACCACGTCGCCATCGTGGGCGCACGCCTCGCCCAGGGCACAGACCTCGGCCAGCTCGGCCTCGTCCTCGAGCCAGTGGTCGGCCGGGAAGAGGGCCACCACCTCGCCCCCCAGGCCCCGGCGCTCAAAGAGGGTCACCAGCAGGGCCACGGCCGGGGCGGTGTTGCGCCCCATGGGCTCGAAGAGGGCGTGCTCGGGGGGCATCCCCAGCTCGCGCAGCACCTTGAGGGTCAGATGGCGCTGCTCCTCCACGGCCAGCACCCAGGGCTCACCCAGGGCGGCAACCCGCCGCAGCGTGCGCCGGAGAAGCGGCTCCCCGAGCAGGTCGACGAACTGCTTCGGGTGCGCCGCCCGCGACACCGGCCACAGCCGCGTGCCGCTACCGCCGGAGAGGACGACGGGGATCATCTGGGATTCCTGGGTTGATCTTGCTGGTCCCTCAGGATTGCCACGAAGCCCGCCTGCTCGAAATGCCGATCGTTGGTGAAGGCCCGACGTACCTCGTGGTCTTCCATGACGACGAAGCTGGCGCAGTCTACGAGGCCCCATGTCTTGTCACGACGCCGTCCGAAGAGAGCCAACGCCCGCAACAGGAGGGACTCGTCGATCTTCACGATCGTGGCTGCCGTGCTCTCGCGCAGCCGGTCGACGGCACTACCGAAGGTCTGGCGCGCGGGCGAGCGGGCCAAGCCGTTGCCGGTTTCTGCGATGACCCAATCGGTGACGACCACGCGAGCGCCGAGATCTCCGAGGCGGCGCCAGAGCCCGGTAGCCCGGAAATGCAGCGCGTCGGAGCGATTCAGCAGTGCCAGCCAGCCGTTGGTATCGAGGAAGATCGCCGGCTCAGGCATCGTCCTTCTTCGGGTGGCCGTAAAGGTAGTGGTCGACGTTGGTGGCGAGGTCGGGGATGCCGGTTTCGACCGCGAGGTCCGAGAAATCGAAGATCGGGTCGAGGGCGGTGAGATCGGTGACTTCCACCCGCACCTCCGCTCCTTCCGGCAGCTCGGCGCCCGGTTCCAGCACGATGGCTCCGCTTTCGACTCGACCTCGGTAAGTCATTCAGGGTCCCCCACGAGAGCTCAGGATACGCCGGCCTGGGGTGGCAGTCCAGGGCTCACACCTGCCGGGACTGTACAATCCCGATCTCGCGTACAGACAACGGGAGAGGACGATCGGCTCATGTCCGCATTCGGCGCAATGCTACAGAGAGTGCTCGAATGGCTACTCAAGGCCATCGGCTTCGACTCCACTTACATCCCCGACCTGCTCGCGGAGATCGTTGTCTGGTTGATGGTCGCAGTGGTGCCGCTGCTCTTCAAGGTTGTGCGGCGGTTCGTCAAGAGCCTCCCTCGCCGGTTTGCCGGCCGCCTTCGGCGCCCCTCAAGACGGGCAGGCGGGAGAGAGCCGAATCCGTTCGAGCTTGCCCTCGAGCGTGCCTACCTCGAATGGTTGGCTGAGGAGATCGAGGACTCGAGTTGGCATTCCCACGAGGCACCTTATGTCAGAACAGAAGGAGTCACCGCAGAGCGCCCGGGGTGGAAGAAGCGAATCAGGACCGTGCTCTTCCGCCACAACCCGCTCGACTACCTGCGGAACCCTGGCCTGCGCGATGCCGAGCTCTCGCTCCGGGCCGGCTTCGGTAGGCGGCGGCGAATTCGAGACCTCGCCCGGGAGCTGAGGAAGTTCCGCAAGATCGTCGTGCTTGGCGACCCCGGATCGGGCAAGTCCGTCTGCCTGCGCCAGCTAGCCTACGACTTGGCAGAGAGGGGCCTTCGGGCTCCGAGTTTGCCCGCCACGCTCCCCGTCCTGGTCGGCATGGGGGCCTATGACGGCTGGATCGAAGGGCCGACGCGCCGGCCGGCCCCAGTGCTCGAGTTCTTGAAAGAGGCGCTCCTCTCCCACGAGTCGATCCGCGAGGCACCCAACAACCATCCACTGGCCTGGCTCGCTCGCCAACTGGAGCGGCTGCTCGGCGAGGGGCGGCTGACGCTGGTCTTCGACGCCCTCGACGAGATGCCCCAAGATGGCTACGCCGAGCGGTACCAGGAGCTGAAGCTCTTCATGAAGGCGTGGGAGAGCCGGGGCAATCGCTTCGTCTTCTCCTGCCGCAGCTTGGACCACGACGAGTCCTTCCAGGTCGGCGAGGTTTTCGTCGAACCCTTCAGCCAGAAGCGAGTCGGGGAATATCTGCGCCTGCACGTCGGGGACCTTGCGACGGGGCTGCTGGACCGGATCGGCGATGACGAAGCGATGTTCGAGATGCTGGGGAGCCCGTTCTTCCTGCAGGCCCTGGCCTACATCAACCAGCCTGAGCCGAGCGGTGGAAAACAAGCCGAGGCCGGGGCGCCTCAGCTACCGGTCACTCGTGGTGCGCTGTTGCGTGCATTCGTTGATGCCTTGCTCGAGCGCGAAGCTGCTGTCAAGCAGAAGGAGGAGCTCGAGCGCGTGCCGGGCGGGCTAGCGACCCTGAGACGCTTCCTCTCGGACTTGGGCTTTGCCCTTCAATTGGGGAGCGAGGGCGGCACGGCCGTTCGCACTGAGACTCTGGGCGGGCTCTGGATTCGCTACCCGGAGTGGCAGCGGCTCTTGAGCATCGCTAGGCGAGCGCGGATCCTCGGTAAGCGCCGAGAGAAGGAGAGGCTCCCGGAGATCGGAGGCCGCGGACTAGACGTGCCCGAGCGGGTGGAGTTGGTGCACCATCGCTTGCAAGAGTTCTTCGCAGCCGAAGAGCTGGCCAGGCGGCTCGAGGCGGGCGAGACCCTGCAGCAGTACCTTGAGGACATCTGGTGGCAGGAGACCGTGATCCTCGCGATCGGCATCGTGCCAGACCCCAGGCCTGTTCTCGCGGAGGTTCTCGGCCAACGCGATGAAGTGCTTGAAGGTGTGGCCCCAGAGGCTCTTGAACGGCGGCCCCTGTCAAAGCACGCAGCCCTTTTCGTGGCCGCAGAGGCAGCAGGGCAGCTGGGTGCCCGTCTCGGCCCAACGGAGCGCGAGGGCCTACTTGCCAGGCTTGGCGAGCTGGTCGCGAAGGGCGGGCCGCTGGATCGGGTCCGGGCGCTCCGTAGCTTGCGCTACCTGGCTGGGAAGGACTGCCTCCAGCCCGTTGAGCTGGGCTTGCGAGACTCGAGCGCCTGGGTGCGGGCCACTGCGCTACGTACTCTCTTCCGCCTTGACTTGCACAACCAAGAGCCACGAAGCGTACTCGTCACCTTCCTGAGGAGGCGCTTGATCGAAGCGCTGGTGCCCCTGCGTGCATTTCAGAAGTGGGATCTGGAAGTGGAAGTCACCGCGCCATCGCCGTGGGCTCGCGGTGTGGTCTTGGGGCTGTGGAAGGAACCAGGGGCCAGACTACTGGCCGCTCTCTCGGTTGTCGTCTGGCTTAGCGCGCTCGTGTTGTATCGAGTGGCATGGTCCCTTTTCTGGGCCAGAACAGGAGTCCTCCTTGCGGGTGTGTTCGCTGGTTTGCTCCTGTCGGCGCCGGTCTTGGCGGCTGATGCCGGGATCCTGCAAGGCCAGAAGGGCCTGGCACGGCTGGTTGTGGCGAGCGCTTTAGACTATGGAGCCGTCCTCGCGTGTCTCTACCTGGCAGACTTCTCAGAAGCAAGCGTAGTGTGTGGATTTCTCTTTTTGCTCGGGTTGGGTGCTATTGCGGTGCACGATGACCACGGGGCTGTCAAGCGGCACCGGGCAGTTCTGCGAGCCCTACTCCTCTTGATTACGTTCGTGTTGGCGGGAGCTTGGGCTAGTTTCCGATGGGTAGCGCTTGCCCTCGCGCTCTGGCAGCTAGCGTCGCTCTGTACTGCAGGCTGGAGTTTCGTGAAGAGCAATTCCTTGGCCGGCCTCCGTTTGGTGCTCGGCATCTCTGTTGCTCTCGCCATGTCAGGCGCGGTGCTTGCGTCACCCTCGTTAATGTTCTGGCTCGGGATGCTCTTGGCGATAGCCGTGGCGGTCTCATTCCCGTGGTTGGATTTCAAGTTCCCTGAGAGCTGGCTCGTGGAGAGTGCCCGTGGCGCTGTGCTCGCGGGGCGACAGCGCAGCTATCGAGACTTCGAAGAGTACTTCGTCTATGCTTGCAAACTGATCGGCGACTGGAATACTCCTCACTGGGTCCGCGAGCGGTATGCCCTTTCGCTCGTGGAGCAACCAGTGGCCCGGCTGGAGTATGCGCGCCGACTGATGGAGTTGAGCCAAGGCTACTACCTCCCCGAGAGGGTGAATGATGCCGTGCTCCAGGCTGTGGATGCGATCGAGCGCCGTGCCAGGCGTGTCCCGGCCCAGGGCTCGAGCAGCTCATCGCTTGAGATGGAATTTGAGACCCCGCCTCAGGTTCTTGCTGGGCGTCTCTTGCGACCCTATGTTGCGCTCGCGTTGGCGTTCTCGCTCCTCGGCGCAGTGGCAGCTTGGCGAGTGCTGCCCAGCCTCGGTGCCTGGGGCTCCACGATTCTGCTCGCGAGCCGGATGGAACTGGTGTTGGCCGGAGTGGCGCTGGTTTGGGTGCTGGCTACGCTAGGTCGAGTATCCGAGATACGGCGGAGTTTTCTTGTGCTAGGGGCCGGCCTCCTGGGAGTTGCGCTGTCGCAGTCCTTTGTAGCCGGACTAGACTACAGTGAACTCGACCCCCAGTTTGCCTTCGAGAATGGCGCCACCTGGGCAGCCGCAGATTGCGTGCGCTGGATTGTCACCGCTTACTTGGGACTGCTCTCTGGCTTGCTGGCGCACGTTCTCTACATGCTCGATACCGACCTCCCTGCCGAGCTCGGCACTCCAGGGCGGTCGCTTCTAGTCAGCCTCACTTTCCTCGTGTTTCTTTCCTCGGCTGCTTCCGGTTGGCCGCTTGGCGAGTGGTTAAGCACGCGAAACCTAACAGCCCCGGCTATCGAGGCATCGGGAGAGGGCTGGCGGGTCCGCTGGTTGCAGCAAGGCCGGCTGGTGCGCGTCGCCTTGGTCGGTTTGCAAAAAGGGAGGTTGAGGGTCCCTCTCCAAGAGACTTTCCCCAGTCTGGAGAAGTCGGCCAGGGACCGGGAGCCTGGGGCATTCCTGCCTGAGCGGATGCTCGCGACCGACCCCCAGGTTCGCGGCGAGCAGTGGATCTATACGAACGATCAAGGGAGCCGTGCCTGGCAGGTGCTGCCGGGGGGCTGTCTGGCGGCTCACGCGGCCGGGCTAGCGGAGGTGCAGCTGGCGCTAGGTGCGGAATGCCTGAGCCCGGGCCGCTACTGCCTCGTCGCCATCGACTATGGACCCTTACGAAGCCCGGTCCTCATCAAAGCCATGGCATCGCACGACAGCCTTGTTGACTTCCTGGTTCGAGGCTTTAGGGGAGGAAAGCGATTCCTGGACGAGACCTTATCGCTCTCTAGTCGGGCGGCCTGGAGCGAGCCATTCTCGGTGCCGCAGCGGCAGTAGCGGGGCAAGGTCGGAGGCTACCCGCTGGCGTCCAGACCTCAAGCCGGTCGCGGGCGGCCCCAGAGGAAGCCTTGGGCGAGCTCGAAGCCGATCTCGCGGGCGGCTTCGGCCTCGTGCTGGGTCTCGATGCCTTCGGCGATCGAGGGGATGTGGAGGCCCTTGGCCACGTCGACCAGCATGGTGAGCATCTTGCGCCGGCCCTCGGAGGCCTGCTCCAGGTGGCGGATCAGGCTCATGTCGAACTTCAAGTAGTCCGGCGGCACCTCCACCAGCTCGAGCAGCCTGGCCCGGCCGGCTCCGAAGTCGTCGTAGGCGACCTTGAGGCCGAGGGCGCGCAGCTCTCCCGCGAGCTGCTTCATGCGGGTCGGGTCGGTCACCGCGGCCTCGTGGATCTCGAGCACCAGCTCGTGCTCGAGGCCGGCCCCGGCCAGGCGGGCGAGCGAGGCGAGCAGGGCCTGGGGGTCGTCCAGCTCGTGGGGATGGGTGTTGAAGAACAGCCGCGTGGGCCCCAGCCGGCGCGAGGTCTCGGCGGCGAGGTCGCGGAAGGTCTCGGAGAGCTGATTCTCGAGCCCGAAGGAGGCCGCCAGGGTGAACAGCTCCCCGGGCTGTGAGGGCAGGCCCTCGAGCTCACCGCGGCAGAGGGTCTCGTAGCCCGAGATGCGGCCGGTGGCGAGATCGACGATGGGCTGGAAGACCGGCGTCAGAGCCCGCTCGGCGATCAGCTTCTCGATCTCGCGCCGGCCGCCGGACATGCGGGTGGCGAGGTCCGCCACCGACAGCTGGAGGGTGCCGCCGAGGGCCACCTCCTCGAGCGACCGCTCGGCCACCACCCGGTACTCCTGGTCGGCGAAGTGCAGCACGTCGCCCTCGAGCAGCACGCGCGGCTCCGCCACCCGGGTGCCGTTCAAGAACGTGCCGTTGGTCGAGCCCAGATCGCGCACCCACAGGCGGCCGTCGCGAGCCTCGATCTCGGCATGGTCCTGGGAGACGCCGGGCGCGGCGATGGCGAGGTCCAGCTCGGCGCGGCGGCCGACGCGGAAGGGCAGCGGCCGGATGGGGATCCGGAACGCGCCCCGACCGACCTGGAAGGCTTCCAGGAACCAGACCCCTTCGCCGTTCATCTCAGGGCGCCTCGCCCACGATCTCTTCGGCCAGATGGGCCGCCGGGTAGATCCGGGTGAGCGCCAGCAGCATCGCTCGCACGTCCACGGAGATGGTGCGTGCCTGGGTCTCGTCGTAGAGCATGGGGTTGGCCAGGGTCCAGAGGTTGCCGTCGAAGAGCACGCCCACCAGCCGCATCTCGCGATCGACCACCGGCGAGCCGGAGTTGCCGCCGGTGGAGTCGAGCTTGGCGACGAAGGTCACCGGCGACGCGCCCGGCAGCTCGCCCCGCAGGCGGGAGAGGGTGGCCGCGACGGTGTAGGGCGGCCGGCCGCCGCGCTCTTCGGCGCGCTGGTAGAGGCCGGAGAGGGGGGAGAAGGGGGCCACCGGCCGGCCCCCCTCTTCGTAACCGGCCACCTTGCCGAAGCTCAAGCGCAGCGAGCCGGTGGCATCCGGGTAGAGGTCGCCGGAGGTGACCGCCCGTTCGATCTGGGCGATGCGCGCCCAGGCCGAGACGTTGATGCTGTCCACCTCGTCCTGCCACCGCTCGCGGATGGCTCGGGCGTGGGGATCGAGGGCCCGGGCGAAGCGGATCAGCGGATCCGTCGAGGCCGCGATCTCGGCCGGGGTGGCGCCCATCAGGGCTTTGCGCACGGCAACGTCGGTGAGGTGGGTGCCCCGTACCAGCTCGGCCGCGACCTCCTCCGGGGAGTGCCGGCCGATCACCTCGAGCACGGCGGGGTGGATCGGCCCCAGCTGGCCGAGCAGCCGCCGCAGGTAGCCGGTGAGGTGGTCCTCCTCGAGCTCGGGGTGGATCGGAGCGGGAGAGAGCAGGCGCTGCTCGAGCAGGGGGCGGACAGATTCCCGGTACTCGGGAATCCGCTCGCCGTCCGCCTTGGTGCGCTCCTCGGCCAGGCGCACCAGCCAGCGGGCGATGTCGAAGAGGCGGCCGGGGTAGCGGCCGGTGGACTCGAGCACACGGTAGCGGGGCTCGATCTCGGTGCGGACGACCAGGCTCCTCTCGATCTCCGCCCAGGGATCGCCGAAGCGGGCCACCAGCTCCGGCCGGGCCGCCAGCTCGCGGCGCAGCCGCCCCTCCCGCTCGGCCTTGGCGTGGAACCGCTGGGCATCGAGCAGGCCGCCGAGCAGCCCGGACAGGGCCTTCATGCTGTTGGCGCGGACGTAGAGGTCGCGCAGGGCGATGCGCTCCTGCTCCGCCCCGCGGGCGGAGAAGGCCACCAGGCGGTCGTGGGAGTGCACGATCTCCAGCATCACCAGAGGCAGCCAGACGTCCCGCGTCCACGCCATCTGGGCCAGGGTGTAGAGGCGCTGGGTACCGCCCGGGAAGCCGGCGGCGAAGACCGGCTCGCCCTCGGCGACCCCCTCGGGTTGCCAGGAGAGGTGGTGCTCCACGGCGAGGGGCTTGCCGTTCTCCCACACCCGGAAGAGGGCGAAGTCGAAGCTGAAGCGGGGGTAGTCGAAGTTGTCGACGTCGCCGCCGAAGCGCACGGCGTCGATCTCCGGGGCGAAGGCCAGCCGCACGTCGGTGTAGCGGCGCAAGCGGTAGAGGTCGTAGACCGCCCCGCCGAACAGGCGCACCACCTCGCAAGTCAACCCGGTGGCCTCCTTGCAGCCGCGTTCGAGGTCGGCGATGGCCGTCCGGCGGGCCTTCTCCTGCGCGGCGGGGTCGCTGACCCCGGCCAGGGCCGCTTCGATCCGGTCGGTGACCCTCTCGATCGAGACCACCACCGAGAGGTCGGTGTCCGGGCAGGCCAGCTCCTCGGTGTGGGTCTTCGCCACGAAGCCGTGAGCCACCAGGTCCCGCTCGGCGGTCGAGAGCTTCTGGATGCAGTCGAGGCCGACGTGGTGATTGGTCAGCACCAGGCCCTGGGCCGAGGCGAAGGAGCCGGTGCCCCCGCGGCCGATCCGCACGGTGGCGAGGCGCAGGTGCTCGAGTTGCTCCGGCGTCGGGGCGAAGCCGTAGCGCGCCTCGAGCGTGGTGCGTGGGATCTCGTTGAACAGCCACATCCCCTCGTCGGCCACCAGGGGTCCGGCGGCGAGGGTGAGCATCAGGGCGAGGGCTTTGGAGCTCAAGGTCGTCCTCCCTGCGACGAGGCCGCGGACGACGCGGTGGCGGCTTGAGCCTGGGGCTCCGGTCCGAGCACACCGAGCACGTAGCGGTCGAGGTCGAAGTAGCGCCGGGCCGCCTTCTTGAGCTCTTTGCGGCTCAAGCCGTCGATCCGGTCCCGTCGTTCGAGGAAGCGCTCGGGGGTGATGCCCAGGCGGTAGGCGTCGGTCAGGCCGACCAGCCAGTAGCCGTTCTGGCGCTGAGCCGACGCCAGCTCCGAGCGCTGGGTCTCGCGGATCTTGGCCAGCTCGGTCTCCGTCACCCCCCGCTTGCGGATCTTCTTGACCTCGTCGAAGACAGCGTCGAGCAGGGGCTGCACGTTCTCCGGAGCACAGCCGAAGGAGATCGAGAAGGAGTAGCTCGGCCGCGGACGGGGCGTGAAGTCACCGTCCACGGACACGCCGTAGACCTGGCCGCGGTCCTCGCGCAGGATGTCGCGCAAGCGCAGGGAGAGCACCTCGGAGAGGGTGTCGATGGCGTGCACCGTCTCGAGGGTGAAGGGGGCCTCGCCCGAGAACACCAGGGCGACCTCGGCCTTGGGCTCGGAGCCCTTCTCGACCCGCACGTCGACCTTGGTCGCCGGGGTCGACAGGCCGATGTCGCGGAAGCGCTCGCGCTTGCCCGCCGCCGGCAAGCCCCCGAGGTAGGTCTCGACCAGGGGCCGGATCTCCGCCGGAGTGAAGCTGCCGACCAGCACGAAGGTGAAGTCGGCGGCGTCGGCGAAGCGCTGGCGGTAGACCGACAGGGCGCGCTCGACGTCGATGGTGGCCAGAGTCGCGCGAGTCAGGGGCTGGCGGCGGGGGTGGTTCTGGTACAGGGCTTCGTTCAGCCGGTCACGGAAGACGTTCTCCGGGCTCGCCAGGCGGTCGGCGATCAGGTCCCCGAGCTTGGCGAGGAAGGCGTCGGCCGCTTCCTTCTCGGCCCGAGGCGCGGTGAAGGCGAGGTGCACCAGCTGGAACATCGCTTCGAGATCCACCCGTGAGGCGCTGGCCGTGAGGTTCTCCTCGATCTCCTGGATCGAGACGTCGAGGCCGGTGATCTTGCCCGCCAGGGCCTTCTCCAGCTCGACTTTCGGGAAGCGACCGAGACCGCTCTCCGAGAGCAGGGCGGTGGCGAAGATCGCCGAGTTGTAGTCCTCGTCCGCCACCAGGGAGGTGCCTCCCGGGCTGAAGGCGGCGAGCAGTACCTCGTCGTTCTGGAAGTCGGTGGGCTTCAAGACCACCAGGGCGCCGTTCGACAGCCGCCACTCGGTGATCCCCAGGGCCGGTCGGGTGCTCTCGGCCTCGACCCGGCCGGCCTGCGGCCGGGCGGCCATCAGGGGCTCGTCCAGGGTGCGGTCGACGTAGGCGGCGACCTCGGCCCCGTCGGCCTGGGCGAAGACCGCCGCCAGGCGCTCGCGGTCGGGCAGCTCCTTGCCGGGCTTCTCGGGGCCGCTGACCATCACCACCCGCCCGACCTCGCGGATCCAGTCGCGGCCGATCTGGTTGATCTCCTCGAGCGTGATGCCGGGCAGGAAGCGCTCCACCAGGGCCAGCTCGCCGGCGATGCCGGGCACCGGCTCGCCCTCCAGGAAGTGGCGGCTGAACTCGGCGGCGAGGGCGCTCGAGTCGCTCTTGCCGTCCTCGGCCCTGGCCTGCTCGTAGCGACGGCGGGTCAGGGCCTTGGCCCGTTCCAGCTCGGAAGCGTTGAAGCCGTGGCGGTCGATGCGCTCGGCCTCGGTGAGCAGGGCCGCCAGCGCCGGCTCGACGCCGCCTTCGCGGGCCAGGGCCAGCTGCACGTAAGCGCTCGCCGTGCGCACCAGGTCCTCGGAGGAGGCGCCGCCGTAGAGGAAGGGGGCGTCGGCCTTCTGGGCGATCTCCGCCAGGCGGGAGTTGACCAGCACGTCGTAGAGGTTCTCGGCCAGGAACCGCCGGTAATCGCCCACGCTCGCCTCGGGCCGCCGGGCGTGCTTGTAGTAGACGCCCACCAGGGTCTGGGTCAGCTCCGGGTCGGCGACGATGGAGAACTGGGTCTCGGCGTGCTCAGGGAGCAGGGTGACCGGCCGCGGCCGTGGTGAAGCCGCCTTGGGGATGCCCGCGAAGTGCTTCTGGATCTGTAGCTCAACGGTCGCCGGATCGAAGTCGCCGACGGCGAGCACCGCTGCGAGGTCCGGGCGGTACCAGTCGCGGTAGAAACGCTCGAAGGTGGCGACCGGCGCCTTCTCGATCACGGCCAGATCGCCGATCGGCCGCCGCTCGGCGTAGCGCGAGCCGGCGAGCAGGGCGGGCAGCTGCTGGTCGGCCAGGCGGCCGTTGGCGTCGCGGCCCAGGCGCCACTCCTCGACCACCACCCCCCGTTCCTTCTCAACTTCGGCCGGCTCGAAGGAGACCGCGCCGCCGATCCAGTCGGCGAGGATCTGGAAAGCGGTCTCGAGCACCTCGGGACGGTCGGTGGGGACTCTCAAGGTGTACACCGTCTCGTCGAAGCCGGTGTAGGCATTGAGATCGGCGCCGAAGCGCAAGCCCACGGACTCGAGGTAGTCGACCAGGCGTTGGCGGGGGAAGTGCTTGGTGCCGTTGAAGCACATGTGCTCGACGAAGTGCGCCACGCCGCGCTGGTCGTCGTCCTCGAGCACTGAGCCGGCGTTGACCACCAACCACACCTCGGCCCTCTTCTCCGGCTTGCCGTTGGCCCGCACCAGGTAGGTCAAGCCGTTGCCGAGGACCCCCTTCTTGATCCGGCCGTCCAGGGCCAGCTCGGCATCGAGGGGAGCCGTGGCCGGGTCGAGGTGGGGGGGCAGGGCCGCGCCGGCCGCCGGCCCGGTGCACGGCAGGACGATCAGGAGGCCGAGGAGAGCGAACGGAAGGCGGAGTCGGCGCAGCCAGGGCATCGGGGCGGTACCTCGCAGGAAGTGGGGGCGTTGGCTCAACGGGTGCTTCCGAGCACGACGTCGACGGTGCGGCGGCGCCCGTCGCGCTCCACCGTCAGCTTGACACGATCCCCGGCCCGGCGTCGTTCCAGGGCGAGGAGCAGGTCGTCCCAGCTCGCCACCTTCTTGCCCTCGAGCTCCAGGATGACGTCGCCCAGCTCGAAGTCCCGGCGCGAGATCTGCCGCGTGCCGCGCAGTCCGGCCTTCTCGGCGCCGCTGCCCTCCTGGACGCGGTAGACCAGCACTCCTTCCTCGACGCCCAGCCGTTGCGCCCAGCGTTCGGCCACAGCCTCGATGCCCAGGGTCGGCCGGATCAGCTCGCCGTATTGCAGGAGCTGCGGCACCACCCAGTTGACGGTATCGGCGGGGATGGCGAAGCCGATGCCGGCATAGGCCCCGGAGGGGCTGTAGATCGCCGTGTTGACGGCCACCAGCCGGCCGGCGCTGTCGAGCAGTGGGCCGCCCGAGTTGCCCGGGTTGATCGCCGCGTCGGTCTGGATCACGTCCCGGATGGGGCGGCGAGTGACCGACTCGATCTCGCGGCCGAGGGCGGAGATCACGCCGGTGGTCAGGGTCTGGTCGAGGCCGAAGGGGTTGCCGATGGCGAAGACCTTCTGGCCGACCTTGAGATCGCGGGAGGTACCGAGAGGCAGGGGACGCATGCGCTCGCGGGGGATCTCCACCTTGAGCACGGCCAGGTCCTTGTCCGGGGCGCTGCCCACCACCTCGGCGTCCCAGGTGGACTGGTCGGCGAGGGTGACGGTGGCTCGCGAAGCGCCCTGGATGACGTGGAAGTTGGTGACAATGTGACCCTGGTCGTCCCAGAAGAAGCCGGTGCCGGTGCCCTGGGGGATCTCGTAGACGTTCAACGAGAAGAAGTCCTGCCGGCGGGTGATCGAGGTGATGTGGACCACCGATGGCGAGGCGGCCTCGAAGAGCTCGATGGTCGAGCGCTCGTCGGAGGCCAGGTCGCCGCGGGCGGCGACCGTGCGCGGCTGGGCCGCGGGGCCGGCGGTACGGGCGCCGCCGTTCTCGACCGCGACACCGAGGGCAAAGCCGAGCCCGAGCAGGAGAGCGGCGGTCGCGAGCCGGCGCAGGAAGCGGGGGGAGGAGTTCTCGTAGCTCACGGTGGGATTCTAACCGTCCCCGTTTCGTCACGGGGTGTGGGCGGGGCGGCGACCCGAGCACCTTCGCCCGTATGGTAGGATCTGAATCGGAGTTTATTGTCAGCTCGTAACAGTTCGCGGGTGAAGTGAATCGCACTCGGTCCAGGTAGCTGGAAGAGCCTTCCAGTCAGTCCGGGACTGCCCGACCGATTCCGCCTTGTGGAATACTGCCCGGACGGTCCCATCCGTGTTCTTGGGTGAAGGGAGCCACCTCGATGTACAACGCTCATCCCGCGGGCCTTCGCCGTCTCGCCCGTTGCTCGTTCTTCCTGAGTCTCGTGGCGGCGATGGTCGGCCCGGCAGCGGCGCAAGACGTCACCTTCACCCCCTTCGAGCTGCCGCCCGGCGGCTCGGTGACCATCGAGTTCGAAGTCACCATCGACAACCCCCCCAGCCCCTGCGCCACCGCGGTTCAGAACCAGGGCTCGGTGGCGGCCACCGGTGTCACTAGCTTCCTGACCGACGATCCCGACGTGGTGGGCCCGGCCAACCCGACGGTGACCCAGCTGATCGCGGTCGACCTGGCAGTCACCAAAACCGACGGCGCGACCACCGAGATTCCCGGCACACCGGTCACCTACACCATCACGGTCAGCAACTCCGGACCGTCCACGGCCACCAACGCCACGGTCACGGACGTCTTCCCGGGCATCCTCTCGGGCGTCACCTGGACCTGCTCGGGCGCGGGCGGCGGCACCTGCACGGCAGCCGGTGCCGGCAACATCAATGACACCGTGACCATCCCGATGGGTGGCTCGGTCACCTACATCGCCACCGGCAACATCAGCGCCGGTGCCACCGGCACCCTGGTCAATACCGCCAGCGCGGCGGCGGCTGCCGGCACCGTCGAATGCAACCTGGTCAACAACTCGGCTACTGACACCGACACCCTGGCCCCGGAGGCCGACCTCTCGATCACCAAGACCAACGGGGTTACCTCGGTCAACGCCGGTGCTCCCACCACCTACACCATCGTGGTCAGCAACGGCGGCCCCTCGAACGTCACCGGCGCTTCGGTCAGTGACACGTTCCCGGCCTCGCTGATCAGCATCACCTGGACCTGCGCGGCCTCGCCGGGCTCCTCCTGCACGGCGGCGGGCGCCGGCAACATCGGTGACTCGGTCAACCTGCTGGCCGGCGGCACCGCCACCTACACGGTCAACGCCACCGTCGACCCGGCGGCCACCGGCACCCTCTCCAACACCGCCACCGTGTCCGCCCCGGGCGGCGTGACCGATCCCAATGGCGCCAACAACAGCGCCACCGACGGGCCGGACACCATCGTGCCCCAGGCCGACGTGGCGGTGACCAAGAGCGACAGCCCCGACCCCGCGGTGCCGGGCATGACGGTGACCTACACCATCGTGGCCAGCAACAATGGGCCGGGCAGCTCGCCCTCGACCTCGGTGGCCGACACCTTCCCGGCCACCCTGACCTGCTCCTGGACCTGCACCGCCTCGGGTGGCTCGAGCTGCACCGCCGGCCCGGTCGCCGGCAACATCAGCGACACCGCCAGCCTGGCTCCCTCGGGCACCGCCACGTACGTGGCCGTATGCGACATCGCGGACAACGCCACGGGCTCGCTGTCGAACACCGTCACGGTCACGGCCGGCGGCGGCGTGATCGACCCGACCCCGGGCAACAACAGCGACACCGAGACCACCGCCCTGCGGACCCTCGACTTCGGCGACGCCCCGGACGACTCCCTCGCCGCTCCCTCGGGCTATCCCACCCTGCTCGCCGACAACGGCGCCCGCCACGGCATCACCACACTCAAGCTGGGCGCCCAGATCGACGCCGAGGCCGACGGCCAGCCCACCGTCGACGCCGACGGCGATGACCAGGTCTCGGGACCCAACGTCGACGACGAGGACGGCGTCACCCTGCCAGCGACCCTGATCGCCTGCGAGACGGTCAACGTCACGGTCAACGCCTCGGCCCCGGGCAAGCTCGACGCCTGGATCGACTTCGAGGCCGACGGCGACTTCACCGGCACCGGCGAGCAGGTGGTGACCAACCTCGCCCTGGTGGCCGGCAACAACGTCGTGCCGGTCGCCGTTTCCTGCGCCGCCACGCCTGCCGCCAAGACCTTCGCCCGCTTCCGCTTCTCGACCGCCGGCGGCCTGACCTCCGAGGACGTGGCGGCCGATGGTGAGGTCGAGGACTTCACGGTCGCCGTGCGCGGCCTCGACTTCGGCGACGCTCCGGATCCGGCCTACCCGACCCTCTTCGCTTCCAACGGCGCTCGCCACGTCGTGACCGGCTCCCTCTTCCTGGGCGCCATCGCCCCCGACGTGGACAACGACGCCACGCCCAACGCCACCGCTACCGGCGACGACATCACCGGCCTCGACGACGAGGATGGCGTCACCTTCACCTCGCCGCTGGTGCGCACCCAGCTCGCCACCGTCACCGTTACCGCCTCCGGCGCCGGCCTCCTCGACGCCTGGCTCGACTTCAACGGCGACGGCAACTTCACCACCACCGGGGACCGCATCTTCACGGGCCAGGCGGTGGTCGCCGGAGCGAACAACTTGAGCTTCACCGTGCCGGCCACGGCAACCACCAACCTGGCGACGGTCTCCCGCTTCCGTCTGTCCACGGCCGGCAGCGCTGCTGCCACGGGTCTCGCCGCCGACGGTGAGGTGGAGGACCACGCCGTCGCCACCGCCGCCGAGTTCGACGTGGCCGTGACCAAGACCGACGGCGCCGCCTCCGAGATCCCCGGCACCCCGATCGCCTACACCATCGTGGTGTCCAACACCGGACCAGACGCGGCCAACGGCACTTCTGTGACGGATACCTTCCCGGCCGCCCTGACCGGCTGCAGCTGGACCAGCGTGGCCGCGGGCGGCGCCACCGGCAACACCGTCGGTCTGGTGGCCGGCAACATCGGCGAGCTGCTCAACCTGCCCGCCGGCTCGTCGGTGACCTACAACGTCGGCTGCACCATCGACCCGGCGGCGACCGGCAACCTGGTCAACACGGTGACGGCCACCTCTCCGCTCACCGGCTTCGACACCAACCCGGCGAACAACACCGCCACCGACACCGACACCTTGACCCCGCAGGCCGATGCCTCGGTGACCAAGAATGACGGCTCCGCGACCGAGATCCCCGGCACGCCGGTGACCTACACCATCGCCGTCGCCAACGCCGGGCCCTCGACGGCCACCGCGGTCTCCGTCAGCGACACCTTCCCGGCGGCCCTGACCGGTTGCAGCTGGAGCAGCCTCGCCGCGGGCGGCGCCACCGGCAACACCGCCGGCCCGGTCGCCGGCAACATCGCCGAGACCGGCCTGACCCTGCCGCCGGCCTCGTCGGTGACCTACACCGCCACCTGCAACGTCGACCCGGCGGCCCGCGGCAGCCTGATCAACACCGCCACGGTGGCCTCCGCCACCGCCGATCCGACTCCGGGCAACAACTCGGCCACCGACACCGACACTCTGGTCCCGCAGGTCGACCTGGTGGTGGGCAAGACCGAGTCGATCGATCCGGTGATCGCCGGCTCGGGCGTGGGCAACCTCACCTACGTCGTAACCGTCACCAACGCCGGGCCCTCGACGGCCACGACGGTCACCCTCTCCGAGGTCCTGACCCTGCCGGCGGGGGTGACCCTGGTGTCGGCGACGCCCAGCCAGGGCACCTTCACCAGCCCCGGCTGGGCCGTGGGCACCCTGGCTCCGAACGGCTCCGCGACCCTGACCGTGGTGCTCACGGCGGGGCCGAGCGCGGCCAACGGCACGGACACCATCTGCGACACGGCGACCGTCACCGGCGCGGCCGAGACCCTGATCAACACCGGCGACGACGCCGCCACCCTCTGCACCTCGGTGGCGCGCCGGGTGGACATGGTGGTCGGCAAGACCGAGTCGATCGATCCGGTGGTCGCCGGCTCGGGCGCCGGTAACCTGACCTACGTGGTGACCGTCACCAACAACGGCCCCTCCGACGCCAGCGGCATCACCCTCTCCGAGGTGGTCACCGTGCCGGCAGGCGTCACCGTCGATTCCGTCACACCCAGCCAGGGCAGCTTCGTCTCGCCCAACTGGACGGTGGGTAACCTCGCCGCCGGCGCCAGCGCCACCCTGACCGTGGTGCTGACCGCGAGCTCCGCCGCCTCGCCGGGCACCGACGTGATCTGCGACACCGCGACCCTGACGGCGGTCAACGAGGTGCAGGTGGCGACCGGCAACGAGGCCGACACCGAGTGCACTTCGATCACGGTCTCGGCGGACCTCTCGATCACCAAGGTGGACGACGCCGACCCGCCGCCAGCGGGCTCCAACCTGACATACACCATCACGGTCACCAACGGCGGCCCGTCCAACGCCACCGGCGTGGTGGTGACGGACACCCTGCCCGCGGCGGTGACCTACGTCAGTGACACCTGCGGCGCCTCGAACGTGCCGCCGTGGACCTGGAACATCGGCAACCTGGCCAACGGGGCCTCGGTCTCCTGCGACGTGGTGGTGTCGATCAACCCGACGCCGCCGGCCTCGATCACCAACACGGCGACGGTGACGGCGACCACCAACGATGCCAACACCGCCAACAACTCGGACAGCGAGAACACCACCCTCGACGCCATCCCGCCGCAGGTGACGCTGTTGAGCTCGGTGGGCGCCACCCCTGGCCCGGACCTCGCCGAGTGCGAGACCGCCAACGTCGACATCACCCAGCTGCTGATCACCTTCAGCGAGGACATGAACGATCCGGTCGGCGACACCGATCCGGACGACGTGACCAACCCGGCCAACTACCAGCTGATCACGGCGGGCGAGGACTTCAGCTTCGACACCACGATCTGCGGTGCCCCGGCCGGCGACGACGCCAGCCTGAGCCCGGCCACCGTGACCTACAGCGCCGGCACCGACGTCGCCACCCTGAGCTTCGGTGGCGAGCTGCCGGACGCGCGCTACCGCCTGCTGGCCTGCGGCACTTTGACCGACCTCGCGGGCAACCCCCTCGACGGCAACGGCACGGCGCCTCCGGGTGACGACTTCACCCGCAGCTTCCGGGTCGACTCGGAGAACCTGCTCGCCAACGGCCACTTCGACTGCACCCTGACGGATTGGACGGTCACTGCCGCAACCGCCGGCGAGGTGGTGTGGAACGCCGACGATTCCGACGGTTCCACCAATGCCTCGGGCTCGTCGAAGCTGACCAACCTGATGCCCGGCATCGACACCACGTTCGGGCTCTCCCAGTGCGTGGCGGTGCCGGCGCCCGAGGACTTCGACCTCACCGCCCGGCTGCGGTTGACCGCGGCCGTGGGCGTCAACGTCAGCTTCGTTCGGTCTTGCCAGTTCTTCTCGGCGGCGGCTTGCGGCGGCAGCAACCTCGGTGGCCCGGCCGACGCCTTCTTGATCCAGGACACCGGCGGCACCTGGCTGACGCTCTCCCGGGTTCTCTCCTCTCCGGCCTCCGCCGTCTCGGCACGTTGCAGCTTCCGCTTCGAGACACCGACTGGGGTGGCCTTCGATGGTCGCTTCGATCAGCTGGGCCTGCGGGCGAGGGTGGAGCTCTTCTCGGATGGCTTCGAGACGGGTGATACCTCCGCCTGGGGCGTCTGCGTGGGGGCGGGCTGTCCATGAAAAAGGAAACGCTGAGCATGAGCCTCTCCGATCGCAACTCCTGGCAGCAGCCCCGGCCGTTCGGGGTGGGCCTCCTGGCCGCCCTCGCCGTGACGGCGCTCTCGGCCCTGCCGGCCGGCGCCGCCCCTCTCCTGTCCTTCCAGCCTGCGGCGGGCGTCACTGAGGCCGTGCCGCCCTTGCCTTCGCCGGCGACCTTCCCGGTCCAGCTGGTGGTGGACGATGACGCCGCCGAGGGCTCGGTGGGCGTGGTCGGCCAGGCGGCCCGCCAGTTCCTCTGGTTCAACCGCTTCACGCCGGGAGAGCCCGTGGTGCTCGAGGAGGTCTGGGTGCTGTTCCCGGCCAACGCCGGCGTCAACGTGGGAGATGCCGTTCAACTCGCCGTCTACGAGGACGCCGACGGCAACCCGGCCAACGGCGCCACCCTGCTTTCGAGCGTCGCCGAGACGGTGCAGGCGGCCGACGGCAACACCTTCTCGGTCTACCCGCTGGCGGCGCCGGTCTCCTTCGGTGGCAGCGGCGACCTGCTGATCGGGGTCGTGCCCCGCTTCATCCAGAGCGGTGTGACGCCGCCGACCAACCCGGCGGCGATCGACACCACCGCCAGCCAGACCCGCTCCTGGATCGCGGTCTGGAGCGGCGATCCGCCGGACCCGCCGGTCCTGGTGCCGCCGCCGGACCAGCAGATCTCGACCATCGACGGCTTCCTGCCGGGCAACTGGATGATTCGCGGCTTCGGCCGGCGGGCTGATTCCGTGGCCATCCCTGCCCTCGGCCCGGCCGGCCTGGCTTTGCTCGCTACGGCTCTGCTCCTGGCCGCCCTGGTCTTCCTCCGCCGCGCCCAGCCCGTTCGCTCCGAGGCACACGGCCCTGCTGATAGGTGAACCGATGATGAGATCCCGCACCCTTCGAGCCATCTTCGCCGGCCTGCTCCTGGCTGGCGCGCCGGCCGCCGTCTTCGCCGAGGTGATCGACAGCTTCACCACCAACCAGGCGGCGGTCGTCGATCCGGGCGCCGTGCCCACGGTCGTCACCGGAGGAGCGGACATCCTCGGCACCCGCCGGGCCTTGAACGCGGACATCCTGGCCGGCGCCGGCCCCACCACGGTCGCGGTCACCGCGGGTCTGCTCACGTTCACGGTGGCCGCCACCACCCCGGATTCCCGCGGTGAGGCCATCGTCACCTGGGACGGCGACACTACGGCCGGCAACCTCAACCACACCGGGCTCGCGGGCGCGAACCTCGCGGACAGCGGCCACACCTCGTTCCGCTTCACGGTGACCATGGCTCCGGCCGGCACCGAGCTGGTGCTCGAGGTCTACACCGACGCTGCCAACGCCTCGCGCGGCGCCATCCGCTTGCCGGCGGTGGCGGCCAGCACCAACTTCTACCTGTCCTATGCCTCGGACTTCGTGCCCTTCCTGGGCACGGGCGCGGACTTCTCCGACGTTGGGGCGATCCGGCTCTACGCGCGCGGCACGGAGACCCCGAACCTCTCCATCGACCTCATCGACACCGTGGGCGCGACCCTCGGCGCCACCAAGGTCGACCTGACCACCGGCGACGTGCCGATTACCGCCCCGGTGGCTCCGGGCACCACGGTCAAGTACCGGGTGACCATCACCAACACCAGCGGGGAAGCGCGCCAGATCGACTTCGACGACACCATCGACGTCAACACCGCGCTGGTCCCGGGCAGCATCGACACCACGCCGGTCGCCCTCGACGACGCTTACGAGGCCTTCGGCAACGTCAGCAAGAGCATCGCCCTGGCCCAGGGCCTGCTCGCCAACGACCGCGACCCGGACGGCACCGGCGGCCTCACGGTGGACACCTCGGGCTCCCCCGTGACCACCGTGCTCGGTGGCACGGCGACGCTCGCCGCCAACGGCTCCTTCACCTACGAGCCGCCCCTGGGTCTCGGCCGGACGGTCGACAGCTTCAACTACACGGTGATGGACGGCGAGGGCAACACCGATACCGGCGAGGTGACGATCCACCTCGGGGCGCGCATCTGGTTCGTGGACGACGCCCACGGCGGCACCAACCAGGGCACTCTGGCCAATCCCTTCATCGGCATCACCGCCACCAACGTCGGCGGCGCCGGCGGGGCGGGGGACGTGGACGCTGCGGGCGACATCCTCTTCCTCTTCGAGGGGGGCCACGCTGCCATCGAACTGGAGGCTGACCAGCAGCTGATCGGCGAAGGGGAGGGCTTGGTCCTGGGCGGCGAGACGATCGTCCCCGCCGGGGTCCACCCCAGCATCTCGACCGGCGTCGCCCACGGCATCGTGCTCGCGGCCAACAACCGCATCCGCGGCGTCAACGTCGGCAACTCGGTGGGAGCCGACCTCTTCGGCAATGCCTTCGGCACCCTGGACCTCGACAACGTCACCCTCTCCGGCACCGGCCAGGCCCTCAACCTGACCAACGGAGTCGCCAACGCCGACTTCACCAGCATCACCTCGACTTCGAGCGCGAGCCACGGCATCAGCCTCGATGGGGTGACAGGCACCGTGACCTCCGGCAGCACTTCGATCTCAGGCGCCTCCGGCACCGGCATCCGCATCTTGAACGGTGGCTCCACCTACACCTTCGGGCCGACCACGGTCAACGCCGCGAGCGGCGTGTCCGTCACCGCCAGCGCCACCTCGACGGTCAACTTCTCGAGCCTGGCCGTGACCGCCACCAACGGCGCCGGCCTGGTCGGCAACACCGTCGGCGCCATCAACATCGGCGGCGCCAGCAACACCGTCACCGCCACCAACGGAGCGGCCGTGGACCTCACCTCGGTCAGCCTCGGGGCCGGCGCCACCTTCACCACCGTGAGCTCGTCGACCAGCGCCGGCAAGGGCGTCAACCTCGACGGCGTGACCGGCAGCTTCGTGGCCACCGGCGGTGCGATCAGCGGCTCGACGGGCAACGCCTTCGACGTCAACGCCGGGGGCAGCACCATCACCTACGGCGGCTCGATCTCGCACGCGGGTGCGGCCCGGCTGGTGGAGATCACCAACCGGACCGGCGCCGGCGCCACCGTGACCCTCTCGGGCAACTTGAACGCCACCAGCGGCACGGGCATCTTCCTCCAGAACAACCACACCGCCAACGCCGGCACGTTCACCTTCAGCGGTAGCACCAAGGCGGTCAACACCGGCGCCAACGCCGCGGTGACCCTCGACAACAACGACATGGCCACCATCAACTTCAACAGTGGCGGCCTCGACATCGACACCACCAGCGGCACCGGCTTTGCCGCCATCAACGGCGCGGCGGCGATCAACGTGATGGGCGCCGTCAACACCATCACCAGCACCACCGGCACGGCGCTGAACGTCGCCAACTCGAACATCGGCGCGAGCGGGATGACGTTCCAGAGCATCGCCTCGAACGGAGCGACCAGCGGCATCGTGCTCAACAGCACCGGGACCAGCGGTGGACTCACCGTCACGGGCACTGGGGGCGCTGGCTCGGGTGGGACGATCAACAACTCGACTGGACCGGGGATCCACCTGACCACTACCCGGACCATCAGCTTGACCTCGGTGAACGTGACGAACGGTGGAGACGACGGCATCCGTGGGTCCTCGGTGACCGGGCTTTCGCTGGCCAGCGTCCAGGTCACCGCCAACGGCAACGCTGCCGGCGAGGCGGGCATGGACCTGTCCAACCTGCTCGGAACCTCCACCTGGTCGAACGTCACGGTCAGCGGCTCGGCCGAGGACAACGTGGTGATCCGCAACAACAGCGGCACGCTCAACGGCCTGACGGTAACGGGAGGCTCCTTCAGCAGCAACTCGTCGATCGGCAACGACGGCTTCTTGGTCGAATCCTCCGGGACTGCCAGCATGACGGTGAGCGTCACCGGCAGCTCGTTCTCCGCCAGTCGCGGTGATCACTTCCAGGCTTCCGCCGCCAACTCGGGAGTGCTAGACGTGGTGTTCTCCGGCAACACGCTGTCGGGCGGCCACGCGACGGCGCTGGGGCAGGGCATCACCATCAGCGCGGCGACGGGCGTACCCGGCTTTGCCGGGACGGTGGACTACAACATCGACAACAATGTGATCAACGGTGCGATCCTGAGCGCCATCACGGCCAACCTGGGCACGTCGGCCGCCGGCTCCAACATGCGCGGCACGATCAGCGGCAACACGATCGGTACGGCGGCCACGTTCCAGTCCGGCTCGACGCAGGCTTCCGGCATCACGGTGGAGGCCCACGGCAACGGCACCCATACGATGTCGGTCACCAACAACACCATCCGCCAGACCTTCGATCGTGGGATCAACGTCCTGGCTAACGACGGCGGCGGTACCCTGAACATGACCGTCACGGGCAACAACTCGAGCCATTCGGACGGCACCAACAGCCGCGAGGGTTTCTTCCTCAACAACGGTTCCGCGGACCCCAACATCTTCGGCGTTCCCGACGCTCACTTCGTTTGCCTGAGCCTGGGCGGAGCGGGCGTGCTGAGGAACACGCTGACCCACGGGCCTGGTGCTCCGGACGACTTCCGGCTCCGCCAGCGCTTCAACTCGACGATTCGGCTCCCTGGTTATGGCGGGGCGGCGACGGACACCGCCGCGGTGGTGACCTTCGTCAACGGCAACAACATCTCGACGACGGGCTCGGCAACTGTCAACTCGCCGCCCGGAGGAGGGTTCGTCGGAGGCGCGGCTTGCCCGCTGCCGCCGTAGACCCTTCCACCCGGCGCAGACGCTCCAGGCTCCACCTGGGCGAGAAAGTGGGGAGGCACCGATGGCACCTATTGCGGAGGAGGAAAACTGATGGCGGAACCGTTCTTGTCCGAGATCCGAATCATGAGCTTTGTGTTCGCACCGAGGGGATGGGCTTTGTGCAATGGCCAGCTCCTGCCGATCAACCAGAACCAGGGGTTGTTCTCGCTGCTCGGCACGACCTTCGGCGGTGACGGGAGGGTGAACTTCGGGCTGCCTGACCTGCGAGCCCGAGCGCCGATCCACGTGGGATCGGGCCATACCCTCGGTGAGCGGGGAGGCGAGCAGGCGCACACGCTGTCGATCGCGGAGATCCCCACCCACGTCCACGTCCTCTCCGGCAACCCCAACAACGCCAACCAGGCGCCAGCGGTCAACAACGTGCTGGCGGCCGCCAACAACGTCTACGGCCCGCCGGCCTCGCTGACTGCTCTGGGTGCGTCGTCCGTCGCCAACACCGGCGGCAGCCAAGCACATCTGAACATGCAGCCCTTCCTGACCCTCAGTTTCTGCATCGCCCTCCAGGGCATTTTCCCCTCGCCTACCTAGGAGGAGAACGATGGCACAACCTTACGTCGGTGAGATTCGCATGTTCGCGGGGAACTTCGCCCCCGCCGGCTGGATGTTCTGTGAAGGTCAGCTGCTGCCGATCTCGGAGTACGAAACGCTTTTCCAGTTGATCGGTACCACCTATGGCGGAGACGGTCAGAGCACCTTCGCCCTGCCGGACCTGCGGGGTCGGGTTCCCGTCCACCAGGGCAACGGCTTCATCCTGGCCGAGACCGGCGGGGCAGAGGAGATCACGCTGACGGTGAGCCAGATTCCTGCCCACAGCCACCCGTTACTAGCCTCGACCAATGCCGGTACGGTGGCTACTCCGGTCAACAACGTGCTGGCGGAATCGGTGTCGATCAATCCGTACATCCAGGACGTGACCAACAGCAACATGAACGTCGCCTCGATCTCGGCAGTGGGTGGGAGCCAGCCGCACACCAACTTCCAGCCCTACCTCTGCATCAACTACATCATTTCCCTGTTCGGGATCTTCCCGAGCCCCACCTGAGCGGGAGGCGAAACATGGCAGATCCTTTCGTCGCAGAGATCCGAATCTTCCCGTTCAACTTCGCTCCCAGAGGCTGGGCTTGGTGCGACGGGCAGTTGCTGCCGCTGTCGCAGAACACGGCGCTCTTCTCGCTCCTGGGCACCACCTACGGCGGCAACGGCAAGAGCAACTTCGCGCTGCCGGACCTCCAGGGCCGAGCAGCGATGCACCCAGGCCAGGGCCCTGGCCTCAGCCTGCACGACCTCGGCGAGACCGGCGGTTCCGAGACGGTGAGCCTGCTCGAGAGCGAGATCCCCTCGCACACTCACGCGCTCCGGGCTGCCTCGGACGACGGCGACCTCAAGGCTCCCAACAGCACACGAGTCCTGGGTCGGTCCACTAACGGCTTCCTCTACCAGAACTCGGCCAGCGGCCTCCAGACGGCCGCGGCGGAGGCCCTGGCTCCCGCCGGCGGTGACCAGCCGCACAACAACATGATGCCGTATCTGACCTTCTACTTCTGCATCGCCCTCCAGGGCGTGTTCCCGCCCCGGACCTAGGTCGGCCAGGAGGTTTCGGAAGGCTCAGGCAGCTTTACCAGGTTTACCGGAGCGGAGTAGTTACGGGTGATAGGTGTCAGGAGCACGGCGCTCCTCGCGGTCTTCGGCCGGATCGTTGGGGATCCTGGTCGGAGACCGCGGTCCGTTTGAGGTAGAGTTGGCGGCCACCATGGAAGCCCCGCAAGGCCAGGAAACTGAGTTCCCCTGGCGTTTCCGCATGCTGGCCGAGCATCTGAGGGTCGATGTCCGGTGGGTGGCCGAGTTGGACCGGCTTTTCTTTGCCCTGGATGGAGTCGTCCAGACCCTCCAGGCGCGGGTCGATCATCTCGAAGCTACCTGAGACTTTGAACTGGCTCCCCCAGAGCCCTCTCCTTCGAGTACTATTTGCAGTAAGGTAGCTGTTCCGCATGATATCGGCTGGCAATTGACTCAGCCGTCGAGGGGGATGTCACCATGCAAGAATGCCGCGAAATGCGCGCCGCCGTCACGCGCCGGGACCTGATCGCCTGGGGAGCAGCGGGAGTCGCGAGCCTGGCCCTGCCGCGCTGGGCCTGGGCGGCGAATGAGCTCGCCACCGCTAATGTGGTCGATCGCCCGATGTCCGTGGGCTACCTCGACGGCAGTGAGGACTTTGCCTCGGTCCGCCGCGGCCCCTGGATCGGCGGCGCCTCCGGACCCTGGCAGGCCGTGCCCGCCGCCGGCCTCGGCCTCGGCGAACAGCGCTGGGCCCTCGAGACCATCCGAATGCGCATCCACGGCCTCTACCCTCGTATGCCCGCCGGTAAGAAGGGCGGCTTCGGAGCCTGCTGGCTCACCGTCTGGATGCCGCAGGACGATCCGACCCTACCCCCGATGCTGCCCTTTTACGCCTGGGGCAGCCGCCGCCTGCCAGCCCCTTCCAACGCCGCGCCTCTGATGTTCCGCGTCCCCACGCGAGAAGATGGTGGCCTCGCCCTCACCCTCGAGGTGCTCTACCCCGGCTCCTCGACCGGCGGCGCTCCCGTGCTCGGCCGCTACACCACCGACTTCACGGTCGACTGGCAGGCCGGGCGGCCCAAGCTGCGCCGGGGCCTCTACCTGCTGGGCTTCACGGAGAGCACCTGGGAGCGGCCGGCGGCGGTGCTCGCTCCGCGCAAGAAGCCGAGCGATCAGCTCTGCTCGCTGCTGGTGAGCTTCGACCATCCTTTCGATGAGTGAGCCGCCCGCCGTCTCCTCGCTCGAGTTGCGCCCCACCGGGCCGGAGGACCGCGGTTTCCTCTACCGACTCTACGCGAGCACGCGCGAGGAGGAATTGGCCACGGTGGACTGGGCCGAGGGCCAAAAGGAGGCATTCCTCACCCAGCAGTTCAGCGCCCAGGACCACCACTACCACACCTACTACCCCGGGGCCCGCTTCGACCTGGTGGTGGTGGCCGGGGAGCCCGTCGGCCGGCTCTACGTGGCGCGCTGGACGCGCGAGATCCGCCTGATCGACATCGCGCTACTGCCGGCGAGTCGCGGCGCCGGCATCGGCACGCGGTTGATCAGCGAGCTCCAGGCCGAGGCGGCGGCAGCCGGCAAGACCTTGACGATTCACGTCGAGATGTACAACCCGGCCCTGGCCCTCTACCAGCGGCTGGGCTTCCGGCCGATCGATACCGTCGGCGTCTACTACCTGATGGAGTGGCGGGCGGAAAGCGTCGCGGAGGCTCCGGCCCCTACGTGAAGACCGCCTCGTAGCGCATGCCCTGGCTGTCGGGGCCGATCGGCACCAGGAAGATCTCCAGGCGGCCGAGATCGGTGTGCTCGAGGGCGTAGGTGCCCTGGGGCAGGTTGCGTCGCTCGCCGTTGTGCCGGAACACCAGGGTGAAAGGAGCGCGGTGGGGCGAGGACTTGGATGCGGCGCCGAGAGAGGTGGTCTCGGCCAGCTCGAGGTCCAGGCTCTGGTCCGCGCCGTAGCTCAGGCGGAAGGTCTGTCCCCGCAGGGGATCGAAGGCGGCCTTCGAGATCTGATCGAGCATCGAAGTCTCCATAGCCAGGAAGTGGCTTCGGGAAGATAGTCCAAGCCGGGCGACGGAACAACCTCCGCCCATGGCCGTCCAAGGTGGGGAACGCAAGCCCTGCTCAGGTGGTGGGCCCAAGGAGGCTTCTGGTGGACAAGAGACAATGGGTCGTCTTGGCGATCGCTCTCTCAGCGCTGTGCCTGGCAGGGTGGCTCGCCCTCGAGATGTACGAGAGCTCCACTGCGTTGACCGCGGGGAGCGCCTCGGGCAAGTCGGTGGTCGACCTGGAGCTGGTGGCGGATCCTCGTGCGGCCTCGGCGATCGTGGGCCAGTGGGCGGTCGGTCGCAACCAAGTCTGCTCGCATCCGGGCTTCGAGCAGCACTCCCTGCTCGCCTGCGCCGCCCGCAACCTGGCCCTGGACATGTGGTTCATCCCCGCCTACGTCGTGCTCGCCCTCAGCCTGGTCTGGCTGCTGATCCCGGTCATCGAGCGCCGCCGTCCCCTGCGCCGCGCCCTGCTCGCCGCGCCGGTCGCGGCGGGCGCTCTGGACTACGTGGAGAACGTCTGCCTCGGTCAGGTTCTGGCTGGCCGCGGCGGGCCTGTGGATGCCTGGCTGACACGGCTGGGGAGCAGCGCGGCGACAGGGAAGTTCTTGCTTCTCGTCTTCGTGGCCATCGCGCTCGCGATTGCCCTGACGGTGCGGGTGCGGGCCTGGGCAGCCGGTGCGCTGCGCAGCGAGAAAGACGACTCTCCCGAGCCCTTGACGGTGAGCTTCAGGGAAGGAGTCGAACCGGCCGAGCGGGCGTACCAGGAGCGTCGGCGCGTGCTCGCGGACGACGAGGCGAAGGAGGTCAGGGCCAAGCTCGAATTCCCCAAGGGCTGGATCGGCCTCGCCCTTTCCGGGGGCGGCATCCGCTCGGCCACCTTCAACCTGGGCACTCTCCAGGCCCTGGCGAGGAAAGGCCGGTTGCCGCTCGTCGACTACCTGTCGACCGTCTCCGGCGGCGGCTACATCGGCTCGGCCCTGTCCTCGCTGCTGTCGCTCCGTTGCCCCGGGGCCAGCGAAGCGGACCGGGATCCGGCGAAGCAATACGAAATCCCGCCAGGCCGGTGGGCCTGCTTCAGCACTCGGCGGGAGAAATTCCCCTTCGAACGAGAAACCGATCAGCAACCGGACTTGAAGGAGCCCTTCGACGCCAGGGCCGAGCTGGACCACCTGCGCTCGCGCGCGGACTTCCTGTTCTTGCGCCGCCGGCTGATCCACCGCGACGTGCTGCGGGCGGTGGGCCAGGTGCTGGGCGGGATCTTCTACCACCTGCTCGCTTTCCTGCTCTTCCTGTCGGTGGCCGCCGGGCTCTACCTGATGGTGCTCGGCGCGATGATCGGCCCTCTTCCCCGGCTCGGGTGGGGCGAGTACTGGCAGGCGCTGACCTCCCAGATCTGGGGCGCCCAGGCCGGGGCTTCCAACCCATTCTGGCTCGGCGCCATGGTCGGCAGCCTGGTGCTGGGCGGGGCCATGGCACTAGCTGCCGTGTTGGTGTGGTCCCTGCCCGACCGCTGGTTCGTGCGCCACGGCGACTCGATCGAAGACGTCCGCGAGCACCAGTCCGCCTGGGCTCTGCTGGTGGTCACCGCCCTCGCCGCTCTCCTGGTTACCTGCGCTCACGTCTCGAAGAACGGCCCCTCCCTGCCCGCCCTGATGCTGCCGCTCGGCGTCTATGTCGGCGGTTGGGCGGTCGCCCTGCTCTCGCACTGGCCGGTCAACGTGCTGGGTCTCTTCGGCCGCAACGAGCGCTCCCGCTTCGCGGCCTGGAAGGGGATCTTCAACTACCTCATTCCCCTTTCCTTCGGCGTGGCCTGCCTGCCCTGGGCCATCCACTGGCTGGACTCCAGCCCGGACCTCTCGTGGAAGACCAGCGGATTGGCGGCCGTGGGCGGCCTGCTCTATCGCTGGCTCGCTGGCGGCATGGGGGCGGGCGAGGAGGGCTCCGGCCCGATGGGCATCGTCAGGAAGCTATTTCGGCCGCTGCTCCGTCTCGTCCTGGCCCTGCTGGCGGCCGTGGTGATCCTGGGCACCTTCGTGCTCCTCTGCGTGCTGGTGCTACGGCTGGAAGAGGGCTCCCCGAGCCCTGGCACGGCCTTCCGATTCTGCTTCGCGTTGTGGGCCGGCCTCGGCCTGATCGTCCTCGGCTTTGGCGTGGACTTCAACCGGATGTCCCTCCACTACTTCTACCGCGACCGCCTGGTCGAGACCTATCTCCAGACCTTTGGGCAGCCCAGGGAGGGCACCGGCACTCCTGGGGTGCCGGAGCTGCTGCGCGACGACGCCGAGATGCCCTTGACCGCGCTCCATGGACTGGCCTCCGCAGCGCCGCGAGGGGCGAACCTCGCCCTTCGCCTGACGCCGGTGCCCGTCGAGAGCCTGGCGGCCAGGAAGGAAGAGGGTGCTGTCGAGTGCGTGACCTCGGCGCCCTACCACGTGCTGTCGTGCGGCCTCAATCTCACCCGCTCGCGGGATCTCGCCCGGCGCAGCCAGCGTGCGGACTCCTTCGAGCTGGCGAAGCTCTACTGCGGCTCGACCACCACCGGCTTCCTCGACACTCGGCTCTACCGGGGCGGCGAGACCAAGCTCGCCCGGGCTATGACCATCTCCGGCGCCGCGGTCTCCACGGCCATGGGGGCCGGCACCTTCTTCGCCCAGTCGTTCTTCATGACCCTGTTCAACGCCCGCCTGGGGCAGTGGCTGGAGAACCCCCGTCACCGCGGCGGGCGCTTCACCTCCCGGCGCGAGAGTTGGGTCTTCTGGCCCTGGCGCCTCGTGCGCGAGATGCTTGGCTCGACCGACGCCGCCGGGCGGCTGATCCACCTCTCGGACGGCGCCCACAGTGGCGACAACGTCGGCATCTACCCCCTGCTGCGCCGGCGCTGCCAGCTGATCCTGGCCTGCGATGCCGAGCACGACCCGGGGCTGGGCCTGAAGTCCTTCCTGAGAGCCCTGAACCAGGCCGAGATCGATCGCGTGGCCAGGGTCGAGATCGACCTCGCAGCCCTGCGCCCAGATCCCGAGAGCCGACTCTCGCGGCGTGGCTTCGCTGTGGGCCGCGTCACCTATCCACCGGCGCAGAAGGGGGGCAGCGAGGAGCGCGGCTGGCTGATCCTGATCAAGGCCGCCATGGTCCCCGGCCTGCCCTCGGCCCTGACGTTCTACCGGCAGCGCTTCCCGGACTTCCCGCACGTCACCACCGCGGATCTGGCGTTCGACGATGCCCAGCACGAGGCATACCGGCTGTTGGGCGAGCTGCTGGTGGAGCGGGCCCTGGGGCCGGAGCTGGTGGCGGTGGTGGAGCAGGAAGGCTGGCGGGGCGACTTCGAGGCGGACCTGCCGGGCTGGCTGCCCGCAAGGCGAGAGCCGAGTAAGGCACGAGGAGCGCCCGCCGGCCCGGCCTGATCGCGCTGGGCGGGAGGATGGGTTAGGCTCCTGTCTCGGGTGACACCGTGAAAGGGGCAACGACACCGTGACCACCGGTTGGGAAGGGTTGACCCTCGGGCGCTTCAAGGTCGAGGCCGAGATCGGCCGGGGCGGCATGGGGGTGGTCTACCGCGGGCGCCAGCTCTCGCTCAATCGGGCGGTGGCCATCAAGGTGTTGCCGCCCGTGCTCGCGGCCGACCCCCAGTTCCGCGAGCGCTTCCGCCAGGAGGCCGAGATCATCGCCGGCCTCTCCCACGAGAACATCGTCGGGGTCTTCGACATCGAGGAGGCTCAGGGCACCTACTTCA
The DNA here is from genome assembly GCA_036274895.1 of Thermoanaerobaculia bacterium. GTDB lineage: Bacteria > Acidobacteriota > Thermoanaerobaculia > Multivoradales > SZUA-115 > CALMKX01. The sequence goes on along the minus strand of DASUEU010000061.1, from coordinate 78,082 downwards.
TCGTCATGGAGCTGCTCGATGGCGAGAGCCTGCGCTCCCTGCGCGAGCGCCGGCGCTTCAGCCCGGCGGAGGTCTATGGCATCGGCGGCGCCCTTGCCCGGGCCCTGGCCTACGCTCACAGCCGCGGCATCGTCCACCGAGACGTCAAGAGCCAGAACGTGATCATCACCCGGGAGGGGCGGGTCAAGCTGGCCGACTTCGGCATCGCCCGCCTGGCCGGCAGCCTGGTCAAGACCCAGACCGGCGCCGTGCTCGGCACCCCCGAGTACATGGCCCCTGAGCAGGCTCGCCACGGCGAGAGCTCGCCCAAGACCGACCTCTACTCCCTGGGCGTCTTGCTCTACGAGCTCGCCACCGGCCGGCTGCCGTTCACCGGCGGCGACCCCTTCTCGATCGCCCTGCGGCACATCTCGGAGCTTCCCGTGCCCCCGCGGCACCACGACCCCGAGATCCCCGAGAACCTGGAACGGATCATCCTGACGGCGATGGCCAAGGACCCGGCGGAGCGCTTCGAGAGCGCCTCGCGGCTGGCCGAAGAGCTGGAGAGCGCCGGCAACATTCCGGCCCGGCCGTCGGAGGTGGCGCCTACGCTGGTGAGGCTGCCGGAGACCGCCACGGCGCCCACGGTGCTCAAGGCCCCGGCGGTCGCGGCGCCGCCGGAAGGCCGCACCTACGTCGGCTCGCCGCTGGGCGGCGCCCTGCGCTGGGTGGCCTTGGCCGCCGGAGTGGCCGTGCTGGGTATCGGGCTGTTCTGGCTGGTGATGCTGCGCTCGCAGGTGGCCCGCAAGGCCGAGCAGGCGCCGGTCGAGACCGCGGCCATGAGCCCGAGCTCGGCGGCGACGCAGCTCGAGGCAACGTCCGCCGGAACGGGCGCGGAGCCCGGGGAGCAGCCCGCCGAGGCCGGCACGAACCGCCCGGTCCCCATCCTGCCGTCGAGTCCGGAGACCACCACGGCCACTTCGGCCGAGAGCACTTCCACCAGGCCGTCACCGGCTCGTGCCACGAGGACCGAGCCGGAGCCGCAGCCCAGCGCCCCAACGGAGCCCGAGCCGATCCCGACCCCGGCCGAAACGGCCCCGGAGCCGCAGCCTGCGCCGGTCGTGCGCCGCCCGGCGGACTATGGCTGCCGGGAGGGCGTGGAGTTCCACATCGACCCCGAGGACGCGGACGTGTGGATCGACGGCGGGCGCATCGGCATCGCCGACCAGTGGGACGGCATCGGTATCAAGGGCAAGGTGTGGCGGCCGGGGGCCGGGTTCTACGAGGCCTGCTTCACCCACCCGGGCTACCGCCGTCTGTGCACCACGATCTCGGTCGAAGCCGGGATGGGCGAGAAGGTCTGCGAGATCGAGCTCGACCTCGCCGAGATCGACGACTAGCCGGAAGGCCGCGTAAGCTCCTGCAGTGACGACTCCCGTTCAAGCAAGCTGGATCAACGAGGTGCGCTCGCGGCTGGCCTCGCCGCCACCGCGACGGCTCGCGCCCTCGGACGGCCGCCGCGCCGCCGTGCTGGTGCCGGTCTTCGTCGAGGCCGGGCAGCTGTGGACCCTGCTCACCAAGCGCACCGACGACCTGCCGCACCACAAGAGCCAGTATGCCTTTCCTGGTGGTGGGCAGGAGCTGGGAGAGGACCCCTGGGCCGCCGCCTTGCGCGAAGCCGAGGAGGAGGTCGGGATCGAGACCAAGAAGATCCTCCGCCTGGGCGAGCTCGACGAGCTCTCGGCCTCGAGCGGCTACCGGATCATCCCCTGCGTGGGCGCCGTGCCCGTGCCCCTCGAGACCCGGCCCAACCCGGGGGAGATCGCCGAGGTCTTCGCCGTCCCCGTCTCCGCCTTCGCCAACCCCCGCCTGGTCGAGGACCGCATGGTCAAGATCGACGGCCAGGAGCGCATGATCCGCATCTACCACGTCGGCAACCGCCGCATCTGGGGCCTGACGGCGAAGATCTTGAAGAACCTTGTCGGGCGGCTGGGGATCGCGATGGCGGAGGATTTTGGGCAGTAGCCCGGCCGTGACTCCCATCCCCCCCCTCCGCCTCCACCTCGCCAACGACGCTCCGGTCAACCCGCACGGCGAGTACGTCCTCTACTGGATGATCGCGGCTCGCCGCGCGGGGTGGAGCTTTGGCCTGGACCGGGCGGTGGAGTGGGCGCGGGAGCTGGGCAAGCCTTTGGTGGTTTTCGAGGCGCTGCGGTGTGGCTATCGCTGGGCCTCGGACCGCCTGCATCGCTTCGTGCTGGACGGCATGGCGGACAACCAGGCGGCGTTCGCCGGCAGGGCGGTGACCTACCTCCCCTACGTCGAGCCCTCGCCCGGTGCTGGCCAGGGGTTGCTCGCGGCCCTCGGCGCCCGGGCCTGCCTGGTGGTCACGGACGACTTCCCCTGCTTCTTCCTGCCGCGGATGGTCGCCGCGGCGGCCGAGCAGCTTCCCGTTCGCCTCGAGGCGGTGGACGGCAACGGCCTGCTGCCGATGCGGGCGGCGGGGCAGACCTTCGGCCGGGCCTTCGACTTCCGCCGCTTCCTCCAGAAGGAGCTGCCGGCGCATCTGGGGGACTTCCCGCAGGCCGACCCCTTGGCCGGGGGCGATCTGCCGCGCCTCGCCGGCCTGCCGGCCGAGGTCCTGGCGCGCTGGCCGGCGGCCTCGCCGGAGCTGCTGGCGGGGGATCCGGGGCCGCTCGCGGCCCTACCCATCGATCACGCAATTCGGCTGGCACCTTTCCGCGGAGGCTCCCGGACCGCCCTGGCGGCGCTGGCCGAGTTCGTCGGCCGGCGGCTCCCTCGCTACGGCGAGCGCAACGAGCCCTCGGCCGAGGTGACCAGCGGCCTCTCGCCCTATCTCCACTTCGGCCACGTCTCCGCCCACGAGGTCTTCGCGGCCGTGGCCGCCGCCGAGGACTGGTCGCCGAGCAAGCTGGTCGGGCCGGCCGGCGGCGCGCGCCACGGCTTCTGGCGCATGAGCGAAGCGGCCGAGGGCTTCCTGGACCAGCTGGTGACCTGGCGGGAGCTGGGGTTCAACTTCTGCTCGCGAGAGCCCGACTACGACCGCTACGAGTCCCTGCCAGGCTGGGCGCGGCAGACCCTGGACCGCCACGCGCGCGACCCCCGACCCAACCTCTACGGCTTGGCCGGGTTCGAGGCAGCCGCCACGCACGAGGAGGTCTGGAACGCCGCCCAGCGCCAGATCGTCCATGACGGGGTGATGCACAACTACCTGCGGATGGTGTGGGGAAAGATGATCCTCGAATGGAGCGCCTCGCCACGAGAGGCCCTCGAGGTCATGATCGAGCTCAACAACAAGTACGGCCTCGACGGCCGCAACCCCAACTCCTACAGCGGTATCTGCTGGTGCCTCGGCCGCTACGACCGCCCCTGGGGCCCCGAGCGGCCGATCTTCGGCACGATTCGCTTCATGAGCCCGGCCAATACCCGCCGCAAGCTCGATCTGCGTGCCTATCTGGCGCGTTGGGGTGGGCAGGCCCGGCTGGGATTCGATCTGCCCCGCGGCTGAGGGCGGGATCGCTCCCGCCCTCGGGGTTCTGCTCGGCGGTGGGGCCGCCGCTTACTTCTTGGCGATGGAGGCGACCTTGATCGCGTCGCCCTCGGCCTCGCCGGTCACCGTGACCTCGTAGCCCAGGTTCTGCTCGGCCAGCTGCTGGTTGTCGATCTGGTAGATCTTCTTGTCGGCGGTGTTGTAGAAGACGTACTTGCCGCCGCCCTTGACGCAGTCCTTGGCGCACTTCTCGTGACCCGCCTTGGCACCGCCCGCGCCGCAGTGATCGTCGGTGATCCAGCCCGTCCAGCTGCCGGCCCAGGCAGAGGTGGTCACGAGCGCGGCGACGGCGAGACCGGCGATCGTCAGAAGAGCCTTCTTCATGTTCGAACCTCCTAAGATGTGGTTGGGGGCCGCTCGATGGAGCGGCCATCTATCCTGGACAAAGTAGCAGATCCGGTGCCAGCCTGCCGTCGGGGGCTTTCGGACCAGGGCTACGATGACGTTGCCGCACCGGGAGCGCAAGGACGTCGAGCTGATGAATGGCGCTCTGCGCTACCTGGATGAGCTGGCGGACACCAACCCCATGCGAGGGCGGAGGCGTCCGGTTCAGGAGCCCAGGTAGCTCTCGACCTGGAGGATGCGAAGGCCGGGGAGTGGCGGATAGCGGGAGTCGTTGGTGACCATGGTCTTGCAGCTCTCGGAGAGAGCGGCAGCGAGTTGGATGGCGTCCGGAGTCTTCAGCCGAGTGACCGCCCTCAGCTGGGCAGCACTACGCAGCTGCGCCAGGTCGAGAGGCACGAGCGTCAGGTTTCGGCTCCCGGTCAGCAGAGCTTCGTAGCGCTGGGCAAGGGCATGATTCCCGGCGCGGAGGGGCACGACCAGAGTCTCGAGCAGGGTGAGGCTCGAGGTCACCGCCGCGATCGAGCCGCTATCCACGGCCTCGAACAGGGGCTCCACGACCGGCAGGTAGGCCGGGTGTTCCTCGATGAAGTAGATGAAGGCGGCCGAGTCGATGGCGACGGAGCCGCCCCCGAGATCGCTCAGGAGCCCCAAGCGTCCCGCTCCTCTCGAACGTGCTCGCTGGCATCGATTCCCTCCCAGAGCTCTTTCCCGAGCCCTCGGAGCTCGAGGATCGAGAGGGTCTTACCGCCCGTCGTGGCTTTCTCGAGCAGGTGGATGACTTCCTGGGCGACGGAACGGTGTTCCCTGGTCGCCCGTTGTTGGAGAGTCTCGTAGAGGGGGTCGGGGAAGTTCTTGATGTTCAGTGTGGCCATGGGTCCTCCGGAACGGAGGTATTCTGGAGGAAACTGACACTGCGTTGCAACCCCCATCGAAGCGGCGCCTGGAACGTTGGAGCTTCGCACTGCAACTCCCCCGCCGGCTTGCCAGAATGCGCCGGAGCCTTCCCGTCAACACGGAAATCGAAGGGGGATCCTTGGAGGGACGAGGACCGGCGGCGGTCGCGGCGGAGATCCAGGCCCGCGAGGGGTTCGACCCCGCGGCTTCGGCCGGGTTGTTCGTGGGGATCTCGAGCTTCGAGAACCGGCGCATCCAGCCGGTGGCCTTCGCGGTGGATGACGCCGTGGACCTCGCCCATGGGCAACTCAGATCACCCGCGTCCGCCAGCTGCCACGGCGGAAGATCAGGATGCCGGCGATGGCGATCAGGACCTCGGTGGCGAGGATGGCCACGAAGACGCCGGTGGGGCCCAGGGGGGTGTGGCGGGCGAGCAGCCAGGCGACGGGGATCTGGAAGGCCCAGTAGCCGACCAGGTTGATCTTGGTCGGGGTGGTGGTGTCCCCGGCGCCGTTGAAGGCCTGGACGATCACCATGCCGAAGCCATAGATGAAGTAGCCGTAGGTGATCCAGCGCAGACAGGAGATCGCCCAGCGGGTGACCTCCGGGTCGGTCGTGAAGTTGCCCACGATCGGCCCGGCGAACACCCAGAACAGCACCGCTACGAACATCAGGAAACCCGTGTTGTACCAGCCCGTGCGCCACACCGAGGCCTCGGCGCGGTCCGGCTTGCCGGCGCCCAGGTTCTGGCCCATCAGGGTGGCGGCGGCGTTGGCCATGCCCCAGGCCGGCAAGATTGAGAACACGATCACCCGGATGGCGATGGTGTAGCCCGCCACCACCGAGCTGCCGAAGGCCGAGAGGATCCGTACCAGGGCGAGCCAGCTGCCGGTGGCGACCAGGAATTGGTAGATGCCGCCGAGCGACACCGACAACAGGCGCCGGGCGAGCTCCGGCTGGAAGCGCAGCAGCCGGCGGTCGAGGCGTACGCGGCTGCGTCCGGAGAGCAGGATCCACAGCTGATAGGCCACGCCGGTGCCGCGGCCGATGGCAGTGGCCACGGCGGCGCCGGTCAGCCCCATCTCCGGGAAGGGGCCGAGGCCGAAGATCAGGCAGGGGTCGAGCACGATGTTGAGGCCGTTGGCGAGCCACAGGGCGCGCATGGCGTGGGTGGCGTCGCCGGCGCCGCGGAAGACGGCGTTGAGCAGGAACAGGAAGACGATGGTCGCGCTGGTGGCGAACATCACCCGTGGATAGCTGCCGCCTTCGGCCGCCTCCTGGGCGCTCATGCCCATCAGCTCGAGGGCCTTGCCGCCCAGCAGGAAGCCCGGGACGGCGACCACGAGGCTCAGGCCCAGGCCGATCCAGATCGCCTGGCCGGCGGCGGCCGAGGCACCTTCCGGGTCCCCTTCGCCGGTGCGCCGGGCCACCATTGCCGTGGTGCCCATGCCGAGACCGATGGCGCAGGCGTAGAGCAGCACCAGCATCGACTCGGTGAGCCCCACCGAGGCCACCGCCGTCGAGCCCAGCCGGGAGACGAAGTACACGTCGGCGAGGGCGAACAGGGACTCCATCGCCATCTCGGCGACCATCGGCACGGCGAGCAGGAAGACGGCCTCGCCGATCGGGCCGGTGGTGAAGTCCCGCGAGGAGCCCAGAAGGGCTTCGCGCAGGAGGGAGAGGCTTCTTCGCAAGCGACTCATAAATCTCTGAGGGGACTGTCCCGGTTCGGCTCCTGCCGAACACTTTCAAGTGACTGCGTCAACATCCGGGCCCGAGATCGCCGAGCCCTCGACTCTTCGCGAGACCAACCATCGACATGCGCGCTTCCACGTACGACGTTCTGGGCGTCGGGTTCGGCCCGGCGAACCTGGCCCTCGCCATCGCGCTCGAGGAAGACGGGGAGAAGGCCGGCGGCCGGCACCTCTCCCGCCTCTTCCTCGACACCAAGTCCGAGCAGGTCTGGCATCCCGGCCTGCTGCTCGAGAACTCACTGATCCAGATCTCGGTGCTGAAGGATCTGGTCACCATCGTCAATCCGCGCAGCCGGTTCACCTTCCTGAATTACCTCAAGGAAAAGGGCCGCCTGTTCGAGTTCCTCAACCTGCGGGACCTGTTTCCAACCCGTCTGGAGTTCAACGACTATCTGCGCTGGGTTTCCTCACAGCTCGATCACGACGCCCGCTTCTCGCGCCAGGTGGAGGCCGTCGAGCCGATCGACGAGGGAGGCGGGCGGATCGAGCGCTTGCGCGTCCGCGCGCGAAACCTCCTCACGGGGGACGCGGAAGAGTACCAGACCCGCTCCCTGGTGGTCGCCACGGGCGGCAAACCCTGGCTGCCGGAGGGCGTCGAGCTGGAGCCGGAGGGCCGGGCCTTCCACGCTCACGAGACCCTGCAACGGCTCGAGCGGGACTTCCCGGAGAGCCAGAGGGCCTACCGCTTCGTCGTGATCGGCTCGGGGCAGACCGGCGCCGAGCTCTTCGACTACCTCATGCGGCGCTATCCGAAGGCCGAGGTCACGGCGGCCATCCGCCGCTTCGCCTTCAAGCCGGTCGACGAGAGCGACTTCACCAACGAGATCTTCTTTCCCGAGAACATCGACTTCTTCTACGGGCTGCCGGACGCCAAGCGAGCGGCCTTCTTCGAGTCCTTGAAGGACGTCAACTACGCCGTGGTGGACCACCCGCTGATCAAGCGCATCTACCGGGGCCTCTACGACGAGCGGGCGCGCGGCATCGAGAGGGGTCGGGTGATGCGCTTCCTCGATCTCGAGCGGCTCTCCGAGGAGCCCGGCAAGGTGGTGGCGCACTTCCGCAACCAGATGACCGAGGAGCCCGTGGTTCTGGAAGCGGACGGGTTGATCGTCGCCACCGGCTACGAGCGGCCCAAGCGCCATCCCCTGCTGCGCTCCCTCGACGCCCATTTCCTTTCCGCGCCGAGTGGCCGCTACAAGATGGAACGGGACTACTCGATCGCCGCACGGCCCGGCTTCGAGGCCAAGGTCTATCTCCAGGGTGACTGTGAAGAGTCCCACGGCATCAGCGAGACTGTGCTGTCCCTGGTGCCCCAGCGGGCTCAGGACATCCTCGCCTCGCTCAAGGGCGTGCTCGCGGCCGAGGCCACCCCGCTCGAGCCGGCCCTGGCCGGCTGTTGACGGCATCTACCGGAGGGCACTTACGTTGCTGATCAGGAAGCTCGATCCCTCGACCTTCTTCAACGCCTACGGTGTCGATCTCCAGCTGCTCTATCCCTGGGAGGGTACGGTCAAGACGCCGTTCGGAGCGGCCTGGGCGCAGATTCCACCGGGCGGCTCGACCAAGCACCACAACCATCAGGAAGGGGAAACCTTCTTCATCATGCGCGGCCGTGGCCGCATGACGGTGGGAGAGGAGTCGGTCGAGGTCGAGCCGGGAGACGTGGTCTTCCAGACGCCGTTCGACAAGCACACCCTGGTCAACCTCTCGGACAGCGAGCCGCTGCTCTTCCTGACCGTCTGGTGGGAGGACAAGGAGCTGTGGCCGGACGAGGACGCCCCGGCCGAGCCTGCGGCGGAGCCCGCCCGGCGCCGGGTCCTGGTGACCTCGGCCCCGCCGACCCCCAACGGTGACCTCCACCTCGGCCACATCTCCGGCCCCTACCTGGCGGCGGACGTGCTCACCCGGGCCCTGCGCCTCGACGGCGCCGAGGCGTACTACGCCTGCGGCAGCGACGACAACTCCGAGTACGTCAAGTCCAAAGGAGCCCAGCTCGGCCTGGCCCCGCAGCCGGCTGCCGACCGCTTCATCGCCTCGATCGAGCGCTCTCTGGGCCTCGCGGGCATCGGCATGGAGGTCTTCGTCCACGCCAACGAGTCCCCCCACCACCGCCAGCTGGTCCAGGACTTCTTCCTCAAGCTCTACCGGGACGGCAAGCTGGTGCTGCGGGAAGGGCCCAGCCCCTGGTGCGAGAGCTGCGACCTCTACCTCTTCGAGCCCTGGATCGCCGGCACCTGCCCCCACTGCGGCAGCGGCGTGGTGGGCAACACCTGCGAGGAATGCGGCCGGGTCAACGATGCCCGTGTGGGCTCGCCGCGCTGCAACCGCTGCGGCAACCCGGCCACCGAGCGCAAGGTGCGCCGGTTGGTCTTCCCTCTCGCCGACTACGGCCCGATCCTGCGCCAGTACTGGGAGGGGACGGCCATGCGGCCCCACCTGCGCACCTTCTGCGAGAAGCTCCTGGCCGACGGTCTGCCCGAGGTGGCGGTGACTCACCTGACCGACTGGGGCATTCCGGTACCGTTGGCCGGCTGGGAGGACTCCCGGCTGTACGTGTGGCTGGAGATGGCTCCGCGCTACTTCGCCTATGCCCGCCACGTGCTCGAGAAGCTGGGCACCGGCGAGGACTGGCCGGCCTTCTGGAAGGCTGAGGACGCCCGTGTGATGCAGTGCTTCGGCTTCGACAACAGCTTCTACTACGCGGCTTTCCTGCCCGCCCTGTTCCGGGCCTTCGACCCGGACATCCACCTGCCCACGGCCTTCGTGGTCAACGAGTTCTACCAGCTCGACGGCAAGAAGTTCTCGACCAGCCGGCAGCACGCGGTGTGGGTGAACGAGTTCCTCGACGGTGTGCCGGCGGACGTGGTGCGCTTCTACCTCTCCTGGGTGGCCCCGGAGACCGAGACCTCGAACTTCTCCCTGCCCGACTTCGTGGCCACCGCCGACCGTGAGCTGGCGGGAGGCTGGCAGCCGTGGCTGCGCGAGCTGTTCGCCAAGGTCCACGCCGAGCAGGGTGGCAAGGTGCCGGCCACCGGCGACTGGACCGCTGAGCAGCGGGCCTTCTTCGGCTACCTCGAGCGCCTCGCGGCCGAGGTCGGCCGGGCCATGGCCCCGGAGAGCTTCTCGCCCCAGCAGGCGGCGCACCTCGCCTCGGAGCTGGTGCGCGCGGCGCGCCGCTTCGGCAAGGCCGAGAACCACTGGCTGGGGGTACCCGAGCGCAGTCAGGAGCGGCGCACCGGCCTCGCCCTCGAGCTGCTGGCGGCGAAGCTCCTGGCCCTGACCGTGGCGCCCCTGATGCCCGACTTCGCCGGCCGCCTGTGGCAGGACCTCGGCCACCCCGAGGCCGGTCCGCCCGCCGGCTCGTGGGCCACACGCATGGAGTGGGTGCCCGAAGGCCAGGCCGTCACCACCCCGGCCGACCCCTACTTCCCCGACGCCCGAGCCCTCCATGAGCTGGTGGCCGGGAGGGCCGGGGCGGCGGTGCTGGCGTAGCGCTGCGGCCGGTCAGATCGGCGGCAGCTCGCCGAGATTCTCCCGCACCCAGGAATCCGAGAAGACCGTGGCGAGGTAGCGCTCGCCGCGATCGGGCAGGACGGCGACCGCGAGCGAGCCCGGCCGGGCCCCGGGCAGGAAGCGCTCCATGGCGGCGAGGACTCCGCCCGACGAGGCACCCGCGAAGATCGCCTCGCGGGCCAGGAGCCGGCGACAACCGGCCACCGCCTCGAGGTCCGAGACGAGGATCACGTCGTCGATCAGCTCGGTGGGGCACAGGGGTGGCCGCAGGGACGCGCCCAGGCCGGGCAGGAGGCGCTTGCGCTTCTCGGAGCCGAAGATCTGGCTGCCCCAGGCGTCGACGGCGACTACCTGCGTGGGCAAGCCGCGGTCCCGGATCAGCCGGGCGCAGCCGGCGATGGTGCCGCAGGTGCTGGTGGCCACGAAGAGGTAGTCCGGCGCTCCGACGTCGCGCAGGATCTCCTCCATGGTGGTGTGGTAGTGCGAGAGGGCGTTGTGGTCGTTGGCGTACTGGTTCGGCCAGAAGGCGCCGGGGTGCGCGGCCAGGATCTCCTTGACCCGGGCGATGCGGGCCTGGAGGAACTCGCCGGTCTCGGGGTCCGGCTTCTCGACCCGGTCGACCTCCACTCCCCAAGCCTGGAGCAACTGGAGGTTGGCGGGGCTGATCTTCGGGTCGACCACGCAGATCAGGCGCAGGCCGTAGTAACGGCAGACTTGCGCCAGGCCAATGCCCATGTTGCCCGAGCTGGACTCGACGACCACCGAGCCGGGCGACAGGGCTCGGTTTTTGAGCGCCTCTTCGACCACTCGCAAGGCCGGCCGGTCCTTGCCGCTGCCCGCGGGGTTTTGGCCCTCGAGCTTGGCCAGCACCTCGACCTGCATATCAGGGAAGTAGCGGTCGAGCCGCACCATGGGGGTGTTGCCCACCGCGTCGAGGATGCAGCCGAGGGGCGGCCGCACGGGCTCGGTGGTCCGGCGGCGGTGGCTGAGACTCTCCCAGCCCTCGGGATCGTGCACCGGTCGTCGCAGCGGCGGCTTGCTGAGCGGGACCACGCGTTGGCTCATGGCTCCCCCGTGGTGGGCAGGAAAGGCAGATCGAGGCCCTGACCGGTTCGCTCCGCTTTCTCGAGGACCAGGCGAGCGACGGCGAGGTCGAGGATGCCGAGGCCGAAGGGGCTGAAGATGGTCAGGCCTCCCGGATGTGGTCGCGGTGGCGCCGCTCCGGCGAGGATCTCGCCCAGCGAGCACCAAATGAACTGGCGCGAGCCTGCTTGCTGCTCGGTCAGGTGAATCGAGGTCTGGGCGCGGGCGACGTGATCGACGTCGTCGACGACGTTGTTGGCGGCGAGGATCACCTCGGGGGCCAGGTCTCGCAGGGAGACGTGGAGGATGACGGTGCCCGGCGGGCAGGCGGAGAGGTCGCGCACATGGGGCTCGCCGGCGGTGGTCGCGTAACAGAGCACGGCCCCGGTGGTCATGGCCTCTCGCGCTGTGGCCACCACCCGTGGGGACAGGCGCGGCAGCTCGCGCCGGCAGCGCCTCACAAACGCCTCGGCCCGCTCGCGGGAGAGGTCGAAGACGGCGAGGTCGGAAAGCCCTGGGAAGACCACCGAGAGGAAGCGCGCCACCTCGAAGTTGATCGGCCCGGCGGCGATCAGGCCCGCCGATGCCGGCGGCTCCGCCACCAGGCGCTGCGCCGCCAGGGCGGCGCTCGCCGCGGTGCGCCGGGCGCTGACCAGCGAAGCCTCCAGGATGGCGAGGGGCAACCCGGTCGTGGCCGAGTTGAGCACCATCACCGCCGAGGCGCGGGGCAGGCCCTGGTCCAGGTTGCCGGGGAACGACGCGATCCACTTGAGGCCCGCCACCGGCGTTGCCCCTCCCAGGTAGGCGGCGAGGCTGATGATGCGGTCGCGAGGCTGGTCGGGGAAGCGGAGGAAGCTCGAGTGGGGCAGGGAGGACTGGCCCTGCTGGTGGGCCAGGTAAGCCTCTGCCACGGCGTCGAGGATCTCCTGCTCTCGTCCGTTGAGAAGGGCGGCAACCTGGTCCCCGGACAGGAACCGAATTCGCCCCACTTCTGCCTTCCCCTTCACCATAGCCTGCTCAAATCTCGTAGTAGCCTTTGAATGAGAACCCCGACAAAGTGTGCAGGCGGACGGCATATTCGAGACACCCGCCCACCTGAAAAGCCCGGGCGAGGGGCCGGTGTGGAACCCAGGAGCCCGCCGGAGCACGCCAAGGGGGCCTCTTGTCTGTAAGATCCCGAGAGCCCACTTCCATCCCGGGAGGTCGTCATGCGCTACGCCGCCTTAGGCTTTGCCGTCGCTGCCCTGCTCGCCCCGGTCGCTACCGTCGCCGCCGCCCCCGGCAAGACCATCGAGCTGGTGCTCGATGCCTCCGGCAGCATGAACGCTCGGCTGGCCTCGGGCGAGACGCGTATCGCCGCGGCCAAGGCGGCGGTGGCGCGGGTGGCGGCGACCCTGCCCGCCGACACCACCCTCGCCCTGCGCGCCTATGGCCACCGGTCGCCGCGCGAGAAGCACGACTGTGACGACACCGCCCTGCTGGTGCCCTTCGGCCTCCTTGCGGACAATCGCGCCGCCGTCGTCCGCGCGGCGGAGGGGCTGGCGGCCCGGGGCTACACACCGATCAGCCGGGTGCTGCGGCTGGCCGCGGGGGATCTGGCGGGCAAGCCGGGTGAGAAGGTCATTGTGCTGGTCTCCGACGGCAAGGAGACCTGCGACACCGACCCCTGCGCCACGGCCCGGGCACTCAAGGCAGCGGACGTCTCGCTGGTGATCCACGCCATCGGTTTCGAGGTCGACAGCGCGGCGCGCGGGGAGCTCGCCTGCGTGGCCCAGGCGACCGGCGGCTCCTATTTCGACGCCGCCGGGGTCGACGGCTTGGCCACGGCCCTGGGGCAGGCGTCGGTGCGGGGCGGTGAGGCGGTTGCGCCCATGAGCGGCGAGCCCGGCAACCTCGAGATCAAGAACGCCGAGATGCGAGGCCACAAGGTGCTCGACGCCGTCACCGGCGCCGTGGTGGGCGACATCTCGAGCTTCCGGAGGGTGATCCAGGTGCCTCCCGGGGTCTACAACGTGACCTTCGGCAAGGGACTGTGGCGAGGTGTCGAGGTCCGCTCCGGGGGCATCACGGTCCTCGAGCCGGCCGTGCTCGCGATCGAAGGGGCGTCGATGAACGGCCACAAGGTGCTCGACAGCGAGACCGGAACCGTGCTCGACGAGCTATCGTCCTTCCACTCGACGGTTCCTTTCCTGCCGGGCCTCTACGACGTCATCTTCGGCGGCGCCGTGTGGCGCCACATCCGCCTCGACGGCGGCGTGACCACCCGGTTGCGGCCGGGGCTGCTGGAGGTCACCGGGGCCACCATGAACGGCCACAAGGTCTACGACGAGGCGGGCAAGGAGGTCGGCAACGTCAGCAGCATGGGCAGCCGCATCCCCCTGCCTCCCGGCAGCTACAGCATCGACCTCGCCGGCCGCCGGGTGCCGTTCACCCTGGCGGAAGGGCAGAAGGTCACCCTCTCGGCGAAGTAGGGGCGCTCAGCGTCCCCGGCTCTGGGCGATCAGCCTCTGGCAGCGCCGGCCGAGGTGGTGAACCAGGAGCCAGAAGTGACGGAAGGCCCGGTTCCTGGTCTGGCCGTGGTGGTAGCGGTAGTAGATCTGCTGGGCGATGACCGCCAGGCGGAACAGGCCGAAGACCTCGTAGAAGCTCCAGTCCAGGGGCTCGAGTCCGGTCGCCTCGAGATAGTAGGTCACTACCTCTTCACGCCGCAGCATGCCCCGCAGGTGGGTGGGCTGGCGGCGGGTTAGGCGGGTCAGCCAGTCGTCGTCGGCCTGGATCCAGTAGGCGAGGGCGCCGCCCAGGTCCATCAGCGGGTCCCCCAGCGTCGCCATCTCCCAGTCGAGCACGCCGATCACCCGCGTCGGCTCGGAGGGGTCCAGCACCACGTTGTCGAAGCGGAAGTCGTTGTGGATGACACAGGTCGCGACGTCGTCCGGTGTGTTGACCGCCAGCCATTCGCGCACTGCCTTGAGGCTGGGCACGTTCCAGGTCCGGGCCTTGACGTAGCGTTCGGACCAGCCCTCGACCTGTCGCCGCGGGTAGCCGGCGCCCTTGCCCAGGGTGCCCAGCCCGGCTGCCCAGTAGTCCACGCGGTGCAGCTCGATCAGCTTGTCGAGGACGTTGGTGCACAGGCGCCGGGTGTCGCCGGCGTCGAGCTGCACGTCCGCGGGCAGGTTCGCCCGGGGGATCAGCCCCGGCACCCTCTCCATGACGTAGAAGGGCACGCCGAGCACGGCCGGGTCCTCGCACAAGGCGACCATGGCCGGCACCGCCGGGTAGACCGGCTTCAAGGCCTGCTGCACCGCGAACTCGCGGGCCATGTCGTGGGCGGAGCGGGCTCGAGTGCCGGCGGGCGGGCGGCGCAGCACCAGATCCCGGTCCGGGTAGGCCAGGTGGTAGGTCCAGTTCGAGGCGCCGCCGGCGAACTGGCGCACGGCCGGCGTCCCTTCGAGGCCGGGCACTCGCGCCTTGAGCCAGACGTCCACGGCCAGCGCGTCGAGCTCCTCACCCGCTCGCACCGGGCGGCCCTCGTCCAGGGGCAGCGGGCCGCCGCTCACTGAGCCGGACCTCCCCGGGGCGGAGACTCCCCGCGGGCGGCCTTACGGCGGGAGATCTCGAGACGGGCGATCAGGGCGCGGTGGACCTCGTCGGGGCCGTCGGCCAGGCGCAGGCTGCGGGCCTGGGCGAAGAAGGCCGCGAGGGGCGTGTCCTCCCCGAGCCCGGCACCGCCGTGGAGCTGGATGGCGTCGTCGACCACGCGGGCGAGCACGTTGGGGGCCACCACCTTGATGGCGGAGATCTCGGTCATCGCGCCGTGGGCGCCGAGCTGATCGAGCTTCCAGGCGGCCCACAGGGTCAGCAGGCGGGCCTGGTCGATGGCCAGGCGGGCCTCCGCGATGCGCTCGCGGTTGCCACCCAGGTCGATCAGCGGCTTGCCGAAGGCGACGCGGGAGAGGCCGCGATCGATCGCCAGCTCGAGGGCCCGTTCGGCGGCGCCCACGCAGCGCATGGCGTGGTGGATACGCCCCGGGCCCAGCCGGCCCTGGGCAATCTCGAAGCCACGGCCGGGGCCGCCGATCAGAGAGGAGAGGGGGAGGCGCACGCCGCGGAAGCGCACCTCGCCGTGGCCGTAGGGCGGGTCGAAGTCGCCATACACCGGCAGCATGCGCAGGATCTCGACCCCCGGAGCATCGAGGGGCACCAGGAGCATGGAGTGCTGGTGGTGGCGATCGGCCTGTGGGTCCGGGGTGTGGGCGAGGACGATGGCCACGGCGGCGCGGGGGTGGCCGAGGCCGGTGGACCACCACTTGGTGCCCTCGAGCACCACCTCGTCGCCCTCGATCACGGCGGTGGCACGCATGTTGGTGGCGTCGGAGGAGGCCACGTCGGGCTCGGTCATGCAGAAGACGGAGCGGACCTCCCCGGCCAGCAGGGGGGTGAGCCAGCAGTGCTTCTGCTCGTCCGAGCCGTAGTGGTAGAGCACCTCCATGTTGCCGGTGTCCGGGGCGTTGCAGTTGAACACCTCGGGGGCGAGGGGGCTGCGCCCCATGGCCTCGGCCACCGGGGCGTAGTCGAGGGTGGAGAGGCCGCCGCCGAGGGTGGGATCGGGCAGGAAGAGGTTCCACAGGCCCTCCTCCCGGGCCCGTGCCTTCAGCTCTTCGACCCGGGCCGGCACCCGCCAGCGCCGCCAGTCACCCTCCGGGCAGGCGGCTCGCAGCTCCCGGCGCCAGTCATCCTCGAACGGCTCGACGTGGCAGGCGACGAAGCGCCGCACCCGCTCGGTGTGCTCGCGGCTGCGCTCGCTCGGCTCGAAGTCCATCCCCGGCCCTCCTGTCGGTCTGGTCGCGCCCGAGAGGATACCTCGCCTGCCACCTTGTGGTGCCGGAGGATCGAGCCTAAGATGGCCAGGAACATGGCCAGGAAGGGAGCCTCCATGGCGAAGAGTTACTCGATCGCCGAAGCGAAGAACCTGTTGGGGCGTGCGGTTCACGAGGCCGAGGAAGAAGGGCCGGTGCAGCTAACGCGCCGAGGCCGGCCGGTCGCGGTGCTGGTCGGCGCAGCGGACTGGGAGCGGCTCGCTCCTCAGATCCCCGACTTCCGCGAGGCCTACCGTCGCTTTCGGTCTCGATTCGACCTCGAAGAGCTGGCGATCGATCCTTCGGAGGTGTTTGGCGCCGCTCGTGACCCCTCTCCGGGCAGGGACTTCTCGTGGTGAGACCCCGCTTCCTCCTCGACACCAACATCCTTTCCGAACCTCTGCGACCGCGCCCAAGTCCCCGAGCTCTGGCCAAGCTCGACGAGCACCATGGGGAGCTGGCAACGGCAGCCGTCGTGATCCACGAGATGGCGTACGGGCTCGCGAAGCTGCCGCCCTCACGCCGCAAGGATGGGATCCGAGACTATCTCGAGGAGATGATCCACAGCGGAGTCACCGTCTTGCCTTACGACCTCGAAGCAGCGCTGTGGCACGCGGAGGAGCGCGCTCGGCTCGAGAAGCAGGGCAGAGCCACATCCTTCCGGGACGTGCAGATTGCGGCCACCGCCCATGTTCATCGCCTCGTCCTGGTGACCGGGAACGTCAAAGACTTCCAGGGCCTCGAGGGCCTCGAGGTCGAGAACTGGCTCTGAGTAGCCCTCACCCCCGCCCGGTCGCCGCGTCCAGCCGTTCGAGCAGGGAGCGCAAGGTGGCGGTGGCGCAGGGGCCTCCTTGGCAGCCGCCGCTGAATTGCCCGGCTTCGATGCCGGCGAGGGTCGTCTCGACCTCACGGCGCAGATCTTCGGGCAGCCCGGCCTCGGCCAGGCGGGTGGCGGTCTCCGCGGCCGTGGCGGCGGTGCCCTCGTAGCCCAGCCGATCCCCCAGGTAGCTGCGCAGAATCCGCGACGCCGCGCAGCAGGCATCACCGCCGCCACGGCTTTCGAGCGCGGCATCGACCTCGGCCAGCCGCGAAAGGGCGGCCGGGAGGGCCCGCTCTCGGCGGAGGGCCTCGGCGCAGGGAGTCGGTCTCGACCGCCGGCGCATCACCACCAGCCCGAGCAGCAGGAGAGAGGGCACCAGCACCGCGGTGGCCACCATCGCCGCCTGGGGCAGGGACAGCCCCTCGGCCTCGCTCCCCGGCTCGGACGAGCCCGGGCTGGTCTCGCGGGCGGGTCGACGGGGCACCACGGCGGCGGCGGTCCGCTGTGCCGCCGTCTCGATCGCCGGCAGGACCGAAAGGGCCAGGGGCTCGCTCGCCGTGCGCCGGTAGGCCGCGCCCTCGGGATCGAAGTAGACCAATGGCACGGCGGGAATCGTCGCCCCCCCGGCCTCGAGCGGCACCAGGGCGCGGGAGAAGACTCGCTCGGTCGTGACCCCCTGCTCGGTGCGTCGGGTGTGCGACACCGGCTTCTCGGCGTAGCTCTTGAACCCCGCGAGGCCGGCGATCTGGGGCTCCTGGAGCAGCTCCGGGGGGCCGTTGCCGGTGACCACGAGCCGCAGCAGGACCGAGTCCCCCACCCGCAGCTCCCCCTTCGAGAGGGAGGCGGTGATGGCGAAGCGGCCGATCAGCCCGGAGAAGCCCTCCGGGGCCGCCGGCAGCTCGCGCACGGTGAGGGTGATCGGCGCCGTCTCGATCCGCCGTGCCTCCGGGGTGAAGCCGCCGAAGCTGCCATCCATCAGCCGGGCGGCACCCAGCCGACCGTTGATCACGCCGCAGCGCAGGGTCGGGCCGGTCACTACCAGCTCGCCCGCCCGCTGCGGGAAGAGGGCGATGCGCCGCTCGTGGACCAGATAGGGCAGGCCGGCGACGGTGGTCTCGTACGCCGGTCCCTCGCCCAGCTCC
This sequence comes from Thermoanaerobaculia bacterium, assembly GCA_036274895.1. Taxonomy (GTDB): domain Bacteria; phylum Acidobacteriota; class Thermoanaerobaculia; order Multivoradales; family SZUA-115; genus CALMKX01. The sequence goes on along the minus strand of DASUEU010000061.1, from coordinate 60,125 downwards.
TCGGCGTGGAAGCCGTCGAAGCGGTAGGGATCGAGGCGCGCCTTGACCACCCGTACCCGGCGGAAGAAGCGCCAGGTGTAGAGCACCTGCTGGCCCACGAAGGGCTGGCTGACGGAGACCGTGGCGGTGGTGAAGACGTCCGCCGGTACCGGGCCGGTGGTGGCTTCGGTCACGGTCAGGGTGAGGGCCTCGGCGGTGAGCTCCCGGCCGGGGAGGGTGAGGGTGATCGGGCCCAGCTGGTAGGTGCCCGGGGCGGCGGCCTCGACGACGTAGAGGAAGATCAGGCTCGGTTTGGCCGTGCCGGTGCGATCGAGCTGGGTCACCTGGCGCAGCAGGTGGATCTCGAGGCCGGGAACCTCGGGGAAGCGCGGCATCGGCGCCCGGGCCAAGCCATGGAGGGTGACGGTCAGGTGGGCGCGGTCTCCGAACGGCACCCGAGCGCGCTCGAGCTTGGCTTCCAGGCGCTCGGTCGCGCCCGCTCGCTCGGCCGCGGCGGCGACCAGGAGCAGCAGCAAGACGCGGCGGGCGTAGGGGTTGAGGCGAGTCATCGCGGAGTCCTACCAGTCCTTTCCAGAGGCCGTGCGTCGGGCTTGCCGGGCCGGTCGAGAGGTCGGGCGCTGCTCGGCGAGGGCCGCGAGGAGGCGACGAGCCTCGCCCTCGGTCACGGTGCCGGCCGGCTGCGAGGCCGGCTGCTGCGGCTGTTGGGCCCGCCGCCTGGCGAGCTCGCGGCGGGCCAGCTCGAGGTTGAAGCGGGCGTCCTCGTCCCCGGGGGCGAGGCTCAGGTTCTGCTCCCAGTGGCCGATGGCCTCCTCCAGGCGGCCCTGCCGGTAGGCGGCGTTGCCCAGGCCGTAGAGGGCCTGCGCCGCGACCTCGAGCCGTGCCGAGCGGGCGGCCCGGGCGAAGGCCTCCTCGGCGCCGGCGAAGTCGCCCAGCTGATAGCGAGCGCTGCCCAGGTCCACGGCCAGCCGGAGGTCTCGGGGCCGCTCGCGAGCGAGCTCCTCGAAGCCATCCCGGGCGGCCCTGAAGTCCCCCTGCCCGTACGCCTGCCAGGGATCGGGAAGCCCGGCGAGGGCGGGCAGGGCGAGCAGGAGGGCGGTGAGGACTCTCATTCTGCTTCCCTCCCCCGCTCCCCGATCCACGGCTCGATCGCCAGGGCGGTAACCGCCAGGGCGAGCACCCACTGGTAGCGGTGGTGGTAGTGGCGCCGGCGCTCCTCGCCTTGCTTGGCGTCGTCACCGTCCCGGCCCAGGCCGTGGGCGAGCAGGGCGTCGAGGTCCTCGTCCCCGGGGACGGCCCGCTGGTAGAGGCCGCCGCTCGCCGCGGTCAGGGCGGCCAGGCTTCGCTCGTCCAGGCGGGAGAGCACCAGCTCACCGCGCTCGTCCCGGCGCAGGCTGCCGTCGGAGCGGGGCAGCGGCGCCCCGGCCGAGCCGCCCACGCCCAGGGCATAGATCGGCACGCCGGCCCGGGCGGCCTCGGCCGCCGCGGTTTGGGCAGCCCCTTCGTGGTCCTCGCCGTCGCTGATCAGCAGGATCGCCCGCGCCCGCCCCGGGCTGCCGGTGAGGGCGCCGAGGGCCACCCGCAGCCCGGCGCCCAAGTCCGAGCCGGGCAGGGGGAGCAGGTCCGGCTGGAAAGCGTCGAGGAAGACCGCCGCTGCCCCGTGGTCCCGCGTGAGGGGGCACTCGAGGGAGGCGGTGCCGGCGAAGGCCACCAGGGCGACGCGGTCGCCCGGGGAACGGGAGAGCAGGTCGAGCACCTCCCGGCGGGCCTGCTCGAGGCGCGAGAGGGGCGTGAGCGCCCCGGAGTCCTCGGCCAGCATCGACTCCGAGAGGTCGACCGCCACCACCAGGTCCGCTCCCCTTTGGGTGACCTCCTGCCACTCGAAACCCCACTGCAGCTGGGTGAGGGAGAAGGCGGTGGCGCCCAACCCCGCCAGGACGAGGGCGACCTTGATCCGCCGCCGCCGGGGCGACAGGCCGCGCACCAGCCGGCGGCCCAGCTCGCTGTCCGCGAAGAGGGCCAGCCGCCGCCGCCGGCGCCGGGCGCTCCAGGCGTAGAGCGCGGCGGCCGCCGGCACCAGCCAGAGCCAGCCCAGGGCTTCGGGCGCGGCGAGGTTCCAGGTGCTCATGGCAGGGTCGCCAGGCGGGTGGTGGCGAGAGCGATCTCGACCAGCAGCAGCCCCAGGGCGGGTAGCACCAGCCAGCCGAAGCGCTCCTCGGTCTCGAGGCGGGAGAAGGTCACCAGCTCGCTCTTCTCGAGGCGATCGATGCGTTCCCAGATCTCGCCGAGGGTGCGGGCGTCCTGGGCGCGGAAGAAGGCGCCGCCGGTGCGCCGGGCGATCTCGGCGAGGGTCTCCGAATCGAGGTCCACGTCGTGGTACACCACCTGTTCGCCGAACGGAGTCGGGACCAGAAACGGCGCCTTGCCCACGCTGCCGACGCCGACGGTGTAGACGCGGATGCCCAGGGCGCGGGCTGTTTCGGCGGCCTCGACGGGGGCGAGGACGCCGCCGTTGTTGCGGCCGTCGGTGACCAGGATCACCACCTTGGAGCGGGCTCGGGTGCCCGAGAGTCGCTTGACCGCCGTGGCCAGGCCAGCCCCCAGGGCCGTGGCGTCCCCGGCGACACCAATCTCGACCTTGTCGAGCAGACCGCGGAACACACCGTGATCGAGGGTCAGGGGGCATTGGGTGAAGGCCTGCTCGCCGAAGACCACCAGGCCGAGGGCGTCGTTCGACCGGCCGGCGGCGAAGCGGGCCACGACCTCCTTGGCTACCATCAGCCGGTTGCGGCGGGCCGGGATCGGCTGCGTGGTGTCGAGGTCGAGGCCGCGCATGCTGCCCGAGGTGTCGAGGGCGACCACGATCTCGATGCCCTCGGAGCTGGCCTGGGTCAGACGCTCGGCGAGCTGGGGCCGGGCGAGGGCCGCCACCAGCAGGGCGAGGCTGGCCCAGCGCAGCCCCGCGAGCCAGGAGCGAGCGCGCGCCGAGCGCGAGGGCGGTGCGCCGGTCAGGCGGGAGAGCTGTGAGTAAGCGAGGGTGGGCGGCGAGCGGTGCCGTCGCCAGCCCATCAGCGCCACCAGCGTCAGGGGCAGGACCAGGGCGAGCAGCCAGGGATCGGCCCAGATCAGCTGTTTCACGCCGCCGCCTCCAGGGCCTCGCCACGCGTGGCCTCGACGAAGGCGATGGCGCTCGCCACCCGCGCACGACAGGCGGCCTCGCTGGCCGGCTCGGCCGCGAACTTGACCCCGTCGGCAGCCTGGAGCAGGTTGGCCAGCTCCTCGGTGCGGGCGCGGGGGAGGCTGCGCACCGCGGCGAGGCGCACGACGATCTCCTCGGTGGTCAGGTCGGTGGCGTTGACGCCGAAACAGGCCTCGACCCAGGTGCGGAGGCGCTCGGACAGCTCGAAGTGCAGGCGGCGCACGGCGGGCGGATCGAAGACCTCGAAGCCGGCGAGCTCGGCAAGTCCGAGCAGGGCCTCCTCGTAGTCCGAGCGCCGGGGGCTCGGTGGCGCCGAGCGAGGAGGCGCCGGCAGCCGCTGCGCTCGCCGCCAGGCCCACAGGCCGCCGAGCAGGGCCGCGGCACCCAGGGCCACCAGCCACGGCCAGAACGGGTCGGACGTGGGACCGAGCAGGGGCTTCAAGCCGCGGATGTCGGGAGCCGTCATCGTGCCCGCCTGGCCTCCCGAGCGTGGAAAAAGCGCGCCAGGTCGTCAACCGTCGGCCGGTGGGTGGCGAGCTCGAGCTGGTCGACCGAGAGCGAGGCGAGCAGGGCCCGCCGGCGCTCCGTCTCGCGCTCTGCGGCGGCGGCGAGGTGGCGGGCGAGGTCCGGGTCCGAGCTGTCGACCACTCTGACCTCGCCGCTTTCGGCGTCCTCCAAGGCCACCAGACCCAGGGCGGGCAGCTCCTCCTCCCGGCGGTCGGTGAGCACGACGGCGGTGAGGTCGTGGCGGCGGGCGGCGAGGGAGAGGCCCGTCTCGTAACCCTCGGTGAAGAAGTCCGAGACCACGAACACCACCGAGCGCCGGGAGAGCACCCGGGCGAGGAAGTCGAAGCCCAGGCCCAGGTCGGTGCCTCGCCCCTCGGGCTCGAGGGTGAGGATGGAGCGGATCAGCCGCCAGCCGTGGCCGCGCCCCTTCTTGGGCGGCACGTAGAGCTCCACCCGGTCGCTGACGGCGAGCAGGCCCACTCGGTCGTTGCTGGCGATGGCGGTGTAGGCGAGCAGGGCCGCCACCTCAGCGGCCATCTCGCGCTTGAAGCGCCCGGTCGAGCCGAAGCAGCCCGAGCGGCTGACGTCCACCACCAGCAGCACGGTCAGCTCCCGCTCCTCCCGATGGAGCTTGACGTGGGGCGCCCCGGTGCGGGCCGTGACGTTCCAGTCGATGGCCCGCACGTCGTCTCCCGGCTGGTACTCGCGCACTTCGTCGAGCTCCATGCCCCGCCCGCGGAAGGCGCTCTCGTAGCGGCCGGCGAAGGTCTCGGTCACCAGCCGGCGGGTACGGAAGTGCAGCGCCTTGATCTGGGCGAGGAGCTCTGGGGAGAGGCGAGCGGGCGAGGAACCGGCGATCACGGCACGTCGACGGTGTTGAAGATCTTGGCCAGCAAGTCGTCGCTCGACAGGTCGCGGGCTTCGGCTTCGTAGGACAACAGCACCCGGTGGCGCAGCACGTCCGGGCCGACGGTCTTGACGTCCTGGGGGGTGACGAAGGCGCGGCCGGCGAGGAAGGCGTGGACCCGGGCGGCGCGGGCGAGGTAGATGGTGGCCCGCGGCGAGGCGCCGACCTCGATCAGGCTCTCCAGCTCAGGCAAACGGCAGCGAGCCGGCTCACGGGTGGCGAAGACCACGTCGACGATGTAGTCCTCGACCCGCGGGTCGAGGTAGACGGCGTCGGCGAGCTCACGCATCGCCGTGATGTCCGCCGCCCCCGCCACCGGCGCCACCTCGGGCACGTGGCGGGTGGCCATGCGGCGCAGGATCTCGCGCTCCTCGGTGCGGCTCGGGTAGGTCACCTTGAGCTTGAGCATGAAGCGATCGACCTGGGCCTCGGGGAGGGGGTAGGTGCCGTCTTGCTCGATGGGGTTCTGGGTGGCGAAGACCAGGAAGGGATCGGGGAGGGGGTGGGTCTGGCCGCCGAGAGTGACCTGGCGCTCCTGCATGGCTTCGAGCAGGGCGCTTTGCACCTTGGCCGGTGCCCGGTTGATCTCGTCGGCGAGCAGGAGGTTGGTGAAGATCGGCCCCCGCTTGACCTGGAAGTCGTGGTGCTGGGGCCGGTAGACCTCGGTGCCGAGGAGGTCCGCCGGCAGCAGGTCGGGGGTGAACTGGATGCGCGCGAAGTGGGTGGTCAAGGCCCGCGCGATCGACTTGATGGCGGTGGTTTTGGCGAGGCCGGGGATGCCTTCGACCAGGATGTGGCCGTCGGCGACGAGGGCGAGCAGGAGGCGGTCGATGAGGTAACGCTGGCCGACGATGACTTTGGCGACCTCGGCACGCAAGCGGTCCACCTGCGCCGCCTGCGCCTGGATCTCGGGCTCGAGCTCGCTCAGGATGGTGGTCATCGCCGCGACGAGGAGGGGCCGGCTCGCGCTCAGGTCACGTCGAAATGGCGCTGCGGGAGCGGCTCTCCAGGCCGATGGGGGCAAGTGAGCAATCGATGTGCCACGAACTCTCGGGGAGCGAGCGCGGATGCGCGAGGGGTTCAAACCCCACGCTACGTAGACACGTCCCCGGCGGGACGAGCGAAGGGACTGCCTGCTGCCTCGGTGCCTGCCTCCCGTTGTCATCCTGAGCGCAGCGAAGGATCTGGGCGGGTGGACGCAGCCGATGGCCGGGTCCGTGGTCTTCGCCCAGGCGCTCCCGCCCAGATCCTTCGCTGCGCTCAGGATGACAACGGGGAGGGCTTCAGGACGACAACGGGGAGGGCTTCAGGACGACAACCGGCAGGCGGCCCGGCGCGATGGCTTCGCGTGGGACCTCGGCCCCTCGCGGCGCGGCCTACACCATCTCGCCCAGCGCCTCCGGGTGGAAGCCCACCAGCAGCGTGCGGCCCTGGCGCAGGATCGGGGCGCGATAACCACCGGTGGGGCCCCTCAGATGGTCGAGGGTGGCCTCGCTGGCGGGCAGCTCCTCGAGCTTCTTGCCCCGGGCGATGCGCACGGTGTCCACCGAGGCCAGCAGGGCGCGGGCGTCGTCGTCGGTTAAGGGTTGCTTTTTCGAGGATCGCTCGGTGGTGATGGTGGCGGCTGCTTGGTCGAGCACCTCACGGGTGCGCTCGCAGCTCTTTCAGGAGGGGCGATGGTAGTAGAGGTCGATCTGGCTCATGGGAATGATATTCCGGCGCTCGCGATTATACGGGAGGACGCGAGCCCATCTCACGTCGCTCCACTTGGAGGAGACTATGACGATTCCGGACGGCATCCTGGGCCTCCACCACGTCACCGCCCTGGCGTCGGACCCGCGGGCCAACCTCGCCTTCTACCGCGACCGCCTCGGCTTGCGGCTGGTCAAGCGGACGGTCAACTTCGACGACCCCGGCACCTACCACCTCTACTACGGCGACGAGCTCGGCCGTCCCGGCACCATCGTCACCTTCTTTCCCTGGCCGGGGGCCCGGCGTGGCCAGCCCGGCGCCGGCCAGGCGGTCCGCATTCTCTTCGCCGTGCCGGAGGGGGCCGTCGGCGCCTGGCGGGAGCGCCTGCGCGATGCAGACCTCGACGGGCCGCGGGAGGTCGACGGCGCCCCGGTCCTCCTGGTGAAGGACCCGGACGGACTGGAGGTCGGCTTGATCGAGGTCGCCGCCAGCGACTCGAAGCCTTTCTGGGAGGGTGGCGGCGTGCCGGGCGGCATGGCCATTCGCGGGGTAGTGGGGGTGCGCCTGCTGGTCGAGGATGGCGAGCAGACCGCCCGCCTGCTCACCGAGCGCTTCGGTCTGGCGGACCTGGACGGTGCCAGCCGCCGCTTCGGCCGGAGTGAGCCCGGCGGCGAATGGCTGGAGCTTCAGGTGGACCCGCGGGCGGAGCGGGGACGGGTGGCGGCCGGGTCGATCCACCACGTCGCTTTCCGGGTGGCCGACGACGCCCACCAGGAGAAGGTCCGGGGCGGCCTGCTCTCGGACGGCCTCCACGTCACCCCCCAGCTCGACCGCAACTACTTCCGCTCGGTGTACTTCCGGGAGCCGGGAGGGGTGCTCTTCGAGCTGGCCACCGATCCCCCCGGCTTCACCGTCGACGAGCCGGCGGCCACCCTGGGCTCGGACCTGAAGCTGCCGGACTGGCTGGAGCCCGTCCGCGAGCGGATTGAGGCCAGCTTGCCCCTGCTCGAGCCCATGGGCGCCGCGGCGGCGGGAGGCTCCCATGGCTGAGCGGGCCCTGCGCGTGCGGCGATTGGGGCCCGAGCCACGGCAGGCCCGCGGCACCGTGATCCTGCTCCACGGGCGGGGGGCGACGGCGGAGAGCATCCTCTCTCTCGTCCCCCTGCTCGACCAGCCGGACCTCGCCTGGCTCGCCCCCCAGGCGCCGGGCGGCAGCTGGTACCCGCAGAGCTTCCTGGCGCCCTTTGCCGCCAATGAGCCGTTTCTCTCAAGCAGCCTCGAAGGGGTGGCGGAGCTCGCCGCCGGCCTGGAGGCGCAGGAGGTGCCCCCTGAGAGCATCGCCTTCGCCGGGTTCTCCCAGGGTGCTTGCCTGGCCACCGAGGTGCTGGCCCGGGGCGGCCGGCGCCGCGGCGGCCTGGTGGCCTTCACCGGCGGGCTGATCGGCCCGCCCGGGGGGCTGCGGTCCTACTCGGGCGATCTCGCCGGCACGCCGGCCTTCCTGGGCGCCGGGGACCCGGATCCCCACGTGCCGCGAGCGCGGGTGGAGGAGTCGGCCGCCCTCCTCGCCGCGCTCGGAGCGCAGGTGACGCTGCGCATCTATCCCGGCATCGGCCACACGGTCACCGACGAGGAGCTGGCCGAGGCTCGGGGTTTGCTCGCGGGACTGGGCGTCTCGGTTCGAGCCGGTGGCCGCACTTGAGAGATTGCGATCGGGAATAGCGGGAGGAGTCGAGCATGCGAATCGGAACGGTTGGCGTGGTGGGAGCGGGCGTGATGGGCGCGGGAGTGGCCCAGGTCCTCGCGCAAACCGGCCACCGGGTCGTGCTGGTCGATCTCGGGCAGGAGCAGCTCGAGAGGGCCCGCGCCGAGATCAGGAACGCGGTGCGCATGCAGGGGATGCTCGACCGCAAGGAGCGCCGGGACCCCGACGAGGTCCTGGCGCGCATCCAGCTCACCACCTCCTACGACGACCTCGGGGCCGTCGACTTCTTGGTCGAAAACGTGGTCGAGCGCTGGCCGGTCAAGGCCGAGGTCTATCCCCGGCTCGACGCCCTCTGCGCTCCGGAGGTGGTCTTCGCCGCCAACACCTCGTGCATCTCCATCACTCGCCTGGGCTCGCTGACCCGGCGTCCGGACCGGATCGTGGGCATGCACTTCATGAATCCGGTGGCCCTGAAGCCGATGGTCGAGATGATCCGTGGCCACCACACCACCGCCGAGACCATCGAGACGGCACGCGCCTTCCTCGCCCAGATGGGCAAGGAGGCCATCGTGGTCGAGGACTACCCCGGCTTCGTCTCCAACCGGGTGCTCATGCTGACCATCAATGAGGCGATCTTCGTGGTGCAGGACGGCGTGGCGCCGGCGCCGGACGTGGACCGGCTGTTCAAGACCTGCTTCGGCCACAAGATGGGGCCGCTCGAGACCGGCGATCTGATCGGTCTCGACACCATCCTGCTGTCCCTCGAAGTGCTCTACGAGAGCTACAGCGACAGCAAGTACCGGCCAGCGCCCTTGCTGCGCAAGATGGTCGATGCCGGCCTCTTGGGGCGCAAGAGCGGCAAGGGCTTCTATGACTACGGTTTCCCACCGGCCTGAGTCTGCGGAAAAAAGAGCTCGCTATGGATGATCGCAAGGCCAAGATCCGCGCCTTTCTCTCCCGCTTCTTTCGCCAGCACGAGCTCGGAGACCAGGAGGACATCTTCGCTCTCGGCTTCGTCAACTCGCTCTTGGCCATGCAGCTGGTGCAGTTCGTCGAGAAGGAGTTTGGCCTCACCGTCGAGGACGCGGACCTGGATCTGGACAACTTCCGCAGCGTGCAGAGGATCGACGAGCTCGTGGCGCGCAAGCTGGGCGTGACCGGCCATGTCGGAGCCTGAAACGATCAAGAAGCGGCAGGTCAAGGTCCTGGTCTGGGACCTCGACGACACGCTCTGGCACGGCACCCTGCTCGAGGGGGACACCGTGCAGGTTCGGCAGGGAGTGCCGGAGATCCTGCGCGATCTCGACCAGCGCGGCATCCTCCATTCGATCGCCAGCAAGAACGACGCGGAGACTGCCGCCGAGCGCCTGCGGACCTTCGGCCTGCTCGACTACTTCCTCTACCCGCAGATCCACTGGTCGGCCAAGTCCCAATCGATCCGCCGCATCGCCGAGTCGATCAACGTCGGGCTCGACGCCGTCGCTTTCGTCGACGACCAGCCTTTCGAGCGGGAGGAGGTCGGCCAGACCCTGCCCGAGGTGATGATCCTCAGCCCCGAGGACCTCTCCGATCTGCTCGAGCGCCCCGAGCTGAAGCCCCGTTTCATCACCGACGAGTCGGCCATCCGCCGCCGGATGTATCAGGCCGACATCGAGCGCAACCGGGCGGAGGAAGAGTTCCAGGGGCCGACTGAAGAGTTCCTGGCCGGCCTCGGCATGCGCTTCGGCATCGCTCCGGCCGGCGAGGCGGACCTGCAGAGGGCCGAAGAGCTGACGGTGCGGACGAACCAGCTCAACTCGACCGGCGTCACCTACTCCTACGAGGAGCTGGACCTCTTGCGCCGCTCGCCGGCCCACCTCCTGCTGGTGGCGAGCCTCGAGGACCGCTTCGGCACCTACGGCAAGATCGGCCTCGCCGTGGTCGAGAAGGCGCAGACCTGCTGGACCCTGCGACTCCTGCTGATGTCCTGCCGGGTGATGTCCCGGGGTGTGGGCTCGATCCTGCTCAGCCACCTCCTGGCCGAAGCCCGCAGGGCAGGCGTGCGCTTCCTCGCCGACTTCCGCGACACCGGCCGCAACCGCATGATGAAGGTGGCCTATCGATTCGCCGGGTTCCGCGAGCTCGAGCGAGACGGTGACCGCCTCTTGCTCGAGCACGATCTCGAGGCCATCCAGCCCTGGCCGGAGTACGTCGAGGTGGCGTTGAGCCAGCCGGGCGAGTGATCCACGAGGGCCCTCGGGCCACTCGTCATTGAGAAGTATCAGTAATAGAAACATCCTCCCCTTGCTCTTGTTATGAAGGTTTTGCGTTGACAGTGTACTTTGGGAAATGTTGTCCCTCTCGGCTCTTCTTTCGGCACTAGTGGGCTGAGCCGGGAGGCCACGGCCCTGTCGACGATCCGCCCTCGGTGAGCTGGGCCGAGCTTCGCCGATGCCCAGCTCGCTGACAGCCGGACCGAGGGAGGTAGTAAACCCGTGGCGGATCGCGATGCACTGAGGGGAAGGGACTTCCTGGCCTTGCGGGATTTCAGCGGTGCCGAGCTCGAGGCACTGCTGGACTTTGCCGCTCGCCGGAAGGCGGGACGAGATCGAGTGCGGTATCTGGACGGGCAGACGCTCGGCCTGCTCTTCGCTTCGGCCTCGACCAGGACGCGGATCTCCTTCCAGGTCGCGTGCCGGCGCCTGGGTGCCTGGGCCGAGCACTACACGCCGGGTGAGCTCCAGATGAGCAACCACGAGACGCTCATCGACACCACCGAGGTGATGAGCCGCCTGCTCGACGGCATCGTGGTGCGCTCCTACAACTTGAGTGCCTACGGGGAGGCTCACCGGGGCCTCCGCCTGATGGCCGAGCGCTCGACCAAGCCGGTCATCAACGCCCTCGACGACACCGAGCACCCCTGCCAGGTGATGGCCGATCTGCTCACCCTACGCGAGCTTTTCGGGGAGGAGCTGCCCGGGCGCCGCATCGTCTTCACCTGGGCCTATGCCAAGCGCCAGAAGTCCCTCGGCGTGACGCACTCGATGCTGGCGGCGGCGGCCCTGCTGGGCCTGGACCTCGAGATGGTCTACCCCGAGGGCTTCGACCCCGATCCGGGGTACCTCGATTTCGCCCGCGAGGCTGCCGCGCGCTCCGGCGCGCGGATCCGCTTCAGCCACGACCTCGAGCAGGCCAGCGAGGGGGCCAGCGTGATCTACGCCAAGAGTTGGAAGAGCCTCGAGCTCACCGTCGAGGAAGACCTGGCGCAGCGTGAGCAGCTGCGCGAGCGCTGGCGGGTGTCCGAGCACCACTTCGAGCGTGCCCGGCCGGAGGCCGTGTTCATGGACTGCATGCCCCTGATCCGCGGTGACGAGGCCACCGCCGAGGTCGTCGACGGCCCGCGGTCGGTCCGCTACCAGGAGGCGGAGAACCGCCTTTGGGCCCAAGAGGCGATCCTGGCGAGTCTGCTCACCTGAGCCGAGAAACCGAGGAGGAAACGGGATGTCCGCCGCCAACCCCAGGATCGCTCCGTTGCAGAGGCTGGCCGGAGCGCCTCGCCAGGCCGTCGACACCGAGCAGGCTCGGCTGATCGTGGCTCGCGAGCTCGGCGACGGCAGCCCCTTCGAGGACGAGGTCTCAGCCGAGCTCGAGGCGGCGTATCGAGACCCCATGGTGCTGTTCCCCTGGCGCAAGGGGGACGTGCTGTTGCTCGACAACATGCTGGTGGCCCCCGCGCGGGCTCCCTTCAAGGGCCCCAGGAAGATCGCCGTCTCGATGGCGGAGCCGGTGTCACGGGTCGATCGACAGTGAGAGGAGACCTGACCGGCCGCTTCACGACGATGGTGGAGGTCCTGGCGGCGAGGGCCGAGGCGACGCCCGACCGCCTGATCTACACCATGCTGAGGGACGACCTCGCGGAGGTCGGCAACCTCACGCTGGGGGGCCTCGCGGAGAGGGTCTCGCGGCTCGCGGCTGAGCTGGCGCGGCGAGGTCTCGCGGGAGAACGGGTCCTGCTGCTCTATCCCACCGAGCTCGAGCTGGTCGTCGGCTTCTTCGGTTGTCTCGCCGCCGGCGCCGTGGCGGTGCCGGTCTACCCTCCTCGCGCCCAGGAACCGCCCGAGCTGCTCCAGGGCATCCTCGCCGACTGCTCGCCGCGCTGCGCCCTCACCAGCCTGGCCTTCCGAGACCGCGCCGCGGCCCTGCTGGGTTCGCTGCCGCCGGAGCGGGCGCCCCGGCTCGAGGTCAGTGAGGAGCTCGGCCAGTCGGGCGCGGGAGCCGGTTGGCGGATGCCCTCTCCGGACGACCTCGCCTTCCTCCAGTACACCTCGGGCTCGACCTCCTCGCCCAAGGGGGTGATGGTCCGGCACCGCAACCTGCTCGCCAACGAGGAGATGATCCGCGCCGCCTGCGACCACGACGAGCAGAGCCACTTCGTCACCTGGCTGCCCCTCTACCACGACATGGGGTTGGTGGGCAGCCTGCTCCAGCCCCTCTACCTGGGCAGCCGCTGCGTGCTGATGGCTCCTTCCACCTTCGTGCGGCGGCCGGCCCGCTGGCTCGAGGCCGTCTCGCGCTACCGTGGCTGCACCAGCGGTGGGCCCAACTTCGCCTTCGAGCTGTGCGCCCAGAAGGTCAGCGAGGAAGAGTGCCGGGATCTCGACCTCTCCAGCTGGCGGATCGCCTTCTGCGGCGCCGAGCCGGTACAGGCCGCCAGCCTCGAGCGCTTCGTGCAGCGCTTCACGCCCTATGGCTTCCGCCGGCAGGCCCTCTTGCCCTGCTACGGCCTGGCCGAGGCGACGCTGATGGCCGCCGGCGGGGGCAGGGCTCCCCGCCCCGTCCTCTGCGCCTTCGACGCCTCCGGCCTGGAACGCCTCCGGGCGCTGCCGGCGGCCGAGGACGACCCGCGAGCCCGCCGCCTGGTGGGCTGCGGCCACGCCGTTCCCGGCGCCGAGATCGTCATCGTGGACCCCGACCAGGTCCGGGCCTGCGGTGCCGGCGAGGTGGGGGAGATCTGGCTCGGGGGGCCGGCGGTGGCTGCCGGCTACTGGAACCGGCCAGAGCTGTCAGAGCAGACCTTCGAGGCCGGCCTGCCGGAGCGACCGGGGAGCAGCTTCCTGCGCACCGGCGACCTCGGCTTCCTGGCGGACGGCGAGCTCTTCGTGGTCGGCCGGCGCAAGGACCTGTTGATCGTCCGTGGCCGCAACCACCACCCCCAGGACGTCGAACGCACGGCCCTCGCGGCCCACCCAGCGCTGCGTCCCAACGGCGCGGCCGCCTTCACCCTGGAGGGGGAGCGCGGCGAGGAGGCCTGCGTGGTGGTCGAGCTCGCCCGCGGCCATCGGGGCGAGCTCGAAGGGGTGGCGCGGGCCGTCCGCGAGGCCGTGGCCGGCCAGCTGGACCTGGTGCTCGACGAGGTGGTGCTGATCCGCGGCAGCGTGCCCCGCACCACCAGCGGCAAGGTCCAGCGCGGTCGCTGTCGCGCAGCGCTGCTCGCCGGGGAGCTCGAGGTGCTGCACCGCAGCCGGCTGTTGGCGCCGGTGATCTTCGCGCCGGCAGCGGCGGGCGCTCCGGCGGGCGGCTGGCTGGAGCGCTGGCGCTCCGCGCCGGCTGCCGATCGCCGAGGGCTGATCGAAGCGCTGGTGGCGGCCGAGGCACGGGCGGTGCTGAGGCTGGAAGCCGAAGCCGGCTTTGCCCTCGACGCCGATCGCCCCTTGAACGAGTACGGGCTCGACTCCCTGGGGGCCGTGGAGCTGCGCGACCGGCTGGCTCACGCGCTGGGCCGTGAGCTGCCCCTGACCCTGTTGCTCGAGCAGCCGACCCTCGCCGCCCTGGGCCGCTTCCTCGCCGCCGAGCTGGCGCCGGCCGCTGCCGCCGGCGGCGAGGTGCCCACGCCCGCCCCGGGCGAGCTCGAGGCTGGGCGAGGTGCCGTCGGGCCGGGAGCGGAGCCCATCGCCGTGGTCGGCCTGGCCTGCCGCTTTCCGGGCGGCGCTAGCGACCCCGAAGCCTTCTGGCAGCTGCTGGCCGAAGGCCGCGACGCCATCGTCGAGGTGCCGGAGAGCCGGTGGTCTCAGGCCGATCTCTACGACCCCGAGCCGGGTGTGGCCGGCAAGGTCTACATCCGCTCGGGCGGCTTCCTGCGCGAGCCGGTCGACGAGCTCGACGGCCGTTTCTTCGACCTCTCGGCTGCCGAGGCGGCGGCCACCGATCCCCAGCACCGGCTCCTCCTCGAGGTCGCCTGGGAGGCCCTGGAGCGGGCCGGATTGGCGGGGGAGAGCCTCGCCGGCAGCGCTTGCGGCGTCTTCGTCGGCATCAGCACCAACGACTATGGCACCCTCCTGGGCGACGACCTGCGCGATCTCGACGCCTTCACCGGCACCGGCAACGCCTACAGCGCCGCCGCCGGCCGGATCTCCTACCTGCTCGACCTCCACGGCCCCTGCCTGGCGGTTGACACCGCCTGCTCGTCCTCGCTGGTGGCCCTGCACCTGGCCTGTCAGAGCCTGCGCGCCGGCGAGTGCGATGCCGCCCTGGCGGCAGGCGTCAACCTGATGCTGTCGCCGCGGGCCACCGTCTACTCGTGCCGGATCCAGGCCCTGTCGCCGAGCGGGCGCTGCCGCAGCTTCGCCGCCGAGGCGGACGGCTACACCCGCGCCGAGGGCTGCGGCGTGGTGGTGCTCAAGCGTCTGCAGCAGGCCCTGGCGGACGGCGACCCGATCCTGGCCGTGGTGGCGGGCTCGGCGGTCAACCAGGACGGCCGCTCGGCCGGTCTCACCGCACCCAACGGCGCGGCCCAGCAGGCGGTGCTCGCCAGCGCCCTGCGCCGGGCCGGCCGGGAGCCGCACGAGGTGGCCTACGTGGAGGCCCACGGCTCGGCCACGCCGCTGGGGGACCCGATCGAAGCGCGAGCCCTGGGAGCGGTGATCGGCCGCTCCCGCCCACCCGGAAGGCCGCTGCTCATCGGCTCGGTGAAGAGCAACCTCGGTCATCTCGAGGCCGCCGCCGGGGTGGCCGGCCTGATCAAGACCGTGCTCGCCGTCCGGGAGGGGCAGATCCCGCCCAGCCTGCACTGCGAGCGGCCGAACCCGGCTCTCGACCTCGACGGCCTCGGCCTGCGGGTGGTCGATCGCCTCACCGACTGGCCCGCTCCGGCGCGCCTCGCCGGCGTCAGCTCGTTCGGCTTCACCGGCACCAACGCCCACGCGCTGCTGGCCGGGGCCCCCGAGCGCCCGGGCTCGGGACCGTCCCGGCCCTGGCAGCTGCTGTTGCTTTCGGCCCGCAGCGACGAGGCCCTGGGCGCCGCTTCGGAGCGCCTCGCTCGCCACCTGGACGCTCATCCCGAGCAGGATCTGGCCGACGTCGCCCACACCCTGCGCGTGGGGCGCCGCCGCTTCGAGCACCGCCGGCTGGTCGTCGCCCGCGGGCACGAGGAGGCGAGCCGCGCCCTGGCCGAGCTGGCGGGCGACGCGGTCTTCGATCTGCGCGAGAGGGCCACCTCGGCCCCGATCGCCTTCCTCTTCCCGGGGCTGGGCGATCACTACCCGGGCATGGGAGCCCAGCTCTACCGCCAGGAGGCCGGCTTCCGTGCCGCCCTCGACCGTTGTGCCGAGCTGCTGCGACCCCACTGCGGCTTCGACGTCCGGGAGGAGCTGTTCCGCGGCGCCGAGGCGGACGGCTCGGCCCCGAGCCTCGACCTGCGGGCCATGCTGGGGCGGGGCGGCGGCGCGGTGCGCGGCGGCTCCCTCGCCCGCACGGCGGTGGCGCAGCCCGCGATCTTCGCCCTCGAGCACGCCCTCGCCGTCCAGCTGCAGGAGTGGGGGATCCAGCCGGAGGCGATGATCGGCTACAGCCTGGGCGAGTACGTGGCGGCCACCGTCGCGGGGGTCCTTTCGCTCGAGGAGATGTGCCGCCTGGTGGCGGCGCGAGCGAGGCTGATCGACGAGCTGCCGCCGGGCGCGATGCTGGCCGTGCCCCTGGACGCCGAGTCCGCCCTGACCAAGCTGGCCGGCAACCTCGATCTCGCCGCCGTCAACGGACCCGGGATGTCGGTGATCGCTGGCCCGGAGGAGGAGGTCGCGGAGCTGGAGGGCCGGCTGGCGGCCGAGGGCCTGGTCACGCGCCGCCTGGCCACCAGCCACGCCTTCCACTCCCGGGCCATGGCCGGACTGGCTGGCCAGCTCACCGAGCTAGTGGCTGGCTTCACCCTCTCGCGGCCCCGGATCCCCTACCTCTCGAACGTCACCGGCGACTGGATCACGGCCGCGGAGGCCACCGACCCCGGCTACTGGGCCCGCCACCTGGCCGGGACCGTCCGTTTCTCCGAGGGCCTGGCGCGCCTGCTCGCCGACCCGGGCCGGCTCATGGTCGAGGTCGGCGCCGGCCAGAGCCTGGCCTCCTTCGTCCGCCAGCAGTCGCAGCAGGGAGCGGATCGGCACGTTTTCTCCTGCCTGCCCTCGGCCTTCAACCGGCAGGCGGAGGAGCGCTTCCTGCTCACCACCTTGGGCCGGCTTTGGCTGGCCGGGGCGCCCCTGGACGGGGCGGCGTTCGTCGCCGGCGAGCGCCGCCTCAAGGTGGCGCTGCCCACCTACCCCTTCGAGCGCCGGCGGTACTGGCTGGAGCGGGGTCCCCGCCGCACGGTGGCGAGCGCCGACTCCGTCCCGGGCTTGGCACGGCCCCAGCGGCCGATCTGGCTGGATGCCGGGCCGGTGGCGGGCGGCGCCGAGCTTTCGCCCGGCCCTTGGCTGGTGCTGGGCGAAGGCGGCGAGCTGGGAGCGGCCCTCAGGGAACGGCTCCGCGCCGCCGGGCTGATGCTGCTCGAGGAGCTCGCGCCGGCAGGGCCGCTGCCTTCGACCGTGGTCGACCTGCGTGCCTTCGGGCTACCGGATGCCGTGGTCGGCGATCCGGAGGTCGCCGAGGAGTTGCTGTGGCAGAGCATCCGGCTGGCCCAGAACCTGGCGGCGGCCGGTGCGGCGGAGCCCCTGCGCTGGCTGATCGTCACCGACGGGGTGGCGCGGGTGGACGGCGAGGCCGTGCGGCCGGAGAAGGCCACCCTGGTGGCGGCGGCGCGGGTCTTCCCCCAGGAGCTGCCGTGGGCCCGGCTCACCGTCTGTGACCTGGAGCCGGCCGTCGCGAATCCGGCGGAGCGGGTCGAGGGGCTCCTCGCGGAGGCCGCGGCCGAGCCGGAGCCCCTGGTAGCCTGGCGCGCCGGCCGCCGGCTCGTGCCGGCGTGGACCGACCTGGCGGTGGCGGAGCGGACTTCGCCGAGCTTCCGGGAGCGGGGCGTCTACCTGATCACCGGCGGGCTGGGTGGGCTGGGTCTCGCCCTGGCCGAGCACCTGGCGCGGAGCTGCCGCGCCAGGCTGGTCCTGGTGGGGCGCTCGGGCCTGCCGGCGCGGGGCGAGACCGGCCGGATCGCGATGCTCGAGGCCCTCGGTGCCGAGGTGCTGGCGCTCGGGGCCGACGTCGCGAATCCGGCCGATGCCCGCCGCATGGTGACAGCGGCCCGCGAGCGCTTCGGTGCGCTCCATGGGGTCTTCCATGCGGCCGGGGTCCCGGGCGCGGGTCTGGTGTTGCTCAAGACCCGGGAGGCGTTGGCCGCGGTGCTCGCGCCCAAGGTGCGGGGCACCCACCACCTGCTCGAGGCCCTGGCCGGGCAGGAGCTGGACCTCCTCGTCCTTTACTCCTCCCTGACCTCGGTGGCGGGGGGCCTCGGCCAGGTCGACTACTGCGCCGCCAACGCCTACCTCGACGCCGTGGCCCTGGCACCGGCAGCGGGGATCGCCACCCGGGTGTGCGCCATCCAGTGGGGACCCTGGGAGTGGGATGCCTGGGAGGAGCTGGGCGCCATCCCGGCGCTGCGGGAGCGCCACCAGCGCCTGCGCCGGCGCATCGCCCTGTCCTTCGAGCAAGGCTGCCGGGGCCTCGAGCAGGCGCTGGCCAGCGGGCTGCCCCAGGTGGCCCTCGCCACGGTGCCGGTGGCGGAGATCGTGGCCGAGGTGCGGGGCTTCGCCGTGCCCGAGGCGATGGCGGCGGTCGCCGGCGCTCGGGCCGTGGCCACGAGGACCGGCGCTCCGGCCGCGCCGGCGCCGCATCGAGACCTCGTCCGTCGCGTGGCGGCCCTGTGGGAGCGGGTGCTCGGCCGTGATCGGGTTGGTCTCGAGGAGAACTTCTTCGACCTCGGCGGCAACTCCCTGACCGGCATCCAGCTGATCGGCGAGCTGAACCGCGAGCTCGGCACCCACCTGGCGCCGCTGGTGCTCTTCGAGGCGCCGACGGTGGCGGCCCTGGCTCGCCGCATCCAGCCGGCCGAGAGCGCGCCCGCGCCGCCGGCTCCGCGGCCCCGCCTCGGGCCCCCGGCGGCTGCTCCGGAGGCGGCGGTGGCGATCGTGGGCATGGCCTGCCGCTTCCCCGGGGCCAGCACCCTCGAGGAGTACTGGCACCTGCTGCGCGAGGGCAGGGAGACCTCGACCGAGCTCAGCGAGGAGGAGCTGCGCTCCGCCGGGGTGCCGGCGCAGACCCTGGCCGACCCCGCGTACGTGCGGCGGGCGAGCGTGCTCGACGACGTCGAGAGCTTCGACGCCGCCCTCTTCGGCTTCACCCCCCGCGAGGCGGAGATCCTCGACCCCCAGCAACGGCTCTTCCTCGAATGCGCCTGGGAGGCCCTGGAGCAGGCGGGCTACGACTCCCAGCGCTACCCCGGGGCGATCGGCGTCTTCGCCGGCTCGAACCTCAGCACCTACTTGCTCCAGCTGCTGCGCGATCCGGCGGTGACGGCCACGGCCAACCCCCTCCAGCTCGTGCTCGGCAACGAGAAAGACGCCCTGACCACCATGCTCTCCTACCGCCTGGGCCTGCGCGGCCCGAGCGTCGCGGTGCAGACCTTCTGCTCGACCTCGCTGGTGGCGGTCCACATGGCCCGCCGCAGCCTGCTCGGCGGGGAGTGCGACCTGGCCCTGGCCGGCGGCGTGCGGGTGGCGGTTCCCCACCGTGTGGGCTACCGCTACGAGGAGGGCGGCATCGAGCCCCCCGACGGCCGCTGCCGCGCTTTCGACGCACGGGGCAAGGGGGCTCCGCTGGGCAACGGCGCCGGCGTGGTGCTGCTCAAGCGGCTGTCCGCCGCCCGGGCCGACGGCGACCCCATCCACGCCGTCCTGCTCGGCTCGGCGATCAACAACGACGGCTCGCTCAAGATCGGCTACACCGCGCCGAGCGTCCACGGCCAGGCCGAGGCGGTGGTCGCGGCGCTGGCCGATGCCGGCGTCGATCCGGCGACCATCGACTACGTCGAGGCCCACGGCACCGGCACCCCCCTGGGAGATCCGGTCGAGATCGCCGCCCTCAACCGGGGCTTCGGCCTGGCCGCGGGGGAGGCCGCCTGCTGGCTCGGCTCGGTCAAGACCAACTTCGGCCACCTCGACCGGGCCGCCGGGGTGGCGGGGCTGATCAAGACCGCGCTCGCCCTCGGCCACGGGCAGATCCCGCCGACCCTGCACTTCGAGCAGGCCAACCCGGCGATCGACTTCGCCGCCGGGCCCTTCACCGTCAACACCGAGCTGCGCCCCTGGACGAGGGCCGAGCGGCCCCGCCGGGCGGCGGTCAACTCGGTCGGCATGGGCGGCACCAATGCCCACGTGGTGGTCGAAGAGGCACCGCCGGCGGCACCGCCCGAGCCCTCCCGCCCCTACCAGCTGCTGGTGCTCTCGGCACGCACCGAAGCCTCCCTCGAAGGGGCTTCGGCGCGCCTGGCGGAGCATCTCGAGGCCCACCCCGAGCAGCCGCTGGCGGACGTGGCCTTCACCCTCCAGCAGGGGCGCCGCCAGCTGGAGCGGCGGCGAGCCGTGGTCGCCGCCAGCCACGCCGAGGCCGTGAGCGCCCTCTCCCGGCCCGAGTCCGGCCGGCTCCTCTCCGGGCGCTGCGACGGCGAGCCCCGGCCTGTGGCCTTTCTGTTCCCGGGGCTGGGCGAGCAGTACCCCGGCATGGCCGCCGAGCTCCACCAGGCCGAGCCGGCCTTCCGGCGCGCCCTCGACCACTGCCTCGAGCTGTTGCCGCGCCCCCTCTCGGAGCCGCTCCGGGCCCTGCTCCTGGCTCCCCGTCCGGACCGGTCCCAGGCCGGGGCGCCGGGGGGCCTCGACCTGCGGCGGATGCTGCGCCGGGACGGCCCGGCCACCGGCACCGAGCTCGACCGCACCGAGCTGGCCCAGCCGGCGATCTTCGTCGTCGAGTGGTCGCTGGCGCAGCTGCTGCTGTCCTGGGGACTGCGACCCCAGGCCATGCTCGGCTACAGCCTGGGGGAGTACGTCGCCGCCTGCGTCGCGGGGGTGTTGAGCCTCGACGACGCCCTCCGCCTGGTGGCCCGCCGGGCCGAGCGGATCGCCGCGGTCGAGCCCGGGGCCATGCTCGCCGTGCCCCGGTCGGCCGAGGAGCTGGCCCCGAGGCTGGGCCGCGAGCTGTCGCTGGCGGCCGTCAACGGCCCCGCCCTCTCGGTGGTGGCCGGCCCCTCGGCGGCGATCGCGGCGCTGCGCGCCGAGCTCGAGGCCGAAGGTCTCGCCACCAGCGCGCTGCGTACCACCCACGCCTTCCACTCCGCGATGCTCGAGCCCCTGGCCGCCGAGCTCGAGGAGCTGGCCCGCTCGTTCCCCCTCGCCGCGCCCCGGGTGCCCTACCTGTCGAACGTCACCGGCACCTGGATCACCGCGGATGAGGCCACCGACCCCGGCTACTGGGCGCGCCATCTCTGCCGCCCGGTGCTGCTCTCGGCCGCCCTCTCCGAGCTGCTGGCCGAGCCCGAGCGGGTGCTGGTGGAGGTGGGGCCTGGCCAGACCCTGGCCTCCCTCGCCCAGCAGCATCCGAGCTGGAGCGCCGACTCCCGGCGCCTGGCCCTTTCGACCCTGCCCTACGAGTACTCGACCGAGGCGGCGCCGGCCTTCCTGCTGACCTCCCTGGCTCGAGCCTGGCTCGCCGGGGTCGAGGTCGA
Source organism: Thermoanaerobaculia bacterium (assembly GCA_036274895.1). GTDB lineage: Bacteria > Acidobacteriota > Thermoanaerobaculia > Multivoradales > SZUA-115 > CALMKX01. The sequence goes on along the minus strand of DASUEU010000061.1, from coordinate 39,172 downwards.
CTGGCAGGGGGTCCTGGCCGAGGAGCGCCGCTGCCGGGTCCACCTGCCGACCTATGCCTTCGACCGCCGGCGCTACTGGCTGGCCGATGGCGCCGAGGTGAGCCCGGCCCAAGCCACCGCCGGGCGCAAGCCGGACCCGGCCGACTGGTTCTACCTGCCAACGTGGAAGCGTGCCCTACCGCCGCGAGCGCCGGCTGCCGAGGAAGGGACCTGGCTCCTACTGGCCGACCAGGGCGGCGTGGCCGCGGCCCTGGCGGCAGCCCTGCGCCGGCGGGGCGCTCGGACCGTGCTGGCCGAGCGGGGCGACGCCTTCGAGCGGCTGGACGCCGACCACTACCGCCTGCGGCCGGCCAGCGACCAGGATCTCGAGTCCCTGCTCGACGAGCTCGGCCAGCCCCCGGAACGGGTGGCCCTGCTCTGGCCCCTCGACGCCGGTGCCGTCTCCCCGGGCCTGGACCCCGCTCTCGAGCTGGGCTTTTGGAGCGCCCTCGGCCTCGCCCGGGGCCTGGCCCGCCGTTTCGTCGAGGGGGTGGACCTGGTGCTGTTCACCGCCGGCATGCGCTCGGTCACCGGGGTCGAGGCACTGGCCCCGGCGGCGGCCACCCTGCTCGGTCCCTGCCGGGTGATCCCCCAGGAACACCCGGGATGGCGCGTGCGCAGCGTCGACCTCGAGCTCTCCCGCCACTGGGAGGCGCCCGCGCCGCTCTCCGAGCGCCTGGTGGACGAGCTCCTGGCCACGGACGGCCCGACCGACGTGGCCTACCGCGGTGCCGACCGCTGGGTGCTCGGCTACGAGCCGGTCCGGCTGGAGGCCGCGGAGCACAACCCGGGCCTGGTCGAGGGCGGGGCCTACCTGATCACCGGCGGCCTGGGCGGCATCGGCCTCGCCCTCGCCGAGCATCTGGCCGAGCGGACCCGGGCCCGCCTCTGCCTGGTCGGCCGATCCGTCCTGCCGCCCCGGGCCCGGTGGGACGCGCTGCTCGGGGAGCTCGAGGAAGCGGATCCCCTGCGGCGCAAGCTCGTCCGCCTGCGGCGGATCGAGGAGCAGGGCGGCGAGGTGCGGCTGATCGCCGCCGATGTCGCCGACTCCGCGGCCCTCGGGGTCGCCGTGGCCGAGACCGAAGCGGCCTGGGGCCCCCTCGCCGGGGTGATCCACTGCGCCGGGGTCACCTCGGCCGACAGCTTCACGCCGATCGGCGCCCTCGGGCGGGCGGAGGCCGAGCTGCACTTCGGCCCCAAGGTCAGGGCCCTCGAGGGCCTGGCCCAGGCCCTGTCCGGCAGGAGCGTGGGCTTCGTGCTGCTCCAGTCCTCGCTCTCGGCCGTGCTCGGCGGGCTGGGCTTCGCCGCCTACGCCGGGGCCAACGCCTACCTGGACGCCTTCGCGACCGAGCGCAACCGGCGGGGAGGGCCGCGCTGGCTGTCCGTCGACTGGGACACCTGGACCACCGGCGAGGCACCCTCGATCCCCTTCGGCGCCAGCATCGCACGCTACGCCATGAGCCCGAGCGAGGGGCTCGCGGCCCTCGAGAGGGTGCTCGCCCTGCCGGTGGGAGCCCACCTCGTCCACTCCACCGGGGACCTCGAGGCCCGGCTCGCCGAGTGGGGGTCCGCCGACCGCTCGGCGGCCAGCGGCGAGGACTCGCCGGCCCGGGCCGTCCACGGCCGGCCGCAGCTGGCGACGCCCTACCTCGAGCCGGTGGGGGAGGTCGAGCGGGCCGTGGCCGAGATCTGGCAGAGCGTGCTCGGCATCCGCGAGGTCGGCAGGCTGGACGACTTCTTCCAGCTCGGCGGCCACTCGCTGCTCGCCACTCAGCTGTTCTCCCGGCTGCGGGCGGCCTTCCGGGTCGACCTGCCCTTGCGCAGCCTGTTCGAGCGGCCGACGGTGGCGGCCCTCTCTGAGCTGGTCGAGCAGGAGCGCGGCCGTGGCACCCGGGGCACCGAGCCGTCGATCCAGCCCGTCGACCGCAGTGGGGAGCTGCTGCCTTCCCTGGCCCAGGAGCAGCTGTGGTTCCTCGACCAGCTGAACCCGGGCCAGCCGGTCTTCAACGAGGCGGTGCTGGTGCGCTGCGTCGGGGCCCTGGAGCCGGCCGTGCTGCGCCGGGCTCTCAACGAGGTCCTCCGCCGCCACGAGATCCTGCGCACCACCTTCGAGCAGCGCCAGGATCGGCTGGTCCAGGTGATCCACGGGCCGCGGCCCCGGGCCCTGCCCTGGGTGGACCTCCGCGGTCTGGACTCGGCGGTGGCCGGTGCCGAGATGGAACGCCTGGCCCTGATCGAGGCCCGGCGCCCCTTCGACCTCGCCCGGGGGCCACTGCTGCGGCCGGCCCTGTTCGAGGCACCGGCCTGCGAGTGGCGCCTGCTGGTGGGGGTGCACCACATCATCCACGACGGCTGGTCGGCGGACCGCATCCAGCGCGAGATCGCCAGCCTCTACGGCGCCTTCGTCCAGGGCCTGCCGTCGCCCCTGCCGGAGCTGAGCGTGCAGTACGCGGACTTCGCCGCCTGGGAGCGCGCCCGGGCCGCCGGCCCGCGGGGAGACGAGGCCCTGCGCTTCTGGGCGGCCGAGCTGGCCGGCGCCCCCACCTTCCTCGCCCTGACCCCGGACCACGGTACCTCGATCCAGATCGGGCCGCAGGGCGGGCGCCGGGACTTCGACCTCGGCCCGGAGGTGAGCCGGGGTCTGGCCGAGCTGGCGGCAGCTGCCGAGGCCACCCTGTTCATGGTTCTGCTGGCGGCTTGGGGAGTGCTGGTCCACGACCTCTCCGGCGCGGAGGATCTGCTGGTCGCCTCCTCGATCGCCAATCGGGACCACCTGGAGCTGGAGCCCATGGTCGGCTTGACCGCCAACCTCCTCCCCCTGCGTGTCGACCTGCGCGGCGATCCGACCTTCCGCGAGCTGGTCGCGCGCCTGCGCCAGCGGACCCTGGGCGCCTACGGCCACGCCGATCTGCCGTTCTCGTTGCTGGTCAAACACCTCAAGCCCGCGCGGATCCCCGGGGCGCACCCCCTGGTCCAGGTCCACTTCTCCTACAACGGCGAGCTGCTGGGTGGCTGCCGCGCGGGGGATCTGTTCCTCGAGCCCCTGCCGGTGTTCAACGGCACGGCGCAGTTCGTCCTCGACCTCAACGTCACCCAGGCCGGCGGCGAGCTGCATGCCGAGGTGGTCTACGCCACCGACCTGTTCAGCCCGGCCGTCGTCGAGGGCCTCGTTGCCGGGCTCGCCGATCTGCTGGCGGCGGTGGTCGAGGCGCCCGCGAGCCGGGTCTCCGAGCTGCGGGCCCGACTGGCGCCGCGGCTCGCCGGCGGTGCGGCCCCGGGGGCCGAGCCCCGGCGGGTGGTCTGGCAGGCCCCGACCCCCCTGGCGCGGCGGCTGGAGGCGCAGGCCGCCAGTCTCCAGGCCAGCCCGGCCGCCGTCCTCCTCGCTGCTTGGCAGGCCCTGCTCGCGGCTCTCTCGCAGCGCCCGGAGGGAGGCCCCGAGCTCCCCTTCGGCGCCCTGGTGCAGTCCTGCGAGGCGGACCTGCGACGGGTCACCGAGGCCCGCCCCTGCCTGCCGGTCGGCTTCCGTTTCGGATCGAATGGGCGCCGCTTCGGCGCCGGGCCCCCGGCCTACGAGATCGTCGAGGTCGACGCTCTCTGCGACCGCACCGATCTGCTGCTCGAGGCCCTGCTCGACGAGGCGGGGCTGCGCCTCGCCCTCTGCTTCGACGGTGCTTCCCCGGCCGCGCTCGAGGCACCGTGGCTGCTCGCCCGGTTGGCCGCCCTGCTCGGCCACGGGCTCGAGCGGCCGCAGGCACCTCTCGCCGAGCTGTCGAGCCTGGGCGCTGCGGAGCGGCAGCGCACGACCGTCGAGTGGAACGATACCGGGGCCGCCTGGCGGCCGTTGCCGGACCTGTGGCGACCGATCGCCGACAACGCCGCGCGCTGGCCGGAACGGATCGCCGTGGTGGACGACGAGGGGGTCTGGAGCTACGGCGAGCTGTGGCGCCGCGCCGAGGCCGCGGCGGTTCTGCTGGGGGCGGCCGGAGCGGCGCCGGAGAGCCTGGTCGGGGTTTGCCTGGAGCGCTCGGCCCGGCTGCCTCTCGCCCTGCTGGCGGTGCTGCGCAGCGGCGCGGCCTGGCTGCCCCTCGACCCCGACTATCCCTCAGCCCGCCTGGAGCTGATGATTCGGGACGCGGGGGTCTCCCTGCTGATCGCGCAGCCGGAGCGGCTGCCGTCGTTCGACGGCTTCGCGGGCGAGGTGCTGCCGATCGAGGAGCTGGAGCGGGCCGCCACCGGGGGCAGCGCAGAGCAGCTCGCTTCCGGTCCCGGGCGGGACGGCCTCGCCTACGTCATCTACACCTCCGGCTCTACCGGCGTGCCCAAGGGCGTGATGGTGCCTCACGGCGCCATCCTCAACCGACTGCAGTGGATGGCGCGTGCCTTCCCCCTCGCCGCGGACGACCGCATCCTCCAGAAGACCCCCTTCAGCTTCGATGCCTCGATCTGGGAGCTGTTCAGCCCCCTGCTGGAAGGTGCTTGCCTGGTGATGGCGCGGCCAGGCGGCCACCAGGACCCGGAGTATCTGAGCGAGACCGTCGAGCGGGAGCGCATCACCGTGCTCCAGCTGGTGCCCTCGGCCCTGCGCATGCTTCTCGAGCAGGGCACCCTCGAGGCCCTGCGGGGACTGCGCCGGCTCTTCGCCGGCGGGGAAGCTCTGGGCGCCGACCTCGTGGAGCGCTGCCGGGCGAGCCTCGGCGTGCCGCTGATCAATCTCTACGGCCCGACCGAGACGGCGATCGACGCCACCTGCCGCCCCCCCGGCCCCCTCGGGGGCGAGGCGGTGGTGCCCATCGGCCGGCCCCTCGACAACCTCCAGGTCTTCCTGGTCGACCGGCGTCTGCAGCCGGTGCCGCCGGGAATGCCCGGGGAGCTGCTGGTCGGCGGCCCCAGCCTGGCCCGGGGCTATCTGCGCCGGCCCGGCCTGTCCGCCGCGAAGCTGGTGCCCAACCCCTTCGGCGGCCGGCCGGGAAGCCGCCTCTATTGCACCGGGGACCTCGCCCGCCACCGCCCGGACGGCGAGATCGAGTTCCTCGGCCGGGGCGACGACCAGGTCAAGATCCGCGGCTTCCGCGTCGAGCTCGGCGAGGTCGAGGCCGCCCTGCTGCGCCACCCCGAGGTGGCGGAGGCGGTGGTGACGGTGCACGGGGCCGGCACCGGCGAAGCGCGCCTGTGCGGCTACTGGGTGCCCCGGCGGGACGCCGGTCCGAGTCCCGGGGCCCTACGCAGCTTCCTCGCCGGCTCCTTGCCCGAGCACCTGGTGCCCTCGTTCCTGATGCCGATCGAGGCCCTGCCCCGGCTGGCCAACGGCAAGGTGGACCGCAAGGCCCTGCCGCCGCCCAGCGCGCAGCGGGGAGCCGAGGGCGCCGGGGCGGCTCCGCGGGCCGGCCTGGTCGCCGACCTCCTGGCCCAGATCTGGGCCGAGGTGCTGGAGCGTCCGGACGTCGATCCCCATCAGAGCGTCTTCGAGCTCGGCGCCCACTCGCTGCTGGTCACCCAGGTGGTCTCCCGCCTCCGCGCGGCCTTCGGCATCGCGGTGCCGCTGCGGCTGGTCTTCGACCATCCCACCGTGGCGGGTCTGGCCGAGCGGCTCAGCCATGAGCTGCGCGGCGGCGGCCAGTGGCAGGAAGCCCCATTGGGGCCGCTGCCCCGGGGCGAGACGGCGCCGCTGTCCTTCGCCCAGCAGAGGTTGTGGTTCCTCCACCAGCTGGACCCGGCGAGCGGCGCCTACAGCACGCCGGTGGCCTGGTGGCTGCGCGGCAGCCTGTGGCCGTCGGCCCTGGGCGTGGCGATCGCCGCTCTGCTCGCGCGGCACGAGGCCCTGCGCACCGTGATCGAGGAACGGCACGGCGAGGCCGTGCAGCGGCTGCTGCCGCCGAGTCGGCCGCGGGTGCCCGTGGTCGACCTCTCGGCCCTGGCGAGCCCGGCGCGGCGGGCGGAGGCCGAGCAGCTGGTGCGGCCCGATCGCCAGCCTCCCTTCGACCTCGCCACGGGTCCGATGCTGCGGCTCACCCTGCTGCGTCTGGCGGCCCAGGAGCACGTCGCCCTGGTGGTGGTGCACCACATCGCCAGCGACGCCTGGTCGACCGCGATCATCGGCCGGGAGCTGGCCGAGCTCTACCGCGCCGCGGTCGCGGGGCGGCCGGCGGCCCTCGAGCCCCTGGCGCTGCAGTACGCCGACTTCGCCCTCTGGCAGCGCCAGAGCCTGGGCCCGGAAAGGATCGAGGCTGAGCTCGACTTCTGGCGCCGCCGGCTCGCCGGCGCCTCCTTCGTGCTCGAGCTGCCGGGCGACGCGACCGGCCCCCGCGGCCTCAGCTTCCGCGGCGACCTGCGCCACCGCCTGGTGCCACCGCCCCTCGCCAAGAGTCTGACGGCCCTGGCCCGCCGCAGCTCGGTGTCGCTCTACATGGTCCTACTGGCGGCCTTCAACGCCCTGATCGCCGGCCTGACGGGGCGCCGGGATCTGCTGGTCGGCACCTCGATCGCCAACCGCGACCGGCGGGAGATCGAGCCCCTGGTCGGCTTCTTCGTCAACATGCTGGTGCTGCGCACCGAGCTCGAGGGCTGCACGACCTTCCTCGACCTGCTGGCCCGGGTGCGGGAGACCGCGCTCACGGCCTACGCGCACCAGAGCCTGCCCTTCGATCGCCTGGTCGGCGAGCTGGCGGTGGGCCGGGATCCGAGCCGCAACCCGCTGTTCCAGGTGGCCTTCACCTTCGAGAACACCCCCGCCGTGGAGATCGACCTTCCCGACCTGGTGATGGAACCGGTCGAGATCCCCATCGATACCTCGATCTTCGATCTGGCCCTGATCATGGAGGAGACGCCCGCGGGCCTCAAGGCCGCGATGCGCTTCCGCACCGATCTCTTTTCGCCGGCCACGATCGAGCGCTTTCTGGCGCAGCTCGAAGCGATTTTCGAGCGGGTCGCCGCGCAACCGGAAGTGCCGCTCGCGGAGCTCGAGGCGGTGATCCGGGAGAGCGAGAAGCGTCACCGGGACGAACAGGAACGGTCCCTCACCGAGCTGGCGTTCGGTCGCCTGCGCTCGCGGGCTCGAGCCGCGACCACCACCCAGGAAAACTGAAAGGAACAAGTCATGGCGGAGCTGGAAGATCTCGACCTCGGCAAGCTGATGGGACATCGCCGCCGCACGGTGAGCCTCGCCGCCGAGGAGCTGGTGAGGCGGCGGCCCCTGTTCGAGGATCAGGCCCTGCCCTCGTTGATCGAGCCGGCGGTGGCGGGGGTCGACCTCGCCGCCTGGGCGGCCGCCAACAAGGAGCTGGTCGAAAGCGAGCTGTCCCGGGCGGGTGGCATCCTCTTCCGCGGCTTCGACCTGCCGGACGTGGCCGCCTTCCAGGGAGTGATCAGAGCCCTCTACGGTGAGCTGCTCGAGTACAGCGACCGCGTGCAGCCGCGCACGGTGGTCAGCAGCAAGATCTACAGCTCCACCGAGTATCCGCCCGACCAACACATCGAGCTGCACAACGAGAGCGCCTACGCGGCGACCTGGCCGCTGCGCATCGCCTTCTTCTGCATGCTGCCCTCGGAGACCGGCGGCCAGACACCGATCGCCGATTGCCGCCGCGTCCTGGCGCGCATCCCCGCCGCGGTGGGGGAGCGCTTCCGCCGGCTGGGCGTGATGTACGTGCGCAACTTCGGCGACGGTTTCGGCATCTCCTGGCAGACCGCCTTCCAGACCGACGATCGCGCCGAGATGGAGGAGTTCTGCCGCAAGAACGGCGTCAGCCTGGAGTGGAAGGAGGACGGCCGCCTGCGTACCCGCTCGGTGCGCCCGGTGGTGGTGCGCCACCCCGGCACCGGCGAGATGGTGTGGTTCAACGCCGCGGTCTCCTCGCACATCTCCACCGTCGAGCCGAAGGTCCGCGAGGCCCTGCTCTCCGAGTTCGCCACCGACGAGCTGCCGAAGAACAGCTTCTGGGGCGACGGCTCGGAGCTGGAGCCGGAGGTGCTGGCCGAGTTGCGGGAGGCCTACCGGGCGGAGACCGTGGCCTTCCTCTGGCAGCGGGGAGACGTGCTCTTGCTCGACAACATGCTGGCCGCCCACGGCCGGGCTCCCTACACCGGCCCCCGCAAGCTGGTGGTGGGCATGGCGATGGCCTGCAACGTCAGCGACGTCGAGGCCTGATGGGCTCGCGGAGGGATCGATGATGTCGACCGAGACGGTCCAGGGATTCAGGATCTCGCCTTGCCAGCGGCGGAGCTGGAGCCTCGCGGCGGCGGGGCAGGGCGCGGTCTGGACGGCCTCCGCCTGGCAGCTCGAAGGGCCCCTCGACGAGGCCCGGCTGGAGGCCGCCCTCGCGGCCCTGGTGCGCCGCTTCGAGATCCTGCGCACCCGTTTCGAAAGCCTGGCCGGTCTGTCCCTGCCGGTGCAGAACGTCGAGGAGGGCTGGACCCCGCCCCTCGCGCGGGCTCCGCTCGCGGTCCTCGACGGCGACCTCGAGAGCTGGTGGCGCTCGCTCGCCGAGCGGGCCTGGGACCCGCGCCGGGATCCACCGCTGGAGGTCACCCTGGTCCGGCGCGGCCCGGAGGACCACCTGCTGCTGGTGGTGCTCCCGGCCCTCAACGCCGACGCCGCGACGGTGCCGCTGCTGGTGCGCGAGCTGGCGCGGCACTATGCCGAGCCGGCGGCGCCGGAGCTCGCCGCCGAGGTGCCGCAGTACCCGGACCTCGCCGAGTGGCAGAACGACCTGCTGGAGTCTGCCGACACCGCCGCCGGTCGCGACTTCTGGCGCCGCCAGGGGGCGCCGGCAGCTCCGAGGCTGCCGTTCGAGGGCGGCGCTCCGGAGTCCCCGGCGTTCCGGCCGAGCTGGCTCAGGACCGCGCTGCCGCCGGAGGTGGCGGGGCGCCTGGACCACCTGGCCTCGGCCGGCGGAGCTCCGGCCTCTACCTTCTGCCTCGGCGCCTGGATGGCGCTGCTCGGCCGGCTCAGCGAGGCCCCGCGTTTCCCCGTCGGGGTGGCCTTCGAGGGGCGGCGCCACAGCCTGCTCGCCGGCGCCCTGGGTCCCCTCACCCGCTTCGCCCCGCTGGTGGCCGAGGTCGGTGGCCCGGTGAGCGTGAGCCTGGGGCCGTTGGCCGAGAGCCTGGAGGCGGCGTCCAAGCGGATCGAGTACTTCGATCCGGCGCCGCAGGCCGAGGCGGCCGGAGCCCCGGCCTACCTCTTCGAGACCCTGCCCGCGATCGAGCCCTGGCGCCAGGGTCCGCTCGGCTGGCGGCTGCTGCGCCAGAGCTGCTGGGGGGAACGGTTCACGGCCAAGCTGGGGTGGCAAGCCGGGGACGGGACTCTCGAGCTGGGCTTCGACCCGCAGATCCTGGCGCCCGCCGACGCGGCACGACTGCTCGGCTGGACCCGGCGGCTCCTCGAGCTGGCCAGTGCCGAGCCCTCCCGGCCCTGGGAGAGCTTCGAACTGCTGAGCGCTGAGGAGAGGGCGGACCTCGAGGCTCTGGGGGCCACCGACCTCGCCCTGGGCGAGGAGGACGGCACGCTGCGGCGGTTCTGGCGGCAGGTCGACCGGGCAGGGGAGAGCACCGCCCTCTGCTTCGGCGACGAGTGGCTGAGCTACGGCGAGCTCGGGGTCCGGGTCTCAGGGCTGGCCCGGCGCCTGGTCGCGGCGGGCGTGGCAGCCGAGACCAGGGTGGGTGTCCTGCTCGAGCGCTCCCTCGAGCTGCCGGTCGCCGTGCTGGCGGTGCTCGAGGCGGGCGGGGCCTTCGTCCCCCTGGATCCTTCCTACCCGGCGCAGCGGCTCCGCCACATGGCCGAGCAGGGCGACCTGCGCGTCGTGCTGCTCGCCGGTCCGGCGCCGATCGCCCTGCCCTCCGGGGTCATCGCCCTCGACCTGCGGGCGCTCCAGCACGACCCCGGGCTGGCGGGGGCCCCGGCGGCCGAGCCGGCCGCGGCCGGCCCGGAGAGCCTGGCCTACGTCATCTACACCTCCGGCTCGACCGGCCTGCCCAAGGGGGTGATGGTGCGCCGGGTCGCCCTCGACAACCACCTGCGCTGGCTCGACCGGGCCTACGGCCTCGACGCCGGGGCGGTCTGCCTGCAGAAGACGCCGATCAGCTTCGACGTCTCGGTGCGGGAGCTGTTCTGGCCCCTCTGCTCGGGAGCGCGGTTGGTCGTCGCCGAGCCCCAGGGGCACCGGGATCCGGCCTATCTGCTGGAGCTGATCGGGCAGCGGCGGATCACGGTGGTGAACTTCGTGCCCTCCCTGCTCTCGGCCTTCCTCGCCCTGCCGGGGGTCGAGGGCTGCGGGGTGCGGCGGATCATCAGCGGCGGCGCCGAGCTGACCCCCGAGCTGCGGGACCGCTGCCTCGAGCGGCTGCCGGCGGCCCTCAACAACCAGTACGGGCCCACCGAAGTGACCATCACCGGTACCTGGGCGGCCTGCGACGGCGACCTCGGCCGCCCCGCGGTGCCGATCGGGCGGCCGATCGCCAATGCCCGCTGCACCCTGGTCGACCGTCACTTCGTGCGCGTCCCCTGGGGCTTCGCCGGTGAGCTGGTGATCGGCGGCGAGGGCCTGGCGCGGGGCTACCTCGGCGAGCCGGCGAAGACCGCCGCGGCCTTCGTGCCGGATCCCTGGAGCGGCCGGCCGGGAGCCCGCGTCTACCGCACCGGCGACCTCTGCCGCCTGACCCCCGCGGGCGAGCTGCTGTTCTTGGGCCGGGTCGATCACCAGGTCAAGGTGCGCGGCTTCCGCGTCGAGCTCGGCGAGGTCGAGGCGGTCTTGCGCGCTCACCCCGGGGTGGCCGAGGCGGTGGTCGCGGCCCTCGACGGTCCGGGCGGGGAGAAGAGCCTGGCCGCCTACCTGGTGCCCCGGGCCGCCGGCGAGCTCGACCTCCAGGAGCTGCGCGCGTGGGCCGCCAAGACGCTGCCCGAGTACATGGTGCCGGCAGCCTGGAGCCTGCTCCGGCAGCTGCCCGTGAACCCGAGCGGCAAGGTCGATCGGGGCGCCTTGCCCGCGCCGGCCTGGAGCGGCCGGGAGAGCGCTGCCGAGCGTCCCCTCACCCCGAGCGAAGAGCTGGTGGCGGAGGTCTTCGCCGAACTGCTCGGGGTCGAGCGCGGCCACCCCCGGCTGCACTTCTTCGAGAGCGGCGGTCACTCCCTGCTGGCCACCCAGGCGGTGTCGCGGCTGCGCCAGCTGCTGCGGCGCGAGATCCCACTGCGGCTGATCTTCGAGGCGCCCACGGTCGAGGCCCTGGCCAGGCGGCTGGAGGCACCGGCCGAAGAGGAGTCCGGTGAGATTTCGGCCATCGTGCCCCGCTCGCGGGACGGCGCCCTGCCCCTCTCCTTCGCCCAGCAGCGGCTGTGGTTCCTCGAGCAGCTGGAGGCGGGACCCGGGGCCTTCAACATCCCCATGACCCTCGAGCTCGAAGGCAACCTCGATGCCCGCGCCCTGGCCACCGCCTTCAACGGCGTGGTGGCGCGCCACGAGGTCCTGCGCACCCGCATCGTCACCGAGAAGGGGGAGCCCCGGCTGGAGATCCTGCCGGCGGTTCTCCTGCCCTTCGCCCTGATCGACCTCGACGGGCTGGCGGCCGAGGACCGCTCCCGGCTGGCGCTCGCCCTGGCGCAGCGGGAGGGCGGCCGGCCGTTCCAGCTCGACCGGCCGCCGCTGCTGCGTATCACCCTGCTGCGGCACGCCGCGGCCTCGCATTGGCTGCTCTTGACCTTCCACCACATCGCCAGCGATGCCTGGTCGGCCAGCGTGCTGCTGGCCGAGGTCGGCGAGCTCTATCCCGCGGCGATGGCCGGGCGGCCGGGGACCCTCGCCCCCTTGCCCATCCAGTACCTGGACTTCGCCGCCTGGCAGCGCGAGTGGCTGGCCGGCGAGCGGCGGCAGCGCCAGCTCGACTACTGGCGGAGCCGGCTCCTGGGCGCGCCGCCCACGCTCGAGCTGCCCACCGACCACCCCCGCCCCGCGGTGGCGGCCGCGGCCGGCGCCACCCTGCCGGTGCAGCTCGGCGCCGAGCTGACCACGGCCCTGCGCCAGCTCGCCAGGCGGCAGGGCTGCACCCTGTTCATGGCCCTGATGGCGGCCTACCAGGTGGTGCTCCACCAGCGCACCGGCCGCCGCGACGTGGTGGTGGGCACCGACGTGGCCAACCGTCACCGCGCCGAGGTCGAGCGCCTGATCGGTTTCTTCGTCAACCAGCTGGTCTTCCGCGGCGACCTCGAGGGGGATCCGACCGTGGCCGAGCTGCTGGCCCGGGTGCGCGAGCAGGCCCTCGAGGCCTATGCCCACCAGGACCTGCCCTTCGAGTCGATCGTCGAACTGCTGCGCCCCGAGCGCCGCACCGACGCCCATCCGGTGTTCCAGACCAAGCTCTTCCTGCTCAACGTCCCCCGCACGCCGCTGGCCCTGCCCGGTCTGGTGCTCAAGCCGGTGTTCATCGATCCGGGCATCGCCCGCCTCGACCTGACTCTCTCGCTCACCGAGGCACCGGAAGGTCTGGAGGGCTGGCTGAACTTCCGCGCCGACCTCTTCGAGCCAGCCACCGCGCGGGCCTTCTTCGAAGACTTCGAGGCGGTGCTGCGGGCATTCGTCGAGCGCCCGGAGGCTCGGCTGGGCGAGCTGGCCGAGGAGATCTCGGCACAGCGACGGCGCTCGCGCGAGGAACAGCGGCGGCTGCATCGGGCGAGCGCCGCCGAGAAGCTCGCTCGCCGTGCCGGAGCGCGCGCCACCCCCAGCCTCGAGACGAGGGCCTGAATCGATGACCACGCCGATCCACGACCGAGAGCTACAGAACCTCGCCGCCGCCACCTCCCCGGCGCAGGTCGACGCCTTGAACCGCGAGTTCTACGGCCGCTTCCCCTACCCTTGGGCGCCGCTCGAGATCGACGTCGTCGAGGATCCCGACTTCGAGCGGGTCTTCCTCAACCAGGCCCTGGGCGACTTCCAGCACGGCCGCATCCCCCGCGGGGCGCGCATCTGGGTGGCGGGCTGCGGCACCAATCAGGCGGTGTTCACCGCCCTGCGCTTCCCCCAATGCGAGGTGCTGGGCTCCGACCTCTCGGTCTCTTCCCTGGCGATCGCCGCCGAGACCGCCAAGAGCCTCGGGGTCGGCAACCTCGAGCTGCGCAACGAGAGCCTCAACGAAGTCCCCTACGAGAGCCGCTTCGACTACGTGCTGTCGACCGGCGTGATCCACCACAACTCGGACCCGGCCCTGACCCTCGCGCGGCTGCGCCGGGCGCTCAAGCCGAGCGGGATCCTCGAGCTGATGGTCTACAACAGCTTCCACTGGCTGCTGCCCGCCACCGTCGAGAGGGTCCTCGCCCTGCTCGCCGGAGGCGCCGGCGCCGGCAGCCTGGACGCTCAGATGGAGCTGGCGCGGCGGCTGGTCGAGGGTTACCGGCCCAAGGGCCTGCTGCGCGGCTTCCTCACGGAGCTGAAGGGGGCCGAGCCCGCCCAGGTGGCCGACGTGCTGCTCCAGCCCGTGGCCCACAGCTACACCGTCGAGTCCCTCCGCAGCCTGGTCGGCCAGTGCGGTCTCGAGCTGCTGACGCCGACGGTGAACCAGTTCGACCTCGCCGCCGGCCGCCACCTCTGGGAGCCCGAGCTGGAGGCGGCCGGGCTGGGCGAAGCCTTCGAAGCCCTGCCGGACGAGGACCGCTGGCTGGTCGCCAACCTGCTGCTGCTCGAAGCTTCACCGATGCTCTGGTTCTACCTGCAACGCACCGACGCGGGGAAGCCGCGGCCCAGCGAGCGGCAGCTCGGCGAGGCCTTCCTCGACACCTGCTTCGAGCCCGCCCGCAGCCGGCGCCGCGCCCACCGCCGGGACGACTCCGGTGCCTTCGTGCCGGTGGGCGAGCCCGGCGACCATCCGCCGCCGCCCCGTGATCCCCTGGCGCAACGTCTGGTGGCCGCCTGCGACGGGCGGACGCCGATGCGTGAGCTGCTCGAGCGCTCGGGCGTCGCGACCTCCCGCGCCACCGTCAACCGCCTGCGCGTGGAGCTGACCACCCCCCTCTTCCCTCACCTGAGGGCGAACCCAGAAAGGAAGGGCCCCGCCATGCAGACCGAGAGACCCGCCAAGAGCTTCAAGAGCTTCACGCGGGGAGAGCGCCGATCGATCACGCTCGGAGGTGAGGAGCTGGTCGGGTTCTCCCTGCTCGACCCGAGCTCACCGCTGCCGCTGGTGGCCACCGCCGCGGCCCCGGACGTCGATCTCGGCGACTGGGCCCGCGACCATCGCGGCGTGATCGAGGAGAAGCTGCGCGAGCACGCCGCGATCCTCTTCCGAGGCTTCGGCGTGACCTCGTCGAGCGCCTTCCGCCGTTTCGCCGGCGCGGTGGTGGACTCCCTCTACGAGGAGAACGGCGAGCACCCTCGCGACGCGGTGGAGGACGGCGTCTACACGCCGGTGTTCTACCCGCCCGACCAGATGCTGCTGTGGCACAACGAAAACTCGTTCAATCACGAGTGGCCCCAGAAGATCATCTTCTGCTGCGTCAAGGCGGCGGCACAGGGGGGCCAGACGCCGGTGGTCGACAGCCGTGCGGTCTACCGCGAGATCCCGCCGGCGATCCGCGAGGAGTTCACCGCCAAGGGCGTGATGTACGTCCGCAACTACGGGGACGGGCTGGGCCTCGATTGGCGGACCCTCTTCCGCACCGCGGAGCGCTCCGAGGTGGAGCGGCTGTGCGCCCGCGAGCGGATGGAGGTCGAGTGGAAGAGCGGCGACCGGCTGCGCACCCGCAGCATCCGGCCGGCGGTGGTGCGCCACCGGGTCACCGGCGAGCTCGCCTGGTTCAACCAGGCCCAGCACTGGCACCCGGCCTGCCTGGATGCCGCCACGCGCCGCACTCTCGATTCGATGTTCGAGCCGGACGACATGCCGCGCAACTGCTTCTTCGGCGACGGCTCGGTCATCCCGGACGAGCACATGCGCGAGATCCTCGCGGTCTATGCCCGCCTCGAGCAGGCCAATTCGTGGCGCGAGGGTGACGTGATGCTGGTCGACAACGTGCTCGCGGCCCATGGCCGCAAGCCCTTCTCGGGCGAGCGCAAGCTGCTGGTGGCGCTGGGCGACACCACGACCTTCGAGACTTGAGCGACACCAGGCCAGGAGGAGCATCGTGAGCATCGAACAGAAAGGTTTTAGGCTGTCGCCGCAGCAACGGCAGCTGTTGCTCTCGGGTGTCGCGGCGGCCGAGCCGGCGGCGCGGCTGGTGCTCGACCTCGAAGGCGAGGTCGATGCCGAGCGCTTGCGCCGGGCCCTGGTCCGGCTGGTCGAGCGTCACGAGGTCCTGCGCACCGGCTTCCGCCGCGCCGCCGGGGCGCGCCTGCCCCTCCAGGTGCCGGCGGAGGAGGGAGACCTGGTCTGGAGCCAGGGTCCCGAGGCGCCCGAGCCCGCCGCGGTCTGCGATCTCGAGCACGGCCCCCTGCTCCATGCCCGGCTGATCCCCGGCGCGGGCGGCGCCAGGTTGGTCCTGGGACTCTCTCCCCTGGTGGCCGATCGCCGGAGCCTCGGCCTGCTGGCGGCGGAGCTGGTGAGGCTCTACGCGGGAGAGGAGCTGGCCGATCCGGTGCAGTACATCGACTTCTCCGAGTGGCAGAACGACCTGCTGGCGGACGAGGACGCCGGTGCCGGCCTGGCCTTCTGGCAGGGCTCGTTCCGCACGGCGTGGACGGCCCGGCTGCTGCGCGCCGAGCAGGCCATCGGCGAGGCTGCCGTGGAGGCGGTCTCCTGCCAGCTCGATGTCGAGGCGAGCGCCGGTCTGGACGGCCTGGCCGAGCGCCATGGCGCGACGGCCGAGTCCCTGTTGATGGCCTCCCTGCGGGCGCTGCTCGCGCGGCTCGGCGCCCCGGGCGGTGCCCTGGTCGGCACCCTGGCGGACGGCCGCCTGGCCGAGGACCTCGCCGGCACCGTGGGCCTGCTCGCCAAGCCCGTGCCGGTGGCCGGAGAGCCGCGCGACGGTGAGCCCTTCTCGGCCTACCTGCGCCGGGTGGAGGAGGCCCGCGGCGAGGCGATCGACTGGCAGTCCTACCTGGTGCCGCCCGAGGGAGCGACCGAGCCGGCCCCGGCCCCGCCGGTGGTCGTCGAGGTCGTTTCGCCGCCGCCCACCTGGCAGGCCGGCGGGCTGACCTGGCGCCAGGTGGCGGCGAGCGTGCCCATCGGCGGCGCCCGCCTGCGCTGCGAGGCGAGCCAGCAAGGGGGCGCCTGGCGCCTGCAGCTCGAGGCCCAGCGCGGCCGCTTCGCGCAAGCCGACCTCGAGCGGCTGGCCCGCAGCTGGCAGCGCCTGCTGATCGAGGTGGCGAGCGATGCCGAGCGTGCCGTGGACGACCTCGACCTGCTCGCCGAGGTCGACCGGCGGCAGATCGTCGAGGAGTGGAACCGCTCGCGGGCGGACTACCCCGCCGACCTCGGCCTCCACGCGCTGATCTCAGCCCAGGCCGCCCGCACCCCGGCGGCGATCGCCGTGCGCGACCGCCGCCACGCCCTGCCTTACGCCGAGCTGGAGCGGCGGGCCGAGGAGCTGGCGCGCTCCCTGGTCGCCCGCGGCGTGGGACAGGAGCGGCGGGTGGCGCTGCTGCTCGAGCGCTCGACCGAGCTGGTGGTCGCCATGCTCGGCGTGCTCAAGGCCGGCGGCGCCTACGTGCCGGTCGACCCGTCCTTTCCCGCCGAGCGCATCGCCTGGCTGCTCGGCGACTGCCGGCCGGTGCTGGTGGTGACCCGCGGGGAGATTGCGCAGCGGCTGGGGCCGGGGGCTCCGGCGGTCCACTGCATCGACGGGGACGGGGAGGACTCCGCCGCGCCTGGCGGGAGAGCGCCGGCGGCGACCTCTCCCGAGAGCCTGGCCTACGTGCTCTACACCTCCGGCTCGACCGGGCGGCCCAAGGGTGTGATGGTCAGTCATCGGGCGGTGGTCAACTACCTCAGCTGGGCCCTCGTGGCCTATCGCGCTGCCGAGGGGTCGGGGGCCCCGGTTCATTCGCCGATCGGCTTCGACCTGACGGTGACCAGTCTCTTCGCCCCCCTGCTCGCCGGTGGCTGTGTCGAGCTGCTGGCCGAGGACGAGGGGGTCGAGTCGCTGGGCGCCCTGCTCGCTCGCCAGGGGGGTTGGAGCTTCGTCAAGCTCACTCCGGCCCATCTCGACCTGCTCTCCCACCAGCTGCAGGACCATCGCTCCCTGGCCGACCGGGCCGGAGCCCTGGTGATCGGCGGCGAGCCCCTTTCGGGCGGGAGCCTGGAGCTCTGGCAGTCGCGGGCGCCCGCCACCCGGCTGATCAACGAGTACGGTCCCACCGAGGCGACCGTGGGCTGCACCTGGTTCGAGGCGTCGGCCGGCCAGCCGATCAGCGGCGCGGTGCCGATCGGCCGGCCGATCGCCAACGCCCGGATCTTCCTGGTGGACCGCCGGCTGCGGCCGGTGCCGATCGGGGCAGTGGGGGAGATCCTGATCGCCGGCGACGGCCTGGCCCGGGGCTATCTCGGCCGTCCCGCCGAGACCGCCGAGCGCTTCGTCCCCGACCCCTTCGCCACCGAGCCCGGGGGCCGGGTCTATCGCACCGGCGACCTCGCCCGCTTCCTGCCCTCCCTCGACCTCGAGTTCCTGGGCCGGGCCGACCATCAGGTGAAGTTCCGCGGTGTGCGCATCGAGGTCGCCGAGATCGAGGCGGCCCTGGTGCGCCATGCCGACGTGGCCGAGGCGGTGGTCAGTGTGCGCGAGGACGTGCCCGGCGACCGCCGGCTGGTGGCCTACTACCGGAGCGGCCCGGCCGCTGCCGCCGGCTCACCGCCGCAGGTCGAGGATCTGCGCTCGCACCTGGCGACCGAGCTGCCGGAGTACATGCTGCCCACCCACTTCGTGGCCCTGGAGTCCTGGCCGCTGACCGCCAACGGCAAGGTCGACCGCGGGGCCCTGCCGGCCCCCGGCTCGCAGCGGCCGGGTCTGCGCCACGCCTACGTCGCGCCCCGCGACGAGCGCGAGCAAGCCCTCTGTCGCATCTGGGCCGAGGTCCTCGGCCTCGAGCGGGTGGGCATCGAGGACGGCTTCTTCGCCCTCGGGGGTGACTCCATCCGCTCGGTCCGGGCGGTTGGTCTGGCCAAGGAAGAAGGCATCGTCTTCACCGTCCAGGATCTGTTCCGGCACCAGACCCCGGCGGCGATGGCGGCTTTCACCGCCGCCGCGCTGGAGCCTCTGCTCGCCGAGATCGAGGCGCTGAGCGAGGAAGAGGCCAAGCTCGCTCTGACCCCCGGAGAGGCCCAGGTGGAGCGGTGACCGAGCCCCTGGTCTCCGAGCGGCTGGCCCGGCTGTCGCCGCACAAGCGGCAGCTGCTCGAGCAGCGTCTGCGCGAGCGGCGGCTGGACCCGGCCGCCACGACGGCGGCCGAGCCGTCGCGGCCCGGTCCCTTCGAGCTGGTCACGGCGGCGGACCGCGCCCGGCTCCCCGAGGGGCTGGAGGACGCCTACCCCTTGTCCACCGTCCAGCTCGGGATGCTCTACCACATGGAGGCCACCGCCTCCGACGCCGCCCCGGCCTACCACAACGTCAACAGCTTCCACCTCCGGGCCCCCTTCGTCGAGACCGCCTTCCGCCGGGCCATGCAGGAGGTGGTGGACCGCCACGCGGTGCTGCGCACCAGCTTCGACCTCACCTCTTTCTCCGAGCCGCTGCAGCTGGTGCACCGCCGGGCCGAGATGCGCCTGGTCGTGGAGGACCTGACGGCGGCCAGCCCGACCGAGCAGCGGGACCGGGTGCGGAGCTTCAGCGAGGAGGAGCTGAGGCGGCTGGTGGATCTCTCGCGGCCCTCCCTGGTGTCGCTGCGAGTCTTCCGGCGCAGCGAGGACTCCTTCCAGCTGATCCTGATCGAGCCCCACGCCATCGCCGACGGCTGGAGCACCAACACCACCCTGGCCGAGATCTTCGAGCGCTACTTCGCCATCCTCAAGGGCCGACCCCTGCCCGCTCCGGTGCCGCCCGCCGCCACCGTCCGCGACTTCATCGCTCTGGAACGTCGGGCGCTCGCCTCGGCGGAGTGCCGGCACTACTGGCAGGAGAGCCTGCGCGACGCCACCGTCCTCGAGCTGCCCCGTTGGCAGGGAGCCGATACCGCGATCAGTGGCCTCGACCGCAAGGTGGTCGCCTACCCGGCGATGGAGGTGGTCGAAGGGCTGCGCGAGCTGGGCCGGCTCGCCGGCACGCCGTTCAAGGCCGTGCTGCTGGCGGCCCATCTCGAGGTGCTGGGGCGGGCGAGCGGCACCCTGGACGTGATGACCGGGCTGACCGTCCACGGCCGGCCGGAGGAGGCGGGAGCCACCGAGCTGCGGGGCATGTTCCTCTCCACCCTGCCGTTGCGGCTGGACCTGCGTCGGGCCAGCTGGGTCGAGCTGGTGCGGGCCACCTTCGCCGCCGAGACCGAGCTGTGGCGCCACCGGCACTTCCCCCTGGCGGCGATCCAGAAGCTCCTGGGACGCCGGGACCTCTTCGACGTCGCCTTCGGCTTCCTCAACTTCCACTCGGTGGCGCCGGTGTTCGAGGGCGGCGACCTCGAGATCCTGCCGGTGGGCAACCTCGAGCTGTCGCAGCCTCACTTCGCCCTCTCGACGGTGTTCACCCTCGAGCCGATCCCTCCCCATCGCCTGCGGCTCTGCCTGGAGTACGACGATCGCCGGCTGGCGAGGACCCAGGTCCGCACCTACCTCGACCTCTACGGCCGGGTGCTCGAGGACATGGCCCGGCGGCCCCTGGATCAGCCGGGGCGCCGGACTTTCCTGGGCCGGGTCCTCGAGCACCAGATACTGCGCGAGTGGAACGACACCGCCGGCGCCGAGCGGCGAGAGGATCTGGTGCCGGAGCGCATCGCGGAGCGAGCCCGGCGAGGGCCCGAGCGGGTGGCGGTGGTAGGGGGCGACGAGCACTGGAGCTATGGCGAGCTGTGGCGGCAGGCGGGGCGGGTGGCCGCGGGCCTGCGGCGGGCCGGCGTGGGCACCGAGGACCTGGTGGGCCTCCACCTCGAGCGCGGCGCACACCTGCTCGCAGTCCTCTTGGGAGTGTGGCGGGCCGGGGCGGCCTACCTGCCGCTCGATCCCGCCTACCCGGCCGAGCGGCTGGCCTTCATGGTCGAGGACTCCGGCTGCCGGCTGCTGGTGAGCCAGGGCGGCGCCCTCGGCACCGGCGTGCCGGCGCGGGGCTGGGAGGAGTTGCTCGGCGAAGGGGCTGCCGCGGCGGAGGGGCCGGCGGCCGAGCTCGAGCCGGCCTCCCTGGCCTACGTGCTCTACACCTCGGGCTCGACCGGCCGGCCGAAGGGGGTGCAGGTCCACCACGGCGCCCTGGCCAACTTCCTCCTGGCCATGGAGGAGGCCCCGGGGCTCTCGGCCGGGGATCGGCTGCTGGCCGTCACCTCGCTGTCTTTCGACATCGCCGGCCTCGAGCTCTACCTGCCCCTGGTGGCCGGGGCCACCGTCGAGGTGGCCGACCGCGAGACGGCGGCGGACGGCCAGCGGCTGGCGGCGGCCCTGCCGGGGGCGACCGTGATGCAGGCCACGCCGGCGACCTGGCGCATGCTGGTCGACGCCGGGTGGGCGGGTAGCCCCCGGCTGCGGGCCCTGTGCGGGGGGGAGGCGCTGCCACCGTCGCTCGCGGCCGAGCTGCTGGCCCGCACGGCCGAGGTCTGGAACCTCTACGGTCCGACCGAGACGACCATCTGGTCGACCGCCAGCCGGCTGTCCGCCCCGCCCGGACAGCGGCCGGAAGTGCTGATCGGGCGCCCGATCCGCAACACCTCGGCCCTGGTGCTCGACCCTCGCTGGCTCCCCACGGCTCCGGGAGTGCCCGGGGAGCTGCTCTTGGGAGGGTCAGGGGTGGCCCGCGGTTACCTGCGCCGGCCGGCCCTGACCGCCTCCCGCTTCGTCCCCGATCCCCTGGGCGAGGCCCCGGGAGGGCAGAGGGTCTACCGCACCGGGGACCTCGCCCGCCGGCTGCCGGACGGCCGGCTCGACTTCCTCGGCCGCACCGACCACCAAGTCAAGGTGCGGGGCTACCGCATCGAGCTGGGGGAGATCGAGGCCGCCCTGCTCCAGCACCCCGGGCTGGCCGCCGCGGTGGTGGTGGGCGACCGGGGGCCCGACGGCGAGACCCGGCTGGTGGCCTACCACCTGGCCCGGGAAGGCGCTGCGCCCACCGCCGGCGCGCTGCGCGAGCTGCTGCGGGAGAAGCTGCCCTCGTTCATGGTGCCGGCCTTCTTCGTGGCCCTGACCGAGCTGCCGAGGACCCCGGCCGGCAAGCTCGATCGTCGCCGGCTGCCGGCGCCGGAAGGTGAGCCGGTCGAGGCCCTGGCGGCCGACCTCCCCCGCACCGGGCACGAGGAGCTGCTGGGCCAGCTGGTGGCCGAGGTGCTGCGGCGGCCGGGGCTCGTGCCCCTGAGCGCGGACTTCTTCGAGATCGGCGGCGACTCCCTGTCGGCGACCCGCCTGATTTCCCGGCTGCGCGCGGTCTTTGAGGTCGATCTCTCCCTCGCCGAGGTCTTCGCCGCCGCCTCCCTGCGCGCCGTGGCGGCCTTGATCGCCGAGCGCCAGGCCGAGGGTGGCGCGCCCCTGCCCCCCCTCGAGCCGGCCCCCGCCGAGGCCGCCGGGCAGCTGTCCCCGGCCCAGGAGCGGCTGTGGTTCGTGGCCCAGCTGGCCGCCGGCGAGAGCGCCTTCAACATCCCTCTCTCGGTGCGCCTGCTGGGGGACCTGGACCTCGCGGCCTTGACCGCCTGCCTGCGCGAGCTCGCTTCGCGGCAGAGTGTGTTGCGCACCCGTTTCGTGGCCGTGGCCGGCCAGCCCCGGGCCCTGGTCGAGCCACCGGGAAGCGGGCGCTCGCCGCTGATCGATCTTTCGGGCCTGCCCGAGCCCACGCGCGAGGAGCTCGCCCGCGAGCTCGCCCGGCAGGAGGCCGCCCGGCCCTTCGACCTCGAGCGGGGGCCGATCTGGCGCCACTGCCTGGTGCGGCTCCAGCCCGGCTCGCACCTGGGCCTGTTCACCACCCATCACATCGCCAGCGACGGCTGGTCGATGGGAGTGCTGATCCGCGAGGTCTCGGAGCTCTACGCGGCGGCCCGGCAGGGCCGCGTGCCGTCCCTGCCGGCGCTGCCGGTGCAGTACGGCGACTTCGCGGCCTGGCAGCGCCGCTGGCTGGCGCAAGAGGCCGGCGAACGCCTGCTCGACTACTGGCGCCGCAAGCTCGCCGGCCTGGCCGAGCCCCCGCCCTTGCCGCTGGACCGGCCCCGCTCGGGCGCCGCCGGTTGGGCCGGCGGGCTGCTGCCCTTCCGTCTCGATCGCCAGACCAGCGAGCGGCTGAGCGCCCTGGCCCGGGGGGAGGGGGCCACCCTCTTCATGGTGCTGCTGGCCGCCTTCAAGACTCTGCTGCACCGCTCCTCGGGGGCCACCGACGTGATCGTCGGCACCGACGTGGCCGGGCGGCCCCGCCTCGAGACCGAGCCCCTGATCGGCTTTTTCGTCAACCTCCTGCCGCTGCGCACCAGCCTGGCCGGCGACCCGACCTTCCGCCAGCTCCTGGCCCGCGTGCGGGAGACCGCCCTCGGCGCTTACCTGCACCAGGATCTGCCCTTCCCTCGCCTGGTGGAGGAGCTGCGGCCGAACCGCGAGAGCGGTCGCTCCCCCTTCTTCGATGCCCTGTTCGTGCTCCAGAACGCCCCCCAGGAGCGGCTCGAGGCGCCCGGCCTCGAGATCACTCCCTACCCGGTGGCGGAGGAGAGCGCCCGCTTCGACCTCGCCCTCTTCGTCATCCCCGGTGCCGAGGGTCTCGGTGGCTCCTGGTCCTATCGGCGCTCGCTGTTCGACCCGGAGACCGTGGCGCGCCTGGCGGGCCGCTTCTCGACCCTGCTGCGGGACGCCGTGGCCAACCCCGATCGACGCCTCGGGGACCTGGCCTTCCTCGCCGAACAAGAGCTGGAGCAGCGCCAGCGAGAGCAGCTACGCCGCCGTGAAGCCAGTCGATTGAAGCTGAGAACGGCGATGCCGAGCGCCCTGTCGCTCGACGCGCCCCAACCTCCAGAACGGAAGGAATGAGCCGTGGAACCGAAAAGCCCCGCCTTCTCCCGCTTCCGCCGGGTCGAGCCCAAGCCGGTCGTGCTCCCCGAGGGCGATCTCGTCACCGAGCGCTTCCTCGAGGACGGCTCGACCTTTCCTCTGCTCATCGAGCCCAAGGTCCCCGACCTCGACCTCGCGGGCTGGGCGGCCTCTCAGCTGCCCTGGCTCGAGGAGCGGGTCCATCGTCATGGCGCCATCCTCTTCCGGGGCTTCGGTGTCCCCGACGTGGCCGCCTTCGAGGGTTTCGCCGCCGCCATCTGCGGCGAGCTCTACGGCGAGTACGGCGATCTTCCCCATGCCGGTGACGGCAAGAAGGTCTACAACTCCACCCCCTACCCGCCGGACAAGACCATCCTCTTCCACAACGAGAGCTCCCACACGCCGCAGTGGCCCCTGCGCCAGTTCTTCTTCTGCGTGCAGAAGGCGGCCGGCGGCGGCGAGACGCCGATCGTCGACTGCCGGCGCATCTTCCAGATGATCGATCCCGAGGTGCGCGAGCGCTTCGCCCGCCTGGGTCTGCTCTACGTGCGCAACTTCACGCCGGGGCTCGACGTCTCCTGGCAGGACTTCTTCCGGACCGACGACCCCGCCCTGGTGGAACGGATCTGCCGCGAGAACGACATCGAGCTCGAGTGGCGGGGCGACTCCCTGCGCACCCGCCAGCAAGCCCCGGCGGTGGCGCAGCATCCGGCCACCGGTGAGAGCCTCTTCTTCAACCAGATCCAGTTGCATCACGTCTCGTGCATGGAGCCCGAGGTCCGCCGGTCGCTCGCCGAGCTGTTCAGCGAGGAGGAGCTGCCCAGGAACGTCTACTACGGCGACGGCGCGACCATCCCCGACGAGGTGGTCCAGCACACCCTCGACGTCTACTGGCGGGCGGCGGTCGCCGCGCCCTGGGAGGAGGGCGACGTGCTGATGCTCGACAACATGCTGGTGGCCCACGCTCGCAACCCCTACACGCCGCCCCGGCGCATCGCGGTCGCCATGGGTCGGATGTTCCGGCGCGAGCAGCTCCAGACGGCCTGAGGCGGCAGCGAGGTGAGCATGGAAGGGACGGCTCTCAAGGGTTATCGGCTCTCGGCCCAGCAACGGCTGGCCTGGGCAGAAGGGTCCGCTCGCAGCGGCGGCCGGGCCGCGGCCCACTGCGTCCTGTGCGGCCCCCTGGACCCGGAGCGCCTGGTGGGGGCTCTCGAGGAGATCTGCCGGCGCCACGAGATCCTGCGCACTCGGCTGGCCAGCCGGCCGGGGCTGCGGGAGCCGGTGCAGGTGGTCGAGGACGAGCCCCGCTTCGAGCTGCGGCGCGAGGACTGGAGCGCTCTCGACGAGGGCCAGTTGGCAGCTCGCTGGGAGAGCTTCGCGAGCGCCCTCCACGACCCCTCGCAGCCGCCCCTCTCCGTCCTGGCGGCGAGCTGTTCGCCCCGGGAGCACCACCTGCTGCTGGCTCTCTCGACCGCCCACTGCGACCGCTGGAGCTTCGCCAACCTCCTCGGCGAGTTGGTGGTGGCCTGTGGCGATGGGTCCGCCGAGCGGGCCGAGGAGCCGGTGCAGTACCTCCAGTACGCCCACTGGTGCGCCGAGCTGGCCGGCGAGGAGGACGCCGCGGCGGGCGAGGAGGTGTGGCGGCAGCGGGCGAGGCCCGAGCAGCCCTTCCAGCTGCCCTGGTGGAGCCCCCCCGAGCCCGAGGCAGAGGCGCGCAGGGAACGGCTCTCGCTCGCTGCCCCGGGCTCCGTGGTCGAGGCCCTGGGGTCGAGCGCGACGGCCCTGGGCTGCGACACGGCCGACCTGCTGGCCACCGCCTGGGCCCTGCTCCTCGCCCGCCACCAGGGGGCCGACGCGGTGACGCTGTTGGCCCCCTTCCACGGCCGCAAGTTCAGTGACCTCGAGACCGCCTGCGGCCCCTTCGAGATGCGCCTGCCGGTGCGCCTGCGCCTGGTCCCCGGCCTCTCCTTCGCCGAGGCCGTGGGCCAGTGGCGACGCGACCGCGAGGAGGTCGAGCTGTGGCAGGAGCACGCCGGGCGGGTCGAGCCCTCCTGGCTGGCCGCCGAGGCCGGTCGCCATCACCCCAGCTTCGCGCCGAGCGGGACGCCACCGCCGGTGCGGAGCGGCGCCCTCACGGGCACCCTGGTGGAGGGCAGCTTCCCCGCGGGGGACCCCCTGTTGGAGCTGCGTTGGCGGGAGGGGGGCGGGGCCGCCGAGGCCGAGCTGGTGTGGGACGGTCGCCTGTTGAGCCAGCAAGGAGCCCGGCACCTGCTGCGCCAGTGGTTCCAGCTGCTGGCGGGAGCGCTGGCGCAGCCCGACCGGCCCGCCGCCGGCCTGCCGCTGCCGCCAGACGAGGACGAGGCCGGCCTCCAGCCGGCGGCGGGTGGCGGCACCGTGGCCAAGCTCCCCTGGCCCACCGTCCAGGCCGGCTTCGAGCACCAGGCGGCGGCCCATCCCGAGGCCCCGGCCGTCGCCGACGAGCACCGGACCCTCAGCTATCGCCAGCTCGAAGCCGCCGCCAACCGGCTGGCCCACCGCCTGCGCCAGCTCGGTGTCGGCCCCGAGATCCCGGTGGGCCTCTGCCTCGGCCGCTCGGTCGACCAGATCGTGGCCCTGCTCGCCGTGCTCAAGGCCGGCGGCGCCTATCTGCCCATCGATCCCGACCTGCCCACCCGGCGCCAGCAGGCCCTGCTCGAGGACACCCGCGCGCCGGTGCTGGTGGCCACCAGCTCGGTGGCGCCGGCCCTGGCCCCCGAGGGCTGCGTGCGGCTCGACCTCGACCGCGAGCAGGCCCGGCTCGCCACCCTGCCGGCCGAGCCCCCGGCGGCGCTGACCCGGCCAGAGAACCTGGCCTACGTGCTGTTCACCTCGGGTTCCACCGGCCGGCCCAAGGGGGTGGCGGTGGAGCACCGCCAGCTGCTCAGCTATCTGGCGGGGGTACAGGGGCCCCTCGACTTGTCGCCGGGCTCGAGCTTCGCCCACGTCTCGAGCTTCGCCGCCGATCTGGGCAACACTGCGATCTTCCCGGCCTTGCTGGGGGGAGGCTGCCTCTACGTCGCCTCTTCGGCCGCCCTGGGCGACCCCGACGAACTGGCCCGCCAGCTCGAGCGGCATCCGGCCGACTGCCTCAAGATCGTGCCGTCTCACCTCCAGGCCCTGCTCGGCGGGCGGGATCCCGCCCGCATCCTGCCCCGGCGTTTGCTGGTGCTGGGTGGGGAGGCCTTTCACCCGGAGCTGCTGGAGCGGGTCCATCAGCTCGCCCCCGCCTGCCGCATCCTCGGCCACTACGGTCCCACCGAGACCACCGTCGGCGTCATGGCCGTGCCGGTGGACCGTGGCCCGGACGGCGCCTGGCCGGCCGTCCGCACCCTCGGCCGGGCCCTGCCCGGGAGCCGCGTCCACCTGGTCGAGGCGAGCGGCGCTCCGGCGCCGGTGGGCATCGCCGGCGAGCTGCTGCTGGCGGGGGGCAACGTCGCCCGGGGCTATTTCGGGCGCCCGGCCCTGACCGCCGAGCGCTTCCTGCCGGACCCCTGGAGCCCCGAGCCCGGGGCCCGGCTCTACCGCAGTGGTGACCTGGGCCGCCGGCTGCCCGACGGCCGCCTGCGCTTCGAGGGCCGGCTCGACCACCAGGTGAAGATCCGCGGCTTCCGCGTCGAGCCGGGGGAAGTGGACGCCCTGCTGCTCGGCCACCCGGCGGTGACCCAGGCGGTGACCGTGGCGCGGGCCGACGGCGGCGGCGAGCTCCGGCTGGTGTCCTACGTCGTCGTGCGGGCCGCCGCCGAGCCCGCCGCCACCGAGCCCGCCGCCAAGGAGCCGGTGGTCAAGCAGCTGCGGCGTCACCTCGGCGAGCGCCTGCCCCCGGCGATGGTCCCGGAGAGCCTGGTGGTCCTCGACCGACTGCCCTTGAACGCCAACGGCAAGGTGGATCTCGCCGCCCTGCCCCCTCCCGACCTCGAGATCTCGAGCCCCCTGGCCCTGGCTCTGCCCCCCCGCGACGCCGTGGAGGAGACGGTGGCCGGGCTGTGGAGCGAGCTACTGGGCGGGCGGACTGCCGGGCCCCATGACAGCTTCTTCGACCTCGGCGGGCACTCCCTGCTGGTCACCCAGCTGCTGTCGCGGCTGCGGGCCGCCTTCGACGTCGACCTGGAGCTGGCCACCGTGTTCGAGAACCCGACCCTCGCCGGGCAGGCCGCGGCGGTGGCGCGCGCTCTCTCGGACGGCGTCCCGTCGGCCGGCGGCGCCATCGAGAGGCAGGGCCGGGACCACCGGCTGCCCCTCTCCTTCGCCCAGGAGCGACTGTGGTTCATGGACCAGCTCCAGCCCGGCACCGCCGCCTACAACGTCGCCCGCTGCGTGCGGCTCACGGGCCGACTGGCGCCGGCGGCCCTGGCCCGGGCCCTGGCCGCCCTGCGGGAGCGGCACGAATCGCTGCGCACGGTCTTCCTGAGCGAGGAGGGGCGAGCGTACCAGGTGGTGCAGAGCCCGGAGGAAGCCCCGCGCTCGCCGTACGTCGACCTTGGCGGCCTCGGCGGCGAGGCGCGGGCGGTCGAGGCGGCCCGGCTGGCGGGGCAGGAGGCCCGCCGGCCCTTCGACCTGGCGCGGGGCCCGCTGCTGCGTCTGGCCCTGCTCCGTCTCGGGCCGGACGAGCATCAGGCCCTGCTCACCCTGCACCACGTGGTCTCCGACGCCTGGTCGATGGCGATCCTGATCGGCGAGCTGGGCGAGCTCTACGCCGCCGCGGCGACCGGGCGAGCCGCGGCCCTGCCGGAGCTGCCGGTCCAGTACGGCGACTTCGCCGTCTGGCAGCGCCGCTGGGCCGAGGACGGGGCGAGCGCCGCCAGCCTGGACTTCTGGCGCCGTAGCCTGGCCGGCCTCGACGAGGAGATCCTGCGTCCCGACCGGCCGCGGCCGGCCCAGCCGACCTTCCGTGGCGAGCACCTGGAGGCTCGCCTCTCCCAGGAGCTGTCGGCCGCCCTCTCCGGGCTCGCCCGCCAGCAGGGGGTGACCCTCTTCATGCTGCTGCTGGCCGGCCTGGCGACCGTGCTCCACCGGGCCACCGGCCGCACCGATCTGGCGGTGGGCACCGACGTGGCCAACCGCAACCGGCTCGAGACCGAGCGGCTGATCGGCTTCTTCGTCAACCACCTGGTGCTGCGTTGCGACCTCTCCGGGGACCCCTCCTTCACCGAGCTGCTGCGCCGGGTCAAGAAGGTGGCGCTCGGCGCCTACCAGCACCAGGACCTGCCCTTCGATCAGCTGGTCAAGGAGCTGCGGGCGGAGCGCAAGGCCGGGCAGACCCCCCTCTTCCAGGTGCTCCTGGTGCTCCAGAACGCCCCCCGGACGGCCCTGGTGGCGGACGACTTGGTGATCGAAGGGGTCGAGCTCGCCCACGGCAGCTCGAAGTTCGACCTCGCCCTGTTCGTCGCCGAGACGCCGGACGGCCTGGAGCTGACCTGGACCTGGCGCTCGGAGCTCTTCCATCCGGCCACCGTCGGCCGGTTGGCGAGCCAGCTCGAGGGCGTGCTGGCGGCGGCCTGCGCGGGGCCGGAGAGCCGGCTCAGCCAGCTCGCCCTGGGGCCGGCTGAGCCGGCGGGGAAGGCCGAGTCGCCGTCGCGCCTCGACAAGCTGAGGCAGGTCCGTCAGGCAGTGGGCTTCGAGTCGGGAGGTCTCCGAGGATGACGAGCATGGCGCGAGAGGGCTTGCAGGGGTTCCGGCTGTCTCCCATCCAACGCCGGTTGCTGGCCCAGAGCCAGGGGGCGCCCGAGGTCTTCACGGCCCGGCTGACGCTGGAGGTCGAGGGGTCCCTCGAGCGTCCGGCGCTGCTCGCCGCCGTCGCCACCCTGGTCGGTCGCCACGCCGCGTTGCGGACTCGCTTCCCGAGGGCGTCGGTGCTGGCCGTTCCGGTGCAGGTCGTGGGCGAGGAGGAGGAGGTCCGGCTGCTCGAGGGCGAAGCCGATGGACGAGCAGACGGCCCCGAAGCTGCGCCCTTGACCGTACGCTGGATCCGGCGGGCTCCCGATCGCCATCTGCTGGTCCTCACCCTGCCGGCCCTCTGTGCCGACGAGGCCAGCCTCGCCCTGCTGGCGCGGGAGCTGGTGGCCGCCTACCGCGGCGCCGCCGGCGAGCTGGCACCGGCTCCGCTGCAGTACCCGGAGCTCGGCGAATGGCTGCACGAGCTCGAGGCCGGCGAGGACGAGGAGTGCCTGCGTGGCCGGACCTTCTGGCGCTGGCGGGCCACCGAAGCCCCGGCTTCCTTGACCCTCCCTGGCCAGCATCCCGCCGCGCCGGAGGCGGCCTTCGCTCCAGCCTGGGTGCAGTGCGAGCTCGAGCCGCCAGAGGCGGCCGGTCTCGAGGCCTGGCCCGAGGCCCGAGGGCGAGGTCCCGAGAGCGCCCTGCTGGCGGCGTGGGTGGCCTTCCTGGCTCGCGCCGGGGGCCTGGCGGAGGTGCCGGTCGGGGTCCTCGCGGACGGCCGGCGCTACGAGGAGGTGGCCTCCGCCGTCGGCCTGGTCGCCCAGCACCTGCCCCTGCGCTTCGAGGTCGGCAAGGGGCTGACCTTCGCGGCGCTGGCCGAGCGCGTCGCCGCCGCGGTCGAGGAGGCCGCCGGCTGGCAGGAGCTGCTGCCCTGGGATCAGGGCCTCGAGGCCCGCAAGCAGGTGCCCTCCCGGCCCTGGCTCTTCGCCTTCGCCGATTGGCGGGAGGGGCAGGTGGGCGGCGCCTGCTCTTTCCGGATCCGCGAGCTGCGCTCGGTCCATGAGGCCTTCTGGGCCCGCTTCGAGGTCACCCGCCGGGGCGCCTCCTGGCAGCTGGCCCTGGGCTACGACACCCGGGTCCTGACCGCTGAAGTGGCGGCGCGGCTGCTCGGCCAGGTGAGGACGCTGCTGGGCCGGGGCCTGGCGAGCCCGGACCTCCCCCTCGCGCGGCTCGAGCTGCTCGACGAGGCCACCCGGCACCACCTGCTCGACGAGGTGGGCGTGGCGGCCCCGCCCCGGTCTCCGGCCGGCCCCCTGCTCGCCGAGCGGGTGGCCGAGCACGCCCGCATCCGGCCCGAGGCCACGGCCCTGTGCTGCGAAGGCCGCCGCATGAGCTACCGCCAGCTCGACGAGGAGGCCAACCGCCTGGCGCACTGGCTGCGACGACAGGGAGTGGGCCGGGAGGATCGGGTGGCGATCTTCCTCGAATCCTCGGCCGAGGCGGTGGTCGCCCTGTTGGCCGTGTCCCGGAGCGGCGGCGCCTACGTTCCCCTCGATCCCGCCTTCCCCGCGGCCCGGCTGGCCGCCATGCTCGAGGACGCGGCACCACGCTGCTGGATCACCCGCAGCGATCTGCTCGCCACGCTGCCGGCTCCGCCCTGCCCGGTCCTCTGCCTCGATCGCGACGGGGAGCTGCTGGCGAGCCAGCCGGCGGAGCCGGTGGCGGCCGGCGGGATCGACCCTGCCAACCTCTGCTACGTGCTCTTCACCTCCGGCTCGACCGGCCGGCCCAAGGGGGTGGCGGTCGAGCACCGCCAGGTGCTGGGCTACCTCGGCGCGATCCTCGACCGGCTCGAGCTGGCCCCGGGGGCGAGCTACGCGACGGTCTCCACCTTCGCCGCCGACCTCGGCCTGACCTCAGTGCTGCCGGCCCTGGCCACGGGCGGCTGCTTGCACGTGATCAGCCCCCGGCGCGCGGCCGATCCCACCTGGATGGCGAGC
Organism: Thermoanaerobaculia bacterium; assembly: GCA_036274895.1. GTDB lineage: Bacteria > Acidobacteriota > Thermoanaerobaculia > Multivoradales > SZUA-115 > CALMKX01. The sequence continues at coordinate 8,408 of DASUEU010000061.1, read as the reverse complement.
TACCTCGAGCGCCATCCGATCGACCTGCTGAAGATCGTGCCGTCGCATCTGGAGGCCCTGTGGGTGGGCCTGGGGGCGGCCCTGACCTGGCCCCGCAAGGTGCTGGTGATCGGTGGTGAGGCCGCCTCCCCGGCCCTCGTCGAGACCCTGCGCGAGCGGCTGCCGGCCCTGGCGGTGCTCAACCACTACGGCCCCACCGAGACGACGGTGGGGGCCCTCTCCTACCGCCTACGGCCGGCAGCAGCGGAGCCCGAAGCCTATCCCTTGCCCCTCGGCCGGCCCCTGCCCGGCTACCGGGTGGCCCTGCTCGACGCCGCGGGAGTACCCGTGCCCCTGGACTGGCCGGGGGAGGTCTACCTGGGCGGTGCCGGGGTTACCCGGGGCTACTTCGGTCGGCCCGGGGCGACCGCCGAGCGTTTCCTGCCGGATGCCCGGGGCGCCGAGCCGGGGGCCCGCTGCTACCGCACCGGCGACCTCGCCCGCTTTCGCGGCGATGGCCAGCTGGTCTTCCTCGGCCGGGTCGACCATCAGGTCAAGCTCCACGGCTATCGGATCGAGATCGGCGAGGTGGAGGCCGCTTTGAAGCGCCACCCGGACGTGCGCGACGCCGTGGCGGTGGTCTGCGGTGAGCCCCCCCGCGACCTGCGGCTGGTCGCCTTCGTGGTGCCCCGGCCGGGCCGCACCTTCGCGCTGCCGGCCCTGCGGGCCCACCTCGCCACCCTACTGCCCGAGCCGATGATCCCTGCGAGCCTCCAACTGGTCGAGAGCTTGCCGCTCACTCCCAACGGCAAGGTCGACCGGGTCGCCCTGGCGGCGCGGGGACCGGCGCGAGGCGGCTCCCAGGCGGAGAAGGTGGCGCCCCGCAACCCGGCCGAGACGACCCTGGCGGAGATCTGGCAGCAGGTCCTCGGGCTCGAGGCGGTGGGCGTCCACGACAACTTCTTCGAGCTCGGCGGCGACTCGATCCAGGTGATCCAGATCGTCGCCAAGGCGGGTCGGGCCGGCCTGCGCTTCGAGCCCCACCAGTTCTTCGAGCATCAGACCATCGCCGAGCTGGCCGAGGTGGCGGCGACGGCTCCGGGGCCGAGCCCGGCCGCGGATCAGCCGGTCACCGGCTCGGCGCCGCTGACGCCCATCGAGCGGTGGTTCTTCGAGCAGGACTTCGCGGACCCCCACCACTGGAACCAGGCGGTGCTCTGGCAGGCCCTGGCGCCGATCCGGCCCGCCGCCCTGCGTTCGGTGCTCGAGGCCGTGCTCGCCCACCACGACGCCCTGCGCCTGCGCTTCGAGCGGGGCGAGGAGGGCTGGCGGCAGGTCGTCGAGGGCCCGTCGATCGCCCCTCCGTTCCACCAGATCAGCCTCGAAGCCCTCTCCACCGAGGACCGGCGCAGCGCCCTCGAGCGGCTGACCGCCCAGGCTCAGGCCAGCCTGCGGCTGGAGCGGGCACCGCTGATGCGCGCCCTGCTCTTCGACCCGGCCGCGGACGGCCGGCCACGGCTGCTGCTCGTCCTCCACCATCTGCTGGTCGATGGGGTCTCCTGGCGGATCCTGCTCGAGGACCTGATCACCGCCCTCGAAGCGGTGGCCAAGGGGGAGCCCATCGCCCTGCCGGCCAAGACCGGCTCGTTCCTCGAGTGGGCTCGCCGCCTGGACGAGACGGCCCGGGCCGGAGCCTTCGACGACGAGCTCGACCACTGGCTCTCCCAGGCGCCGCGGACGGTGCCGCCTCTGCCCCTCGACCATCCCGGTGGCTTGAACACCTACGGCTCCGAACGCTCCCTGACCGAGTCCCTGTCGATCGAGGACACCGAGAAGCTCCTCCGGGGTGCCGGTCTCGGCCCCGAGGGAGCCCTGGGCGAGCTGCTCTTCGCCGCCGTGGTGGCGACCGTCGCCTCCTGGTCCGGCGCCCGGCAGGTGCTGGTCGACCGCGAGGGTCACGGGCGCGAGCCCTTCGCCCCCGGGCTCGACGTGTCGCGCACCGTGGGCTGGTTCACCACGCACTTCCCGGTTTGCATCGATCTCGAGGGCGCTGCCGACGATGCCGAGCGGCGGGCCCGAATCGCCGCAGCTTGGCGGCGGCTGCCGCGCAACGGCTTCGGCTTCGGGGCCCTGCGTTACCTGCGCGGCGAGCCGTCGATCGAGGGGCCCCTGGCGGCCGGGGCGCGCCCCGAGCTGAGCTTCAACTACCTCGGCCAATTCGACCAGGCGGACACCCAGTCAGCGCTCTTCGCCCTGGCCGAGGAGCCCCCGGGCCCGGCGCGCAGCGCCCGGGCCCGGCGCCCCCACCTGCTCTCCTCGATCAGCCGGGTTCGCGGCGGTCGGCTCGAGCTCGAGTGGCGCTACAGCGAGGCGCTGCACCGGCGAGAGACCGTGGCGGCGCTGCTCGCGGGAGTCGCCGAGCGGCTGCGGGAGTGGGCCTCTCAGGGCCAGGCGAGCGAAGCGGTGGCGGTGGCGGGGCCGGATCCCGCCTTCGGGCTCGCCGGCCTGGACGCCGACCAGCTCGCCCAGGTGATCGGACGGGTCAAGCAGGCGGGCGCTCAGGGACCATGAAGCCCGAGGAGGTCGAGGACGTCTACCCGCTGTCTCCGATGCAGGAGGGGATCCTCTTCCACTCCCTCTACGACCGCGAAGAGGAGCCCTATTTCCGGCAGTGGAGCGGCCGGCTGAGCGGCGGCCTCGACGTCGCGGGTCTGCTCGCCGCCTGGCACCAGGTGATGGACCATCACCCGGTGCTGCGCACGGCCTTCGTCTGGCAGGGCCTCGACAAGCCCCTCCAGGTGGTGTGCCGCGCGGTCCGGCTGCCCCTGGTGTGGCAGGACTGGAGCCAGCTCGCCGAGAGCGATCAGCGGGCGCGGCTCGGCGACTACCTGCGCCGCGACCGGCGGCGGGGCTTCGAGCTTTCCGAGGCGCCCCTGATGCGCCTCGCCCTCTTCGACCTCGGCGAGGGCTCCTGGCGCATGGTCTGGAGCTTCCACCACCTGCTGCTCGACGGCTGGTCCCTGGCCATCGTCCTGCGCCAGGTCATGGGCGCCTACCTCGAGCGCCAGGCCGGCCGCTCCCCGAGCTTGCCCCCGGCGCCGCCCTTCCGTCAGTACATCGCCTGGCTCAAGGGCCAGGAGCTGGTCGCCGCCGAGAGCTTCTGGCGCCAGCTTCTGCGTGGCTTCGAGCGGCCCACCCAGCTGCCGATCGATCGCGGCTCGCCGCTCGACAACGTCACCGTCAGCCGCCATTCCCGCCAGCGCCTGATCTCGGCCGCCACCAGCGACGCTCTGACCGCCCTGTGCCGGAGCCAGCGCCTCACCCTGAACGCCCTGTTCCAGGGTCTCTGGAGTCTGCTCCTCGCCCGCTACAGCGGCGAGCGCTCGGTGGTCTTCGGCGCCACGGTCTCCGGGCGCCCTCCCGAGCTGGCGCAGGTCGAGTCGATGGTCGGCCTGTTCATCAACACCCTGCCGGTGCGCTCCGAGGTCCATGCCGGAGACCGCTTGCTGCCCTGGCTGCGAGACCTCCAGACCGTCCAGGCGAGGGCCCGGCAGTTCAGCTTCGCGCCGCTGGCGTCGATCCAGCGCTGGGCCGAGGTGCCGGCGGGCCAGGCCCTGTTCTCGACCCTGCTGGTGTTCGAGAACTACCGCCTGGAAGAGGCCGCCGGGCCCCGGGCCGGCAGCGCCCAGGTCACCCTCGAGGACACCGCCTTCGCCGACGGCAGCAGCTACCCGCTGAGCTTGATCCTGCGGCCCGACGCGCCGATCTCCCTGCGCGTGCTCTACAGCCGGGAGCGCTTCGAGGCGACGGCGATCGATCGCCTGCTCGGGCATCTGATCGCCCTGGCGGAAGGGGCCCTGCGGGCTCCGGCCTCTCGGCTGGGGGAGCTCGATCTCTTGAGCCCGGCCGAGCGCCAGCAGCTCTGCCGCGAGTGGAGCGACACGCGGGTGGCTTACGGCGAGGCCGGGGAGGGGGCCACCCTGCACGGCCTCATCGGCCGGCTGGCGGAGCGCGATCCCGAGGCGGTCGCCGTGGTCTGTGGCGACGAGGCCCTGAGCTACCGGCAGCTGATCGCCGGCGCGCGGGGCCTGGCGGGGCGGCTGGTGGCCCTCGGCGCCCGGCCGGACGGGCTGGTGGGGATCGCCGCCGAGCGCTCGCTCGAGCTGATGGTCGGCCTGCTGGCCATCCTCGAGGCGGGAGCGGCCTACGTGCCGATCGACCCGAGCTATCCCGCCGAACGCCTGGCCTTCATGCTCGCGGACTCGGAGGTCCCCCTGCTGCTGACCCTGGAGGCGCATCGCCAGTCCCTGCCGGAGCCCTGGCGCACTGGTCCCGGGACCCTGGTGCTGGATCGCGAGGAGCTGTTGCGCCATGGCGCCGCCTGCGGCCCCTGCACCGGCCGTGGTGGAGGCGGTGACCGGCTGGCCTACATGATCTACACCTCGGGCTCGACCGGCCGGCCCAAGGGGGCAATGAACTCCCATCGCGCCATCCTCAACCGGCTGTTGTGGATGCAGGCGGAGTACCGGCTGGGCCCCGGGGATCGGGTGCTGCAGAAGACCCCGGTGAGCTTCGACGTCTCGGTGTGGGAGCTGTTCTGGCCGCTGATGACGGGGGCGACCCTGGTGCTGGCCGAGCCGGGCCGGCACGGCGACGGCTCGTACCTGGCGGCGGAGATCGCCCGCCGTCGGATCACCACCCTGCACTTCGTGCCGCCGATGCTGCGCGTTTTCCTGGCCGAGCCGGACCTGTCGGGCTGCGACAGCGTACGCCGGGTGATGGCGAGCGGCGAGGCCCTGCCCGGGGAGCTGGCCCAGCGCTGCTATGCCCGGCTGCCCCAGGGCGCCCGGCTGCACAACCTCTACGGGCCGACCGAGGCGGCGGTGGACGTGACCTATTGGGCCTGCCCGCCTTCAGCCGAGGTGCTGCCGGTGCCGATCGGTCGGCCGATCGCCAACACCGCCATCCACGTGCTCGACGAGCGGTTCGCTCCGACCCCGATCGGGGTGCCGGGGGAGGTGGCGATCGGCGGCGTCAACCTGGCCCGGGGCTACTGGCGGCGGCCGGGCCTGAGCGCCGAGAAGTTCGTGCCGGACCCGGTGGGGGAGGTCGAAGGGGAACGGCTTTACCGCACGGGGGACCTGGCGCGGCGTTGGGCGGGTGGCGAGGTGGAGTACCTCGGGCGCATCGACTTCCAGGTCAAGATCCGCGGCTTCCGTATCGAGCTGGGGGAGATCGAGGCGGCCCTGCTGGGCTGTGCCGGGGTGCTCGCGGCGGCGGTGGTGGTGCGGCCGGGGCCCTCGGGGGACGGTCAGCTGGTGGCCTACTTCGTGACCGAGGCGGGCTCGAAGGTGTCTCCGGCCGAGCTGCGCAGAGCCCTGGGCTCCCGGCTGCCGGAGCACATGGTGCCGGCCTTCTGGCTGCATCTGGACGCCCTACCGCTGACGCCGAGCGGCAAGCTCGACCGCAAGGCCCTGCCGGCGCCGGGCGGGGCGCTGGCGGAGGCCGGCCTCGCCGACCCGCCGGAGGGTCCGCTCGAGGAGCTGGTGGCCGGGGTGTGGTGCGAGGTGCTGGGCCTCTCGCGGGTGGGCCGGGGGGCGAGCTTCTTCGAGCTGGGGGGCCATTCGCTGCTGGCCACCCGCGTGGTGGCCCGGCTGCGCGAGACGCTGGGCCTGGAGGTGCCGCTGCGGGAGCTGTTCGAGCATCCCCGGCTGGTAGAGCTGGCGGCGGCCCTGGAAGAGCGTCTGCGTGGGGCGGAGGGCCGAGCGCGCCCAGCTCTGGAGGCTCGGTCGCGGGCCGAGGCGCCGGGCGGCGGGGCCGAGCGGCTGCCGCTGTCGTGGGCCCAGGAGCGGCTGTGGTTCCTCGAGCAGTGGGAACCGGGGGGCTCGGTCTACAACGTGCCGCTGGCCCTGCGGCTTTCAGGCGAGCTGTCCGTGCCGGCCCTGGCCGCGTCGTTGGGGGTGGTGGAGGCGCGCCACGAGAGCCTGCGCACCCGCTTCGCGGGCAGTGGTGAGTCGGCCTGGCAGGAAGTGGCGGCGCCCCGCCGGCCGTGGCCCCTGCCCGTGGTGGACGTGTCGGGCCTGGCGACCCCGGTGGCGGAGGGGGAAGCTCGCCGGCTGATGCAGCAGGACATGGAGCGGGGCTTCGACCTCGCCCGGGGCCCCCTCTGGCGGGGCCTCCTGGTGCGTCTGGGAGAGGCGGAGCACGGGCTGCTGCTGCTGCTCCACCACATCGCCAGCGACGGCTGGTCGCTCGGGGTGCTGACCCGCGAGCTGGTGGCCCTCTACCAGGCGGGCGGCGAGGAGGCCGCGGCCGGGCTGCCGGAGCTGCCGGTGCAGTACGGCGACTATGCCCTGTGGCAGCGTTCGTGGCTGTCCGGAGAGCTGCTCGCCGCAGAGCTGGCCTGGTGGCGGGAGCGTCTGTCGGGTTGGGGGGGCCTGCTCGAGCTGCCCTGGGACCGGCCCCGCCCGGCTCAGCGCTCGAGCGCCGGTTCGGCCCTAGGCTTCGCGGTGCCGGCGGCGGTCGTCGGGCAGCTGCGAGCCTGGGGCCGGCGGCATGGCGCCACCCTGTTCATGACCTCGTTGGGGGCCTTGCAGGCCCTGCTGGCTCGGCTGGCGGGCACGGAGCGGCTGGTGGTGGGTACCCCGGTGGCGGGGCGCACCGAGCGCTCGACCGAAGAGCTGATCGGCTTCTTCGTCAACACCCTGGTCGTCCGCGGCGACCTCGCGGGCTCGCCGACAGGGGCCGAGCTGTGGGGGCGGGTGCGGGAGGAGCTGCTGGCGGCCTGGTCACACCAGGAAGTGCCCTTCGAGAAGCTGGTGGCCGAGCTGGAGCCCGAGCGCAGCCCGAGCTTCACCCCCGTCTTCCAGGTGATGTTCGCGCTGCAGAATGCGCCGCGGCAGCGAGGAGGAGTGGCGGGTCTCGCCCTCTCGAGCTGGGAGTGGCAGCGTTGGAGCGCGAAGTTCGACCTCACCTGGTCGGCTGTCGAGGAGGAAGGCGGCGGCGTGCGGGTGGCGGTGGAGTGGTCCACGGCCCTCTTCGACCGCACCACGATCGAGCGCTGGGGCAGGAGCTACGGCACCCTGCTGGCGGCGATGGCCGCGGCGCCGGAGCGGCCCGTGGCGGCCCTGCCCTGGCTGTCGGCCGCGGAGCGCTGGCAGCTCTTGGGAGAGTGGAACGACTCCGCCGCGGCCTTCCCGCGGGAGGCGACGATCTCCTCCTTGTTCGCCGAGCAGGTGGCGCTGCGGGGCGAGGCCCTGGCCCTCGCCTGGGATGACGAGCAGTGGAGCTACGGCGCCCTGGAGGTCTGGTCCGCGGCGCTGGCCCGCCGGCTCCAGGCGCGCGGGGCCGGGTTGGAGACCCCGACCGTCGTCGCCCTCGAGCGCTCCCCCGAGATGGTCGTGGCCTTCCTGGCCATTTTGCGCCTGGGCTCCTTCTACGTCCCGATCGATCCGAGCTACCCGGTCTTCCGGCAGAGGCTGATCGTCGAAGAGATGGGCGCCGCCCTGGTGGTGGCCGGGCCGGAGCAAGGCGCCCGGCTGATGGAGGACCCGGCCGCGGCCCTCGCCGTGCCCGCCTGGCCGGGGTGGACCGGGCCGGTCGCGCCGGCCCGCGGGCCGCAGCCGAGCTCGCTGGCCTACGTGATCTTCACCTCCGGCTCCACCGGCCGGCCCAAGGGCGTGGCGGTGCCGCATCGTGCCGTGCTGCGGCTGGTGCGGGGCGCGGATTACGTGAACCTCCAGCCGGGCTGCCGGGTGGCCCAGGCGTCCAACAGCGCCTTCGACGCCGCGACGTTCGAGCTCTGGGGGGCCTTGCTCAACGGCGGCGTGCTGATCGGGGTGGAGCGGGAAACCGCCCTCTCCCTGGAGCGATTCGGGGCCCTGCTGGTGGCCCGGCGCGTCGACCACCTCTTCGTCACCACGGCCCTGTTCAACCAGCTGGCACGCGAGGTGCCGGCGAGCCTCGCCAGCCTCAGCACCTTGCTCTTCGGCGGCGAGGCCGTGGATCCCCGGCCGGTGCGAGGGCTGCTCGGGCAGGGGGGGCCGCAGAACCTCTTGCACGTCTACGGCCCGACCGAGAACACCACCTTCAGCTCCTGGGAGCCGGTACGGCAGCTGGCCGCCTCGGCCTGGACGGTGCCGATCGGCGGGCCGATCTCGAGCACCCGGCTGTGGGTGGTCTCCTCCTCGGGGGAGGCGGTGGGGGCGGGGGTGCCCGGCGAGCTGTGGCTGGGCGGGGAGGGTCTGGCCCGGGGCTATTGGGCCCGCCCGGCGCTGACGGCGGAGCGTTTCGTGCCGCTGCCGTTCGGCGAGGGCTCCGGCGAGCGGGCCTACCGTACGGGAGACCGGGTGCGCTGGCTGGCCGGGGGGACGGTCGAGTTCCTGGGCCGCTTCGACCACCAGGTCAAGCTGCGGGGCTTCCGCATCGAG
>DASUEU010000060.1:0-7801 GCA_036274895.1 Thermoanaerobaculia bacterium | reverse complement strand
CGTCGCCGCACTCCAAAGCGTCGCGATCAGGCTTTCCAACTTCGTTCCGGACCGAGGCCGCTCCTCTCAAGGGCTTCGTCCCCACTAGCCCGCCGGGCGCAGCTGACCTCGGGCAAGGCGGAAGCCGAGGGTGTCGAGGCGGTTGCCCGGCGAGCGCCAGACTCGCGCGGCAGCGCGCACGAACCTCGCGCTGCCGTACCAGGAGCCGCCACGCATCACTCGGACGGAGCCCATCGCGGGGCCGGTCGGATCGACCACCAGGCTCGTGGGATATGCACTGTGCCAGTCCCCCGTCTACTCCCAGACGTTACCCAGCATGTCGCGAAGATCCCAGGGATTGGCCTGCTTGAGCCCCACGGGCTGGGTGCCGCAGCGTTGGGAGGGAAACTGCTTCTCCGACCAGCTCGAACAGTCGTACCCGCCGGAGTACGTAACACCGCTGTTGCCGCCATACCAGGCGATGGGGTCGACCTCCGGCCCGTGGCGGTCACCCTTCAGGGTCAGCCCACCGGTCCAGATGGCGGCCTCGGTCCCAGCCCTGGCCGCTACCTCCCACTCCGCCTCGGCGGGCAGCCGATACCCCGTACAGCTGAGGCCGACGAAGGTTGCGCCCGCGCACCTGTAAGTCACTCCTCCGAGAGCGCCGGTGCACCCGGTGAGGTGGTAGCACTCCTCAAGGCCCTCTGCCTTGGACAGCTGGTTGGCGAAGGCTACGGCGTCGAACCAGTTCACCTGCTCGACGGGGCAATTCTCTCCGCAAGCAGTGAAGCGAGAGGGGTCCTTGAGGCCAAGCTTCATCCACTGCCCCTGGGTCGTCTCCGTCTCGGCGAGCCAGAAGCCACGGCTGAAGCGCACGTCACGGCGAATCTCGTCGCCGTCGCGCCCGGGCTCACTCTCCGGGCTGCCGATCGTGTACGTGCCAGCCGGTACGAAGCGGAACGGGATCCCGGCCGGTGTGACCCACAGGTCACCGGCCCTGGGGTTGGCGGGCTCAGGGCTAACGGCCAGCTCGGTACTCGTGGCCCGCGGCGCCGGCTTGGTGGCCAGGCTCACCGTCTCGGGGGCGGCCGTTCGCCCCTCGTACCACTGGCCAATGCCCCAGATCGCCAAGGCGATCCCTCCAGCAGCCAGGCCGAGCCAGGCCAACGCAACGAACTTGTGCTTGCTGTCAGATTGCTCCTTGGCCGCTGCACCGGGCTGGGCATTGGCTGCGGGGTGCCGCTGCGGGGCTGCGCGTGCGCTTGGCCCGGGCGGCCCAGGGGCGATCGCCGGAGGCTTCGCGGACTCGCGGACCGGGGCGGGCCGGGGCGGCACCGGAGCGAGCGGGGCCGCTGCCGGCGGCGCTGGCGGCCGGGCTCTCTTCTTCCCGGTGATGCCCCAGATCAAATGCTCGAGTGGATCGGGATCCGACTTGCCGAAATCCACCCACGTCATGCCGGCGAGGAAGACCGGCAGCTTGGGCCGAGCCGTGACTCCATCCAAGATCACCGGGATGACCGGGCACCCGCGGCTCACGAACTCCCGCAAGAGCGAGTCGAGCTCCACTCTCTGCCAAGGCCCGAAACCATCCGGCCCCACGAAGACCGCAGCCGCGGCAATCTCTGAGATCTGCCCTTCCAGCTCCCGCATCCAGGGCCGGCCCGGCGGCAGCTCCCACTCGTCCAGCCAGGGCTTGAGGCCCTCCCGCTGGAGCCTCTCCCCAATGGCCTTCACCGCCGCCTTGTCCGCGGAGTTGTGGCACAGGAAGACGTCAAACCCGGGCTGCGACATGGCTCCTCGAAATCGACGTGGATCGGACGAGCGGGGAGTCTATCGCCCTTCCCGCGCCGGATTGATTCCGAAGACAACGATCGAGGGGGGAGGAGGGGGGGCCTCAGCTTGGAGCGATGCGCGGCTTCATGCGGACCGGCGAGCCGCCCGCACGGCCTGCACTTCTCGAGTGATGTCCGAGTCGCTGAGGTCTTCGACCGTGACGCGAGCCGCCAGCTGGTCGATGAGGGTCCGGAAGCGAGCGTCCATCTCCGCCTCGGCCAGGGCCTGGGCGACCCGGGTGCGGGACGGCTCATCGAGATCGTGGATGGCGGTGAGCAGGTCTTCGAGGCGGAGCCGCACGTTGGGAAGGGTGATCTCCGAGGTGCGAAGCGTCATGGCGAACTCCTCCGTGGTCCCTCACTCTAGGTCAAGGCAGGGCTGCGGGCAACGTCCCCTGCCTTCCAGCCCCTCGCGATGCCCTACTCCCCCTCCCCCTCCGGCACCACGTAAGGAAACCCCTGCGCCGCCAGCTTGCGGTTGAAGTCCGCCACCGGCCCGGTGCGCAGGGCGTCCATCCTCTCGTTCACCTTGGCCACCTCCCCCTCGAGCTGGGCCAGCAGGGCGAGCTGCGAGGCCGTGGGGGCGTGGTCGGTCTTGTCGATGTAGTCGGCGAGGTAGGTGAGCCGGCCATAGAGCTTGCGGGGCCAGCGCAGCATGTCCTGCCCGGCGCCCGTCAGCCGCAGGTCGAAGAGCTCCCCTTCCACGGCCTTGAGCTGCTCCTCCAAGGTACCAGCCTCTTTGCGCACCTCGGGCCAGCGGTCGGCGGCGGCCAGGCGGGTGACGAGATCCTGGAGCTGGCGGCGCAGCCACTCGACCTCGTTGATCATCGCCACCACCTGGTTGGTGGCGCGGTGGAGGCTGCCAAGGGCCTCGGTCTGTTGGGCGATCGCCGCCTCGCTGCCGGCCGCGACCGGGTCGATGAGCACCTCGAGAGCTTGGCTCTGCACTTCCTCGCCACGATGGAGCCGCACCGTGTAGGTGCCCGGCGGCACCAGCACGGCGAAGCGGCCGCCGTCCGAAAGCTCCCGCGCCCCCTCCTTGTCGAAGGTCTCGTGGGGATGCTCGTCCGGTTGGGTGCGCAGCTTGGGCTCGGTCGTGCGCTCGCCGCGCAGGTCCCAGACCAAGCGGTTGAGGCCGGCTTTCTTGGGCACCTCCTCGAGCTTGCGCACGGTCTTGCCGGCGCCGTCGACGATCTCCAGCCAGAGCTTCTCCCCCTCGGCCGGCTCGGCGGCCAGGGAGTACTGGATCACCGCGCCGTACGGCGGGTTGCGGCCGGCCGCCGGGTCGACGTGGGCCTCCATGATCTCCTCGCGCCGGCGGAAGCGCCAGGCGGCCCGTGGGGCGAAGAGGTGGGTGGCGGCCCCGAGGGTCGGGGCATCGAGCTGGCGCAGGGCCGACAAGTCGTCGAGGATCCAGATACCCCGCCCGTAGGTCGCCACCACCAGGTCGCCGAAGCGGGGCTGCACCTCGATCCAGTGCACCGGCGCCGGCGGCAGCCCGCCGGCCAGCCGCTGCCAGCGCCCGCCGTCATCGAACGAGACGTAGAGGGCGTTCTCGGTGCCCAGGTAGAGTAGACCCGGGCGGGCCGGGTCCTCGCGCACCACGTGGGCGTAGGCGTGCTGGCTCTCGGGAACGCCCGCCACGATCTTGCGCCACGTCTTGCCCCAGTCCGGGGTCCGGTAGACCCAGGTCCGGAAGTCCCCGAGCTGGTGGCGGTCGACCGTCAGATAGGCCGTGCCGGCCACGTGGCGGGAGGGCTCGACGTTCGACACCGTGCCATCCGGCGGCAGGCCGGGCAGGTTCGCGGTGAGGTTGGTCCAGGTGGCGCCACCGTCGCGGGTGAGCTGGACCTGGCCGTCGTTGGTGCCGGCCCAGATCTCACCGGGTGACAGCCGGGACTCGGCGAGGGCGAAGAGGGTGGGGGCGACGCTCGGGGAGGCATCGTCCAGGGTGAGCCCGCCAGTGCGCTGCTGCTTCTCGGGCTCGTTCTTGGTCAGGTCCGGGCTGATCCGGGTCCAGGTCACGCCGCCGTCGCTGGTCTGGTGCACGAACTGGCTGCCGGCCCAGACCCGCGAGGAGTCGTGGGGAGACATCGCCACCGGGAAGGTCCACTGGAAGCGGTGCTCCATGTCGCTCGCAGCGAGGCTCTCGATCGGCTCCGGCCAGACCATGACGTTCTGGGACTGATTGCGCTCCGCGTCCCAGCGCTCGAGGATGCCGTCGTAACAGCCCGAGTACACCACCGAGCCGTCCGGACGGGGGATGGCGAAGCCGGATTCGCACCCTCCTACCGTTTGCCAGGCGCCAATCGGCAGCGAGGAGCCACTGAGGCTGTTGCTCGGACCGCGGAAGGAGGAGCCGTCCTGGCGGTTGCCGTAGACGAAGTAGGGGACCTGGTCGTCGACGGCCACGTGGTACATCTGCGCGATCGGCAGATGGGGACGCAGCCAGGTCTTGCCCCGGTTGGTCGAGATCGAGACGCCCCCGTCGTAGCCCAGGATGATGCGCCTGGCATCGAGAGGATCGATCCAGATGTCGTGGTGGTCCCAGCCGGACTCGACCTCGCTGGTGGTCTTGCCGCCGTCGATCGACAGGGTGTGCTCGACGGCCATGAAGCGGATCTCGTCCGCGTCGTCCGGCGCCACGGCGGCCCGCGAGTAGTAGAGGGGGCGCTGGGTGAGGGTATGGTCGGCGTTGACCATCTTCCAGCTCGTGCCGCCGTCGTCCGACCGCCACAGAACGCCGTCGTGGGGATCGACCGGCGCGAAGGCGCGGTTGGAGCTGACTTCGATCAGGGCATAGACCCGTCGCGGGTCGGCCGGGCTCATGGCCAGGGCCACCTTGCCCCAGGGTGCCTTGGGCAGCCCCTTGCCCTCGAGCTTCTGCCAGGTCTCGCCGCCATCGCGGGAGACGTGGAGGCCGCTGCCCGGCCCACCGCTCTCGCGGCCGGCGGTCCACATCTTGATCTGCCAGGTTCCGGCGAAGAGGATGCGCGGGTTGGTCGGGTCGATCACCAAGTCGGCGGCGCCGGTGCTCTCGTCGACGAAAAGCACCCGCCGCCAGGTCGTGCCGCCGTCGGTGGTCTTGAACACGCCGCGCTCGGGCTGGGGGCCCCAGCAGTGGCCGAGGGCAGCCACCCAGGCGGTGTCCGGGTCCTTGGGATGGACGACGATGCGGGGGATCCGCCCGGTGTTGGGGAGGCCCGCGTGCTTCCAGGTGCGGCCGGAGTCGGTGGAGCGGTAGACGCCATTGCCAACCGAGACGTTGCTGCGCAGAAAGGCCTCGCCGGTGCCCGCCCAGACGACGTTCGCATCGGAGGGAGCCACCGCCAGAGCGCCGATCGAGGCCACGTTCTGCTCGTCGAAGAGGGGGGCCCAGGTCACGCCGCCGTCGGTGGTCTTCCAGATGCCTCCCGACGCGGCACCGGCGTAGTAGGTGCCGGCCTCCCCCGGCACGCCGACCACGGCGGTCACCCGGTTGCCGATCGGCCCCAGGTGGCGGAAGGCCAGACCGGCGAAGAACCCGGCCGGCAGCTCACCCGACGGCGGCGCCTTGGCACTCTCGGCCTCTCCGAGAACCGACCCCGCGCAGACCAAGACTCCGACCAGCAGCGCGCCACAGACCTTCCTCATCCCGGGCTCCTTCTCCCAGCGTAACGAGCGAGAGGCGGAGCCTAGCAGCTGGCCGGCAACATCCGGAGCGATCGATAGAAGAGGTCGCGGAATGAAAAACATAGCGAAAGCCCTGCTATCATCCGCAAACCATTCCCATTGCGGGACCGGCGCCCGCCACCAGCAGGCGCCGGTCCGCACTTTTTTCGCGTCAGCCCTTCCGTCGCAACTTCGCCACCCAACCAGCCAGCTCCCCCCGCCGCAGGGCGAGGATCAGCAGACTCAAGAGGAAGACGGCCAGGGCCAGGCCGAAGAGCAGGCCACCGTCGCCCTGGACCTCGATGCCCAGCTTGGTGAGATGCGAGACGAGAGCGCCCGAGATGATGCCGAGGGCCAGCAGGGCGCCCAGGACGGCCAGGCTGGGCACCAGCAGCAGGACCACGGCCACCAGCTCGGCCGCGGCCGTGCCCAGGCGGCCCCACGGCTCCATGCCGAGGGTCGAGAAGATGTACACCGACTCGGGTGCGGCGGTCAGCTTGAAGAACAGAGTCTGACCGAGGATGGCGGCGGCGGCGAGCTGGGCGACCCAGCTCACGGCCTTAGCGCGGGGCGAAATCGGCTTCATGGGGACTCCCTCCATCAGCCTCCGATGCACCGACAGCCGCGGAGGTTTCGCCTCCCATCTGTCGCTACCCAGTCCATGCCTTTGTGGTAACTTCGTGCCGCCGACGACACCGGGAGGAGATCCGCTGCAACGGACCCGCTCCGTCGCGCCCGCGAGCTGCCGTTCCCGAGAAGACTGAGGAGATCGAGAGACCCGATGGTGGCTGAACCGTCCGAGACGGGCCGCGACCGGCGCTATCCCCGCGCCCCGGAGCGGATCCCCGTGGGCACGATCGACCAGGGTCGCTACCGCGCCCGCTTCGCTTCCACCGAGGCCGATCTCGACTGCATCCTGCGCCTCCGCTTCGAGGTCTTCAACTTGGAGCTGGGCGAAGGGCTCGACACCTCCCATGAGACGGGCCGCGACGAGGACGTCTTCGACCTGCACTGCCACCACCTCCTGGTCGAGGACACCCGCGGCGCGGGGGTGGTCGGCACCTACCGCATGCAGTGCTGGGAGATGGCCGACCAGGCCGGCTTCTACTCGGCCAACGAGTTCGACCTCTCCGGGCTCCGTCCGGAGGTCGTCACCAACTCGGTCGAGATCGGCCGCGCGTGCATCTCCCGCGAGCACCGGAACCGGCAGATCCTCTTCCTGCTCTGGAAGGGACTCGCCCGCTACATGACCACCAACGGCAAGCGCTACCTCTTCGGCTGCTGCTCCCTGACCAGCCAGGACCCGCTCGAGGGCCTGCACGCCCTGGCCCACCTGGAAGCCGAGGGTTACCTGCACCCGACGGTGCACATCGATCCCCTGCCCGGCTTCGAGTGCCGGAGCGAGCAGAGCCTTCCTCACCCACTGCCCCCCTTTGATCTACCTTTGCTGTTCAAGACGTATCTTCGCTATGGCGCGCTCGTGTGCGGCCCACCCGCCCTGGACCGAGAGTTCAAGACCATCGACTTCCTCGTTCTCTTCGACATCCAGGCGATGGACCCCCGCACCTACGAGCTCTTCTTCGAGGAGCGCCCACCGCGGGAGGAACCATGGACCGAATCGCGTCCTTGACGGAGGACAACATCCACTTCCTCGAGCAGGGCCGGGAGCTGCTGCTCCAGCTCTCCGACGAGGAGTTCGTGACCCGACCGCCGATCGACATGAGCCCGGTGGCCGACCACCTGCGCCACTGCCTCGACTTCTATGCTTGCTTTCTCGACGGCCTGGACGTCGGCGTGATCGACTACGATGCCCGCCGGCGCGACCCCCGTCTGGAGAAGGACCGGCGCTACGCGCTGGCTGCGCTCGAGACGCTGATCGCAAGGCTGGAGTCGGCTGCCGAGGGACGGGAAGACCGCCCGGTCTCGGTGGCCACGGACCGCTCGGAGTGGGAGAGGGGAGACCTCGCCTGGGCCTCCTCCACCCTCGCCCGGGAGCTGCAGTTCCTGCGCAGCCACACCGTCCACCACTACGCCTTGATCGCCGCCGTGCTCAAGATGATCGGCCTCGAGCCGGCCGCCGACTTCGGCGTCGCCCCGTCGACGCTGGCCTACCGCAAGGCGACAGCGACCCACCACGGCCCGTAGGGGCGCATCCAACGAGGAGGGCCGACGCATGGATCGGCCCCCAACTAGAAGATTCCCGTAGACCCTATGGAACGACCGGCCCTACGATCGCAGGATCGTAGGCCCTTTGCGGGGCCGCGGATGAGAGGGGGAGTGCCCCTTTCGGTCGCGGGTTACCACCTGACGGCGGCAGAGCCGCATGCGAAGGAGGACCG
>DASUEU010000059.1:0-37507 GCA_036274895.1 Thermoanaerobaculia bacterium | reverse complement strand
CTCCTTGCCCGGCTGCGCAATCTCTGGGCGGGTCCTTCGACTCTCGAGGTCTTGCTCCGGCCCACGCCGCCCTTCTTGATCACAACCGAGCCCCACGAGGCCGCAGCGTGAAAACGAGCGGTTCTGCCACGGGCTGCTAGGCGTTTCAACGAATCGAGACGAGTGGGTGGTCGGCTTTGCGCCAGGCGAGGTGGCCGAGCGGATGAGGTTCTTCGTGAGGAACTTTGAGAGAACGCGTCTCGACCTGGCCGCGGAGAACGAAGTCATCAAGTGGTCTCGGAACCTCAAGCGACGATCTACTCAAGGGAAGATCGAATCCTTCGACCCAGAACGCATCCGCTCCATGGCCTACAGGCCGTTTTGTCGTAGGGTATTCTACGATTCAGCACTGTTCGTCGATGAACGTGGCGCTGCCGGTGCGATGTTCCCGGTAGGCACACAGAATCAGTGCATAGTCCTCACTGACCCTACGGCACAGAAGCCGTGGCTGGTCCTGGTAGTTGATGACCCTCCTGATCTCCACCTTGTGGGAGCAGCTGCTGGAGCGGTCTGCCTTCCTTTGAAGACCTACGACGGAGTCAGGTCGCTCGACAACATCACCGACTGGGCCGTCGACCAGTTCACCTCGCACTACGCGGCGGCCGGTGGAAAGTCTGATCGCCCGATCTCCAAGGAAGCCATCTTCCACTACGTCTACGCGGTCCTCCACGACCCGATCTACCGCGAGAAGTACGCCCTCAACCTCAAGCGCGACTTCCCGCGCATCCCCTTCTACCCGGCCTTCTGGCAATGGACCGACTGGGGCCGGCGGCTGATGGATCTGCACCTGGGTTACGAGACCGTGGAGCCCTGGCCCCTGGTCCGCCGGGACGTGCCGGACGAGAGGGCCCGGGCTGTCGGCCAGGCTCCGAAGGCCCAGCTCAAAACCGACAAGGTGAGCGGCACCATCGTGCTCGACACCGAGACCACCCTCTCCGGCGTGCCGGCGGAGGCTTGGGCCTACGTGCTCGGCAACCGCTCCGCCCTCGAGTGGATCCTCGACCAGTACAAAGAGAAGAAGCCCAAGGACCCCACCATCCGGGAGAAGTTCGACACCTACCGTTTCGCCGACTACAAAGAGAAGGTCATCGACCTCCTGGGCCGAGTCACGCGGGTGAGCGTGGAGACTGTAGGCATCACCCGGGCCATGCGGGCGGCGCGGCGATAGCGCAGTCCTCTGGCCGCACCTCTGCTGCGCTCGACCAACTCAGGAGTACATTGCCATGTCGCGATTGCTCGGCTAAGCAGATTCAGCTATTCTCGCTGGCGATCACCACTGATCCGACATCTGGTCACTCGGTCGAACGGAGCGGAGGCTCTACCCCCGGCACAGGGAGGGCTTGGCGATGAGCGAGACAGGGAATATCGAGGTCGAAGACCCCACAAAGCTGAGCTTCGAGTTCCAGGCGACGCAGTACCTCAGCTCCTTCGCCTCCTCCTCTAACACGGTTCGCTACATCCTGGTGGCCCTGATGGTGGCCTCGCTGCTTCTCTTCGGTGCCCACCGCAACCTGACGAGCTGGTTCGGCAAGCGCATCGAGGTAGCACGAGAGGCCGCGAAGGAGAGGATCTGGGACTCAGCAGTCCC
Source organism: Thermoanaerobaculia bacterium (assembly GCA_036274895.1). GTDB lineage: Bacteria > Acidobacteriota > Thermoanaerobaculia > Multivoradales > SZUA-115 > CALMKX01. The sequence continues at coordinate 35,880 of DASUEU010000059.1, read as the reverse complement.
GTGCCACGATTTGACCGAGAAGGAGAGAGCGGCTCGACACTGGGCAGATCGGAAGGGCTTCGAGTCGGCGGTGCATGTCCAGAGCTACGTCGATACTTTGACCGAGGCCCATACCGAGCATCTGGTGCTGCCCAAGATCCCGGTCCTGGGGATCGCCTTCGATGCCAACGATCTGGGGTTCTACGGCGGGATCACCCTCATGGGGCTTCTGCTCTTCCTGGCCGTGGCCATGCGTCGCCAGCACGAGAACCTGTTCCTTTGCCTCTGGTGGGTGCGACAGGTTTGGGAGAAAGAGGCGAAGGACGGCAAGGTACAGGGGAACGATTCGCCCGACCAGCCGCACAGCCGGGCGAACTTGCTCTACCACGCGCTGGTGATGTCCCAGCAGTTCGCCCACCCGCCCTCGCGAGCGCGTTGGCAGCTCAACCCCCTCGAGTTTGGCACCGTCTTCTTGCTCTTCTTCCCACTCTGGGTACAGGTTTACGGCCTTCGCAAAGACTGGCTCAGTCGGAGCTTTGGCCACTTCCTATCGGAGCCGGCCACGACGTTTTCGCTCCGGGTCCAAGTAGTCACGCTGGTGTTCAACTCGTTAGTGGTCCTGCTCTGTATCGTGTATTCGCGGTCCAATCAGAGGCGTTGGCGGAAGGCCTTCGCCGAGCTGAACCCGTTCTGGCCCACGGGCGCGCAGCCCTCGACCTGGCAGTGGCTCCAGCTTGACGTTCCGATCCGAGGAAGGAAAGCCAAACACAGCGCCGACAGCACTGCCAGCCCTGCGAGGATCTGGGAGCTCCTCAGCGACCTCGACCAATGGCCGAAATGGCAAGCGGACTGGCTCGAGCGCGCCGAGCCCGTTGGCAACGGCGGCGAGTCACCAGTTCTGGAGAAGGGTTCCTTCTTGAGACTTCACACAAAACACACTACAGCCCAGCCCGCGACAGACGAGCGCGCCACCGTTCAGCCCGCCAGGATCCTCAAGCTGCTGAAGCCTAAGACAGAAGAGAAACGGACCTGGCGACTGAAGTACGTCACCGGTGCGTATCGGCGCATCTGGCACCGAATCGACGTCAATCCCCAAAGGGTCGAAGGCCTTCCAGGCAGCAGACTGATATATCGGTGCGGAGTGAAGGGTTACTCCAAGCGAGAGTCTATGAGAGGTCCACTCGAAGGGAGGAAGGACGTTCAGGATCTCGCCCAGCGCCGGGTCGAGGCCCTGAAGCTCGCAGCAGAAGCGAGCACACCTGCCGCCCAGGAACCGCCAACCGGCGCCGAGCTGGCGGAAGTTGTGCCTGCTGGCCCCTCTGGCCAGGGGAGCTGAGGCTGAGCCGACGAGGAGATGCCATGGAGCCCACGATCACGACGGAGAGACGGCCCGAGGGACCTTCGACTCCATCGATAGGAGGCCTCGCCCCGCCTCGGCGGCGCACCCTGCGCCTCCTTCTACTCGTCGTTCTGCTCGTTGTGGTGGTCTGGTTCGCGAACCACGTGCGGGTCGGCCAGCCCGTGGCAGAGCGGCTCGCGGAGGACGGCCGTAACGACGTGTTCACGCTGAACGCCCGCTATCGCTACTACCTCGACCCCGGAACGCTGGTGCTCGACCTCGATCGGGCCGGGGACGTTGCGCCCCTCGACCTCTTCCGCGGCCTTTTTCAGGCGGCGGAGGCATTACAGGCGAAGGGGAGGCGCTTCGATCGAGTCCTCCTGAGCCGCGCGGGTAAAGCTGTTTTCCTGATCGAGGGTGATGAGTTCAGCAGGCTCGGTTCCGAATATGCTGCGGGTCAGAACCCCGTGTACCGATCCGCACCTTCCCGGAGAAGCTCCACCGCCTGGACGGCGAGCCGGCCTTCCCGCGGTGGGAACGGGGCCTCTTGGGCGTGGTCGGCAAGCAGATGGAGGACGCCAACGAGGCGGCCCGACTGTGGGTTACCGAACGATGACCACCTGAGGGATGAGGTGATGAAGGTGTTCCGGGTGTGAGGGGGGAGCCCGGGCGCGGTATGGTCCGCCCAAGGTCCAGCCGCTCGCGCGACCAGGCCGCGCGGCGACCGGCGGGAGGTGCAGGATGGACATCGAGTGCCCACGCTGCGGGACGGGATTGTCGGTCGAGGTCGAAGGCGAAGATACACAGGCGGAGTGCGAGACCTGCCGCGCTCAGCTGAGCGTTACGGTGTCGGTCGATGTCGACGTGGACAGCACGCCCCCCGCCGAAGGGGAGTGCCCGGATTGCGACACTGCCTTCAGCATCGACGACATCGCCGAGGAGTCCGGCAGCGAGACCCTGACCTGCGAGACCTGCAACGCCGAGCTGGAGGTGAGGTGGTCTGACTGGGGGCGCCAGGTAGAAGTGGACGGCTTCCCGCCGGACGATGATGACGATGATGACGATGAGGACGAGACCGAGGGAGAGGACGGCGATGGGGAGGATGAGGAGGATGACGACGAGGAGAGCGAGGAAGGCCTCTGAGGTCTACGCCTCCCTGCGCCCGCTTGGGCGGCGCCGTCAGCGATGGGGCCAGGGGCCTTTACGGGAGAGGCACCCACTCACTTCAGCTGCTCCCGCGGAGTGTCACAGACTCGTGTCACAGCTCGTTGTCACAGCTTGTCACAGCTCAGCCCGGGACCTCTGGAGCTGCTCGGCGAGGCGGTAGTGCCGTCGCGCGGCTCGAAGCTCACGCAGCCTCCTCCCGTACATCGAGCTTTCCGGTCACGGCATCGCCTCCAGCGCGGCGCGGAGCCGACGCGAGGGCAGCATCTCTAGCGTCCGGTACAGCGAGTCCGTCGTCACCTTCTTTTGGCGTAGCCCGTCGTAGAGCGCCTCGAGCGCGGTCTCTCGGCCGACCAGGCGCTCGTAGCGAAAGCAATCCACCACCGTCCGTGCCGGCGACGTGATCCGGGCCGGGACGCCCTCGAAGCTGGTCGCCACGATGCCGTAGGTCCAGGCGGCGCCGGAGAAGCGCACGATCCGCACCCGTACCTCCGGGAGCCGGGGTGCCCTCGCCTTGTGAGGGATCGCGAGCCAAACCTCCGCCGGGACTCGGGTCCCGATGTCATGCACCTGCAGGGCGGAGAGCAGGCAGACGATGGATTCGGGAACGCGGGCGCAGACGGCGGCCAGGCTGTAGTCCTCGGTGGTCTCGGCCTCCGTGAGCCGGTAGAGGCCTCGCCCCACTCGCTCCACGGTCCCCTCCTGCACCAGAGTGCGCAGCTGATCCGAGCGGACGCCCAGCACCCGGAGCTCGGAGGGGCGAAAGAAGGCACCCATGCCGTGCTGGCGCAGGCGATCCAGGCTCAGCGGTTGGGACCATGGGTTCCCTCGAAATGTCGGCAGTGATGGCATGAGTGCCGACATTGTGAGGGAAGACCGCGAGCCGGGCAAGTCCAAAAGCGTCGGAAGTGGCTAACAAGTGCCGATGTTGTGGGGTCCGCCCCAGCCACCTCGCCCGGCCTGGGCCGCCGTCGCCTCGGCCGGCATCAGGTCGACCGACAGGCGGTTCACGGCGGTCGTTCTCCGAGCCGGCGGCGGGGGCTGGGTGGGTGCGAGCGGTGAAGCGTAGGTTGCTGATTCTAAAGAGGATTTGGTAGGCCGTGAAGGAATCGAACCTTCGACCCGCTGATTAAAAGTCAGCTGCTCTGCCAACTGAGCTAACGGCCCGCAAGCGGCGTCGGGGCAGTATACCGGAATCCCTCCCGGTGCCGACACTCGGCGCTAAACATCTGAAAAGACAGGGGTTGCTCGGTGCCTTCGGGGCCTTCCTCGGGGAATGCTTCCGAGGGCCTGGGCCCGTGGTAGACAGCGATGGTGACATTGTCCTATAGTCCTGCTAGCATAAGCGGTGTTTTCGATAGATACTGATAGAGATCTGCGAGCGCATCAGAGTTTCCGATTCATAGACCCACACCGCCGTCGCTGGAGAAGCCAATCAGGAAGTCCGTGGCTCACTCGGGGGCTGCTCGGCGACGCGCTGGAGCACGCCGTCTCGAGGATCACCACTCACCTCAGCTGGACCAGGGCCTTGCTCGGGCCGTCTCGCAAGGGGGGAACCAGGGGTGTCTCCGACGGGCTGGAGAGCGTTGCATGACGATCGCGAGGAAGCGAAGGATCTCGACCCTGGTGGACCTGTTCGAGGCTCGGGCAGAAGAGCTGCCCGCAGAGCTCGCTTACTCCTTTCTCGCCGACGGCAAGGCGATCCAGGCCTCCCTGACCTTCGCTGAGCTGGCGAAGGGGGCCCGGGCGATCGGTGCCGAGCTCGCCGCGCGAGGACTGCGGGGAGAGCGGGCGGTGCTGCTCTTCCCGGCCGGGCTGGCCTTCCCCCGGGCCTTTCTCGGCGCCCTCTGGGCGGGTGCCGTGCCGGTGCCGGCACCGCCCCCAGAAGGGGCTCGCTCCCGGCGTACCCTGCCGCGGTTGCGGGCGATTCTCGAGGACGCGAGGCCGGCGGTCGTGCTGACCATCGCCGCCCTGGCCCCTGCGGTGCGGGAGGGCCTGGCCGCCGAGGGGGGCTGGCTCGCCGGGCTGCCGATCCTCGCCACCGACGAGATCCCGGACGAGGGGTCCGAGGGCTCGCCGGCCAGGCCCTCCGGCAGCGACCTCGCCTATCTCCAGTACACCTCCGGCTCCACCCGCGAGCCCCGAGGGGTCGCCATCACCCACCAGCAGGTGCTCGCCAACCTGGAGGCCCTGGCCGACTTGTACGCCTGGCAGCCGGGGGATCGCGCGGCATCGTGGATGCCGTCCTTCCACGACTTCGGGCTCGTCGAGGGCCTGCTCGGCCCGGCCTTCGCCGGCGTTCCCGCCTATCTCCTCTCCCCCCTCACCTTCCTCAAGCGGCCCCTGCGCTGGCTGGAGCTGATCTCGAGCGTCGGCATCACCCACAGCTCGGGCCCCACCTTCGCCTTCGAGCACTGCACCGGCAAGGTTAGCCCGCAGGAGCGCGACCGCCTCGACCTGTCGTCCTGGCGCCTGGCCTCGGTGGGCGCCGAGCCGGTGCGCAAGGAGGTGCTCGAGAGCTTCGCCGGCTTCTTCGCGCCCTGTGGCTTCCGCCGGAGCTCCTTCATGGTCGGCTACGGCCTGGCCGAGGCGACCCTGGTGGTGACCGGGCGGCGGCCGGACGCCGAGTCGTGGTTCTTCCCGGCCGAAGCAGCGGCCCTCGAGCGCCAGAACCAGCTGGTCCGGATCGCCGAGGGATCGCCACGCTGGCTCGCCTCCTGCGGCGTCCCGGTCGCCGGTGCCGAGGTGTGCATCGTCGACCCGGAGAGGCGGGAGCTGCCGGCGGGGGCAGTCGGGGAGATCTGGGTGAAAGCCCCTTTCGTCGGCGACGGCTACTTCGGCCGAGAAGAGGAGAGCGAGGGCCTTTTTCGCGCCACTCTGGCCGACGGTCGAGGGACCTTCCTGCGCACGGGAGATCTCGGCGCCCTGCTCGATGGCGAGCTCTTCGTCACCGGCAGGATCAAAGATCTGATCATCGTCCGCGGCCAGAACCACTATCCCCACGACATCGAAAGCTCGATCCGCGTCGCCCACCCGGAGATCCAGCTGGCGGCGGCCCTGAGCGTCGAGAGCTCGGGAGAGGAGAGGCTGGCGCTGGTCTGCGAGGTCGGCCGTGACGCCGACGAGGCGTCGTACGCTGACCTGCTCGCCGGGATTCGGGAGACGGTGCTCGAACACCACGAGCTGCCAGCCCTCGCCCTGGCCTTGGTGCGCTCCGGGACGATCCCCAGAACCTCCAGCGGTAAGGTCCAGCGTTCCCTCTGCCGGGACCTGCTGCTGCGCGAGGAGCTTCCCCTCCTGGCGCGTTGGCGCGAGGAGGTGGAGCCCTCGCCGCCGGCCCCCGGGCCAACCGTGGCCCCTGCCGAGCCGCCGGCGGGCTCCCCGGCTCGGCCGGCGCAGGCGGCGATCGAGGCCTGGCTGGTCGAGAGGGTGGCGCAGGAAGCCCAGGTCGAGGCCAACCTGGTGGGCCGGGATCAACCCCTGGCCCGGCTCGGGCTCGACTCCCTGGCGACGGTGATGGTGATCGGCGACCTCGAGACCTGGCTCGGCCGCAAGCTGTCGGCGACCCTGGCCTGGGAGTACCCGACCATCGCCGCCCTCGCCGCCCACCTGGGTGGCGAGGAGCCGCCGCCGGCGGCACCGGTCGCGGCCCCGGTGCCGTCCGCGGCCAGCCCCGCTCCCCGGGAGGCTGCAGCGGAGCCCCACCGAGCGGCTCCCGAGCCCGTCGCCGTCGCTCCCCCCGCGGTCGCGAAAGAAGCCCCCTGCGATCACCCGGAGCCCATCGCCGTGATCGGCCTCGCCTGCCGGGTGCCGGGCGCCGCCTCGCCGGAGGAGCTGTGGCAGCTCCTGATCGGTGGTGTCGACGCCGTGTCGGGCGTGCCGCCCGGGCGCTGGGACCTCGACGCCTACAGCGTCGTCGACCCCGAGACCCTGGAGCGCAAGGCGCTCACCCGGGGCGGCTTCCTGCCCGACATCGAGGGCTTCGACGCCCCCTTCTTCGGCATCTCTCCCCGCGAAGCGGTGGCCATGGACCCCCAGCACCGGCTGGTCCTGGAGGTCGCCTGGGAGGCCCTGGAACGCTCCGGCCTGGCGCCGGCCTCTCTGGCCGGCAGCCGGACCGGCGTCTTCGTGGGCATCAGCTCGATGGACTACTCCAACCTGCAGGCCGAGTGGGAGGACCCCGGCCGGGTCGAGATGTACCGCGGCATCGGCGCGGCGGCCTGCATCGCCGCCAACCGCATCTCTTACCTGCTCGGCCTCCATGGTCCCAGTCTGGCGGTGGACACCGCCTGCTCCTCCTCCCTGGTGGCCACCCATCTGGCCTGCCAGAGCCTGCGCCAGGCCGAAAGCGACCTCGCCCTGGTGGCGGGGGTGAACCTGCTGGTCTCTCCCACCAACTCGCTGATCTTCGTCAAGGCCCGGATGCTGGCCGACGACGGCCGCTGCAAGACCTTCGATGCCGCGGCCGACGGCTACGTGCGCGGCGAGGGAGCGGGGGTGGTGGTCTTGAAGCGCCTGTCGGACGCCCGGCGCGACGGCGATCACGTCCACGCCGTGATCCGCGGCTCGGCGGTCAACCAGGACGGCCTGTCGAACGGGCTCACGGCGCCCAATGCCCAGGCCCAGAAGGCCCTGGTCCGCGAGGCCCTGGCGGCCGCGCGGCTGGTTGCCGAGGACATTGCCTACGTCGAGGCACACGGCACCGGGACCTCGTTGGGAGATCCCATCGAGGCCCAGGCCCTGGCCGCCTCCCTGTGCGCGGGCCGCTCCCCGGACCGGCCCCTCTGGATCGGCTCGCTCAAGACCAACCTCGGCCATCTCGAGGCGGGCGCAGGGATCGCGGGCCTGATCAAGCTGGTGCTCTCGGTCGAGCGGGGGCTGATCCCGCCCCACCTCCACTTCCGCACTCCCAGCCCGCACATCACCTGGGACCAGGTGCCCCTGGCGGTGCCCACCGCGCCCATGGCCTGGCCCGTGGGTTACGACAAGCGCCGCGGGGGGGTCAGCTCCTTCGGCTTCGGGGGCACCAACTCCCACGTGCTGGTGGAGGAGCCGCCCGAGCCGCCGGCTCGGCCGGCCGGCTACCAGCGGCCGGTCTCCCTGCTGGTGCTGTCGGCCAAGACGGCGACGGCGCTCGCCACCCAGGCCGAGCGCTGGGCTCGACACTTCGAGGAGCACCCGTTCGAGCGGCTCGCCGACGCCGCCCACACCGCCGCCGTGGGCCGGGCCCACTTCGAGCACCGGCTCGCGGTGGTCGCGCCCCATGGCCGGGCCGCGGCGGCCAGGCTGCGCTCGGCGGCCGGGATCACCGGCCGGGTGTCCGCCGGCGCATCGCCCCGGGTGGCGGTGCTCTTCTCGGGGCAGGGCACCCAGCTGGCCGGCACCGGAGCCGAGCTTTATGCCGGCGAGCCGCGGTTCCGCCAGGCCCTGGACGAGGCGGCCTCCTGGCTGCTCGAAGAGGCGGGTTGGGACCTGCGGCAGGCACTTTTCGCGGGGGACGGCCGCCTGGTCGACACCGAGCTGGCCCAGCCCACCCTGTTCGCCGTGGGCTACGCCCTGTGGCAGCTCTACCGCGCCTGGGGCCTCCCCGTGGCGGCCGTGCTCGGCCACAGCGTCGGCGAGTACGTGGCGGCGTGCGCCGCCGGCATCCTGCCCTGGAAGGACGGACTGCGGCTGGTCGCCCTGCGCGGCCGGCTGATGCAGGCCACCGCCCCCGGGCGGATGGTCGCTGTCGAGGTCGGCGAGGCTGAAGCCCGGGCCGCCCTCGCCGGGCTGGAAGAGGGGGCGTCCGTGGCGGCGATCAACGGCCAGGAGAGCGTGGTGATCTCTGGCGAGCCGGCGGCGGTGGAGGGGGCTCTCGGCCGGCTGGGAGCGGCGCGCGTCAAGGATCTGGGCGTCAACCGCGCCTTCCATTCGCCCTTGATGGCCTCGGCGGCGGCCGAGCTCGAGCGTGCCTGGGCTGCCGTGGGGCCGCTCGCGCCACCGCAGATCGAGCTGATCTGGAACCTGACCGCCAGGCCGCTGGCGCCGGGGGAGGCCCCCAGCCCCTCCTATTGGCGCCGCCAGCTGCTCGAGCCGGTGCGCTTCGCCGACAGCGTGGACCTCCTGCTCGAGCGCGGCATCACGTCCTTCGTCGAGCTGGGTCTGACCCCGGCGCTGCTGCCGGCGGTCTCCGCCGCCCGCGAGGGTCTGGTCACGGCGGCCTCGTTGCGCCGCGGCAAGGGCGATTGGGAGTCCGTCCTGGAAGGCGTTGCCCGGCTCTGGACCGCGGGGGTCGAGCTCGACCTCGGGGCAGTCGTCGCCCCCGGAGGGCACCGCCGGGTGGAGCTGCCGACCTATCCCTGGGAGCACCAGCGCTATTGGATCGAGCGCGGCGGCAAGGCCGCGGGCCGGGCTCGCCCGAGCCGCTCCCTGGCGGGGGAGCGCCTGGCCTCGCCGCTGCCGGCCCAGCAGTTCCACACCGAAGTGAAGGCCACGGACATCGACGCCCTGCGCGAACATCGCCTGCGGGGCGAGGCGCGGCTGCCCTTGGGCGTGCTGGCCGAGGCCGTCCTCGGGGCCTGGGCCACGGCCTCGGCCGGCGGTCGGGCTGTGCTGCGCGACCTGCGCCTCGAACCCGGGCCGGCCCTCGAGCCCGAAGGCACCCTCGGCCTCGCCACCGTCCTCGAGCCGGCGGCCTCGGGAAGCTGGAACGCCTCCTGGTACCGCCGGCCGGCGGCCCCCGCGGACGGCGCCTGGCAGCTGCTGGGCTCGGCGCGGGTGGTTCTCGGCGAGCCGCCGCCGGTCCCGGTCGAGACCTTGGAGGGCGTGCGCACCCGCCTGGCCGGCGATCCGCTGCCGGTCGAGCGGCTGCGCAGCGCCCTCGAAGCCGGCGGCCACCAGCTCGGTCCCCTCTTCGACGGCTGGCGAGCCCTCTTCGCCCGGCCCGCCGAGGCCCTGGCCGAGATCGACTGGCGAGGCGGCGGCGGGCCGCTCTCGCATCAGATCCTCGATCCGGCCCTGCTCGAGGCGGCCGAGCTGCTGGCCCTGGCCCTGCCCGGGCTCGCGGGGGGCGCCGCCCGTGCTGACCTCGCCGTCGCCGCCGGCTCTCTCGAGGCCCGGCTGGTGCCGGGCGGTCCGCTCTGGCTCCACGCGCGCCTCGACGGGGCTGGCTCCACTTGCGCCCTGACCGCCTACGACCCGGAGGGCAGCGTCGTCCTGCGCGCGGAAGGGGTGGAGCTCGGCCTCGCCGGTGGACGTCCGGAGGGCCCGGCGGAGCGTCCGGCGGATTGGCTCTACCAGCTCACCTGGGTGCCGCATTGCCGGCCGGAGCTGGCCGAGGAGACCCTGGAAGCGAGCTTTCTGCCGGCGCCCTCGGTCCTGGCCGACTGGCTCGCCGAGGAGGCCGGAGCGGTGCTGCCGGACGCCGACCGCGAGGCCCTGGTTCAACTGCGCCAGGAGCTCGAAGCGGTCAGCGCGGGTTTCGCCCGCGAGGCGGTCGAAGCCCTCCTGGGACCCCTCGTCCCCGGCCGCGAGCTGCGCTGGCCGGGGCTCGCCGAGGGTCTCGGCGTGCCCCCCGCGCGCCATCGCCTGTTCGGCCGCCTGCTCGAGATCCTCACCGAGACCGGCACCCTGGTGGCCATGACGGACCACCTGCGAGTGGAGACCGCGCCGCCCCGGGAGGCGGCCTCCGACCAGCTCGCCCGCTTGCGCGCCCGCCATCCCGCCTCGGCCGGGGAGCTCGAGCTGCTCGCCCGCTGCGCCGGGGGCCTGGCGGGGGTGCTGCGGGACGAGTTGGATCCCCTCGACCTGCTGTTCCCCAACGGAGACCTCACCCTGGCCGAGCACCTCTACCGCTCGTCGCCCCTGGTCACCCTGGACAACGCCCTGCTCACCCGGCTCTCCGCCGAGGTGGCGAAGTCGCTGCCCGCCGGCCGACCCCTGACCGTGCTCGAGATCGGCGCCGGTACCGGCGCCGCCACGGCGTCCATCCTGCCGGCCCTTCCGGCGGGGCGCACCGAGTACTTCTTCACCGACGTCTCCCAGCTCTTCCTGAGCAAGGCGCAGGCTCGCCTGGGCACCCTCGACGGACTGCGTTTCCGTCTCCTCGACATCGAGAGCGAGCCCGGCTCCCAGGGCCTGGCGCCCGGCCGTTTCGACCTGGTGATCGCCGCCAACGTCCTGCACGCCACGGCGGACCTCGGCCAGAGCCTCGACCACGCCCGCCAGCTGCTGGCGCCGGGGGGCCTCTTGGTGCTGCTCGAAGGCACCGCCCGCTCCCGCTTCCTCGACCTCATCTTCGGCTTGACCGACGGCTGGTGGCGATTCCGCGATGAGGTGCGGGGCAGCTACCCCCTGCTGCTGTCGTCCCACTGGCTGGAGCTGCTGGCCGCGACCGGGTTCAGCGAGGCGGCGGCCTTCCCCCCGCCGGGAGCGCCGGAGCTGCCCTCGCGCCAGGCCCTGTTGTTCGCCCGCGCACCCCTCGCCCGGCCGGCCACCCCCGTGCCCCGCCTGGCTGGCTCCGGCCGGCGCTGGTTGCTGCTGGCCGACCGCGGGGGAGTGGCCGAGGGGTTGGCCACGGAGCTGGCGGCGGCCGGCGAGCACCCGCTGCTGGCGGCGCCCGGCGAGGCGGTCGAAGCCGCCCTCGCGAGGCTCGGGGGCGGTGAGGGCCTCGGTGGCATCGTCGACCTGCGGCCCCTCGACCTCGCGGTCCCCCGCGACTTGAGCCCCCAGGCCCTGACCGGTGAGCTCGAGCCCCTGCTGATGGGGCAGCTCGCTGCCCTGCGTCGCCTGGCCGCTCCCTCGAGCCAGGCAGTGAGCGGTGAAGGCCGGCTGTGGATCGTCACCCGCGGCTGCCAGGGCGGCGAGGAGGGCCGGCCTCCCCTCGATCCCGGGCCCGCCGCCAGCTGGGGCCTGGGCGCGGTGATCGCCCAGGAGCAGCCGGAGCACTGGGGGGGTCTGATCGACCTGGGGGCCGAGACCGAGGCCGCCGAGGCCCGGCGGCTGGCCGCCGAGCTGCTGGCTCCCGACGGCGAGGACCGGCTCCGCCTCGCCAGCGGCGGGCGCTGGGCGGCCCGGCTCCAGCCCCTGGTGACCGAGCTGCCGGCCGACGGCGCTCCGGCCTTCGACGGCGCGGCCAGCTACCTGATCACCGGCGGCTTCGGCGGCCTCGGCCTCGCGGTGGCGGGCTGGCTGGTCGAGCATGGCGCCCGGCACCTGGCCCTGGTGGGCCGCCGTGCGCCCTCCGCCGAGGCCGAGGAGCAGATCCATGCCCTGCGGCAGCGGGGAGCCACCGTGCTCGCCCTCGAAGCGGACGTCGGCGACGAGGCGGCCCTGACCTCCGCCCTCGCCCGCGTCGACGCCGAGCTGCCGAGGCTGGCGGGGGTGATCCACAGCGTCGGCCTGCTCGCCGACGCCCTCGCCACCGAGCTCGACCTGCCGCGGCTCTCGGCGGTCCTGGCGCCCAAAGTGCGGGGCGCCTGGCAGCTCCACCGGGCCACCCGCGACCAGGCCCTCGACTTCTTCATCCTGTTCTCCTCGGCGGCCTCCCTGCTGGGCTCGGCCGGACAGGCCAACCACGGGGCGGCCAACGCCTACCTCGATGCCCTGGCCCGCTATCGGCGCGGCCTCGGCCTGCCGGCCGTGGCCATCGACTGGGGCCCCTGGGGGGAGATCGGCGAGGCCCGGGAGCGCGGGGCCGGAGAGCGCTTCGGGCGCCGCGGCATGGGCACCCTCTCGACCCGCGGCGGCCTCGAAGCCCTGGCCCGGGTGCTCGAGAGCGGCGCCGCCCAGGTGGGGGTGCTCGCCATCGACCGTTCGCGCATGGCGGCGGACGGTGGCAAGGTCTCCCCCCTCCTCGCGGACTTGTTGCAGAAGGCCGGCAGGGCGGGCGGCACCGCCCCGGAGGAGCGCGGCGACCTGCTCGCGAAGCTGCGCGCCGGTGAGGGCGAAGAGCCCCTCGCGGGGCTGCGCCAGCTGGTGCTCGGCGAGGTGGGCACCATCCTGGGGCTCGGCCGCCAGCCGGCGATCGGCCTCGGCCAGGGCTTCTTCGACCTCGGCATGGACTCGCTCACCGCCCTGGAGCTGAAGAATCGCCTCCAGGCCCAGCTCGGCCGCAGCCTCACCTCGACCGCGATCTTCGATCACCCCAACGTCGAGGCCCTGACGCGCTTCCTCGGCCGCACCCTGCTCGGCCTCGAGGTGACGGAGCCCCCGCCGCCTTCGGCCTCGCCCCTGGAGCGGGTCGAGGAGCTGTCGGACGAGGCGGTGGAGGAGCTGCTCAGCCGTCACCAGGCCCGGGTGGCGGCCGCCGCGGAGGCGGCGCCGTGAGCTCCCTGGTCGAGCGCATCCGCCAGCTCTCGCCCCAGCGCCTGGCCCTCCTCGCCCTCGAGCAGCAGGAGCGCATCGAGGCCCTGGAGAGGGAAGCCCGGGCGCCGATCGCCGTGGTCGGTGTGGGCTGCCGCTTCCCGGGCGGCATCACGAGCCCGGAGTCCTTCTGGCGCCGGCTCCGGGAGGGTTTCGATGCCCTGAGCGAAGTGCCGGCGTCGCGCTGGGATCTCGAGGCCTTCTACCACCCGGACCCGGACCGTCCCGGCAAGCTCACCTGCCGCTGGGGCGCCTTCCTCGACGACCTCGAGCTCTTCGATCCCCAGCACTTCGGCATCTCGCCCCGCGAGGCCGAGTCCATGGACCCCCAGCAGCGTCTGTTGCTCGAGGTCGCCTGGGAGGCCCTGGAGCACGGCGGCCTCGCCCCCACGGGCCTCGCCGGCAGCCGCACCGGCGTGTTCGTGGGCATCTCCGGCATCGACTTCATCAAGGCCGCTCCCCTCGAGCGCCTGGACGCCTACACCAGCTCCGGGGTGGCGCACAGCGTCGCCTCCGGCCGACTGTCCTACGTGCTGGGGCTCACCGGGCCGAGCCTGTCGATCGACACCGCCTGCTCCTCGTCGCTGGTCGCCGTCCACCTCGCTTGCCAGAGCCTGCGCTCTGGGGAGAGCCGGCTCGCCCTGGCCGCGGGGGTCAACGTGATGCTCTCGCCCGAGCACACGGTCTCCCTCTCGAAGGCCCGCATGCTGGCGCCGGATGGGCGCTCGAAGGCGTTCGACGCCGCGGCCGACGGCTTCGTGCGCGGCGAGGGCTGTGCGGTGGTGGTGCTCGAGCGCCTCGATGAGGCCCTCGCCGCCGGCCACCCGGTGCGGGCCGTGATCCGCGGCTCGGCCCTCAACCAGGACGGCGCGACCTCCGGGCTGACCGTGCCCAACGGCCCTTCCCAGGAGCGGCTGATCCGCGACGCCCTGGCCGACGCCGGCGTGGCCCCCGGCGACATCGCCTACGTCGAGGCCCACGGCACGGGCACTGCCCTGGGCGATCCGATCGAGGCCCTGGCCCTGGCCTCGGCCCTCGGTGCCGGGCACAGCAAGGAGAAGCCCCTGCTGATCGGCTCGGTCAAGACCAACTTTGGCCACCTCGAGTCCGCGGCGGGCCTGGCCGGCCTGATCAAGCTGGTGCTGGCGATCGAGCAGGGGGAGCTGCCGGCCCAGCTGCACTTCCAGACTCCCAGCCCCCACATCCCCTGGGCCGAGCTGCCCCTCGAGGTGGTGGCGAGCCACCGGCCCTGGCCGGCCGGCTACCCGCGCCGGCGCGGCGGGGTGAGCTCGTTCGGCTTCTCCGGCACCAACGCCCACGTGATCCTCGAACAGGCCCCGGAGCCGGCGGCGGTCCCGGCTTCGGCCCTGCCGGAGCCCGCGCACCAGCTCCTGGTGCTGTCAGCGCGCACCGCGGCGGGCCTCGATCGCCAGGCCGAGCGCTGGGCCTCGCACTTCGAGAGCCATCCGGAGCTGGCCTGGGCGGACGTCGCCTTCACCGCCGCCGTCGGTCGAGCCCCGCTGGCGCACCGCCGGGCCGTGGTCGCCGGCGACCTCGCCGGGGCCGCCACGGCCCTGCGCGCCGGCGCGGGGGCCCGAGGCGTGGCGGCAGCGGCCAAAGTCCCCAAGGTGGCCGTGCTGTTCTCCGGGCAGGGCACCCAGCTCGCGGGCACCGGGGCCGAGCTCTATGCCGGCGAGGGGCCGTTCCGCCGGGCCCTGGACGAGGCGGCCGGCTGGCTCCGGACCGAGGCCGGCTGGGATCTTTGCGAGGCCCTGTTCAGCGGGGACGGCCGGCTGGTGTCGACCGAGCTGGCTCAGCCGGTGCTCTTCGCCGTCGGCTACGGGCTGTGGCAGCTCTACCGTTCCTGGGGCCTGCCGGTGGCCGCCCTGCTGGGACACAGCGTGGGTGAGGTGACCGCGGCCTGCGCGGCCGAGATGCTGCCCTGGCGGGAGGGGCTCCGGCTGGTGGCGCTGCGGGGCCGCCTGATGCAGGCCACGGCTCTTGGCCGGATGGTCGCCGTCGAGGTCTCGGAGGAGGAAGCCCGGGAGGCGCTCGCCGGCCTCGAAGCCGAGGCCGCCTTGGCCGCCGTCAACGGCGAGCGCAGCGTGGTGCTCGCGGGCGAGGCGGCGGCCCTGGAGGAGGTCCTGGCGCGGTTGGGTGACGTGCGCCGCAAGGACCTCGGCGTCGACCGCGCCTTCCACTCGCCGCTCATGGCCCCGGCCGCGGCCGAGCTGGAGAGGGCCTGGCAGGCCGTGGGTCCCCTGGCCGCGCCGGAGCTCGAGGTGGTTTGGAACTTGACCGGGGCTCCCCTCGCCCGGGGGGAACGCCTGGAGCCCGCCTACTGGCGCCGCCAGCTGCTCTCGCCGGTGCGCTTCGCCCACAGCGTCCGCCACTTGCTCGACCGCGATGTCACGGCTTTCGTCGAGCTGGGCCTGACCCCCGCCTTGCTGCCTGCCCTGTCGGGCGCCGGCGAGGACCTGGTCACCGCGGCCTCCCTGCGCAAGGGCAAGGGGGACTGGGAGTCGATCCTCGATGGTCTCGGGCGGTTGTGGGTGTCCGGCGTGGGCGTCGACCCCGGGGCCCTCCACGCCTCCCGGCCTCGCCGGCGCGTCGAGCTACCCGCCACTTCGTGGGAGCGCCAGCGCTGCTGGATCGACGGGCTCGAGCACCGGCTGATCGCTGGCTCGGGGCCGGCGGCAGCCCCGGAGCACGGTCTCGCCGGCCGGCTCCTGCGCTCCTCTCGGCTCGTCGGTCGGGTGCGCGAGCTCGAGGTCTCCGAGGCGGTCTTCCCCTTCCTCGGCGACCACCGCGTTCACGGCCGGGTGCTGGTGCCCGCCGCCTTCTACCTGGCTTCCTTCGCCGCGGCGATCCGCCTCGAGCACCCGGACGGCGTGCTGCGCCTGGCCGATGTCGCCTTCGCCCACCCGCTGGTGCTCGAGCCTGGTAGCGGGCGCACCCTGCAGCTGGTCTTCGATCCCCCGGGCGAGGGGACCGAGGGCCGCTTCGAGGTGCTCAGCCTGATCGCCGACGGGGCGGCCGACGTGGGGAGGTGGGAGAGCCACGTCACCGGCCTCTACGCCCTCGAGCCCGCGGCGACGCCGCGGCCCCTCGAGCCCGAGGCCCCCGGCCGGGACCTGGACCGCGGCCGGCCCCTCGCCACCGAAGCCTTCTACCAGCTGATGGCCGAGCACCGGATCGAGCTCGGCCCCGGCTTCCGCTGGCTCGACGCGATCGAGGTCGGCGACGGCCGAGCGCGGGCGCGGGTCCGCCCCGCCGGCCCCGGCGAGCGACGGCCGGAAGCGGCCGTGACCCCCGGCCTGCTCGACGCCGCCTTCCAGCTGCTGGGGGCGGCCTTCCCCGCCGGCTGGCTCGAGCCCGGGGCGCACGTGCCGGTGGGGGTGGCCGAGGTCCGCTTCCACGCCGCCGAGGCCCCCGCCCAGGCCCTCGGCACTCTGCCGCCCCCCGAGCAGCGAGACCGTGCCCTGCCCCAGGGCGACGTGGTGATGGCCACGGCCGAGGGCCGGGTGGTGGTCGAGCTCACCGGCCTGACCCTCGGGCGGGTTGCCGCCGAGCGGCTGGCCGCCGGCGGGGAAGGAGCTCCGGCTCCCACCCTGCTGGTGCTCGGCTGGCGGCCGGAGCCCCTGGAGGCCGCCACGCCGGCGGCGCCGCGGCGCTGGCTGCTGCTGGCGCAGGGCGGCGAGCTGGCCGAGGGCGTGGCCGCGGCCCTGAGCGAGGCGGGGGATGGGGTCGCCCTGGCAGCGGCGGGCGCGAGCTTCGCCGAGCTCGGGCCCGCTCGAGCCGGCTTCGATCCCCTCTCCGCCGCGAGCTGGCAGAGCTTACTCGCCTGGGCGGAGCAGGCCGGTCCCTTGGCCGGCATCGCCTGGCTGTGGCCGGCCGAGGCCGGGAGCGGGGAGGGCCCTGGGCTCGCCGGCGCCCTGCTCGGCGTGCAGGCCCTGCTCGATCGTCCGGGAAGCCGGCCCCGCCTGCTGTTCGCCACCCGCGGTGCCGAAGCGGCCGGGCCGGAGCGCCTGCCGGTCGATCCCGCCGGGGCCCTGCTCGGGGGCTTCGGTCGCACCGTCGCCTTCGAGGCGCCGGAGCTGGCGCCGGTCCTCCTCGACCTCGATCCGCGGCGGGGCCCCTGCGAGGCCGAGGCTGTCGCCGCCGAGCTGGCCGCCCGGCCCGGTGCCCGGCGGGTGGCCCTGCGGGGCGGCCGCCGCTATCTCGCCCGGGTCGAGCCGCAGCCGCCGGGGCCGGGTGTCACCGAGCCTCGACGGCTGGAGATCCATGAGCCCGGGAACCTGGACCGTCTGGAGCTGGCGCCGCTGGTGCGCCGGCAGCCGGGAGCCGGCGAGGTGGAGATCCGCGTGCTCGCCACCGGCCTCAACTTCCGCGACGTGCTCTCCGCCCTGGGCCTCTACCCCGGCGACCCCGGCCCCCTGGGCGGGGAGTGCGCGGGTCGGGTGGTGGCGGTGGGCCCGGGCGTGCCCCTGACCGTGGGAGCGGAGGTGCTCGCCGCCCTCGCCCCGGGGAGCTTCGCCACCCACGTCACGGTGCCGGCGAGTCTGGTGCGGGAGAAGCCCGCCGGCTGGAGCCTGGCCGAGGCGGCGGCCCTGCCGGTCGCCTTCCTGACCGCCCATTACGCCCTGCGGCGGCTGGCCCGGCTGGCCCCGGGCGAGCTGGTGCTGATCCATGCCGGGGCCGGCGGCGTCGGCCTGGCCGCCTTCGACCTCGCCCGGCGCGCCGGCGCCCGGATCTTCGCCACCGCCGGCACCGAGGAGCGGCGGGCGTGGCTTTCGCGGCTGGGCGCCGAGGCCGTGGCGAGCTCTCGCGACCCGAGCTTCCTGCCCGAGCTGCTCGCGGCCAGCGGCGGTCGCGGGGTCGACGTGGTGCTCAACAGCCTCGGCGGCGAGCTGCTCGCGGCGAGCGTCGAGCTGCTCGCCCCGGGTGGCCGCTTCGTCGAGATCGGCAAGCGGGGGATCTGGACCGCCGAGCGCTTCGCCGAGGAGCGCCCGGACGCCTCCTATTTCGTCCTCGACCTGGCCGAGGAAGCGGCGCGGGACCTGCCTGCCGTGGCCGAGGCCCTCACCACCCTGGTCGAGGAGGCCGGAGCCGGGCAGCTCCAGCCCCTGCCCTGCGAGGTCTTCGGCCTCGCCGAGGCGCGAGAGGCCTTCCGGCACATGGCCCAGGCCCGGCACCGGGGCAAGGTGGTGCTGGTCCAGGAGCCGGAGGCCGAGCCCTGCTGCCGCTCGGCCATCCGGCCGGAGGGCACCTACCTTCTGACCGGCGGCCATGGCGCCCTCGGGCTGGTCCTCGCCGAGTGGCTGGTGGAGCGCGGTGCCCGTCACCTCGCCCTGGTCTCCCGCAGCACGCCGGACCCCGCCGTCGAGGCCCGCCTCGACGCGCTCCGGGCCGCCGGCGCGCGGGTGCAGAGCTTCGCTGCAGACATCGCCTCGGCGCCCGACGTGGCCTCCCTCTTCGACCGGTTGGAGGGCGCCTGGCCTCCCCTGGCCGGGGTCGTCCACGCCGCCGGGGTGGTCGACGACGGCGTTCTCGGCCAGCAGAGCTGGGCCCGCTTCGAGCGGGTGATGGCGCCCAAGGTCGCCGGTTCCCTGCACCTGGAGGGCGCCGTCGAAAGCTCACCCTGGGCCCGGGGCCTGGACTTCTTCGTTCTCTTCGGCTCGACCTCGGGGCTGTTCGGCTCGCCGGGCCAGGCCGGCTACGCCGCGGCCAGCGCCTTCCTCGCCGCCCTGGCCCACCGCCGGCGCCAGGCCGGCCGGCCCGCCCTGGTCCTCGACTGGGGCCCCTGGGGCGAGGGCGGGATGGCCGCCGCCCTGGGCGAGGCGGAGAGGGAGCGCTGGCGGGGCCTGGGAGTCGAGGCGCTCCGCCCGCAGGAGGGTCTGGCGCTGCTCGAGCGAGCCCTGTCCGGGGTTCACACCGAGGTCGCCGCCCTGCGACTGGGTCCGGCGAGCTCGCGGGCCGCCGGCGATCCGCTCCCCGGCTGGCTCGAAGGGTTGGCGCGCCGGGGCCGGGCGGCCGAGCTGGACCCGCTACCGGCCGGGGCTACCTGGCAAGCGGAGCTCGAGGCGACACCGCCGCGGGCTCGAGGGGCGCTGCTCGGCAGCAAGGTGGAGGAGGAAGTCCGTCGGGTGCTCGGCCTGCCCCCGGGAGAGGGCCTGGACCGGGCTCGGCCCCTGGTCGAGCTGGGGCTCGACTCGCTGATGGCGGTCGAGCTGCGCAACCGCCTCGGTGCCCGCATCGGCCGGCCCCTGCCCGCGACCCTGGTCTTCAAGTTCCCCACCGTCCAGGCCATCGCGGGCTTCCTGCTCGGCGAGCCGGGCCCCTCGGAAGCCGCGGCGGACCCCTCGCCGGCAGCCGGCGGCGACCAAGGCATCTCCGAGATCGCCTCCCTCACCCCCGAGGAAGTCCTGGGCTCGCTGCTGGCCGAGCTCGACGCCCTACCGGCCGAGTTGCTCGAGGAGAGACGGGCATGAGCGAACGTGAGAGCGAGCTCACCCCCGAGCAGCGGGCCCTGCTCGCCCTGCGCCGGATGCGTGCCCGACTCGAGGCCCAGGAGGCGGCGGCGCGGGAGCCCATCGCGGTGGTCGGCCTGGCCTGCCGCTTCCCGGGCGGCGCGGACGATCCGGAGGCCTTCTGGCGGCTGCTCGTCGAGGGCCGTGAAGGCATCGTCGAGGTGCCGGCCGACCGCTGGCCGGTGGATCAGTACTTCGACCCCGACCCGGACGCCCCGGGCCGCACCTACACCCGGTGCGGGGGCTTCCTGTCTCGAGTGGACGGTTTCGAGCCCGAGATGTTCGGCCTCTCCCCTCGCGAGGCGGTCAGCCTCGATCCCCAGCACCGGCTGCTCCTCGAGGTCGCCTGGGAGGCCCTGGAGTCCGCCGGGCTCGCCCCCACGGGCCTGGCGGGCAGCCGCACCGGGGTCTACGTGGGCATCGCCAGCACCGAGTACTCGCGGCTGGTCGGCGCCGAGGAGCCAAGCCGGCTGGAAGCCCACGCCGGCACCGGCAACGCCCTCTCGATCGCGGCCAACCGCATCTCCTACCTGCTCGGGCTCGAGGGTCCGAGCCTGGCCGTCGACACCGCCTGCTCGTCGTCGCTGGTGGCCGTCCACCTGGCCTGCCAGGCCCTGCGAGGCAACGAGATCGACCTCGCCCTGGTGGGCGGGGTCAGCCTGATGCTGGCGCCGGACGGCAGCGTGATCTTCTGCCGCTCGCGGATGCTGTCGCCGGACGGCCGCTCGAAGACCTTCGATGCCGCCGCGGACGGCTACGGCCGGGGCGAGGGCTGCGGCGTGCTGGTGCTCACCCGGGCCTCGGAAGCGGTGCGGCGGGGGCTCCGGACCCGCGCCCTCCTGCGCGCCTCGGGGGTCAACCAGGACGGCCGCTCGACCGGGCTCACCGCCCCCAACGAGGCGGCCCAGCAGCGGCTGATCGAGCAGGTGGTGGCCGCCGCCGGGATCGCGCCGGCAGAAGTGGCCTTGCTCGAGGCCCACGGCACCGGCACGGCCCTGGGCGACCCCATCGAGGTCCAGGCCGCCGCCGCGGCCCTGGGCCCGGGGCGGCGCCGCGACCGGCCCTTGCTGCTCGGCTCGGTGAAGGCCAACCTCGGGCACCTGGAGGCGGCGGCGGGGGTGGCCGGGCTGATCAAGCTGGTGCTCGCCGTCGAGCAGGGGGAGCTGCCGCCCCAGCTGCACTTCGCCACGCCCAACCCCCACGTCCCGTGGGACCAGTTGCCGGTCGAGGTGATCACCCGCCGGCGCCCCTGGCCAGAGGGCTACGAGCGGCGGCGGGGAGGGGTCAGCTCCTTCGGCTTCGGGGGTACCAACGCCCACGTGCTGGTGGAGGAGGCTCCTCCCGTCGTGGAACCCCCCGAGCCCCCGCCCCGGCCCCGCCACCTGCTCACTCTCGCCGCCCGCACGGAGACCGCCCTGGCCCGACAGGCCGAGCGCTGGGCGGCGCATCTCGAGGCCCATCCCGAGTTGGAGCTGGCCGACGTCGCCTTTACCGCCGCGGTGGGCCGGGCTCCGCTCGGACAACGCCGCGCCGTGGTGGCGGGAGACCTCCGAGGGGCGGCCGCCGCCCTGCGCTCCGGGGCCGGGCACTCCGGGTTCGCCACCGGCGGGACCGGTTCAGGAGTGGCCGTGCTCTTCTCGGGGCAGGGCACGCAGCGGGCCGGCACCGGCGCCGAGCTCTATGCCACCGAGCCCCGCTTCCGCGATGCCCTGGACGAGGCCGCGGGCTGGCTGCTCGAAGAAGGTGGCTGGGACCTGCGCGACGCCCTGTTCCGGGACGATGGCCGGCTGGCCGCCACCGAGGTCGCCCAGCCCTGTCTGTTCGCCGTGGGCTACGGCCTGTGGCAGCTCTATCGGGCCTTGGGCTTGCCGGTCGCCGCCGTGCTCGGTCACAGCATCGGCGAGTACGTGGCCGCCTGCGCGGCGGGGATGCTGCCCTGGCGCGAGGGCCTGCGCCTGGTGGTTCTGCGCGGGCGCCTGATGCAGGCCACGGCGCCGGGTCGGATGGTGGCGGTGGAGGTCTCGGAAGGCGAGGCTCGGGCCGCCCTGGCCGGGCTCGAGGCGGCGGCAGTGGCCGCCGTCAACGGCGAGCGCAGCGTGGTGATCTCCGGCGAGCCGGCGGCGGTGGGGGAGGCCCTGCGGCGGCTGGGGGGAGTGCGTACCAAGGACCTCGGCGTAGACCGCGCCTTCCACTCGCCCCTGATGTGCTCCGCCGCGGCTGAGCTGCAGCGGGCCTGGGAGGCCGTGGGGCCCCTCGCCCGGCCCGAGGTCGAAGTGGTGTGGAACCGCACCGGCCGGCCCCTCGGCGCCGGCGAGGAGCTGAGCCCGACCTACTGGAGCCGGCAGCTGCTCGAGCCGGTGCGTTTCGCCGAGAGCGTGCGCCATCTGCTGGACCGAGGGGTGACGGCCTTCCTCGAGCTGGGCCTGACCCCGGCCCTGCTGCCGGCGGTCTCGGCGGCGGGGGAGGGCCTGGTGACGGCGGCCTCCCTGCGCAAGGGCAAGGGGGACTGGGAGTCGGTGCTCGACGGCCTCGGGCGATTGTGGGTATCGGGAGTGGAGCTCGACCTCGGGGCCCTCGACGCCCCCTGGCCCCGCCGGCGGGTCGAGCTGCCGGCCTACCCCTGGGAGCGCCGCAGCTTCTGGTGGCCGAGCGGGAACGGCTCGGGCCGCGCCGTCTCGCGGACCTCGAGCGCGGCGAGCACGGCCCAGTGCTTCCGCTCCGTCGCCGAGGCGGCGGCGCGGCAAAGCCGCTTCCTGCCCATCGATCTCGATGCGGCCCGCTACCCCTCCCAGCACGAGTGCCTGGACCGCCTGGCCACCGAGGTCATGGCCGAGGCCCTGAAGGGGCTGGGTCTGTTCGGCGAGGCGGGGGAGAGCGTGACGCTCGCCGAGGCGCTGGCCCGCTCCGGGGTGCTGCCCACCTACCGTCACCTGCTCGGCCGCTGGCTCGACAAGCTGGCCGCGTGCGGACGGCTGGAGCGGGAGGGCGCCGATCGCTTCCGCGCCCCGGCTCCTCTGGAGCCGCGGGAGCTCGAGGCGCTGTGGCGGGAGATCGAGACCTTGGCTCCCGAGCTCGAGGTGCTTCTCGACTACTTCCGGCGCTGCCAGCGGCTGCTTCTGCCGGTGCTCCGAGGCCGCGAGAGCGCCCTCGAGACATTGTTCCCCGGCGGCTCCTTCGCCGTCGCCGAGAGCCTCTACCGCGACTGGGCGGTGGCCCGCTACTTCAACGGCGTGATGGGCTCGGCGACCTCGGCCCTGGCCCTGGCGCGCTCCGGCGAGGCCCCGCTCGCCGTGCTCGAGATCGGCGCCGGCACCGGCGGCACCTCTCAGGCGGTGATCGCCGCCCTGCCGCCGGCCGGCACTCGCTATCTCTACACCGACGTCTCGCCCCATTTCTTCGGCCGGGCGCGCGAGAAGCTGGCCGCCTTCCCCTTCGTCTCCTTCGCTGTCTTCGACGTCGAGGCCGAGCCGGAGCCCCAGGGCCTGGCCCCGGCGAGCTTCGACCTGATCGTCGCCGCCAACGTCCTCCACGCCACCCGGGACCTGGCGCAGACGCTGGCCCGGGTGGCCGGTCTGCTCGCTCCCGGCGGCGTGTTGCTGCTCTACGAGACGGTCGAGCACCCGCCCTGGTTCGACGTCACCACCGGGCTGATCGAGGGCTGGCAGGTCTTCGACGACGACCTGCGCCGCGACCACCCCCTGCTCGACCGCGACGCCTGGCTGTCGGCCCTGGCCGCGGTGGGGCTCGAAGCCGCCGCCGCGCTGCCCGAGCCGGGCTCGCCGGCGACGATCTTCGGCCAGACAGTGCTCTTCGCCCATGCCCCCGGGGAGCGCTCGGGGGATGCGGCGGGGCTGCCGTCGGAGGCCGTGGTGCAGATCGCGGCCCCGGTGCCGGCTCCGGCGGGGCCTTCTCCCGACGAGCGCCGGGCGGCCCTCGCGGCGGCGGCCCCGCTGCGCCGCCTCGAGTTGCTGCTCGACTTCGTGCGCGGCGAGGTGGCGGCGGTGCTCGCCCTGGAGCCGGGGCGCCGCCTGTCCGCCCAGGACCGACTGATGGAGCTGGGGCTCGACTCCCTGATGGCGGTGGACCTGCGCAACCGGCTGGCGCGGGGCCTGGCTCTCGACGCCAGCCTCCCCGTGACCCTGGTCTTCGACCATCCCACGGTGGAGGCCGTGGCCCTCCACCTCGGCCGGGACCTGCTGGGGCTCGAGGTGGCCCGAGGGGCGGCCCCGCCTCGCCCTGCCGCCCCGGCGACCCCGGTGGATCCCGGCACCGAAGCCCTGGCCGCGACCCGGCTGGCCGGCCTCTCCGACCAGGAAGTGGCCGCCCTGCTCGCCGAGCGGCTGGCGGCGAGCCCTTGAGGAAGCGACAGATGCCCGAGCCCGACCAACTCTCCCTGATCAAACGCGCCTATCTCGCCGTCGAGAGGGCCGAGGCCCGCGTCGCCGCCCTCGAGGCCGAGCGCCGGACCCCCCTGGCCCTGGTCGGGCTGGGCCTGCGCCTGCCGCCTCACCTCGGCACCCCCGAGGAGCTCTGGCGCTTCCTCGCCGCCGGCGGCGAGGCGCGGCGGGAGATTCCGGAGGAGCGCTGGAGCCGGGCGGAGCACTTCCACCCCGACCCCGAGCACCCCGGCACCCTTTACTGCCCCTGGGCCGCCCTGCTCGACGACGTCGCGGGCTTCGACGCTCCCTTCTTCGGCATCACCCCCCGCGAGGCCGTGGCCCTGGACCCCCAGCAGCGCC
This sequence comes from Thermoanaerobaculia bacterium, assembly GCA_036274895.1. Taxonomy (GTDB): domain Bacteria; phylum Acidobacteriota; class Thermoanaerobaculia; order Multivoradales; family SZUA-115; genus CALMKX01. The sequence continues at coordinate 11,785 of DASUEU010000059.1, read as the reverse complement.
TGCTGCTCGAGGTCGCCTGGGAGGCTCTCGAGAGGGCCGGGATCTCCCCGACCTCCCTCGCCGGCAGCCGCACCGGGGTGTGGGTGGGGATCACCGGCGCGGATTACCTCACTCTCCAGAAGGAGGCCATGGGCCCCGAGGAGGTCGACGCCTGGCACGCCTCGGGCGCTGCCCACAGCGTGGCCTCGGGCCGGCTCTCCTACCTGCTGGGGCTGACCGGCCCGAGCCTGTCGATCGACACCGCTTGCTCTTCCTCGCTGGTGGCCCTGCACCTGGCCTGCCGCAGCCTGCGCTCGCGGGAGACCGACCTGGCGATCGTCGCCGGGGTCAACCTGATCCTCGCCCCGGACAACGGCGTGGCCTTCTCCCGGGCGCGGATGCTGGCGCCGGACGGGCGCTCCAAGGCCTTCGACGCCCGCGCCGACGGCTTCGGCCGCGGCGAGGGTTGCGTGGCCGTGGTGCTCGCCCGGCTCGAGGAGGCGCTGGCGGCCGGCTACCCCGTGCGGGCCGTGGTGCGCGGCACGGCGGTCAACCAGGATGGCGCCACCTCCGGCCTCACCGTGCCCAACGGCCCCTCCCAGGAAAGGCTCATCCGCGAGGCCCTGGCCGACGCCGGGCTGGCGCCTGCCGAGGTGGCCTACGTCGAGGCCCACGGCACCGGCACCGCACTGGGCGACCCGATCGAGGCCCAGGCCCTGGCGGCGGCCCTGGGCGAGGGGCGCGAGGCGGCGCGACCGCTGCTGCTGGGCTCGATCAAGACCAACCTCGGCCATCTCGAAGCCGCGGCGGGGCTCGGCGGCCTGATCAAGCTGGTCTTGGCCCTGGAGAAGGGCGAGATCCCTCCCCACCTGCATTTCGACACCCCCAGCCCGCACGTCCCCTGGGGGCGGCTGCCCCTGGAGGTGGTCCGCGGCCTGCGGCCCTGGCCCGAGGGCTACGCGCGGCGGCGGGGTGGCGTCAGCTCCTTTGGCTTCTCGGGCACCAACGCCCACGTGGTCGTCGAGGAGGCTCCCCATCCGACCGAGGCTGCGGTACCCGGGCCGTCCCCGCAGCTGGTGGTGCTCTCGGCGAAGACCGCCACCGCCCTTTCGGCCCAAAGCGGGCGCTGGGCAGCGCACCTGGAGGCCCAGCCCGAGCTGGAGGTGGGGGCGGTGGCCTACACCGCCGCCGTGGGCAGGGCTGCTCTGGCCCATCGCCGGGCCGTGATCGCCCGCGACCTGGCCGGAGCCGCGGCTGCCCTGCGCTCCGGCGAGGGCGTCTCGGGCGTGGTGCCGGCGGGAGATCCGCCCAAGCTGGCGGTGCTCTTCTCCGGGCAGGGGACCGAGCTCGCGGGCACCGGGGCCGAGCTCTACGGCGGGGAGCCCCGCTTTCGAGAGGCCCTGGACGAGGCCGCGGGCTGGTTGCTCGAGGACGCCGGCTGGGACCTGCGGGGGGCCCTCTTCGGCGGCGACGGCCGCTTGGCTTCGACCGAGATCGCCCAGCCCTGCCTCTTCGCCGTGGGCTACGGGTTGTGGCAGCTCTACCGCTCTTGGGGCGTGGCGCCGGTGGCGTTGCTCGGCGACGGCGTGGGCGAGGTCAGCGCGATCTGCGCGGCCGGCATGTTGCCCTGGCGCGAGGGCCTGCGGCTGGTGACCCTGCGCGGCAGGTTGATGCAGGCCACGACCCCCGGTCAGGGGGAGCCCGCCGCCGCGGCGGAGCTGGAGCGGGCCTGGGCGGCACTCGGGCCGCTGGCCCCCGGCGAGATCGACGTGGTCTGGAACCTGACCGGCGGGCCGATCGACCCCGCCGGCGAGCTGACCCCGGCCTATTGGGCCCGCCGGCTCCTGGAGCCGCTGCGTATCGCCGACGGCTTGAGCGCCCTGCGGGGGCGCGGGGTCGGGGCCTTCCTCGAGCTGGGCCTGACCCCGGCCCTGCTCCCGGCCGTCTCGGCGGCGGGGGAGGAACTGGTGACGGCGGCTTCGCTGCGCCAGGGCTGGGGGGATCGGGAGTCGATCCTCGACGGACTCGCGCGGCTGTGGGTCGCCGGGGTCGGGGTCGATCTCGGCGCCGTGGCCGGTCCCGGTCCCCAGGGGCGGGTGGAGCTACCCACCTATCCCTGGGAGCACCAGCGCTATTGGATCACCCCCCGCCGCCGTCGTCGGCCGAGCACCGGGGCCCTGCCGGAGGCCCTCGCCGCCGGGGAGGTCCACTGCCTCGACCTGGCCTGGCGGCCCGCGCCCTCCCCGGTCCCGGCCTCGGGCTCGAGGCCGCGGGTGCTGTGGGCGGCGGGGCAGAGCGACGAAGCCTGCCTGGCCGGCCTGCGGGAGGCGGGGGCGGAGGTGAGGCTGGCAGGGCTCCGGCCCGCCGGGGAGGACTCCCCCCTGCAGGCGCTGGTGAGCCTCTTGCTCTCCCTGGTCGAGCGCTTGCGCGCCGGGGGGGAAGCCGCGGGTCCCTGGTGGGTGGTGACCCGTGGGGCGGTGGCTGCGGGAGACACCGAGGGCTCCCTCGATCCCCTCGCGGCGGCGCTGTGGGGCTTCTCACTCTCCTTGGCACAGGAGAGGCCGGAGCTGGGCCTGCGCCTGCTCGACCTCGATCCGGATCCGAAGATCGATCCCATGCCGGCCCTCCTCGCCGAGCTCGCCGCCGCCGACGAAGGTCAGGTGGCCTGGCGGGGGGGCCGGCGCCATCTCGCCCGGCTGGTGCCGCGGAGCCTCCCGCAAGCAGCCCCGCCGGAGCTGGCCGCGGAGGCCACCTACCTGGTCACCGGCGGCACCGGCGCCCTGGGGCTCGAGGTGGCGCAGTGGCTGGCCGACTGCGGCGCCCGCCACCTGGTGCTGGTGAGCCGCTCCGGTGGCTCGAGCGGCGCGCGGCCACGGCTGGCCGAGCTGGCGCAGCGGGGGGTCGAGGTCCACGTGGCTCGCGCCGACGTCGCCGATGCGGCCTCCCTCGCCAGGGGCCTCTCGCCCTTGCTGGCTCACCTGCCGCCCTTGAGGGGCGTGGTCCACGCCGCCGGCGAGCGCCACGACGCCCTGCTCGAGGGGCTCGACGCCAGCAGCCTCGAAGTCTCCCTCAGGGCCAAGGTCGAGGGGCTCTGGCAGCTGGAGCGCCTGACCCGCGGCTCGAAGCTCGACTTCTTCGTCTCGTTCTCGTCGCTGGCGGCCGTGCTCGGGGGCGCCGGTCAGGCCGCGTACGCGGCGGCCAACGCCTACCTCGACGCCTGGGCCCGTCGCCGCCGGGCCGAGGGGGCGCCACTGCTCTCGGTGGCCTGGGGGCCGTGGGCCGGCGGCGGCATGGCCGAGGAGGTCGCCGCTGCCCACCGCCGGCGCTGGGCCCGCCTCGGGGTAGCGGACCTCGCCCCGCGCTCGGCCCTGTCGACCCTGGGCAACCTGCTCGCGGCCGGTTCCGGCGGGGCCGTGGTGGTAGCTCTCGACGAGCAGCGCCTGCACGCCGCGCTGGTCGCGGCCGACCCGGCGCCGCTGCTCTCGGAGCTGGCCCCGGTCGGGCCGAGAGCCGAGGCCGCGGGCCTCGCCGCCGAGCTGGCCGCCCTCGCTCCGGAGCAGCGGGGGCCGCGGCTGCAGGCCCAGGTGCTGGCTCGAGCGGCGGCGGTGATGGCCCTCGACGCCGGCACTGACATCGACCCGGCCCAGCCCCTCCAGGAGCTGGGCATGGACTCGTTGATGGCGGTGGAGCTGCGCAACCGGCTGGCTCGGGACCTCGGCCTGGTGCTGCCCGCCAGCCTGGTCTTCGACTACCCGACTCCCGAGCGGCTGGCGGCCCACCTGGCGGGCGAGCTGGGGCTGCCTGTGCCGGCCGCCGCCGAGCCCGCGCCGACCCAGCTCACGGCCGACGACCTGGCCCTGCTCGAAGAGCTCGAGCGGCTCTCCGGGGAGGACGCCGCCCTGTTGCTGGAGGCGCCGTGAGCGAGCGTTCCGCCATCGCCGAACGCCTGGCGCAGCTGCCGCCCGAGAAGCGGGACCTGCTGCGTCGCCAGCTCGAGGAGCGGCGTGCCGCGAAGGGGGCGAGCCTGGGTTATGAGCCGATCGCCCTGGTCGGCATCGGCTGCCGCTTCGCCGCCGGGGTGGAGGGCCCCGAGTCGTTCTGGCGGCTGCTGCGGGAGGGTGTCGACGGGGTGACCGAGGTGCCCCGCGAGCGCTTCGACCTGGAGGCCGTCTACCACCCCGAGCCGGGCACCCCGGGCAAGACCTACTCCCGCTGGGGCTCCTTCCTGGACCGGGTCGACGGTTTCGACCCCGCCTTCTTCCGCCTCACACCCCGGGAGGCGGCGGCCATGGATCCCCAGCAGCGCCTGCTGCTGGAGGTGGCCTGGGAGGCCCTGGAGGAAGCCGGCCTCGCCGCCGACCGCCTGGTGGGCAGCCGCACCGGCGTCTTCGTGGGGCTTTCGACCGGCGACTACGCCACCCTGATCGCCCGCTCGGGGGATTTGAGCCGCTTCGACGGCTTCTTCGGCACCGGCAACGCCCTGTCGGTGGCCGCCGGCCGCATCGCCTACACCTTTGGTTTCGAGGGCCCGGCAGTGGCCCTCGACACCGCCTGCTCCTCGTCCCTGGTCGCCGTTCACCTGGCCTGCCAGAGCCTGCGCGCCCGCGAGTGCGACCTCGCCCTGGCCGGAGGCGTCAACCTGATCCTCGCCCCCGAGGTGACGATCTACTCCTCGCAGATCCGCGTGCTCGCCGCCGACGGCCGCTGCAAGTCCTTCGACGAGCGCGCCGACGGCTACGTGCGCGGGGAAGGCTGCGGTGTGGTGGCCCTGCGCCGGCTCGCGGACGCCCTGGCCGAGGGCGACCGCATCCACGCCGTGGTCCGTGGCTCGGCGGTCAACCAGGATGGGCGCTCGAGCGGTCTGACCGCGCCCAACGGCCCGGCCCAGCAGCGGGTGATCCGGGCCGCCCTCGAGGCCGCGGGCGTGAGCCCGGGGGAGATCGACCTGGTCGAGGCCCACGGCTCGGGCACCGCCCTGGGCGACCCGATCGAGGCTCTCGCCCTCGGCGCCGCCCTGCGCGACGGGCGGCCGCCGGGCTCGCGGGTGGCTGTTGGCTCGGTGAAGACCAACCTCGGCCACCTCGAAGCGGCCGCTGGCGCCGCGGGGCTGATCAAGGCCGCGCTGGCCCTGGAGCACGGGGAGATTCCGCCCAGCCTGCACTTCCGACGGCCCAACCCCGAGATCCCCTTCGATCGCCTGCCGCTCGAGGTGCCGGTCCGCCTCCGGCCCTGGCCGGAGCATCCCGGTCGGCCGCGGCGGGCCGGGGTCAGCTCTTTCGGCTTCTCGGGCACCAACGCCCACGTGGTGCTGGAGCAGGCGCCGGAGCGACCGTCCGGGCCCTCCCAGCGGCCCCACCAGGTGCTGGTCGTCTCCGCCGCCAGTGCCGCGGCCCTCGAAGTGGCGAGCGACCGCCTCGCGGCCCATCTCGAGGCCCATCCGGAGCTGCCCATCGCCGATCTCGCTTTCACCTCCCAGATGGGCCGCCGGGCCTTCGCCTGCCGCCGGGCGGTGGTGGCCGCCACCGTTGCCGAGGCCGCCGAGGCCCTGGCCGCGCGTCACCCGCGCAAGGTGGCGAGCGGCCAGGCCGGGCCGGGGGCCTTGCGGCCGGTCTTCCTCTTCCCGGGCGTGGGGGACCAGTACCCGGGAATGGGGCGAGGGCTCTACCACAGCGAGCCGGTGTTCCGCGAGCAGATCGACCGGGCCGCCGAGCTGGCCCGTCCCCGGCTGGGCTTCGACCTGCGCGAGGCTCTCGGCCTCGAGCAGGCTCTCCCCCCCGCGCAGCGCCCCGAGGTCGACCTGCGGCGGTTGCTCGGCCGCGGCCGGGTGGCGCCGGAGCCGGCGGAGGAGAGGCTGGCCCGCACCGCCGTCGCCCACCCCGTGCTCTTCGCCCTCGAGCACGCCCTGGCCGAGCTGTGGGCCAGCCGGGGCGTGGTGCCCCGAGCCCTGCTCGGCTACAGCCTGGGCGAGTACGTGGCCGCCTGCCGGGCCGGGGTGCTCTCCTTCGAAGACGCCCTGGCGGTGGTGATCGAGCGCTCGCGCCTGCTCGAGGCCCTGCCGCCGGGTGCCCTGCTCGCCGTGCCCCTGCCGGAAGCAGTCCTGCGCGAGCGCCTGCCCCCCGAGCTGGCCCTCGCCGCCGTGACCGCGCCCGAACGGGTGATCGTGGCCGGCGAGCCCGAGGCCGTGGCGGCCTTCCGCGAGGCCCTCGGGGCGGAAGGGGTGATCTGCCCGCAGGTGACCTCGGCGCAGGCCTTCCACTCGCCGGCGGTCGCCCCGGCGGCGGCGGAGCTCGCGCGGCTGATGGCCCAGGTCGAGCTGTCGCCACCCCGCATCCCGTACCTCTCGAACCTGACCGGCGACTGGGTGCAGGCCGACCAGGCCCGGGACCCGCACTTCTGGGCCCGCCAGATGTGCCAGACCGTGCGCTTCTCGGCCGGGCTCGAGGTGCTGCTGAGAGAAGGGGAGAGCACCTTCGTCGAGGTCGGGCCCGGCCAGACCCTGACCGTCCTGGTGCGCCAGCAGGCGGCCCAGGGCGAGCCCCTGGCCGTCGCCTCCCTGCCCTACGCCGCGGAGGGTGTGCCGGACACGGCGTTCTTCGCCGCTTCGCTGGCCCGGCTGTGGGCGGCCGGCGCCGCAATCGACTGGCGAGGGGCCCACACCGGCGAGTCGCGCCGGCGTGTGGCCCTGCCCACCTACCCCTTCGAGCGCCAGCGCTGCTGGCTCGCCGAGCCCGCGGTTGCCGAGCCCGCCTTCGCCGAACCTCAGCCGGCCCCCCCGGAGCTCCCGATGGTCGACCTTGCCGTTGCCTCCTCCTCCCCGGCAACCCCCGCGAGCCGGCGCCCGGCCCTGCTGGCGCAGGTCCTGGCGCTGATCGAGAAGGTGCTGGGGCTCTCGGCCGAGACCCTGGACCACGACAAGCCCTTCCTCGAGATGGGAGCCGACTCGATCGCCCTGGCGGCGGTGGCGGCGGCGATCGAGGAGCGCTTCGGGTTGCAGATCGCCATCCGGCAGTTCTTCGAGGAGCTGACCACTCTGAGCGAGCTGGTCTCCCACCTCGACGCCCAGTTGCCCGCCGAGGTCCTGGAGCCCGCGGCTCAGACGGTTCAAGCCCGGCCGGCCGCGCCGCCGCCCCCGGCCCCGGTGGCGGTGATGTCGCCCTCCGTCGCGCCCGCTGCGGTCCCTCTGCCTCAGCCGGCCGTGACCGGCGCTCCGGAGGACCTGCTGGCCCGCCAGCTCGCGGCCTACACCCAGGGGTTCAACCAGGTGGTGAGCCAGCAGCTGGCCTGGCTCGGGGGTAAGGCGGTCGCCGAGGAGCCAGCGGCCAGCCCGGCTCCCACGACGGCGAGCCCGCTGCCCGACGCGAAGGTCTCGAAGCCCGCGGCTGCTGCCGTTTTCGTGCCCTACCAGCCGGTCCAGCGCGAGGCCGGAACGGAGCTGTCGGCGCGCCAGCGCGCCCACCTCGACTCCCTGATCCGCCGCTACACCGCCCGCACCGCCGCCTCGAAGCGCTGGGCCGAGCGCTACCGCGGCGTCCTCGCCGACAGTCGCGGGCTAACCGGCTTCCGGCCAGCGACCAAGGAGTTGGTCTACCCGCTGGTGGCGGAGTGGGCCCGGGGAGCCCGGATCCGTGACCTCGACGGCAACGACTACCTCGACATCACCATGGGCTTCGGCGTCCACCTCTTCGGTCACTCGCCGGCCTTCCTCGAGACGGCCCTGGCGCGCCGTCTCGAGCGGGGCCTGGGCCTCGGTCCCCGGGCCGAGGACGCCGGCCGCGCCGCCGAGCTGCTCTGCCGCCTGACCGGCCACGACCGGGCGAGCTTCTTCGCCACCGGCACCGAGGCGGTGATGGCGGCAGTGCGCCTGGCGCGGGCGGCGACCGGCCGCAGCCAGCTGGCGATGTTCGCCGGCTCCTACCACGGCCAGGGCGACGCCACGCTGGTCCGCCCGTCGCTGGGCGGCGAGTCGCCCTCGGGGGTGCCGGTGGCCCCGGGCATCCTGGCGGCGACCGCGGCCGAGACCCTGGTCCTCGACTGGGCGGAGCCCTCCTCCTTGGCGCAGATCGAGCGCCACGCCGGCGGCCTGGCGGCGGTCCTGGTCGAGCCGGTGCAGAGCCGGCGGCCCGGGCTCCAGCCCCGGGACTTCCTGCTCGAGCTGCGGCGGCTCACCGAGAGGCTGGGGATCCTGCTGATCTTCGACGAGATGATCACCGGCTTGCGCGCCGCCCCGGGAGGGGCCCAGGAGCTGTTCGGGGTCCGCGCCGACCTGGCCACCTACGGCAAGATCCTCGGCGGCGGCCTGCCGGTGGGCGCCGTGGCCGGGCGGGCCGAGGTCATGGCCGGGGTGGACGGCGGCATCTGGCGCTTCGGCGACGCCTCCTTCCCGCCGGGCAACACCACCTTCCTCGGTGGCACCCACTGCCACCACCCCCTGGCGATGAGCGCGGCGGTGGCGATCCTCACCGAGGTCGAGCGCCGCGGGCCGGCCCTCCAGCTCGAGCTCTCCGAGCGCATGAGCCGCCTGGGGACCCGCCTCAACCGCTCCTTCGAGGCCACCGGGGCGCCGCTGCGGCTGGCCTGGTTCGCTTCGCAGTTCCGCTTCGAGACGGCAGCCAACGTCGACCTCTTCTTCTACCACCTGATCGAGAAAGGGCTCTACGCCTGGGAGCTGCGCAACTTCTTCCTCTCGACGGCCCACGACGAGGCGGATCTCGAGCGCATCGCCGTGGCGGTGGAGGAGAGCATCGCCGAGCTCCAGGACGGGGGCTTCTTCCCCGAGGGGCCGGGCGGGGGGCGGCGCCAGCCCGCGCCGCCCGTGCCGGCAGGGGCCGTGGCCGCGGCCCCCCTCTCCGAGACCCAGCGCCAGATCTGGCTGGCCTCCCAGCTTGGAGCAGCCCCCTCGACGGCCTACACCGAGTCCCTCGCCGTGGCCCTCGACGGCCCCTTCTCGGCGCGCTCCTTCTACCTCGCCTGGCGCTGCCTCGGCCATCGCCACGAGGCCCTGCGCACGGTGATGGCGCCGGGGGGCGAGACCCAGTGGGTGCTGCCTTCTCCCTCCGCCGGGTTCGCCCTGATCGACCTTTCGGGGCTCCCGGCCACTCGCCGCCACGGCGAGGCCGCCGGCCTGCTCGCGAGGGCTGCCGGCGCTCGCCTCGACCTCGAGCGGGGCCCCCTGTTCCGGCTGGCCTTCCTGCACGCCGAGCCGGAGGCCCACACCCTGGTGCTCTCCGGCCACCACCTGGTGGTCGACGGCTGGTCGATCGGGGTCTTCTTGGAGGAGCTGGCCGAGCTCTACTCGGGTCTCGAGGAGGGCCGGGTGGTCACCCTGCCGCCGACCTCGACCCTGCGCGCCTACGCCGCCGCCCAGGCCAGAGGGCTCGAAGGGCCGGAGGCCGAGCGCCTGCAGGGCTTCTGGCGAGCCTACCTCGGTCAGGGGCTCAGCCCCCTCGCCCTGCCCGCCGACCACCCGCGCCCCCCGCGCCGCACCTTTGCCGGGGCCCGCCACCGGGCATTGCTCGACCCCGAGCTGACGGCAGCCCTGCGAGGGCTCGCTCGCGGCCAGGGGGCCACCCTGTTCATGACCCTGCTGGCCCTCTGGTCACTGCTGCTGTCTCGCCTGACCGGCCAGCGCGCCCTGGTGGTCGGCATCCCCTCGGCGGGACGGGGGGACTCCGCCAACGCCCGCCTGGTCGGCTCCCTCGCCGACCTGCTGCCGGTGCGCCTGGACCTGCGCCGCGGCCTGGACTTCGCCGGTCTGCTGGCCGAAGTACGCCGCCGCCTGCTCGACGCCTACGAGCACGACGGCTGGCCCTTCGGCCGCCTGCTGGCCGACCTCGCGGGGCAACGCGACCCCTCGCGGGCCCCCCTGATCGAGACCTTCTTCAACCTCGACCGGCCGGTGCACGTGCCGGCCCTCCACGGGCTCGAAAGCCGGGCCCTCGAGATCCCCCTCGCCGCCACCAAGCTCGATCTCAGCCTGAACGTGATCGACCGCGGGGAGACCCTGCTGCTCGAGCTGGACCGCAGCCGAGAGCTGTTCGAGGCGACCAGCGCCGAGCGCTGGCTGGCCAGCTTCGTGACCCTCACCCGCTCGGCGATCGCCGACCCCCGGCTGCCCCTCGGCGTCCTCGACGGGCTCGCCGCCGAAGAGCGCCGCCAGATCCTCGGCCCCTGGGCCGGGGAGGTCCGGCAGGCTCCGGGAGGGCCGGGTCTGGCCGAGCTCTTCCAGGCCCAGGCGGCACGGGCGCCCGAGGCGGTGGCGATCGAGAGCGACGGCGAGCTGCTGAGCTACGGTGAGCTGGCCCGGCGGGCCGGGAGGCGGGCGGCCGGCCTGGCGGCCCTGGGGGTCGGGCCGGAAGTGGCAGTGGCGGTCTGCCTCGAGCGCTCGCCGGCCCTGGCCGAGAACCTCCTCGCCGTCACCCTGGCCGGCGGCTTCTACCTACCCCTGGACCGCGGCCATCCGCCGGAGCGCCTGGCCTTCCTGCTCGAGGACTCGGGCGCCGCCTTGCTGGTGGCGGGGGGTGACCTGGTGCAGCTGCCGGGGCCGCGGCGGGTCACGCCTTCCGAGCTGGCGGCGCTGGGCGAGGGCGCCCCGGCCGTGCCGCCGATCGCCGGGGCCGGCGGCCACCTGGCGTACCTGATCTACACCTCCGGCTCGACCGGCCAGCCCAAGGGCGTGGCGGTGCTCCAGGAAGGCGTGGTTCGCCTGATCCGCAATGCGGACTACCTGACCTTCTCTCCCGGCGTGCGCATCGGCCAGGTCTCGAACGCCGCCTTCGACGCCTACACCTTCGAGCTCTGGGGGGCTCTCGCCAACGGCGGCACCCTGGTGGTGATCGAGCCCGAGGCGGTCCTCGACCCCGTGGAGCTGGGGCAGGCGCTGGCCCGCCACGCCGTGCGCGAGGCCTTCCTCACCACCCAGCTCTTCCACCGCCAGTGCCAGGAAGCGCCGGAGGCTCTCGCCGGGCTCTCGACCCTCTGCTTCGGCGGCGAGGCCTGCGACCCTCGCCTGGTGGCCGAAGCGGCTGTGGCCCCCTGGCGGCCCCGCCGCCTGCTCAACGCCTATGGCCCCACCGAGTGCACCACCTTCGCCACCTGGCACGAGGTCCGGGCCGGTGAGAGGGGGCCGGTTCCCATCGGCCGGCCGATCGCCAGCACCACGGCCGCGATCCTCGACGACGAGCTGCGGCCGGCGGGCATCGGGATCGAGGGGGAGCTCTTCCTGGGCGGGCCGGGCTTGGCCCGCGGCTACTGGCGGCGGCCGGGGCTGACCGCGGAGCGCTTCCTGCCCTCTCCCGCGGGGCCGGCGGGGGCGCGGGTCTACCGCACCGGCGACCGGGCGCGCTGGCGGCCGGACGGCGCCGTCGAGTACCTGGGGCGCCGCGACGGCCAGGTCAAGATCCGCGGCCACCGTATCGAGGTGGGAGAAGTGGAGGCCGCCCTGGCGGCGCTGCCGGGAGTGGCCGGGGCGGCGGTGCTGGTGCGCGAGAGCAGCGGCTCGGGAGCCGGGGCCATGGGGGCTGATCGGCGCCTGGTGGCCTACGTGGTGCCCGAGCCGGGCAGCGAGCCCTCGGCCGCGGCGCTGGGCGAGGAGCTGGCGCAGCGCCTGCCCCGCTACCTGGTGCCGTCCGCGGTCATCTTCCTGCCCCGGCTACCCCTGACCCCCAATGGCAAGCTGGACCGCCGGGCCTTGCCGGAGCCCGAGGAGGTCCGGGGCGGGGAGGGGGAGGCGCCGCGTCCGGGCCTGGAGGAATGGGTGGCGGGGGTGTTCCGGGACCTGTTGGGGGTCGCGGAGGTGGGCCGGGAGTCG
>DASUEU010000058.1:0-215644 GCA_036274895.1 Thermoanaerobaculia bacterium | reverse complement strand
GCTTTCAAGCGCCTGCAAAGCGGCGACACGTCGCCGCACTCCAAAGGGGCCGCCCGGAGGGGAGATCCCTCCGCTTCGGGCCTTCGGCCCTCCGGTCGGGATGACGGCGGGGGCGGCGCTGAACGGGAAGGAGATCCGCACGGCCAGCTCCCGATCGCATGGGCCACTCCGGTAGGATTGACCGATGCCGACCGTCCTCAGGACCGGGCCTTATCGTGTGTATTTCTACAGCCACGAGCCCAACGAGCCGCCCCACGTCCACGTCGATCGGGACGAGCGAACGGCGAAGTTCTGGCTCAGCCCGGTCGGGTTGGCTCGCAGCCTCGGCTTCGCGGCCCACGAGCTGACGCGGATCCAGGACTTGATCGAGCAGCATCAACCGATGCTCTTGGAGGCGTGGAATGAGCACCTTGGAAGTTGAGACAGGCGAGCGGATCCTCGACGTTCGGGTCGACGAGCACAGCGTGAGCGCCGACTTGGCGGATGGCCGAACCATCACCGTGCCCCTGGTCTGGTACCCGCGGCTCCTGCACGCCACCCCGGCACAGCGGGCGAATTGGCGCCTCGCCGGTGGCGGGTTCGGGATCCATTGGCCCGACGTGGACGAAGACCTGAGCGCGGCGGGACTGCTGCGCGGGGCGCCGGCTCCTGCCCGCAGGAGAGGCGCTGCCTGAGTGGAAGGGGCGGAGGACCGAGCTGAGGAAGTGCCGGGGAAGAGGGGACCGGAAGGGGAGATCCCTCCGCTCCGGGCCTTCGGCCCTCCGGTCGGGATGACATCGGGGGCGGTTTCCGCCGTCCCGGCAGGGACGTGTTTAGGGTGCGTGGGGTTTTAACCCCTCGCGGTGGTTACGGCGCCGTGCGGAACTGGAAGGAGATCGGCGCTGGTAGCTCGTTGCCGGCGAGGTCTTCGGCGGCGTCGGCGGCTAGGGTGACGTGGAGCAGGTCGCCGCGGGGCAGGTTCCCTGCGGGCTCCCAGACCAGCCACCAGTGCTCCGGATCGTAGCTCGTCGTCCCGGCGAGCAGGCCGGCGCCTTCGGCCAGCACGGTGATGCCCTGGGCTTCGACGTCGCCCGGGTTCAAGGGCTCGGAGGAGGCGAAGACCACGCGCACCCGCTTCGCCGCCACCAGCGCATCATTTTCCGGGAAGTGCGAGGTCATCAGGGGCGGCAGAGCCGGGGCGCTGCGCACCTCGCTCGCCAGGTAGGTGGCGTCGAGGGTGATCTGGAACACCGCTTCGGCCACGTGGTCCAGGGGCGGCAGGGGGGGCAGGGGCAGGTCGTGGTCGTCCAGCCACTCGTGGAGCAGCACGGCGGCCACCACGGCCGTGATCACGCCGGCCACGATCAAGCCCGTCGGCACGTGCGCGAGCACGGTCTCGACCTCGGTGACCTTGCCCTTCTTGACCCGCACCACCTTGCCGGGATCGTCCAGGCGCACGGCGTGGCCGGACTCGTCCAGCTGGGCGGTGAAGCGCACCCGGTACTTGCCCGGCGGCAGGGAGACCACCGTCCAGCGGGGCGACAGGGCCTTGAACACGGGCTCCCAGCCCTTGCCGGCCCGGCGCTCCAGCTCCCCGGCCACGAAGCGGGGGCCCACGCGGCCTTCGCGGCGGGTGTCGTCGTCCTCGTAGACGGTGACCTGGATGCCGCCCTTGTCCCGTTCGGCGCTGGGGGTTCGGCTGGTGGTGCGAGTGGTGACGCAACCGCCGAGGAGCACGATCGCGGTCAGCAGGGCCAGGGGGCGACGCCAGGGTACGATCGATCGCATGGAGTCATCTTCGCACAGCGAAGGGCAGCCGCCCCTGGCCCTTCGGGCCCTGGGCCTGGCCTTCGGCTGGGCGAGCTACTTCCTGGCCGTGCGCACCATCCTCTACCTCATCGGCTTCCTGGCCAATCGCGTGGTGGGCACCACGATCGACGGCGAGGGCGGGGGCTCTTCCTGGCTCGATGCCGCTTGGGATCTCGGCTTGCTGGCGGCCTTCGCCCTGCCCCACAGCCTGCTCGCTCGCGGGCCGGCGAAGCGCCTGGTGCTGGGACGCCTCCCGGCCTGGGCCGAGCGCGCCGTCTACGGCCTGATCGCGAGCCTCTCGCTGATCTTCGTGATGTGGCAGTGGCGGCCGTTGCCGGCGCCGGTTTGGGAGTTCGCGCCGGGCTCGGTCTCGGAGGCCGTCGCCTGGGGGCTCTTCCTCATCGGCTGGGTCCTGTCCTTCGTGGCCTCCTGGACCCTCGGCCACCTCCAGCTCTTCGGCCTGGCGCCTGCCGTGGCCTGGGCGCGGGGTCGGCCCCTGCCGGAGCCCACGCTGGTGACTCGCGGGCTCTACGCCCGGCTGCGCAACCCGATGTACCTGGGCTTCCTGCTCGGCGTGTGGGCCACGCCACGGATGACCGCCGGCCACCTGCTCTTCGCCGTCGCCATGACGGCCTACGTCCTCGTTGGCGTGCGCTTCGAGGAACGCAGCCTCGCCGCACGTTTCGGCCCGGCCTACCAGGACTACTGTCTGCGGGTTCCGAGGTGGGGCGTGGGGCGCCGGGCTACTGTTTGTTGAGGCCCTTGTCGTAGTCGAAGAAGGAGACCGCGAAGTCCCGGGGAACCAGCTGGCCGGGGGCGCGGTAGCGGTTGACGTAGTCGAGGACGTTGGGGCTGGCGTTGCCCAGCCGGCGCTCGTGCGCGAGGAAGTCGTCGGCGAACCAGTCGAAGATCTTCGACAGCTTGACCTGCCGCCGGGCGGTGTCCACGGAGCAGTTGCGGGCCTCGCCCACGAACTCGCGCATCTCGGCGTCGAGCTCGGCGTCGAGGGTGGCGGGCTCGAAGGCCTTCTGGGGCAGCCGGGGGCAGCCGATCGAGGCGCAGTTCAAAGCGGCGTGGATGCGTGGATCCTGGAACTCGGCGCGTACCACGTCGTCCTCGAGCTTCTTGAGGTTGGTCTCCTGGCCGCCGATCTTGATCGTCATGCCGACGAAGAAGCTGTAGCCGGTGCCGAAGGGGGTCCAGACGGTGTCGACGCCGGGCAGCCGGGCGAGCACGCCTTTGACCACCATGGCGTTGTAGGCGTTCAGGTAGTAGGCGAGGGCTTCCTCACGGGTGGGGAAGAGCTCGGGGCTCGACTTCGGGCTGGTCTTCTCGATGGCGGCGACGTAGCGGTCCAAGGCGGCGCGGTCGCGGGCGAGACCGGCGTAGTTGACGCGGCCCGCCGAATCGACATACTTCGCCAGAACATCCGTCCAATCCGAGTGGGAGAACTTCTCGGCCCCCCCAGCGGCGGTGGTCAGGGTGAGGGTGAGGGTCAACATCGAGCACAGGATCAAGCTTTGGGGGGTGGTGGGCATGCCGGGTTCTCCTTCGCTCACCTGGTACGTGCGTCGGGCCGGCCCGGATGAGTCGGGGATCTCGAATGCAAGGCGTGGACCGCGTGAGACCCTCATCCGAGCGGCCAGGAGCCTCGTACAGCAAGACGAAGACCTGGGGGCCGTGTGCGATGCGTGACTGGCTGTCGATCCTCGAGGAACCGATCCCGGCGGAGATGCGGGGCCTGCTCGCCGCGCGCTGGAACGAGCTGCCCGAGCATCTGCGCACCCCCTGGCAGGTAGTGGGGCGGCACCACGTGCACTGTGGCTACACCATGGGGCCGGCGTTCTGTTCCTTCGGCTGCACCCACTGCTACCTGCCGAAGAACGCCAACCAGGTGCCTCTGCCCAGCTTCGAGCAGATGAAGGTGCAGATCGACGCCAACCGCCGCCTGCTGGGGCCGGGCAAGGGGCTGCAGATCACCGGTGGGGACGTGGTGGACGCCTACTTCCGGGCCGGTCGCCCGGAGGAGCTGGTCGCCGTGGTGCGCTATGCCAACGACGCCGGCGTGGTGCCCATGCTGATGACCCACGGCCAGCTGCTGCTCGAGAACCCGGCCTTCCTGGCCCGCCTGGTACGCGAAGGGGGGCTGCGCAAGCTCGCCCTCCACATCGACATCACCATGGCCGGGCGAGCCGGCTACCCCATCGCCAAGCTGCGCCGCGAGGCCGACCTGCACCCCCTGCGCGAGGCCTTCGTCGATTTGCTCCTGTCGGTGCGCCGGGACACCGGGATCGACTTCTTCGCCGCCCACACGGTGACCGTCACCGAAGCGAATCTGGGCTCGATCGGCGAGATCTTGCACTGGCTGCGCGCGGATCGCCGGCACCTCGACGCCTTCCGGCTGATCTCCTTCCAGACCGAGGCGGACGTGGGGCGCACCCGCTTCTCGGCCCGGCCGGTCACCGCCGAGGCGGTCTGGGGCGAGATCTGCGCCGGTGTGGGCGCCGACATGGCGCGCGACAACCTCTGGTTCGGCCACCCCGAGTGCAGCAACATGACCAGCTTGCTGGTTCTCTTCCCGGAAGGGCGAGTGATCGACCTGATCCCCTCCGACCCCGACAGCCGGGCCTTCTGGAGCGGGATCCTGGAGCGCTTCGGCGGCATCGGTGCCCGCGGTGAGAGCTTCTCCGACTCCCTCTTGCGCAAGGCGGGTGTGATTGCGCGCCACCCCGAGGTGTTGCGGAGCCTCTGGCGCTACCTGATGCTGCGTCTCGAGCAGGAGCGCCTGTCCTTGCCCGAGCTGCTCCGGCGCGTCGCCGCGCGGGAGGTGGGGGGCTTCAACGTCGTCCTCCACAACTTCATGAGCTCCGCCCAGGTGCGGCAGGGCGGCCAGGAGGTCACCGAGCGACTGGCGGCCTGCTCGTTCCGTGGCGCCGTGGAGCGTGACGGCGAGTGGCAGGCGGTGCCGATGTGCCAGATGAACGCGCTCGAGCGGGAGAACCTCTATCAGGCAGAGATTACGGGCTCCCGCCTTCCGATCGTCGCTTGAGCGGACTCTTATCATTGATTCTATGATCGATGCGACGGGCGGTCTTTGATGGAGCCAGGAACGGGGCCTGCGGGATGGCAAGATCATTGCGTCCAGATCTGGCTCACCCTGCGCCTCGGAGGTCGCCCTGAAGCTCGAGTCTCGGCATGAACGGCGCCCACCCATCCCCACCACCGCCGGTGGGCGGCTGACCCTCCTGCTGCTGGCTCTCCTGGTTACAGCCAATGCCGCCGGGATCTGGAGCGTCTACGACGGCCGCAAGGTCGCCGAGCGGCTCGCCCTCGAGGATCTCGCCTGGCAGACCCGGGCCCATGGCCGAGCCCTGGAGGCGGCACTCGCCGGCTTGCGGGGAGACTTGATCTTCCTCGCCCAGGCGTCTCCCCTCGCGCGCTCGACCGCGATCTTCGCCGAGACTGACCCGGTGGCGCGCCGCTGGGGCCGGCTCGACCTCGAGGGATCGGCGATCCTCTTCCTCACCTCCCATGCAGCAGTGATGGAGCTCGCGGTGCTCGACGGCGCCGGCAACCTGCTGCTGGTCGCGGGACGGCGGGAGGGAGCGCCGGCCCTGCTGCCGAGCCGAGCCGAGGCGGCGGGCTGGCGTACCGGCTGGGCCCTCGGCTCGGAGCCTGGAGGGGGCCGGGTCGAGGTCGTGCTCGATCCCCACGAGGTCCTGCAAGGCGCGGTGCCGGGTTTCGAGGATCGGCTGCGGCTGACGCCCGTGGCCCCGACCGTCGCTCCGGGCACCACCGGATCGAGGGTCGAAGGCGAGGAGGTGGTGGTCACCACCGGGGTCGTCTCTCCCGGCTGGGAGCCGCCGATCGCCTGGACCCTGGCCCGTCGCGAGGAAGGCCGCCGGCTGGTCGGCTCGGTCGAGGCCCTCACCGGGCGCCTCGCCACCACCACCTTCGTCGCCGCGGCGGTGGCCCTGCTCACCGTCGCCCTCGGGTTGGTCGCCCTGCGCCAGGCCCGGCGTGCCGGCGAGCTCGAGGCGGAGAACGCCTACCAGCGGCAGCTGCGTGAGCTCGAGCGACGCTACGCGCACAACGAGCGCCTGGCGAGCGTGGGGCGGATGGCGGCGGGCATCGCCCACGAGATCAACAACCCCCTGGAGGGGATGGCCAACTACCTGCGCCTGCTCGAGGAGGATCTCGGTACCGACCCTCGCACCGCAGATGCTGCCGACCTCGCCTCGCGGGTTCGCGAGGGGCTCGATCGCATCGCCCGCATCACCCGCCAGGTGCTCAATCTCGCCGCTCCCGGCCGAGGTGCCCGGGAAGCGGTGGATCTCGCCGGAGTGGTGACCAGCATGGCGACGCTGGCCGAGCAGGACCCGGCCCTCGAGGGGGTGAGGTTGCGCCTCACCTTGCCGCAGGGCCCCTGTGTGGTCGAAGGAGATCCCACCGGAATCGGCCAGGTTCTGCTGAACTTGCTGCTCAACGCCGCCCAGGCCCAGCCCGGGGGCGGCGAGGTCGAGATCCGGCTCGAATCCGATGCGGGCTCGGCACGGCTGAGAGTCGCCGATCGGGGGCCGGGCTTGTCGCAGGAGGATTTGCAGCACATCTTCGAGCCCTTCTACTCCGGGAGGGGATCCACCGGCCTCGGCCTCGCGATCTCGCGCTCGATCGTCGAGGACCATCGCGGCCGGCTGCTCGCCGGCAACCGTCCCGAAGGCGGCGCCTGGTTCGAGCTCGAGCTACCCCGCAACGGGGAGCTCGCTGTCAACGAGAGAGAGAGACCATGAAGGGAACTGTGCTGATCGTCGACGACGAGCCCTACGTCCGGGACTCCCTGGCGGCGGTGCTCAAGCGTCGGGATTTTCGGGTGCGTACCGCCTCGGGCAGCCGCGAGGTGCTCGAGGCCGGCATGCTGTCGGGCGTGGACGTGGTGCTCTCCGATCTGCGTCTGGTGGGCGAGGATGGCCACGACCTGCTGCGCCAGGTCGCGGCCCGGGAGCCGAACCTGCCGGTGGTGGTGCTCACCGGCCACGGTACCGTGACCTCGGCCGTGGAATGTATGAAAGCTGGCGCCTGGGACTATCTGCTCAAGCCCGCCGATCCCGAGGAGCTGGTGCTGGTGCTCACCCGCGCCCTCGAGGGCTCGAGCGCCCAGCGGGAGCTGGCTTATCTGCGCAAGGCGGCCGGCACACCGGACGACTCCGAGCGTCCCCTGGGCGTCTCGGCGGCCTGGCGCCAGGTGCTCGAATTGGCCGAGATCGCGGCCCCGGTGGACACCCCGGTGTTGATCCTCGGCGAGTCCGGCACCGGCAAGGAGGTGGTGGCCCGCTACCTCCACTCCCGCAGCGCGCGCAGTCGCGGCGCCTTCGTCTCGGTGAACTGCGGCGCCATCCCGGCCGAGCTGTTCGAGAGCGAGTTCTTCGGCCACCGGCGCGGTGCCTTCACCGGCGCCATCGAGGACCGGGACGGTCGCTTCCGCATCGCTCACCGCGGCACCCTTTTCCTCGACGAGATCAACTCCCTGCCCGCGGTGGCCCAGGCAAAAGTCCTGCGGGTGCTCCAAGACGGCACCTTCGAGCGTGTGGGCGACAGCCATCCGACCACCGTGGACGTCCGGCTGATCTGTGCCAGCAACGCGGACCTCGAGCACGAGGTCGAGTCGGGCCGTTTCCGCCGCGACCTGTTCTACCGGGTCAACGTCCTGACCATCACCATCCCACCCCTGCGCGAGCGGCCGGAGGACGTGCCGGTGCTCGCCGCCGCCTTTTTAGAAGAGCTCTCCCGCAAGCTGCGCAAGCCGGTCACCGGCATCGCCCCCGCCACCGTCGAGTGGTTGATCGCCTACGCCTGGCCAGGTAACGTCCGCGAGCTCAAGAACGTCGTCGAGAGGGGCATCCTGTTGGAGCGCTCGGAAGTCCTGACCCCGGAGAGCCTGCCGCTGGCCCTGCGCCGGCCACTCTCGGAGCGAGTCATCGCCGCGGCCCCCCTGCCGGAGGACCTGACCCTGAGGGCCAATCTCTCCCTGGTCGAGCAGCGGCTGCTGCAGGAAGCGCTCAACCGATCGGGCGGCGTCAAGCGCGAGGCTGCGCGTCTCCTGGGCATCGACGAGCGCAATCTCGCCTACTTCCTCAAAAAGCACGGCCTGATGAAGGCGCGGGGAGAGAACCGGGCATGAAGGCGAAGTGGGGCCTGCTCGCCGCCGGTGTGCTCGCGGCCTGCGGTGAGCCTGCCGCTGCGCCCCCGGCCCCCGCCGCCGCGCCGCTGCCACTGGCCAGCCGCTTCGTCGATCGCACCGGGGCGAGTGGGGTGACCTTCCGCCACGACCACGGTGGCCGGGGGCGCCGCCTCCTGCCGGAGACCCTCGGCGCCGGCGTCGCCGTCTTCGACTGGGACGGAGACGGCTGGCCCGATCTCTACTTCGTCCAGGGAGGTTCTCCCGACGGCACCGGCAGCGCCCCGGCCGGTACCCTGCTGCGCAACCGCGGCGAGGGCCGCTTCGAGGACGCGACCGCCCGCCTGAGGCCGGGGGTGGAGGCCGGTTTCTACGGCATGGGCACGGCGGTGGGGGACCTCGATGACGACGGCGACCTCGACCTCGTGGTCTCCGGCGTCGGCCGCCAGCTCCTGTTCGAGAACGACGGCGCCGGCGGCCTCGCCGAGCGGGCCCGAGCGTGGGGCTTCGTCGATGGCGGCTTCGGCTCGAGCGTCGCCCTCTTCGATGCCGACGCCGACGGCCGCCTCGACCTCTTCCTCGGCCGCTACGTCGCCTGGAGCCCGGCCACCGACGTGGCCTGCCGGCCGGACGGCGTGCGCCAGGCATACTGCACTCCCGAGGTCTATCCCCCTGTGCCGAGCCGGCTGTTCCGCAACCGCGGGGAGCGGCGGCTGGTCGAGGCGGGGCGCTCGTCCGGCATCGCGGGTGTGCCGGGCAAGGCGCTGGGGGTGGTCGCCGCGGACTTCGATCGCGACGACCGTCTCGATCTCGCGGTCGCCAACGATACGGTGCGCAACTTCCTGTTCCTCAACCAGGGGGGCAGCTTCCGCGAGGTGGGGATGGAGGCCGGCATGGCCCTGTCCGACTCGGGGGCCACGAGGGGGGGTATGGGCATCGACGCCGGGGACGCCGACGGCGATGGGCGCCTCGACCTGGTGGTGGGCAACTTCGCGCAGGAGATGTCGGCCTTCTTCCGCTCGCGTCCGGCCTCCTCCGGGTCGGCCGTGCCCCTCTTCGCCGACGAGGCCGCCCAGGCCGGCCTCGGGGTGCCGACGCTGATGACCCTGGCCTTCGGCTCCCTGCTCTTCGACGCCGAGGGGGACGGCGACCTCGACCTCGCCTTCGCCAACGGCCACATCGAGCCCGAGATCGCCCAGATTCGCCGGGGTCAGACCCACGCCCAGCCCGTCCAGCTCTTCGCCAACGAGGAACCGGGGCATTTCGCCCTGGCCGAGGCGCCGGCGGGCTCGGCGCTGGCGGCGGCCTACGTCGGGCGGGGCCTGGCCACAGGGGACCTCGACCGCGACGGCGACCCCGACTTGGTGCTGACTCAAAACCACGGGCCGGCCGTGATCCTCGCCAACGAGGGGTCCACGGGCCATGGCTGGCTGCGCCTCGAGCTGGTGGGCAGCTCGAGGGGCGGCACGCCCTACGGCGCCTGGGTGCGGGTCGGCACTGCCCGGCGGTCCTTCGAGCGCGACCTGCCGGGCGGGCGCTCCTACCTGTCGGCGAGCGAGCCGGTGCTGACGGTGGGTTTGGGCGAGGAGAAGGGGCCGGTCGACGTCGAGATGCACTGGCCGGGCGGCGGCATCGAGACCTGGCGCGGCCTCGCGCCGGCGACGTCGTATCGGGTGGTGGCGTGCGAGCGAACGGCTGTAGGGGCGCGGTGACCGCGCCCCTACGGCGTTACCCCTACCTCACTGCTTGCCCAGCACGGCCGCTTCGAGGGCCGCGAGGCGCTTGGCCAGCTCTTCCTTCTCGGCCTTGAGGGCCGCGATCTGCTCGTGCTGGTCGATGGTGTAGAGGGTAAGCTCCTCGACCTTCTCGAGCAGGTTCATATTGAACTGCGACAGGTTCAGGCCCTTGGCCCTGACGTCGGCGCGCGAGGGCACGTTGGGCAGGTGCTTGTTGGCGGCCACGAAGTCGGCGAGCTCGGTGATCGGCCGCAGCTCGTAGCCCGGCTCGAAGACGTAGTCCGGCACGTTCAAGGTGATGCCGTCGTCGACGAAGGAGCCGCCGGTGACCTGGATGTTGCCGCCGCTGACGTGCAACAGAGCGCTGGGGCTGGTGGTGCCGATGCCCACCTCGCCGTTGTTCTCGATCACCATGCGGGTGGTCGCAGTGGTGGTGTTGTTGGCGGTGGTGGCGAAGGTGAGGCGGGTGCCGTGGGCGGTACCGCTCCAGTTCTGCTCGGCCCGCACGTCGAAGAAGGCGGCAGCGTCGGAGAAGGTCGTACCGTCGTGGGCGCGGGCCTGGAAGCCGCCGATCCGGTCGTTGTTGAGGATCGCCGTGGGCACGGCGGAGGAACCCCGGGCCTTCCGGACGATCAGGTCGGCGCGGTCGTCCAGGTTGGCGGCGAAGGTGGTGAGCTGGATGTTCGAGATGCCGCCGCCCCGCACGTCGAGCTGCTCGTCCGGGGAGGCCGTGCCGATGCCAATCTGACCGTCGGCCGCGATGTCGATCGAGCTGCTGGGTGCGCCCGGGCGGATGCGGAAGGGCAGGCGCGAGCCGCTCGTTACGTCGCGGACGAAGAAGTTGGCCTCGTTGCCGGCGATGTCCCAGGTCTGGGCGGTGAAGCCGCCGGCGCTGGTCTGCTCCAGACGGAGTGCGGGGGTGTTGGTGGTGGAGACGTGGAGGTCGAGCACCGGAGTCGAGGTGCGGAAGCCCACGCGGCCGGTCGAGTCGACGTAGACGGAGTTGTTGGGCGAGGCCGCTTCGATGGTGAAGGGCACCAGGCCGCCGGTCGAGTCCTCGATCGAGAACTTGTTGGCGCCGCCGCTGCCGTCGTCGTTGGCGATGATCCGCCAGTCGCGGTTGGCGAAGCCGGCGGTGGTCGAGGTGTCGTCGAAGTGGATGCGGAGGTTGTTCTCCTTGAGGCGGATGGTGTCGAAGCCGAAGCTCTCGCCGTTGACGCAATCGAAGCCGACACAGAGCGAGCTCTGGACGATCAGGTCGTCGGGGATCACCTGGTCCTTGGTGGAGAGGGTGGGGGCGCCGGAGCCGCCGGTCTGCCGGCCGGGGCCGGTCGGGGGCTCGACGCTGCCGGGCGCCACGATCGCGCCGCCCACCACCTGGAAGCTGCCGTGGGCGACCGTGCCCCGCGGCAGGGCGCCGCGCTGCTCGAGCTCGGCGAGGGCGCCCTCGTCACCGGCGCCGCGGGCCGCCGCCACGCGCTCCTGGATCTCGCGGGAGACTCTCGGTACGACCTGGATCTGCCACTTGTAGACGCCGTCCGGCCGGCGGACGCCGTTCTTGTCGTACAGGTCGAAGGCGGCGCGGTCGCCGCGGAGCTCCTCGCGGATGACCTGCCCGTTGGGCTGGGAGACGGTCAGGATCAGCCGCTCGGCGCCGCTGCCGGCCACCCAGTCGATGCCGTTGACACCGAAGGCGACGTCGACGGTCGGGCCCTCGCCCTGGGCGACGGCGGGCGTGCTGAGGGAGAGACCGGCCGCCAGCACGAGCAGGGCGGTGATCCCGAGGGGGGAGACGAGCTTTCTCATCATCAGGCTCCTTTGAGGAAAGACACCTTGGGCTTGGGTGCAACTTACTCCCAATAGTTACGCAAGGAGTGTCGAGAAGGGGACAGTGTTGTAGCGAGAGGCGGGGGAGAGGAAACCGGGAGGCCGAACGGGTGCCGACCTCCCGGGGTGTGGCGGGGGCTCAGGGCTTGGCGGTCTGGGCCTGCAAGGCAGCCTCGAGCTGGGCGATGCGCTCCTTGAGGTCGGTGATCTGCTTGTGCTGGTCGATGGTGTAGAGCGCCAGCTCCTCGACCTTCTCCAGGATGCGCATGGAGTACAGGCCGATGTTGACGCCGCCGGCCGCCTTGGCGTCGTCCTTGGAAGGCACGTTGGGCAGGTGCTTGCGCTCCTGGATGAACGCCTCCAGCTCGTCGAGCGGCATCAGGCGGTAGTCCGGCTCGAAGACGTAGTCGGACACCGGCACGCCGTCGTCGAAGAAGCCGCCGCCCGAGACCAGGATGTCGCCGCCGTTGACGTGGAGCAGCTCGGTGGGGTTGGTGGTGCCGATGCCCACCTCGCCGTTGTTCTCGATCACCATCTTGGTGGTCGCGGCGACGGTGTTGTTGGGCGTGGTGGCGAAGGTCAGGCGAGTGCCGTGGGCGGTGCTGGTCCAGGTCTGCTCGGCGCGCACGTCGAAGAAGGCTGCGGCGTCGGAGAAGGCCGTGCCGTCGTGGCCGCGGGCCTGGAAGCCGCCCAGCCGGTCGTTGTTCTGGATCGCCGTGGGCACCGAGCTGGTGCCGCGGGCGCGACGGATGATCAGGTCAGCGCGATCGTCGACGCCGGCGCCGAAGGTCGTGACCTGGACGTTGGAGATGCCGCCGCCGCGGACGTCGAGCTGCTCTTCCGGGGAAGCGGTGCCGATGCCGACCTGGCCGTCGCTGGCGATGTCGATCGAGCTGGTGGGCGCGCCCGGGCGGATGCGGAAGGACAGGCGGGAGCCGCCGGTCACGTCCCGGACGAAGAAGTTGGCCTCGTTGCCGGCGATGTCCCAGGTCTGGGCCGTGAAGCCGCCGGAGTTGTTCTGCTCGAGGCGCAGGGCCGGGGTGTTGCTGGTGTTGACGTGCAGGTCGAGCACCGGCGTCGAGGTGCGGAAGCCGACGCGGCCGGTCGAGTCGACGAAGATCGAGTTGGTGGAGGCGCCGGCCGTGACCGTGAAGGGCACGCGGGCGCCGGTGATGTCCTCGATCGAGAACTTGCTGGCGCCCCCCGAGGCCGAGTCGTTGGCCGTCAGTTGCCAGTCGTTGGTCGGGAAGGTGCCGACCGAGGTGTCCTCGAACTTGATCCGCAGGTTGTTCTCTTTCAGGCGGATGGTGTCGAAGCCGAAGCTCTCCCCGTTGACGCAGTCGAAGCCGGCGCAGATCGAGCCCTGGACGATCAGGTCGTCCGGGATCACCTGGTCCTTGGTGGCGAGGGTCGGGCCGGAGGAGCCGGCAGCCGGCCGGCCGGCGGGGCGGGGCTCCTGGGCGCCGCCGGGCGCGACGATGGCGCCGCCGGCCACCTGGAAGGTGCCGGAGGCGATGGCGCCACGGCTCAGCGTGCCGCGGCGGATCAGCTCGTTGACGGCCTGCTCTTCATTGGCGCGGCGGGCGGCGATGATCTGGTCCTGGACGTCGCGAGCAACCCGCGGCACGATCTCGACCTGCCACTGGTAGGCGCCGTCGACTCGACGGGCGCCGTTCTTGTCAAAGAGGTCGAAGGAGGCGCGGTCGCCGCGGAACTCCTCGCGCACGACCAGCCCGTCGGGCTGCGAGACGGTCAGGACCAGGCGGTCGGCCGGCCCGACCGACGACCATTCGACGCTGCTGGCGCCGAAGGCGACATCGACCTCGCGGGCCTCGGCCTGCGCGAGGACCGGGGTCGCCAGGGCGAGGCTCGCGAGCGAGGCGAAGACGCAAAGGGCTCCGAGACGGGAGACGAATCGACTCATGAAAGGCTCCTTTCTCATAGGGGCGAGAGCCCTGCCCGCATCCAGGGAGGACCGTCGCTGTTCCACGTTCGTCGCGGGGGTAGCGCTTTGAGCGCTGTTTGAGGGTAGCAGAAAGTTCTGCGGTTTGGAACCCGTCTATGGGCAGGAGATGGTGGAAGAAGACCAGTTCCGCCAGGCGGCGGCCGCTCTCCAGCCCGGCGGTGTTGTCGTACTGCCAGTGGATGCCGCCGTAGATGCGGCTCTGGCCCGCCTCCTCGGCGGCCTGCGACAGCGAGGAAAAGTTGCGAACCACACCCGGAAGTCGATCGGCGGAGGCCGAGAAGGCGATGGTGTCGGTGCCGAAGAAGAGGCTCAGGAGTCGAGCGCTCGAGCCGCTGAAGGTGGAGTGGCCCGAGGTGTAAGCCGGGAAGGGGGGAGTGGTGATCAGGCTCGACCACGACGGATCGGAGTGGGTCTCGGGGTTGCCGTCGGTGTCGGCGGCGCGGATCGCGGTCACCGGCCGCCAGTGGCCGTAGGCGTACTTGACGTCCCAGGCGACGATGGCGGCGTCGGCGACGGTGATGCCCAGCAGGGCGAAGAGCCGGGCGTTCTGCGCCAGGGTGTGGCCACGGGCCGCCGCGATCTGCTGGGTGATCTCCATCCAATGCCCCGGGGGAGTCTGGGTGCCGGCGCCGTCGTCCCAGAAAAAGGCGATCTGGGTCTGCTCGGCGGTGCGCAAGGGGCTGGTGTTGCGGCCCAAGCGGAAGACCTCGCGGAAAGCACCGGTGTACTCGTCGGTGTGGGTCTCCGGCGGGGCGCTCTGGCGGAGCTGGTCTCCGCGCGCCATGGCCCAGGGGGTCACGAAGGGCCACTGGGGCAGCAGCGGCGCCGCGTAGCCGGGCGGGGTGGGGATCCACCAGCCGGCCCCGCTCGGGCTCTCGAACTGGAGAGGCTCGGCCGAGCCGTCGTCAGAGCGCAGGTCGAGGATGGCTTGCGCCACGGTCTCGCCCCAGGCGATGCCGTCGATCTTGGCGGTCCCGTCCGGGATGCCGGCGACCATGGCGGCGTACGCAGCGTCGAAGGTCGCAGCTCGAGCCGGGTAGAGGGCGACCAGGGCAGCGTGCCCGGCGGCGGCCGCAGCCGCCGCCGGCGAGGAGCCGGGAGCGGCTGCGGGGGCCACGGCATAGGGCTGGAAGCCGCCCACGATGCCGTTGACGGCGTCGTAGATCGAGGTGTGGAGAATCGCCATCTGGCGACTCGCCCGCGGCGGGTTGGTGCGCTCGGCTCGGATCGACTCGAGCAGCAGGTTGTTCCAGTCGGTGACGACGTCGGCCTGGGCCGGCAGGCTGGAACCAAGCAGGGCGAGGCTGAGGAGGAAACACCTGGCACGCATCGAATACCTCTCTCTCTGGGGTTGTGGGCGTTGCAGCGCGCGCTTTGTTTCCTCCCAGGGTCGCCGCACCCGGCTTGTCAGGATTGCCGCAACTGTGGCAATCTACCGGCGGCTTGCAGGTCTCGAGCGTCGCCGCTCCCCGCCAGCCATCCTTGACGAGTCGCGTGCCCCCCGTCGGGCGCGCACGGCGGCCTCGCCGCCGGTAGGAATCCGGCTCCGACGAACGAACAATCCCGCTTCGAGACGCACGGCGCGCCGTGCGCCGTCGTGAAGCCCCTTCTTGGAGGCAGATCGAAGCCCGTATGAGCTTTTCCTGGTTCGGCCTTCACCCTGACCTCTCCGCGGCCCTCTCCCAGCTTTCCCTCTCCGAGCCCACTCCCACCCAGCGAGTGATCCTGCCGCCGATCCTGGCCGGGGGAGATCTGCTGGTGCGGGTGCCCGAGGGAGCCGGCCGCACCACCGCCCTGTGGATCGGCCTGGTCCAGCGACTGCTGGCCCGGCCCGTCGAGGCACCTCGCGCCCTGGTGGTCACCGCCAACCCCGAGCGGGCGGCGACCCTGATCGAGCGCGGCAACGCCCTCGCTGGTCCGGTGGGGCTCGCCGTCGGCCGCCTCCTCGATCCCGGCAACGGCAAGCCCATCGGAGCCTGGGTGACCACTGCGGAGGAGCTGCTGGCCCACCGACTCGAGGAAGCCGACCGTGCCGGCCTCGAGGTGCTGGTCCTCGACGAGGCCGAGCGCCTGGCTCCCCTGGCCTGGGCCGAGCTCGCGGCGGCCCTGCCGGCACTGACCCAGCGGCTGATCTTCGCTGCCGCCCTGGGCCCCGGAGTGCGCGAGATCGCCGAGCGCCTGCTCGTCCATCCGGCCGTGCTCGAGGTCGGTGCGCCGCCCGCACCGGCGGTCGAGCGCACTGAAGCGATCTACCCCACCGCCGACGACCAGAAGGGTGCCGCGATCCTCGCCCTGCTCGGCGGGCTCGGCGAGGGCCGGGCGGTGGTCTTCACCCGCACTCGCCACCGGGCCAACCGGGTCGCGGAATGGCTCCGGGCCCAGGGCGTCCCCTGCGAGCGCATCCACGGCGACCGCACCTTCCGCCAACGCAGCGAGGCGATCGCGGCCTTCAAGTCGGGGACCTTCCGGGTGCTCGTCACCACCGATCTGGCCGCGCGGGGCCTCGAGGCCCAACCGGTCTCCCAGCTCGTCCTTTTCGACGTGCCGGGCGCCGAGGAGTACCGCGATCGGCTGGAGCGCATCGTCGCCATGGACGGCCGGCTCAACGTCTCGATCCTGGTCTCGGACGCCGACGAATCGCTGCTGCGCGCCGTCGAGCGAGCGATCTCCCGCGCCTTGCCGCGTCGCGAGGCCGCCGAGCTCGACCTCGAAGGTCGCACCGCCGAGCCCCTCTCCTTAGCCGAGCCCGAGCGTCGCACCGAGCCCGAGCGCCGGACCGAGGCTCCGCGGCCGGAGCGGCCGCGCAAGAAGGAGCACGGCGGCAGCCGGCCCTCCCGTGGCGGCGATCGCCGCCCGTCGAGCGAGGAGGATGAGGAGGCACGCATCCGCGCCATCGCCGAGGCCCAGCAGTCCGCCGCGGTGGAGGCCCGGCTCTCGCCCTCTCGCATGGGCATGATGGACTACCGAGCCCCCTCCAGCCGGCAGCCGGTCGCCGACAAGGGCGGCACCCGCCGCCGCGGACGCACCAAGCGCTTCGGCCGCTGAGCCGCCCTAGCTCGAGCTCTCGGCGGGGCTCCGGCGCAGCGAGCGAAGGGCCAGACGAAGGTCCGAGGCGAGCGCCATGGGGGCCTCCGGGAAGGGTGGAGATGCTGGGCCGAGCTCAACCCGGCTCGGGACCCTCAGTCGCAGGCCACCGGGTCCGGTGGGCCGTCGCACTCGACGATCAGCTGGTTCGAGGCTTCTCCAGGATAGGTGACGTTGTCGAGCTGGATGGCGTCGAAGCCGACGCTGAAGCGGCCGTTGGCATCCATCACCGCGGCGACCCAGTTCTGGGTGATCGGCTCGAAGGGTACCTGGCTCCCTGCCACCGTGGTGTTGAGGTTGAGGCGCAGCCAGCCGAAGTTGAAGGCCGCGATCAGGTCGCGCAGACCGAGCCCCGGCGCGCTGGTCAGGAAGCTCGGGGAGCTGACCGCCACCCGGTTGGCCGCGAAGGGGATCTTCGCTTGCGCCACCTTGTCGGGACTGGCCTCCTCGGCGGGGCCGCAGCCCGGGGAGATCGGGCAGGGCTCCGGTACGTCGGCGTTCTCCTGCTCGTCGAAGACCACGATCTCCGTCTCCCCCAACGGGAAGGGGCTGGGATAGGGCAGCGCGCAACTGAAGGGAAGGATGGTGCGCTTGGGGTCCCGCCAGACCAGGAGATCGGTGCCGCCGTCGAAGACCCCGCCGTTGAGATAGCGCATGGCGAAGCTGGAGCCGAGGCCCTCGCGCTGGTCCTCGCCGCCGGAGAAGCGCCGGTAGAAGGTGTAGTTGCCGGCGCCGAGGGCGTTGCTCGCCTCGATGTGAACGAGGGTCTCGCCCTGGGCGAAGTTGTTGGCGGCGTCGACGTAGAAGTAGTCGCCCCACAGCTGGTTGGTGTTGTTGGCGGCGCCGGTGCCGCCGGAGACGAAGTAGCCCGGTTCGTAGGGGAAGAGCAGCGTGCAGGTGCTGACGTTGTCGATGGTCAGGTAGCCGCGGGCGATGTTATCCCCGTGGTTCACCCCCGAGCACAGGCCGGAGAAGACGCCGGAGGCCCTGCCGGTGTGGGCGGCTCGGAGGTGGTCGATCAGGGCGGCCGGCAAGGGAGGCAGGGGCAGCTGGCCGTTGCAGCTCGGGAAGTTGATGTCCACCGAGAACGGGCCCTGGGGGCTGATGGTGTCGGCGGGGTCCTGGCCGTCCGAGGCCGTCATGGGCGTGACGCCGGTGGTGAAGACGTCGCGCAGGTTGAAGGTCACCACGTCGTAGCCGGTCAGGTAGACGTTGAAGTCCAGGGTGGCGACACCCAGGTCGGTCCAGAAGGTGACGTGGGCGAGGGCGGCGGACTCGCGGGCGTTGTTGATCGAAAAGAGAGTGGTCACGCCGCTCAGGTCGTCGAGATTGACCTCGAAGTAGGGCAGCAGCAAGGTGGCGGCCGGCACCGCGTCGATGGTGCCGATCTCGGCCGCCGCCGTCGAGGCTGAACCGAGCAGAGCGACGAGGAGAGCACCGGTGCCGAGCTTCGTCATGGCTGGCTCCTTATTTCTTGAGTGACGAAAGCTTACGGCAACGGCGGGCGGATGTCACTTCCCCGGCATGGTGAACACCGAAGCCGGCAGCTCCGGGTTGACCTTCGCCTCCTCGATCGCCAGCACGGTGTAGCGGGGGCCCCACTCCTTCTCGATGCGGTGGGGCAGCAGCACGCCGCCGACCTTCTTGAAGTCCGAGAAGTAGGCCCGCGCCGACCAGGCCTGGGGACCCAAGGTCATGTCGTAGTTGACCGAGTCCACGGCGATCTCGAGCCCGGAGCTCGGATCGAGGTGCCAGGTCTCGACGCTGCCGTCCTTGCGGGTCAGCTTCAGCCTCACGGTGGGCTGGCCGTCGATGTCCCCGGGTCCCAGCAGCTCCAGGGAGTGCCCCTTCTCCCGCCAGCCGATGAGCTCCGGCTCGACGGCCGCCTGGTAGCGGATCAGGGCGTCGAAGGGGGCCTCGGGCACCCCCGGGTTGGCCTCCATCATGGGCTCGATCCACCACGCCTTCTCGCCGTCGGTGGCGTGCACGTAGGGTCCGGCCAGGGACGCACTCTCGAAACGCAGCGAGCCCGGCCGCTGCCATTGCAGCTTGAACGGGTGCACCACGCTGAAGTTGGTGTAGGTGCCGCGCCACTCCAGGGTGCGGACGGCCTGCCAGGCAGCGGCGCCACCGCGGGCCTCGAGGTAGCGGGCCACCACTTCGTCGACGGTGGTGGCGCCGGCCGGGGCCGCGCAGAGGGCGAGGGCGAGCATCAGCCGCTTCACGATCCCACCTCCACGCAGACGATCTCGTCGTGATCGCGCAGGAAGACGCGGCTGCCGGCGATCGAGGGCGAGGTCCAGGTCCGCCCCTCGAGCACCTGGACGCGGGCGATCTCCTGGTAAGCCGCCGGGTCCGCCTTGACCAGGGCCAGCACGCCCAGGTCCGAGAGCACGTACAGCATGCCGTCGGCGGCGATCAACGAGCCCTTGCCGAAACCGCGGAAGGCCCAGACCTGCTCGCCGGTGGCCAGCGAGATGGCCTTCAGGGTGGCGTTGTCGAAGCCGTAGAGGGTCTCCCCCACCACCACCGAGGTGTTGTACTGGTTGCGCATCCGGGAGTTCTTCCACAGCTCCTCGACCTTGAAGGCGTCCCCCTGGCGGGTGACCTTGAGCAGCTGGCCGCCGAACTCGTCGTAGGTGGAGAGGAAGAGGCGGTCGCCGGGGACGGCGATGGGCAGGGTGTACATGCCCGGAGGGGCGGCGTGGCGCCACAGCTCCTTGCCGTCGGGCGCGAGGGAGATCAGCTCCGCGCTGCGCAGGCGGGTGATCAGGTACTGCTTGACGCCGCCCAGGGTGACGGCGACGGGCGAGGAGTAGCCGGCGGGGCCGGCGGCGATCGACCACTTGAGCTCGCCGGTTCCGGCGTCGAGGGCGACCAGGGACTTCTCCGGGCCGCCGGCGTCGGCGAGCACCAGGCCGCCGTCCACCAGGGGCGAGGGGGAGTAGCCGAAGCGCGGCACATCGGCGCCGTAGGTCTTGGGCAGGTCGACGCTCCACAGCTCCTTGCCGCTGCCGGCGTCCAGGGCGTGGAGGATGCCGAAGCCGCCGACGGCGTAGACCTTGCCGTCCGCCACGGTGGGGGTGGCGCGGGGGCCGTCGCCGAAGTCACCTTGCGGAAAGCGGGGGCCGAGGTCGGCGCGCCACAGCTCCTTGCCGGTGGTGGCTTCGAGGCAGAGGGCGAACTCCCTCTCGCCCTCCGCGGCGCCCACGTACACCCGGCCGTCGACCACGGCCACGCTCGAAAAGCCGGCGCCGATCGGGCGTTTCCAGACCACGGTGGGGCCGGTCGCCGGCCAGCTGCGGGCGAGGCCGGTGGCGGTGCCGACGCCGGAACGGTCCGGGCCGCGGTACTGGGGCCAGTCGTGCGCCGCGCCATAGGCCACCGGCACGGCGAGGGCCGCAACCAACGTCGCGGCCGGGAGGAGAGAGGGTCGGGGCATGGGGAGTCTTCCTTTCTCGTCTGCCGGCCTCTACGCACGACCCGGGCGTAAGTTCTGGCGCCCCAGCCAACCCCTGAGCCCACCGCCGCAGGCGATGCCGGCGATCAGGAAGAGGCCGGAGAGGGCCACGAACCAGCCCGGCTGGTCGCCGCCCTTGCCGGAGGCGACCAGCACGGTGGTCTCAAGGGCCACCAGGGCCGCCGGCCCCCACCAGGCGGGCCAGCGGCCGGGAGTGCCGAGCCAGCCGGCGACCAGGCCACCGGCCAACGCGGAGAGCCACGCCACCAGGCCGGACCAGGCGGCCACCCCGGGGGCCAGGGGCCAGGCGGTACCGTCGGCCGGGGAGAACAGCGAGGTACCGACGGCGACCACGGCGTAGCCGACGACGGCCGCGACGAGGGAACGGGCCAGAGGTGGGATGGGGGGCATGGTGGTCTCCCTTGGGGTTGCCCGTTGATACGCGGTCGGAGGGGGGGGAGTTCTGGCCTGGGATGCCGGGTGCCCCATACGCGCTAACTTAGCGGTCTCCGTGCTTCCCACGCAGAGCGTGGTTCCCCTCCCCAGGCGAGTGACTGAAGCCACTCGCTGCCCCCAAACGTCCCTGCGGGACGGGGGAGATCCCTCGGCTCCGGGCCTTCGGCCCTGCGCTCGGGATGACAACGGGAGCCTTCTGCCAGACGGCCCCGATGTCATCCCGACCGGAGCCTGCGCAGCAGGCGCAGCGGAGGGATCTCTTCGTCCCTCGTCCCGCTAGGGACGTTCATGGGTAGCGAGGCGTTTGAACGCCTCGCGGCTGTGCCGGCGGCGAAGAGGCCACAGAGCCGCCGGACTGGGCTTCCCACGCAGAGCCTGGGAACCAGAGGGGAGGCCAAGGTAGCGCCTATGCCCCCCCCTTGCTCACAGCATTCCTTCCTGCCAGCTCCAAGCCGTCCTTCAAATTCTCCACCTCCGGCCGTCCAGAGAGTTGGCGTGCCGATGAGGGCCCGCCACGACGCGGGAGGCCAAGATGATCGAGTACTGGGCAACGCTCGGCAGGTGTTGTGTGGATCCGGGCTTTCTGGCCGCGGGGATCGCCAAGGCGGTGCGCACCCCGGCCGGAGACCCGGAGGAGGATCATGCCCGGCTGGGTGGGCTGTTCGATTTCCTGTGCGCCAAGAGCCGGCTCAGCTTGTCGCGCTGGGAGCTGGCGGACGCCAACCGCCTGCTGGTGCGGGCGGACCGCCTGCGCCGGGAGCGGGGGAAGGACTCGCCGGTGGACCGCCTCAGCTTGACGTGGCAGAACCAGGCCCACGTCGGTGGCTCCATCCCGATGTGGGCGGTGATCGGGGTGGCCGCCATGGACCGCGGCGTGCGCACCCGCTACCAGCGGGCCACGGTCGAGGACGGCACGGCGGGGCTCGCGGCGGAGCTCTCCCAGCCGCCGCACTTCGAGG
Organism: Thermoanaerobaculia bacterium; assembly: GCA_036274895.1. Lineage (GTDB taxonomy): Bacteria > Acidobacteriota > Thermoanaerobaculia > Multivoradales > SZUA-115 > CALMKX01. The sequence goes on along the minus strand of DASUEU010000058.1, from coordinate 194,193 downwards.
TTGGCGGCGCCGAGCTGGCCGCCCTCAGCGGCTTCTTCGCCGCGGAGGACACCCTCGACGCCCTGGCCGAGGTCCACGCCTACCTGTGGATCATCCCCGACGCCCGGCGTCGCATCCTCGCCGAGGGCTACGCCGTGGAGCTGCCCCAGCGCACGGCCTGTGCCGCCGGCTTCTCGCTCGAGATCCCCGACGGGATCGGCCACTACTGCCACGAGGATCCCGGCGTGCGCGAGATGCGCCGTCTGGCCCAACGGCTGCTGCGCCAGCGGGGCATGCGGCTCGTTCCCGCCCTCGCGCCGGTAGAGGAGCTCGAGCTGGAGCGAGCCACCGCGGCGTAGCCGAGCCGCCGCCCAGGCCATCGAGCCCCGGGGGGGCGTGCTATAAGTTCCGCATGGTCAAGCCGATGGCGGCAGCGCCGCGGAACCAGCCTCGCCGCCCCTGGTGGCTGCCCGTCTCGGTGCTGGTGGCCTCCCTCGGGGGGCTCGCCTGGCTGCTCGCTCACCCGATAGAGACCGAATCTCCGCTTCCCCCCCGGGTGATCCACCCGCAGGTCGCAGCCGGCGCGAGCGAGGGCCGGCCACTGGTCCTCTTCGCCCTCGAGGGCTTCGCCCAGGAGCAGCTCGACGCCGCCCAGGCCGCCGGCCTCCTGCCCCAGCTCGGCGCCCTGCGTGCGGCGGGGCGCAGCGGCCCCTTCGAAGTGCCGGCGGTGGCGGAGCCGGCCGTGGTCTGGGCCTCGCTCACCACCGGTTCGAGCCCCCTGTCGCACGGCGTGCTCGACGTCGTCAGCCTATCGCCCCGCGGCGAGCTCGAGCCGATCGCCAGCCGCGACCGCCGGGTGCCGGCGCTGTGGCGGATCGCCGCGGCAGGCGGCAAGAAGGTCGGCGTCTTCGGCGGCTGGGCGAGCTGGCCGGCGGAGCCGGTGGCGGGGATCTTCGTCTCCGAGCGGCGCATCGAGAGGGGCGAGGGGCCGAGCGTGCCCGATGAGGTCTTCCCCCCGGAGGCCGAGCCGTGGGTGGCGGCCGCGCTGGGCAGCCCCCGTGCCGCCACCTCGGCCTGGCCGGGCCTGCCCCTGGCGGCTGCCGACGCCGCGGCCGTGGCGAGGGACGCCGCGGCCGACGATCTCGCCCGCGCCCTGGCCGAGCTGGGCCGCACGCGGGCCCTGGCCGCGGCCTACCTCGAGGCCGAGAGGCCCGAGCTCACGGTCGCCCACTTCAAGGTCTTCGAGGCTGTGGCTCGCACCCGCAGCGATCCGGCCCGCAGCTACGGTCTACTCGCCGGCGAGGCCGGGGCGGGACTCGAGCGCGCCGCCCTCGCGGAGCTCGATCGCCTGGTGGGCGAGGGGCGCCGGCTGGCCGAGGTGCGCGGGGCGGCCCTCCTGCTCGCGATCGCGCCTTTGTCCCCGGGCGAGGGGGGCACGCCGGCGGCCGGGCTCTACGCTCTGGCCGGGCCCGGCATCGAGCCCGATCTGGGTCTCGGGCAGAGCGCGGATCCGGCGCGCCTCTTCGGCACGGCCTTGACCTGGCTGGGCCTGCCCCTCGATCGCACCCCGGAAGCGCCCGTCCTCGACGGCCTCGGCGGCGACGGCGAGGCGCGCGCCCTCGACTACCGGCGGCTCCTGGGTCCGGCTCCGGTGTCCTCGCGCCCGCTGCCACCGCCGGCCCGGCAGCTGGCCCTCGATCGCCTGCTCCACCTCGGCCATCTGCTACCCGCCGATCTCACGCGGCTGGACCTGCCGGCGCTCTCGGCGCAGGGGGGACCGACCCCTGTCGCCCTCGCCCGCGAGGGTCTGCTGCTGGCCCGCGAGGGGGAGGGGCGGCAGGCCCGGCTGCTGGTCGAGAGGGCCGTGCGGCTCGCGCCGGGCCATCCCCGGCCCCTGGCCGCGCTCTCGGCGGTCCTCTCCGAGGCCGGCGAGAGCGCGGACGGCGCGGACCGTGCCCTGCTCGAGGCCGCGGCGGCCGGACTGCCCCGGGGCGCGGCGCTGGTGGCCGAGCGGGCCCGGCAGTGGCTGGCTCGGGGGGAGGGAGAGCGCGCTCTACGCATCCTCGACGAGGCCATCCGCCGCCAGCCGGAGGCGGGGGAGCTGCGCCTCGCGCGGGGCCGGTGCCACTTCGCCCGCGGCGCCTGCGCCACCGCCCTCGCCGACCTCGCCCAGGCCGCCGCCCTGCTGCCGGCGAGCGCCGAGGCTCAGGCCGCCCTCGGCCTCTCCCGCCTGTGCAACGGTGATGCGGCGGGGGCGCGAGACGCCCTGCTCTCCTCCCTCGCCCTGGCCCCGGATCAACCTGAAGTGCGCCAGGTGATCGAGCTGGCGACCTCGGCCCGCTGATGACGGCCCCCCGGTCGAGCGAGGGCCCGGGCCTCTACCTCCACCTGCCGTTCTGTTCCGAGGTCTGCCCCTACTGCGACTTCGCCGTGGTCAAGGCCAGCGAGGCAAGGCGGCGGCGCTTCGCCAGCGCCATCACCCGGGAGATCGAGCGGGTGGGTCCCCTGGAAAGGGCCGGCTTCGACACCGTCTACTTCGGCGGTGGCACCCCCTCCCTCCTGCCCGCCGAGGATCTCGCCGCCCTTCTCGAGGCTTGCCGGCGGCATCTGGGGGTGCTGCCCGACTCCTGGGTCTTCCTCGAAGCCAACCCGGAGGACGTGACGGCGGAGAGCCTCGAAGCCTGGCGCCGGCTGGGCGTGCGCACGCTCTCGTTGGGCGTCCAGTCCTTCGACGACGCCGAGCTTGCCTTCCTCGGCCGCCGGCACAGCGGCCGGGGGGCGGAGGAGGCGGTGCACCGGGCCAAGGCGGCGGGCTTTTCCACCGTCTCCCTGGACCTGATCTTCGGCCTCCCCGGCCAGGACCAGGCGGCCCTCCGCCGCAGCCTCGAGCGGGCCCTCGCCCTCGAGCCCGATCACCTCTCGGCCTACCAGCTCACCGTCCACGAGGGCACCGCCTTCGGTACCCGGCGCCGCAAAGGGCAGCTGGCCGAGCTGGGGGAGGACGGGCAAGCCGACCTCTTCGGCCTGCTGCATCGCGTTCTCGCCGACCATGGCCTCGCGGCCTACGAGGTTTCGAACTTCGCCCGTGGCCCCGAGCACCGCTCCCGCCACAACCAGAAGTACTGGCGGCACGCCCCCTATCTCGGGCTCGGGCCCTCGGCCCATTCTTTCGACGGCAGGAGGCGCCGCTCCTGGAACGAGCGGCGGCTGGACGGCTGGCTGCGTCGCCTCGACTTGGGACAACGGCCCCTGGCCGGCTGGGAGGACCTCGAGCCGGAGGCCCTGGCCCTTGAGGCCGTGATGCTCGGCCTGCGCACGACCGAGGGGATCGACCTCGCGAGCTTCACCGAGCGCTACGGCTTCGACCTCGCGGCGGCGAACGCTGCCCGGCTCGAACGATGGCGAGAGCAGGGCCTGGTGCGGCTCGAGGATGGCCGCCTCGCGGCCACCCTCGCCGGTCTCGCCGTGGCCGACGGGCTGGTCGCGGCCCTCGAGCTGGAGCCGGCCCTGCCCGGCACCACCATGGCTCCCTGCTAAGATCCGCCCGCTTTCGACAAAGGAGCCCATCATGCACCGAGCCCTCCGGTTCGCCCTCGCCACCGTCGCTTCCCTGATTCTCCTCCAGCCCTCCCTGCTGTCGGCCCAGGCTCCCCAGCAGGACGATCCCACCAAGCGGCCCAGCCCGATGGGGATGTCGCGCATCACCTTGGGCGATGCCTACGTGCGGGTGGTCTACAGCCGCCCCGGCAAGAAGGGCCGCGCCATCTTCGGCACCAAGGAGTCCGGAGCCCTGGTCCCCTTCGGCGAGGTCTGGCGCACGGGCGCCAACGAGGGCACCGAGATCACGGTGACCCGGGACGTGACGATCGGCGGGACCAGGCTGGCGGCCGGCACCTACACGATGTTCACCACTCCCGGCGCGGAGTCTTGGAAGATCCACTTCAACTCCGCCCTGGGCCTGTGGGGCTCGCGGGCCTACGACGCCAAGAACGACGTCGCCACGGTGACCGTCACTCCCAAGGCTCTCGAGGCGGAGGTGGAGTGGTTCACCATCGCCCTCGACAAGACCGACACCGGCGCCGACCTCGTGCTCAAGTGGGCCACCACCGAGGTGCGCACCCCCGTCCGCCTGCCCTAGCCCCCCTCAAAGGGCGCCGGCACTCGCGCCGATGAAGCGCTCCCAATTGCGGGAGGCTTCCTCGGGCGAGGCCGAGCGGTGCTCCGCGCAGTCCAGCCGCAGGTCGCGGTCCCCGATGGGAGCGTTTACATACGCGCAGTGATGGGGCGCCGCCGGGTTGTCGTGGACGTGGGGGCGGAAGTAGCGGCAGGTCACGCACATCGAGGCGACGGGAATCTCCCCCCGCTCCTGGAGCGCGCGGATCAACCTCTGCAGCAGCCGGAGCAGCACGCCCTGCTCCGCGGGCTCGAGCTCCTCGACCACCGTGGTCAGGAAATCGGGCCAGCGGGCCACGCGTTCGGCGGCGGTTCGCCCGGTGCTGGTCAAGGCCAGGGCGAGGCGGCGGCCGTCGCCCAGGTCTCGCTCCTTGGTGAGCAGGCCCTTGGCCTCGAGCACCGCCACGGCCTCGGAGGCGGTGGAGGGCCGGATGCCGAGGGCTTCGGCGACGGCTCCGAGGGTGCGGGCGGGATGGGTGGCGACGTCGGCGAGGATCTGGCCCTGGGTGGGGGTCAGGTCGTCGGCCCAACCCTGTTGCCATGCCTGGCTCTTGAGCGCCAGACCGATCCTGGCGAGGCCGGCGGCGATGTGCTGGGCGGGGGAACGAGCCGGTGGAGCACTGGGGGTCGGGCGATCGTTGATCATCCTTGGTCGAGCTCCGCGACGCCAAGCCTACTTGCTCTCAGCGCCGCGGAGAAGGGCGGAAGCGAGCCTTGAGACAATCCATGGCGAGCGAACATAGCACCAAAAGGTATAGCATATTAGTTTCCAATCTTTAAATCTATGTTCATGATATTTGCAAACTTGCCTCAACGAACGATACATGGTAGAACGATATTCGCCGACGGCGGCACCCGCGGTGGGTGTCGCACAACCTCAAGGAGGCTCGCCATGACTCGTATCGGCCTTCGGATCCCCACGCTCCTGGTTGCTGTCGCCTTCCTGGCAACGGCGCTCGCGGCCATCGCCGCGACACCGGCGGCCGACAGTCCGGCACCGCCGCCGGCGGCCGGCCGCAACGACTTCGCGATCGGCACACCCGGTGAGGCGGCCTGGGGCCCGTACTCCTTCCCGGCCGCCAAGGTCGACCCGACTGCGGCGTGGTCGGAGGTCTGGCTCTGCGTGGCCTTAGGTCCCGCCGAGGTGCAGGGCTATCGGGTCCGGTGCTCCGGTGCCAGCTACCTCGACTTCGCCATCGCCGACTGCTGCATCTCCGGCGACCACTGGGAGCTCAAGGGCAAGAACTGGGACGTCTACCCCAATACCTCGGTGACCACCGCTCCCGGCCCGGCCACGGTCTACGGCCAGACCTCGCGGGTGTACAACTATGGCGGCACGGGCTGGAACCCCGGCAACGTCGACAGCTACGTGGAGTGCACCTACCCCCACGGCGTGGACGTCTTCGGTGCGGGCTCCTACATCACCTTCTCGAGCGACGGCCTGTGCACGGTGACCCCGGACGCCGTGCGCTCCCGCATCAACCGCACCCCGTAACGCCGCTACCCCGGCCGGCGGGAGGTCCCCCCGCCGGCCCGCTTCCTCCGAGTTGCTAGACTCTGCCGAAATGAGCCCGCGACCTGCGATCCTGAGTGTGCTCGTCTGCCTCGGCCTTGCCCCGCCCGCCTCGCCCCAGACCCCGATCTTCCTCGACGGCTTCGAGAGCGGGAACACTCTCGCCTGGTCCCTGTCGGTGGGGGAGCCGCCGCTCCTGCCGGCCACGGTGTTGCGGATCAGCGACCTCGACCTGCGGGATCCCCACGTCTTCGCCCCGGTGCCAGTCGTGGGCTGCTGGGACTTCACGGACCAGGCCCTGCCCTTCGGCCTCGGTCCCTCGTTCAACGAGCAGCTGGCGACCTCGATCACCACGGACGGGGACGGCGATACCTTCCTGGACCTGTCCCTGCTGCACCAGTTCCGGCCCTACGATGCCCTCGCCGCCAGCCTGCGGCTCGACGTCGGCCAGGGCCTGTGCACGGCGCCGGTGGCGGGTACCAACTGCGCCCCGGACCCGAGCTTCATCCCTCGCACCACGGTCTACGACGGCTTCTCGGCGGGCCCCTGCCTGGGGGCGCTGGCCGGCACCACTTCGGGCTACACCCCGGCCGTGGCCACGATCGCCCCGCCCTGTTTCGTCAGCCAGCCGGCGCACCACTCGCTGCCCACCGGGACCCTCATCCTGCCGCTGCGCGGGCTCCAGCTCTCGGCGACCCTCGGGGCGACCCCGGGGGACCCGTTCCCCGCCGGGCTGCTGCGCGGCTTCCTGCGCGAGAGCGACGCCGCCGGTGTGCTGCTGCCGGCCGAGCTGCCCATCGTGGGCGGCCAGCCGATCACCGTGCTGCTGCCGGGAGGGCAGGGCAGCTGCGCGGCCGGGGACGACCGCGACCTCTTCGAGGGCGTCTCCGGCTGGTGGTTCTACCTCGCCTACACCGCCGAACCGGTGCCCTGGGCCGGCAGCTGAGGGGGCTCTTCGGGCCACACCAGGCTGGCCCCGAGGCCGAGCACCAGGGTGCCGAGCGAGCCCACCAACGCGTACCAGGGCCAGGCGAGTGAGGTGCCGAAATACACCCAGGTCATCCCGGCGAGACCGAGGACCAGCCCCACCAGGGCCGCGCGCTGGCCCACGCGGCGGCTGAGGGCGCCCAGGAAGAACAGCCCCAGCACGATGCCCGTGGTGAAGGCGGCGATGCCCAGCACGGCGTTGACCACCGAGGTTGCCAGCCACTGGCCGGCGATGCCGACGCCGATCTGGATCAACCCGAACAGGGCCGTGAGCCCCTTGGCCAGCCGCAGCCGCCGCTCCGGCGAGCCCTCGGCCCCGGCGCGCGGGGGGAAGAAGTCGTTGGCCGCCGCGGCGGCGCAGGAGTTGAGGGAGCTCGAGAGGGTGGACATCGCCGCGGCGAAAATGGCCCCGATCAGCACCCCGACCAGCCCCGGCGGCATCTCCTCGAGGATGAAGCGCACGAAGACGCGATCCGGCCGGTCAAAGGGGACGGCCGGCGGCGAGAGCTGGTAGAAGCACCACAGGCCCACCCCGAGCACCAGGAAGAGGGCGAACTGGCCGAGCACCACGAAGCCGCTGGCGGTGAGCGCCCGCCGGGCCGCCGGCAGGCTGCCGGCCGAGAGGTAGCGCTGCACCATCAGCTGGTCCACGCCGTGGCTGCCCAAGGTGAGGAAGGCCCCGCCCAGGAGCCCCGCCCACAGCAGGTGCGGCTCGCTGAGGCTCCAGCCGAGGTCGAAGGTCTTGAGCTTGCCGGCCGCTCCGCCCATCTCGACCAGCTGCCCCCAGCCCCCGGGTAGGCGCGCCAGCAGGACCTGGAGGGCGATCACGGCGCCCCCCAGGTAGACCGCGAGCTGCACGAAGTCCGTCCACAGCACGGCCCGCATGCCACCGAAGTAGCAGTAGGCCAGGGTGGCGAGGCCGGTGACCACCACGGCCCAGGCCAGCGGGATCCCGGCCATCTCCTCGACCACGATGGCGGTCAGGAAGAGGCGCAGGCCGTCGGCGAGGCTGCGGGTCAGCAGGAAGAGGGCCGAGGCCACCCGCTGGGTGGCGCCGCCGAAGCGCTCGCGCAGCACTTCGTAGGAGGTCAGGATGCTGCCCTGGAAGTAGCGGGGGAGCAGCAGCCAGGCCACGGCGAAGCGGCCGGCGAGGAAGCCCAGGGGCAGCTGGAGCCAGGTCAAGTCCCGGCTGTAGGCGAAGCCGGGGATCGAAAGGAAGGTGACGGTGGAGGTCTCGGTCGCGACGATCGAACCCAGGATCAGCCACCAGGGTTGGTGGCGGTCCCCGACCACGTAGTCGGACACGCTCCGCGACCCCCGCCCCATCCACAACCCGAGAACGACGACTCCGGCCAGGTAGAGGAGCAGGATGGCGAGGTCGAGGGGGGCGAGGTTCAAGGGGGGAGCGCCGTCGTGAAGAGCCGGATGGAGAAGGCGAACTCGCAGCCGCGGAGGGTAAGCGCGCTGGCGCGGGCCAGCACGCCGAACAGGCCTCGTGACGGCGGCGGGCCATGCGGCGCGGTCATGCGCCCCCCTTCTTCGTGGGCGGCTTGCGGGATCTCGGGGAGGCTTTGGCCTCGAGCGCCGTGTCTGGAAGGCCCTCTGGCTCGCCGCTCGCGAGGCGCTTCGTCTCTTCCAGGACGCGATCGAAGTCCGAGACGAACTCCGCATCCTGCCGCTGGCGGAAGACCTCGTATTCGCTCTCCGCCTTGAGCTTCGCCTCGACGGCGCTCACCTTCCCCTTGTCGGCGAGGATCGGGTAGCTCGACAGCTCGAGGAAGCCGTTCAGGAACGAGGCCCAATCGGCCATCCTCATGAGGATGCCGCGCTGGGCGCGGTTCTCGGCGAGATCGAGATAGGCCGAGACGATGCGGTTCAGCTCGGCGATGTGCGCCTCGCTCAAGTAGTTCTTCGCGACCGTGACGTCCGACTTGAGGATCTTGCCGTGGGGCGCGCCTTTCCAGGTCGTGAGCCCCATGAATGCCCTGGTCGCATCGGCCGACGAGTAGATCAGCTCGGCGGCGGTCTGCCCCGTGATGGCCCAATGGAGCTTGTTCTGCACGGTCGCAAAGAACTCCTGGGTGAGCGGGGCGCGCGAGTCGTAGTCGGCGCAGAGCGCGTAGAGGTCGGTGACCTTCTGGTAGAAGCGCCGCTCGCTCGCGCGGATCTCTCGGATGCGCTCGAGGAGCTCCTCGAAGTAGTCCTTGCCGAAGTACGCTTTGCCCTGCTTCAGGCGCTCGTCGTCGAGGACGAAGCCCTTGATCATGAACTCGCGCAGGGTCCTCGTGGCCCAGATGCGGAACTGCGTAGCCTGGTAGCTGTTGACCCGGTAGCCGACGGCGATGATCGCGTCGAGGTTGTAGTGCTCGACGGCGCGCGTGACCTGTCGGGCTCCCTCCGTGCGAACCATTTCCACTTTGGAAACAGTTGCCGCCGGGTCGAGCTCGCCGGACTCGAAGATGTTCTTGAGGTGCTTGGCAATGGCCGGGATGCCGACGCCGAAGAGGTCCGCCAGCGCCTTCTGCGTGAGCCAAGCGGTCTCGTCGCGGAAGACGACGCCGACCTTCACCGCTCCGTCGGGGGCGGTGTAGAGGAGCAGCGCGGACTCTCGGTGGGGTGGGGTGGTCATGGCGCGTTCCTGGTAGCGACGGGCTCGACCCGCCGACGCCTGGGCTCAGCCAGCAGCTGCTCGAGCAACTTGCCCGGCTCGGACACGCCGAGCTCCCGCAGCACGCCGCGGGCCCTCCGTCGTGGTCGGCATCTCAACGCTCCAGGTGAAGGCGCCAAGCTACCTCACGAGGCTCTGGGCCGCAAGCTGCGGATTCCCTCGGAGCACCTTGGCGTGAGCCCCAGCTCCGGATAGCGCAGGCGCCGGCCTGGAGTTCCGCTTCGACCCTTTTCCCAGAAGTTGATCGACCTTACACTCCCTCCGTGTCCTCTGTACTCCAGAAGTCTGCAAACCGCTTGTACGCGAGCGGCGGCCCGAGACGCCGAATGTTGTCCGCGAAGTCAATGATCGTGCACTCCTCGGTGCCTCCGAATGCTGGCCCGCGGACTCCGCGACCGATGATCTGTTCGTAGAGCACCTCGCTGGTGGTCGGCCGGCAGAGGGCAATGCACTCCGTCTTCGGGGCGTCGAACCCGGTGGTCAGGACGCCGTAGTTGCAGAGGGCCTCGATCTTGCCCCCCTTGAAGTCATGGACCATCGCCCGACGCACGGTCATGGGGGTGTCGGCGGATACGGCAGCGGCCCTTCGCCCCTGCGCCGTCAGAATTGCAGCCAAGAAGTACGCGTGTTCCACGGTGCAGGCGTAGACCAGGGTGGGTGTGCCCTTGGGAAGTTCGAGCAGTCGCCGAATGACGAGGAGGTTGCGCTGCCGGTCGGCCGCCAACCGCTTGAGGAACCCGGCCGGCAGATCGGTCTCGCGTTTCACCTCGTCGACCTCGTCGTCCGTAAGTTCGTATTCGCACCCCGAATGGTAGAGGACGTGACGCGCTCGTGCCAGGAACCTGTGCTCCCGGAAGTACCGCAACGGGTTGGCGTCGTACTGCTCTCCCAATTCGGGCTTTATCAAGTAGACTTCGAAACGGTCCACCAGCTTGACAATCTCTTGTGAGCTGTTCAGCCCTGCCCGCCCTGGTGTGGCGGTGAGGCCGCATATCGGGAATAGGTCCGGCCCGCAGATCTTTTCGGCCCGGTCCAGGAGGGTGTCGTACATCGCGGACACCGCGCGGTGGGCCTCGTCAATGATCATGGCCCCGGTGTCCTTCAGGATGATCCCGGTGGCCTCCGCACCTTTCTTGATGCGGTTGTGGAGCTGCTGGATGCTCGCCACCACCGCTCCTCCCCTCAAGTCGTCGGTGGGGATGTCCCGGCCGCCAAAGAACCGGTAGATCCGCAGCGGGCGAACGAACTCCCGGGAACCCCACATCTGCTCGAGGCATGCGATCGCCTGTTCGCAGAGTTCTTCGCTCTGGGCGATCCAGATCAGATACTTGCCCTCGTCGAAGCGGGGCTGCATCCAGTCGATGAAGGCTTCAACGGCGACCCGCGTCTTGCCGCCTCCGGTCGGCAGCGTGACCACGCACCGGGTGCGAGCGCCGTAGTGCTCCAGGACCTGGAGCATCCGCTCCTTCAGCTGTTCCTGGAACCGAGCCAGCTTCGGCGGCACCTTGAGCGGCGGCACGTCGTGGATGGTGGGCACCTTCTCCCGCTGATCCACGCCAGCGAAGATCAACGGGAACCCGGCGGAAGCGACGAAGTCCCGAGCCCACCGCTTGCCGGAAGTCCACTTCATCCGTGCCAAGGGCCTTCGCATTCGGGACACCGCCGTGATGTTCTTCCCCGCCGGCGGGTTCCGCTCGAACAACTCCTGGACTCTCTCGTCCGGCAGCCCGTTGAGGATGTGCAGGCGCAACTCGCGCGTAACCTCCTTGCTACCGGAGAAGAGCGCTGGGCCTTCTCGCTGGACCAGCAGCCGGGCGACATCGAGGGAACTTAACCGCGTGCCGCCAAGCGCCTGGAGAATGCTGTTCGCCTGGTCGCGCTGCTCGGTGTCAAAGAGCTGGCCGAGGAGTTGGGCCGAGACCCCGTAGGTGTTGACCAGTAGCCCTGCTGCCTGCTCGACTTCCTCGTCGGTCGGGAAGATGTGCATCGTGATACCTCGCGGCTTAGGTCGTAGTCTAGCTCCTGCGGCTGAGAAAGCAGATCCTCAGCGCCCTCCGCTGCCAACCGCTTCCGTTCACTAGAGGCGAGGGTCGCCGGTCTTTTGGGCAGCTTGCTGGGGGGCAGCTTCCTCTGGTGCAAGACATTCTAAGAAAGCACCAGTCGGATTGCCGCGCCGATCAGAGCCAGGAGTGTGAGATAGAAAGGCCAGATAGAGAAGGATAGCAGTGCGCGCAAGAACTCCCTTCCCAAGTGGCCGCGCGGCACTACTTCATAGAGGTCAGCCGCGGTTGCCCGGTCTTGGTGGAGCTTCTCGACAAAGCACCGGTAGGATCCCCGGAAGCTGCGTTCGAGGGCTAGGTAGTACGCATCAAGCACGAGGAACAGAACAGTGGGAATCAGGGCGATGAGCGCGTACTGTGGCTGCCCTTTGTCGGCGACGACAACAAGAATCGCAGACGCTAGCGTAATGCACCACGCCTTGGCCGACGAGCTATTCGCGGCCATCCGCTGGATAACAGCCTGCAGGATTGACAGGTGGGCTTGGACTCCTGGCGATTCCTCACCCAGAACCTTGGCATTGTCCGTTGCCATCTATGGCCACCTTGATCGAGTGAAGACAGCGTCCTCGACCCAAGTCGCCAGGTTCTGCTTGATGTGGCCGAAGACGTGCGTGCTCATGATGTATGGCGGATCGTACGTCCTAGCGACGCTCGAGAGCGGGGTGGCTCCGTTGTTGAGCGTGAAGCCAGCAAACGGGTTGCTACCCTTTGGCGCTGGGTTGCCGAACTGGTCCTTGAGGTTGTGGATGTGCACTCCAACCAAGCCCTTGCCTGTGCCCCAGGCCCGCTTGATTTCGTAGTTGATCCACTTCCGACCTGCGGTCGCGCTCCCAATCAGCACGACGGCACAAGACGTGCCGTTGAGTTGCCAGTCAATCCACCGCCGAATCGCAGCGTCTCCGCCGCGTGTCACAGATTCCCAGTCATTGTCCGAAACGGGCACGTTGCCCTCAACGACCCCGACGTTCCGAACTTGCGCGGCTCGCCAGTGGTCCAGCCCGTAGTGGAAGCTGAAGAACACTCGTCTCGCCATCGATCGATCCTCACGTGCCGCCCCTTTCGCCGCCTAACATCTCTCTCTGTAATCGGCCGCCCGCGCGCGAGCGTCCCAAGCGGCACCACGGTGCCGGTCGGTACTCTGCCTTCGGGCAGGATGTCGGGGCAATGTACTGATCCCTCGTAGTTTCGAGAACTCTACTGGTGTGGACTTCCGAAGTCAACGTCTAGCGGCCTGGGAGAGGCCGCCGAGCGCGCGGCAGCCGTTGGGCCGGGCGAGCTGGCCTGGGCGGTCTGGTTCCGCCCCTCGACTCCGGCCCGTCGAGGGGCGGAGTCGAGCGGGAGGCTCGCGGGCCGCCTGGGCTACCAGCGCCGAAGAAGAGTACGATGACATGCCTGTGAAGGAGGCCCATCGGATGAGAGTTCTTGCCGCTACCGTGATTGGTGGAAAGTTCGAGATCCCTGCGGAGACCTTCGGCGAAGGCCAGGAGGTGTTGGTGATCGCCACCGAGCCAGAGCGGCCTGTCCGCTTGACGGCGGAGGAGGAGCAGGAGCTGCTCGATGCCATCGCGGGGATCCAGCGCGAGGAGTACGTTGACGCGGCCGACCTGTTGGAGGAGATCCGGGCACAGCGCCTGTCAGCCTGGGAAGGCATTCGCGATCTGGTCGAGAATCCGCGGGTTCGAGTAGGGGGGCAGCTCCCAGATCGTGACGAAGTCCACAGGCGTTGAGGGATCGTACTTACCCGCCCCCCACTCCGTCGAAGCTCCCCAGTTCCAGTCCCATCCCCCGCACCGCCCGCAGCACCTCCGCATGGCAGAGCGCCGCGAGCTCGGCTTCTCTCTCTTCGACGTAGCTGCTTCCAGCCCGCAGGTCGTCGTCCACCCGAGCCGGGTGGCACATCAGCTCGGTGATGCCTGTCCCGACCCCGGCCAGGATCTCGAGCAACACTTCGAGCGTGGCGTCCGGGCCGTAGAAGCGCTCGATGAAGGCATCCGTGGTCGGGACCCCGGCTTGAAGCAGCCGCGCGTCGACCTCGGGCGAGGCGTTGCGCACCGGCAGCCCGTGGCGCTTGGCTACCTCGATCAGCGCCTCGCAGACCACCGGGTGACGGTGGCTGTGGTGGTGGCTGTCGAGGTGGGTGGGTAGGCGGCCGGTGAGCTGCTGGAAGCGGGCGAACTGGGCCTCCACTTCGGAGCGCACCTCGCCCGGGTCGAGGTCAACGAAACGGCTCGGGTGCGGGGGGAAGGCGCCGTCGGGGCCTACCAGGCTGGGCACCCGCTCGGGGGGCAGCAGGGGGCGGGCGCCGGTCAGCGCCACGTGTAACCCCACTCCCAGCCGCGGCAGGCGGGGCAGCTCTCGGGCTGCCGCCTCGGCCGCCGGGAAGCCCACCATCAGCGTCGCGCTGGTGACGATTCCCCGTTCGTGGGCCTCGAAGATCCCGGCGTTGATCCCCGGCGTGCGGCCGAGGTCGTCCGCGTTGACGATCAGGACCTTCGAGCCAGCGTCCGCCATGGTCTCGACGAGCCCCGCTCAGAGCAGCTCGAGGGCCAGGCGGACGGCGCCGAGCGCCGGCTCGACCTCCAGCCGCACCACCTGCGCCGAGGGCAGGTCGAGCGAGCCCTGGATCCGACGGAAGAGACTGGGGCAGGCGCGGAACACCCCGCCCGAGAGCACCACCCGATAAGGCTCGGGGAAGGACAGCTGCCGCGCCACCGCCCGCGCGGCACGGGCCAGGTGCTGGGCCGCCTGGTCGAGCAGGGCCGAGGCGGCCTCGTCGCCGTCCGTGGCCGCCTCCTCCACCACCGAGGCCAGCTCGGCCACCCGGGTGCGGGTGTCCCCCTGGTCGTAGAACCAGGCCACCAGCCCGGCCGGCTCGGCCACCCCCAGCTTGCGGCAGATGCGGTCGTAGAGGCTGGTGCCCGGCCCGCGGCCGTCCACTGCGCGGATCCCCTGGCGCACCGCCGCGTGGCCCAGCCAGAAGGCCGAGCCCTCGTCCCCCAGCAGATAACCCCAGCCGCCGGAGCGGGCCGTGCGGCCGGAGGGGTCCACGCCGTAGGCGATCGACCCCGTCCCCGCCACCACCACGATGCCCACCTTCTCCGGCGCGCCGGCCACCAGGGCCACGAAGGCGTCGTTCTCCACCCGCACCGAGCGGCGCAGCCCCAGCCGGCGCAGCATCTCGTGGACCAGGTCCTTCTCCTCCGGCCGGTCCACCCCGGCCATGCCCAGGCAGACCGCCGCCAGGGGCTCGGCCGGGGCCAGGGCGTCGATCACCTCGTAGAGCACCTTTTCCACCGCCAGCTCGCCGTGCACCCGCAGGTTGGCGCCGCCGGCGCGCATCTGCGCCTGCACCTTGCCTTCCCCGTCGGCCAAGAGGCCCACGGTCTTGGTACCGCCGGCGTCGATCCCGAGCACGAAGGGCATGGCGTCCGCTCCTTTCCTCCGCCTCAGGGGCGAGGCACCACGCCCAGGCCGGGGCCGTCGGGGGGCACCAGGCGGCCGCCGCGCAGGGTGGCGCCGAGATAGGGGTCGTTGGTCACCAGCAGGTGGCCGTCGAGGTCGGCATGGTCGACCAGGGGCGAGAGGTGGGCGGCGGCGGTGATCGCGATCGAGGACTCGATCATGCAGCCCAGCATCACCTGGAGGCCGTGGGCCCGGGCCACGTGGATCATGCGCAGGGCCTCGCCCGGCCCGCCGCACTTCATCAGCTTGACGTTGATGCCGTCGAAGGCGCCGGCCAGGCGCGGGACGTCCGCGGCCCGGTGCACGCTCTCGTCGGCGAAGAGGGGCAGGGGAGAGGATCGGCGCAGCTCCCGCATCTCGGCGAGCTGCGCCGCGGGCAGGGGTTGCTCCACCAGCTCGACGCCCATCTCCGCCAGCCAGGGCAGCAGCTCCCTCGCCTGCTCGAAGGTCCAGCCCTCGTTGGCGTCCACCCGCAGGGGGCGGTCGGTCACCGAGCGCACGGCCTCGATCAGGGCGCGGTCCTCGGGGCCGCCGAGCTTGACCTTGAGGATCTCGAACTCGGCGGCCTCCCGCACCTTCTCGGCCACCACCTCCGGGGTGTCCATGGCGATGGTGAACGAGGTCAGGGGCACCTGCCCGGAATCGAGCCCCCAGAGCTGGTAAAGGGGGACGCCGCAGCGCTTGCCGGCGAGGTCGTGGAGGGCGATGTCCAGGGCCGCCTCGGCGCAGTCCTGGCCGGGCACGGCGGCCGCCAGCGCGGCCTCCCGCGCGGCGCCGTCGAAGTGCCGCGGGTCCCCCAGCCGGGGCGCCATGGCCTCGACGGCTCGCCGGGCGCTCTCCCGGTCCTGGCCGTAGCGGGCGATCGGCGCCGCCTCCCCCAGACCGACCAAGCCCTCGTGCTCGAGCTCGACGACCAGGTTGTGGCGCACCGTGCTCACCCCCCGCGACAGGCCGAAGGGGTGGCGCAGCGCCAGCTCGATGCCGTGGTGGCGCAGCTCGATCACGGCGAGGCCGCCTCACTCTCCCGCCGTAGCTCACGCGCCACCACCGCCGAGAGGCCGAGTAAACCGATCAGGTTGGGGAAGATCTGCAGGCCGTTCATCAGGTCCCCCCAGGCCCACACCAGCTCCACCCGGCTGGTGGCACCGAAGACGATCAGCGCGCAGAAGACCCAGCGGTAGGGCTGCACGATGCGCCGGCCGAAGAGGTACTGGAGGAACTGCTCGCCGTACCAGCTCCAGCCGGTCAGGGTGGTGTAGCCGAAGAGCAGGGCCGAGAGGGCCACGAGGTAACCGCCGCCGGGGATGGCGGTGTCGAAGGCGGCGGCCACCAGGGCCGTGCTCTTGGCCCCGGACTGCCAGACGCCGCTCGCGAGGATGGTGAGGGCGCTCACCGAGGAGGTCACGAAGGAGACGATGAAGACCTCGAGCACCGCAGCGAGCCCCTGGTTGACCGGGCGGTCGGAGCGGGCGGTGGCGTAGGCCACGGCGGCCGTGCCGTAGCCGGCCTCGTTGGCGTAGATGCCCCGGGCCAGGCCGTAGCGCACGGCGAGCATCATGCCCACGCCGGCCGCGCCGCCGCCGGCGGACTCGAGGGAGAAGGCCTCGCGGAAGATCAGGGCGAAGACCCCGGGCACCTCGCCGAAGTGGGTGGCGAGGACGACCAGGCCGCCCACGAGATAGAGACCGACCATGGTCGGAGCGAGCTTCTCCGCCGCCTTGCCGATCGAGGCCACCCCGCCGACCACCACCACGAAGGTCAGCACGGCGAGGGCGATGCCGGTTGCCCAGGGAGCGACGCCGAGCTGGTCCTGGAAGACCACGGCGATCGAGTTGGGCTGGGTGAAGGGGGTGGTGGTCAGGGCGGCCACCCCGGCCACCAGGCCGTAGAGCTTGGCCAGGCCGGGGGAGCCCAGGCCGTGCTCCAGGTAGCGCATCGGGCCACCCGAGAAAGTGCCTTCGCCGGTCTGCCGGTACTTCAGGCCCAGCACGGCCTCGGCGAACTTGATGGCGGCAGCGAAGAAGCCGTAGGCCCAGATCCAGAACACCGCCCCCGGGCCGCCTGAGACCACCGCCGTGGCCACGCCGGCGATGTTGCCGGTGCCCACCGAGCCGGCGAGGCTGGTGGTGAAGGCCTGGAAGGGGGTGAGCACGCCGCCCGTGGCGGCCTTGCCGCGGAATCGCAGCCCCGCGATGGCCCGCCGGAGATGGGTGACCTGGACGAAGCGGAAGCGGATGGACAGGAAGAGGCCGGTGCCGAGCAGGAGAGCGACGGTCCACGGCCCCCACACGGCGTTGCTGGCCCAGGTGACGGCCTGGCTCAGGGTTTCCACGGTGGGTGGGAGGATAATCGCTGGTGCTCGAAAGCGGTAGACCGCAGGGAGGTGGGATGTCCTCGGAGCCCGAAGCGCCCCCAAGACCGGCAGAGCCACCAAGACCGGCAGAGCTCCCAGAACCGGCAGAGACCCGCCTGACCTGGGAGAGCCTGGCCACCGAGGCTCGCCACCCCGCCAGCAGGGACCTCGACCTGCAGGCTCCCGAGGAGATCGTGACCCTGATCCTGGACGAGGACCGCCGGGGCCTCGAGCTGGCCCGGCGGCACACTGCCGGCATCGCCCGGGCTGCGCTCTGGCTGGCCGAGACCCTGCGTGGCGGCGGCACCGTGCTGCTCGCCGGTGCCGGCACCAGCGGCAGGCTGGCCGTGCTCGAGGCCGCCGAGTGCCCGCCGACCTTCGGCACCGACCCGGAGCGCATCCGGGCCGCGATCGCGGGGGGGCCCGAGGCGGTTTGGACGGCCCAGGAAGGGGCCGAAGACCGCGCCGGCGATGGGGAAGCGGCGGTAGAGAGTCTGGGATCGGGAGATCTGCTGATCGGCCTCTCGGCCAGCTCGGTCACGCCCTTCGTGCGCGGGGCCCTGGAAGGGGGACGGCGGCGAGGGGCGCGCACCGTGCTGCTGACCTGTGCCGCGGACGAGGGGCTCGAGGGCGTGGCCGAGCTGCTGGTGGCCCTGGCCACCGGAGCCGAGGTGCTCACCGGCTCGACGCGGCTCAAGGCCGGGTCGGCCACCAAGGCGGCCTTGAACGCGATGACCACCGCGGCCATGGTCCAGCTCGGCAAGGTCTACGGCAACTGGATGGTGGACCTGCGGCCGGGCTCGGCCAAGCTCGAGGACCGCGCCCGCCGCATCGCGGCCGAGGCGGGGGAGGTCTCGCCCGACCGGGCGGCGCACCTGCTGGCAGCGGCCGGCGGCGAGGTCAAGACGGCGATTCTGATGGCCCGGGCGGGGCTGGAGGCAGAGGAGGCTCGGCGGCGACTGGCGGCTGCGGAGGGCAACCTCCGGCGGGCGTTGGGCGAGTAGGACCCTCACCCCCGCCCCTCTCCCGGCCCGTCCAAACCGACCGCCGGGAGAGGGGTTCAGAAGGGAATCTGCTCCGGCTTCCCCGTCTCCCGGAGGGATGGAGTGGGCGGGCCGGGAGAGGGGGATCGAGGGGGTGAGGGCTCCGGCTTGTGCTAGCCTCCTAACACTTTAGCGTCAGCAGCGACGATCCAGGCGTCAGCCCACCGGCGGCCTTCCTATCGGGGGAGAATCCATGAAACGAAGTCTGGCAGTCCTCGCAGCCATGGTGTTCTTGGCCATTCCGGCCTTCGGACAGCAGACCGGCTCGATCTCCGGTCGGGTCACCCTGCCGGAAGGGGAGCCGGTGCCGGGTGCCACGGTCGAAGCCCGATCCGACGTGCTGCCCCAGCCGCGAGTCACCGTCACCGATGAGCAGGGCAACTACTCTTTACCGCTCCTGCCTCCGGGGGTCTATGAGCTCAACTTCAGCCTCGAAGGCATGGCCAGCCAAGAGCGCAAGGTCCAAGTGCTGCTCCAGCAGACCTCGACCCTGGACGTCATCATGTCGGCCAGCCTCGAGGAGTCCGTCGAGGTCGTCGGCACCGCGCTGCTGGTCGATCCCAGCTCGGCCGAGCTCAAGGCGGCCATCGGCAAGGACGTGATCGATCCCCTGCCGGTGGGGCAGAACTACCGCGACCTGGTCAAGCTGATCCCGGGGGTCCAGTACACCGAGGACGACACCCGCGGGCCGAGCGCCGGCGGCAGCGGCCAGGACAACGTCTACCTCTTCGACGGCGTGAGCGTCGCGTTGCCGCTGTTCGGCAGCCTTTCGGCCGAGCCCTCCTCCCACGACATCGACCAGATCTCGATCGTCAAGGGCGGTGCCAACGCCGTGGACTTCAACCGCTCGGGCGGCTTCACCATCAACTCAGTGTCGAAGACCGGCACCAACCGCTACCATGCCGAGGCCAGCTACCAGGCCCAGACCGAGGACATGACCGCCGACCGCGAGCCCACCGTGGGCGGCAGCAACTTCGAGGAAGACCGCTCCTGGACGGTGCTCAACGGCGGCGGGCCCCTGTGGCGCGACCGGATGTACTTCTATGCCTCCTACTTCCGGCCCACCTTGGAGCGCGACAACCGCTCGAACGCCTACGGTGAGGTGCCGAACTACGAGAGCGACCGCGACGAGCTGTTCGGCAAGCTCACCTACTCGCCGACCAACAACATCTCGCTCCACGCCAGCTACCGGGACTCCGACCGCGAGGTCAATGGCGACGGGGTCGGGGGTTTCGCCACGGGGTCGACCTCGCAGGGCGCAGACGTCACTCTCAAGATCGCCACCCTCGAAGGTTCCTGGGTGATCAACTCGAAGAGCTACGCGAGCTTCCGCTATACCGACTTCGAGAACCAGAACTCCTCGCGGCCGGACAACCTCCTCGGTTTCACGATCGCCAGCGGCCAGCGCCTGGACGTCGCCAACCTGGACCAGATGGGCCTCTTCCAGGTGCCCCGGCCGATCTCCGGCGCCACGGCCTACAACAACTTCATCCAGCCGCTGATCAACCGCTACGGCTTCCAGCAGAACGGCGTGGCGACCGGCGGCGGCTTCGTCGGCGGCGCACGGTTCATCAACGACCAGGACTTCGCTCGCGAGAGCATCCAGGGCAGCTACGACCTGCTGCTCGGCAGTGAGGTGACCCACGAGCTGCACTTCGGCTACCAGTGGTCCAAGGACGAAGAAGACCTCGCCCGCGGCTCGAACGGTTGGGGACTGATCACCGTGCCCGGTGGCCGCGCCACCTTCAACGGCCAGCAGGTCTTCTATCAGGCCGAGCTGGAGCAGATGAGCCTGGTGGGACCGGATGGATCCCTGGTACCGGGAATCCACTCCGAGTTCGAGTCGCAGAGCATCGAGCTCAACGACGTCATCAAGTGGGAGAACTGGGCGGTCAACGTCGGTGTGCTGCTGTCGAACGACACCTACTACGGCCAAGGCCTGCGGCCGAACAGCAGCAACGTCTCCGGCTTCGAGCTGGCACTGGGCAACAAGTACAAGATGTACGAGATCGATTTCGAGGACATGATCCAGCCGCGCCTCGGACTGGTATGGACTTGGAACAAACGCGACACCGTGTACGCCAACTACGCGCGCTATTACCCGGCGGCCAGCTCCCTGCCCCGGGCCGCCTCTTGGGATCGCAACCTGGCGCGCACGATCCGCGCTTATTTCCGGGCGGATGGCACGTTCATCGGGCTCGATCCCATCGCCTCCTCGTCGGGCAAGTTCTTCGACGACGACCTCGATCCGCGCTCGATCGACGAATATCTGCTCGGCACGGCCTTCCACCTGGGGCGCAACTGGACGGCGCGCGTGCACGCCCGCTACCGCTACGGCGCGAACTTCTGGGAGGACACCAACAACGACGCCCGCATCGCCTTCAACCCGCCGGAAGGGATCGACCGCGAGCTGTACGTCCCCGACCTCGCCGTGGTTCGCGGTGAGATTGGTGGCTCCTCCTACGTGATCGCCGAGCTGGATGGTGCGTTCACCAAATACTACGAGGTCGGTGCCGAGGCGGAGTGGCGGGGCAGCAAGGCCTACTTCCGCGGCTCCTACGTGTGGAGCCACTACTACGGCAACTTCGATCAGGACAACACCACCACCGCCAACGACGACAACATCTTCATCGGCTCGTCGTTCATCGCCGACGGGGCCGGCCGCCAGATCTGGGACAACAAGTACGGCAACCTGCGCGGCGACCGCCGCCACCAGCTCAAGGTCTACGGCTACTACCGCCTGCCCTGGAACGCCACCACCGGTGCCTACGCGATCTATCAGTCGGGACAGCCCTACGAGGTCTGGGACGTCGAGGTCTATCGCGCCCTGACCACCAGCACCAGCGACGTCAACCGCTACGCCGAGCCGGCGGGCTCGCGGACCACGGACGCTCACTACCAGCTCGACTTGAACTACACCCAGATCTTCACCTTCGGCGGGCGCTACGACCTCGAGCTACGGGCCGACGTCTACAACGTCACCGACAACCAGACCGGCTACAACATCCAGAACCAGAGGAGCCTCGCCGGCTTCCTGGGCGCGCGCTCGGCCTACGATCCGAGGAGGTTCCAGCTGGCCGTGAAGTTCGGCTTCTGAGGCGGTAGCACCGGCGTGGGCAGGGGCGGTTCTCGCCCCTACCGCGTTCCGCCCAACCCCGTAAACAACGGCTCGCCCTCGATCAGGGGGCGAGTCACTTGGTCTGCCTTCTGGCGGGCCCTGCGCACGCGCTCTGCCTTGTTCGGCTCGTCGAGCAGCACCGCCACCTGCGCCCGCTTGAACAGGGCCATGGCGTAGGCGGGGTGCTCGGCGGGCACTCGGTCCAGGCTGTCCCGGGCCTCGGGGAGGCGGCGGTCGGCGAGGTAGCAGACGCCCAGCTCGAGCCAGCGGGGAAAGCCCGCATCGTCGAGGTCGCGGGCCCGCTCGAAGGCGGAGAGCGCGGCGGCCGTGTCACCCCGCTCCATGGCCAGGTCCCCCAGCTTGACCAGGCTCGCGGCCGGTTTGCGCTCGAGGGCCACGATGCGCTCGAGCAGGGCCGTGGCCTCGGCCAGGCGCCCCTCCCGCTCACGGATCTGGGCCAGGCATTCGAGGGCCGGCAGGCGCTCGGGCTGGGCGGCCAGCACCGTCTCGAGCAGGGGCGCCGCTTGGCGCCACTCGCCGAAGCGGAAGTGGTGCATGGCCCGGTAGTGGGTGAGGTCGAGGGAGTCGGGCTCGATCCCGGCCGCCCGCTCGAACCAGGCCAGGGCAGCCGCCTTTGCCCCCAGGACCGAGTGAGCCACCGCCAGGCGCAGGGCCACCGAGAGGTTACGGGGGTCCTGCGCCAAGACCCGCTCGAAGACCGGGATGGCCTCGCGGTAGCGCTCCCGGGTGAAGAGGAAGGAGCCGCGGTCGAGATCCTGGAAGAGATGGGCCCGGCGCCGCGGGCTGGGGGCCGCGGGATCGAGGCGGGGCGGCGTTTCCGCGGCGACGTAGCCGAGGCTCGCCAGCTTGGCCCGGTCCTCGGCGGAAAGGCTCACCCCCCCGGCCTCGGCGGCGCCCTGGCCCGGGATGGGGTAGTCGCGGAGGGCCTCCGCCTGGGGGCGGGGCAGCGGCTGCGTGCCGGCGAGGTCGGTGACTTCGCCGGGGTCGGCCACCACGTCGTAAAGCTCGAGCTCTCCCGCACGGATGGCCTTGCGCCGTTCGGCCACGGCCATCACCTGGGGCTGCCAGCCATAGAGCAGATAGGGCTTCATGGCCTCGCCCAGCACCACTTCGGGGGCCGGCGCCAGCAGCCCGGGCGCGGGCTGACCCGCGGCCCAGCCGGCGATGGTGCCGAAGACGTGGCGGGTGCTCACCGGATCGCTGCGCACGCCGGGGGGGAGGCGCGTTGCCGCGATCACCAGCGGCACCCGCATCACGCCCTGGTAGAGCAAGTTGCCGTGGTAGGCCTCGCCGTGGTCGCCCAGGCCCTCGCCGTGGTCGCCCACGGCCAGCACCCGGGTGCCGCGGGCGGCGAACCGACCCTCGAAGCCGGCGAGCAGGCGGCCCAGCTCGTGGTCCATGGCCGCCACCTCGGCGTGGTAGGGCCGGCCGGGGTAGCGCGAACGGAAAGGCTCGGGCGGCTGGTAGGGGTCGTGGGGGTCGAAGTAATGCACCCAGAGGAAGAGGGGGGCGTCCGGAGTGGCCGCCAAGTGGGCCAGGGCGCGCTCGGTGGTGGCCGCGGCGCTGCGTTCCGACGCCCCCGGGCCGAGGTCGTCGTCGTAGAGGTCGAAGCCGCGGGCGAGGCCGAACTGGCGATCGAGGGGCAGTCCCGAGATGAAGGCCGCCGTGCGGTAGCCGGCCGCCTTCAGTCGCTCGGCCAGCCGCGGGTGGCCCTCCGCCAGGTAGCGGGCGTTGTCGTGCACGCCGTGGCCGGCGGGGTAGAGGCCGGTCATCATCGAGGCGTGGGCGGGCAGGGTCATCGGCGCCGTGGTGTAGGCCTGGGTGAAGCGCACACCCCGCGCCGCCAGGGCGGCGAGGTTCGGCGTGTCCGCTGTCCCCGCCTCCGGCGCCACGGCGTCGGCGCGGGTGGTGTCGAGGGTGACCAGCAGGATGGCGGGCAGGGTCGCCGCCGAGGTGCCAGACTCTTTGGGAGGCGCCCCGCAGCCGGCGAGAACGAGGGCCGCCAGGGCGAGAATCTTCGCGGCTACCGCCGGAGGGCAGGCACGGGGGCCTGCCCCTACAGAGACGGCGATCCTTGCCTCCGGTCGTAGGGGCAGGCCCCCGTGCCCGCCCTTCCCGTTGTCATCCTGAGCGAAGCGAAGGATCTGGGCGGGCGCCGGAGACAGGCCGTCCATCTGCACCGCTCTCGTGCCCGCCAGCCCCCAGATCCCTCGGCTTCGCTCGGGATGACATCGGGATTTGCCTGCCCCTACCGCCCCGTGCACCGCAAATCCTCCCCGATCTCCCCACAATCCGCCGGGAAGAGGTAGTTCTCGTCCATCTTCAGCCGGCCCACCCGTCCGTCCTGCCGCAGCTCGAAGCTCAGCCGCCGCTCGGTGCCTTCGAGGCGGAAGACGTGCCCGCCTTCCGGCACCAGGCGGATGAGGGAGGCCAGCGGATCGTCGGCCGGCGGCTGGCTGCGGTCGAAGAGCACCAGCCGGCCGTCCAGCACCAGCACCTCGGTCACTTCGCCCCAGGGGTTGTGGTAGCTGCCGGCGTAGAGAGCCGCGTCGAACGCGGGTGCCGGCGGCGTGGGCGGTGCCGTCGCCTTCTCGATCGCCGGCGCCACCACCTCGAAGGCGCGCCGCACGTAGTCCCCGGGGCCGCCCTGGTCCGAGTTGGTGAGCACGATCACCCCCACGCGGGTCTTGGGGTCGAAGGCGATCTGGCTGCGGTGGCCGGCAACCCAGCCGCCGTGCCCGACCAGCGTGCGTTCCCCCTGCCGCCACACCGAGAAGCCGAGGCCCCGGCCGCTCGTCCAGTTGGGGGAGAGCCACTGCACCCGCTGCATCTCGCGTCGGGTGGCGGGCTTCAAGATCTGGCGCTCGGCCGGTCCGGCGCCCAGGTGCGCTCCGAGGTAGCGGGCGAGGTCCATCACGTTCGAGGACAGGTTCGCCGCCGGGGTGAGGCCGCGGGCGTCGGTCTCCGGCGCCACCGGTTGCGTACCGTCCGGCCGCCGGATCAGGTAGCCGGTGGCAAGGAGGGTACCCTGCGGCGGCAGCTCCACCCAGGTGCTGCTCATGCCCAGCGGAGCCAGGATCCTGGAGCGCACGGCCTCCTCGTAGCTCTGCCCCGACAAGGCCGCCACCACCTCGCCCAGCAAGGCCAGCCCCAGGTTCGAGTACTGGTAGTCCACCCCTGGCTCGAACAGCAGGGCCTGCTCGGCGAGTCCGCGGTGCAGCTCTTCCGTCGTCGGGAAGTGGCGATCCGTCCAGTAGGGAAAGGCGGCCTCGCGGGGCAGGCCGGAGGTGTGGGTAAGCAGGTGCCAGAGGGTGAGGTTCGCGCCTTCGAAGCGGCTACCCCAGGTCAGGCCGGGCAGGTGCCTGGTCAGTGGATCGTCGAGTCGCGCCCTCCCCGCCTCGATCAGCTGCATCAGGGCGGTGGCGGTGAAGGTCTTGCTCACCGAGCCGAGGCGGAACACCGTCTCGGGCGTCACCGGCCGTCCGCTTTCGAGGTCCGCCACCCCGAAGCCCCGCGCCCACACCAACTCTTCCCCCCAGACGATGCCGATCGCCACTCCCGGCTGGTGCAGCCAGGCACGCTGATCCTCCACCCACAAGCTGTAGAGCGCGAGGCGCGAGGCCACGTCCGGCTGCTCGGCGAGGGGGGCGGCGGAGAGGGTGGACGCAAGCAGCAGGGCGGCGACGAGTGGGGCTACTCTGAACAAAGTCGTTTCTCCTCGAGAAGACCTGCACCCGGTCGGGATCGCTGGTCCAGCCGCTCGGCGGCCTCCTGTTCACCCTCGCCGGCTCGGGTGCTCCCGGTACTCCACCTGGGGCAGATCCTTGAAGTCCTCATCCTGGGTCCAGACCGTGCCGCCGAGAGCCAGGGCGGTGGTGTAGACGATGCTGTCGGCCAGGGCCAGGCGATGGCGCCGGCCGATGCTCACGGCGTCCACGGCCAGTTGGTCGTCGAGGGCCACGACCAGACCCTGCCGCAGGTGAGCCAGAACCTCCGGGATGATGTCCTGGCGCCCCTCGACGTCGAGACGGCGAAGCACCTCGGTGATGACGATCGTCGGGACGATCAGCCCTTCGAGGTACTGAATGACGGGGGCGAAGACGTCGGCGTTCGGGCCGTTGGAGAAGAACTCCAACCAGGCGGAGGAATCGACGACGTTCCTAGACGCGGTCGGCATCGCGGGGGACTCGGGTGTCGATACCGGGTGCGATACCGCGCAGACGGCTCATGGGGCCGATCGGTACGAGGGTGATTCGTCCCTCGTACACCACCACTTCGATCTTCTGACCAGGCTCGAGGTGGAAGGCCTGGCGGATGGCTGGAGGAATGACCACCTGGTACTTGGAGGAGAGGGTCACTGCGGACATGGTGGCTCCTTGAAACCTCGACGGTGACGGGAAGGCTAGCACGAGAGGGGCTAGCGTTCAACCTACTGATGGTCGATCTTGGTGGCAGGTAACAGCGGCTCGAGCCGCTCGGCCCCGGTGATAACCTTCCCGCCGTGATCTTCAGCGGAGCGGGCTTGTTGGAGGGCGACGGGAGCGATCCTCGGGCGGGGGAGGTGCGGGCGGCGGCGGAGGCGATCTTGCCCTGGATGGTCGAGATCCGGCGCGACCTGCACCGGCACCCGGAGCTCGGGCTCGAGGAGCATCGCACCGCCCGCCAGGTGCAGGCCCGGCTGGACGAGCTGGGCATCGAGCACGTGGACGGCATCGGCGGCACCGGGGTGCTGGGGCTCGTCCGCGGTGCTGAGCCGGGCCCCGCGGTGGCCCTGCGGGCCGATCTCGACGCGCTGCCGCTCACTGACGCCAAGGACGTTGCCTACAAGTCCCAGATCCCGGGCAAGATGCACGCCTGCGGGCACGACTTCCACACCGCCGTGCTGCTGGGCGCCGCGCGCTTGCTCGCGGAGCGGCGAGAAGAGCTGCCGGGGCTGGTCAAGCTGCTGTTCCAGCCGGCCGAGGAGACGGTCGGCGGCGCCCGGCTGCTGATCGAGGCCGGCGTGCTCGAGGCCCCCAAGGTCGAGGCGATCTTCGGTCTGCACGTCGATCCCGGCCTCCCGGTGGGTCAGGTCGGCCTGCGCTACGGCCAGCGCAACGCCTCGTCGGACAACCTCACCCTCACCATCCACGGCCGCTCGAGCCACGCCGCCTACCCTTCGGGCGGAGTCGACTCGATCGTGGTGGCGGCGCAGGTGATCACCGCCCTGCAATCCGTGGTCAGCCGCAACGTCGACGCGCGGGACAGCGCGGTGGTCACCCTCGGCACCATCGAGGGCGGCACCCAGGGCAACATCGTGGCCGGGCGGGTGCGCATGGTCGGCACGGTGCGCTGCTTGAACCAGAGCATCCGCGAGCTGGTGCTGCGCCGGGTACAGGAGACCGCCGAAGGAGTGGCGAGCGCCCTGGGTGCCCAGGCCGAAGTCACCATCGAGCCCAGCTACGACCCGCTGGTCAACGACGACGCCATGGTCGACGTGGTCCGCGATAGCGCCCGCCGCCTGCTCGGGCCGGAGAACGTGGTGGTGGTGGGGAGGCCGAACATGGGGGTGGAGGATTTCGCCTTCTACCTCTCGCAGGTGCCGGGGGCCTTCTACGCCCTGGGGGTGCGCAACGAGGAGGCCGGGATCGTCCATCCCGTGCACCACGAGCTCTTCGACGCCGACGAGCACGCCCTGGCCATCGGCGCCGCCCTCCAGGTGCTCAACGCCCTCGCCGTCCTCGAGAGTGGGGCGGGCTGAGGGGCGCCGGAGCGGTGGTCGCTGCGACTCGGCTCCGCCGTCTGCCCTTCGGTTGGGTCAAGGGCTGGTCACCAGTCTCGCACCTGGCCCAACCGCAGACCGTGCGGTCCGGCTCCGTCGCGGCCCTGCGGTCGTGATCTCTTCGCGAATCACCTGCCGCACGGCATCGAGGATCGAGTGCTGATCGATGTAGGAAACCAGCGCGTCGTTGATCAATGTCTGGTAGTTCCCACCGCCTGCCTTCTCCACCAACGACCGGAAGTGATCGAGGACGCGATTGTCCAGTCGAATGGAGATCTTGGTCTTTCCGGGGTCCGGTGGGATCACGGCGCCACGCTGGGCCTGAGAGAAATCGATGTCTCGGTAAGGTTCAGCGACGGTTTCTTTCATATCTCGACCTTTGGCCTCGGTTGGCCTTCCACGCGGAGATGATGCGAATGATGTCGGGTTCCCGGTAGGTGTAAACCACGACGAGGAGGTTGCCCAGGCCGCTCGACCCGAGCGGTCACGAAACGCTGTTCCCCTTCCGCCGTCGGATCCTCGCGGGTCAGAGCCAGTTCATCTTCGAGCACCGTAGCGGCTTCAGGAAATCCCACAGCGTGGGTGTCCAGGTTGGCTTGCGCTTTGGCAGGATCCCACTCGAAGAGCACGGCGTGAGTGTATGGACAGATGTCTGCGGCGTCAAATGGGCCGGCTATGGCCGGCTCAGACTTTGAGGAAGACCCGCTTCCGGTACATCACCCAGGTCACTCCCAGCCAGAGCAGCAGGTAGGCGGTGGCCCAGGCGAGGGAGGACCAGCCGTCGGGGAGCCAGGGCTCGGCGAGGCGGCGGTAGAGCCAGGTGGTGAGGGTGACGGTGCTGCCGTCTTCGGCCTGGAGCTTGATCAGGATGCCGATCTTGGCCAGCAGGGTGCTGCCGAAGAAGGCCGCGATGGCGTTGCTCCCCAGGACCTCGAAGGGACGGGTCCACCGCGTGCGGCCGTGGACGTCCACCAGCACGAAGGCCAGGCCGAGGGCGACGGCCGCCACACCGCCGGTGGCCAGCACGTAGGTCGGGGTCCACAGGTTCTTGTTCAAGGGCATCCAGGCGGCGAGGGCGAGGCCCGCCGCGAGGCCCAGGTTGCCGGCCACGAAGAGCCCGGTCGCCGTCTCGTGAGGCGGGCGCTTGCCGCGCAGCCACTCTCCCGCGGCGAGGCCGCACAAAGCCGTGACCAGGGCCGGCAGAGTGGAGAGGATGCCCTCGGGGTCCCCCGGTCCCGGCGCCAGCCGCCAGGTATGCCGGCCGAGCAGCTGCGAGTCCAGCCAGAAGGGGAGATTGCCTTGCGGCGAGAGGTCGCCCGCGCCGTGGCCCGGCACCGGCACCAGCATCAGCGCCGCCCAGTAGCCGGCGAGGATCGCGACACCCAGCCACCGCCGCGCGCGAGGAGAAAGGTGCAGCCAGGCCAGGGCCGCGAGGCCGTAGACCACGGCGATGCGCTGCAGCACGCCGGGGATGCGCAGGGTGCCCCAGTCGATGGCGGTGAAGCGGAAGGCGTTCAGGAACAGGCCGAGGCCGAAGAGGATCAGCACCCGGCGGGCGATCTGCCGGTGGCCCTTGGGCGAGGCCAAGGGGATGGCCGCCCCGACGATGAAGAGGAAGAAGGGGAAGATCCAATCCGTGGGCGTCCAGCCATGCCACTCGGCGTGCAGGAAGGGAGCGAAGGTCTTCGACCAATCCCCCGGGTTGTTGACCAGGATCATGCCGGCGATGGTGGCGCCCCGGAGCACGTCCAGCGAGCGCAGCCGGCCGGCGGGAAGGGCGCTCTCGCTCATCGGCGTGGTGCTTTCCCCCACACCCACTTCGCCGTCGCCTCGCCCAGGGCCGCGAAGAAGGGCAGGGCGGTCTCGCGGTACTCGTAGCGGTCGTCGTTCACCACGCCGTCCTCGTTGGTGTAGATCGTCGCCGCCAGGAAGAACGACGCCCCCGTGCCCTCGCCCACCACCCAGGCGTTCTCGGTGGTAAAACCGTAGGCCTGGCCGACCTTGTTGTAGATGCGCAGACGATTCTTCGGGATCACTTTCTCGAGCCCGGGCAGCAGGTACTTCACGTGCTCGTCCGGGTAGGCCGTGCGGTCGTAGCGCGGGTTCGCCGAGTCCCCGGGGTACTGGCTCATCGCCGGCAGCAGCAGCTCGCGGTCGGCGTTCGTGAGCCGGAACCCCGGGCCGCCGCAATCCACGTCCGGCCGCACCACCCGGCACAGTCCCCGTTGCAGGTCGGCCAGGCCGAGACGGTTCTTGCCGGAGAAGTCCATCGGCGAGTCGACCTGGCCGGCGTCGGTCAGGTGGGCGCGGCCCACGGTGAGGCCCGGCATGCCCGGCCGGGAGGGCAGCTCCGAGGAGGTGCGCTCGGGCAGGCTGTGGAGCACCCCACCGCCCGCGCCCAGGAAGTCGATGCGCGGGGACCGGCGATTCTCCTCGGCGCTGCGCGGCTCGCCCAGGCGATGGACGATGCGGGCCTCGCCCAGGCCGGCGTGGGCCAGGGAGGCGGCCAAGCCGTCCTGGCCCACCAGCTCGTAGAGGCGGTTGAAGGCATGGTTGTCCGAGACCAGAAAGAGCTTACGGATCTCGTGGCGGACGGTGATCGCCCCGCCTTCGAGGTTGGTCTCGTCCCAGCTCTCGAGCTGCTCCCCCTCGAACAGGGGGTGGTAGACGAGCCGCGTGTCCGGGCCCAGGGGCAGGCCGGTGCTCGCGGCGAGCTCCGCCAGGAGCTCGAGGGCGGCGACCGCGGCGAAGAGCTTCACCGTGCTCGCCGGGTAGAAGTACTCCTCCTCCAGGCGGAAGCCGTGCTGCACCAGGACCGCGCGACGGTCCGGGCTCTCCGGGCGGGGCGGCTCGATCAGGCCGAGCACGGCCTGGAGCCGAAAACGGGGGGCCTCCGGCAGCAGGTCTTCGAGCCGGTCGTCGGAGCGCAGGATCTGCTCCATCGGGTTGCCGGCCGGGGGGCCGCCACACCCGGCCAGCAGGGTCGCCAGCGCCAGCGCGCCCAACCGGCGCTCGCTCACGCGAGGACCCGAGCGCCCGCGGGTAGGGGCCGGGGCAGCCGCTCCAGCTCGAGCAGGGAAGCCAGGGGCTGGCGCTCGTGGATCACGGTAGCCCGCTCGCCGTCCACCAGCACCTCGGCCGGCCGGCCGTGGTCGTTGTAGTTCGAGGCCATCGAGATGCCGTAGGCGCCGGCCGAGAACACGGCGATCAGGTCACCCCGCTCGAGGGGCGGCAGCTCCCGGCCGCGGGCGAAGAAGTCCCCGGTCTCGCAGATCGGCCCCACCACGTCGCAGGCGCTCAAGCCGGGGACCCCTGGGTCGGTGCCGCGCACCGGCTCCGGCCCGCTCCAGGCCACCGGCCAGATGAAGTGGTAGGCCCTGTAGAGGGAGGGCCGGATCAGCGTCTGCATGCCGGCGTCGCAGATCACGAAGGTCTTCGCCCGGCCCACCTTCACGTGCTGGACGCGGGTGAGCAGGACGCCGGAGTTGGCGAGGATCGAGCGGCCCGGCTCGATCAGGATCTTCAAGCCCCCCGCGACCCGCGGCGCCAGCAGGGGCACCAGCCGCGCGGCCGTGGCCTCGATGGGGGCCACCGGAGCGTCGCCGTAGGGCACCGGCCAGCCGCCGCCCAGGTCCAGGGCCTCGATGGCGTGGCCGCGGGCCTCGAGCTCATCGATCAGGGCCAGTAGCACCTGCACGGCTTCGACGTAGGGCTCGCTCTGCGGCACCGGCGAGCCGATGTGGGCGTGCAGCCCCACCAGGCGGGCTCCGGGCCGCTCGGCCCAGCGGTCGAAGAGGTCGGCGACGAGGTCGGCGTCGATGCCGAACTTGTTCTCTTCCTTGCCGGTGGTGGTGTACTCGTGGGTGTGAGGGTCGACGTTGGGGTTCACCCGTACGCAGCCGCGGGCCCTGATGCCCAGCTCGGTCCCCAGGCGGGCGATCGCCGCCAGCTCGCTCTCCGACTCGACGTTGAACATCCCCACCGGGCCGCGGCCCACGGGGTCGGGGGCGCCGAAGCGCGTCGCGGCCTCGCGCAGGGGGCTGAAGCGGCCGTCGAGGGCGGCGCGGATCTCGGCGTCGGTCTTGCCCACACCGGCGAAGACGATGTCCGCCATCGGGGCACCGGAGAGCCAGGCCCGCTCCATCTCGCCCCCCGAGACCACGTCCATCCCCGCCCCCAGCCCGTGCAGCAGGCGCAAGAGGTGGGTGTTGGGGCTGGCCTTGACCGCGTAGTGCAGCTCGGCACGCAAGGGCGCGAAGGCCGCCTCGAGCCGGCGGTAGGCCGCGCGGATGGCGGTTGCCGAGTAGACGTAAGTGGGGGTGCCGACCTGGTCGGCGATGGCGGGGAGGGGCACGGCATCCGCGTGCAGGACGCCCTCGAACCATGAAAAACCTTGCATCGGCGGAGTATAGCTGGAGCCCTCATCCCCTCGATCCCCCTCTCCCGACCCTCCCAACCTCCACGCCCGGGAGAGGGGGAGGTCGGAGAAAGACTTCTCTTTCGGACCCCTCTCCCGGGAGGGAGTGGCGGGCGGGTCGGGAGAGGGGCTGGGGTGAGGGTCCTACTCCCCCCACCAAGCCGCCGCCCGCTCCGCGGCCCAGGCCGCGCTCTGCTCGCGGTGGCACTCGTTGCAGGCGTTGGGGGAGCCCTCGGGGCCGTGCTGGAGCGTCAGGCGCGGGTCCGGGACGTGGCTGAAGGTGTGGGAGCGGGTCCAGTCTCGGGTGCCGGAGGCCAGGTTGACGATCCGGCTGGGCAGGTGGCAGTCGTAGCAGAAGGACCCCGGCCGTCCGGGTGCGTGGCGGGTGTGCTCGGCGAGGCGGCCGGCGAGGCTCTCGTGGCAGCGCAGGCAGTAGGCGTTCGAGGCCGCGGAGGGCTCGAGCAGCCCGGGCGCGGTGGGCCTCTTGTTGTCGTGCGGGTCATGACAGTCGTAGCAGCGCACCTCGGCCTTGTCGTAGCACTCCGACTCGATGAACGAACGGAACACCATGCCGATGCCCTTGGGCGTGCCGTCCTGCCACACCTCGACGGTCTCGGCCGTGCGCCCCGGCTCGAGCGGGAACTGCTTGAAGTAGGGCGAGAGGTCGTTGATCCGCCCCTCCCGGCTGTATCCCGGCTCGTAGACGCGGTAGATCTCGGTGGTGGCGCGGGAGATGTCCGGCCCGTGGCAGCGGGCGCAGGTGGAGAGGTCCTGCCCCTTGGCGAGCTTGGGCGGGTTGGCGATGAAGGCCACTGGCTGGCCGCGCAGGCGGTTGTTGACGAAGGCCGCCAGGCGGTTGACGCGGTTGCCCGCGAAGTAGTTGACGTGCTGGCTGCCCGGGCCGTGGCAGGCCTCGCAGGCGATGCCGTCGTTGACCCAGGTGGCACGGGCGAAGGTGTGATCGGCGTCCTTGGCTTCGATCGTGAGGTGGGTGGTGTGGCAGCGAGCGCAGAAGAGGTTCCAGGCCGAGTTGAGGGTGGTCATCTGGATCCACAAGTCCTCGACCGAGGGAGAGCTCGACTCCTGGAAGTTCCAGTACGGAAAGTACTCCCCTTTCGCCACCGACCACTCGAGGGGCAGCCGGCGCAGCACCCCACCCGCTTCACGGGTGAGGTAGGTCTGCCGGTACTGGAAGCCGACCACGTAGTCGATGGGGAAGGGCACCATCCGGCCGCTCTCGGGGTGCCGCAAGGACATGAAATAGCGGTCGCCGGTCTTGAACATCCGGGCCGCCGGCTGCTCGTCCCCCGGCTTCACCCGCGCCTCGGCCGGCAGGGTCCAGGTCGCGCCGCCGAAGTCCCCGACCACCGTGCCCTCGACCGCCGGGCGGCTCATCTTGGCGTGGGGGGAGTCCTGCCAGCGGGCGTAGACCAGGGTGTGGCAGGTGCCGCAGGTGGCCGCGCCCACGTACTCGGCGTCGTAGAGCGACGAGTAGGACTCGTAGCGCGTGGCGGACACCAGCCCCCCGGCAAGCAGCACCATGCCGGCGAGCAGCCACCACCGCCGCCGAGGTACCTTCGCCACCGCCTCCGGAGCCGCCGCGCGCTTCTTGGACCGGGCCACGATGGGGAGATTCTCGGTGAGGCGGTGGGAGCGGGGCAAGGGGGAGGCGAGGGGGCGATGGCGTCACAGCCGGCCTTGCCGGCGAAGTGGCGGGAGCCGGGTACCCACTCAGAGCGTCGCCGGCATGGGAAGGCGGCGGCGTACCGATAATGGTACGATCTGACCCGTCCATGCTGCGAGTTGTCTTCTACCGATCTGAGAGCGGCCGAGAGCCCGTTCGGGATTGGCTGCGGGATCTCGACCGTGATTCGAAGAAAGCTTTCGGTGAAGACATCAAGACCGTGCAGTACGGCTGGCCGTTGGGAATGCCCCTGGTACGGAGCTTGGGTGGTGGCCTCTGGGAGGTCCGGAGCCAGCTGCGAGATGGCATCGGGCGCATCCTCTTCTTGATCGAGGAGGACGTGCTGGTCCTGCTGCACGGCTTCATCAAGAAGACTCAGAAGACTCCAGCGCAGGATCTGGATCTGGCCCGCAAACGCGCTGCAGATGTGCGGCGAGGAGGTGGAAGATGAACGAACAGCACCTTGGGACCGACTTCGACGAGTTCCTGGCGGCGGAGGGCCTGCTGGAGGAAGCCGAGGCCGTGGCCGCCAAGCGCGTCCTGGCGTTCCAGCTTTCGCGGGCGATGGAGGAACGCCACCTTTCGAAGACCGAGATGGCGCGCCAGATGAAGACGAGCCGGTCGGCCCTCGACCGCCTCCTCGACCCGGCGACACCCTCGGTGACCCTGCTGACGCTGGAGAGGGCGGCGCGGGTTCTGGGCAAGAAGGTCCGGATCGAGGTGGTGGATGAGGACCAAGCCCTCGACGGCGCCCCAGCCTGAAGAGGCCGCGGAGCGGCCGGACTTGCGTTCCCACGCGGAGCGTGGGAACGAGTAACGATGGAGGGATTCTCGGCGAGGGGGCGGGATGGGGGCAAGGGAGCTTCAGAGCCCGGCGAGCACCTCGGCCAGGATCTCCACGGCCAGGTCGGCATGGTCGATCGAGACCACCAGGGGTGGGGCCAGGCGGATCGCCCGCTGGCCGCAGGTCAGGACCAGCAGGCCGCGTTCGAAGCAGGCCCGCTCGACGGCCTCGGCGAGGTCGTGGCTCGGTAGCTCGAGGCCGATCATCAGACCCCGGCCCCGCACCTCGAGCAGGCGAGGCTCGCGGCTCGCCAGCTCGCTGAGGCGGCCGAGCAGGTGCTCGCCCACCCGGGCGGCGTTGGCGGCCAGCTCCCGCTCGACCAGGTCGAGGGTGGCGAGGGCGGCGGCGCAGGCCACCGGGTTGCCGCCGAAGGTCGAGCCGTGACGGCCCGGCCCCCAGGTCATCAGCTCACCGCGGGCCACCAGGGCGGCCAGCGGCATGCCGCTCGCCAGGCCCTTGCCGGTGACGATCATGTCCGGCACCACCCCCTCGTGCTCCACGGCCCACATCTTGCCGGTGCGCCCCACGCCGCTCTGCACCTCGTCGGCCACCAGCAGGATGCCGTGTCGGCGGCAGAGCTCCGCCAGCTCGGGCAGCCAGCCGGCGGGCGGCACCACGTAGCCGCCTTCGCCCTGGATCGGCTCCACCACCACCGCGGCCACGTCAGAAGGCTCCATCAAGTGGGTGAACAGCACCTGCTCCAGGTAGGCGGCGCCGGTGAGCTCGCCCTGGTGTGCGTAAGGAGCGTGGAAGACCCCCGGCGCCAGCACCCCGAAGCCGGCCCGTTGCCGGGCCTTCGAGGCGGTCAGCGCGAGGCTGCCCAGGGTGCGGCCGTGGAAGGCCCCGAAGAAGGCGATGACGTTCGGCCGCCGGCTGGCCCAGCGGGCGAGCTTCACCGCCGCTTCTACCGCCTCGGTGCCCGAGTTGGCGAGGAAGACCTTCGCCCCCTCGAAGGGGGCCAGCTCGGCCAGGCGACGGGCCAGCTCGCCGTAGACCGGCACGTGGAAGTCCGTCGAGCAGTAGTGCACCAGCCGCCGGGCCTGGCTCTCGATGGCCGCCAGTACCTGCGGGTGGCCATGGCCGGTGGCGTTGACGGCGATGCCGGCGTTGAAATCCAGGAAGCGGTTGCCGTCCACGTCCTCGATCACCAGGCCGGCGGCCCGCTCGGGCACCAGGGGATAGACGCGGGCGAGGGAGGGGCTGACGAAGGGGGCCTCGGCTTCGATCAGGGCCCGAGCGCGGGGGCCGGGCAGCTCGGTCGTGAGGTGGGGGACGGCAGCCCCGGCGAGGTCCCTGAGGTCGTTCACGCCTTCTTCCCCTTCCAGAATGCGAAAGCCGGCAGACCCAGGGCCACCAGCAAGAGACCGAGCAGGGCCTCGACCGGCTGCTCGAAGAGGGTGTTGACCACTAGCAGCCCGGAGGCGCCCAGGAACAGCAGAGGCACCACGGGATAGCCCCAGACGCGATACGGCCGGGGCAGGTCGGGCTGCTTGCGGCGCAGCACGAAGAGGGCGGCGCCGGTGGCCACGTGGAAGATCAGGGCGACGAAGGTCACCCAGGTGTAGAGCTGCTGGTAGGTGCCGGAGAGGGTGAGCAGCACGGCCCACAGGCTCTGGGCCCACAGCGAGCGGGCAGGGATGCGCCACCGGGGGTTGACCTCGGCGAGGCCGCGGAAGAACAGGCCGTCCGCCGCCATCGGCTGGTAGATCCGCGAGCTGTAGAGGATGGTCGCGGCCAGGCAGCCGAAGGTCGACACCAGCACCGCCGCCGAGATCCACCGCGCCCCGGCCGGCCCGAAGAGCACGCCGGCCGCGGCCTCGCCGATGCGCTCGGTGCCGCCCATCTCGGCCACCGGGATGGCGCGCAGGTAGACCACGTTGACCAGGACGTAGAGCAGGGTCACCAGGGCGGTGCCGCCGATCAGGCCCCAGGGCAGCGAGCGCTCCGGGGTGCGCATCTCACCGGCCGAGAAGGCCAGGCCGTACCAGCCGTCATAGGTCCACAGGGCGGCGATCATGCCCACCCCGAAGGCCGCGAGCAGGCCCCCCTCGACGGCCGGCAGGGGTGCGGCCAGCCCGCTCGGGGCGTGGGCAGGAACCAGGAAGCCGATCAGGCCGAGGGCGGCCAGGGCGCCGATCTTGGCGATGGTGAGGAGGTTCTGGACCAGGGCGCCGCCCTTGAGGCCGAAATGGTTGATGGTGGTCAGGGCGAGGATGGCCAACGCCCCGGCCAGCTGGCCGCCGGTGAGGGTCCAGGTCCAGGAGCCGATGCTGTGCGTGGCGAAGACGTGACCGGTCGAAAAGAAGGGCAGGAAGGCCCCGAGGTACTCACCGAAGCCCACGGCGATGGCCGCGATGCCCCCGGACATGATGGCCAGGAAGGCGCCCCAGCCGTAGAGGAAGCCGGCGAGGGGGCCGTAGGCCTCCTTCAGGAAGTGGTAGATGCCGCCGGCGCGGGGGAAGGCCGCCCCCAGCTCGGCGTAGGTCAGGGCCCCGGCCACCGACAGCAGGCCCCCGGCCAGCCACACCAGCAGCAACAGTCCGCCGTGGGGCAGGCCGCGGGCGATGTCGCTCGAGGTGAGGAAGATGCCGGTGCCCACCATGGCGCCGACGGTGAGCGACACACCGTCCCAGGTGGACAGACCTCGGACCAGCTCGACCCGCGGAGCGGATGGGGGTGGGTTCATGGGAGCCGCATCCTATCCCGGGGCCGGGAGGGCCGACACGTGGGTCGGCCCCTACAAACCGGAGGGCAGAACCGGCACCCCATGCGGATAGACTCCCTGTCGTCCATGACCCCCGACGACCCCTTCACTCGGATCTCCGCCGAGATCGCCCGGCTCGGCGTGGCCGAGCTCGCTGCCGAGCTGGTGTGCCGGCCCAGCCATCCGGGGCTGCCCCGGCAGGAGGAAGCGGTAGCCCTGGCCCTGGCGCGCTTCCTGCGCGAGCAGGGCCTCGCCGTCGAGCTGGACGAGGTCGCCCCCGGTCGACCCAATCTGCTCTGCACCCTCAAGGCGCCGCGGCCGGGCCGCCACCTCCTGCTCTGCGGCCACACCGACACCGTGCCCTTGAACGAAAGCGATGCGGGTGTGGGCTTCTCCGGCGAGGTGGTCGACGGCCGCCTCCAGGGCCGGGGCGCCGTCGACATGAAGGGGGCCTTGGCCGCCATGGCCGTGGCCCTGGTGGCCCTCGCCCGGGAGCTGCCGGCGGGCTCGGTCACCTTCGCGGCCGTGATCGACGAAGAGATGGAGAGCCTGGGGGCCGAGCGGCTGGTGGCCTCCGGCTTCGCGGCCGACGGCGCCGTGGTCGGCGAGCCCTCTGCGAACCGGGTGGCCCTCGGCCACAAGGGGCTGGAGTGGCTGTCGGTGCGCTTCGAGGGCCGCGCGGCCCACGGCGGCCGGCCCGAGGAGGGGATCAACGCCCTCTCTGCCGCTGCCCGCTTCATCACCCTGGTGGAGGAGCGTCTGGCCCCCCGCCTCGCCGCGCGCCGCCATCCCCTGCTGGGGGCCCCCACCCTCAACTTCGGCACCCTCCACGGCGGGGACCAGCCCTCGACCGTGGCGGCCACCGCCGTGGTCACCCTCGATCGCCGCCTGGTGCCGGGGGAGAGCTTCGGAAGCGTCACCGCCGAGCTGCTCGAGCTGCTCGCCGAGGTCGAGCGGGGCTTGCCCGGCCTCACCACCCGCCTGCGCCGGGTGCCGGGGGGCATGGCGACCCTCGACCACGGCCCCCTCGAGACCGCTCCGGACCACCCCCTCGCCTCGGCCGCGGCGCGGGCCCGCCAGCAGGTGTGTGGCGAGGCCGGGGAGTTCACCGCCTTCCCGGCCTGGACGGACGGCGCCCTGCTGGCCAACTTCGGGGGCATCCCGAGCCTGATCCTGGGGCCGGGGGACCTCTCCCTCGCCCACTCGCCGCGGGAGTCCGTGCCGGTCGCCGAGCTGGTGGAGGCTGCGCTCCTTTACGCCGCCCTGGCCCTCGACTTCTGCGCCGGGGAGCCTGCTTGAAGCTGCGCTTGCCCCACACCTTCGTGCTGCTGCTGGGCTTGACCCTGGTGGCGGCCATCCTCACCTGGTTCCTGCCCGCCGGCCGCTACCAGCGCCACGAGGTCGAGGGCCGGCAGCTGGTGGACCCGACCTCCTACAGCGAGGTTCCCGCCCGGCCCGCGGGCTTGAAAGAGGTGGCCTTCGCCTTCCCGCGTGGTTTGGTGGCCACCGCCTCGATCGTCTTCTACATTTTCCTGATCGGTGGCGCCTTCGGCGTGCTGCAGGCGACCGGCGCCCTCGAAGCGGGCATCGACGCCATCGTGCGCGCCGCCGGCCGTCGCGATGCGCTGGTGATCCCCTCGCTGATGCTGCTGTTCTCGCTCGGCGGCGCCACCCTGGGCATCGCCGAGGAGACCCTGCCCTTCCTGCCCGGCCTGGTGATCCTCGCCCGCCGCCTGGGCTACGACGAGATCGTCGGCGGGGCGATCGCCCTGGTGGGGGCCGGGGCGGGCTTCGCCGGGGCCTTCTTCAACCCCTTCACGGTGGGCGTGGGCCAGGCCATCGCCGGCCTGCCCCTCTACTCGGGGTTGGGCTTCCGGCTGATCGTCTGGGCCGTTCTGACGGCGGTGTCGATTGCCTACGTCGCCCGCTGGGCCCGCCGTCATCGGCTGCCGGCCGTGCCGCAGGAGGCGGCTGCCGCCGCGCGCCGCATCCGCTGGCGCCACGGCGCCGTGCTCGGGGCCTTCGGCCTCGCCCTGGTGCTGGTGGCCGTGGGCTCCCTGTCCTGGGGTTGGGGACTGACCGAGCTCTCCGGGCTCTTCGTGCTGGTGGCGGCCGTGGCCGGGCCCCTGGGTGGCCTCACCGCCGACGCCACGGCCGAGAGCTTCCTCTCCGGCGCCGCCGGCCTCACCTCGGCCGCCCTGGTGGTGGGCCTCGCCCGCGGCGTGCTGGTGATCTTCGACGGCGCCCAGGTCACGGACAGCATCCTCCACGCCATGGCCGGGGCCGTGGCCGGGCTGCCCCAGGGAGTGAGCGTGGCCGGCATTTACGCCGTGCAGGTCGGGCTGTCCTACCTGGTGCCCTCGGGCAGCGGCCAGGCCGCCCTTTCCTTGCCTATCCTGGTGCCCCTGGGCGACCTGGTCGGCGTCACCCGCCAGACCAGCGTGCTGGCCTACCAGTTCGGGGACGGCTTCTCCAACATCTTCACCCCCACCCAGGGCTACTTCATGGCCGGACTGGCCCTGATCGGCGTGCCATGGACGCGCTGGGTGCGCTTCCTCTGGCCTTTGCAGGTGATCTGGCTCCTCGTCGGGCTGGTCTTTTTGCTGATCGCCCACGCCCTGCGCTGGGGACCGTTCTGATGGCTCATCGCTTCCCCGAAGGTCACGTCTTCTATCGCCGCCTGGACCGCGCCTACCCGCTGGCGGTGCGGGCAGAAGGAGCCTGGATCGTCGACGAGGAGGGTCGCCGCTACCTCGACGCCTCGGGTGGGGCCGCCGTCGCCAACCTCGGCCACGACCTCGGGGACTTGGCCGAGGCCGTGGCGGCGGAGATCCGCACCCTGGGCTACGTCAACGGCACCCAGTTCACCCATCGGGCGGTGGAGGAGCTCTCCGCCGAGCTGTGCGCCGTGATGCCGGGGGACCTCGACTTCGCCTACTTCCTTTCGAGCGGCTCGGAGGCGATCGAAGCGGCCGTCAAGCTCGCCCGGCAGTTCTGGCTGGAGGCCGGGCGGCCGGAGAAGTGGAAGGTCATCTCGCGGGTGCCTTCCTACCACGGCAACACCCTGGCGGCCCTGGCCCTCTCCGGCCGGGAGCACTACCGGCGGATCTACGGTCCCCTGCTGCTGCCCTTCCCGCGCATCCCGGCGCCCGACCCCTACCGCGATGCTGCCGGCCCCGGCACGACCGGCGAGGCCCTGGAGGCGGAGATCCTGCGCCAGGGGCCTGAGACCGTGGCCGCCTTCGTGGCTGAGCCGATCGGCGGCGCCGCCGGCGGCGCTGTAGTGCCGCCCCCGGGCTACTGGCCGCGGGTGGCGGAGGTCTGCCGCCGCCACGACGTGCTGTTGATCGCCGACGAGGTGCTCTGCGGCATGGGCCGCACCGGCCGCTGGCTGGCCGCCGAGCACTTCGACCTGGTGCCCGACGTGGTGGTGCTGGGCAAGGGCTTGAACGCCGGTGCCGTGCCCCTCTCGGCCCTGGTAGTCCGGCGGGGCATCGTCGAAGCCCTGGCCGCGGGCAGCGGCGCCTTCAACCATGCCCAGACCTACTCTCACCACCCGGCCCTCTGCGCCGCCGGCCTCGCCACCGTGCGCCGCCTGAAGGGCGAGCGGCTGGTGGAGCGGGCGGCGGCCCTCGAGGCCCAGCTCTTCGCGGCCCTCGAAGGGGTGGCGGCCCACCCGCGCGTGGGACAGGTGCGGGGCCGCGGGATGCTGGCGGCCCTGGAATTCGTCGCCGACCGCGCCACCGGGGAGCCCTTCCCCCGCAGCCGGCGGGTGACCGAGCGGGTGGTGGAGCAGGCCTTCGCCAACGGCCTGATCCTGTGGAGCAACACCGGCCACGTGGACGGCGAGCGAGGGGACCTGGTGCTGGTGGCGCCCCCCCTCGACATCGAGCCGGCGGAGATCCAAGAGATCGGCCGGCGCCTCGAGCTGACCCTTTCCGAGATCGCCTGGGAGGACTCATGAACAGCGCGCGCAAGATCACCTACACCGCCGTCGCCGCCGACCCCGAGTTTCGCAGCCGCTTCGACCGCGAGCTGGCCGCGGTGGCCGTGGGCTTCGGCCGCCGCCTGGCCGGCTCGGTGGCGGGGGACGACGCGCGCGAGGGGGATCTGGTCTCCGTGCGTTCGCCGATCGACACCCGCCTGCTGCTGGCGGTGGTGCAGACCGCCTCGCCCGCCGAAGTGGGGCGCGCCGTGGCCGTGGCCCGGGCAGCCTTCCCGGCCTGGCGGGCGAAGCCCTGGCGGGAGCGGGCGGCGATCCTGCGCCGGGCGGCCGAGGAGATCGGCGCCCGCAACTTCGAGCTGG
The DNA here is from genome assembly GCA_036274895.1 of Thermoanaerobaculia bacterium. GTDB lineage: Bacteria > Acidobacteriota > Thermoanaerobaculia > Multivoradales > SZUA-115 > CALMKX01. The sequence continues at coordinate 153,100 of DASUEU010000058.1, read as the reverse complement.
CGGCCTGGATGGTCCACGAGGTGGGCAAGACTCGCCTCGAGGCCATGGCCGAGGTGGAGGAGTCTGCCGACCTGTTGCGCTACTACGCCGAACGCCTGGAGGCCAACGGGGGCTACCGGCGGGCGATGGCCCGCATGGCCCCCGCCGAGGCCACGGAGAGCGTGCTGCTGCCCTATGGCGTCTTCGCCGTGATCTCTCCCTTCAACTTCCCCTCGGCCCTGGCCGCCGGCATGATCGGCGCCGCCCTGGTGACCGGTAACACCGTGGTGGCGAAGCCGGCCCTGGACGCGCCGATCTCCGGCGAGCTGCTCTGTGAGGCCCTGTGGGAGGCGGGCGTGCCGCGGGAAGTGCTGCACCTGGTGCACGGCGGCGCCGGGGTGGGGGAGGCCCTGGTGGCGGACCCGGGCGTCGCCGGCTTCGCCTTCACCGGCTCCTCGGCGGTGGGCATGAAGCTCCTGCGCGAGGCCGCGGGCGAATGGCCGCGGCCGGTGGTCGTCGAGATGGGGGGCAAGAACCCGACCATCGTCACCGCCACGGCGGACCTCGAAGCCGCCGCCGAGGCCGTGGCCCGCTCGGCTTTCGGCTTCTCGGGCCAGAAGTGCAGCGCCTGCTCGCGGGTCTACGTCGAGAACGCCGTGGTCGAGCCCTTCCTGGCCTTGCTGCTCGAGCGCACCCGGGGCCTCACCCTGGGCAACCCGGTGAGCGGGGATCCCTTCCTGGGTCCCCTGACCCAGGGGACCTCGGTCCAGAAGTACCGGCGCATCGTGATGGGGATCCGCGAGGCCGGCGGGGAGATCCTCGCCGGCGGCGAGGTGCGTAGCGATGGAGAGCTGGCCCGCGGCCACTTCGTCGAGCCCACCGTGGCCCGCCTGCCGGACCCGCACCATCCCTTCTTCAGCCAGGAGATGTTCCTGCCCATCCTGCTCTTCCAGCCGGTGGCCGACCTCGAGGAAGCCCTGGCCGAGGCCAACCGCGTGCCCTACGGCCTGACCGCCGGGCTCTTCTCCCGCGACGAGGGGGAGCTGGCCCGCTTCCTCGAAGGCATCGAGGCCGGCGTGCTCTACGTCAACCGCAGGAGCGGCGCCACCACCGGCGCCTGGCCGGGCATCAACCCCTTCGGCGGCTGGAAGGCCAGCGGCGGCACCGGCCCCGCGGCCCTGGGGCCGGACTACCTGCTCAAGTTCCTGCGCGAGCAGAGCCGGACGGTCAACGGCTTCGGCGGGTAGGCGGCCGTCGCGAGGGACCGAGGTCCCCCGCGACCCGGGGGCGATCGCGCCCCTACTCGCTCTCGAGGTAGGTGTAGCCGGCCAGGCCCTGTTCGTAGACCTGGAGCAGCTGGCGGGCCTGCTCGCGGTTGAGGCGGCCGGCCTTCAAGGCGCCCTCGACGGACTGGCGCAAGCGGGCCACCAGGTCGTCGCGCAGGTAGCCCACGTACTGCAGCACCTCGGTCACGGTGTCGCCCGGCACCACGTGCTCGATGCGGTAGCCGCCGGACTTGTCGAGGGCTACCTGGACGCAGTTGGTGTCGCCGAAGAGGTTGTGCAGGTCACCCAGGATCTCCTGGTAGGCCCCGACCAGGAACACCGCCAGGTAGTAGGGCTCGTCCTGGTAGGGGTGCAGCTCGAGCACCGGGTTGATGTCCCGGACGTCGATGAAGTGGTCGATCTTGCCGTCCGAGTCGCAGGTGATGTCGGCCAGCACGGCGCGGCGGTTGGGCTCCTCACCCAGGCGGTGGATCGGCACGATGGGGAAGAGCTGGTCGATCGCCCAGGAGTCCGGCAGCGACTGGAACACCGAGAAGTTGCAGAAGTAGGTGTCGGCGAGGGTCTGCTCCAGGCCCTGGAGCTCCTCCGGCACCCCCCTGGGGAGGCTCTTGGCGATCTGGCGCACCTTCTGGGTGATCGCCCAGAAGGCGTCCTCGGCGACCACCCGGTGGGCCAGGGAGAGGTGGCCCAGGCTGAACAGGGAGAGGCACTCGTCGCGGTATTGCAGGGCGTCGTGGTAGGCCTCGCGGACGTTCTTGGGGTTGAGCTCGGAGAGAGCCTCGATCAGGTGGGTGAGGGCGGGGGGCGCGTCCGGCGGCGGCTCGGCGGGGGCGCGTCCGACCTCGAACTCGCGCACCCCGAGCACCTCGAGCACCAGCACTGCGTGGTGGGCCACGGTGGCCCGGCCGGCCTCGGTGACGATGGTGGGATGGGGCACCCCGGTCTGGTCGCAGACTTCCATGACGCCGTAGACGATGTCGTTGGCGTACTCCTCGAGGGTGTAGTTCATCGACGAGGCGAAGTTGGTCTGGGAGCCGTCGTAGTCCACGCCCAGGCCGCCGCCGACGTCGAGGTAGGCCAGACTGGCCCCCATCTGCACCAGGTTGGCGAAGGTCCAGCTGGCCTCGCGCAGGGCGTCCTTGACGTTGCGGATGGAGGAGATCTGGCTGCCGAGGTGGAAGTGGAGGAGCACGAAGCTGTCGAGCATGTCCTCCCGGCGCAGAACCTCGACGGCCTCGACCAGCTCGCGGGCCCCCAGGCCGAACTTCGAGCGGTCGCCGCCCGACTCCTCCCAGTGGCCGGCACCCCGCGCCGAGAGCCGGGCACGTACGCCGATCCACGGCTTGACGCCCAGCTTGCGCGAGGTCTCGAGGATGAGCGGCAGCTCCTGGGGCTTTTCAACCACCAGGATCACCCGTGGTCCGATCCGTGAGGCGAGCAAGGCGGTCTCGATGTACTCCTCGTCCTTGTAGCCGTTGCAGATGATCAGGGCCTCGGGGTCGGTCAGGAGGGCCATCACGGTCAGCAGCTCGGGCTTCGAGCCGGCCTCGAGACCGTAGTGGTACTTGCGGCCGAACTCCACCAGGTCCTCGACCAGCAGGCGGGTCTGGTTGACTTTGATCGGGTAGACGCCGCGGTAGTGGCCGCGGTAGCTGTACTCGTCGATGGCCCGCTTGAACGCCTCGTTGATGGCGGCGATGCGGGCGCGAAGGAGGTCGGAGAAGCGGATCAGCAAGGGCAGGCCGATGCCCCGCTCGCGCACTTCGTCGACCAGGTCTTTGAGATCGATGGCGGCTCCGCCGGAGCCGCTCGGCAAGAGGGTCAGGTGTCCCTTGCGGTTGACCGAGACGAACTCCTTGCCCCAGGTGTTGATGCCGTAGGTATCCGCGGAGTCGTCAGTGGTCCAGCGGCGGTCGAGCTCTTTGGCCATCCTGCCAGATCCTCCCGAACAAGCCGCGAAATGTACCACCAAGAGGCGGCGGAGTTGCCATTCCTCTTGCGTCATTCCCGCGAAAGCGGGAATCCAGCTTCGCCGCGTAGTCGAGGGGGTACAATCTCGCCTCCGGAGCACCCTTCCTCTTTGATGATGAACGAGCTTCTGACGCTCAAGCCCTCGGTCTTCCAACGCGTCGTCGAGAGCGACCTGCGCCGGCTGGCGACGGCCGAGAAGGCGATCCACTTCTTCCTGGAGTCGTGCGCCGGCTACCTGGGGGCCGACGCCGCCTTCCTCTGGCATCGCCGGGGTGAGGACGGCTCGCCCGCCCGGCTGGCCAGCGTGGGGCGCAGTGAGCTGGCCGATCTCGACTTGCTCGCCGCCTTCGCCGCCGAGGAGCGGCCCGTGGTGCCCCGCAGCGTGCTGCTGTCGCCCCTGCGGGTGGCCGGGGAGCGGGTCGGCGTGCTCGCCGTGGCCCGGGCCGAGGGGGAGTTCCAGCTTGGCCAGGGGCGGGTGCTCAACCGGCTGGTGCCGGTGCTCGGGGCCGACCTCGAGCGGCGCGAGGAGGAGCAGGCCTCGCGGGTGCTCGACCGCATCCGCGAGAAGATCGTCGGCCAGCTGCGGCCCCGGGACCTCGCCTATCAGATCCTCGACGGGCTCGAGCAGCTGGTGCACTACGACCACTCGGCCGCCCTCTTCACCTTCGACAGCCAGGCCGGCACGCTGCGCCTCGACGCCGAGAAGGTGGCCTGGACCAAGAGCAAGAGCGCCTTCATCGGCCACGAGGTGCCGGTGACTGAGGAGCTGGTCCAGACCCTCGCCGCCGCCACCGAGCTGGTGGTACAACCCGCCGCCGCCGAGGGCGAGGCCCTGGAGCGGGTGCTCGCCCCCTTCGAGCGCTACTCCCAGGGCGCCGGCATCCCGCGGGCGCGCACCAGCCTCTACGCCCCCTTGTGGGGGGACGGCAGCCTGCTCGGCCTGCTCAAGATCGCTGCCTGGCGGCGACCGGCCTTCGGCGCCCGGGACGCCTCGGTGGTGGCCCGCTTCCTGCCCGCCGTCGAGGTGGCCCTGCGCAACGTGCGGGTGAACCTCGGGCTCGAGGACCGCGCCGTCGAGGCCGAGCTCAAGGCCGGCCTGGTCACCCTCGCCCACGCCGTGGCCCACGACGTCAACGGCGCCCTGGCCTCGATCGTCCTCCTGGCCGAGCAGGCGCGCGAGGAGGTGCAGGCCGGCGTCGCCGAGCCCACCCGCCTGGCCGAGGACCTCGCCGGCGTCCTCGACAAGGCCACCCTGGCCCGGCGGATCTTCTCCAACATGCTGCGCATGGCCTCGCGGCGGGTGGGAGCGGGGCCGGTCGACGTCAACCAGCTGGTCTCCGAGGTGCTGCCCCTGCTCGAGGCCCAGGTGGGAGCCCGGCCGATCGCCCTCGAGCTGGCCCTGGCCGAGACGGTGCCGGTGGTGCGCTCCTCCCGCAGCCATCTCGAGCGCATCCTCTGGAACCTGGTGACCAACGCCATCGAGTCCTTCGAGAGCCGGCCGGGGCGGATCTCGCTGGCCACGGCGCCGATCGACGGCTACGGCGTCGCCCTGCTGGTGGCCGACGACGGGCCGGGCATCGCCCCCGAGGTGCTGGCCAAGGTGCAGGAGCCGTTCTTCTCGACCAAGCCGGGAGGTCGCGGGCTGGGGCTGTCGATCTGCCGTTCCCTGGCCTGGCACCTCGGTGGTTCCCTCCACCTCGACAGCGCGCCGGGCCGGGGCACCGTGGCCGAGGTCCGCCTGCCTCTGGCGGGTCCGGTCGGCGCCAGCGGGGAGAGCGCTTGAGCGCGGAGCCGGCCGCGATCCTGGTGGTGGAGGACGATGCCACCCTACGCCGGGCCCTCGAACGGGTGCTCGCCCCCCTCTACACGGTGGCCGGGGTGGGCACCGTGGCCGAGGCCCTGGCGCAGCTGGGGCGCTCCGCCTTCGAGGTCGCCCTGGTCGACGTTCAGCTCCCGGACGGGGACGGCTACTGCCTCTCCCGCGACATCCAGCGCCTGTCGCCCGCCACCGACGTGATCCTGATGACCGGCTCGGTGGGGGCGAGCGACGAGAGCCTCTACCGGGCCCTCGAGGAGAACGCCTTCTACTTCCTCTACAAGCCCTTCGAGCGGCGGGTGCTGCGCGCCCTGGTGGAGCGCTGCCTGCGCCTCAAGGCTGCGCGCCGGGCCAACGAGGAGTTCGAGCGCCAGGCCCGCTCGGACCTCGAGCAGGCGCGGCGCTTCCAGGGCAGCCTCCTGCCCAGGAAGCCCCTGGCCGCCTTCGGCTGGCGGCTCGAGGGGCGCTTCCGGCCCTGTGACGCGCTCGGGGGGGACCTCTACCAGGCTCTGGTCGACCTGCGGGGCTCGGTGCTCTGCAGCCTCTCGGACGTGGTCGGCCACGGCGTCTCGGCGGCGATGGTGGCCGGCATGGTGCGCTCCGCCTTGGACGCCGCGCGCCGGCGGGACCCGGACCCGGCCGAGGTGGTGGCCGAGCTGGCCGCCGGGGCGGACTTTTTGGGCGGCCCCCGCTTCGTCACCCTGGTCTTCGCCCGGCTCGAAGCCGATGGCCGCGTCCGCTACGTCAACGCCGGCCACCCGCCGGCCTTGTGGCTGCGCTCGGACGGCGGGGTCCAGCGCCTGGGCTCCACCGGCACCTTCGTCTGCCGGGCCTTGGCCGGCCTCGAGCGGCCGGCGCGGGAGGTCCAGCTGACCCCCGGGGAGCGGATCCTGCTCTACTCGGACGGCCTCTTCGAGACCCGCGACGGCGCCGACGCCGAGCTGGGCCTCGAGCGGGTGGCGGAGGTCTTCGAGGCCAGCCGGTCGCTGCCGGTCGCGGCGGTGCTCGACGGGCTGCTGGCCGAGCTCGACCGCCACCGCGGGGCACGCTCGATCGAGGATGACGTGACCCTGCTGCTGATCGAGCGCACGGGATAGGCCCTGCTAGACTGCCGGCTCGACAACGACAGCCTTGCTCCGGGGGAATGCGTGGAAAAAACGGTTTGCACGATCGGGGTGCCGCTGGACCTCGGCCAGTCCCGGCGCGGTGTGGACATGGGCCCGGCGGCGGTGCGCTACGCCGGGCTGAACCAGCGCCTCAAGGCCATGGGTCTCACCGTCAAGGACTTCGGCGACGTGCCCGTCGCCCTGCGCGACACCCTGCCTCCCGAAGGCGGTCTGGCCTACCTGCCGGCGGTGGTGGAGGCCTGTGAGGCGATCTATCGCTTCGGCTGCCGCAGCCTCGATGACGGGGGCCTGCCGGTCTTCCTGGGCGGTGACCACTCGATCGCCATGGGCACGGTGGCGGCCGCGGCCAGCCGGGGTCCGGTCGGGGTGCTGTGGGTGGACGCCCACGGCGACTTCAACACTGCCGAGACCTCGCCCTCCGGCAACCTCCACGGCATGCCGCTCGCGGCCCTGACCGGCCGCGGCGTCCAGGAGCTGGTGGACATCGGCCGGCCCGGGGCCAAGGTGGCGGACCGAGACGTGGTGATCCTCGGCGTGCGGGACCTCGATCCCCCTGAACGGCTGCTGATCCGCGAGGCCGGCGTCACCGCCTACACCATGAGGGACGTCGACGAGCGGGGCATCGGCGAGGTGGCCCACGAGGCCCTGTCCAAGCTCGCCCACGTCTCGCGCCTGCACGTCAGCCTGGACATGGACGTGCTCGACCCCACCGAAGCACCCGGCGTCGGCACCCCGGTCGCCGGCGGCCTCTCCTACCGCGAGGCCCACGTGCTGATGGAGATCCTGGCGGACTCCGGCAAGCTCTGCTCGATGGACGTGGTGGAGATCAACCCGATCCTCGACCAGAGCAACCTGACCGCCAACGTGGCCGTGGAGCTGGTACTGTCGGCTTTGGGGAAGAAGATCTTGTAGTCGGGCGAGCCCCGGGCTGGACGAACGGTCACCTGGTTCGTACACTCTTCGATCAAGATTCGAGGAGGAGCGCAAATGGGGCTGCCGTCATGACGGGTATCGCCAGCCGGTCGTTCTTGGCCCTCCTCTTCCTCTCGGGCGCACTGTCCGCTCAACCCATCTCCGTCTCCGGCACCGTGGTAGCGCCGGATGGTGAGCCCCTGGCCGGGGCTACGGTGACGCTCGCGGCGATCGAGGCGGGCCGGCCTGCGCCGGCGGCCCGGGCGACCACCGACCGTGAGGGCCGCTTCCAGCTCGAAGCCCCCGGCTCCGGCCTGTGGCGGCTGGTGGCCGGGGCCGGAGGGCACCTTCCCGTCGAGCTGCGCTTGGTGCCTCTGGTCGAGGAGACCCTCCTCGCGCCCCTCGAGCTGCCGCGAGCGAGGCTGCGACCCCTGACGCTGCGGGACGCAGCCGGCCGCGCCCTCTCCGGCGCCCGGTGGTTGGCCCAACCGGTCGCCGAAGTCCAGCCCAGACCCGGCTCTCCCTGGCCTCGAGCCCGCGGCGAGGCCAGGCCGGCCGAGATCTCCGGCACAACTGGCAGCGACGGCTCGATCGAGCTGCCTTGTGCGGAAGCGGTGAGGTGGCGCCTGGTGGTGGCTGCCGACGGCCTCGCGCCGCGGGCGGAGGATCTTCCGGACGGCTGCGACGCCGCTTCCTGGACCGTGACCGGCGGCGTCGAGCGCACCGTCGAGCTGGTGGGGCCGCGAGGCCGACCCGTCGAGGGAGTCGAGGCGCGGCTCGAGGGGGTGAAGGTCGCCGGACCGAGTGACAGGGACGGCCGGCTCGCCCTGCGCTTCGACCCCGCCCGAGCGGCAGCCCTTTCACTCCAGGCCCCAGACGGCTGGCGCGCCGAGGTCGGCCCTTCGCCGGCGCCCCCGACTCCGTGGCGAGTGACGCTCGAGCCCGTCCCCGAGGTCACCGGCCGGGTGATGGTCGCCGAGCCCTACGAACCGCTGCCCGGGGCCGTGGTCTGGCTCGAGGGGGCAGGCATCCTCGCCGGCTACGTGCTCAGCGATCGGCGGGGAGGCTTCCGCCTGAGCGCCCCGGTGGGATCGGTGCAGCTGCGCGCGGCAGCGCCCGGATTCGCGCCGGGGGTGCTGCCCGCTTCCCCGATGACCGAGGGCGAGCTGATCCTGGCTCTCCGCCCGGCCGCTTCCCTTGCAGGGGAGGTCGTGGACGAGAAAGGTGCGCCCGTTCGTGGAGCCATCGTGACCCTGGGCCCCGAGGGCCGGCTCACGGCCCACCGAGCCATCTCCACCGCCGACGGCCGATTCCACATCAGGGGAGTGCCTCCTGGCTTCTGGCCGCTGCTTTCGGCCTCGGCTCCAGGGTTCGTGGGCAAGCCGTTGGTGGTCGAGGGCCTCGAGAGCGGCGAGCCCGTCACCGGGCTACGGCTGGTGCTCACCGCCCAACGCGCCGGCTTCGGCCTGGTTGTGGATCCCGAAGGCCGACCGGTGGCCGGAGCGGAGGTCTACGTGACGGCCAGGCCGTCCGGCGCCGAAGAGCGCGAGCTGCGGATGGGCACTGAGCCAGGAGCGCCCGTGGTTTCCGCAGAGGAAGGCCGCTTCCGCGTCGAGGCCCTGCCCCCGGCGCAGCGGCTCGAGGTGATCGCCCGGGCTGAGGGCTTCGCCCCCGCCATCGAGGCGGATCGCGAGGTCGATGCCGGCCGAGGTCCCCTGGACCTCGGTACCCTGCGCCTGGGCCCGGAGGCCGTCGTCTCAGGTCGGGTCGTAGACCGCTCGGGCTTGCCCGTCGCCGGGGCGAGGGTCGGCTACCGGCTGAGCCGAGGGTTGCCCGGGCTCACGCAAGGCACGCCTCGGCCAATCCGGGCCTTACTACCCCGCTTCACGGACGAGGAGGGTCGCTTCCGTTTCGGGGAGCTGCCGAGCGGGGCGCGGATCTCGGTATGGGTCGAGCACGATGACTACCTGAGCGCCACCACCGAGGACGTCGAAGTGCCCCTTCCAGACTCGCCTCTCGAAGTGGTTCTGGAACCGGCGGCACGGCTGCTGGGCCGGGTCGTCGCGGCGGGCGGCGAGCCGATCGCTGGAGCAGAGGTCGAGGTCGATCCGGTCTCGCCCCTGCCGCCGGAGCTGCGGCGGTCGAGGCCGTGGCGAGCGGCACGGGCTCGCACCGACGAGGAGGGCCGGTTCGAGGTCAAGAAGCTGGCCGGGGGTCCATACCGCGTTGCGGCGAGCGCGCGCAGCTACCTGCCGGCCTCCCCGCGCACGATCGAGGTGCCAGCCGGTTCGAAGGTCGAGGGCTTCGACCTGGTGCTCTCGAAAGGAGCCGTGCTCGAGGGGCAGGTGCTGGACGAGGCCGGCCAGCCGGTCCTGGGGGCGTGGGTCAGCCAGGTCCGCGAGCTGTCCGGAGAGCTGATCCGCGATGGTGGCACGGGGGTCGACGGCGCGGGGCGCTATCGGTTGGAGGGGATCGCTCCGGGCCATCAGCAGCTGGCCGCCGGCGCCGAGGGGTGGCTGTCGGTCGAGAAGTCGGTGGAGGTCACCGAAACCGGCGGCCGGCTCGACTTTACCCTGCGGCGGGGCGCGACCGTGCGAGGCCGGGTGATCGACGCCGAGGGGGTCCCCGTGCCCCGTGCCAACGTGGTGTTGGAGGAGCAAGCCGGCGGGCCATTCCTGGCCATGATCCAGAGCGGCCGGGAGGGCTCGTTCAGCATCGGCGGCGTGCCGCCGGGGCGCTACGTGATCGCGGCGCAGCGCGAGGGCTATCGGGCTCCGGCCGGCCCCACCTCAGTCGAGGTGGGAGGCCAGGCGGTGGAGGATCTGGAGCTGGTGCTCGACCGGGGTGGGGCGATCGTCGGGGCCGTCACCGGTGTCGAGCCCGCGGAAACGGTCGGGCTGCGGGTCGCCGCTTTCGATGGGAAGGGCCCTCGGGCCTCGGCCGCCGTCGACGCTCGAGGCCGCTTCCGGCTCGAGGGCCTGGCTCCCGGTTCGTACCAGGTGCAGGCGGTGCCGGGCGCCCAGAACTTGAGCGGGTCCGCCGCCGTCGAGCTCGCCGAAGGGGCGCTCGAGGCGTCGGTGACGCTGCCTCTCGCGCCGGGGCTGTCGCTGTCCGGCCAGCTGCTGTGGGGGACGGCGCCCGTCGAGCGGATGCACCTCGCGCTCGAGGGCGAGGCAGGACGCGCGAGCACGATGACCGACGAGAAGGGTCGCTTCGCTTTGCGGGGGCTCAAGCCGGGGCGGTATCGAATGGTCCTCAGCACCTTGGGCGAGCGGATGGCCGCGGCCTACGAGCAGGTGCTCACGCTCGACGCTGACCAGACGTTGGAGCTGGACCTCTCCCAACTGCCACGCGCCGCGCCGTAACGGCTGCCCCATTTCGGGACCACGGCTGCACTCTGTGTCTAGCGATCATTCTGCAGATCGTGACGTTGTGAGTTGGCTATTCCTATCTCTTGCGGGGGTTGCTTTCGCTATCCAAGAGAGATCCCCTCGACTGCCGAGGGTTCGTCGAACCGCCGCCGCCACCCGGCGGCATCTGTCGAAGGAGGTAGGAATGCTGCGCAAGAAGCCGACTTCCACCCTTGTCCTCGCCCTGGCCGCCCTCGCCGCAGGTCCGCTGGCGAGTGCGCTGCTCGCCCAGGAGCCCGCCGCCGCGCCGCGCCCGTCCCCGCGCACGATCATCCGGCAGGCGCCGGCCGAGTCCTGCCGCCTGCTCGACAGCAAGGAGGCCGTGGGGCGGATGGACGGGCTGTACTTCAACCTGGCGTGGTCCTGCGGGCGCGAGGCCGAGCTGGCCAAGCGCTACGTGCCGGCCCTCGAGAAGCAGGGCGATCCGGACTTCGCCACCATCGAGGCGGTGGACGTGCAGGTCAACAACTCGGCGGGGGAGACCGGCACCTCGACCACCCAGAGCGAGACGTCGATCGCCTACAACCCCAACACCGGCACCTATTGCTCCTCGTTCAACGACTCGTGGGAGTTCTTCGGGTCAACCGGCGGCGGCGGCTTCACCGGCTTCTCGCGCTCGACCACCGGCGGCGTCTCCTGGAACGACCGCGGCGCCGTGGGCGGCAACTCCTTCGGCGACCCCAGCGTGGTCTGGCGGCAGGTGGACGCCAACTTCTACCTGGCCACCCTGGACGCGGGGGGCGGCTTGGCGGTGTGGCGCTCGACGGACGACTGCCAGACCTTCACCCAGATCTCGACCCCCTCGACCGGCAGTGACGACAAGGAGCTGCTGGCGGTCGACAACAACCCGGCCAGCCCCAACTACGGCAACCTCTACCTGGTGTGGACCGACTTCGGCGTGGCCGGTACGCCGATCCGCGGCTCGCGTTCGGTGGACGGCGGCCTGACCTGGTCGGCGGCCACCAACATCAGCGCCGCGGGCCTGGTGCAGGGTGCCTGGCCGGCGGTGGCGCCGAATGGCGACGTGTTCGTGGCCTGGCTGCGCTACGCCAGCTTCCCGAGCGGCAACATCACCGTCGAGGTCGCCCGCTCGACCAACGGCGGCCTGACCTACGCGGCGGTCACCAGCCCGCTGGTCAATGCCGTCAGCCCGCGGCAGAGCGCCGCCACCAACTCCTGCGGCCGGCCGGCCTTGAAGGGCAACATTCGCTACCTGGCCTCGCCGCAGATCACGGTGGACAGCGCCGGCACCCTCCACGTGGTCTACAGCCGCGACCCGAACGCCTTCAACAACGGCGACGTGGTCAACGTCTACTACAAGCGCTCGACCAACAGCGGCTCGACCTGGAGCGCGGAATTCAAGCTCAACGACGTCAACGCCGAGGACCAGTTCTTCCCCACCATCCAGTCGAATGGCACGACCATCGTCACTGCCTGGTACGACCGGCGCAACCACGCCCAGAACGTCCGCGTCGATTACTTCAAGCGCACCTCGAACGACGGCGGCCTGACCTGGGGGCCGAACGTGCGCATCACCGACGTCAACAGCCCGATCCGCCTCGATCCCAACCTCGCCACCTGCTACCACGGCGACTACGACCAGTCGGTGGTGACGGCCGACGGCGCCGTGATCCAGTGGGCCGACGACCGCAACCTGGTCGGCACGCGCAATGACCCGGACGTCTGGACCGACGTCCAGACCCCGGCGGCCCCGCCGCCGCCGGACGAGAGGTAGGCCCTCACCCCCTCGTTCCCCCTCTCCCGGCCCGCCGGCACAGCCGTCCGGGAGAGGGGGAGGCCGGAGGGGAAGGGGAGAAATCTCTCATCCGTATCGATGGGCGTATTCTCTCGCTCTCGAAGGAAGGGGGATCGTGTGTCCTGCCACCGCCGCCTCGCCCGCACCGTCCTCGCCCAGCTACTTGTCCTCTCCTTCTTCCCCCTCGCGGTCTTGGCCGAGCCGATCCCCGTTTCCGGCGTCGTTACCGGGCCGGACGGCCAAGGGCTCGCCGGAGCTTCGGTGGAGCTGGCGCCGGTGTTGCCGATCGTGGCCGAGCCGGTGGCCCGCTCGCGGGCCGGCCGCGACGGCCGCTTCGAGATCCTGGCTCCCGAGCCGGGCCTGTGGCGGCTGACGGTGGGGGCCCCCGACCACCTGGGCCTCGCCCTCTTCCTGACGCCCTTGGTGGAAGAGCGGGAGCTGGCTCCCTTCTCGCTGCCGCGGGCCGGGAGGAGGACGCTGACCGTGCGCGACGAGAGGGGCGAGCCCCTGGCCGGAGCGCGGATCCTCGCCACTTTCGAGGCGGCCCCCAACTCGGCTGGCACCTTGGGGGAGAGCGCGGCCGACTTCCGGCACCTGGGCCCTTCGCAGAGGCTCAAGACCCTGCTCGCCCCCGTTTTCCTCGCCAGCGACGAGGCCGGGCGCCTCGCTCTGCCGTGCGCGGCGGGGGTGGCGGTGAGCGTGGCGGTGGAGGCACCGGGCAAGGCTCCCCTGCTTGAGAGCCTGCCGCCGTCCTGCGAGAAGGTGGCGCTGACTCTCGAGCCCGGGCGGGAGAGGCCCGTGGTGGCTCGCGACCCCCGGGGTCGGCCCCTGGCGGGAGTCCTCGCCCTCCTCGCCGACCTGCCTGTGGCCGGGCCCACCGGACCGGACGGCCTGCTGGTGCTGCGCGGCCAGGCCGGCCGGCCCCTCGAGCGGCTACTGGTGGGGCCGGACGGCGAAGAGCTGGCCTTGACTCTGCCGCCGCTCGAGACCGAGGCCGAGCCGAGGCCCGAGCCGGTGACCTTGCCGGCCCTGGTGGTGAGGGAGGGCCGGGTGAGGTCTCTGCCCGACCTCGAGGGGGTGGCAGGGGCGGTGGTGTGGGCGCCGGGACAACACGGGTCCCATGCCGTCTCCGGTCGGGGCGGCCGCTTCCGTCTGGCGGTGCGGCCCGAGGGCGCCGCGGCTTCCCTGGCGGCCGCGGCGGCCGGCTTCCATCCAGATCAGGAACGGCCGAGCCGGCAGGACGGCTCCGAAGTCTCTCTCCTGCTGCGACCGGCGGTGAGGATCGAGGGGGTGGTGGTCGACGGGGAGGGCGTCGCGGTGCCCGACGTGCTGGTCCTGGCCGGCTGGGGCGGCCTGCGAGTCGACGCCCGAGATGCCATGGCACTGGGTCGCAGCGGGCCGGACGGTCGCTTCGCGCTCGTAGGCCTGGATCCCCGAGGCCGATATGCCGTGGGGGTGGAGGTCGAAGGCTTCTGGGCCGAGCCGATCCGTCTGGCCGGCCTCGACGCCGGCGGCAGCCACACGGGGCTGCGCATCGTGCTGCGCTCCCGGGTCGAGGGCCACGGCCGGGTGGAGGACCGCGAGGGCCGCCCGGTGGTGGGTGCGACCGTCTACGCCTCGCTGCACCTCGAGGACGATCTCGCTTGGGTCTCCCCGGAGCCGGCGAAGCCAGAGACCCGAGCCACCACGGACGAGTCGGGGGCCTACCAGCTGGTAGGCCTGGCCGGCGACCTGGTCGATCTCAGGGCCGAGGCGCCCGGCTTCGCTCCCGGGCAGATCCGGCGGCAGCCGGTCGCGAGCGAGGCGGGGGTAGCCGATCTCGGGGTGATCACCCTTCACCCCGGAGCCCGGCTGGAAGGCAAGGTCGTCGACCGCGACGGCGAGCCGGTCGCCGGCGTCGACCTCCAGGCCACGCCCAAGCTCGCCTCCGGTTCCGCTCCGGTGCTCGGTGTGTCCCCGGGAGAGGAGGCCTCCTTTTTCGCCTCGACCGGTGCCGACGGGCGCTTCGAGATCGGCGGGCTCCCGGCTGGAGGCACGGTCGACCTGACGGCCCGCAAGACCGGCTACCGGGTCACCCGGGCGGCGGGCGTGGAAGTCCCGCCCGAGCGGCCCCTGCGGCTGGTGTTGGACCCGGGAGCGCAGGTTTCGGGGCAGGTGGTGGACGGGGCCGGGGCACCGGTCGAGGGCGCCACGGTGCACCTGCTCCCCGCCGGGCCCGGCGCCGGGGAGGCGAGTCCGCGCTTTCGCATCCCGATCCTCGCGGCCGAGCCCACCGAAAGCAATGGCGAGTTCGTCCTCTCGGGGATCGAGCCCGGCAGCTATGAGCTGGCGGCCACCGCGGACGACTACTTGCCCGCTGCCCTCGCCGGACTGGAGCTGGGTCCCCGCGAGCGCCGGGCCGGCATCGTCCTGCGCCTGCAGCCAGGGGCCATGCTCGAGGGCACGGTGGTCGACGAGGAGGGCCGCCCCCATCCCCGGGCCGCGATCTTCGCCCAGACGAAGTCCGAGACCGTGACCATGCTGGGGACCGCAGGCGGCGCCACGGATGCCTCGGGCCGCTACCGCTTGGCCGGCCTCGCGGTGGGGCAGATCTCGGTCAGGGTCGCGGCCGAAGGCTTCGTCGCCGAGACCCACGAGGTCGACATCCGGCCCGGCACCCAGCAGCGAGACTTCGTGCTGCGCCGGGGCGTGTCGGTCGCAGGTCGGGTCGTGGACGAGGAGGGTGCGGGCGTGGGGGGGGCCTTGCTGCTGCTCGCCCAGCCGGAGGGTTCCGGTGCCGCCCTCCACACCATGTCGGCCCCGGACGGCCAGTTCCGCATGCCGTCCGTGCCACCCGGCACCTATCGGCTGATGGTCCAGACCCAGGGTTTCCTGGTTCCCAGCGAAGGCCTGCCGCTGGAAGTCGGCGAGCGGCCGATCGCGGACTTCGAGGTGGTCCTGGCGCGAGGTGCGACGCTCGCGGGACGAGTGGTGGGCCTCGAAGCCGCGCAGATGGCGGGCGTGCAGGTGACGGCCGCCGACGAAAACGGTCAGACGGCCTGGGCCAGGCTCGACGCCCGGGGAGGCTTCGAGATGAAGGGGCTTGCCCCGGGCACCTGGCGGGTCTCGGTGGTCAGCGCCGCCACCAACCAGGGGACCGAGGCGACGGTCGAGATCGGGGCCGGGCAGCGTCTCGTCGAGCTCGAGCTGGTGCTCGCCGAAGGTCTGCGTCTGGCCGGCCTGCTGCTGTCGAACGGCGTCCCGTTCGTGGAAGCCACCGTCGGCGCGTTGGGGGCGAACGGCTCGATGGTCGTGGGTCAGACCGATCCGGAGGGGCGCTTCGCTTTCGCCGGGCTGGCCCCGGGCCGCTATCGAGTCATCTTTGCCGATCCACGCCGGGATCGGGCTTGCCTGCGCGAGGTCGAGCTCTCCTCGGACGACGCCACCCTGGTGGTCGATCTCGGCGTCGAAGGCCGCCCGGCGGCCGAGCTCGAGGGGCTCGGATGGCCTTGATCGAGCTCCGATGTCCCCTTTTTCCTCGCTGTAACGAATCTTCCTGGGAGAAACCTATCTCGATCGCTGGCGCTGTCGAGGTCGTGACACGCGAGCTGGTCCGAGAGCGGACAAGAAATCTGATCATTCTGTGGTCGCATTGATCGTCGAAGCGCGAAAAGAACGATTTTTCGCGAGCTATGCCGAGTTGCACGCCGGGCAACGTCCGTGATTCGCCAGTCGGTTATCATGGACGCAAAGTCAGAGGAGAGAACCCATGGAAGTCGAGTCAATCCGCACCAAGATCAAAGAGATCATCGCCAACGTCACCAACCTCGATCCCGCCAAGATCGGTGACACTGACTCATACATCGACGATCTCAACCTCGACTCCCTTTCGCTCCTCGAGATCGGCGTAGACGTCGATTACGCCTTCAAGCTCAACCTGCCAGAGGAGCGTATGCGCTCCCTTTCGAACGTGGAAGAAACCGTGGCGCTGGTGCTCGAGCGGCTGAGCGAGCTCGCCCAGCCCCAGCCCGAGGCAGCTCTGGCATGAGCCGTCGAATCGTGGTCACCGGCATCGGCATGGTGACCTCGGTGGGCATCGGCCGCCGGGCGGCATGGCAGGCCCTGCTCGCCGGCCGGCGTGGCACCTCGACGGTCGAGTCCTTCGACACATCGCGCCACCCCGTGCACCAGGGGGGCGAGATCAAGGGCTTCCGCCCCGACGATCATCTGAAGCGCCTCGTCCCGGCGCAGATCGGTCGTGCCTCGCAGCTCGGCGCTGCCGCCGCGCGACTGGCCCTCTCGGATGCCGGGCTCGATCCGGAAGCACTGGATCCGGCGCGGGCCGGTGTGGCGATGGGTACCACCTCCGGTGAGCCTCAGGAGGTGGAGCGGCTCGACGATGCCCTGGTGGCGGAGGATCTCGCCCAGGCCGGCCACGGCTTCGTGCGCCGGTACCCCTGCCACCTCATCGCCGCGCACGTCGCCGCGGAGGTGGGCTTCGCCGGCGTCAACGCCATGATCCCCACCGCCTGTGCGGCCGGCAACTACGCTCTCGCCTACGCCTACGACGCACTGGTCAACGACCGGGCGGAGCTGATGCTGGCGGGCGGTGCGGATTGCTTCTCGCGCATCACCTACACCGGCTTCGCCCGTCTGGGGGCGATCGCTCCGGATGTCTGCCGGCCCTTCGACAAGAACCGTCAGGGCATGATCCCCGGCGAGGGGGCGGCGGTGCTGGTCCTCGAGCCCCTCGATCGAGCCCTCGCCCGCGGCGTCGAGCCCATCGCCGAGGTGGCGGGCTACGGCCTCTCCTGCGACGCCCACCACATGACCGCCGCCCATCCGGAAGGCGAGGGGGCGGCGCGGGCGATGGAGCGGGCCCTACGTATGGCGGGCCTGGCGCCGGAGGACGTCTCCTACGTCAGCGCCCACGGCACCGGCACGCCGACCAACGACCGGCTGGAGTCGATCGCCGTCAAGCGGGTGTTCGGCGAACGATCGCCGCGGGTGCCGATGTCCTCGATCAAGTCGATGCTCGGCCACACCATGGGCGCGGCGTCGGCGATCGAAGCGGCGGTGTGTGCTCTGGCCGTGGCCGAGGACCGAGTGCCG
This sequence comes from Thermoanaerobaculia bacterium, assembly GCA_036274895.1. Classification (GTDB taxonomy): domain Bacteria; phylum Acidobacteriota; class Thermoanaerobaculia; order Multivoradales; family SZUA-115; genus CALMKX01. The sequence continues at coordinate 135,752 of DASUEU010000058.1, read as the reverse complement.
CCGACCATCCACTTCGAGGAGCCGGATCCCGAGTGCGACGTCGACTGTGTGCCCAACGAGGCGCGGGAGATGCCGGTGGCGGTGGCGATGAACAATGCCTACGCCTTCGGCGGCAACAACGCTTCGACGGTGATGATCAAGTGGCGGCCCTGAACGCTTCCCGCCGCCGCGTCGTGGTCACCGCACGGGGCCTCGTCTCACCCCTCGGGGACACGCCGGGGGCCTTCGCCGCTGCGCTCGAGGAGGGCCGGTCGGGCCTCGGGCCGTCGGCGCTGGCGACCTGGAACGGCTGTGCCGCGGTGGTCGCCGGCGAGGTCTGGGGCTTCGCGCCGGAGACCTACTTCGGCGACCGCAACGTCCGGCCCCTCGACCGGACCTCGCGGCTGGCCGCGGCAGCTGCCGGACTGGCTCTCGCCGAGGCGGGTCTGGCCCAGGTCGAGAGCCGGACGCAGCCGGTGGGGCTGGTTCTGGGCACCCAGTTCGGCAGCCTCAAGACCATCGCCGAGTTCGATCGCCGCGGGCTGACCGCCGGCCCGAACTACGTCAAGCCCCTGGATTTCGCCAACAGCGTGATCAACGCCCCGGCTGGGCAGACAGCCATCTGGCACGGTCTGGTGGGACTCAACTCGACGATGGCCGGGGGGGCCACGGCGGGGTTGGCGGCGATCGGTCACGCCACGGATCTGATCCGCGGTGGGCACGCCGAAGCGCTGCTGGCCGGGGGGGCGGAGGAGCTGTCGCCGGAGGCCGGGCTGACCTACGGTCGTGCCGGCCTGCTGGCCGCGGCCGGGAGCTCACCGGTGCCGTTCGGGGCCGGGCGGCGAGGGTTCGCCCTCGGCGAGGGGGCCGCGCTGGTGCTGCTCGAAGAGCTCGAAGGGGCCCGCGCCAGAGGTGCCAGCCTCTTTGGGGAGGTGGTGGGCCACGCTTCCGCCTTCGATCCATCGATGGGCCAGGACCCGTGGAGCGCCGCCTCGGCCCTGGGCCGGGCGGTGCGAGCGGCGTTCGCCGATGCGGGCCTCGGGCCCGGGGACCTGGGGGCCGTGGTCACCGGCGGGTCGGGCAGTCTGGAGCTGGACCTCGCCGAGGCCCTGGGCCTCGCCTCGTCCCTGGAGGAAGCGGCCGAGGCGGTGCCCGCCACGGCCATCAAGGGAGCCCTCGGCGAGGCATTCGGAGCCTCGGGCGGGTTCCAGGCCCTTGCCCTGCTGGAGATCCTGTCCTCCGGCCGACTTCCCGGCATCGGCGGTCTCGGCGAACCGGAGCCGGGCCTCGCGCTCTCCCTTTCGAACCGGCCCCGGGCCGTCAACGCGCGGACGGTGCTCGCCACCGCGCTCGGCCTCGACGGCCACGCGGCGGCTCTGATTCTCACGCGCAGCGACGCGGCGTGAGGCCAACGTCCAGGAGGTTGCTGTCATGCCGACCCGAGAGCACGTCGACGTCGTGATCCTCGGCGGGGGTCTCGCCGGCCAGTCCCTCGCCCGCCAGCTCCTGATCGAGACGGAAGAATCCGTCCTCCTCCTCGACAAGAGAGCCGAGCTGCCGGCCCCTAACCAGAAGGTGGGGGAAGCCACGGTCCAGGTCTCCGGCTACTACTTCTCGAAGGTCCTGGATCTCGAGGAATACCTGCTCCGCGAGCATTTCATGAAGTACAACCTCCGCTTCTACTGGAAGTCGGCGGGGCTGCCCAACGATGCCTTCGAGCACGTCGGACAGTCCTACCCACGGCCCTTGTCCAACATTGCGAGCTACCAACTGGACCGCAACAAGATCGAGGCTGAGCTGTTCGCCCGCAATCTCGCCGATTCGCGCTTCACCTTCCGAGGGCAGTCGGTCAACGTCGACGTCGAGCTGGCTCAAGAAGGCCCCCACACCGTGCGCTTCGACAGCCCCGATGGCGCGCGGGAGGTGACGGCCCGGTGGGTGGTGGACTGCAGCGGGCGTGCTCGCATCCTGGCGAGGAAGCTCGGGCTGGGTCGACCGGGCAACATCCGTCACGGCTCGGTCTTCCTTTGGGTCGAAGGATTGCTCAACATCGAGAAGCTGACCGGGCTGTCCCGCACCGAGATGCTGCGGCATCCGTCGCGCTCCGCCCTCGGCCATTTGCCCTTCTGGCTCGCCACCAATCACTTCTGTGGTGAGGGCTTCTGGGTGTGGGTCATCCCGCTCCAGGGCATAACCTCCATCGGGCTGGTGTTCGACCGCGAGGTGATCGATCATCGAACGGTGTCCTCGGCGCAGAAGCTGATCGATTGGATCTGCAAGGAGTTTCCCCTCTTCGCGCGCGACCTGCCCCAGCGGAAAGTGCTGGACTTCGGTGGCATCCCCGACTACGGCTACGACTGCGCGCAGACCATTTCGGCGCAACGCTGGGCCCTGGCCGGCATGGCGGGACGGTTCTCCGACCCCCTCTACAGCCCGGGCGGCGACCTCATCTCGATCTACACCACGGTCATCGTCGACGCCATCGCCACCCGCGATCCGGAGCTGCTCGCGGAGAAGGTTCGCGCTTACGACTCCTTGATGCGGGCGATCTACGAGGCCTACGTGCCGAGCTACGCCGACAGCTACAACGTGCTCGGCGACCAGGAGGCGTATTCGCTCAAGTACACCTGGGAGCTCACCGTCTACTTCGCCTTCCTGACCTTCCCGTTCATCAACGGTTTTTTCACGGATCGCCGCTTCCTGCTTAACTTCTTCAACCGGTTCAATCGGCTCGGCCCGTTGAACCGCACGGTGATGCGCTTCACCTCCGCCTACGCGCGCTGGGCCAAGGACCACCTGGAGACGCCGGCCGAACCGATCTTCCTCGACTTCTTCGAGCTGGCTCCCCTCGCCCGGGCTGAGAAGACCTTCTACAAGGTCGGCATCTCGGTTGACGAGGGCAAAGAGGTGCTGGGCGAGCAGCTGGCCAACCTGGAGGAACTCTGCCGGTACATCCTGGCTTACTTGAGCTCGGTGGTGGTGGGCGACGCCGAGGCCCTGCACCACCCGGGCTTCGTGGCGGCCATCGACCTGGCCGACTACCCCTTCGATCCGGAAGCCATCCGCCAGCGCTGGGCGGCCGCCGGCCGGCCGGCGGGTCGCCACGAGTGGAGCTTCGCCACCTGCCCGATGGAGCGTTTCCGGGCGGCCCGGCCGCGCAAGGCGGTGCCTGCCGCCGCGGAGGAGCTGGTGACCGTATGAGCGCGGACTTCGCGCCCGGCCTCGAAAAGGCGTTCGAGCTCATCCCGGAGGAGCAGCAGGGTGAGGTGGCCGTGGAGGGCCGTCTGCCGGACTGGCTCTCGGGCTCCTATCTCGGCATCGGCCCGGCCCGTTTCCGTCGCGGCGAGATGCGCTACCGCCACTGGCTGGACGGCGATGGCATGGTCTTCCGGTTGTGCATCTCGGCAGCAGGGGCGCAGCTCACCACCCGCTGGCTGGCCAGCCCGAAGCAGGTCGAGGAGGAGGCGGCCGGGCGCTTTCTCTACCGTACCTTCGGCACCTCCTTCGAAGGCGACCGGCTGGTGCGCAACGTGGCCTTGGCGACGCCGGTGAACGTCAGCGTCTATCCCTTTGCCGGCAAGCTCCTGGCCTTTGGCGAGCAGGGCCTGCCCTGGGAGCTCGACCCGACGTCCCTCGAGACCCTCGGCGAGCACACCTTCGAGCGCCGGCTGAACCACATCTCGCCTTTCTCAGCACACCCGAACTTCGATCCCGACAACGGCGAGATGGTCAACTTCGGGATCTCCTTCGCCACCACCGAGCCCACCTTGACCCTCTACCGCTTCAGTGCGGACGGCCAACTGATCTACCGCCGGCGACACGCCCTCGACCTGCCCGCTTCGGTCCACGACTTCAGCCTCTCGCCCCGCTGGGCAGCCGTCCACGTGGCGCCCTACTTGCTCGACATGAAGGCCTTCCTCGAGCGGGGCGCGTCGGTCCAGGAGGCCCTCGGCTGGCATCCCGAGCGGGGCAGCCGGCTGTGGATCTTCGACCGTGAGAGCGGCGACCTGGCGAGTGTGGTGCCGGTGGGGCAGGGCTACTGCCTGCACCACATCAACGCCTTCGAGCAGGGAGAGAACCTGGTGGTCGATCTGCTGGAGCTCTCGGAGCCGGTCTATCCCGACTACCAGCCCTTGCCGGATCTGTTCGTCGACGTCGAGCCGGGCAGGCCGGTGCGATTGGTGGTCGACCCGAGGGCGGGGCGGCTGCTCTCACGCCGGGAGCTGCCCTTCGCTCAGGCGGCGGACTTCGCGGCGATCGACCCCCACCTGGCCGGGAAAGGCTACCGCTGGTTCTGGATGCTGAGCGTGGCGCACACGGGCCGGAACGGGAGGAAGTTCCTCGACCGGCTGGTGAGAGGCGACTGGCAGGAGGGGCGGCTGACCGAGATGTACGCCCCGGCGCCCGGCCGCTACCTAGCGGCAGAGCCTGCCTTCGTGGCGGGGCTGGGGAGCACGGGCGTGGTGCTGGTGCCGGAGCTGGACGTGGCGACGATGACCACGACTTTTCTGCTGCTCGACGCCTTCGCCGAGCCCGGGGCGGCGCCGCTGGCGCGGCTGACGGCACCGAAGCCGATGAATCTGGCCTTCCACACCTGCTGGCAAGCGGCCTGACGCCCCACAAGAGGTGCCAGCCGACTTGGGGAACCCCAGGGGAACCCCAATCCAAAGGTGCCAGCCGACTTGGGTGACCGCCGAGTTGGGAGACCTCGCGTCCTGGGCGACGACCGCTTAGTGGGACCCCGCGCGATCGCGCAAGCTCTCGACGATCGTCACCTTCTGCCAGATCTTCTGCGAGAGGTTGGTGGTCAGGTCCTCGATGTCGTTGACCGCGGCGAGGACCGCTGGGTCGTCGAAGTGCTGAGCGTAGACCGCGGCGACTTTGCCGATCAGGGCCAGCATCTCGCTCGCATAGTCGAGGTAGCGCACCATCTCGAAGGGGGAGAGGTTGCGTTGGGGAGAGGATGGCGTGCTGCGGCCGGGGAACACGGAGCTCTCCGGGTCTTTCGTCAGCTGGTGCATATCGACCACGTGCGCCAGAGCGCGTAGCTGGTGGAGCCCTTGCAGGGCTCGCTTTCGCTTGACCCTACTCTCGACTCCGGCGAGAAAGACCGCGGCGAGGCCGAGGAGCACCAACTCGTTCGTGGCAGCCTCGGCTCCCTGGAGGATATTGCTCACGTCCAGGCTCTCGACCCGGACCTGGAGACGCACGAAGACGCTCGCCAGGCCCAGCGCGGCGATCAGGATCACTGCGCCGACGGCGGCACGGATGGACCACTGAGGGCGGGCGATCCAGCTGCAGTGCTCCTCGGTCTCGCGGGCCACCAGCTCGATCTCGGCGCAGACCTTGGACAGCCCCGAGTTGGGAAAGCGCTCAGAGATTCGTCGTCCCAGCTGGCCCAGGGTGCCCTGGACCTTGGATGAGTCGATGTGTCGGTACATGGCGACTCTCGAGGCGTTGGTGCGCCGGAGCGTAGCATCGTCGACCGTGACGGAGCACCTTGCCGCCCCAGCTGCGATCCGCGTGGCGCCTCCAAGTCAGCCGGTGGGCAGGGGCAGAGGTGGGGGAAAGCTCCACGGCGGGAACCGGACGGCCAGGTCACCTGCCCGCAGTCGCCGCGCAGCAAGTCGAAAGGTGTGGACGAAGGCTCGATAGGCCTCTTGAAAGGCCCTCCTGGCCTCGGAGGTGAACGCGTGGATCCTCGGTGCGTGCCGTCTCGGCAGGATCTTGGGTCGAGAGTGGGGGTGTTGGCGCAGCACCCACCGGGCGCCAAGGCAGCGGATGCCCTGGCGAGCTCGCTCGGCTGCGTAGTGGTGCGTGATCTCCTCCAGTAGCTGCTGAACGCGCTGCCGGTACTCAGCCGGCGACAGGGGGGCCCAGCAGGGCAGGGCTGAGAGGCGCACTTCTTCCGCCACGGCGAAACGCGACGGATCGATCTCTCGACCCTCGTGGCGGGCGACAGCCTCCGCCGAGCGGTCCTGCCAGACACCGCAGAGGGTCTCTCCCGTTGCCAGAGCCCGAGCGCAGTTCACCCCCGGCCAGTCCTCGGGGCGCTCGACAAGTGACTCCTTGCAGCCGTGCGCGAGGAGATAGCGCAGGCGCCCTACTTGAGCCGGCTCCTCGTCGCTGACCGGGATGGCCTGGTAGCGGCGTCCCCACACGTGCTCCCGCCAGCCGTAGAGCCTGGCCACCTCCCGAGCGAGCTTCGAAGCGAAGTGGTTCATGAAACGGGCGAGTTGGTGGGCATCCGAAGGACTGAGCAAGAGATGGAAGTGGTTCGAGAGGAAGACGCAGCCGTGTATCGCCATGCCATGGCGCTTTTGGGCTCGCCCCAGGCAGCCCGCGATGATCTGGTTCAACCGGGTGGAGGGTCTGAGCAGGAACCTGCCTTGGAGGGTTCGCATGGTGACCTCCATGAGGGATCCGGGGACGGTGTAGCGCAGCGGACGAGCCATCACTTGTACTAGACGGAAAACAGCGGCAGCGCCCCGAAGAGGCGGGTCGAGCTCCCTTCTCCCAAGGCGGCTGGCACCCTGGCCTGCTCTTGTCGAGATAGGCTGCCTGCTCGATGAGGGAGAACACCCGCCCTGGCAAGCGATCCCTGCTCTGGCTCGCCGCCGGCCTCACATCGCTGCTTGCTGCAGCGCCTTCCCGTGGCTTGCCGCACCCCCTGCTGCCGCGGACTGTTGAGGTATCGGGTTTTCGGTTTGGCGCTGGTCAGGACACCGGCTGCGAGGAGGGGCGCCTCCAGGCCGTGGTCGCGGCCGCGGGAGTGGGGGGAGTGGTGCTTTTCGAGCCGGATCGGGTTTACCGGCTGTGCAGCGAGCTCCGACCCCTGCCAGGTCAACGCTGGGTCGGCCGGGGAGCCACCCTCCTGAGGATGGACAGCGTGGTGGCTCGCTTGCTGAACGACGTGGCGGCGGGGGCCACCGCCGTCGAGCTCGAAGATGCTTCAGCGTTCCGGCCCGGCTTCTACGTGACGCCGGTCGCGGGTCTGGCCATGGCCGACGGCGAAGGTCCGCACCGGCGGTTGCGGGTGCTCAGCGTCGACAGCGGCCGCCGGCTGATCCTGGGCGCACAGCTCGGCCGAGGTTACCGAGCGGGCGATCGGGTGGTCACGATCGCCTCCCTGGTGCGTGCCTGGGCGCCGGTCGACGGGTTCAGGGTCGAGGGGCTGATCTTCGATGGGAACTACCGGGGGAATCACCAATACGTGGCCTGGCAGCGGGGAGAGTCCCTCCTCTTGATGGGGCGCAGGTTGGCGGTGACAGGATGTCGCTTCGTCGATTCCTGGGGCGACGCTGTACAGCTCTTCTCAGCCAATGACGTCCAGCTCACCGGCAACCAGTTTCATGGTGGGGCCGGGGCGGGAGTCCATCTCTCGGCGACCACTGGTGTGCTGATCGAGGGCAACAGCTTCAGCGCGCTGGGGAGGAGGCACCGAGAAGCGGGGCACAGCGATGGTGCGGTGACCTTCTCGGCGAAGAACCGGGGGACGCATGTTGTCGCCAATCGCTTCGAGGATCTCCACAACGCAGCGGTCGCGACCGTCAATCTCGGCTGGAACGGCGACGTGGCGATCGAAGACAACTTCTCCAAGGGCGGTGGAACGTTCCTGGCGTTGCGCCTGCGAGGGGGGCTGGACCCAGCTTTCGGGGGCCGGGTCACAGTGGTCGGCAATCGGTTGAGCAGCGGCGAGGAGATCCGCTGGAAGGTCCGCGGGCCGGGGCTTCGTCTCCCTCGTTTCGTGGTGTCCAGGAACCGCTTCGAAGGGGGGCGGGTGGTCGCGGACGGGGCTGCCGAGGTGGTCGTCGAGAACAACTCGTTCGTCCTGGCGGCCACCGAAGCGCCTGGCCGAGCAGAGCACAAGGGCGAGCCGGGGCCTCTCGTCGAGGCTTCGGGCAACTCTGTCGAGCCGCCCGTTCCCAAAGCGGCTGGCACCTCCGAGGAGGAGGGCTCGGCGCCGGGGGTTGGACCGGGCGCCGAGGTGGGGGAGGGTGCTCAGACCGGCTTGGTGGCGGATACCCGCGCGCTCCACACCTTGCCGGCGAAGGAGGCGACGAGGTCGGCCGAGAGGTCGGCGAGGGAGCTGCCGCAGCAGGAAGCTGCCTGCCCGGCCAGCTCGGACTCGACCAGGGCCTGGAGCTGCTCGGGGTCGTAGAACAGGCGATCCTCGACACTGGCCTCGGTGAAGCCAGCCTGTTCGAGTGCTGCCAGGTACTCGGCTTCAGAGATCGCCCCCGCCACGCACTGGCAGTGGAGGTCGGGGTTCTCACGCACGGCGGCGGGGAGGTCCTCCGCCACGATGTCCGACACCAGCACTCGCCCGCCCGGCTTGAGCACGCGGGCGATCTCGGCGAAGACGCGGTCCTTCTCGGGGGAGAGGTTGATCACACAGTTCGAGATCACCCAGTCGACCGAAGAAGATTCGACTGGCAGCTCTTCGATGATCCCGCGGCGTACCTCCACGTTGGAGAGTCCGGCCGCCGCGGCGTTGGCCCGGGCCCGCTCGATCATGGCCTCGGTCATGTCGACGCCGATGACCTTGCCGGTCGGCCCGACCTTGCGGGCTGCGAGGAGGAGGTCGATGCCGGCGCCGGAGCCGAGGTCGAGCACGACTTGGCCCTCCTGGACACCGGCGAAGGCCACGGGATTGCCGCAGCCGAAGGAGTTGGCGACCGCGTCGGCGGGCAGCGCGGCGAGCTCTTCGCTCTGGTAGCCGGCAACTCGGGCGGCGACGCCCTTGGCGCCTCCGCCACAGCAGCCGGTACCGAGTTGGAGGACGGCTCGGGTGTAGGAAGCCGTGACAGTGGAACGGACCTCTTCGGGACGACTCATGGAGTTTCTCCTGGGTTGGGTTCCGGGTCCTCTTGCGACGGGCAGCAGGCGAGGATCGTCGCTGCCAGCTCGCGCAGGGTTGCGGCCAGCGAGGCATAGAGCACGCGGTAGCGCACCTCCTTGCCTTCCTTCTTGGAGGTAGTGATTCCCGCGGCCTTGAGGGCCGCCAGATGGCGAGAGACCACGGAAAGGTCGATCGGGCAGCAGCAGGCGATCTCGGACACGGTGGCCGGCCGGCCGAGCTCAACGAGCCGGAGCAGCACCGCCAGGCGGGTCGGGTCGGCGAGGGCCCGGAACAGCTCCGGCCGGAGCAGGGCACCCACCTGGGCGCAGCAGGCGTGTCGATCGCCCAGATTGCACGTTTGCGTCATGGTGCAATTGTAGGTGCCAGCCGAATTGGTGTCAAGCAGGGACGGGGCCGCCACGGGAATTGGATCGGCGCCGTCCGCCCGCTTGGACGTCGACGGCCACCGGAGCCCAGCGACGAGCCGCCCCGCGATTCAAGTCTCTGGATCTCATCCCACCCTCTCCCCGGACTGGTCTACGCCGGCTGGCGACGATGGCCCCACCGAGCGGCATTGAGCCCCTCGGCCTCGGCTCCAGAGGTTTGAATCACTCGTTCAGGAAAATGTTTCTAAAACACTGGCACAGTCGTTGCTCTGAGTGTCTCGTGTCGAGAACGTCTCACCGGCCGGCCCATCGGGGGCAGCGCCGAGAGCCGACGAAGACTCGCAGCCGCGGCGCCGCGGACCTCACGAACACCGCAAGTGACCTTGCGGAGCAGGCGAACCCCGAAGTTCGCCGAGGAGGACGCATGAAAGGAAATCTTTTCCGCTGGAGCCGTTTCACTCTCGCGACGGTCGCCATCGCTCTGTTCGGAGCCGTTCCCGGTTGGGCACAGGTCCAGAGCGGCAATCTCTACGGCAAGGTCATGACCGAAACCGGCGAGCCCTTGCCCGGCGCGACCATCACCCTCTCCGGCCTGGGCGCCACGCAGACGCAGAACAGCAACGATCTCGGGGAGTTCCGCTTCCTCGGCCTCGCGCCGGGGGTCTGGACGGTCAACGTCGAGCTCGCGGGCTTCGCCACCGTCGAGAACCCGAACGTCACCATCACCACCGGCAGGAACACCTCTCTCGATTTCCAGCTCCGCCCCAGCCTCGAAGCGGTGATCGAGGTCATCGCCGAGGCCAGCCCGGTTGTCGACGAACGCAAGATCAACGTGGGCCCGACCTTCTCGCAGGTCGAGCTCGAGCAAATCCCCACGGCGCGAGATCCCTGGGCGCTGCTGGCGATGACACCGGCGGTTTTGACGAATGGCATCAACGTCGGTGGCAACCAGAGCGGCCAGCAGGCGACCTACATCAGCCCGGGCACGAGCGACGACAACTCGGTGTGGCTGGTGGACGGCGTCACCATCACCGACATGGGAGCCATCGGCTCTTCCCCCTCGTACTACAACTTCGATTCTTTCGAGGAGATGCAGGTCTCGACCGGCGGCAGTGACGTTTCGCTGGGCACCGCCGGTGTCGCGATGAACATGGTGATCAAGCGCGGTACCAACGAGCTGCGGGGATCCGGTCGTTACCTGGTGACCGACGACTCGTGGCAGTCGGACCTCGACTTCGACGCCTCGGATCTCGGTCCCGGCCAGGAGCGCTTCGAGCAGGGCAACGCCATCGTCGAGATCCTCGACTATGGTGTCGAGGCCGGTGGACCGGTGGTCAAGGACCGCGTCTGGGCCTGGGGTTCCTACGGTGTGCAGGACATTGACCTGCTGACCTTGGCCGGCGTGCGGGGCTCGACTGGCCCAGGGTCCCACGACACCACCAAGCTCGAGAGCTGGGCGGCGAAGGTCAACGCGCAGCTTTCGGACAGCAACTCGCTCACCGCCTTCTATCACTACGGCGACAAGATCAAGAGCGGGCGCAACGCCAGCCCCCTGCGCCCCGCCCCGACGACCTGGAACCAGAGCGGCCCCACCGACATCTACAAGCTCGAGGATACCCAGATCTTCGGCGCGAGCTTCTTCTTGACCGGCATGGCCTCCTACGTGGGCGGTGGCTTCGCCCTCGAGCCGGTGGGCGGCGGGTTCGGTGACCCCTCCTTCCCGAACGTGGTCCGCCAGCCGGACCGGGTCTGGCAGAACAGCTTCCTCGGCGTCTCGACCGATCGCCCGCAGGAGCAAGCCAAGGTCGATGGCAACTACTTCTTTCAGGTCGGCGCGAGCAGCCACGAGCTGCGATTCGGCGTCGGGTACCGCAAGGCCACTGTGGAGTCTTTCTCGACCTGGCCGGGCCTGCAGATCGTCGGCCGCGCCGACCAGGGCCTGCCGGACTTCTTCTGCGACGGCAACCCCAACTGCTATGTCGGCTTCACCCGCACCGACCGCAACGTCTCGGACGAGGTCGAGTACAGCACCGCCTATGTGCAGGACACCTTGACCCTGGGTAGCCTGGTGGCCAACCTCGGGCTGCGCTGGGACCTCCAGCAGGGCCACAACAACCCCTCGACGATCCCCGCCGCGCCGGTGCCCATCCGCGACGAGGCCGGCAACGTGGTGCCGAGTGGCGGCGCCTTCGCCGGTGGCGACCCTGGCTTCGAGTGGGACGACCTTTCCCCCCGCCTGGGCCTGACCTATGCCCTGGGTGAGCAGCGCAAGACCCTGCTGCGCGCCTCCTATTCGCGATTCGCCGATCAGCTCGCCTCCGGGACGGTCTCGAACACCAACCCGGCCAACTACCAGTACGGCTTCTTCGCCTGGGGCGACAACGGCGACCTGGCGATCACTCCCGACGAGGTCGGGGCCTTCATCGGCTATGCCGGCATCGATCCCCAGCTGGGGGGACTGCGCACCATCAACGCCACGGACCCGAACCTCGAGGCGCCGATCACCAACGAGGTGGTTCTCGCCGTGGAGCACTCCCTGCGTCCGGAGCTCATGGTCGGGCTGTCGGCGACCTTCCGCCGCTACTCGGGCGTGCTCGACCTCGACCGCCTGATCATCGACGAAGGCTCTCCCTTGGGCTCGATTGGCCGGCCGCATACCGCCGCGGACTACGAGGTCGGCACGGTGCTCACGGGCACCCTGCCGGATGGCACTCCCTACAGCGCGCCGGTCTACACCCTGAAGCCGGGCCGCTCGTTCAACGGCGGCCTGTACCTCAACAACAGCGACCGCGAGCAGGACTACGCCGGCTACAGCCTGACCGCCCACAAGCGCCTGGCCCAGGGCTGGATGCTGCGGGCCCACGTCACCTATAGCGACTGGACCTGGGACGTGGCCGACTCCGAGCTGGAGGATCCCACCCGCCTGCTGCCCGGCAGATTCGAGGACGGCGGCGCGGTCCTGCTCGGAGCGGGCAACACTTCCGGCCAGTTCGGCAACGTCTTCATCAACAGCGATTGGTCGTTCAACGTCGCCGGCCTCTATCAGGTCGCGCCCGACCAGCCCTGGGGCTTCAACCTGGCGGCCAACGTCAGCGGCCGTGAGGGCTACCCCCTGCCCTACAACCTCGAGGTCGACCTGGGTGACGGCCTCGGAGGGCGCAACGTCCTGGTGGTTGACGACGTCGAGCGCTACCGCGCCGAGGACGTGTACGTGGTGAACGCCCGCGTCGAGAAGGAGCTCCAGCTCGGTGAGTGGGCCCTGGCCCTCTCACTCGACGGCTTCAACCTGCTCAACAACAACGAGGTGCTCCAGCGCGAGACAGAGGTCGGTGCCGGGGTCGGCGACTTTGTCCGCGAGGTCGTGAGCCCCCGGGTCTTCCGCCTCGGGGCGCGCGTCAGCTTCCGCTAGCCCGCCTCCTCCCCCTTCCCCCCGCCGCCGGGGCTACCCGCCTCGGCGGCCCTTCCTCGCTCCAAACCCCTTGTGGTCGGCTCCCGCGCTGTGTACAATCCCGCGCTCGTGACCGCTGCTCACTTGCGGCGGTTGCTGGCTCGCGTCCCCTGGAAGGGACGCTCCGCGCTCTCTAACCAGGAGGATCCATGAAGCGCATCGTTCTCGTTCTCGCCCTGCTCGGCCTGGTGGCCGGTGCCGGGCAGGTCCGCGCCGAGATCGGCACCATCGACGACGTGCCGGCGGCGACCCTGCTGCTGCCGTACTTCGAGGTCGATCTCGACGACCCCAACGGCGTCACCACTCTCTTCTCGATCAACAACGCCTCCGCCACCGCGGTGCTGGCCCACGTCACCCTGTGGACCGACCTCTCGGTGCCGACCCTGGACTTCAACGTCTACCTGACCGGGTACGACGTGCAGTCCTTCAACCTCCGCGACCTGTTCACCACCGGCTCGGTGCCGCGGACGGCTTCGGCAGGCCAGGATCCGGGCGACACCATCAGCCCCAAGGGTGACTTCTCCCAGGACATCAACTTCGCCAGCTGCAGCGGCCAGCTCCCGTTGCCGAACCTGCCGGCGACCCTTCTCGACCACATCCGGGCGGCCCACACCGGCCAGGGCTCGCCGATCGTCTTCGGTGGCCTGTGCTCGGGCGTCGACCATGGCGACAACATCGCCCGCGGCTACGTCACCGTCGACACGGTGAACCAGTGCACCCTGCAGTTCCCCGGCGACGTCGGCTACTTCGTCGGCGGCGGCCTCGGCATTGCCACCAACCAGAACGTGCTGCTGGGCGACTACTTCTACGTCAACTCGGCCCAGAACTTCGCCCAGGGCGAGACGATGGTGCACATCGAGGCCGACTCCACCCTGAATGTGAACAACTACACCTTCTACCGCAAGTTCACCGCCGGTGACGACAACCGCGAGGGTCTGGACAACCTGTTCTTCGTCCGGTTCTTGAACGGCGGCGCCTTCGACGGTGGCACTGACCTGGTGGTGTGGCGCGACTCCAAGCGCAGCATCGCTCCCTTCAGCTGCGCCCTGCCCTTCCCGAGCCCGTTCCAGCTCGGCCAGGACCAGATCGTGATCTTCGACGAGCAGGAGAACCCGGACATCCCGGTGCAGTCGCCCTTCTCGCCGGCGATCCCCGGCACCTCCCTGATCCCCTTCCCCTGGGAGGCCAACCGCGTGGCCGTGGGCGGCGCGGACTTCCCGGTGCCGTTCGACTTCGGCTGGCTGTACCTCAACCTGAACTCCACCGTGGCGGGCAGCCAGGTGCCGTTCGAGCCTGAGATGCAGAACTGGGTGACGGCGATCATGGACGCCAACGGCCGCTTCAGCGTGGGCTTCGACGCCTTCCAGCTGAGCAACGTCACGGCGCCGGGTGTCAACGACATCTTGATCGGCGGCGGCTTCTAAGCCATTCCCGAGGGACGCCAAGAGGGCGAGGGCCGCTGCGGCCCTCGCCCTTTTTTCGTTTGGGGCGAGAAACCGGGTTGAGGTCGGTGGCCGTCCTGTGTAAGATACCGCCGTCAAAGCCCGTTGAGTCTTGAAGCAGCTCCTGAGGTGGGGGCTGATCGGATCACCGGCAACGTGTCCTGCGCCCCACTTAGGGGTGCGACTGACATCTCAAACCAGGAGGAACCATGAAGCGTATCGCGCTTGCCCTCGCGCTCGTCGGCCTGGTGGCCGGGGCCGGGCAGATCCGCGCCGAGATCGGCACCATCGACGACGTGCCGGCGGCGACCCTGCTGCTGCCGTACTTCGAGGTCGACCTCGACGACCCCAACGGCGTCACCACCCTCTTCTCGATCAACAACTCCTCCGCCACCGCGATCCTGGCCCACGTGACCCTGTGGACCGACCTCTCGGTGCCGACCCTGGACTTCAACGTCTACTTGACCGGCTACGACGTGCAGTCCTTCAACCTGCGCGACCTGTTCAGCAGCGGTACGGTGCCGCGGACCGCGTCGGACGGTCAGGACCCGGCGGACACCATCAGCCCCCAGGGTGACTTCTCCCAGGACATCAACTTCGCCAGCTGCACCGGCCAGCTCCCGCTGCCGCCGCTGCCGGCCGTGCTGCTCGACCACATCCGGGCGGCCCACACCGGCCAGGCCTCGCCGGTGGTCTTCGGTGGCCTGTGCTCGGGCGTGGACCACGGCGACAACGTCGCCCGTGGCTACATCACCGTCGACACGGTGAACAACTGCTCGCTGCGCTTCCCCGGCGACGTCGGTTACTTCATCAGCGGCGGCCAGGGCGACGCCACCAACCAGAACGTCATGCTGGGCGACTACTTCTACGTCAACTCGGCCGAGAACTTCGCCCAGGGCGAGACGATGGTGCACATCGAGGCCGACGCGCAGCTCGGCGCGGGCAACTACACCTTCTACCGCAAGTTCACCGCCGGTGACGACAACCGCGAGGGTCTGGACAACCTGTTCTTCGTCCGGTTCTTGAACGGCGGCGCCTTCGACGGCGGCACCGACCTGGTGGTGTGGCGCGACTCGAAGCGGGGCATCGCTCCCTTCAGCTGCGCTCTGGTGGCCCCGAGCCCGTTCCCGCTCAGCCAGAACCAGATCGTGATCTTCGACGAGCAGGAGAACCCGGACATCCCGGTTTCCAGCCCCTTCTCGCCGCCGATCCCGGGCACGTCGCTGATCCCCTTCCCGTGGGAGGCGAACCGCGTGGCCGTGGGTGGCGCGGACTTCCCGGTGCCGTTCGACTTCGGCTGGCTGTACCTCAACCTGAACTCCACCGTGGTGGGCAGCCAGGTGCCGTTCGAGCCCGAGATGCAGAACTGGGTGACGGCGATCATGGATGCCAGCGGCCGCTTCAGCGTTGGCTTCGACGCCTTCCAGCTGAGCAACGTGACCGATCCGGCGGTCGTCGACACGACCATCGGCAACTGAGCTTCACTCGAGCGGATCCTTGCGGGCGAGGGCTTTCGGGCTCTCGCCCGTTTTCGTTCTTGGGGAGTGAGAGACGGCCATGAGCCAGGACTCCTGGAGCCCGATGCAGTACGACCGCTTCCGCGAGGAGAGGGCCCAGCCGTTTCGGGACCTGCTCGCGATGGTCGAGGCCCGGCCCACGATGAGGATCGTTGACCTCGGCTGCGGCACGGGAGAGCTGACCCGCGAGCTCCACCGGCGGCTCGGCGCCGTCTCCACCCTGGGCATCGACCGTTCGAGCTCGATGCTCGCCGAGAGCGAGGGATTCGTCGAGCCGGGGCTGTCGTTCGCCGAAGGCGATATTGCCGGCTTCGCTCCGGCCGAGTCTTACGACCTCGTGTTCTCGAACGCTGCCCTCCACTGGCTTCCGGATCACGAGTCCCTGATTCCAAGGCTCTTCGCCCACCTGGCCCCCGATGGGCAGCTCGCCGTCCAGGTGCCGGCGAACCATGGCCATCCCTCCCACACCCTGGCCCACGAAATCGCCGGCCGTGAACCCTTCTCAGCGGCCCTGGGTGGCTACCAGCGCGCCTCGCCGGTGCTCGCCCCGGAGCGCTACGCCCAGGTGCTCCACGACGCAGGAGCCGGCCGCCAACGCGTGCGCCTCGAGGTCTACGGGCACCTGCTGGCCGGAGCCGAGGAGGTGGTGGAGTGGGTGAAGGGCACCCTGCTCACCGACTACCAGAGTCGCCTGCCTGGCGAGCTGTGGGATGCCTATCTCGAGGAGTACCGGCGAGAGCTGATGTCGGTGCTCGGGGGTCAACGCCCGTACTTCTACCCCTTCCAGCGGATCCTGTTCTGGGCTGAGCGGTAGGCGCCCGGGCGACTCCCAGGGCTCGGCGCCGGACATCTTGCCCAAGTCGGCTGGCACCTTGGTGCGGCATCGCCGTACCTACTCGGCTGGCACCTTCCGGCGGCACCTTCCGGCGGGTGGCTCACAGCGCCGGATGGCGCAGGTGGTGGCCGGTGGCTTCCTGGTAGGCCCGGGCCAGGGCCAGGAGGTCGGCCTCGGCGAAGAGGTTGCCGACGAAGGTGATCGACACCGGCGTGCCGTTCTCGCGGAAGCCGCAGGGCACCACCGCCTGGGGATGGCCGGAGAGGTTGGTCAGCAGCAGGTTGGGGCCGGCGAAGGGTGGGGCGAGGTAGGCGTCGACCCGCTCGAAGAGCCTCGCCATCTCGGCGATCAAGAGGCGGCGCACCCGGTTGGCCTGGAGGTACTCGACGGCCGGGATGAAGCGGGAGTGGCGGAAGACGTTCTGCCAGGAGGCCGTGCCCTGGCGGCTGAGCAGGTCGTCCCGGCCGCTCCTGGTCAGCTCGTCGAAGGCCGCGGCGGCTTCGGCCGAGAGGATGATCGACAGGGGCTCGACCGGGATCCTCGGCAGCTCGACCGGGATCAGGTCCACCCCCAGGCCGGCCACTGCAGCGAGCGCCGCCTTCTCGAGGGCCTGCCGCTCGGCGTCGGCGTCGTCCTCGCTCTTGCGCTCGAAGTCCGCAGCCAGCACGCCGACCCTGAGCCGGCGGGGCTCGAGCCTCACCGGCCAGGAAAAGCCGGGGCCGTCCAGGCTCCAGGGATCTCGATCGTCCGGGCCGTAGGTCGCGGCGAAGACCAGGGCCAGGTCCTCGACGGTGCGAGCGATCGGCCCCAGCTTGTCCATCGACCAGGACAGGGCCATGGCGCCGTGGCGGCTGATCCGGCCGAAGGTCGGGCGCAGGCCGGAGACGCCACAGCGGTCGCAGGGGGAGACGATCGAGCCCCAGGTCTCCGAGCCCAGGGCGAAGCCCACGAGCCCGGCCGCAACGGCCGAGGCGGAGCCGGCGGAGGAGCCGCTCGAGCCCTCCTCGAGGTTCCAGGGATTGCGCGTCTTGCCACCGAACCACAGGTCGCCCCAGGCGAGCTCGCCCAGGGTCAGCTTGGCCAGCAGGGGAGCCCCGGCCTCTCCCAGGCGGGTGACCACCGAGGCGTCCTGGTCGAAGCTCTGGTTCCGGTAGGGCGCGGCCCCCCAGGTGGTCGGGGAGCCCCGGGTGGCGAGCAGGTCCTTGGCACCCCAAGGCACGCCGTGGAGGGGCCCCCGGCTCTCGCCCCGCGCCAGGGCGCGATCGGCGGCCTCGGCCTCGGCCAGGGCGCGCTCGGCGAGCAGCGTGATGACGCACAGCAGCTTCGGGTCGTGGCGCTCGAGCCGCTCGAGATAGAGCCGGGTGAGCTCGAGCGAGCTGACCTCGCGGCGGGCGACCGAGCGCCCCAGCTCGGCGGCCGAGCGGAAGGCCCAACCGTCGGCGGTGGCCGGCGGCCGCAGGGCCTCGGCCGTGGGGCGGGCGGCGGGGGAGCGGGTCGGTCCGGGGCGCCAGTCCCCGCCGGGCCGGGGGTCGAAGGTCAGGGCCGGGCTCACCGGGTCGGGGATGGGCACCTGGCGCAGCTCCCGGTAGGCCGCCAACTGCTCGCCGAGCCCGTCGGCCATCAGGCGCCGCTCCTCGGCGGTCATCGGCAGGTCGAGGAGACCCTCGGCCGCGGCGGCCAGGCGAACCAGGAAGTCCTCCTCGCCGCTCGCCTCGACTGCGCGGGCGACGGCGGCGGGGCCGGCGCCGAGCAGGGAGGCCAGGGCCAGGAAGGTCCGCCGGTCGATCATCGGCCCTGGCCGGTCTCCTGGTCGTAGAACGCCACGAAGCGGGGGGAGAAGAGGTCACGGGCGAGCTTCACGCCGGCGTCGGCGTCGCGGCTGGCGGCGAGATCGGCCCGAGCTCCCACCAGCAGGGCGGCGTCCTTGGCCCCCCCTTCGAGGTAGAGCAGGTAGCGGGCTGCCGAGCGCAGCAGCAGGGCGTGAGCCTGGGTCCGGCGGTCGGTGTAGGCGACCAGGGCGAGCCGGGCGACGGCCCCCTCGTAATCGGCGGCGAAGAGCAGCCGGGCGGCCTCCTGGAGCTCGGCCGGGGGCGGCACCAGAGCCTTGCGTAGCCGGCCCAGGCCGGCGTCGAGGCGCCCCTTCCAATCAGTCACTGTCGCCGGACTGGCGCTCGGCCCGAGGCGCTTGCCCTCGGTGATCAGGGCGGCCACCTCGTCGCGGCGACGGCCCACCTCCGGCGGGAAAGGGGCGGCGAGCGGCATCGAGTCGAGCGCCCGCTGGGCATTGGCGAGCAGGGTACCCAGCTCTCCCGCTGCTGCGGCACGCTCAGCCTGGGCGGTCTCGCCGGCACGCCGGACCTCGGCGGTGAGGTCGTGGTAGAGGCGCGTGGCGCGGTCGGCCTGCTCGGCCGACTCGCGGGCGGCCTCGAGGTCGCTCTTCTCGCGGGCCGTCGCCAGCCGCTCCCGTGCCGACTCCAGGCTGCGGTTGGCCTCCTGCTCGCTGCTCGCGAAGGAGGCCGAGTTGGCCTCGTTGCCGCCGGCGGGCAGGGCCGAGAGGGCGGCCATGGCTTCGTTGCGGGCCTCGGTGGCCTTGCGCACGGCCTCACGCGACACCGCCAGGGCGTCTTCGAGGGCGGCCGCGGCCGAGAGCCGCTCGCCGCAGCGGTTGCGCCCTTCCTTCAGCCGTTTGTGCTCCTCGAAGCGCTGCACCACGCCCTGGCGCTCGGACTCGCGCCAGGCGGCGAGGGCGCCGTCACAGTCACCCAGCTCGGCGAGGGCGACGCCCAGGTAGAAGTGGGGCAGATAGCGCTTGAAATAGAGCTTCTTGGGCAGCCGGTCGTTCTCCTCGGGGCGTTCGGCGATGGCCGCCCGCAAGGCCGTGGCCGCGTCGCCCCAGGCCTTCTTCTCGATCGCCTCGAGCCCCTGCTTGTAGCGGTCGAGGAAGTCCGCCCGCGCCGGCGTGGCGGCGATCAGGGCGAGGAGCCCCGCCGCGAGCAGGCGGCGTGCGCCGTTCATCGCCACCACCCGGCACGCTGGAAGTACTCGTCCACGTCCACCCGCCGGGCTTCCACCTGGCACTCGTTGGGCCCCAGGGCCTTGACCTCGAGCTGGCAGGGCAGGGGGGTGGCGGATCCAGGATGGCGCAGCAGGCCGGTGTAGCGGCCCGCGGGCAGGAACAGGGCGACCGGCGTGTGGCGCTCGGCGGGCAGGGCCAGGGCCTTGCCGCCGGCGTCGGTCAGAGAGATCAGCTCGGCCCACGGCGCGGCGTCGAAGCGTGCCGGGTAGGTCGGCACCACCCGCGCCGGCGTGGCGGCCGGAACGGGCGGCGTTGCCGGGGCGGGCAGGGTCGGCGGCGCCTGGTCTCGGGCCTGGATTACCGCCAGCACGCCCAAGAGCATCACGGCCAGGGCGGCGGCTGACGCCAGGGCCAGCTTCAGCCCCTTGCGGGACCGCGTGGGTGCGGGCCCCGGCGCCCCCGCTGGCGCCCCTCGCGCCGCCAGGGCCGGGCGCACCATCTCCGGACGCGTGGGCTCCGGAGGCGGTGCCATCGGACGGGATGGCGCGACGGCAGCTGCCGCCTGGGCGGTGGGCGCAGGATCGACTGGCGCGGCCTGCGCTCTTGCGCTCGCCGGCAGCTCCTCGGTCGGCAGGGGCATGGTCACGCCGGTCAGGGGCGACGGCGGCGCGGGAGAGGGCAGCACCGCCGTGGCGAGGCGGTCGGCCAGGGTCGCCTCGCCGGGATCGCCGCTGGTCAGGGCGGCGATCTGCGCCAGGGGGATCGCCACCGTGTCGTCGAGGGACGACACGGGATTCAGGGCCTCGGTATCGGAGTCCTCGAGGCTGCGCTGGGCGAGCCAGCCCGGGATCCGCACGGCCTCGAGGATCGGTATCAGGTCGAGGAGCAGGTCGTCGAAGCCCGCGTAGCGCTCGCCGGGGCTCTTGGCCAGGCAGCGGGCGACCAGGGCCTCCAGCTCGGCCGGACAAGCCGGCCAGAGGGTGGACAGCGGCGCCACCTCGGCCGCTTGCAGGGTCTCCCTGGCCAGCTCGGCCGTGGTCGCGCCGGCGAAGGGAGAGCGTCTGGCCAGCAGCTCCCAGGCCAGGGCACCGAAGCAGAACAGGTCCGTGCGCTCATCGGCCGGCAGCCCGAGGGCCTGCTCCGGGGCCAGATAGCCGGAGGTGGCGGGGGGCTGCTCCGGAGCGTAAAGCGAGATCACCGCCGTCGCCAGCCGGGCGATGCCGAAGTCCACCAGCTTGACCTCGTCGTGTGCCTCCAGGTGGACGGTGGCGGGCTTGAGGTCCTGGTGTGCCACGCCCTGGCGATGGGCGTACTGCAGAGCGCGAGCGATCTGCACCAGGATCGCCAGCTCGCGGGCGCCGGGGGAGGCCCGCAGGTTGGGCACCAGCTGCCGCAGGTCCGGGCCGCTCAGGAACTCCTCGACCAGGTAGGGCCGGCCGCCCCCCGAGCCGAACTCGAGGATGCGGGCGATGTGGGGATGCGAGAGAGTGGCGGCGCGCTCCGCCGCTGAGAGGAAGCGCTTGCGCAGAGCCTGATCGGCCACCACGCAGACTTTGACCGCCACCCAAGAGGCGGTCTCCGGGTCACGCGCGCGGTAGACCAGCGCGAAGGGGCTGGCGGCGATCTGCTCTAGAAGGTCGAAGCGACTGAGCTTGCCGAGCGTTGCGGTCACTGGGACAAAGTCTACTTGAAGTGCCGGCGTCGATGGGCCGGGCACGTAATGCTGGCCGTAAGGTCTTTCAGAAAATATGATCCGACAGTTGAGCGAGCGCGAAGACTCGTCGTGCCGCGGACGCTGTGTTTCTAGCTTTGGTGGGGGAAGGAGGACTCTTCGTGGAATCACAACCCTCGGAACTTCAAGCAACGCCCGTGCCCTCGGTGTCCACCGAAGGCAGCGGCCTCGGCCGGTCGGCGGGGCGCTCCCGCCGCCTCGGCTTCGGCCTCGCCGGTCAGGGTGTCCTGGCCCTGGCCTTGCTCTTCGGCCTGATTCTGCTCGGCATCGTGCTGGTCATGAACACTTACGGCAAGAGCCTGGTGGTGGCCGAGTCCCGCCTCAAGGTGGTGGGGGCGGGCAACCAGGCCGTTGAGCAGGTGCGCCGGCGCACCGCCGAGGCTGCGGCCGTGGCTCGCTCGATCGCCGCGACCGCCCCGGACTTGGCCCAGGATGCCGGGGCGGACGCCGTTCTCTCTGCGCTGTTCCGGTCGGCCGGCGACCCCGGGGTGGTGGCCGCACGCTACCAGCCCCTGCCCGTTCCCGCCGATGCCGGGCCGGACGCCGAGCTCCTGGAGCGGCTGCGGCAGCTGCCTCCCGGCAGTGTGGTGTGGAGCGACGCGCACCGTCGCCCCGACGGCGGCGAGCCCGTAGTGACCGGCGCCGTGGCAGCCTATCGCTCGGACGCCGTGCTGGGGATCGCCACCGTCGACCTGCGCCTCTCCGCCCTCGCCGCCCTGGCCGAGGGCTGGCAGGAGGCGGCCGGCGGCTACGCCTTCCTGGTCGATGGTCAGGGACGCTTCCTCTCTTCGGAGCCGGCAAAGAGCGCGGCGCCGAAGCAGCCCGCAGCCGCCGGGGCCATCGCCTCGGCCGGCCAACTGGCCACCCGTCAGGCGGACTTCCGGCCGATCGCCGAGAGCCTTGGCCGGCTTGCCGCCGCTGGCAGCGAGCCGGCGCTCGAGACCGTGTCCGTCGCTCGCGACTTCGTCACCGGTGAGGAGTCCGAAGCTTTCCTCTTCCCGGTGCCGGGCTCGACCTGGAGGCTCGCCCTGGTGTCGTCCCGCTCGAGCCTCGAGCGGGCCGCCGCGCAGCTCTCGCGCTCCCTGGTGACCCTGCTCTCGGGCATCCTGGTGGCAGTGCTCCTGCCCCTCTACCTGTTCCTGTCGCGCGCCTGGATCCGTCCCGTGACCACGCTGGCCGAGGCGTCCAACCTGGTGCGCGAAGGTGACCTCGGGCTCGCCGTCGAGGTGCCCGGCCGGGACGAGATCGGCGAGCTGGCCGACTCGTTCAACTCGATGGTCGGGCAGATGCGCGCCAAGACCGAGAGCCTCGAGCAGGCCAACGCCCAGCTGGAGCACAACCTCACGGTGACCGACACCATCATGGGCACCGTGCGCGAGGGTCTCTTCCTTCTCGATCCAGAGCTGCGCCTCGGGCCGAAGTACTCCGCGGCTCTGGAAGGCATCCTCGGCAGGGCGGACCTGACGGGCAAGCGGCTGCCGGATCTGCTGCGAACCAGCCTGCCCGAGAGGACCTTCGAGCTGACGGAACGCTTCCTCCGCCTGCTGTTCAACCCGAGCAAGAACGACTCGGTGATCGCCAAGATCAACCCGCTGCGAGAGGTCGAGACGGCTTTCGCCGCCGGCGGCGGGGCCCTGCGGCACAAGTACCTGTCCTTCACCTTCGACCGAATTCGTGAGGGCGGTGCCATCGTCTCGGCGATGGTGACGGTGACCGACGTCACCGCTCGCATCCAGCTCGCCGTGCAGCTCAAGCAATCCCAGGAGCGCCTCGAGCGCCAGGCCGAGCTGCTGCTCTCGGTGATGCACGTCGATCCCCAGCTCCTGCGCGAGTTCGTCGAAGGCGCCCAGGGCGAGCTCGCGCAGATCAACGAGCTGCTCAAGGAAGCAAAGGCCGACAACCTCTCGGCGGGCGAGCGCAACGCCTTCTACCAGCGGCTCATCGATCAGATCTACCGGCGCGTCCACGGCATCAAGGGCACGGCCGCGCTGCTGCGCATCGACTACTACGCCGCGGCTGCCCACCGCTTCGAGGACAAGCTCTCCGACCTGCGCGCCCGCCGGAGCCTCGACGGCAACGACTTCGTGCCGGTGGTGCTCGAGCTGTCGCGGCTGTCGGAGAGCCTCACCGAGATCCGCGAGGTGATCGAGCGCTTCGCGGCGATCCAGCACACCTTCGCCGCCACCGGCGGCGAGGAGGGGGCGGGAGCGCTCAAGGCCCAGCTCGAGCGCTTCGTTGGCGACCTGGCGGAAAGGGCCGGCAAAGAGGCCGCCCTGGTCTTCCGCGCCACCGACCCGCTGGACGTGCCGATGCGGTTGCGCAAGCCGCTGCAGGACGTGCTCGCCCAGCTGGTGCGCAACTCGATCGCGCACGGCATCGAGCCGCCCCTCGACCGGGCGGCGGCGGGCAAGCCCCGGAGCGGCATAATCGAGGTGAGCCTGCAACGGCACAACGGCCATCTCGAGGTGATGCTGCGCGACGACGGACGTGGCCTCGACTACCAGCGCGTCGCCGAGCGCGTCCGTGAGATGGCCAAGACGGATCCCGAGCTTTTCGATCGTCTCGTCGATCGCGCGCAGAACCGCTGGAGGCCCGGCGCGCTAGAGGAGATGGTCTTCCATCCAGGATTCACCACCATGAGCCAGGCTACCGGCGACGCCGGTCGGGGCTACGGTCTCAACACGGTGAAGGAGTCACTGACCGAGCTGGGCGGCAAGATCCAGATGCGGCACCGGCCGGGTCAGTTCTGTGAGTTCCACATCGTCCTGCCGGTGGCGGGCTGAGGCCGAGTGAGGAGACCAGAGTGAAGCTGTTGATCGTTGATGACTCGAGCATTGTTCGCCGGACCATCGAGCGCCACATCATCTCGGATCGGATCCACAAGATCTATCAAGCGGCGAACGGCCGGGAGGCCCTGGAGCTGTTTCGCCAGCACCTGCCTGACTTCGTCACCATGGACATCACCATGCCGGAGATGGACGGCCTGACCTGCATCACCGAGATGATGGCGATCAAGCCCGACACCCATCTGATGGTGATCTCGGCCCTGGGCGATGCCGCCACGGCCATCGAGGCGGTGGAGCGCGGAGCCAACGAATACGTCACCAAGCCGTTCTCGGTCGAGGACATCAACAAGGCGCTCGACAACCTGCTGGGATCGACACCATGACCGACGAAGAAATCAAGGTCTTCATCGACGGAGTGATCCGTTACTTCGAGCGCGTTTCGCGCCAGGCCGCCGAGGTCGAGACGCCTTACCTGCGGGGCGAGGAGTCGGTCACCCTGGACTTCACCGGGGTGATCGGTATCTCCGGCCGCCATCGAGGCGCGGTGTACTTCACTTCCAGCGCCGACCAGCTGTCCGAGCTGCTGCGAGTGCTCGGTGAGCACGACACCAGCTTCGAGAGCCTGGCCGATTTGGTGGGCGAGGTCGCCAACACCATCGCCGGCAACGCCCGGCAATACTTCGGTGCGGAGTTCCTGATCTCGGTGCCGGTGGTGCTGTGGGGCAGGCCGGACAAGATCTCCTTTCCGCGTCACTTGAAGACCTTCGTGATCCCCATCCTTTGGCGGGGATTCCGGAGCTATCTGCTGATCTGTCTCGAGAGGTTGCCGAGCGCCGCCGGCGATCGCTCGGCATCTGCAAGCTGATGGACATCGGCCGATCGGCCGAGGAGGGTACATGGAACACGTCGAAGCCCACTACGACTATCTGCTGGTCGCTCTCTCCTACGTCACTTCGGTGCTCGGAGCGTTCACGGCGTTGCGGCTGTTGCGCCAGGAGGCCGGAGCGATGGGAAGCGAGAAGTGGCGCTCCTTGGTCGCCGGTGCCCTGGCGATGGGCGGGGGCGCCATCTGGTCGATGCACTTCATCGGCATGCTGGCGTACAAGATGGGGATGCCGGTCGAGTACGACATTCCCCTCACCCTCGCTTCCCTGATCGTCGCCGTGCTGGTGACGGGCTTCGGTCTCTACGTGGTGGGCCAGGGCCCGAAGCAGCCGGGCCGTCTGGTGCTGGGTGGCACGGTGATGGGTGCGGGCGTCGCCAGCATGCACTACACCGGCATGGCGGCGATGCGCATGCAGGGGACCCTGACCTACGACACGGCCCTGGTCTCGATCTCGGTGGCCATCGCCGTGGTGGCCTCGATCGCCGCCCTCTGGCTGGTCTTTCACGCCGTCAAGATGTGGCACATGATCGCCAGCGCCCTGGTTATGGGCATCGCGGTGTGCGGCATGCACTACACCGGCATGGTGGCAGCGACCATGAAGCACGACCCCACGCTGGCGGTGCCCAAGGCCTCTGGGCTCTCCCCCGAGATCCTGGCCTACATCATCTTCCTGGTGACGATCGTGATCCTCTCCGGCTCCTGGCTGGCGGTGGGCAGCAGCCGTGCCGCGCGCATCCAGCGCACCGCCTAGTCGTCGGGCGCCCTCACCACGCGGTTGCGGCCATAGCTCTTGGCCAGGTAGAGGGCGTTGTCGGCCTTGGCGACCAGGTTGCGTGAGGACTGGCCGGGCTGGGGCACCAGCCCGGCCACGCCGGCGCTGATGGTCAGCTGCGGGGCGGTGGTGCTCGAGCCGTGGGGGATGCCGAGCTGCTCGACCCGGGCGCGCAGCTGCTCGCAGAGGTTGGCGGCCACCCCGGCATCGAGGCCGGGGAGGATGACGGCGAACTCCTCGCCGCCGTAGCGCGAGACCAGGTCGCCGGCGCGCTGGATGGTGTTGCTCAGCACCTGAGCGACCCGGCGCAGGGAGTCGTCGCCCGCCTGGTGTCCGTAGGCGTCGTTGAAGGCCTTGAAGTGGTCGATGTCGACCATCGCGAGGGCCAGCGGGCGACGCTCGCGGTAGGCCCGCCGCCACTCGAGGTCGAGGGCCTGCTCGAAATGGCGCCGGTTGCTCACCCCGGTCAAAGCGTCCATCAGGGAGAGGTGCGAGAGGGCTTCGTTGGTTTGCACCAAGCGCTGGTTGGCCTCCTCCAGGCGGCGGTTGACCAGGGCCAGGTGGAGGGCGCCGGCGATCTGGTCGGCGAGCATCGCCAGCAGCCGCACGTTGTCCTGCGACAGCTCCTCGGGCCGGGCGGTCTCGACGTTGAGCGAGCCCACTGCGTTGTCACGAAACAGGATGGGCACCGCCAACTCGCCCTTGACGCCCTGCACGAAGGGCACGTAGTCGGGGTCGCGGTCGACGTCGAAGACGAGCTGGGGCTTGCGGTCCCGAAGGGCGCGCCCCAGGATCCCCTTGTCCACGGGCCACAGATAACCGTGGGCCAGCGGCAGGGAGGTCTTCGCCGCCCAGCCCTGGAGGTCGAGGCTGGAGCCGTCCTCGGAGAGCACCCCGATCGAAACGAAGTCGAAGCCCAGGCGGTTGCGGATCTCCCGCGCGATGGCATCGAGGGTGCGAGTCAGCTCCGAGCCCTCGAGGGCGCGGCGGTAGACCTCGGAGAGGATCTCGAGGTCCCGGGTGCGGCGCCGGGCCTCCTCATAGAGGCGGGCGCTGGCGATCACTCCGGCTACCTGCTCCGCCACCGTCTCGAGCATGGGGAGCTGGCCGGCGAAAGCGGCGAGGCGTGGGCTCTCCAGGTTGAGCAGGGCCACCACCTCGCCACGGTGCTTGATCGGCAGGCAGAGCTCGGAACGGCAATCGGGCAGGGTGTCGACGTAGAAGTCGGCCTCGCGCACGTCGTCGAGCAGGATCGCTTGACCGGTCGAGGCCACCCGGCCCACCACGCCGCTGCCCAGAGCGCGGCGGTAGCCGGGTCGCACCTGGGTCTCGAGCGTGGTGGTCAAGGCTTCGCAGACGAACTCGCTGCGTTCGCCGTCGATGCGGATGAGCGCCACCAGCTCCCAGCCGAACCTCACGGCGAGGGCGTCGGTGATGCGCTGGAGCATCGGCTGCAGCTCGATATCTTCGCTGGCGATGCGAGCGATCTCGTTGAGCAGAGCGAGCTGGCGGCCCTCGAGATCAGCTACCTGCGTCTCGGCCTCCACTGAGTCCTCTCGCGTTCCGAGGTCGAGCGAAGCTTGAAACATGGAGCGACGGATGATCCTCGACGCAGAGACTAGCAGAAGCTCTGTCAGAACGCCTCGACATCAGCGACGCTCGCCATGTTGCCGGAGGGGTTGGTGTACTCGGCGACGACGTTGCCTCCCGCATCCTTGATCCGCAGGGTGAACGGCACGCTGGTCAGAGAGGCGTAGAAGACCCAGAAATGGCCGTTGACGGCGCGGCCGTCGAGGAGCTTGACCGCGATCTCGACGTTGTCCGGCGAGAAGAAGGTGAAGTAGCCGCCGTTCGCCGTGGCCGGAACCGGTTGGCCGTCGCCGCTGCCGCCCTGGAAGTCGGTCCACTCCACCTCGACGTAGAACTGGCCGTCGAGGAGGCAGAGCAGGCCGGCGACCGGCGGACAGGGGGCCGCGGCCGCCGCTGGTGGCGCGAGGGCGAGCGGCAGCAGCTCCCCGCTCGGCGGCGGAGCCATGGCCGGGAAGGCCGAGGTGTCGCCGAAGCTGGCCAGCCGTCCCGGCGGGTTGTGATACCCCCGCGTCAGCCGGGCGGCCCGGTCGATCACCACGAGGGAGAACTCCTGGTCGGTCAGCGAGCCGTAGAAGGTCCAGAACTGGTCGTTCAAGCCCGTGCCGTCGATCATCTTGGCGAAGACCTCGGGGACGTCGGGAGAGGTGAAGGTAAAGGCCACGCTGTCCGGCGTCAGACGGGACGACGGCGCCAGGATTTGCCCACCGCCTGGGGTGCGAACGTTGACGAAGAGAAGGAAGCGGTCGTCCGGTCCGGCGGAGATGCAGGGCGTAGGGGGAAAGCCGAGACAGGGCGAGGTCGCCGAAAGCCGCTGGGCGAAGAAGGGGCCGCCCGGAGCCGCGTCCACTTGCCAAGCGGCGAAGATCTCGCCCCCGCCCAGGTCCACCAGCATCGGCCGGCTGACCTGGAAGGAGGGTTCTCGGTTGACGTTGCGGCTGACCTCCAGCGGTACGCCCGTGGGCGTGCCCGTGGCGTCGAGCAGGCGGGTCACCACGGCGGTCCGACCCTGGGGGGAGCAGCAAGGTGCGGACCACCAGGCGAGCACGAAGCGCTCGAGGTCGGGGGACCACAGTAGAGCGGGCTCGAAGCCGCTGCCGTCGTCGACCACCGTCGCCGGCGCGAGGGGCATGCCTTGGCCGTCGAAACGCTGCACCTTGACCCTGGAGACCGGCAGGAGGGGGTGCCCGACGTTCTCGTCGAGGGCCACCAGGACCTCACCGGCCGGAGCCCAGGCCAGGCCGATGGACCTTGGGCTGAGCAGTCGGGACGGCTCCAGAGCCTGTGTCGAGCGCAGGTCGTCCGCCGGGTCGAAGAGAGCCAGGAAGGGCGCGCCGAAGGTGGTGGCGAAAGGACCCGTGGTGACCTCGGTCCAGGCCACGGCCAGGCTGCCGTCGTCGGCGAGGGCGACGGACACCGGTCCATTGAAGCTGGAGTGCAGCACACCGGCCAGGTGGGTGCTTCCCTGGGGTGTGCCGTCCGGGGCGAGGCGCTGGTAGCGCGCCTCGAGGACGCCGCCAGCGAAGCCGCACCAGGCCAGCACGCACTGGTCGGCGCCGCAGGCCAGGGCCGGCGATTCACCTCGCAGGCCGGCGATCGCCTCGATGCCGAGATCCCGGACCGCTCCGAGAGGGACGAGGCCGGGGCCATAGGATCGGCTGAAGAGGTGGAGCAGGCCCCCCAAAGGGGTACTCTCGCCCCAGATCAACAGGAAGCTGCCGTCAGAAGCGGTGGCGAGGGTGTGGCTGAAGGCTGCCGGGCCGGAGACCAGGACGACCTCTCCCCCAGCCGGGGCTCCCGCCGCGGTGAACAGGCGGCCCGTCAACTCGTGGAGGGGTGGCGAGGCCTGGACTTGCACTTGCCCGACGAACAGCACGGCCTCGCCGTCGAGCGAGGCCGCGGAGGCTTGCCCCGGAACCGGGACGTTGACCCCGATGGGTATCAGCTCTTGGGCGGCCACGACGCCGGCCGAGCCGAGGACGAGCAGGAAAAGCCGGAGCGTGAAGGCGGCGAGTCGGCGTTGTCGCTGCTTCATGGCAGGGTCTCCAAGACGGGAGGTTCAGAAGGCCTCAACGTCGGCCACGCTCGCCATGTTGCCAGACGGATTGGTGTACTCGGCCACCACGTTGCCTCCCGCGTCCTTGATCCGCAGGGTGAACGGCACGCTGGTCAGCGAGGCATAGAAGACCCAGAAGTGGCCGTTGACGGCCCGGCCGTCGATCAGCTTGACCGCCAGCTCGATGTTGGCCGGATCGAAGAAGGTGAAGTAGCCGCCGATCGAGGTCGCGGGCACCGTCTGGCCCTGGCCGGTGGCACCTTGGAAGTCTTCCCAGTCCACTTCGACGAAATACTGACTGTCGAGCAGGCAGAGCGAGGTGGCGGTGCCCGGGCACGCAGTGGCCAGGGCTCGGGGCCCGACCAGGCCCTCGAGGGCCGGCGGGGCGGGAGCTCCGCCGGGTGGATCGGCGAAGGCGCCGGTATCGGCGGAGCTGGCCAGCCGACCCTGGCGGTTGTAGTAGGCGCGAGTGTTGTCGGTGGCCCGATCGAGGATCACCAGCGAGAACTCCTGGTCGGTCAGCGAGGCGTAGAAGACCCAGAAGCGCTCGTTCAAGTCCCGGCCGTCGAGGACCTTGGCGACGATCTCCGGCACCTCGGCCGAGGTGAAGGTGAAGCCGGTGGTGTCGGCGGTCAAGGGTACGGGCGGCGCGAGGAACTGCACGCCGCGGGGGTCGCGGTAGTTGATCCAGGCGACGAAGCGCTCGTCCCCCCGCATCACGGCGCAGGGGATCGGCGGGAAGCCGATGCAGGGGGAGCCCGAAGCGAAGACCCGCTGCACGACGAGAGGACCGGGCGTGCCGCCGGAGCCCCGCTCCGGCCACACCGCCCAGGCCGTGTCCCGCTCGCCGGCAGCGAGTCGGAGCTGAAACGGCAGCGCCTCGGCGGACTGGGTGGCGGGGATGGGAGTGCCCGCGGGGCTGGCGTTGGCGTCGATCAGCAGGGTCAAGGCTTGGGCCAGGCCGGCGAGGTTGTTGCTGGCGGGGGCGTCTTGCCAGCCGGCCACGAAGCGCCCGGCGAGGGGCAGGAAGCGCAGGCTGGGCGCATAGGCCACGCCGCGGGCCAGGCGGACGACGTTGGAGCGGAAGCCCGCGAAGGCGTCCAACGCCCGGGCAAAGACGCCGAACTCCCGGTTGGAGTGGCTGAACGGTTGGTTCCACACCGCCACGATCTGGCCGTCCTCGTCCCAGCGCGCGTCGACGGCGACGTCGCCGAAGGTCTCGAGGTCGTCCAGGCTGGCCGCCGGCCCGAGCGGCGTGCCGGAGGCGGAGAAGGTGCGTGCCCGAGGGCTCTGGATGACCACGAAGGTGCCCGGATAGCCACCGGGGACGAGCCGACCGGCGGGCCAGGAGACCACCGAGCGGCCATCAGAGGCGAGGTCGACGCTGGGCGCGGCGAAGAACGGTTCGGGAGTGTCGGTGACGCGGAAGGCCTGACCCACCGGCTGAGCGAAGGCGTCGAGGCGCCGCGCCCAGATGTGCCCGGCGAAGGGACTCGCGGTCGCGTTGTACTCGAGCCAGACGGCGACGCAACCGAGGTCGCGGCGGCAAGAGATCGAGGGCCTGGTGCGCAGGCGGTTGCCGCTGCCGTTGACCACGTAGGAGGCCGAGGTTCCTTGGCGCAGGGCCCGGAGGTTGACGTTGTTGTTGCTGGTGCGCTCGGTCCAGAGCGTGAGGAACCCCGCTTCGGGATCGAGGGCGGCGGCGACCTCCACGGGCTCGCCCGGCTGTGCCACCACCTGTGACGGGCCGAAGGGAAGGCCCGAGGAGCGCAGATGGCGCACCCGCACCGGCCCGCCGGATACCGTGCCCGTGGCCTCCTGCCAGACCAGCCAGAGGGAGCTGTCCTCATCGGCGGCGGCGGCGAAGGCCAGCTCGGAGACGGTGCCCTCGGAGGCCCGGCGGTTGAGGCCGGAGGGGACGAGCTGGCCGAGGGCGGGGAGGGGTGGGAGGAGGACGGAAACGGCGAGGGAGGCGAGGAAGATCAGGGAACCGAGGCGTGGAGCACGGGAAGGGCGGTGCATGGGTTCCTCCTTGGGGGTGCGCGGTCCCGGCAGGACCTACGCATGCCGATGTGCCATAAATGACGACATAGCATACGAAGCGCCACGGCGCCACGTCCAAGGGGGCGGCGGGAGGGGCGGACAGCGTGTCGGCCCTGCGGGCGATGGGGCGCGGTGACCGCGTCCCTAGGCCGCCGTCAGGGCCGAGATCAAGCCCTTACCGCCTTGCAGGGCCACGCGCTGGAGGTAGAGGGCCAGGCCGCGCAGTCCGCCCAGCTCCTCGCCGCCGCCGGCCCGTCCCGGGCCGCCGTGGAGGTTCTGGGGGAAGGCCGCGCCCGAGCCCGGCGCCTCGGCGGCCGCCGCCTCGCAGCCGATGTAGATCCGGCCGGTGGCGGCGCCGGCCACGGCTGCGAAGGGGGCCAACCAGCCGCCGTCGTCGGTGTAGACCGAGGTCACCAGTGTGCCTTCGGCCAGGGTCACCAGGGCCGCGGCCTCGGCGGCAGAGCCGTCGTAGGGTAGCAGGGTGGCGACCGGCGCGAAGACCTCGCGGCGGTGCACTGCCGGGGAGCTGCGGGCGTCCGCGGCCTCGAGCAGCACCGGCGCCAGGAACCAGCCCTTGCCCGCCGGGCTGCCCACGCCGTCCGCGCGGGCCGCCTGCCCCACCACCATCCTGGCCTCGGCCGCGAGCTCGGCGAGCCCGGAGAGGCTGTCGGCGAGCTGGGAAGCGGTTGCGAGCGGACCCATGGTCACGGCGGGGTCGGCGGCGTTGCCGGTGACGACCCGGCCCAGGCTTTCGGCCAGGGCTTCCCGCACCGCGCCCAGCTGCACCGCCGGCGCCAGGATGCGGCGCACCGCCGTGCACTTCTGCCCCGTCTTCTGGGTCATCTCACGCACCACGTCGCGCACGAAGAGGTCGAAGGTCGCCGAGCCGGGAGCCACGTCGGGACCGAGCACGGCAGCGTTGAGGCTGTCCGCCTCGACGTTGACCCGGGTGCAGGCCTCGAGGATGCGCCCCCGGGCCTTCAAGCCGCGAGCGGTGTCCGCCGAGCCGGTGAAGGCGAGCACGTCGAAGGGGCCGAGGCGGTCGAGCAGGTCGCCGGTGTTGCCGGTCAGCAGCTGGAGGGCACCGGTTGGAAGGATGCCCGCCGCGACGATCAGCTCGATGCAGCGCTCGGTGACAAGGGCCGTGGCGGTCGCCGGCTTGGTGACGACCGGCATGCCGGCGAGCAGGCTGCAAGCCGCCTTCTCGGCGAAGCCCCAGAGCGGGAAGTTGAAGGCGTTGACGTGCACGGCCACGCCCCGGCGGGGCACGAAGACGTGCTGGCCCACCACCTCGCCCGAGCGGGACTGCTGGGTGCTCTCGCCGTCGATGACGAAGGGCGAGTCCCCCAGGCCCTTGCCCAGGGCGGCGTAGAAGGCCAGAGTGCCCGAGGCGCCGTCGACGTCGAAGGCGCCGTCCGGGATGGTGGTGCCGGTGTTCTGGCGGGAGAGGTCGAGCAGCTCGTCGCGGTGGTCGCGGATCACCTTGGAGAGGCCCTTGACCAACTCGGCCCGCTCGCGGAAGGTCATCGCCTGGAGGGCCGGCAGGCCCTGCTCCCGGGCGTGGGCGAGAACGGCGCCGAAGTCGACACCGGCGGTCGAAGCGCGGGCGATCTCCTGCTCGGTGGCGGGGTCGAAGAGGGAGCTGAAGCCCGAGGAGGCTTCGAACCATTGGCCGCAAACGTAGCTCTTGAGGGTCTTCATGGCGGCGGGAGATTACAACGAAAGAACCCGGCGCGAGCCGGCCGTCCGGCTCCGGACCAACAGCTCAGCGGCGGGCGGGGAGGGCAGGGACCTCCCAGGGACAGAGGGCTCCGGTCGGCGGCGTCTCATGCTCTTCAGGCTCGAGAACGTCCTGCGGCAGATGCCCCCGGAGGGTGGCACGGAGCCCGGAAAATGCCGTCTCCACCTCCTCGGGCTGCCAACCGAGCTCATGCGCGATGGCTTCGGGGAAAGTGCCGATCATGGCCAGAAGATCCTCGGGGGTGTACACACCCAGGCGCTCAGCTGCCAGCGCGAGCTCCCGCGGCAGTTCGAGAACCTCACCCGCTACTGCCACGCCAAAGTCACCGCGGTCGAGAGCCAGGCCGACTGCTGAGCGCAGATACCGGACGTTCATGGGAGGGCAGTATAACTCTCCGGGACCGGTGACAGCCACTGCTCACAGCTGCAGCATCTCCCACAGGAAGCGCTCCACGTAGGTCGCCGAGACCTGCCCATAGCCGGGCTCTGGGCCGGCGTGCTCGGGGTTTGGCAGGCGCTTTCCCCAGCGAGGACCCCAGCTGTTGCGGATCACAAAGTAGCCGCCCAGCGGTTCGCGGCGATCGGGGCGGAAGCCGGTGACGCAGACGGTGTGCCCTCCGATGGATGTGGCTGTTGGGGGAGGGTCGAGGACGCGCCCGTGTCGCCATCCGGCCAGGCTTCCCCAGTTGTTGGATCTCGGCTTGCGCGGGTTCGAGAAGACCGGGAGCGAGATGGCGACGGCGCGCTGCCGATCCTTCAGCCAGCCGTAGAGCCGGGTGGCATTGCCGACGGACGTCCCGCCGCAGAAGGCCCTTGAAGCGACGGCATAAAGCGGTGCATCTGCGCGGGCAGCGGGTGTGGGGCCACCGACACCGGCCTGAGGGACGTTGCCCGGGACCCTCGCCGGGTTGTAGGGCCACAGCCGCTCGGTGCACACACCCTCCGATGCGAGGGCTCGCTGCGCGAACCGCAGGAGACTGCCTTCGCTCTCCGGCCACGGATCAGCGCTCCGGGCCTTCAGAGCCCAGTAGAAGTACTGCTCGGAGAGGTCTGGTAGCGCGAGAGCCCGCCGGCATTCCAGCTGCTCTCGGCAGGCGACCGTCGCAAAGGCGATGCAGGCGCCGCGCTCACCCTGGTCCCGCACCGGCCACGGCCCGCAGCGGACGTCGATGGCATCTTGCAGAGATTCCGCCCCGGTAGATTGGAGGGCCAGGCTCCTGAGCCCCCCGTGAGCGGGCAGTGGAACCTCCCAGCCGGGAGCAGCCGGCTCGTCTTGCCCTGGGTACTCGCACCCGAAGGCGAAGGCTGGTAGGGCAACGCCGGGGGCACCGGGCGATTCGGCGAGGATGCCGATCTCAGCTCCGAAGCCTCTGGCCAGACGGTTGGTCAGGCCCGGGAGGTCGAATCCCGGGATCCGTCCGAGGGATGGGAAGGTCACCAGCACGGCCCACAACGTCTCCACCGAGTCCACCTGCGCCACGGCGAGAACCTCAGCTTGCCAGGGAGTCAGCCAGCGCTGGCGCACCAACTGGTCCAGGAACGATTCGTCCTTCCGTCTCGAGTCTGCGATCACGTCGACTCCTCCTCTACGACGTAGACGGAAAACCGCGGAACCGCGCTGTAACCGAACCGCGTTGGCGTCGTTGATCTCCCCGAGAGGAGCTGACCATGAATGGACTGTTGAGGGACTTCCGCTTCGCCGGCCGTGAGCTTGCGCGCCGGCCGTGGCTCAACGGGCTGGCGGTGCTTTCCCTGGCCCTTGGCATCGGGGCCAACACGGCCCTGTTCTCGGTGATCGACGCGGTGCTCTGGCGCGGGGCCTCCGGGCAGGATGACGAGCGCCTGGCGCAGATCTACTTCTCGGACAGCAGCGGCTTCGCCTACGCCACCTTCTCGGTGCCCGACTACCTCGACATACGCCGCTCGGCCACCAGCTTCGAACAGATCGCCGCCCAGCAGATGGGCATCGCCTCCTCTCCCGCGGGGGAGCGCTCCGAGCTGCTCTTCGGTGAGGAGGTCTCGGCCAACTACTTCGACCTCTGGGGGGGCAAGCCCCAGCTCGGGCGCAGCTTCCTCTCCTCCGAAGACGAGGCCGGCACCGCGGCGGCGGTGGTGATCCTCGGTGAGAGCCTGTGGCGGCGCC
This sequence comes from Thermoanaerobaculia bacterium, assembly GCA_036274895.1. Taxonomy (GTDB): domain Bacteria; phylum Acidobacteriota; class Thermoanaerobaculia; order Multivoradales; family SZUA-115; genus CALMKX01. Next base: position 100,542 of record DASUEU010000058.1, on the reverse strand, counting down.
GCTTCGGCGGCGATCCGGGAGTGGTCGGCCAGAGCCTCACCCTGAACGGTCAGCCCTTCACCGTCATCGGCGTGGCTCCCGAGGGCTTCAAGGGCACCTTCTCGGTGGTCGCCGTCGACTACTTCATCCCGCTCGCGATGAGCGATCGCGTCGCCGAGCGCCCGCGGCTCGAGCAGCGGGGCGCCCGCTCTTTGTTCCTGCGCGGGCGCTTGAAGCCCGGAATCTCCCCCCAGATGGCCGAGGCCGAGCTGGGAGCCATTGCCGCGCGGCTGGCCGCCGCCTACCCGGACACCAACGAAGGCCGCAAGGTCAGGGTGGTCCCTGCCGAGGACGTGGCCTTGAACCCCGGCCTCGACAAGCCGCTCAAGGCCGTGGCTGCCCTGCTGATGACGGTCGTCGGCCTGGTGCTGCTGATCGCTTGCTCGAACATCGCCAACCTGCTGCTGGCCCGGGCCTCGGACCGCGGCCGAGAGATCGCCCTGCGCCTCGCCCTGGGCTCGGGGCGCTTCCGGCTGATCCGCCAGCTTCTGGCCGAGAGCTTCCTGCTCGCGGCCATGGGCGGCGTCGCCGGGCTGGGCGTGGCCCTGCTGCTGGCTCAGCTGCTGGTGCGGGCCACCCCCGATCTGCCCATCCCGCTGGTGCTGGACGTCTCCCTCGACGGCCGGGTGCTGCTCTTCACCTTGGTGGTGGCCGTGGTCACCGGCCTCGCCTGCGGCCTCGCCCCGGCGCGCTCTGCCTCGCGCGCCGACCTGGTCACCTCCCTCAAGGGAGGGGAGGGCGGCCTGGCCTCGGGCCGGCGGCGCTTCACCCTGCGCAACATGCTGGTGGTCGGGCAGGTGGCGGTCTCGACCCTGGTGCTGATCGGCGGCGGCCTCTTCCTGCGCAGCCTCGGCAGCTTCCAGAAGGTGGACCCGGGCTTCTCTCTGCGCGACGGCGTGATGGTCCAGCTCGCCCCGGGCATCGGCAACCGGCTGTCGGAGGAGCAGGGCCGGGTCTACTACCGGCAGGTCGTCGAGCGCCTCTCGGCCCTGCCCGGCGTGCGCTCGGCGGCGATCGTCGGGCATCTGCCCCTGGGCGCCAACGTCCACGTCAACTCGATGGCGGCCGAGGGCGAGGTGATCGAGGACTGGGACCAGGCCCCGGCGATCGACACGGTCGAAGTGGGCAGCGGCTACTTCCGCACCCTGGGCATCGAGCTGGTGGCCGGCCGTGACTTCGGCCCCGGCGACTCGGCCGAGGCGCCGCGGGTGGTGATCCTGAACCAGACCGCCGCCCAGCAGCACTTCCCGGGGATCTCGGCCCTGGGCAAGAGGGTTCGCTTCGGCGAGGATGAGCCCTGGCACGAGGTGATCGGGGTCGCGGCTGATGGCAAGTACCGCACGCTCGGCGAGTCCCCGCGGCCCTTCGTCTACCGGGCCCACGACCAGGACTGGAACGCCATGGCCGGGGTTGTGGTCGCTGTGGCCGGGGACGCCAGCTCGTTCCTGGGCCCGATCCGCCGCACGGTCGAAGAGATCGACCGCGAGGTGCCGATCTTCGAGCTCAAGACCCTCTCCGAGCACCTCGCCTTCATGCTCTTCCCGGCGCGGATGGGAGCCCTGATCCTCGGCCTCCTGGGCCTGCTCGGCATCCTGCTCGCGGCGGTGGGGATCTACGGCGTGGTGGCCTACTCGGTGGCTCGGCGCCGGCGCGAGGTGGGAATCCGTATGGCCGTGGGCGCCGAAACCCGCGACGTGGTGCGGCTGGTGGTCGGGGAAGGCATGCGCACGGTCGGTCTCGGTCTGGGCATCGGCATCCTGCTGGCGCTGGCCGCCTCCCAGCTGCTGCGCCAGTTCCTGTTCGGCATCGACGCCATGGACCCCCTGACCTTCGTCTTCATCCCGACGCTGATCACCGCGGTGGCCCTGGTCGCCAACTTCCTGCCGGCGCGCACGGCGGCGCGGGTGGCACCGAGCGAGACCCTACGCTCGGAGTAGAGGCGGCGCTCAGAGCACCAGGTCGACCACCAGCCAGCACCAGGCCGCGGCCAGCAGGGCGGCGGCGAGATCGAGCAGCACGCCGGTCTTGGCCATGCGCGGGATGGTGACGTAGCCGCTGCCGAAGACGATGGCGTTGGGCGGAGTGCCGGCGGGCAGGGCGAAGTCGCAAGAGGCGGCGATGGTGGCCGTGAAGAGGACGGTCGAGAGGGCTTCCGGTGACACGGCCTCGGCGAGCACCACCAGCAGCACGGCGATGGTCGAGGTGTTGCTCGCCACCGCCGAGATGCCCACGGCGGCGAGGGCGGCGATGGCCACCTGGAGCCCGGGGGGCAGGTCGCGGATGCCGGTGAGCCCCCGGCTCATGAAGGCTGAGAGGCCACTGTCCTGCACCCCGGCCGCCAGGGCGAAGCCGCCGCCGAGCAGCAGCAGGGTCTCCCACGGCACGGCCTTGAGCGAGGCGAGGGCGAGCACCGGCTGCCGCTCCGCCCGCAAGAGCAACAGGACGAGGGCGGCGAGCACCGCCACCCCTCCCTCGACGTGGGCGGAGGTGATGCCGGCCCCCGGCCAGGCGCGGGCGAGCGTCGCCCCCAGGCCCTTGCCGAAGATCCACACCAGGGCGGTGGCGGCGAAGACGCCGAGGATCAGCTTCTCGGCACGCCGCACCGGCCCCAGGCGGGCGAGCTCGTCGGCGATCACCCCGGCACCCACCGCGGCGCCGAAGTCCTCCTTGCGGCCGATGCGCCAGAGGGCGAGCCAGACCACGGGCAGGAACATCAGCACGAAGGGCAGGCCCACGGCCATGAACTCGAGAAAGGAGATCGGCGTGCCCCGCCGCTCGAGAAAGCCGGCGAACTGGGCGTTGGGCACCGTGCCGATCTTGGTACCGATGCCGCCGACGTTGGCGCCGTAGGCGATGGCGAGCATCAGGGCGGCGCCGTAATGCTGGAGGCGCCGGCCGCCGGTCGAACGCTCGATCTGGGCGATCAGGGCCAGGCCGATGGGCAGCATCATGGCGGCCGTGGCGGTGTTGGAGATCCACAGCGAGATGAAGGCCGTGGCCGCGAGCAGGCCGGCCAGCAGGCGCGCCGGCTCGGTGCCGATGGCCTTCATCACGGAGAGCGCGATGCGGCGATGGAGGTTCCACTGCTGCATGGCGCCGGCGATGGCCATGCCGCCGGCGAAGAGGAAGAGGTAGGGGTCGACGTAGGCGTCGACCGTGCGGGCGAGGTCGCCGAAGAAGCCGCGGCCGAACACGCCGGAGGCGGGGAAAAGCAGCAGCGGCAACGCCGCCGTCCAGTAGATCGGGATCGCCTCGCTGAGCCACCAGATGGCCATGAGCGCTGCTGCTGCGGCGGCCAAGGCCGGCCGGGCACCCCACTCCGGATCCGCCCGGAGCGGCGTCGCGAAGAACAAGATCGCGAGGTAAGCGAGGACGCCCAGGACCAGGCCGACGGCCCGGCCGCCACGGGGGAGCTGGATCCGGAGCATGAGCGTCGAAGCTTATCTTGGAGGCGGGTCGACGTCCTCGACCGGCTGGCTGAGAAGGCCCGGTGACCTGGGCCGTACTTGTTCAAGTTCCTGGACGCCCTCGGCGCCGCCGACCCCAAGCACCTCGGTGCGGAAATCGGTTTGCTCTCCGCCCTCTACACCTGGAGCCAGACCCTGACCTTTCATCCCCACGAGCGCACGGTCGTCACCGGCGGTGGCTCGCGCCCGCCCTCCGCCCGGCGCCGGAGCTGCTGCCCCATGATCCCAACCCTCCTCGCTCGGCCCACAGCTCGGGCCCCAGGAAGCCTCTCTGCGCCCGGAGGTGCGCAGTGCTAAAATCGCTCCACCGTGCAACTGCTAAGCAGCAGGAATCAGATCCCGGAGGCTCGGCACGCCCGCTGGCGCGGCACCCGCGCCCCGGCGAGCGAGGCTCAGACCAGGACCCCCTCCCTGCGCCGCTTCACCAGCGCTCGATTCAAACTCCATAGACCTGCGCCAGCGGCCCGCGGCTTCGTCCAACGCACGTCTTTCCGAAATCCGCGCGTCTCCGGGGAGCCCTCGATGGCCCCCGGGGCGATCTGCCATACCCAACCACGTGCGGACTTCGGAAAGACGCTTACTGGTTAGGCATCGCATCCACTGTATGTCGCAGCTCATCATCCGCAGGCCGATCGACTTCCCGAGCTTTGGCGCATCAAAGTGGCGGAAGCAGGATCACGATACCCCGCTGTCCATGCAGCTGACGCGCGCCAAGGTGCTCGTCTACTTGGAGGAAGAGAAGCATCCTTGGAAGCGAGACGTGATCCTCTTCCCAAGTGGTCGAATCGAACTTCACTACGCCCCAGCGCCCCCGGATCTCGTCCAAAGTCTCTCGCGCAAAGGCACGGCTAGTGCTACTGCCGCCGAAGCCATTTACGATGCCTACGTAGAAGCGCACACCAAGTTCGAGGCCCTCTTGTACTCAGCTGGGAAGGTGCGCTACCTGATGCGGATGGGTCCCGAGTCGATGACCAACTTCTTTACCGGCGGCAGACTGTCTCGCGGTCAAGTTGAGTGGAGCGTTGACGGAACGACGTTCACCCCATTTCAGCCGAAGCTAACCAAACCACGCGGCCGCAACCCGCTGTACACCGCCGCGCAACTAGTCACTCCCGTACGCTGGCGCGACATGCAGCGCGCCGCTGACAATGGGACCTTTCCTGAAGGCGAGCTTCTTGAGCTCTACAGAATCCGAGGGAAAGCTGGCTGGCGGGAGCTACGTGCAGCCGCCATCGAGGCGTCTATCATCTCCGAGACGCTGCTTCGAGCATACGGGCTCAAAGCCCTCAAGGAGAGCGGCTTCAGCAACAACAAGATCAAGCGCCTTCGTGATGAACTTACGTTCAACAACCTCCTAAACATCGTCCTTCCGCTCTCTCTCGGCAAGACCGACCTCCGCAGGGTTCAAGCTGCGATCGATGCAGTTGATCGCTTACGTGGCATTCGCAACGATCTGGTTCACGGAAACATCGCGCAGAAGGACGTCGAGGCCCCACAGGTCGAGCAAGGCATCGACGGCGCGATAGCACTCGTTCGCTTTCTTCAGTCCAAGCTCGCGTAGCCCGGCGATGCCTAACCCTTCGCTCGATGCGACCCGCAACGGCAGGCCGCCTTGGCCGGGCAGCCGCTCAGCCTTCGGCCATTCTCGGCTGCCCGGCCAAGGCGGCCTGCCGTTGCGGGCGCCTCAGCTCAAACGTTGGGCGACAGAGCTCAACACTCTGAGAGGCTAGATATTGGAAGGGGGAAGATGGCAATCGTGCAACCCAGCTCGAGCACCTGGCTTGTCGCCTTGGCAGCTGTCGTCGGGGTTACGACTAGTTATGTCCGCTTCTTATCTGGCAATCGTATCGACGCGTGGTTTCTCTTGGGGCTTGTCTCCGCACTTCTGATGGCGCAGATAGCACGCCATGTTGTCCGCCTTGGTAAACTATCTGGGCCATGGGAAGTATTGCCTCATTCTTTTTTTCTCCTTTTTTTTGCCCAGGAATTAATTGTAGCTTCATTCTCACAATACATATTGAGTGTGCCGGCCGGCGTCGCCGAAGCGATTACCGCGGGGGTGCGAATATCTCTAATCGGAGTACTCTCGGTGCTCCTCTCTCGGGTAGCCCGTGCTGAACACTCGTCAGGCATTGACATTCAGTCGGCTCCAAACTCGCACCGGGACCAAGGCCTTGAGGATAGCGATGCCTCTGTGTCTCTGCCATCTGCACTAGAGCCAGAGACATCGCAGAAGGCTCTAGGTCTGGTAACTCGAAGGCTTTACGCCAGAAGCCTTGCAGCCGAGCGAACGAGCCGAATCAGTATGGCCGCGATGTTTGTTCTTGTCTTCATCGGCGGGGGCGCCTCTGTAGGACTCTGGATGAGTAGTCATGTCGAGCGCCTCCGTGACGTAGAGGCCGAGAGGTACAAGGTGCTTCGACTGGCCACCGTAATGGAGCGTCTTGAGAAGGAAGCTGTCTCAAGCGAAGCCCGAGAGTTCTTCCAGAAGCGCGCACCGGAACTCCTCAGCGAGATTCGTCAAAACTATAGCCATAGCCAGAGCTATGAGCAGTTGTTAAAGACGATTCAGACCCAGTCACAAACAAGCTGGCCTGATATTGCGATCCGCGCTACCATCGCTGTGCTTACTCTCCTGCTTGTTCAGATTTTCTTTTCTGTCTACAAATACCACAGCCACCAGGCTGCTGTCCTTGCTCAGAAGGCTGAGTCGCTGCAACTCATTGCTTCTGACCAAGAGGCAAGTGCTCTTCTGAGAAGGGAGGTCGTAAAGACAGTCTCAGTCTCGCCTCAACCGTTCGGCGAGGCACCTAAGACTGCGGTGCAAGAGGTTCTTGATATGGCTTCTAAACTCAAAGAGATTGGGGCAAGTCAGTGAACCTGACGTCATCTAGAGTTGCCCAACCACTGCCTGCACTGCCCGCGCTGGTGCGCGGCGGTGAGGCGATGAACGTTCGGCGACGGCAAAGGGCGGTTAGTAGCGAACCATAGGTGAGTCATGAGTTGGACGACACTCATCGCGGAGTACCTCGTCGTTGGCTGCCTCGCCGCCCTCTGGATCAGCCTCTTTGGGTTGGCCGTGAGCGGCAGCTCCCCGGAGTCTCTCATCGACTGGATAACTCGACTCCCGGACAACCTGGGACCATCCTTGCTCTTCGTCCTTCTCGTTGCTTGCTACTCACTCGGAACCGTGGTCGATCATCTGTGCTATCTGGCGTCACTTCCTTACCTGAAATGGTACAACGGGCGGAACTGGACCCGCTTCCACCAGCGCAGCGCTGCTCCTGCGGTCGGAGCTCTCTTCCACTCGGCCGAAGAGAGGCTCCTTGGATGTGAGGGACAGCGCGATCGCCTACTTCGCCGGAGAGGCAGGGTCAGGATACTGCGCGCTCTGTTCCTGCAGGCTCCTCTGATCGGCGCCGGGACCTGGCTCCACTACCGAAGCGCATCGATCATGCTCGCTACGCTGGTGCTATGGGTACTCACAGGGGTTGCCCTGTACTTCGTCTTTCAGCAGTTTCTGCGTATGATCGCAAGAGCGGCGCGATGACGGGCTTCGACGGGCTTCGCACCAGGAATCGACTACGCGAAGAGCCTGGAGCGCGTGACCTCCACGCAGAACCCGGCGCCTGGAGGCGGTCACCGCCTTTGGCGGCGCCGCTCAGGCGATGAACGTTAGTGAGCACTCACCTCACCACCCCCCAGCCTTCTCCAACCCGCCTCCCCCAGGCTCATCGCCGCCGCGATCCCGCCCGCCTCATCCTCGCTCGCCCCGGCGGCTTCGAGCGCGAGCAGGAAGTTCCTCTTCCAGCACCGCTGGACCACCCGGGCGAGAGCGAAGCGGCGAGGCTCGGCCACGGACGGAAGCCAGCCGGAGGGGGGCGCCCCGCCCCAGCTCGCCGTTTGGTGTAACATCATGCCTCCACGGCATTTCGGCACCCGAGGGTGAACCCCTGACCGCACCTCTCTCGATTCCCGCGCCCAAAGCACGCCCGCGCCGCCTCTCCTTCGTCTGGCAGACGCTCAAGGGCTTCATCAAGCGGCCCTTCTACCTCCTCTACGAGAAGCGCCTGATGGAGGAGGTCCCGACCTGGCGGCTGCCCCGGCACATCGGCATCATCATGGACGGCAACCGTCGCTTCGCCCGGGAGAGCGGGCTGGGCGGCTCGCATTTCGGCCACGAGCGGGGGGCCGAGAAGCTGCGGGAAGTCCTCTCCTGGTGCTACGAGCTCGACATCCCGGTGGTCACGGTGTGGAGCTTCTCCCTCGACAACCTCTCCCGGGACACCTCCGAGGTGGAGGCCCTGCTCCAGCTCTTCGAGCGCGAGACCCTGCGCCTCGCCGGACACTCCGACGTGCACACCAACGAGGTGCGGGTGCGCTACCTGGGCAAGCTCGAGCTGCTGCCGGACAGCTTGCAGGCGGCGATCGAGAGGGCAGAGAGCGTCACCGCCGCTTACGAGCGCTTCCAGCTCAACATCGCCATGGCCTACGGCGGGCGCGAAGAGATCACCGACGCCTTCCGCAGCTTCCTCACCGAGTCGAAGCGCCAGGGCAAGGAGCTCGACGAGGTGATCGCCGGCTTCGACGACCGGACCATCGAGCCCCACCTCTACACCTCGGGGCTGCCCGAGCCGGACCTCATCCTGCGCACCAGCGGTGAGGTGCGCCTCTCGGGCTTCCTGCTCTGGCAGAGCGCCTACTCCGAGTTCTACTTCTGCGACACCAACTGGCCCGCCTTCCGCAAGATCGACCTGCTGCGGGCCCTGCGCTCCTACCACCAGCGCCAGCGCCGTTTCGGCCGCTAGACTCCGGCTACGGCGAGGCCGTAACGACGCCGTCACGACGGGCTCGGAGGCGGCCCGTTGCGGTTATGCTCCGCGCCGTGGAAACGCTCGTCCCCACCACCCGGCTGACCGCCGAGGAGCTGCACGAGGCCTGGCCGGCCTTGGCGCCTCCCGAGCAGGTCGAGGGCTTCCGTCTGCTCGATCCGACCGAGGCGGACGACTTCTTCCAGAGCCTCCCCTCCCACGGCCAGGCAGCCCTCCTCGTCGAGCTTCGCCCGACCGAGCAGCGGGTCTGGCTGCGCCTGCTGGCCCCGGACGACGCCGCCGACGTGCTCCAGGAGCTCGAGCCCGAGGAGCGTCCCGAGCTGCTGAGCTTGCTGGACGAGCCCACCCGGCGCGACGTGCGCGCTCTTCTGGCGTACGCCGAGGACGAAGCCGGCGGCCTGATGAGCCCCCGCTTCGCCCGCCTGCGGCCCGACATGTCCGTGGACGAGGCGATCAGCTACCTGCGGCTCCAGGCGCGAGGGCGGCTCGAGACCCTCTACTACGTCTACGTCCTCGACTCGGAGCAGAGGCTGCTGGGCGTGGTCTCCTTCCGGGACCTCTTCGCCGCTCCGGGTGCCCGGCCGGTGCACGAGGTGATGCAGCGCGAGGTGGTCACCGTCCCCGAGGACATGGACCAGGAGCAGGTGGCCCGGGTCTTCGCCGAGGAGGACCTGACGGCGATCCCGGTGGTGGATGCCGAGGGGCGGATGAAGGGCATCGTCACCGTCGACGACATCGTCGACGTGGTCGAGGAGGAAGCCACCGAGGACATCCACAAGCTGGGCGGCCTCGAGGCCCTCGACGCTCCCTACCTCGAGACCGGCCTCGGCGAGATGGTCAAGAAGCGGGCCGGCTGGCTCGCCCTGCTCTTCTGCGGCGAGCTGATCACCGCCTCGGCGATGGGCCGCTTCGCGGACGAGATCAGCAAGGCCGTGGTGCTCGCCCTCTTCGTGCCCCTCATCATCTCCTCCGGTGGCAACTCCGGCTCCCAGGCCTCGACCCTGGTGATCCGGGCCATGGCCCTGGGCGAAGTGAGGCTGCGCGACTGGTACCGCATCGCCCGCCGCGAGCTGGCCTCGGGCCTGGCCCTGGGGCTGATCCTGGCGGCGATCGGCATCGGCCGCATCGTGATCTGGGAGCAGGCCTTCGGCACCTACGGCGAGCACTACCTGCTCTACGCCCTGACCATCGGCACAGCCCTGCTGGGCGTGGTGCTGTGGGGCACCCTCTCCGGGGCCATGCTGCCCCTCCTCCTCAAACGCCTCGGCCTCGACCCCGCCAGCGCCTCCGCCCCCTTCGTCGCCACCCTGGTCGACGTCTTCGGGCTGCTGTTCTACTTCTCCGTGGCCCGGGCGGTGTTGACCGGCACGGTGCTGTAGCTCCCTCTCCCCACCACCCAAGCCGCCAGCAGCCCCAACCCCCCCGCCCAGAGGTAGGGCAGGGCGGGGCCGAGGTCGAAGAGGAGGCCGGCGGCGAGCGGGCCGGTGGCCCGGGCCAGGGCCTGGAGGGACTGGCCCGCGCCGAGCACGGTGCCCTGGTCCTCGGCGGGCGAGAGCTGGGAGAGCAGGGAGGAGAGGCTCGGCAGGGCCAGGCCCAGGCCCAGGGCCATCACGACCACGTTGGCCAGCAGCCAGGCCTTGCCCGGGGCCCAGGGCATCGCCGCCAGGGCCAGGCCGAGGAGGGCGCCGCCGGCAGCCGCCACCCGGCGCACCCCGAAACGCCGGCTGATCGGGCCCACCAGAGCGCCCTGGACGATCACCATCACCGCTCCGGCGAGGGTCAGCACCAGGCCGAACTCCCGCTCCCGGAAGCCGAAGCGCTCCTCGGTCCAGAGGGCGAAGGTGGTCTCCATGGCGACGAAGGCGGCGAGCACCAGGAACGACGCGGCGAGCACCGGCCGCAGGACCGGCCGACTGACCGCCGTGCGCCAGGCGGCCAGGCCCCGCGAGGCGGTGGGCGCCGCGCCGGGCCGGCGCGACTCCGGCAGCACCAGGAAGGTGAACACCAGGTTGGCCAGGGCCAGAGCGGCGGCGGTGAAGGCGGCGCCGGCGAAGCCCAGGCCGCGGCCGAGCAGCAGGGCGCCCAGGGCCGGGCCGGCGACGAAGCCGAGGCCGATCGAGGCCCCGAGCCCACCCATGCGAGCCGGGCGCTGCTCCGGCGTGGTGGTGTCGGCGATGAACGCCTGGGCGGTGCCGATGCTGCCCCCTGAGAGGCCGGCCAGGGCCCGTGCGGCGCACAGGGTGAGCAGGCTCTGGGCGAGGCCCGAGGCGGTCATCCCCAGGGCGGAGCCCACCAGCGAGAGCAGCAGCACGGGGCGCCGGCCGCGGGCGTCGGAGAGCCGGCCGAGCAGGTTGGCCCCGACCAGTTGGGCCAAAGAGTAGGACGCGAAAAGCAACGCCACGCCGGTGCCCGAGGCCCCCAGGCGCTCGGCATAGTAGGGTAGCGCCGGCAGCAGGATCCCGAAGCCGAGCAGGTCGAGGAAGACCGTGGCGTAGACCGCGAAGAGGGCGGCGCGGCCGGGAGAGGACGGGGCCTGGGTGCTCATCGGCGGGCGCAGAGTATGACAGTGGACAGCGACGACGCGACCTCGAGAGGCCCGCGGGCAGCGGCGTGGACGGTGGGTCGAGGTCCCCGCCAGGTGGAGGCCCGCCTGCTCGAGCGCCTGGACGAGCTCGCTGCCGAAGCGAAGTCCAATCCCGCCGAGCTGGGCCGGGCGGTGCTGGTGGTGGTGCCTTCCACCAGCCTCGCCGGGCACCTCGGGGCGGCGTGGCTCTCCCGCCGCGGCCGGGCCTTCGCCGGGGTGGCGATCGAGACCCTGTGGGCCCTCGCCCGTCGTGCCCTGCTCGAGGCCGGGGAGCCGATGCCCACGGGAGGCCTGGTCTTCGAAGTGCTGGTGCGCCGCCGCGCCCGCGCCGAGCGAGCCCTGGCCGCGGCCCTCGGGGGCTTCGCCGACGGCTACGGCGCCCTCGCCGGCACGGTGCGGGACCTGCTCGACGCCGGCTTCGAACGCGCCCATCTCGAAGCCTGCCTGGAGCGGGTGGCGGCCCTCTCCGGGGCGTTTCCGCAGCCCACTCTCGAGCGGGCTCGCGCCCTGCTGCGAGTGGCCGCCGACACCGGCGAGGAGCTCGCGGCCCTGGGGCTCGGCCGCACCGGCGAGGCTTACGCCCGCGCAGCTTCCCTGCTGCGCTCACGCCCGGAGCTGCTGCCGGCCCGCGCCATTCTCCTCCACGGCTGGGCGGACGCCACCGGCCTCGCTCTCGACCTGCTCGAGACCTTGGTCGTGGCCCGCCGGGCCGAGGTCTTACTCGACTTGCCCGGCCCCCGAGCCGGCGGCCTCGCCTTCGCCGACCGGCTGGCCCTGCGCCTCACCGGCCGCCCGGCCAGCGAGCTCGCCCTCGAGCCGGACGGGGAGGCCGCGGCCGTGTCGCTCCACCCCTGCGCCACGCCCGGAGCGGAGGCCCGCCGGGCCGTGGTGGCGGCCCGGGCCTTGCTCGATGCCGGCGCCGTCCCCGAGCGCATCGCCCTGGTGGCTCGGGACGTCGGTTCGCACCGATTGGCCTTGGCGGAGGCGTTTGGCCGGCTCGGCGTGCCGTTCTCGGCTCCCGGCACTGCCGCCTCGCCGGGCGGGCCGGAGCGTCGCATGGCGGCCTTCCTCGAGCTGCTGCGCTCCGGCACCGCGACGCCCGTCGACCGCTGGCTGGAGGCGGCCGGGGAGGGCCGCAGCACCGAGCTGCGCCTGGCCCTGCGCATCCTCGGGGCCTCGCGCCTGGCCGACCTCTCGAGGCTGGATCCCGGCTCGGTGCTGGTCGCAGGTCAAGTGCCCCTGCCGATCGCGGCGAGCATCGAGGAAGGAGAGGACGAGGAGGGTGCAGGGTCGGGGCGCCAGCGCCGGGGGCTGCCCGGGCCGGAGCTTCGCGCGGCGCTGGCGCGAGCGAAGCGGGCGGCGACGGCCCTGGACGGCTGGCCGGGACGGGAGGGGGGGCCCCGCCCCCTGTCGGCCCACCTCCGCCACGCCCGGACCTTCCTCGTGGAGGCCCTCGGCTGGCTCCCCGAGTCCCCGCCGGCTCGACCGTGGCAGGTGCTGGCGGTCCTGGAGGCCGAGCTGCCGGGTGAGCTGCCGTTGGCCCCCGAGGAGCTCTTCCTGCTCGCCGAGCGGGCCGAGGAGCGCCTGGATGCTCCGTCCCTGGGAGGGGCCGGGAGCGGGGTCCAGCTGCTCTCGGTGACCGAGGCGAGGGGGCGGGTGTTCGAACACCTCTTCCTGCTCGGGGCGCAGGCCGGTTCATTCCCCAGATCCGTGCGGGAGGATCCCTTCCTGCCGGACGACCTGCGCCGGGCCCTCACCCTGCTGCTGCCCGACCTGCCGGTCAAGGGGCTGGGGGTGGAGGAAGAGAGCTACCTCTTCGGCCAATTGCTCGGCTCGGCGCCGGCCGTCGAGGTCTCCTGGGCGGTCGCGGACGAGGCCGGCCAGCCGTTGCCCGCCTCGCCGTTCGTCGATCGCCTGCGCTGGTCGGGGGCCGTACCCAACTCGGCTGGCACCCTTCGGCATCCCTCGGGCGACGGCGATTGGCCGGCCCTCGAGTGGTTGATCGGCGCCGGCCTGGCCGGCGACCGCCGGGCCTGGGACTCGGCCCTGCCTCCCGCTCTCGCCCTCGCCGGCCGGCGGGAGCCGCCGCGGCTGCGGCGGGCGGTGCTCGACGAGCTCGACCCCGACCTCGGCAGCCCCGAGGGCCGGGAACGGGCTCGGCGGTTGGGGCCCTGGTTCGGGCTGCTCGGCAGGGGGAGCCTGCCGGAGGTGCTTCCCGTCACCGCCATCGAGGCCGTCGCCGCCTGCCCCTGGCAGAGCTTCCTCGGCCGCGAGCTGCGCCTGGGCGCCTTGCCGGATCCGCGCTCCGGCCTGCCCGAGCTGTCGCCGCGCCTGGTGGGCATGGTGGTGCACGCTCTGCTGGCCCGGCTGGTGGCGCGGGCGGGAGGGGCCGTGGAGGTCGAGCTCGCCGAGGCCCTGGTCCGATCGCCGGTGAGCGTGCCCCTGCCGCCGGCCGGCGAGATCGCCGCCGAGCTGGAGCGGGAGGCAGAGCGGGTGGCCCGGGAGGACGGGGTGCCCCTGCTCACACCGGCCCTGGCCGAGCGGGCCGCGGTGTTCTGGAACGTGCTGCGCGAGGGCCTCGGGCCCCAGCCCGCTGTGATGGGCGCGGAGCTGCGGGGGGAGGCCATGACCGGCGCCGAGGGCCTGCGGGTGGGCTTCCGCGCCGATCTGCTGCTGCCCCTGGCCGGGGAGCCGACCTTGCTCGATCTCAAGGCGGGTCGACCGTTCCTCGACGAGCGGGGGAGCGACCCACCCGCCTCCGCCAACAGCCGCAAACGCCTGCCCGTCCTGGTGGCGCAAGGGCGCTGGCTCCAGGGCGTGGCCTACGCCTCGGCCCTGTCCGATGGCCCCGGTGGGGGCTATCTCTTCCTCGGCCGGCCGGAGCTGAATTGGCAGCCGGAAGAGCGCCTGCTGCGCCTCCAGCCGGACGAGCTCGAGGCCCTCCGGCCCGCCTTCACCAAGTCGGCTGGCACCGTGGTGGCGGCCCTGGCCCGGGGCAGCCGGGTACCCCGCCTGCTCGACCCGGCCCTAGAGAAGCAGGGGCCCCGGTGCCGCTCCTGCACGGTCAAGGAGGCCTGCCTCCAGGAGGACTCTGGCGCCCGCCGGCGCTTCACCCGCTGGGCCGAGGCGGCGGGGGAGACCGAGGGCCCCGGGCCGGCCGCGGCCCGCGCCCTGTTCTGGCTCGGCCGTGTCGAGGAAGGAGGGGGCGAATGAGCGTGGCCCCGGGAGCGCTCTTCCTCGCCGAAGCCGACCGCGCGGCGCGCCGCACGGCGCAGAGGGAGCTGTCGCGGCCCCTGGTGCTCGAGGCCGGGGCCGGCACGGGCAAGACGGCCACCCTGGTGGCCCGCATCCTGGCCTGGTGCCTGGGGCCGGGCTGGGAGGGGGCCGCCGCGGCCCTGGCCGAGACCGGGGACCCGACCGACGACCGGGTGGCGGGGAAGGTGCTCGACGGGGTGACGGCGATCACCTTCACCGAGGCCGCCGCCGCCGAGATGGCCGAGCGGGTGGCCGCAGCCCTGGCCAAGCTCGGCGCGGGCGAGGAGGTGCGGGGCTTCGAGGCGGAGCTGCTCGGGCTCGAGGCCGCCGAGGGGGAGTCGCGGGCCCGGGCCTTGCTCGCCCACCTCGACCGGCTGAGCGTCTCGACCATCCACGCCTTCTGCGCCCGGCTCCTGCGCACCTACCCGCTCGAGGCCGGGCTCCATCCGGCCTTCCAGGTGGATGCCGAGAAGGATTTGACCGAGGCCGTCGTGCGCGAGGTGCTGGAGGACGCTCTCGCCACCGTCTACCGCCAGGGTGAGCCCGCCCGCGCTCTGGCCGCTGCCGGACTCGGGCCGGCGGACCTGGCCGGGGCCCTCGCCGAGCTGGCCGCGTGCGGCCTGCCCTCGGCCGAGCTGTCGCGGCCCGCTTTCGCAGCGAGGGAGATCCAGGCCTGGGCCGAGGGCCTGGTCGAAGCCGCTCGCCGCTTCGTGGCCGCCGCGGGGTCCGCCCTCGCCACCGTGCCGCCTCGCTCCACCCGCACCCACTCGACGCGCTGTGCGGTCGAGGCCATCGCGGCCCTGGATCGAGCGGCCGGCTGGCCGCCCCGAGACCTCGACGGCCTGGAGGGCTTGATCGCGGACATCGCGGGCCTCCTCGACGAGGAGGACGGGCGGCGCCTCGCCGATTGGGGGAAAGGGGTCGTAGGCACAACCGAGGAGAAGGCCCTGGGGGAGGCCCGGGGTGCGATGGTCGAGGCGGCCGGGGAGCTCTCCTCACGAGGTCGCCGCCTGCTCCGCCTCTCTCCCCGCCTCTTCGAGGCAGCGCGCGCCGTGCTCCGCCCCCTGCTCGCCGAGGTCGAGAGGCGGCGCACCGAGCGGGGCATCCTGGTCTACGAGGAGCTGCTGACCGGGGCCCGGGACCTGCTCGCCCGCCACCCGCCCCTGGCCGCCCGGGAGCGGCGGCGGATCGCCCAGTTGCTGGTCGACGAGTTCCAGGACACCGACGCCACCCAATGCGACCTGCTGCGCTCCCTCGTCCTCGCGGGTCCGGTGGAGGAGCGGCCGGTGCTCTTCCTGGTCGGCGACCCCAAGCAGTCGATCTACGGCTGGCGCAATGCCGACCTCGCGGCCTACGAGGGCTTCGTGGCCGAAGTGCTGGCGGCCGGCGGGCGGCTCGAGCGGCTGTCGGTCTCCTTCCGCTCGGTGCCTGCCCTGCTCGCCGAGGTCGAGCGGTTGATGGCGCCCGTGATGGTCGCCCGGCCGGGCCTCCAGCCCCCCTTCCAGCCTCTGGTCGCGCAGCGCTCGGCCGGGGAGGGGCTGCCGGCGGGGATGACCCCGGTCGAGCACTGGGTGTCCTGGCGGCGCGAGGGCGAAGGCGGCAAGGGTGGACCGAAGACCCCCTCGCGGGCCGCGAGCGAGCTCGAGGCCCGGGCCGTGGCCCGTGAGCTGGGCCGTGCCCGCGCCGAGGGTTTCCCCCTGGAGGAGGCGGCGATCCTGCTGCGCTCCACGGGAGACCTCGACCTGGTGCTGGCGGCGCTCGAAGAGGCCGGAGTGCCCTACCGGGTGGCCCGGGACAAGAGCTACTTCCGCCGTCGCGAGGTGGTGGATGCCGCCGCCCTGGTGCGCACGGTGCTCGACCCGGCCGACCACCTGGCCCTGGTGACCACCCTGCGCTCGAGCTGGGTGGGGGTCCCGGATGCCGCCCTGCCGGGGCTCTGGCAGCGGGGCTTTCCCGGCCTGGTGACGGATCTCCTGGGCCCGGACGAGGCGGCCCTGGGCCGTACCCGCCGGATCGGCGCCGAGGTGGCGGCGGAGCTGGTGCCGGTGGCGGCGGAGGTGCCCGGCCTCGCCGAGCTGGCCGGCTGGGAAGAGGCCCTGGCCTCCTTGGTGGCCGTCCTGGCCCGGCTGCGGCACTCCTTCGCCCACGATCCGGCGGCGACCTTCGTCGAGAACCTGCGCGCCTGGACCCTGATCGAGGGCAGCGAGGCCGCCCGCTACCTCGGTTCCTTCCGGGCGGCGAACCTGGCCCGCTTCTTCGAGCGCCTGGCCGAGACCCTCGACGCCGGCGGCGACGTCGAGGAGGCCCTGCGCTTCCTGCGCCGCGCCGTGGCCGAGGCGCGGGAGGAGACCGGCGGCCGCCCGGCCTCGGCCGGCGATGGGGCGGTGGAGATCCTGACCATCCACAAGGCCAAGGGCCTCGACTTCCGCTGGGTCTACCTGCTCCAGACCCACAAGGAGAAGCCCGCCCGCTCGGACCGCGTCCCGGCCCAGGCGAAACGCCTCGCCGGCCGCTGGGAGGTGGAGCTCTTCGGCCTGCCCTCGCCGGGGTGGCACGAGGTGGAGGAGAGAGGCCGGGCGATCGAAGAGGCGGAGCGGGTGCGCCTGCTCTACGTGGCCGCCACCCGCGCCAAGGACCGGCTGGTGATCGCCGGCCGGCCGGCCGCCGCTGCCGGTCGCGCCGGCTCCTTCGCCGAGCTGCTGGCCCGCCGCGAGCCGCCGGCCCCCGATCTGGCCGGGCCTTTCGAAGCCGGGGCGGAGCTCGTCGAGGCCGTGCCCCGGGAGGTCGGCTGGCGCTTCCTGCCATCGCTGCTGCCCGCGGCAGCGCCGCCGGCTGACCAGGCGGCCTTCCCGGTCGGGGCCGAGATCGAGCGCTCGGTGGCCGCCTTGACCGAGCGTCAGCGCCGGGCTGCCGAGCGCCAGACCCGGCCGTGGCGGGGGCCGGTCTCCGCCGAGGCGCACCGGCTGCTCGAGGAGGCCTTCGATGCCGAGGGACCTCGCCCGCGCGGCGGCTTGACCGAGCGGACCGTGGCCCTGGCCGTGGGCCGGGCCGTGCACGGCGCCCTCGAGCACTTCGACTTCGAAGCCGATCCGGCCGGTGCGGCCGAACGCTGCCGGCTGGACCTGCCGGGGCGGCTCCTCGACGTGCAGGAGGGCGACCGCTCGGCCGTCCTCGAACGAGCCGGTCAGCTCCTGGAAGGGCTGCTCTCCGGCCCCCTGGCCGGGCGCTTCCAGGCCCTGTTCGGCGCGGTGGTGGCGCGGGAGCTGCCGGTGGCGCTGCCCGGGGGAGAGACCGGGCCGGTGGCCTTCCTCGCGGGGGCGATCGACCTGGTTTACCGGGACGCCGGGACGGGAGCGCTGGTGGTGGCCGACTGGAAGACCGACGAGGTTGTGGGCGAGGAGGTCGAGGCCCGGGCCGCCATCTACGCTCCCCAGCTCGCCCTTTACGGCTGGGCCCTGGCCGAGGCCCTCGACCTGCCCGCCCCACCCCGCCTGGAGCTGTGGTTCCTCGCTGCGGGACGGATTGTCGAGGTGCCGGGAGGCACCGCCGGGGAGTGAACTCCCCGGCTGCTGCCTGCTACGGCGCCTTGTAGACCACCCCGTCCTTCATCACGAAGTCGATCTCGGTGAGGGCCGAAACGTCGGCCAGGGGGTCGCGGCGGGTGGCGACCAGGTCCGCCACCTTGCCCGGGGCCACGGTGCCCAGGCTGTCCTCCTGGCGCAGCAGGCGGGCGGCCTCGCGGGTGGCGGCCTGGATCGCCGCCATCGGGGTCATGCCGCCCTCGACCAGATAGAGGAACTCCTTGGCGTTCTCGCCGTGGGGGAAGACCCCGGCGTCGGTGCCGAAGGCGATCTTCACGCCGGCCGCCACCGCCCGCCGGAACATCGCCGACACCTCAGCGCCGATGGCCGCCGCCTTGGGCCGCACCACCTCGGGGTAGAAGCCTTCGATCTTGGACTTCTCGCCGACGTAGCGGCCGGCGGAGAGGGTAGGCACCAGGGTGGTGCCGTGCTCGCGCATCAGACGGAAGACCTCGTCGTCCGCCCGCGTGCCGTGCTCGATCGAGTCCACCCCGGCGCGGATCGCCCGCTTCATGCCCTCGGTGCCGTGGGCGTGGGCGGCGACGGTGAAACCGTAGTCGCGGGCGGTCTCGACGATCGCTCGCACCTCGTCCTCGCGGAACTGCGGCGCGTCCGGGCTCTTGGCCAGGGAGAGCACGCCGCCGGTGGCGGTGATCTTGATCAGGTCGGCGCCGTCCTTGTAGCGCTGGCGCACGGCCTTCCTGGCGTCGTCGGCGCCGTTGACCACGCCCTCGCGGGGGCCCGGATCGACCTGGATGCCCTCGGCCCAGCCGTTGGTGGGGTCGGCGTGGCCGCCGGTGGTGGCGATCGACTTGCCGGCGGTGAAGATCCGCGGCCCGGGGATCCAGCCCTTGCGGATCGCCTCGCGCAGGGAGACGGTGACGTTGTCGCCGTCGCCCAGGTTGCGCACGGTGGTGAAGCCGGCCTCGAGTGTGGCCCGCGCGTGGGCGGCGCCGCGCAGGGCCACGTCGGCCGGGTTCCAGGTGAAGCGCTCGAGGTAGGCCTGGGGCGAGGGCTCGGTGCCGAGGTGGACGTGGAGGTCGATCAGGCCGGGCAGCACGGTGTGGTCCGAGAGGTCGATCACCCGGTCGCCCGCGCCGGGTCGGCTGAAGCCGTTCTCGACCGCCGAGATGCGCCCCTTCTCGATCACCACCGTCACTTTCGAGCGAGCCTGCGCGGACTCGCCGTCGATCAAGCGGCCGGCGTGGACGAGGGTACGAGAAGGCGTCGTCGCCGGCTGGGACAGGACCAGGCTGCCGAAGCCGAGAGCGACGAGCAGGGCCACCACGAAAGCGGAACGAGGGCGCATGCGGGCTCCTTGAGCAGAGGAAGAAGAGCTGCGGCGCAGCGTAGCACGGCGGCTGCCGCGGTCAGCCGCCCCCTCCGCGTCCACACCAGTCATACAGCCCCCGCAGGGCCTCCCGCAGGTTGCCCCGATGCCGCGCGAAGAGCTCTTCCGCCGGCGGCAGCCGGGCAGCGAGCTCAGCTCCCGCCAGCTCCTCGATCAGCTCGGCGAGCAGCTCGGGGCCGGGGTGGCATTCGAGGAGGGTGGGCAGGGGGCCGGGTTGGTGGAGAGTGACCAGCAGCCCGCCGGCCCGCCGGCTGGCCCGAAGCAGCTTCCGAAGCGACCAGCCGCCGAGCACTCCGGCGCTGTCCACGAGCAGAAAGTGCCGGGAAGTCAGCTCGGCCAGAAATCCCGGGGCCAAGCGGGCCGGCTCGCCCGGGCCGACGTGCAGCCGGGCCTGGCGCAGCGCGAAACCCTGCTCGGCCAGGGCTGACCCCAGCGCGGCCATCAGCATCGACTTGCCGCTGCCGTGGGCGCCGACCAGGGCGGCCCGGTGGTCCAGGCCGGCCAGGCGCTCGATCAGCTCGCTCGGGGTGGCCTGGGTGAAGCGGTAGCGCAGGGCGGCCAGGCGCTGGGCGCGGAAGGGGTTGTCCGCCGGGCGCATGGGGACCTCAGGGTCGGTCGCCGGCCCCTCCCTGCTCGGCACGCTTCTGGCGGAGGATCCGGCCCAGCCACGCCGGGCCCTTCTTCTCGATCACTTCCTCCTCCTTGCTGGCCAGGGCCGACAGCCGGATCTCACGGCCGATCACCGTGACCAGCAGCTCCGTGCGCGTCGCCAGGCTGCCCGGGGAGACCACCAGCTCGAGAGCCCAGGCGAGGGTGATGAGGGTGCCGGAGAAGGAGAGGGGCCCGTCGGGTAGGTGCAGGGAGAAGGCCCTCTGGTCCTGGTGTCCCGGGGCGTCGAAGCGGGCCGTGTCGACCACCACGACGTCCTGCTCTCCCTTGCCCGAGGTGTACCAGAAGAGGCGCAGCTCCACCTCGCTCGGCGCCTCGTCCAGGGACCAGGCGACCGTGCCGGTGACCGGGTCCCCGGGAGCGAAGACCGTCCGGCGGTCGGCCGTCGTGATGTCGAGCCAGCTCATCGGCCCACCTCCGGCGGCAGGACGATCAGGGGGAAGTCCTCGCCGACGTCCGGCCAGCTGTCGATCCGCCCGGCCACTTTGAGGGTCCACACCACCTTGTTCCTGGTCGCCTCGAAAGAGTGCATGGTCTCGAGGGGGATGGTCACGGAGGCCCAGCCCCGCTCGATCGTCATCGGATCGGCGGCCACGATCACGCTCAGGCGGGCGAAGACCTGGCGGTCCGTCTTGGTCGTCGTGCCCTGGCGGTAGGTGGCCTCCTCCCTCCCCTCGATCTCGATCGTCAGCTCGCGGATCCGCGCGGGGTTGCCGCGGAAGCGCCAGCCGATCTCCAGGCTCTGCCCGAGCGCGACACGGGCGCGGTTGAGGCTGATCACCGGCCGCGGGTTGAACATCGCCAGGATCTGATAAGGCACCCCGGCGAGCAGGGCGAGGCCGACCAACACGAAGGGGATCAGGAAGATCGTGAGACAGCCGTCGCCCGAGCCACTCTGCCAGCCGCCCACGCACGTCACCACGAAGACGCCGGTGATGCCGTTCCAGAACAGGGCCACGAAGGTGATGCCGAGCAGCTTGCCCCAGGGGCCCGCGCTCGGCTGCAGCTCGACCGGCCCCTCCCCGGGGAAGAGGCCGAGGGCCGGCGCAGGGCCGGCGGCCTCGGGCACGGCGGGCTGCCAGCTCGCCGGCTCGGTTGTTGCGGCCTTGCGGCCGAAGCGCCAGAGCAGGTAGGCGCCGCCAAAGCCCACGATGGTGAAGACGATGGGGACCAGCAGGGCGGGCCAGGCTCCAGGCTCGAGCTGTCCGGCGCTCAGCACCAGCACCGTCATCACCAGGCCGACCACCCCGAACAGCAACACGAAGGCGATGGCGCAACCGAGACCGCCTTTGTTGCGGGCTTTCTCGGTGATCGATTCGACGCGGTTGCTGCTCATCGAGGTCCCCATCCGGCAAAACGGCCGGCCCTGGAGGGCCGGCCGCGCGAGAGGCGAAGGCCGTGGGCGGGATCAGGCCGCCGTGCCGCGCCGCACCAGGAAGAGGGCCGCGCCCGCCACGAGCAAGACGAGGGCCGCGAGGCCCAGGGTCGACAGGGTCGGGATGTCGATCGTCGCCTGCTGCACGTTGATCGTGGCCGTACCGACGTTGTTGGAAGAGACCGGATCGACCCCGGCGCCTGAAGCCGTGGCCGAGTTGACCACCGCTCCGTTGACCCCGGCGTTGACCGCTACCGTGACGTTGCAGGTGGCGGAGCCGCCGTTGGCCAGGGCACCGACGTTCCAGGTCACGGTCGGCGAGGCGAAGCCGGCGCCGCAGTCGTTCGAAACGTAGGTCACCTGTGCCGGCAAGCTGTCGGTCACCACCACTCCGGTGGCGCCGCCCGGCCCGTTGTTGCTCACCGTGAGGGTGTAGACCACGTTGTCCCCGGGGCTGACGTTGGGCGGCGCGGCGCTCTTGGTGAGGGCGAGGTCGGCCTCCAGGCAGCCGCTGGGCACGGCGTTGGGGTGGAAGACGCAGACCGTGCTGTTGCCGGTGGTCGAGCCGACCGAACCGGCGACGTTGCAGGCGTAGGTCAGGCCGATGGTGGGCGGCGGGAAGTTCTGGATGCCGCTGGTCGAGCCGGAGCCGGTCTCCGGGTTGCCCGGGCCCACCAGGTACACGATGTCGTTGGTGTCGTGGTAGAGGATCGCCTCGAAGTCCCACAGCTGGCCGCCGCCGCCAAAGTGCTCGACGTCGTTCCACATGAAGATCGTGCAGTCTTCGTTGGTGGTGCAGCGATCGCTCTGGCGCGGGCAGGTGGCGAAGTATTGGATGAACCCGGAGTCGGTGATCAGGTCGTCGTGGAGCGGATAGATGCGCGCGCCGCCGCCGGTCGAGGGAGGAGCCGGCAGGGGGCAGTCGTTCGAGAGGTCCGGGCCGGTGTCGGTGGGGTCGGTCGAGAGGTATCCGTTGGTGGCCATCACCAGCTGGGTGACCGCCGTGCCGTAGAAGTTGAAGGGGGCGCTGAGGGCCTGGGGAGCGCTGGCGGAGTCGTCTCCGGAGGCGATGTTGGTCCCCGTGCCGGTGATGTCGATCACGGACGTGGCCGCGCAGGTGGGCTCGTCGGCGTCGGCGAAGGTGTAGCCGAAGCTGTCCGGGCCGCCGGTGGACTTGAGCTGGAGGCCCCGGGCATCGTTCGAGGGCGGTTGGGGATCCTTGACCTCCTGAGCGTGCCCCACGGCGGGCACGGAGAGCAGGAGCGCCAGGCTGGCGACGACGATGCTGCGCGCAACGGCGTTCGAGTGGATCACGAAAGCTCCCTCCTTCAAAAGTCGGCGTCGTCGAGGAGTTGGGCGGCGGTCCACCTCGGGTGATGTCGGTCTTGGCCGCGGGAGGTTAGCACGAAGCGTCCCTGACCGGTCAACGCATGGGCGCCGCCTCCGCGTCCGCTGCCAGCCGGGCTGCCCCCACGGCTCCACACCAGGCGCCCTCTGCCAGCAGCAGGGCCCGGCCGCCCAGCGACTCGGTGACCAAGGTCAGGGGGCCGCCCAAGGCGGGGTTGCCGTCGAGGGTGGAGCCGCCGTAGACCACGGTGTCGATGCCCGCGGCACGGGCATGGGCCATGGCCAGCAGGGCGACGTTCTCGCCGATCATGCCAGCCACGGCGTGGGCCAGGTCGGCGGCTGCGGTGGAAGCGAGCTTGGCGAAGCTGGCGGCGTTGAGGTCCGGCGGCAAGGCGATGCCGCCGCGAGGATAGACGTCACCGACCAGCAGGTCGACACGGCGGCGATCGCCCCGAGCGGCCAGCTCGGCGGCCTGGGCGAAGCTCTCGGTCCCCCCGAGCAGGCGGGAGAGGCCGACGAAGGACCCGCCGCCCAGGGCCGTCCCCCCGACCCTCTCGGCACCGCCGGGCCGCACGGCCAGGATCGAGGTTCCCGTGCCCAGGCTGACCACCAGGTGCTCGGGCGGCAGGGTGAGGCCCTGCTCAGCGGCGAGCGTGGCCACGCCGGCGGTCCAGGCTGCGAACTCGGGGATCAACCGGATCTCACCGCCGGCCAGGCTGGCTCCGAGCTCGCGCGCGCCGCCACCGGTCAGCGCCACGACCTCGGGGCTCCAGGCTCGAAGCTGGGCGCGGATCGCTGCGAGATCGCGAGAAGGTAGCCGCAGCCGGCTTCCGGGCTCTCCCCCGAGGGCGAGCTTGGTGAGCGTGGCGCCCAGGTCGACGCCGGCGATCACAGCCCGTTCCACAGCAGCTCGGCCATCAGGACGGCCTTGTCGCGGTCCGGCAAGTCGGCCAGCAGCAGAACTCCGAAGAGGGCCGAGAGCCGGGGGCTCGTGCTCTCGTAGAGGGCCTCGCCCTGAGGATCGCGCACCCGCACCCGGGTCCTGCCGCCGTCGTGGGTGACGCGGCCGATCTCGGGCTCCCTCTCGCCCGCGAGGACCCGCAGGCGCTCCGGTGCGGGCCGAGCGAAGACCACCAGCTTGCCCGGGGCCTCGCCCAAGAAGACCCTGACCCGCCGTCCCGAGCCCCGGAGCTCGAAGAGCCGGCGACCGTCCGAGCCTTGGGCGCGGGTCACCCCGTGCTCGGTAGTCGCCTCGGCCAGCAGGCGAGCCCCTTCGCGGTAGCGCCGGACCTCGCCGGCACGTTCGCCGTCGACGACCACGGTGCTCTCGCCGAGGGTGAGCTCGAGGTGGAGGGTCTTGCGCCCGGAGCGCAGTTGGGCGACCGGGCGTCCGGCACGGTCGGTGACTTTGATCCGGAGGGTCCCGCCACGGTCTCCATCCCCTGGCGTGGGCTGCGGGGAGGAGGACCGGTCGCCACAGGCCCCGAGGATCAGGACGGCCAGGAGCACCACGACGCGGGCGAGGCGGGAGCCACGCAGGTGCTGGCGGTGAGTGAGGATCACGCGTTAGTCTCGGGGCCGAGATTCCGGCGGAGGATACGGGCCGTTTTCCCGGCCCGTCAAGGGGCGTTGAGGATGCACCACCAACTGGTTCGAGCTTTCGTGGTCGTGGCTGTCGGGTTGCTCGCTCCGGCGCCCTCGGGGGCTGGCCCGGCAACCCCACAGGGCAACCCGGCCGAGCTGTTCGCCGCCGCGCTCGCCGAGAGGGACGGCTCATTGCGGCTCACCCGGCTCGAGGCGGTGGTCTCGGCCGCGCCCGGCAACCTGCGCTACAGCGCGGCCTACCGGCAGGAGCTGCTCAAGCGCAAGGAGTACGACCGGGGGATCGCGTTCTTCACCCGCCTGGCGAGCGCTCATCCCAAGGATCCTCACGTCGCCTTGAGCTACGGCTACGCCTACGTCGACAAGCTGCCCGACGCATCCTTCTTCTCGCACCTGGGCCTGGCGAACAAGGCGCTGGCGGAGTTCTCCCGCGCTGTGCAGCTGGGCCCCAGCTGGCTGACTCTCTACAGCCGGGGCAACCTCAACGTCTACTTTCCCCGCATGCTGGGGCGCACCAAGAACGGTATCGCCGACCTCGAGAAGGCCCGGGAGTTGGTGCGCGGCGAGACCAGGCGCAGCTACCACGCCCTGACCTGGGCGGCTCTGGGGGATGGCCACTGGCGGTTGGGGGACACGCCGCGGGCCCGGGAGATCTGGCGCGAGGGCCTCGCCCTGTTCCCCGGGGATGCTCGGCTGCTGGCCCGGGCCAACAAATCAGACCGCGACCTCGACCGCTACCTGGGCGACCTCTTGACCCCGGGAGTCAGGGTCTCGACGGACCTGGTCGAGGTCTACCGTGAGGGCTGGCAAGAGGCGTGCTCCTGTCCCCCGGACGGCGAGTGATGCCGTAGGGGCGGACCAACGTGTCCGCCCTCCCCTCTTCGGGATTTCCATGCCATAGATTCCAAGATCACGCCGGGTCCAGTCGGGTCTGGGTCTGGATTCTCAGGGACTTGCCACGGTTCAGACGCCGTTCGCGGCAGGACCGGCCCTTGCTACAAGGACCAGAGTCCCCAGGCTGTGCCCTGTCCCGATTGGGGGGGGCCGGCCGCACTGATCGCTCGGAGGTCGGCCCATGTCATCCGTTGCTCCTGACTCGCCTCATGGCTCGCCGCCCAGCACCCCGACCCAGCGCCGCAAGTACGTGCCGGCGGTGGGGCCCCAGCTCAAGAAGGTGCTCTTCGTGGTTCTCGGCCTCTTCGCCCTCTTGGCGGTCAACTCCACCTATCTGCTCGGGGTCTCCCTGCTCGAGTGGGCGACCGGCAGGGTGTACCAGAACTGGTTCTACCTCAACATGTTCCTGGTCCACCTCGCCCTCGGCGCCCTGATCGTCCTGCCGATCCTGATCTTCGGCATCTCCCACATCAAGAACGCCCACAACCGGCCCAACCGCCGGGCGGTCTACGCGGGTTACGCCCTGTTCACCGTGGCCCTGATCCTGCTCGCCTCGGGCATCGTGCTCACTCGCCTCGAAGGGGTGATCGTGGTCAAGGACCCGAAGGTGCGCAGCCTCGCCTATTGGGCGCACGTGATCACGCCCGTGCTCGCCGCCTGGCTGTTCGTGCTCCATCGACTCGCCGGGCGCAAGATCCGCTGGCAAGTGGGGCTGCGCTGGGCCGCGGTGGCGGGAGTCTTCGCCGGCCTGCTGGTGATCTGGCAGGCCCAGGACCCCCGCCAGTGGAACGTCGCCGGCCCGGCCTCGGGCGAGCAGTACTTCTTCCCCTCCCTCGCCCGCACCGCCACCGGCAACTTCATCCCCGAAGAGGTCCTCGACAATTCACAGTACTGCCTGAAGTGCCATGCGGACACCCACGCCGGCTGGGCGGTCTCGGCCCACCGCTTCAGCTCGGGCAACAACCCGCCCTACCTGAAATCGGTGAACGAGACCCGTGAGGTGGCGTACAAGCGCGACGGCGACGTCCAGGCCTCGCGCTTCTGCGCCGGCTGCCACGACCTGGTGCCCTTCTTCAGCGGCAAGTTCGACGAGCCCAGCTTCGAGCTCGGCACCCATCCCTCCGGCCAGGCCGGCATCACCTGCAGCGGCTGCCACTCGATCACCAACGTCAACACCGTGCGCGGCAACTCCGACTACACCATCGAGGAGGCCGTGCAGTACCCCTTCACCGGCAGCGACAGCCCCTTCCTCGCCTTCTTGAACGAGCAGCTGATCAAGGCCAAGCCGGAGTTCCACAAGCGCACCTACTTGAAGCCGCTGCACAAGACGCCCGAGTTCTGCGGCGCCTGCCACAAGGTGCATCTGCCGGAGCAGCTCAACAAGTACAAGTGGCTGCGCGGCCAGAACCACTACGACTCCTACCACCTCTCGGGCGTCTCCGGGCACGGCGTGCAGGCCTTCTACTTCCCGGACAAAGCCCAGGACAACTGCAACGGCTGCCACCTGAAGCTCGCGCCCTCGACCCAGTTCGCGGCGCGGGACTTCGACGGCACCGGCATCTTGAAGATCCACGACCACCAATTCCCCAGCGCCAACACCGGCATCCCGCATCTGCTGGGCATGCCCGAGTGGGTGAACCAGAAGCACCTGGCCTTCAACGAAGGCGTGATGCGGGTGGACCTGTTCGGCTTGAAGGCCGGAGGGGAGATCGATGGCCCGCTCGTGGCCCCGCTGCGGCCGACCCTGCCGACCCTCGAGCCGGGCCAGAGCTACCTGCTCGAGGCGGTGGTGCGCACGGCCAAGATGGGCCACCACTTCACCCAGGGCACCGCCGACTCGAACGAGGTGTGGCTCGACGTGGTGGTCAAGGACGGCGAGCGGGTGATCGGGCGCAGCGGTGGGCTCGGTCCGAACCACGAGGTCGATCCCTGGTCGCACTTCGCCAACGTCTACATGCTCGACCGCGAGGGCCGGCGCATCGACCGGCGCAACGCCCAGGACATCTTCATCCCCCTCTACAACCACCAGATCCCGCCCGGCGCCGCCGACACCCTCCACTACCGCCTCACCGTACCGCGCGAGGTCCGGGGCCCGCTGACCATCGAGGCCCGCCTCCAGTACCGCAAGTTCGACACCCGCTACCTGCAGTTCGTCTTCCCCGAGATGAAGACCAACGACCTGCCGATCATGACCCTCGCCGTCGACCGGGTGACCCTGCCGGTGGCCGGCGGGGCGCCCCTCGCCGCCGAGCAGGCCAGCCCGATCCTGGAGTGGCAGCGCTGGAACGACTACGGCATCGGCCTGCTGCTCAAGGGAGGCAAGAGCAAGGGCGAGCTGAGGCAGGCCGAGGAGGCGTTCGCCCGGGTGGAAGCCCTGGGGCGGCCGGAGGGGGCGATCAACCAGGCCCGCGTCTACCTGGCGCAGGGAACCGTCCAGGACCAGGCGGTTGCCGCTCTCGCCCGCGCCGCCGCCTTCGATCCGCCCGCGCCGTCCTGGTCGGTGGCCTGGTTCCGCGGCCTGGTCAACAAGCAGAACGGCTTCCTCGACGAGGCGATCGCCGACTTCCGCAGCATCCTCGCGCTCGACGACGCCGAGACCAGGAAGCGGGGCTTCGACTTCTCCCAGGACTATCGCCTGCTGAACGAGCTGGGCCAGACCCTCTTCGAGCGCTCCAAGCTCGAGCACGGCGAGAACCGGGAGCCCCGGCGCAAGGAGCTGCTCACCGAGGCCGCGAGTCTGTTCGAGCGCACCCTGGCCTTTGAGCCCGAGGAGATGGGGGCGCACTACAATCTGTCGCTGATCTACCGCCAGCTCGATCGCCCGGAGGACGCCAAGCGCCATCTCGAGCTCTACCGCAAGTACAAGCCCGACGACAACGCCCGCGATCGCGCGGTGGCGATCGCTCGCGCGGCCAACCCGGCCGCCGACCACGCCGCCGAGGCGATCGTGATCTACGACCTTTCCCGCGCGGGAGCCTACGAGCTCGCCGACGCCGGACCGACCCGCCGGGCCGAGGCTTTCGAGATCGAGCTCCCGGCAACGCCCCCGGCCGCGCCCGTGCGCGTGGCCCAGAGGGACCCTGCCAACGAGCCGGGAGAGAGACGCCCGCGATGACGGAAGAGAGAGGGAAGCCGGCCCCTGCCGAGGACGAGGAAGAGCTGGTCGCCGCCGACGATGCGGTGATCGGCAAGGCCTTTCGCTGGTCCCTGCTGGTGATCGGCGGCCTGGTGGTCTTGGTCGGCGGGGGATTGTGGCTGAGCCGCCGGCCCGAGGCGGCCAAGCCGGAGCAGAGGATCGAGAAGTCCGCCCCGGAGCAGGTGGCGCGCAAGGTGGATCCGCCCACGGTGACCTTCCGCGAAGTGACCGCCGAGGCGGGCATCCGCTTCGTCCACGAGACGGGTGCCTACGGGGACAAGCTGCTGCCCGAGTCGATGGGCGGCGGCCTGGCCTTCTTCGACTACGACAACGACGGCGACGCCGACCTCTTCTTCACCAACGGCACCGCCTGGCCCCATGCCCGCGGCAGCCGTCCCTCGGCCACGCCCGCCCTCTACGCCAACGACGGCCGGGGTCGCTTTCGCGAGGTCACCCGCGAGGCCGGGCTCGCCGTGCTGATCTACGGCATGGGCGTGGCCGCCGCCGACTACGACGGCGACGGCTGGCGCGACCTCTTGCTGACCGGCGTGGGCGAGAACCGCCTGCTGCGCAACGTCCGCGGGCGGTTCGAGGACGTGACGGAGCGGGCCGGGGTCGCCGGCCCGAAGGAGCAGTGGTCCACGGCCGCGAGCTTCTTCGATGCCGACGGCGACGGCGACCTCGACCTGTTCGTGGGCAACTACGTCAAGTGGTCGAAAGAGATCGACTTCCAGGTGGACTACCGCCTGACCGGCGTGGGCCGCGCCTACGGCCCGCCCACCAACTACGAGGGGACTTGGCCTGTCCTGTTCCGCAACGAGGGGGACGGCCGGTTCACCGACGTCTCGGAGGCGGCCGGCGTGCGGGTCAACAACCCGGCCACGGGTCGGCCGATGGCCAAGGTCCTCGGCCTCGCGCCGGCCGACGTCGATCGGGACGGCAAGATGGACCTGTTGGTGGCCAACGACACCGTGCGCAAGTTCTTCTTCCACAACTTGGGCGGCGGCAAGTTCGAGGAGGTGGGGGAGGCCTGGGGGCTCGCCTATGACCGCGACGGCAACGCCACCGGCTCGATGGGCACTGACTCGGGCGACCTCTCGGGCGACGGCAACCTGGCCTTCCTGGTGGGCAACTTCGCCAACGAGATGACCTCGGTCTACGTCGCCCAGGACGACCCGAGCTTCTACGTCGACGAGGCGATCTCGACCGGCATCGGCACCCCGTCCCGGCGAGCGCTATCGTTTGGCCTTTTCTTGTTCGACGCCGACCTCGACGGGCGGCTCGATCTGCTCCAGGCCAATGGTCACCTCGAGGAAGAGATCGGCAAGGTCGACCCCAGCCAGCAGTACCGCCAGGCCGCCCAGCTCTTCTGGAACGCCGGCGAGGAGGCCGCGCCCCCCTTCGTGCTGGTGCCCGAGGCGAAGGTGGGGGACCTCGCTCGGCCGATCGTGGGCCGCGGCGCGGCTTATGCGGACATCGATCGTGACGGCGACCTCGACGTCGCGATCACCCAGGTCGGTGGACCTCCGCTGCTGCTGCGCAACGAGCAGGCCCTCGGCCACCACTGGCTGCGTCTCAAGCTCGTGGGCAGGCAGGGCAATCGCGACGCCGTGGGCGCCTACGTGGAGATGAGGATCGGTGACCAGGTGCTGCGCCGCCAGGTCATGCCGACCAAGAGCTACCTTTCGCAGGTCGAGCCCACGCTCACCTTCGGCCTGGGCAAGGCCCAGGCGATCGACTCCTTGACCATCACCTGGCCGGATGGGACGCGCCAGGACGTGGCCGGCGGTGCGGTCGACCAGGAGCGGGTGATCGAGCAGTGACCCGGTTTCGCGGAGCGATCTCGCCCCATCGAGACTGCCGGTTCCGCTCGCGGCTCTGGTCCCAGGACTGGTAGGCTGAAGCCATGGCTCGCGTACGCCCCCACCACGCCGTCCTCCTCTTCGCCTTTCTCTTCGCTGCCGTGTTGCTCGGCTCCCGCCTCCTCCAAGGGCGCGCGGGAGCGAGCCGCTACGAGCAGGTCTCCCCGGATCGTAGCGGGCAAGTGCGGATCGGGGTCGCCGATCTGCAGCCCGTCCAGGTCCGCTTTTACCGGTTCCTCAACCCCGGCAACCAGGAAGTGAAGTTCTTCGTCGGCCGCGACGAGCAGGGGGTCGTGCAGGTCGCCTTCGACGCCGCGGAGAGCGACTTCCGGCGCAAGCGCGGCTTCCGGCACGAGGGAGGCTGGATGGTCAACAACAAGTGCGAGAGCACCTGCCGCCTCTCGGAGGTCAACGACGACCGCGGGGGATGCCGTCCGGTCGCTCTGGCCCACCGGCTCGAGGGCACGGACCTGGTGCTCCAAGAAGCCGACATCCTCAAGGGCTGGCGCTACTTCCGCTGAGCCCCGGCGTCAGCGGGCCTCAGCGGCGCAGTTTGTCCTCTGGGCCTCGCAGCCGATGTAGCATTCCGGCGGCCCATTCGACGCCCAGTCATGACTCTCGGTCGAGACCTGCCGCCGGACTATCTCGCCTGGATCGACAAGGTCCTCCGGGCCAGGGTGCGCCGTCACTGCCCGGGCTGGCTCGCCGCCTACGAGGACGACATCCACCAGGACGTGTTCCTCCGCGTGATCAAAATCCATGAGCGGTATGAGGAGGAGTGGCGGGTTTCTGCGTCCTATCTGGGTAGGGCGGCGGTCAACGGCGTCCGGGATGCGATCCGGAAGGTCAGCGGCCTCAAGACCGACAACCCGAGCGTCTGGGAGGAAGCGGACGCGCCGCCAGAGCCAACCTGGATCGATCCCGCGGCCGGCCCGGATGAGCTGGCCGACTGGAAGCAGCGGGGGAAGCATCTCCTCGACTGCGTGCGGGCTTTGCACGGCAGCTACCGCCAGGCGGTGATGTTGCGCATCCAGGGTTACACCATCGCGGAGGTTGCCAAAGAGATGGGCGGGAACGAGAAACAAGCCGAGAATGCCATCACCCGAGGGCGACAGCGCCTGCGCGTCTGCCTGGAAAGCAAGGGGGTGGAACTATGAGAACGGACTTCGAGCCGGCCGAGCTGATGCGCCTGAGAGCGGCCCTGGACGCGGTTGGCAGCGAGCGGCCGCACCCTCGCCTGTGCCCGCATCCGAGACGGCTGTGGCAGGCGGCGCACCGCCAGATCGGCGGGGCGAGCCTGCGCAGGGTGGTCGATCACGTCATCGAGTGCCCGGCCTGCGCCCGAGACTGGCGGGCCTTCGAGGCTCATTCCCGGCCGCCGGTGGTGCGCGAGCCCGAGCCCCTGTGGCGTCGTCTGCTGCAGGGCCTGCGCCCCGCGGTCCTGGTGCCGGCGGCTGCGCTTCTGCTGCTCTCGGCGGGTGTGGTCTTCCTCCTCCAGGGCCCTCTCGACCGCGGCCAGGTCGAACGCGGCGGCGAGCTGGCCATCGAGTCCCTGGTCCCGGCCGATGCTCGCCTGTCTCGGGAGGACCCGGTCCTGCGCTGGAAGGCCGTGCCAGGCGCGAGCTCCTACGACCTCGTGGTGGCGACTCCGGACCTGACCGAGCTGCTGAACCAGCGGGGCCTGACCACCCCCGAGATACACCTGCCGGCAGCCGCGCTCGCCGGTCTCCCAGCCGGCGCCGAGATCACCTGGCAAGTCACGGCCCACTTCGCCGACGGCAACCTGCGCAGCTCCAGGACCTTCTCCACCCGACTCGAGTAGCCAGCTCTCCCGGAGGCCAGACGAGGCAGCGGCCCCTCTTTCCACCCGAATCCGGGTTGGAGTGAGGGGAATTGTGCGGCACGTCCGTCTGTAGTAGAGGGTGGACTTCCAAAGTTATGGGGTGTTGGGACGCGGAGCGATGGCACGTCGGTCACAGGCAAGGCCTCCGTGGCGTCGTCTCCCGCGTGTCAAAGCAATCTAGGAGGGTATGATGAGCACCAAGCGAAAGCGCCAGACCGTTGAAGCGATCGACGACGTGCAGACAGCTCGGTTGCAGGTGGTCGGCCTGTCGCGACTGCCGGGCGACGCCGAGAAGGAGGGCGAGGACACGGAGAGGGATCCAACGAGGGGCGGCGCAGCTCAGGACAAGGATCCTGGGGGGCCGTACCAGCCCAGTGCTACGCTCAATGACGCACTGGATTCACCGGCTGTCCCGACACCGAGCTACACTCTGCTGAAGTCCAGGCCGCCTGTGACTGCAAAGAAGCTGAGACCGAAGAGGCGCCCCAGTGCTGGGTGATCTCTTCCGCTTGCGGCGCTCAGTTCGACATGCCTTCTTGGGTTCAGCATGGCCTGAACCGGGACGATGTGTGCGCTGAGCCGGGAAATTAGCTGCGACTCAGGTTCAGGTACCGATGGCCCGCCGGTATGCACAGATGACTCTGGCTCCCTCCACATCGGGCTGCCACAGCAGGCCGACCATGCTGCGTGGAGAGCGGGGGCTCTTGCCGGCGGGCTGGGTTTACAGGCTTGTGGCCGTCACCGGGCTGGTTTGCTTGATTGCTGACGGATGCCCTTCGGCGGCGCAGGCAAGCGGAGGTACCAGGACCAGTCTCGACTCCTGCCGAGACCTATACGAGCGTCGGCCAGGAACGGAGGAGGCGGCAGCTTGCTTCTGGAATCTCGGAGTCCAGGTTCCAGCGTTGTACGGGCTGACCCTCGAAGCGGTCCGCGCAATCCTAAGCCAGGCCGGCGAATCCGATCCATGGTTGGAGCTGTACCATGGTCACTACCTGAGCGGAGACGAAGCGATCGCGGCGTATCGCCGAGCCGCCACGATGTTCTTTGACCGGGGGGAGATCAGAGGCGAACTGATCGCTAGCACCAACTTGCAGTGGCGGCTAGCACTCGCTCGAGAGACGCGCGCTGTATGGGTTGAGATTGCACGAATGAGCGAGTTGGCGGCGAAGTCGAACGACCCGGAGCTCCGCGCGCGCGCCAACAACGCTCATGCGCTACAGCTCTTCGACGAGAAGAGGGATCTGGAACAGGCTCTTCAGCTCGCGCAAGCTGCCCTGCAAGAGTCGCTGCCTGACAGCTCCAGCCACGTCACCAAGCACTCCCTCCGCGCAGTGGCCAACATTGCGTTCGAGCTGGGTCGCCTGGACCAAGCTGAAAGTACTTACCACCGATTGGCCGAGCTGGCTATCCGTTTGGGGGACAGGCGTATTCTCTCCACAGCTCGCTACGGCATCGCTCTCTCGAGGCTGGAGAGGTTGCTCGATGAACCGCGTCAGAGCGAAGTCGAGGAGTTGCGTCGCTCTCTACTGTCAGCGCTCGAAGCAGCCAAAGCTGCCGGCGCGCAGATCACTGTCGCTCAAGTGCACTGGATGCTGGGGCTCGTGGAGCAGCCAAGGCTGGCCGCCCGGCACGTCGAGGAGTGCCTGAGGATTGTTGAGGAGATCGCGCGCGACGACATCAAGGGCTATTGCCTCAGCCTCAAGGCGCGGCTCGCCATCCCGGCGGATCCGGTCGCAGCACAGCGGGAAGCGGACCATGCCCTGGTGTTGATCCTCCCCAGTAAGGACATTGGATTGATCCCGTTTTCTCAGATTGCCTGCCTCCAGGCTGCTTGGGGGCTGGGATACTCGGAGCAAGCAGTCACTCGCTCCTTCGAGGCCCTCGCAGCCATCGAGACCATTCGCGACCAGCAGAGGAGCAACACCGGCCGAATGGGCGTCTTCTCCACCTGGACCCTGCCCTACTACTGGCTGGCAGGTCGGCTCTTGGAAGCCACGGAGGGCAGCCAGCCCGGCGCCGCCGAGGCTGCCTTCAGAGCCGGGGAGCTGCTGCGGGCTCGCGTGCTGCACGAGACTTTGGGCGCTGCGGCGGAAGGGGGCGCTGTGTCGGCGCCGGAACTGGCCTCCCTGGCGCAGGTTCAGGATGCCCTCGGCGCGGACGAGGCCCTCCTCGCCTTCCTGGTCGCCCCCTGGCAGGACATCGCCGGCCGGCCCGCGGGCGGGGCCTGGGTGCTGGTGGTCACGCGGGACTCTGCCCGTCCCTACCGCTTGCCCTCGCGGGAGAAGCTGCGCAGCGCCGTGCGGATGTTCAACGGCTTCTTCCCCCGGCGGGACGGCTCCGAGGCCCAGGCCGCCGAGGCCCTCTATCGCCAACTCCTCGAGCGGCCGTTGCAGGAGCTGCCGCCGGGCGTCAAGCGACTGGTCCTGGTGGCCGACGACGCCCTCCACGAGCTCCCCTTCGCGGCCCTCCGTGCCCCGGGAGGCGCCGAGCCCGTCGGCACCCGCTACGAGCTCTCCTTCGCGCCCTCCGCCACCCTCTGGTGGCGCTGGCGCAACCAGGGGGCTTCGCACACCGCGCGTGCCGCACTGATCCTGGCCGACCCGGTCAACCCGCAGGAGGTCGCCGCCGCGGCCAAGGCCGCGGGTGCTGACCACCTCGACCTCGGTCCCCTGCCCGGCGCGCGCCGGGAAGGCAAGGGTGTGCTGGCGCGCTTCGACACCGGCAGCCGGCTGCGGATCGGTGCCGAGGCCTCCGAGGCATTCTTCAAGCAGGAGAAGGTCCTCGAGCCCTTCGGCCTGGTCCACTTCGCCGCCCACGCCGTGCTCGACGCCGAGAACCCCGAGCGCTCGCGCATCCTGCTGGCGCCCGGGGCGGCGGGGGAGGATGGCTGGCTCGAGGCGCGAGACATCGCCCGCCTCGACCTGCGCGGCAAGGTCGTGGTGCTCGCCTCCTGCCGCACCGCCTCGGGCCAGATCGTGCGCGGCGAAGGAGTGATCGGGCTCGCCCGCGCCTTCTTCGAGGCCGGGGCCCACGCGGTGGTCGCGAGCCTCTGGCCGCTGCGCGATGACGAGGCCAACGCCTTCTTCGACCACTTCTATCGCCATCTCTCCGAGGGTGAGAGCCTCGCGGCGGCCCTCTCCGCGGCGCAGGCGGATCGTGCCGGCTCACCCGCCTACGGCTGGGCCGGCCTGGTGGTGGTGGGCAACGGCTCGATCGCACCCCTTCCCGGCGGCTCGGTCCAGCCTCAGGGCCGTGGTCCCGCCCCCTCGATTCTGGCCGTTCTGGGCCTCGGCCTCTGCGCTCTCGCTCCCCTGAGCTGGTGGTACGCTCGCCGGCTCAAGGGGAGGCCGTCCTGAGCCACAGCGCAGCGTTCCGTCTCAAGCAGGTCCTGGCCTTCGCCGCGGTCTACGTGATCTGGGGCTCGACCTTCCTCGCCATCCGCATCGCCATCGAGACCCTTCCCGGCTTCACCATGGCGGCCGTGCGCTTCCTGGCCGTGGCGACGCTGTTGCTGGTCTGGGCTCGGCTGCGCGGCGAGTCGGCGCCCTCGCTCAGGCAGTGGGGAGCGGCGGCCCTGGTCGGTGGGCTCCTCTTCGCGGGCGGCAACGGTGCGGTGGTCTGGGCCGAGCAACACGTGGCCTCGGGCCTGGTGGCCCTCCTGGTCGCCACCGAGCCCTTGTGGGTCGTGATCGTGCTGGCCCTCACCTCCAGGACGGAGCGGCCGCGCCCGCTCGCCGTCGTGGGCATGCTGTTCGGTTTCAGCGGAGCCGCGTTGCTGGCCGCTCCGGGGGTGGAGGGGACCATCCAGCATCTGCCCTCGGTGATCGTGGTGGTTTTGGGCTCGCTGGCCTGGGCCTGTGGCTCGCTGGCGGCCCGCAGCGGCAACCTGCCACGGTCCATCCTGCTCTCGAGCGGCATGCAGATGCTCGCCGGGGGCCTGATCCTCACCGTGATGGGCGCTCTGGCCGGCGAATGGGGGCAGGTCTCTCTGGCGGAGGTGTCGGCTCGCTCCCTCGCGGCCCTCGCCTACTTGATCTTCGTCGGCGCGCTGATCGGCTTCCTCGCCTACAACTTCCTGGTGCGCACCACGGCCCCGACCCTGGTGGCCACCTACGCCTTCGTCAATCCGATGGTGGCCGTGTTCCTCGGCTGGTGGCTGGCGGACGAGCAGGTGTCCAGCGCCACCCTGGTGGCGGCCCTGCTGATCATCGTCTCGGTGGTCCTGGTGACCTGGGGGAGCGTCGATCGCTCGCGGCCGAAGGTGGTGGAGGAGGAGCCGGTGCGCTCGGCGGCCTGAGCCGCGACGGTGATCCCATGTCTCCCCGGTACGTTCCTGTTGCAGGACTAGCAAGATCCTGCTATGCTGCGCCCGTCCAAAAAAGGAGCTTCCGGGTCGCCCTGGAATTCAGGCGCTTCGGGCCTCGCACTTCTTCGACGATATACCTGCACGCCCCATCCCCCCGACCCGAATCTCGTCCCGTGAAGCTAGCTCCCTCCATCGCTCTTTTCGCCTCCGCCGAGGAGGCAAACCTGCCGCGCCCGGCTCAGCCGCAGCGTGGTGAACGTCAACAGCATCAGAAGTACTAGGAGTAGGTATGGCTGAGAAGGGAACCGTCAAGTGGTTCAACGACGCGAAGGGTTACGGGTTCATCTCTCGGGAGAACGGCCCGGACGTCTTCGTGCACTACACCGCGATCGCCCAGGAGGGCTTCCGCAGTCTGGCCGAGGGGGACCAGGTCGCCTTCGAGGTGGGTGACGGGCCGAAGGGTCCACAAGCCCGCAACGTCGTGCGCGCGTAACCGCCGCGTCGCATTTCCACTTCCGATTTTTCGACGCCCCGCTGCCGAGAGGCCGCGGGGCGTTTTTTCGTCAGGCGGCCTGGTCTTTCAGGCGGCCCGATCCGCCCTCTCGTCGAGGGCTTGCGCGGCGCGCCGGCGGCTGCGGTCGCGCGACAGGAAGGTATAGAAGGCGGGGATCAGGTAGAGCGCGAGCAGCGTGCCGAAGGTCAGCCCGCCCAAGACCGCCACCCCCATCGGCATGCGGCTCTCGGAGCCGGCTCCCAGGGACAGGGCCACGGGCAGGATGCCCAGGGCCGTCGAGAGCGTCGTCATCAGCACCGGGCGCAGGCGGGCCGAAGCTCCCTCGAGCACCGCTTGCCCCTTCGGCAGCCCGGCATCCTGGCGCTGGTTGGCGAACTCGACGATCAGGATGCCGTTCTTGGTCACCAGACCGATCAACATGATCATGCCGATCTGGCTGAAGATGTTGAGGGTCTGACCGGCGTACCACAGCGAGAACAACGCGCTGGCAGCCGCCAGCGGCACGGTCAGCAGGATCACCACCGAATCGCTGAAGCTCTCGAACTGCGCGGCCAGCACGAGATAGATCAACAGGCCCGCCAGCACGAAGACGAAGAGCAGGCTCCCCGAGCTTTCCTGGAAGTCCCGTGACTGGCCGGAAAGGGCGGTGCGGTAGCTGTCGTCGAGCACCCGCCCGGCGATCGCCTCCATGGCCTCGATGCCGTCGCCGATCGTCTTGCCCGGGGCGAGGTTGGCCGAGACGGTGGCCGACACCCAGCGGTCGAAGCGGTAGAGCTGCGGCGGCCGGGACTCCTCCTTGACGGTGATCAGGCGGTCGAGCTGGATCGGGCGGCCGTCCCCGGCGCGCACGTAGAGGTTCTTCACGTCGACGGTCTCGTCACGGCGGTCGGCAGCGACCTCGGAGAGGATCTCGTACTGCTTGCCGTCGAAGATGAAATAGCCGAGGCGCTGCTCGGAGAAGGCGAGCTGCAGGACCTGGCCGATCGCCAGGGCTGAGACGCCGAGGTCGCGGGCGCGGTCGCGATCGATCGACAGCGTCAGCTCGGGCTTGTTGAACTTGAGGTCGACGTCGACGAAGGTGAAGGTGGGATCGGTCCCCGCTTCGGCGAGGAAGGTGGGCAGGATGCGTTCGAGCTTGGCGATGTCCGGGGCCTGGAGCACGAACTCGATGGGCAGGCCGCGGCGCTGTCCCACGGCGATGGTCGGCTCCTGGGTGACGAAGGTGCGCGCATCGGTGAGCCGGCGCGCTCGCGCCTCGAGCGCAGCGGCGATCTCCTGCTGGCTGCGCGCTCGCTCGCCGGGATCGACCAACGCGATGCGCACGAAGCTCGAGTTCGCGGCCGAGGATGCGCCGAAGCCGGGAGCAGTCACCGAGATCAGGTTGCGCCGCTCGGCAGGGGGCACCTCGCCGGCCACCACGGCCACCAGCTCGTCGGTGAAGCTGTCCATGAAGCTGTAAGTGGCGCCCTCGGGAGCCCGCGAGGTCATGCGGATCGAGCTGCGGTCCTCGAGCGGCGCGAGCTCCTTGGGCAGGGTCAGCCAGAAGTAGACGATCGCCCCGAGGCAGAGGCCGAGCACCGGCCAGGCCAGCCAGCGATGGACCAGGAAGCGCTCCAGGCTGGAGCGGTAGCCGCGAGAAAGCCCCTCGAAGAAGGGCTCGGTGACCCGGTAGAACCACGAGTGCTTCTCTCGGCGCTTGAGCAGCCGGGTCGAGAGCATGGGGGTGAGCGAGAGGGCCACGAAGGCCGAGATCGCCACCGCCCCGGCCAGGGTGACGCCGAACTCCCGGAACAGCCGGCCGGTCAGCCCCCCCACGAAGAGGATCGGCAGGAACACCCCCACCAACGCCAGGGTGGTGGCGATGACCGCGAAGAAGATCTCCTGGGTGCCCTCCTCCCCGGCGGTGCGCGGGTCCTTACCGGCCTCGATCTTGGTGTAGATGTTCTCGAGCACGATGATCGCGTCGTCGACCACGATGCCGATGGCGAGCACGATGGCGAGCAGGGTCAAGACGTTGATCGAGAAGCCAGCGAGGTAGAGGATGAAGAACGCGCCGATCAGCGACACCGGGATCGCCGCCGCCGGCACCAGGGTGGTGCGCCAGTCGCGCAGGAAGAGGAAGATGATGCCCACCACCAGCGCGAAGGCGATGGCGATGGTCTCCTCGACCTCGGTGATCGAACGGCGGATGAAGCGGGTGGTGTCGAAGCCGTAACCCAGCTCGATGTCCGACGGCAGATCACGCTCGAGCTGGCTGACCCGGCGATAGAACTCGTCGACGATCTCGATGTAGTTCGAGCCCGGCTGGGGCCGCACCACCACCGCCACCATCGGCACGCCACCTTCCTTGAGCACCGTGCGCTCGTTGCGCGCGCCCAGGCGCACCGAGCCGACGTCCCGCAGGCGGACGATGCGGCCCTCCTGGGCCTTGACGATCAGGTTCTCGAAGTCCTGGACGGTAGTCAGGCGGGAGACCGTGCGCACCGGCAGCTCGACGTCCCGCCCCTCGATGCGCCCCGAGGGCAGCTCGACGTTCTCCCGGCCCACGGCGTCGCGCACGTCGCCCAGGGTGAGCTGGTAGGCGGCGAGCTTCTGGGGGTCGAGGGCCAGGCGCATGGCGTAGCTGCGCTCGCCCCAGATGGTGACCTCGGAGACGCCGGGAATGGTCTGGAGCCGTTCGGCGAAGACCTCGTCGGCGAAGCGGGTCAGCTCGAGCAGGTCGCGGGCGCCGCTCGAGAGGGTGATCTGGACGATCGGCTGGTTGTCGGCGTCGGCCTTGGAGACCTCCGGTGGCTCGATGTCCGGGGGCAGGCGACCGAGGGCGGAGGAGACCCGGTCGCGCACGTCGTTGGCGGCGCGATCGAGGTCAGCGCCCAGCTCGAACTCCACCACCACGGTCGAGCGGCCCTCGCGGCTGGTCGAGGTCAGGGAGCGGATGCCCTCGACGCCGTTGATGGCGTCCTCCAGCGGCTCGGTGACCTGGGCCTCGATGACGTCGGCGTTGGCGCCCCGATAGCTGGTCGAGACGGTGATCACCGGCGGATCGACCGCCGGGAACTCCCGAACCGGCAGGTAGGTCAGGGCGATGGCCCCGAACAAGACGATGACCACCGACAGCACGGTGGCCAGCACCGGCCGGCGGATCGATACCGACGCCAGGCTCATTCGGCCTCCGCGGCCATGCCCGGCCGCAACTGCATCAGGCCCGAGGTGATCACCAGGTCCCCGGCGCCGAGGCCGGAGAGGATCTCCACCTCGGTGTCGGTGCGGATGCCGGTGGTGACCTGCCGCACGCCCACCTTGCCCGCCTCGAGCACGTAGACCTTCTTGCCGGCCAGCTCGGGCACCACGGCGATGGCCGGCACGGCCAGGGTGTTCCGGGACTCCCGCACCACCAGCTCGACGTCGGCGAAGGCCCCCGGCACCAGGGTGCCAGCCGAGTTGTTGGCGCGCGCCCTCACGGTCAAGGAACGGCTTTGCTCATCGACGTTGGGGTCGATGGCGTAGACCGTGCCGCGGAAGGGCTCGGGGCGGCCCTTGACCCGGAAGTCCACCTCCCGCCCCAGCCGGACCTCGCCGGCGTACTGCTCGGGCAGGGAGAAGTCGAGCTTGATCGGGTCCACGTCCTGGAGCACGGCGACCCGGGTCTGGGGGGTGAGGTAGGCGCCGACGCTCACCAGCCGCAAGCCCACGACGCCCGAGAAGGGGGCGCGGATCTCGGTCTTGGCGAGCTGGACGGCGTTGAGGTTGCTTTCAGCCTCGAGGACGTTTTTCTCCGAGAGCTGGCGGTCGTATTCCTCCTGGCTGATGATGCCCTCGGCCAAGAGCTTGCCCTGCTGGGCCTCGAGCTGGCTGGCCAGTTGGAGCCGGAAGCGGGAGCGCTCGCGGGTGGCGAGCAGCTCGGTGTCGTCGATCTTGATCAGCAGCTGGCCGGTTTCGACCCGGCCGCCCTCGTCGAAGTGGATCTCCCGCACCTTGCCGGCGATCTCGGCGACGATCTCGACCCGTTCGTTGGGACGCAGGGTGCCGGTGGTGGAGAGGCGCTCGGAAAGAGTGCGGGGTTGTACCGCTACCGTGCGCACGCGGATCGCCTGCTCGGCGGCGCGACCGGCGCTCGCGGCGGGATTTGCCGCCGGCCCCTTGGAGCGCATCTTGGGCAGGGTGAGGGTGCCGAGGACGACGGCGACCACGGCGGCGATGACGAGCAAGCTGCGGATGGAAGTGGGCAAGCTGGACCTCGGCAGAAGGAAGGGGCAACGGCCTTCGCCGTTCGCGGGCTAGTATACGTAAGCACCGTTACGAGGTTCCGAGGCAGGAGGTGAACCGATGGCTGAGAGTCCCTGCTGCGCCGCGTTGCGAGTCCTTCTCCTCGGCGCCGTCTTGGCCGGAGGCCCTCTCGCCGCGGCCGGCCCGTCCGAGCAGGCCGCGCCCACCAGCGAGCCGAGAGCCACCACGACCATCACCGAGTTGAAGGGCCTGGGTGACACGTCCCCCGCGGCCCTGCGGGAGGCTATCTGGCCGGCCGGCGACGAGGGACCGGTTCAGCCGCTGGTCGAGACCGGCAAGGACGGCGATCGCACCCTGTCGGCCTGGCCCATCGAGCACGGCTGCAACGTCCTGCTCAACGAGGCGGAGCCGGCCTTCCGCGCCAAGGACTACCCCGCGGCCCGGGCCGTCTACTCGAAGGCGGTGGAGCAGTTCCCCCGCTGCTACCTGGCCCTCAACTTCCTCGGGGACTCCTACTACTTCGCCGGCGACGCCGTGGAGGGAGCCCGCTGGTACGACCGCTCCCTCGCATTGAACCCGGACGACTACCGCACCTACTTCTACCGCGGCAATACCCTCGCGCACCAGGGGAAGAAGGACGAAGCTCTGGGCTACTACGCCCACGCCCTGGCGTTGCGGCCGCGGGCCAAGAGCTTGAGCCAGTTCATGGGCCAGAACGCCGATTTCCTGGGTGTGGAGTACGTGGAGAACCTGTTCACTCCCCGGGCCGTCGCGAAGCCGGGCAAGGCAGGGGGCATCGACGTGCACGTGGACCCCGCCGGCCCCGCCCACTGGCTCGGCTACGCACTGTGCAAG
The DNA here is from genome assembly GCA_036274895.1 of Thermoanaerobaculia bacterium. Classification (GTDB taxonomy): domain Bacteria; phylum Acidobacteriota; class Thermoanaerobaculia; order Multivoradales; family SZUA-115; genus CALMKX01. The sequence goes on along the minus strand of DASUEU010000058.1, from coordinate 58,803 downwards.
GCCCGCCAACTGAAGCAGCAGGAGCCGGGGTCGGAGGGCGCCCCGCGGACCTGGTCCGCCGCCGCCGAGATCGAGTGCCTGGAAACTCTGCTCGAGTCCTATCAGGAGGGAAGGCGGGCCGGCCACGCGGCTGCCGAGGCCGAGCTGGAGTACCTGCTCGAGATCGCACGGGCCGGTTTTCTGGCAGAGCTGGCGATCTACGAGATGGGCTCTCGCGTCGCCCCGACGGCCACACTGCTGCTGCCGCTCGAACTGCGAGCGCGGATGGTGGAGTTCGTGCGGCGGTTCGTGATCCGGGTGAAGAGGGCCGGATCCTGAGGAGCAGCCCCAGCGCGGGTGCCGGCGAGATCGAGACGACGCTCGACCTCGGCAGCCTCCTCGGCAGTCAGACCGAGGAACTCCTCCGCCGAGCCCACCTTCCAGCCGGCCTGCTCGAGTCGCTGCTGCTTCTCCGGTCTCATGGTCGAGGGGCACTCCGGGTGTCGATCATGGCCAGCGGTTCGCTGCTGTTGGACGGGGGTTGTCAGCGGGGGGGCGCTGCGGTGGCGGGGCTGGCGTTCGAACTAAGCCGCTCCACCACGGCGGGCTGGCGTGAGCGAGGAGTCAGATCGCAGATGGGTTCTGCCTATGGACTCCCACCCATACTCTTCCAAGCTTCGTACACCTCGCGCATCTGAACCTGCTGGCGCTCGGGAAGTGCAAAGTCGGAGTAGTACTTGTCGCCATTGAACCTCACTACTACACGCTTGGCCGTCATCCAATGGTCGACCATTGCATGATCCTTGACCGGCATGTCGATCCACTCCCAGACGCTGCCAGCCGAATGATCGCGTTCAAACTCCAATCCGCCAAGCTCGTACACCTTGTCATCGGCTTTCACGATGAGTGAGCGGACGAACAGCCAATCGTCGCCGGAGTACTGAACTTTCAGGCGCAGCGGATACACTGCTGCACTTCCATCCTTAGAGCCAAAGTAAAGGGAGACATACTTCCCTAGCACAGGCGCATTCCGATGGCTTACCCATGTGATGCCCTTGATGTCATCGGTCCGCCTCTCCATGTTGCGGGTTGCTCGCTCCAGCATCGCTCGTGCTTCTTGAACTCTCCGCTCCTCTTCGCGCTTCTGGTGTTGTCGAGCTGCCGCTGTCCGCGACTCAACTTGCGCAAGTAGCAGAGCAGCCTCCTTGCTCTCCGCCGACGACGGATGGCGGCTCAGAAGTTCAGTAAGGAGCGCTCGTGCTTCCTCGTCCTTCTTGGCTTCGGTGGCTGCCTTCGCTTGGTTTAGCAAGTGAGGAGCGCCAAACTTGACCTCTTCCAACTCTGCGCGGAGGGCCGCCACCTGACCTTCGAGTTCGACCGCCCGATTTCGCGCCTGGTCGTAGTCGCGCTGTGATGGTCCACAGCCGGCCAAGAGGGCAAGTGCGAGGAGGAAGGTCTTGTTCATCAGGCCGGCGTTGGTGATACTCGGTTGGCAGCGTGCTGCAATGGTGGGTGACGGCCCAGTTCCCAGCATCAGCGGCGGCGCGCAGCGCCGTCTGCTGCATACTATCGTTGGGCGATGTGGCCAGCCCTCCGGGACTTTCACCCGGCTGCCCCGGATTCCTGATGTGGCTTCTTCGACTTCGCGTGAGCTGATGAGTGAGATGCCCCCGTCCCAAGAGTGCGCATCAGGATCTGCTCGAGCATCCTGGGGAATTCCATTGCCAATATGTGAGATTCCTTGCTTACGAAGCCGAACTCTTCTATGAAGGGACCGTGCACCGTGAGTTCTGAGAACCGACGAAGCCTCTTCAACTCGCGCGAGATCGCTTCGTCATCCCTGGCCTTGACGGCCCGGTAAACCTCCATGGCCAGCTCATAGAGCCAGGGCATGTCGTCCTTGACCACGCTAGCGGCCATGAGGATCGCAACGGGATCGCCTGGCTCTCCTGACATGTGGATGAGTTCTTCAAACATCATTGGGTGAAAACGTCGCATCCGCCGCCGTCGGAGGGGATCTCCACTCTCCGCCAACCGTTCCGCTACTCGCGATGGCAGCGCCTTCATTTCTTCGGCCAGTTTTGCGATAGCGCTCTCGTCGACCGCCTCTTTGATCTCCGCCTTGCCGGCGCCAGACGACAGTTGCGCGAGGAGGGTCGCTTCCGTCGTCTTGAAGGCCGCCACTTGGCCCTTCACGACATCACCGTCGAGTTCAAGGCTCGGAACCCGCCGTGCAAGCTGATTGACGAGCTTCGTGAGGTCGGCCTCACTGTCGTCCATGTTCATGAATTGATAGAAGGGGCCAGCACTCACTCGGCTCAGTGGCACACCCAAGGCGACACCGAGGACGGGAGTGTCCAGCTTTCCCTTGGCCACACCAGCCTCGAAGAGGATCCATGGTCTATCGAGGCTTCGCTCGGTGAAGAGACAGACGACGTCCGAAGTGGATTGGAGTTGTGTCATCAGCCGCTTGTACCACTCTTCGCCGAAGTCGATACCCTCGGTTCCCTTCTTGTCGGACGACCGGAACGTCTTGATCATCCCGGCGCTGACGCTCTTGAGAAGCTTGCTGAATGCTTCTGCAAGTTCCGCATCTCGCCCATCGTGGCTGATGAAGACGAGCGGACCCGCCGAGCCCGGAGCCAGCAGGTCCGCGTCCGGCGTGCTCTTCGGCTTGTCCGATTCGGCCATGCACTCTCCTACGGCTCGTCCGCCCAAGTAGTGCATCTCTAGCCATCGACATCGCTCCCAGCAAGCATAGCGACCCGTCGATGTCGGGCTAGCATTCTGTACTTGAGTTTGACGGGCGCCTCGATCCTCTTGCTGGGTCTGTAGTTTTGGGCATTCTACACCGCCGTCTGAAGGGGTCAAGCCGACACAGGCTTGTCGTTCAAGCTGAAGATCCCTGGCACCGCGGGCCGTCCTGCTGACCTTCGCCGGCAACTCGCTGCTGCGCCGCCAGGCCCTGCGCGGCAGCGAGATCGACGCCGCCCGCTCCGCCGCCGTGCGCATCCTCTCGGCCCGCTCCGTCCTAGAATGCCCCGCCATGAGCCAACCCAACCCGCTCGCGCGCCTGCTGACCCTGTGGGGAGAGATCGTCGACCTGGAACGCACCGAGGGGCTGCTCGAGTGGGACCAGGAGACCGTGATGCCGGCCAAGGGGGTGGCGGGGCGGGGCAAGCTGGCCTCGACCCTGGCCCGGGCGCGGCATGAACGGCTGGTGTCCGCCGAGCTGGCGGAAGCCATCGCTGCCGTGCGCGAGGGGGCCGCCCCGGGCTCGGACCAGGCCGCCCAGGCGGCCGAGGCGGAGCGCCTCGCCGGCCGCGCCCGCAAGGTGCCAGCCGATTTGGCGGCGGCCCTGGCCGAGGCCAAGAGCGGGGCTTTGGCGGCCTGGCAGCAGGCCCGCGCCGAGGCCCGCTTCGCCACCTTCGCCCCCCACCTCGAGCGCCTGGTGGCGCTCAAGAAAGAGGAGGCCGCGGCCGTCTCCGGCGGCGCTCGGCCCTACGACGCCCTCCTCGACCTCTACGAGCCGGGGTCCACCGAAGCGGCGCTCGTCCCCCTCTTTGCTGACCTGACGGCCCGGCTCGCGCCGCTGGTCGAGGCGGTCGCCGCCTCCGGCACCCAGATCGACGAATCGGCCGTGCTCGGCACCTTCCCGGCCGAGGTCCAGCGCCAGCTCGCCCTCGAGGTGCTCGGGGCCATCGGCTTCGACCTCGAAGCCGGCCGCCTCGACCCCGCCACCCACCCCTTCTGCATCGGCATCCACGGCGGCGACACCCGGCTGACCTGGCGCTGGCAGGAGGATGACCTCCGGCCCGGCCTCTACGGCATCCTCCACGAGGGCGGCCACGGCCTCTACGAGCAGGGCCTGCCGCCCGCTTGGGAACGCACCCCCCTCGGGGCCGCGGTCTCGCTGGGCATCCACGAGTCCCAGAGCCGCCTGTGGGAGAACCACGTGGGCCGGGGCCGCCCCTTCCTGCGCTGGCTGCTGCCCCGCCTGCGGGCGCACTTCCCCTTCTTCGTCGGCCAGCGCGTCGAGCGTATCTGGCCCGTGCTGCACCAGGTGCGGCCGTCGCTGATCCGGGTGGAGGCGGACGAGGTCACCTACAACCTCCACGTCGCCGTGCGCTTCGAGATCGAGCGCGCCCTCTTTGGCGGGGAGGTCGCCGTCGCCGACCTGCCGGCGACCTGGGACGACCTCTACGGCCGCTTCCTGGGCCTGCGGCCGGGCAACGCGGCGGAGGGAGTCCTGCAAGACATCCACTGGTCCCTGGCGAGCTTCGGCTACTTTCCCACCTACACCTTGGGCACCCTCGCCGCCGCCCAGCTCTGGCAGGCCGCCGAGCGGGACCTGCCGGACCTCGAAGAGGCCATCGCCCGCGGCGAGCTCTCACCCCTGCTCGGCTGGCTGCGCGAGCACGTCCACCGGTGGGGCAGCCGCTGGCGGCCGGCCGAGCTGATCGAGCGCGCCACCGGCGGGCCCCTCTCGGCGGAGCCCTTCCTGGCGTACGTCGAGGCGACGACGCGAGAGGTCTACGGCCTGGCCTAATCCCGCCGCAACGCCACGACCGGATCGACCCGCGCCGCCTTGAGCGACGGCGCCAGGCAGGCCAGCAGGCCCACCAGGGCCAGGGCCATCGCCACCACCGAGACCACCTTCGGGTCGCTCGGGCCGACCTCGAAGAGGAAGCTCCGGATCAGCCGGCCGGAGAGCAGGGCCGCCGTGATGCCGATGGCGAGCCCGACTCCCAGCAGGAGGGCGCCCTGGCCGAGCACCAGCTTCAAGATCCCCTCCGGCAGGGCACCCAGGGCCGAGCGGACGCCGATCTCGCGGGTGCGCAGCTGCACCGAGTAGGCGAGCACACCGTAGATGCCGATCGCGGCCAGGAACAGGGCGATGGCGGCGAAGGCGGCGATCAGCGTCATCGGCGCCTTGCGCTCGATCAAGGAGCGATCCAGCCGCTGCTCCATGGTGTTGACGTCGAACAGGGGCAGCTCCGGGTCGAGGGCCAGGATCTCGCCGCGCAGGGCCGAGGTCAGAGCCTCGGGCGGGCCGGCCGTGCGGGCCACCAGCGCCACGGTGCGGCCGGGGTTCTGGGCCAGGGGCAGGTAGAGGGAGCCCACCGTGTCCGGGGTGTCGAGGCCGCGGCGATGGATGTTGCCGGCCACGCCGACGATGGTCATCCACGGCGGCGGCGCCGGAGCACCGTCGGCGCCCGCCGCAGCGTCGAGCCCCGGGCGCAGGCGCTTGCCCAAGGGGCTTTGCCCGGGCCAGTACTTCTCGGCCAGGCGCTGGTCGACGATGGCCACCGGCTGCGCGTCGGCGTGGTCGGTCGCGTCGAAGGCCCGGCCGGTGAGGAGGGGGATGCCCATGGCCGCGAAGTAGCCCGGCGAGACGGTGCTGAAGTAGGGCACCGGCGGATGCTCACCCGGAGCCAGCTCGTGGCCCTCGATGGTCATCACCGAGGCGTTCATCATGCCGGTCAGGGGCAGCAGGTCCACGGCGGCGGCGCGCTCGACGCCGGGCAGGCGCCCGATCCTCGCCACGGCGTCCTCCACGGTCTGGCGGATCCGCGTCGGCTCGGCGTAGCGGCTCTCGGGCAGGCTGATCTGGGCGGTGAGGACCCGCTCGGCCTCGAAGCCGGGATCCACCGCCAGGGTGCGCTGGAAGCTCGCCAGCAGCAGGCCGGCTCCCAGCAGCAGCACGAAGGCCACCGCCACCTGCACCACCACCAGGACCGAGCGGGTGGCCACCGCACCGCGGCCGGCGGAGCCGCTGCGGCCGCCCTCGCGAAAGACGTCCGCGAGGTTGCTGCGGGCGACCTGGAAGACCGGGATCAGGCCGAAGGTGAGGCCCACCCCGAGGGCCACGGCGAAGGTGAAGCCGAGGGCGGTGCCGTCCAGGCTGACGCCGGCTCCCCGTGGCAGCTGGTCGATGCCCAGGCGCGAGAACAGCTGGAGGCAGGCGGCAGCCAGGGCGAGGCCCAGGCCCGCGCCCACCAGGGTGAGCAGCACGGCCTCGCCGACCATCTGGCGGGCCAGGCGGCTGCGTCCCGCGCCCAGGGCCAGGCGCACCCCCAGCTCGCGCATGCGCCGGCCGGCCCGCACCACCATCAGGTTGGCGACGTTGATGCAGCCGATCAGCAGCACCAGGATGGCACCCGCCTGCACCAGGTAGAGGCGCGGCCGCACCTCGCGCACCGCCTCCGCGTGGAGGCCCTGCACGGCCGTGTGGTACCCGGCGTTGACCACCATCTCGCGCACCTCGGGTGCCCGGTCGATGATGCGTTGGTTCATGGCGTCCAGGCGCTGGCGGGCCTCCTCGACCGTGCGGCCGGGGGCGAGCCGCGCCACCATCTGGGCGAAGTTGCTGTGCCGGCTGTCCTCGGACTTGTCCTGATCGGTGAAGGCCCAGGGCAGCAGCAGCTCGGCCTCCTGCTCGAAGACGTCGAAAGTGTCGGGCGCGACGCCGACGATGGCGTAGGGCACGCCGTTGACCCGCAGGTCTCGACCGACCACGCCGCGGTCGCCGGCGTAAAGGCGCCGCCAGAGGCGTTCGGAGAGCAGGACCACCCGCTCCTGGCCGGCCACGCCGTCCTCCTCGGTCAAGGCACGACCGAGCAGGGGCTGGAGCTTGAGCACCGAGAACAGGGACGGAGTCGCCCGCAGGGCGTTGACCCGCTCCGGAGCGCCTTCGAGCCCCAGGTTGGCCGACACGGAGTCGGTCAAGGCGACGCTTTCAAAGACGTCCTCCTGGCGGCGGTCGAAGTAGTCGATGGTCGAGTTGGCGCCCACCTCGATGCCGACCTTGGGATAGGAGTTGTAGAGGGTGACCAGCCGCTCGGGCTCGGGGTAGGGCAGGGGGCGCAGCAGCACCGAGGAGAGCACGCTGAACACCGCGGTGTTGGCCCCGAGGGTCAAGGCCAGGGTCACCAGGGTGACCAGGGTGAAGGTACCGTCGGCCAGCAGGCTCGACACGGTGTGCTTGAGGTCGCGGATCCCGTTGCTCATGGCAGGCTCCTCTCGAGGGAGAGAAACGACGGGAGGCCCGGGAAGTTGCAGACCCTCACCCCTGCCCCTCCCTTCGGCTGCGCTCAGGGCGTGCTGCGGCCTCTTCGCGAGCGATTGAAATCACTCGCTACCCATGAACGTCCCTGGCGGGACGGGGGAGATCCCTCGGCTCCGGGCTTTCGGCCCTGCGCTCGGGATGACAGCCGGGCCAGCGAGCCGAGGGTTCACCGTTGTCATCCCGACCGGAGCCTGCGCAGCAGGCGGAGCGGAGGGATCTCTTCGTCTGCCGTCCCGGAGGGACGTTCATGCGTAGCGAGTGACTTCAGTCACTCGCATGGGGGAGGGGAGCCACGCTCTGCGTGGGAACGAGCCGAGGGGGTGAGGGCGCCCTCACCGGGAATTCCCCCGCCCCGCCGGGCGTAGGGAGGGCCGGGCGATATACTGCCCGCCGAAACGCTTCACAGCACAGATCCAGCTCGTTTTCGAAGGGGGACCGGATGAACAAGAAACTCCTCGGCTGCGGTGTGGTGGTGGGCATCCTGCTGATCTTCGGCCTGTGGGCCATGAGCGGTTACAACAACCTGGTGAGCCTCGAAGAGGGCGTCAAGCAGGCCTGGAGCCAGGTGGAGAACGTCTACCAGCGGCGGGCGGACTTGATCCCGAACCTGGTCGAGACGGTCAAGGGCGCGGCCAATTTCGAGCGGGATACCTTCACCGCCGTGGTGGAAGCCCGGGCCAAGGTCGGCCAGGTGCAGTTCGCCGGCGTGCCGGACGCCCAGCAGTTCGCGCAGTTCCAGCAGGCCCAGGAGGGGCTGTCGAGCGCCCTGTCCCGCCTCCTGGTGGTGGTTGAAAAGTACCCGGAGCTCAAGGCCACCGAGGCATTCCGGGACCTCCAGGCCCAGCTCGAGGGCACCGAGAACCGCATCACCGTCGAGCGGGGCCGTTTCACCGAGGCGGCGCAAGCCTTCAACACGGCGCGCCGGAGGTTCCCCACGGTGCTCATCGCCGGCCTGCTCGGCTTCAAGGAGAAGCCCTACTTCGAGGCCCGCCCGGGCTCCGACCAGCCGCCGAAGGTCCAGTTCTAGGGGCGCGCCGGCATGAGCGCGCGTCAGATCTTCAGCCAGGCCGACCTCGAGCGGGTCCATGCCGCCACCGTCGAGGCGGAGGAGGGGAGCGGCGGCGAGATCGTGGTCTACGTCGTCGGCCGGTGCGACGCCTACCGTGGCGCCTGCTGGCGGGCCGCGGCCTTCGCCGCCGTCATGGCGGCGGCCGCCGCCGGTCTGGCGCACGCGCTGGGTGGCTATTGGGGTGGTTGGGGGCCGCTGTGGATCACCCTGCCGGTGGCCGGCGCAGCCACCATCGCCTACGCCGCGACGGCCACCTGGCCCTCGCTGCGCCGGTGGCTGACGCACCCGGAGAGCCTCGAGCGCCGCGTCGAGCACCGGGCTGCCGCGGCGTTCATCGAGGAGGAAGTGTTCGCCACGGTCGACCGCACCGGCGTGCTGATCTTCCTCGCCCTCTTCGAGCACCGGGTGCTGATCCTGCCTGACAAGGGGATCCGCGCCCGCGTGGCGGAGGAAGAGTGGCAGGCGATCGCCCGGAGCATCGCCGCCGGGATCCGCGAGGGGCGGGCGCCGGAAGCGCTGATCGAGGCGGTCGGCCGCTGTGGCCGGCTGCTCGCCGCAAGCGGCGTGGCCCGCCGCGCCGACGACCGTGACGAGCTGTCCAGCCAGCCGAGGTTGCGCGATGAGTAGAGAGGCGATCTCCCGCTCCGGCGGTAGGGGCGCACGGCCGTGCGCCCCTACCCTGCTCCTCGCCCTCCTCCTCGCCCTCCCCGCCGCGGCCCTGGAAGTGCCCTACCTGGCCGGGCGGGTCAACGACCTCGCCGACGTCATCCCTCCGGATGCCGAGGTCCGCATCAACGCCGAGCTCGAGAAGCTCGAACAGGAGAAGGGCTCGCAGGTGGCCGTGCTGACCATCCCGAGCCTGGAAGGCGAGTCCTTGGAGGACTTCTCTCTGCGCGTGGCCGAGACCTGGAAGCTCGGCCGGGGCAAGTTCGACGACGGCGCGCTGCTGCTGATCGCCCGGGACGATCGCAAGATGCGCCTGGAGGTCGGCTACGGCCTCGAAGGGGCGATCCCGGACCTCAAGGCCCGCCGGGTGCTCGATGACGTGCTACGGCCGCGCTTTCGAGCCGGGGACTTCGGCGGCGGCATCGAGGAGGGGGTGCGGGTGGTGGCCGGCCTGGTGCGAGGGGAAGACACGCTGCCGCCACCAGAGGCCGGGGGCTCGGGGCCGAAACAGCTCTCGGGGTTCGCCGCGGTTCTCCTGATGGGGTTCCTGTTCCTCGCCACGGTGGGCACCTTCTCGTTCTTCGCCCTCATCACCCGCGGCTTCGCCAGCTATTTCCTCGCCTGCTTCCTCACCCCGTTCTGGTTCCTCTTCCCCCAGGCCTTCCTCGGCCCGGGTACGGGTGGGATCGCGGTCATCTTTTGGTGGGTGGTGTTCATCGCGGCCAAGGTCTTCTTCGGCAGCAACAAGGCTGCGCAGGCCTGGCAGAAGAAGCTCGCCGCCAACACCGGCGGGGGTTGGTCCTCCCGCGGCGGTGGCGGTGGCTGGTCGAGCGGTGGTGGGGGTGGAGGTTGGTCGTCGGGCGGGGGCGGGGGCGGATTCTCGGGCGGCGGTGGCGGTTTCGGCGGCGGTGGGTCGTCGAGCAGTTGGTAGGCCAATCAAACGAAGAGGGCGACGCATGCGTCGCCCTCCCCAACGACGAGTCCCTGTCTCCTACCGCAACGCCGTCATCGGATGCGTCGCCGCGGCCCGGCGGGCCGGGAAGTAGCATGCCGCGAAGCCGGTGGCGGTGAGTGCAGTGACGATCAGCGCGAAGATCGACGGGTCGAAGGGCTCGACGTGGAAGAGGAACCCCTCGACCGCGTTGGCGAAGGCCAGGCCCAGAGGCAGCCCCAGGGCCATGCCGATCACCAGCTGCCGGCCACCCTGCCCGAGAATCATGCCCAGCACGCGCCGGCTCTCGGCGCCCAGGGCCATGCGGATGCCGACCTCCTGGCTGCGCTGGTGCACCGAGAAGGCCATCACCCCGTAGAGGCCGATCGCCGCCAGGAACAGCGCGACGAAGCCGAAGATCATGAACAGGGAGCCGAAGACGCTGTAGAACCAGGTGCTGCGCCCGATCACCTGCTCCATGTCGTAGACGAAGTAGATCGGCGTGTTGGCGTCCAGGCTGGAGACCGCCCCCTGCACCGCGGCGGTCAAGCTCATCGGCTCGCCGGCGGTTCTCGCCAGGATGCTGATGAAGCTGCGGTCGACCTGCCAGAGCGGCAGGTAGATGCCTGCGGGCTCGTCGTTCTGCGGCCCGTCCATGTAGAGGTCCGGCACCACCCCGACGATGGTGCGCCAGCTCTCGGTGGACTTCGCGCCCCCCAGGCGGAGGCGCTTGCCCACGGGGTCGGCGGCGCCAAAGTGAGCACGGGCGAAGCTCTGGTTGACCACGGCGACGAGCAGATTCTCGGCGTGGTCCTCGCGTCCGAACTCGCGACCGGCCGCAGCCGGTGCGCCCAGCACCTGGAACCAGCCCGGGGTCACGGCGGCGAGCCGGGTCTCCGGGTAGTCCTTCTCGGTCGGGTAGTCCTTGCCCTCGATCGCCACCCGGTCGCCCCAGGAGCCTCCCACCGGGAGGTTGTCGGTCAGGCCCGCGGCCTCTACGCCGGGCAGGGCCTCGACTCTCTCGATCAGCTGCTGCAGCAGCTGCCGGCGATCCTCCGGCCGGGGATAGTCCTGCTCGAAGAGGGCCACCCGCGCCGTGAAGGTGTTGGCGGGATCGAAGCCCCAATCCGCCGTGCGCAGGCGGGCCACGCTCTTGATCATCAGGCCGGCCGAGACCAACAGCGCCAGGGACAGCCCGACCTCGATCGTCACCAGGGTCTTGCTGATCCTGCCGATGCGCAGGCCGGTGCCGCCCCGGCTCTCATCCTTGAGCACCTCGTTGACCTTCTTGCCGGTGGCCCGCAGGGCGGGGATGGCGCCGGCCATGAGGGCGGCGAGCAGGGTCATCGCCAGGCTGAACAGCAGCACCGGGGCGTCGAGCTTGATGTCGATCCAGAACGGCGGCTCGGTGTCGACGATGGCGCGGTTGAACACGTCGATGCCCACCACGGCCAGGGTCAGGCCGAGCAGGGCTCCGAGGCTCGCGAGCACCAAGGCCTCGATGAGGATCTGCGCCACCAGCCGGCCGCGGCTCGCCCCCAAGGTGGAGCGGACGGCGATCTCCTTGCTGCGGGCGGCGGTGCGGGCGATCAACAGGTTCGCGACGTTGATGCAGGCGATGATCAGCACCAGGATGACGGCGGCGAGCATCGCCCACAGCATGCTGCGCGGCTCGTCGTCGATGTATTCGTGGGTGAAGGGCTTGGCCACCACGCTCACGTCCTTGTTGGTCTCCGGGTAGGCGGCGGCGAGTTGCTGGGCCACGGCGCCCATCTCGGCCCGGGCCTGTTCGAGGGACACCCCCGGCTTCAGGCGGCCGATGACCTCGAGAGTCTGGCCCTCACCTCGCTTGACGTTGGTGAGGTCGAAGACCAGGGGCACCCAGAGGTGCTCGCGGAAGGGAAAGAGGAAGCCTTCGGGCATCACCCCGACGATGGTGCGCTCCTGGGAGTTGACCCTCACCCGGCGACCGACGATGGCGGGGTCGGCGCCGAAGCGGTTGGTCCAGACGCTGTGCCCCAACAGCACCACCGGCTCGGCGCTCGGGTCGCTGTCGGCGGCCTGGAGGCTGCGCCCCAGGATCGGCCCGACGCGCAGGACGTTGAACACGTTGGGGGTGACGAAACCGCCCGAGAAGCGCTGCGGGCGATCGCCGGGCGCAGCCAGGTTCATGGTGCCGGTGGAGAAGCCGGCGAGGTCCTCGAAGCTCTTCTGTTGGTTTCGCCAGTCGAGAAAGTCGTGCGGCGGCACCTCGATGCTCTCGTCGTCGAGGGGCAGGTTGGCCTCTTCGAGGTGGACGAGCCGGTCGGATTCCTCGAAGGGAAGGTCGGCCATGCCGCCCATGACGATCGAGAACATGGCGGTGGTCAGGCCGATGCCGAGGGCGAAGGTCAGGATGCTGACGGCGGCGAGCCCCGGCTTCTGCGCGATCAGGCGCAAGCCGGAGCGGAGGTCCTGCTGGAGTGGGTGCATGGGAGATCTCCTCGTAGCGAGCGCGGGCCAAGCCCGTTGCCACGACTACGTCGGGACCCCCCTCGACGTTTCAGGCGAATCGCAACTGGAGCTCGCCCGCTTCAGCGTCGAGGGTGAGCTTGCCCCCCTCGGCCAGGGCGCCGAAGAGCAGCTCGTCGGTCAGTGGCTGCTTGACCTTCTCCTCGATCACCCGGGCCAGGGGGCGGGCGCCGAAGGCGGGGTCGAAGCCGAGCCGGGCGAGCACCTCGCGGCCGGCCGCGGTCAGCTCGACCGTGACCCGCCGGCCGGCGAGCTGAACACCGAGCTCGCGCACCATCTTCTCGACGATGCGCTCCATCACCTCGGGGGTCAGGGGCTTGAACTCCAGGCGGGCGTCCAGGCGGTTCCTGAACTCCGGCGAGAACAGCTTCTCGACGGCGCGCTCGGCGTCCGGGCGGGTGCCGCCGGGCTCGGCGCCGGCGAGGCCGATCGGCCGGGCCGCCAGCTCGCGGGCGCCGACGTTGGAGGTCATCAGCAGCACCACGTGACGGAAGTCCGTGGCCTTGCCGTTGGTGTCGGTCAGGGTGCCGTGGTCCATCACCTGGAGCAGCAGGTTGAAGACGTCCGGATGGGCCTTCTCGATCTCGTCCAAGAGCAGCACGGCGTGCGGGCTCTTGGCCACCGCCTCGGTCAGCAGGCCGCCGCGGTCGTAGCCGACGTAGCCGGGAGGGGCGCCGACCAGACGGGAGACCGTGTGGCGCTCGATGTACTCGCTCATGTCGAAGCGCAGGAAGGCCACGGACAGCACCTCGGCCAGGCGGCGGGCGACCTCGGTCTTGCCCACGCCGGTGGGCCCGGTCAGCAGGAAGCAGCCGATCGGCCGGACGGGGTCCCGCAGGCCAGCGCGGGCCACCTTGACCGCCGTGGCCAGCCGCTCCACGGCCTCGTCCTGGCCGAAGACCACTTTCTTGAGCTCGCGGGCGAGGTCGCGCAGGCGGTCGCGCTCGTCCCGGCGCACGTTGCCGACCGGAATGCCCGCCATCCGGGCCACCACTTCCTCGACGTCGGCCACCCCGGCCTGCTTGCGCCCGGCCAGGTGGAGCACGGCGCCGGTCTCGTCGAGCAGGTCGAGGGCGGAGTCGGGCAGGTGGCGGTCTCGCAGGTAGCGGCTGGCCAGCTCGGCGGCGGCCTCGGCCACGGCTTTGGAGTAGCGGATCTGGTGATGGCGCTCGTAGCGGTCGGCGAGGCCCTGGAAGATCGCCACCGTCTCGGCCACGGAGGGCTCGCCGAGCTCGATCTTCTGGAAGCGCCGGGCCAGAGCGGCGTCGCGGCTGAAAGTCTGGCGGTATTCCTCCCAGGTGGTGGCGCCGATCGCTCGCAGCCGCCCCTGCTCGAGGCCTGGCTTCAAGAGGTTCGAGGCGTCGAGGGTGCCGCGGCCGGTCGAGCCGGCACCGATCAGGGTGTGGATCTCGTCGATGAAGAGGATCGGCCTCTGGCCGGCCCGGTCCGGGTCGGCCAGGGCGCCGAGCAGGGCCTTCAGGCGGTTCTCGAAGTCACCCCGGTAGCGAGTGCCCGCGAGCAGGGCTCCCAGGTCCAGCCGGAAGATGCGGGTGCCGGTGAAGGGGGAGGGCACCCCGCCGGCGGCGATGCGTCCGGCCAGACCCTCGACCAAAGCCGTCTTGCCCACTCCCGGCTCGCCGACCAGGAGGGGGTTGTTCTTGGTCCGGCGCTGGAGGATCTGGAACAGGCGCTCGAGCTCCCGGGCCCGGCCGATCAGCGGGTCGAGCTCACCCCTCGCGGCCTCGGCGGTCAGGTCCCGGGCGAAGGCGGCGAGCGGGTCGCCCGGATCGGGGCTGGCCTCGCCATCCTCGTCCTCGAGCTCCCCGGGCTCGGCCCGCTCGCGTTCCGGACGCCGGGCCGGTAGGGACGTGCCCTCGGCGACCCTGCGCGCACCGTGGGCGAGATAGCTGACCACGTCGTAGCGGCTGATGCCTTCGCTCTTGAGCAGCTCGACGCCGTAGGAGCCGGGCTCGCTGAACAGGGCGACCAGCAGGTCCGCGCCGTCCACCTGCTCGCGGCCGGCACCCTGGACCTGCATCGTCGCCTGGGCGAAGACCCTCTCGAGAGCCAGAGAAAGGCGGGGCTCGCCCGGGCTGCCCCCCTCGTCGATCACCGGCAGGATGTCGTGGCTGAGGTAGTGGGAGAGGCGCTTGCGCAGCCTCTCGACGCTGGCCCCGGCAGCGCCGAGGATGCGGCTGACCCGGCTGTCGAGGGTGAGGGCGTAGAGCAGGTGCTCGGTGCCCGCATACTCGTGCCCGAGGCGACCGGCCTCGGAGAGGGCCACGGCGAGCGAGATCTCGAGGTCCTGGGAGAGCCTCATGACGGCTCCTCGTCCGCGGCCGGCTCGAGGGTGAGCAGCAGCGGCATTTCCGCCACCCGGGCCTCGGCCGTGACCTCGGCCACCTTGGTCTCGGCGACCTCGTGGGGATAGGTGCCCGCCACGCCGATCCCCTTGTAGTGGACCTCGAGCATGACCTGGGTGGCTTCCCCGGGCGGCTTACCGAAGTGCTTCATCAGCACGTGGACGACGAAGTCCATGGTCGTGAAATCATCGTTGTGCAAGATCACACGGCTGCGCCGGGGGCGACGAGGACGGGACCTCGTCTCACTACCGGCGTCGGGGCTCGCGAGCTCCTCCCCTTCGAGCGACCTCATGGCACCAGGTTACCTCACCCAGCAACTGATGAACCGCGTCTTCGACGTCACCGACGAGCTCGACCTCGACCGCGAGCAGATCACCGTGCCCCTGCTGAGCGCCGGAGAGGGCGAGGTGCGCCGGCTGGCGGGCGGCAAGATCGAGATCACCCTCCCCGAGGCGGACGACCTCGAGCCCTTCTTCGCCGGCCTCGCCGAGCGCCTCCGCGCCTACTCGTAGACGACCTCGAGGGGGATGTCGATCTCCGGCAGCAGGCTCCGGTGCACCGGGCAGGTGAGAGCGGCGCGGCGGAGCTTGTCGCGGTCCGCCACGGGGACCGAGGCCGGCAGCCGCAGCACCACGACCAGCCTCGCGATGCGGCGGGGAGGCTCGGCGGTCATGTGCTTGTCGACCGAGAAGGTGGCGCCCGTGAGGTCGATGCCGTCCCGGCGGGCCACGATGCCGAGGATGGTCATCATGCAGGCGCCGAGACCGGCCGCCACCAGGTCCGTGGGAGAAAAGGAGCTGCCGTCGCCCTGGTTGTCGAGGGGGGCGGCCGTGCGCAACACGGCGCCCGA
This sequence comes from Thermoanaerobaculia bacterium, assembly GCA_036274895.1. Classification (GTDB taxonomy): domain Bacteria; phylum Acidobacteriota; class Thermoanaerobaculia; order Multivoradales; family SZUA-115; genus CALMKX01. The sequence goes on along the minus strand of DASUEU010000058.1, from coordinate 43,365 downwards.
GGGCTCGTGGGTGAGCTCGGTCTTGAGCTCTCCCAGGTAACGACCGCCGATGTGCACCGCCATGCCGGCCTCCGTCGGCCGGGGAAGGGCCGGCCGGAGCGCCGATCTTAGCCGCTCAGCGGCCCGCAGAGTGGGCCAGGGTGGGGCGGAAGCGAACCGGCTCGCCGGGGTGGTCGAGCTCGTCGAGGGCGTCCGCGCACCGCCCGGCGCGCCCGGACTCCCCGGCGCGGGTGCACAGGGACTGGGCCTCGCGCAGGGCCAGCTCGGCCCGCTGGCGCCGCCCTCGAGCCAGCAGCCACGGGGCTCGCAGCTCAAGCAGATCGGCGCGCAGCAGAGGGTCCCCGGAGCCTTGGGCGAGAGCGCCGGCGGCGCGCCGGAAGGCATCTCCGGCTGCGGCGTGCTCACCGCGAGCGGCACGGGAAGCGCCGGCCAGCGCCCAGGCCTGAGCTTCCAGATCGCGCAACAGGGGCAGACGACCACCGGGAGGATCGAGCTGTGCGCAAACCATGAGTACGAGCGCAGCGTGGTGCTCCGCGGCATCCGGATCGCCGGCCAGCGCTTCCCTTGCCTTTTCCGTCAACAGCTCCGCCAGCCCCCACTCGGTGAAGCGATTCTGGTTGGCCACCAGCAGGGGGCGGTGCTCCTTGTCGACCCGCGCCAGCTCTCGCCAGAGCCCGTGAGCCCGGCGACGGCTCTCCATCAGCTCGTGGACGGCTACTGCGAGGCGCTGGCGGACCCGTGGCAGGAGGGCCTCGTAGGGGCCTGCGGCCCCTCGCTCAGGCTCAGGAACTGGCCCCGCCCATCGCTGCGGGAAGGGGAGCTGGTGCCGTGCGGGGTGGGCTGGTGCGTTGCTCGAGGCCATGCTGCTTCCTTTCATCCCGGCCATGGTAACAGAGTATTCAGATTTTTTGTACTAAGAGTCTTTGGTGGTAGTCCCCTCGCCATTGCCTCTTTCCTTGAAAGATTCTGTCGACCCCCTCCAGGGGGACAACGAATTCCGCGTGGCGGGAAGCGCGTCGTCGGGGACGACGACTCTAGGGAAACTGGCTGGGGGAAAAGCCGATGTCGACGATGCTGCAGGCGTCGACGAAGGGCAGGCCGAGCTCACGGGCACGCCGGTGCACCGCGTCGTCGGCGGAGCCTGGGTTGAAGAAGACCTGGCTGGCCCCGGAGGCGAGCATCGCCGGCAGCAGCGCGAGCGTCACCGGTGGCGGCAGGTAGACGCTCAGGCGGTCCGGTGTCACGGGCAGGTCGGCGAGGCTCTTGAAGGACGGCTGACCCTCGATGGCGGCGCCCGCGGGATTCACCGGAAGAACCTGCCAGCCGCCGGCGAGGTAGGCGCGGACGGCCTTGTTGCCGAACTTCGAGCGCTGGGGCGAGGCGCCCAGGATGGCGATCGATCTCATGGCTGTTCCTCTTTGGTGAGGCGGCTCGGCACCAGCAGGCGCTCGTCGCCCACGCGACGGGTGGCGCCGATGCCGTCCAGGTACTCGAGCAGAGGGATGGCCCACTTGCGGGACAGGCCGAAGCGGTCCTTGAAGGTCGGCACGCCGAAGCGCTGCCAGCCGGTGCCGGCGAGGTCCCGCTTGAGCCCGGCGACGGCGCCGGCGGCGATCATCAGCCCTCCCCCGAGGCGCACCAGCTTGCCCTTGTCGACGAGGTGGCGCATCACACCGTCGAGGATCTGCGGCTTGGCCTTGAGCTCGTCGCGTAGCTCGGCAGGGGAGGGAGGGGTCAGGCCGGCAGCCTCGAAGCGGGCGAGGACCTTGGTCTCCAGGGCCGACTCTTCGCCGGAAAGGTCCGGGCGGCGCCCGGGCGAGGTGATGCGGCCCCCCTCGACGGCGATCTTCTTCTGCGCCGCCAGCCAGGAGAGGTAGACCTCGGCCAGGGCCGCCGAGCGCCCCGGGAAGATCCTCTCGACCGCCTCGGCCTTGGCCAGCCCGGGGGAGAGGTGGTCGCGCCGGAAGTGCTCCGCGAGCACCTTCTCGGCGCGGCGGATCACCCGGCGGTAGGCCTCGGGTAGCAGGTAGCGCGGCTGGCTGGCGTTCGGGGGCGTGGCTTCGAGGATGCGCTGGTCCTTGGCCAGGGCGGTCAAAGCCCTGGCCGCCACCGCGCGGCTGCCACCCAGGCGGCCGGCCAGCTCTTCCGCGGTGGCACCGGCGGCACCGGCCTCGCCGATCCACAGCAGCAGGGTCTCGGTCGGTCCGGCCGCGAAGGCGGCCAAGGCCGCGGCCAGGGCCCGCCCGCGGCGGCGGGGCCAGGCGGGGTCGATCACCTCGCCGCCGCCGACGGTCGCCGCCGGGGAGGGGCGGCGCAGCACCAGCCGGTCGCCGCGGGCGGCGATCAGGGGCTGGGCGAGGCGCAGCTCGACGATCCCGGTCTCTCCCGGCGCCAGCGAGGGCCGGTCGAGGGGCCGCATGCGGCCCAGGGCCTCGCTGGTGTGGAGGTGGACGCGCACCGGCTGGAAGCCGGTCAAGGCCCGCGGGGCGTCCGGCAGCAGGGTGATCCGGGCGGCCAGGGTGCGCGAGGCCGCGAAGGCCCCGGGCGTCGCCAGCTCGGTGCCCCGGCCGGTGTCCGCCAGCTCCAGGCCGGCCAGGCGCACCGAGGTGCGCTCGCCGGCGAACGCCTGTTCTCGGCCCTCGCCGTGGACCTGGATGCTGCGCACCTTGGCTCGCTGGCCGGCGGGCAGCAGCTCGAGCTCGTCGCCCACGGCGATCACTCCGGAGGCGAGGGTGCCGGTGACGGCGAGGCCCAGCCCCTTGAGCAGGAAGGCGCGGTCCACCGGCAGCCGCGCGGGGGCCGCCGGGTCGGCCTGGACGGCGTGGGCCCGGGCGAGGGCCAGGAGCTTCGTCTTGAGCGCCGGGATGCCCTCGCCGGTGGCGCTCGAAACCGGCACGATCTCGGCCCCGGCGAAGGGGGTCGAGCTGAGCAGCTCCTCGATCTCCAGGGCCGCCAGCTCGGCCAGGTCGGGCTCGACCAGGTCCACCTTGGTCAGGGCGACCAGCCCGCTGGGGATGCCGAGCAGGCTGGCGATCGCCAGGTGCTCGCGGGTCTGAGGCTTGACCCCCTCCTCCGCCGAGACCACCAGCAGCAAGATGCGGATGCCCCCCAGGCCGGCCAGGGCGTTGGCCAGGAAGCGCTCGTGCCCGGGGACGTCGACGAAGCCGAGCTGGAGGTCGTCCTCGTGGAGGTGGGCGAAACCGAGGTCGATGGTGATGCCGCGGGCCTTCTCCTCGGCCCAGCGATCACAGTCGATGCCGGTCAAGGCCTCGACCAGGCGGGTCTTGCCGTGGTCGATGTGGCCGGCGGTGCCCACCACCGCTCGTTGGATGATCATCCGGTGAGCATCTAGCGGGAGGCCAGCTCCTCGCGGGCCAGGCGATTGATGGTGGCGCCGTCGGCCGCGGTGCCGAAGCGGGCCAGCATCTCCTTCATCACCGGCCCGATCGCGGCCGGGCCGGTGAGGCCCTGGGCGGTGAGGAAGCCGCGGATCGCCTCCCGCAGCTCGCCCTCGTCGACCGCCTTGGGCAGGTAGGCGCCGAGGATCTCCGCCTCCCGTTGCTCCTTGGCGGCGCTCTCGGCCCGGCCACCGGCGGCAAACTGCGCGGCGGCCTCGTGCCGCTGCTTGATCGCCTTTCTCACCAGGGCCGCGAAGCGCGCCTCGTCCACCTCCTTGCCGGTGGCGATCTTGTCGTTCTTGATCTCGGTCAAGAGCATGCGCAAGGTGCCGAGGCGCTCCTTCTCCCCGGCCTTCATGGCGGTCTTCAAGTCGGCTTCGATGGTCTCGCGGGGGGAGCTCATGATGGCGGCATTGTATCCGCTCGCCTCTACTCCGCCGGCAGCTCGATCGAGAAGATCGTGCCCTGGGGCAGGTTGTCCTCGACGGTGACGCGGCCGTGGTGGTCGGTGACGATGCGGTGGACGATGGCGAGGCCGAGGCCGGTGCCGCGGCCTTTGGTGGAGAAATAGGGGAGGAAGAGCTTCTCCCGCGCCTCGGCGGGGATGCCCCGGCCCTGGTCGGCGACGTCGATCACCAGGTGGCCGTTGTCCTTGCGTGCCGCCACCTCGACGGTGCCGGGAGCGTCCGTGGCCTCGATCGCGTTGTCGATCAGGTTGATCAGGGCGCGGCGGATCTGCTCCGGGTCGAGCTGCACCTCGCCGACCTCGGGCGCCACCGAGCCGCGCACCGCCACGCCCGGCTTGATGTCCCGGTAGAGGTGCACCACCTCGCCGACCAGCGAGGCGACTTCGATCGGCACCGGCTGGGGCCGGGGCATGCGGGCGTAGCGCGAGAACTCGTCGACCATGCCCTGCATGGTGCGCACCTCGCGCACGATGATCTCCACCCCGTCCTCGAGCGCCTGGCCGACGTCGGCGTCGCCCCGCTGCCACTTGGCCAGCAGCCGCTCGGCGGCGAGCTGGATCGGGGTCAGGGGGTTCTTGATCTCGTGGGCGATGCGTCGCGCCGCCTCCTGCCAGGCCGCGACCTGCTGGGCCTGGATCAGCTCGGTCAGCTCCTCGAGCACCAGCACCGCCACCGGCCCCCCCTCGGCGGCCGAGGTCATGCGCGTGAGCTTGACCTCGAAGGTGCGCCAGTCGGAGTCGAGGATCATCTGCACCTCGCGCACCATCCGGCCCCGCGCGGGCGCGGCACCCGCCACCAGCGCCGCGAGCTTGCGCCGCTCCGGATCGCTCCAGGCCTCGGCGAGGGGACGGCCGAGCACCTCGGCCTCCCTTTGCCGCAGCATGGCGAGGGCCGCGCGGTTGCAGGTGAAGATGCGGCCGTCGGCGTCGATCGAGACCACGCCCGCGGTGACGTTCTCGAGCACCGCGGCGATCAGGGCCCGCTCGGTACCCAGCCGCTGGTTGGCGGTCACCAGCTCCCGGTTGCTGGTCTCGAGCTGGGTCTTGCTCGCGGCCAGCTCGCTGGTCATCTGGTTGAAGGAGGAAACCAGCACCCCCAGCTCGTCGTCCGCCGCTGCCTCCACCCGGTGGTCGAGGTCGCCGCTGGTGATCCGCCGGGTGCCCTCGGCCAGGGCCTGGATCGGCACCGTCACCCGCCGCGCCAGGTAGAGCCCCACCCACGAGGAGGCGAGCAGGATCAGCAGCGTCATCATCAGGAAGATCAGCAGGTAGCTGGCCTTCAGGTCGTCGCGCTGGACCTCGAGCTGGCGAAAGGCCTGGGCGGCGTCGATCAGCTGCCGCGCCGAGCCGGCCAGCTCGGCCTCGAGCAGGCGCCCGGTCACCACCACCACCGGCGCCTCGCCTGCCGCGGCGTCCCGGCGGGCCGCCACCACCAACAAGGCCCCCGAGGGCAGGGTGGACTGCCCGCGGGCCATGCCCTGGGCGACCGCCTCGCGCAGCACGGTGCGGGCGGGATCGGGCAGGTCCGCCAGCTTCTCGCCGATGGTGCCTTGCACGAACTCGGTGCCCTCGAAGACCGCCAGGTAGTCGAGGCCGCGCTCCCGCAGCCAGCCGGACAGCCGCCGGGGCAGGCCACGCCGGGCCTCCGGGCCGGCCCCACCGGTGCGAACCACCTCGCCCAAAACCGCGGCGGCGTCGCGAGCGCTCGCTTCCTCGAGCTCCACCACCAGCCGCTGGGCCACCTTCGAGCCCAGGGGCAGGATGCGTTCGATCGGGGTCGAGAACCAGCGGTCGATGGAGCCGCGCAGCAGCTGCTGGGAGATCACGAAGAGCAACAGCACGGGGATCAGCGACAGCCCGATGTAGGTGGCGACCAGCTTGGTTTTGAACTGGGAGCCGAGGATCCGGTGGTGGCGCTCGAGCAGCAGCCGGAGGGAGTTGCGCAGCAGGACGAAGAGGATGATGAGGATCAGGACGACGTTGACGTACCAGAGGACGAAGAGCAGCACCCGGTTGGTGACCAGGGCCGCCGGCAGGTCGCGTCCTCTCTGGAGCAGGTAGAAGGCGGCGGTGAAGACCACCAGGAGCAGGCTCAAGCCGGCGAGGATCAGCCGGTTGCTGCGCCGATGCCGCTCGGCCGGAGAGGGCGCCGGGATTTCCTCGCTCACGGGGAAGGCTCCGCCGGCCGCCGGAACTTCGGCGACTCGACCCAGTCGGTGGTGATCTGGGTGGGGATGAAGCCGAGCAGGTTCTTGTGGCCCAGCTCGGCCCGCACCCGCACCAGCAGGCGCCGCCGGTCGCTCGACGGCCGCAGGGGGAAGATCGCCAGGCGCTCCATGCGGGTCATCACCCGGGCCAGCTCGTCGAGCCCTTCGACCGTGCGGCTCTCGAGCAGCTTGCCGTCGAGCTTGACGTTGACCAGGTACTCGCGGCGCAGCGCGTCGTACATCGCCACCACGGTCAAGGTGGCCTCGTCGAGGTCGGCGTCGAACCACCGCTTGCGGTCCCGCTGGAGCAGGAAGCGGTAGCGGATCTCGGTCGGCAGGCCGCTCTCGAGGCGGGCGACGAGGGGATCGTCGAAGGCCCCTTCGAGGGTGAAGGAGAGCAGCACCTGCTCCCCCTCGACCGTGGTCTGGACGGCCTGGATCTCCGCCGCCGCGGCCGGCAACGCCGCCGCCAGCCACAGGGCACAGGCCACCAAGGCTCTCCGCACGATGGGGCATTGTAGCCCGCCCACCCCGGCCCGCGGCGCGGGGTGGGAGCCCCCACCCCCCGGGAGGTCGCCGAGGCTTGCCGCGAAGGCCAGACTGGCGGAAACCTGGAGGTGTCACATGAACCGATCCCCGAGCTGGCTCTCTCTCGAGCTCGAGCGGCGTGGGGTGTCGCGGCGGGAGTTCCTGGGCTTCTGCAGCGTCATGGCTTCCGCCCTGGCGCTGCCCAGCTCCGTGGGCGGCGCCATCGCCAAGGCGATCGAGAGCAACGAGAAGCCGATCCTGGTCTGGCTGGAGTTCCAGGATTGCTGCGGCAACACCGAGTCCTTCCTGCGCGCGGGCCGGCCCACGGTGGCCGACATCGTGCTCGACGTGCTCTCCGTCGACTACCACGAGACGATCATGGCCGCGGCCGGCCACCAGGCCGAGGCCAACCTCCGGGGCACCGTGGCCAACAAGCCCGGCAGCTACCTGGCGGTGGTGGAGGGCTCGATCCCCACCGGAGCCGGCGGGGCCTACTGCACCATCGGCGGCAGGTCGGCGCTGGCGATCGCCCAGGAGGTCTGCGGCAAGGCCGCGGCGACCATCGCCATCGGCACCTGCGCGGCCTTCGGCGGTCTGCCGGCGGCGGCGCCCAACCCCACCGGGGCCCTGGGCGTGGCCGACGCCGTGCCGGAGGCGAAGAACTTGATCAACCTGCCCGCTTGCCCGGCCAACGCCGAGAACCTGACCGCCCTGATCGTCTACTACCTGACCTTCCACCGCTGGCCCCCCCTCGACGCGTACCGCCGCCCCACCTTCGCCTACGGCAAGAGCATTCACGACAATTGCGAGCGGCGCGCCCACTTCGACGCCGGCCAGTACGTCGAGAACTGGGGCGACGAGGGCCACCGCACCGGCTACTGCCTCTACAAGATGGGGTGCAAAGGGCCGGTGTCCTACCAGAACTGCCCGAACGTGGGCTGGAACGGCGGCACCAACTGGCCGATCGGCTGCGGGCATCCGTGCATCGGCTGCGCCGAGCCCGACTTCTGGGACCGCATGACGCCGTTCTATGCCCACCTGCCCGGCATCCCGGGAGCGGGCCTGCACTCGAACGTCGACCAGGTCGGCCTCTGGGCCACCGCCGCCGTGGCCACCGGCTTCGCCGCCCACACCCTGGTGCAGATCGGCAAACGTTGGGCCCAGAGCCGCTCTGAGACCGAAGCCGAGGCGCCGAAAGGAGGAGCGTCATGACCCACGTCGTGGTCGATCCGGTCACCCGCATCGAGGGTCACCTGCGGATCGAGGCCGAGGTGGACGGCGGCGAGGTGCGCGACGCCTGGTCGTCCTCGACCATGTTCCGCGGCATCGAGCTGATCTTGAAGGGACGTGACCCGCGCGACGCCTGGGCCTTCACCCAGCGCATCTGCGGCGTGTGCACCACGGTGCACGCCATCGCCTCGATCCGCGCGGTCGAGAACGCCATCGGCGCCGAGCCGCCGCCCAACGCCCGGGTGCTGCGCAACCTGATCATGGCCGCCCAGAACGTCCAGGACCACGTGGTGCACTTCTACCACCTGCACGCCCTCGACTGGGTGGACGTGGTCTCCGCCCTGGCCGCCGACCCGGCCGCGACCTCGCGGCTGGCCGAGTCGATCTCGGACTGGCCCCTGTCGAGCACGAAGTACTTCACTGGCGTCAAGGACCGGCTCGCCGAGTTCGTCGCTCGTGGCCAGCTCGGCCCCTTCGCCAACGCCTACTGGGGCCACCCCTCCTACCGGCTGCCCCCCGAGGCGAATCTGATGGCGGTGGCCCACTACCTCGAAGCTCTCGACTGGCAGCGCGAGTTCATCAAGATCCACGCTGTCCTGGGCGGCAAGAACCCGCACCTCCAGAGCTTCCTGGTCGGCGGCATGGCGACACCGGTCGACCCCGACCGCCAGGCCTCGCTCAACGTCACCTCACTCGAGACCATGCGCAAGCTGATCGCCGAGGCGCGGGACTTCGTGGCCAAGGTCTACATCCCGGACCTGCTGGCCGTGGCCTCGTTCTACAAGGACTGGGCCGGCTACGGCGCCGGGGTGGGCAACTACCTGGTCTACGGCGACTTTCCGGAGAGCGACGGCAAGGCCCCGAGCCTCTACCTGCCCTCGGGAGTGATCTGGGGCAAGGACCTGTCGAAGGTCGATCGCTTCGATCCCGCGAAGATCACCGAACAGGTCACTCATTCCTGGTACCAGTACTCCGGTGGTGACGGGCAGGGCCTGCATCCGTTCCAGGGCGAGACCCAGCCGACCTACACCGGCCCGGAGCCCCCTTACGAGCGGCTCCACACCGACGGCAAGTACAGCTGGCTCAAGTCGCCCCGCTACGACGGCAAGCCGATGGAGGTCGGCCCCCTCTCCCGTATGCTGGTGGCCTACGCCTCCGGCCATCCGCGGGTGCGAGAGCTGGTGGGCAGCGTGCTCTCCCAGCTCGGTGTCGGCCCGGAGGCCCTGTTCTCGACCCTTGGCCGGGTCGCCGCCCGCGGCATCGAGAGCCTGGTGCTGGTCGAGCGCATCGCCGGCTGGGTGGACGAGCTGGCCGACAACATGGACCGCGGCGACCTGCGCATCCACGACAACTCCAAGTGGCATCCCGACGACTGGCCCGCCGACGCCACCGGTGCCGGTTTCCACGAGGCTCCGCGCGGTGCCCTCGGGCACTGGGTCCACATCACGGACGGCACCATCGCCAACTACCAGTGCATCGTCCCCTCGACCTGGAACGCTGGCCCGCGCGACGCCGCCGGGCAGCGCGGCCCCTACGAGCAGGCTCTGCTCGGCAATCCGGTGGCCGATCCTGAGAAGCCGGTCGAGATCCTGCGCACCGTCCACTCCTTCGACCCGTGCATGGCCTGTGGCGTCCACGTGGTCGATGCCCAGCGCCGATCGGTGGCGCAAGTGAGGGTGCAATGAGCCAGACAGCCGCCTCCTCGCCGCCGCTCCCGGCCGGCTCCAACGTGGTGCGGGTGTACGTGTGGGAGTGGCCGGTCCGCGTCACGCATTGGCTCAACGTGTTCTCCATCGTGGTGCTCGCCGTCACCGGTGTGTACCTCGGCTATCCCTTTCTGATCGCCGCCGGCCCGGCGAACCAGCGCTTCGTGATGGGCGTGGTCAAGCTGGTGCACTTCTACGCCGCGATCGTGTTCACGCTCTCGGTGCTCGCGCGCGTGCTGTGGATGTTCCTGGGCAACAAGTACGCCCACTGGGACAAGTTCATCCCCGTGCGCAAGCGCCGCTGGCGCGGTCTCCTGCCGACGCTGCGCTTCTACACCTTCGCCCAGCGCAAGCCACCGGGATTCATCGGTCACAACCCGCTCGCCGGGTTGATCTATAGCCTGGTGTTCCTGCTCTTCCTGCTGCAGATCGCCACCGGCCTCGCGATCTACGCGGCGAGCGCCCACGTCGACTCGCCGCTGCGGGCCTTCGACTTCCTGGTGCCGCTCTTCGGTGGTCTCCAGCTGGCGCGCTACATCCACCACATCGTGATGTGGTTGTTGATCGGTTTCGCCGCTCACCACGTGTGGAGCGCGACCTTGATGTCGGTGGTCGAGCCGACGGGGACGATGGAGTCGATCTTCACCGGCTACAAATTCGTGCCACGTGAAGATCTGGTCTACTCGGGCTATCGCTTCGTCGATCGCAACACCGCCGAGGGAGGTTGAGGTGGGCAAGCTGCTGGTGCTCGGTCTGGGTAACCTGCTCGCCGCCGACGACGGCCTCGGCGTCGCCGCGGTCGAGGAGCTGGGCCGCCGCTACCACGCCCCGGAGGGGGTCGAAGTTCTCGACGGCGGCACTCTCGGGCTGAGCTTGATGCATTGCTTCGAAGGGGCCGAGGCGGTGATCTTGGTCGACGCCATCCGCACCGAGGACCCTGCCGGGACCCTGGTGCGCTTGCGGGGTGAGGAGGTGGCGCCAGCGGCGCGGGACCGCCTCTCGGTGCACCAGATCGGAGTCACCGACCTGCTCGACGGCCTCGCCTGGCTCGACCGCTCGCCCCGCCGGCTCACCCTGCTCGGACTGGTGCCCGAGAGCCTGGAGTGGGGGGTGGGCTGCTCTCCGGCAGTGGCCGGCCAGCTGCCCCGGCTGGTGGAGGAGGTGGTCGTCGAGGCAGCCCGGATGGGGCATCGTTTCGTCCCGAGGAGCCAAGACCGTGTCGCCACGTCGGACCCGGCCGCTCAGGTCAGCCCTGCTGCTCGCGTGTTGCGCCGCCCTCTCGGCCTGCCCGCCGAATGACCTGCCGGCCCCCTATCGCCGGCTGGAGGTGCCCCGCGCCCGCCTCGGCTCGGCCGAGGCGCGTGCTCGGGGGCGCGAGCTGTATCGACGGCACTGCGCCCTCTGCCATGGCGAGCGGGCCGACGGGCGCGGGCCTCGCCAGGCCCTGTCGAGCCGGCCGGCCGATTTCACCGACGGCCTCTGGCGCCAGCGGACCTCGGCGCGGCGGGTGTTCTGGATCATCCGGGAAGGCAAGCCCAACACCGCCATGGCGGGGTGGAAGCTCCTCGATGACGGCGAGACCTGGGACCTGGTGGCCTACGTGCTGTCGGTGGCGCGCGAGGGGCCGTGAGAGGGCCTCACCGCCCCTGGCGGGCAACCAGGGCTTCGCGCATCTCGCGGTCGAGCTCCTTTTCCCGCTCGGCCTGGCGCTTGTCGTACTCCCGCTTGCCCTGGGCCAGGGCCACCTCGACCTTGATCCGGTTGCCCTTCAAGTAGACCTCGAGGGGCACGATGGTGGTGCCCTTGGCCTGGGTGCGGCCGAACAGGCGATCGATCTCCCGGCGGCTCAAGAGCAGCCTGCGGGGCCGCTCGGGATCGTGGTTCTCCCGGTTGCCATGGCTGTAGGGACTGACGTGGGCGCCCATCAGCCAGGCCTCGCCCTCGCGGATCTCGACGTGGCTGTCCTTGAGCTGGACCTTGCCCATGCGCATGGCCTTGACCTCGGTACCGGTCAGGGCCATGCCCGCTTCGTAGCGCTCGAGGATGTGGTAGTCGTGGAGCGCCTTGCGGTTGCTGGCGAGTGGGCGGTGGGCGGGCTGGCTCAACGGGTGGCTTCCGGCTGGCGGGCGCTGCGGCGTTTCAGGCCGCCGGTGTCCCGGATGCGGTCGAGGGCGGTCTGGCCGCCGTAGCGGGCGGAGATGCGGTCGTCGTAATCGTCGGCGAAGTTGGCCACGGCGGAGATGGCGTTCAAGAGATTGTCGCGGCAGAGGGTGCGGCCGAACAGAGAGTGGGAGAAGAAGACGTCGTGACCGACCACGGAGAAGGCGCCGAAGGCGAGGTCGTGGTTGAGCTCGAGCAGGGTCAGCAGCAGGCTCTTTTCCAGGGTCACCCCCTGGACGCAGTAAGCCATGATGGTCACCACCGAGTCCTCGGGCCCATAGGGCTCGTTCGAGATCTCGAGCACGGTGGTGCCGTAGCGGAGGTAGAAGTGGTGGGTGTCGGTGTCCTGGTAGGCGTCGTCGAACAGCTCGCGCAGGTACTCCTGCAGCTTGGCGTGCGTCTCCGCCTGGACACGGTTGGCGAATTCCTCCTGGAGGCTCATAGTCGGATGCTCCTTCCCGAGGTGGCTACTCTAGCAGGGAGGCCCCCTCCGTAGCGGCGTTGACAGGCCCCAACCCATGGAATACGCTGGCTTTCCAGGATTTTCCATCGGTTTCGACAGCGATTCAACAAGCGCAATTTCCTTCGAAGGGAGGATCGGGATGTCCAGAGGCGGTTCGACTCGCTTTGCCGCTCTCATTCTCGCCATCGCTTTCACCATGGCCGCCACGCCGGCCATGGCTGCAGGCTTCGGCATTTTCGAGCAGGGATCCAAGGCCATGGGGATGGCCGGCGCCTTCACGGCGCAGGCGGATGACGGCTCGGCCCTGTTTCACAACGTCGGAGGTCTCGCCTTCCAGCGTGAGCGTTCGATCCAGGTCGGCACCACGTTGATCTCCCTCGGCGACTCGCAGTTCGAGGGCTTGAACCCCACTCCCGGTGCCAGCGTCACCGGCGAGCAGGCCAGCAACCTCGTCACCCCCAGCCACATCTACTACGTGCAGCCGATCGGTCAGCGGATGACCTTCGGTTTCAGCTTCAACAACCCCTTCGGCCTGGTGACCGAATGGGACAACCCGGACGACTGGGCGGGCCGTTTCCTCTCGACCCGCGCCGAGCTGACCACCTACGACCTGGCGCCGACCCTCGCCTACCAGGTCACGCCGACCTTCGGCATCGGCCTGTCCGCCGTCGGCCGTCTGGCCAAGGTCGAGCTCGATCGCCGCGCCGCCCGCATCAACCCCTTCTTGCAGCGCGCCTCCGAGATCGCCGAGGTTCACCTCGAGAGCGACCTCAACGAGGGCTACGGCTTCAACCTGGGAGTGCTGCACAAGTACAACAGCAGCTTCTCCTGGGGCCTGTCGTACCGTTCGAAGATCAAGGTCGACTTCGAGGGCGACGGCCGGCTGACCCAGGTAGCGACCGGCTTCCCGCAGTTCGACGGCGCGGTGGCGGCGGCCTTGCCCTTCGGCCGGGACCTGCCGATCGAGACCTCGGTGGAGTTTCCCGACATGGCGAGCTTCGGCGTGGCGATCGCGCTGTCGCCGTCGATGCTGCTCGAGGTCGATGCCAACTGGACCGGCTGGTCGAGCTTCGACGAGGTGGCGATCGTGTTCACCGAGAACCCGACGCTCTCGAGCACCCTGCCCGAAAACTGGGAGGATGCCTACAACTACCGCATCGGCTTCCGTTGGGACCTTTCGAGCACCGGCCAGCTGCGTCTCGGCTACGTCTACGACGAGACTCCCCAGCCGGAGGAGACCGTCAGCCCCCTGCTGCCCGACGCCAACCGCAACGGTGTGACCATCGGCTACGGCCACAAGGGCAACCGCTTCAGTTTCGACGGTGCGATCATGTATCTCCAGTTCGACGAGCGCACCACCCGCACCAACATCGACCGTTTCTACGGTACCTATGAATCGAACGCCTGGCTGCTCGGTCTGACCGCCAGCTTCTGATGCCGCGCTCGAAACGACTCGAAGAAGGAGCTGCCATGTTGAATCAACGCACGATTCGCCGGCTCGCTATCGCTGTGGCGGTGGCAGCCCTCGCCGTTTCCCCGGCCCTCGGCCAGGGTGCCGACTTCACTCGCTACGTCGCCCTGGGCGACAGCTTGACCGCCGCCTTCATGAGCGGCGGCCTGATCAACGAGGTGCAACGCAACAGCTACCCGGCCCTGATCAATACCCAGGCCGGCGGCCGTGCCGACTTCCAGCAGCCGCTGGTGGGCACGCCCGGCATCCCCCCCTTGCTCGACCTGGTCAGCTTGCGCCCGCTGATCATCGCCCCCAAGTCCAGCACCAACGGCCTGCCCCAGAACCTGGGCTTGCAGCGGCCTTACGACAACCTGGCCGTGCCGGGTTTCCGGGTTCGCGACGTGCTCAACAACCCGACCGGCAACGGCCTGGTGGACCTGATCCTGCGACCGCCCGGCTTCGGCAACGCTTCGGCGCTGCAGCAAGCGTTGTTGCTGCGGCCGACCTTCGTCACCCTGTGGATCGGCAACAACGACGTGCTCGGCGCCGCCACCAGCGGTATCGTGATCGAGGGCGTGACGCTGACCCCGGTGGCGCAGTTCGAGCAGCAGCTGCGCTCGATCGTGAGCCCGATCCGGGCCGCCGGCGCCAACCTGGCGATCGCCAACATCCCCAATGTCACGGTCATCCCCTTCGTCACCACCATCCCGCCGGTGGTGGTCAACCCGACCACCAACATGCCGGTGCTGGTGAACGGTCAGCCGGTGCCGCTGCTCGGTCCCAACGGCCCCCTGGCTCTGACCGATCGAGTGCTGTTGACCGCTTCCGGACCCCTCTCTCGCGGCATCGGTATTCCCCTCGGGATCCCTGGTGGTACGGGCATGGCACTGAGCACGCAGTTCGTGCTCGACGGCAACGAGCTGGCGATGCTCTCCTCCCGGGTGGCGGCCTACAACGACGTGATCCGTCGCGTGGCCTCGGAAGCAGGCGCGGCCCTGGTGGACATGAACGGGGCGTTCAACGAGATCGCTGCGGAGGGTCTGGAGATCGCCGGCATCGAGTTCAGCTCGGCCTTCCTGACCGGCGGCATCTTCTCCTATGACGGCGTGCACCCCACGCCCTTCGGCTACGCTTTCACTGCCAACGAGTTCATCGCGGCGATCAACGAGCGCTTCGGCAACGAGATCGAGCCCGTGGACCTGTTCCGCTTCACCTTCGGCAGCGACGGCTCGGCCGGCACGTTCACCGGCTCGGTGTTGGTGAAGGACCTGGTCTTCTCCGAGGCCGCCTACGAGAACCTGCGCCGCTCGCTGCGCACGCCCTCGACCGAGCGGCTGCTGGAGATCCTGCGCCAGCGCGGCCAGGACGAAGGGCCGACCGGCGGCCCCGGCCCCACCGGCGACCGCCCGGAGCCCCCTGCTAAGCGCCCCCAGCGCGACCGTCCCAACGCCGACGGCTAGGCCCGTTCCAGCTCCGCGCACCATCCAGGCCCCCGGGAGACCGGGGGCCTGTTCATCTTTGGAGCTTCGGCAACCAGTTTCGAGCCGGCGGCCCAAGAGTTCGTCGAGCTTAGTTATCTGGGGCCCGGGGTACGGGATCACCAGAGCATGGTGCCGGCTGATCCCGGCCTTGACCGCTGCCCGTGAACTGTCGTACCGTCATCTTCGCTTAACAGGAGGAATGCCATGAGGGCTAGGCATTGGTTGATGGGCACCATACTCGCGGCCTTGACCGCAG
The DNA here is from genome assembly GCA_036274895.1 of Thermoanaerobaculia bacterium. Classification (GTDB taxonomy): domain Bacteria; phylum Acidobacteriota; class Thermoanaerobaculia; order Multivoradales; family SZUA-115; genus CALMKX01. The sequence goes on along the minus strand of DASUEU010000058.1, from coordinate 28,017 downwards.
TGCAAGCCGAAGCGGCGTGGTGCGCACGATGCGGCGGGGTGCGCTGGGTCTGCAATCAGGACATCTGCGTACCGGTGGAGGACTGCCGGGTCGTCGGTGCCGGCGGTGCCGCCAACTGCTACTTCGACCAGTGGGGCTACTGCCAGGAGTCCTATGACCGCTGCATCCTCGTGTCGCTGGATCCGGCTGAACCTGCAACTCCCGTGGATCGAGAGACCATCCATCTCGCCGACCTGGTGGATCGCCCAGAGAGCGCTCCATTCTGTCCTGCCTGAACGGCTCTCGGGTTCTACGGATAGCGGAGACCTAGCGTGCTCTTCCGCGCTTTGCTGGTTGTCCTCTTAGCGAGTGGGCTCGCGGCGCCGGGCGCTCGAACCGTCAACATCCCGGTGCGCGTGGAGCTTGTAGGGCAGAGCGCTCGGCCTACGGAAACACCGCTTGAGGTTACAGCTGTGCCGGCCGCCGGGCAAACCGAAGCGGTCAGGCGCCCGGTCGGGTTTGGCGCCGAAACGCTCCTCCCGTTGGCGAACAACGTCGGCTGGGTCCTCACTCTGTCCGGGTTCGGGTGTTGGTCACCGCCCGTGACGGTTCCTGCCGCCGCCCTGCAGCGGTCTGAGCCCATCACCATGCGTTGCTTTCCGACGGGAACGGTCAGCGGCGAAGTTCGCGAACCTCACGGTCCTCGCGCTGCGCTCCAGTTGGAGGCTCGTTTTGCCCACTTGGGGGCGAGCGAGACCCCTCCCCCCCTAGAAGGCGAAGTGCGTTGCGCCGTCTCCCAGGGCCGCTTCGACTGTGAAGTTCCTGCCGGGAAGGTCGACCTTCACCTGCGCAGTCCCGGCCTCGTGCCTCATTACCGTTGGGAGCAGACGATCCCACCCGGAGGGCACCTGGAATTGGGGCAGATCGAGCTGGCGGCCGGAGCGTCGGTTTCCGGTTTCGTAGAGGCCGGTGAGGACCGAGTGGCCGTTCGTGAGTGCCAGCTCCGCCTTTCCCTCAGCGCAGCCGAAGCAGCTGACGACCCGGCAACTCGGCGGCGCCTTGAAAGCCTCGGCCTGGTCGCCCCAACCAACGCTCGCGGCTTCTTCCAGATCGCCGGTGTGCCGGCCGGTGTCTACGAACTGCTGGCAGAGTGTGAGGGTTACGCTCCGGCGCAGGTCGCGCCGATCGAGGTGGTCGAAGGGCTCGAGGCTCAGCTCGACGGGCCGCTGCTGGTCGGGCGGCCCCTCCAGCTCGCGGTGGCCGTGGTGCCCCCCGTGGACCCTTACGGTGAACCCTGGACCCTCCTGCTCGACCGCCGGCGCGGTTCGCGGGGAGCACCCACGCGGACACAGCGCGGCAAGGTGGATGCCGAGGGTGTGTGGGTGGCTCGGGATCTGGCACCGGCGGAGTACCACCTGTGGGTTTTGGGCAGCGGTGACGAGCGCTGGGCCGAGCGCCAGATCACGCTCGCGGCGGGCAGCGTGAGTGAGCTGATCGAGGTTCCCGTGGTCGAAGTCCGGGGAACGGCTGTGATCGGGGAGGATCCCATCACCGGCACCTTTTGGTTCGGCGGGCGACACGGTTCGAAGAGGATCCCTCTTCCCGTTGACCTCGAAGGCCGGTTCGAAGGCTACCTCCCTGAGGAAGGGACCTGGTGGGTGGAGTGGGTGGAGAATCGGGACGACTGGGCGGGAGTGCTGGTTGGAGAGGTCGAGGTCAGAAAGCGCCAGGGGAAGACCTACGCCGAGGTGGAGATCGAGTTGCCGGGGACCCGACTGCGGGGCGAGGTGGTCACCGAAGACGGGCAGCCAGTCGAGGGCGCCTGGGTGAGCGTCACGACCTTCCAGCGGTCCCAGAAGCTCGGCCGGTTGCCGGGGGCCAGCTCCCGCACAGCCGCGGATGGCTCGTTCGAGGTCCTCGCTCTGCCACCTGGACTCACCACCGTCACCGCCAGCAAGGAGAGCTCGGCCCTCGAAAGCGACACTCAGCTCGTTACCCTCGCCGAGCAAGGGGAGGGCTCGACCGTCCGCTTGATCGCGCGGGCCAAACGCAGCTATCGGGGCCAGGTGGTCGGGGGCTCCGGCCCCGTGGCCGGGGCCCGCATCCACGCCTTCGCAGATCTCCTGAGCTCGGCAGGTACCTCGGGCGAAGAAGCCGTGTCTGGACCGGACGGTAGTTTTCGACTTTCGGTTCGAGGGTCGGCCACCTGGCTTTACTTCGTGGTATCCGCCCCGGGCAAAGCGACGCGGCTGGCACGGATGGCGGCCGATCCGGCGCGGCCGATCGTCCTCGAGCTGTCCGATCACGGTGGAGACCTGGTGCTTCATCTACCCGGTGGGCCTCGGGGCCTGGAGGCCCTGGGGCGCACTGTCTTGCTCTACGGCGACGCTTTCCTCCACGCCGCAATGCTCTCGCTGGTCAACGGACAGCCGGGACAGCTGGGTGGCCAGGGGTCGATCCACCTGCGAGATCTCGAGCCGGGGCTTTACCGGCTGTGTACCGGTCCCGGGGTCTTCAGCCAGGTCCGCCAGGGGGCCGAGCCTCCGCGGGGCTCTTGCGTTGACGGCCTGGTCCAGCCCTTCTCGACCCTGGAGCTGGCCGTGCCGGGGTCGGCGCCGCCTCCGTGAGCGCGGTTCGCACCATCCAGGCCCCCGGGAGACCGGGGGCCCCTTGCGCCTTGTTTATGCTACAGTCCCCCGTCCCATGGATTGGATCGTCGTCCGCGGCGCTCGCGAGCACAACCTCAAGAACCTCCACCTCGAGATCCCCAGAAACCGCCTGGTGGTGATCACCGGGGTGTCCGGGTCGGGCAAGTCCTCCCTGGCCTTCGACACTCTCTTCGCCGAGGGCCAGCGGCGCTACGTCGAGTCTCTGTCGGCCTACGCCCGGCAGTTCCTCGAGCAGATGGAGAAGCCGGACGTGGACTCGATCGAGGGCCTGTCCCCGGCCATCTCGATCGAGCAGAAGTCGGTCTCCAAGAACCCCCGCTCCACCGTCGGCACGGTCACCGAGATCCACGACTACCTGCGCCTGCTTTTCGCCTCGGTCGGCGTGCCGCACTGTCCGAGCTGCGGCAAAATCATCCGTCCCCAGACCGTGCAGCAGATGGTCGACCGGGTCATGGCCCTGCCCGAAGGCACCCGCCTGGTGCTCTACGGCCCCTTCGTGCGGGGCAAGAAGGGGGAGTACAAGAAGCAGCTGGCCCAGATGTCCCGCGAGGGCTTCGTGCGGGCGCGGGTGGACGGCGAGCTGATCGACCTGGGCGGCGAGCTGCCAGCCCTCGACAAGCAGAAGAAGCACACCATCGACGTGGTGGTGGACCGCCTGGTGGTCAAGCCGGGGATCGAGAAGCGGCTGGCCGACTCGCTCGAGACGGCCCTCAAGGTGGGGGAGGGGTTGGTGGTCCTCGCCCCCGAGGCCGCGCCGGAGGAGACCCTCTCTCAGAACTACTCCTGCTCGGAGTGCGGCAGCGGCCTCTCCGAGGTCACCCCTCGCCTGTTCTCTTTCAACAGCCCCTACGGCGCTTGCCCCACCTGCTCGGGCCTCGGCTCCCTGATGGGCGTGGACGTGGAGAAGATCGTCCCCGACCCCGAGCGCTCGATCGACGCCGGGGCCATCGCCCCCTGGCCGGAGGGCTCCCGCTCCTGGCGCATGCGCATCATCGGCACCCTCGCCGAGGAGCTGGGCTTCTCGCTCAAGACCCCGTGGAACCGGCTGCCCGAGGTGGCGCAGCGGGCCATCCTCTACGGCGCCGGGGACCGCGAGATGAACTTCGAGCTTTCGGGCAAGAAGTCGAGCTACACCTGGCGCGGCACCTACGAGGGAGTGATCCCTCTGCTGGAGCGGCGCTACCGGGAGAGCGAGTCCGCGGGCACCCGGGCCGAGATCGAGAAGTACATGTCGGTCAACGTCTGTCCCGCCTGCCAGGGCCGGCGCCTGAAGCCCGAGGCTCTGGCCGTCAAGCTCGCCGGCCGGGCGATCGACGAGCTGTCGCACCTCGCGGTGGCCGAGCTCAAGGGCTGGATCGGCGGGCTCGAGATGTCCGAGCGCGAGACCAAGATCGCCGGCAAGGTGCTGCAGGAGATCCGCGACCGGCTGACCTTCCTCGACGACGTGGGTGTGGGTTACCTCACCCTCGAACGCTCCTCGGCCACCCTCTCGGGAGGCGAGAGCCAGCGCATCCGCCTGGCCACCCAGATCGGCTCGAAGCTGATGGGCGTGCTCTACGTGCTCGACGAGCCCTCGATCGGCCTGCACCAGAAGGACAACGCCCGCCTCATCCACACCCTCCAGGGCATGCGCGACCTGGGCAACTCGGTGCTGGTGGTCGAGCACGACGAGGACACCATCCGCTCCGCCGACTGGGTGATTGACCTCGGCCCGGGCGCCGGGGTGCACGGCGGCGAGACGGTGGCCGAGGGCACGCCGGAGCAGATCGCCGCCCACCCGACCTCGCTCACCGGCCGCTACCTGCGCGGCGAGCTGGCGGTGGCAGTGCCGGGCCAGCGCCGCGCCGGCCGCGGCAAGCCCCTGACCATCGTGGGGGCTCGCCACAACAACCTGCGGAACGTCGACGTCGAGATCCCCATCGGCGCCTTCACCGTGGTCACCGGCGTCTCCGGCTCGGGCAAGAGCACGCTGATCAACGAGATCCTCTACAAGGCCCTGGCCCGACACTTCTACCGGGCGAGTGACAAGCCGGGCGAGCACGACCGGCTCACCGGCGTCGAGCAGCTCGACAAGATCATCGCCATCGACCAGAGCCCGATCGGCCGCACGCCGCGCTCCAACCCGGCCACCTACACCAACGTCTTCAACCACATCCGCTCGCTGATGGCGATGGTGCCCGAGGCGCGCACCCGCGGCTACGGCCCGGGGCGCTTCTCGTTCAACGTCAAAGGCGGGCGCTGCGAGGCGTGCAGCGGCGACGGGCAGATCAAGATCGAGATGCACTTCCTGCCCGACATCTACGTCACCTGCGAGATCTGCGGCGGCAAGCGCTACGACCGCGAGACCCTCCAGGTGCGCTACAAGGGCTTGAACATCGCCGAGATCCTCGACCTGCCGGTGGAGCAGGCGCGCCAGTTCTTCGCCGCGATCCCGGCGGTGGAGCGCATTCTCTCCACCTTGGACGAGGTGGGCCTCGGTTACATCCGCCTGGGCCAGCCGGCCACCACCCTCTCGGGCGGCGAGGCCCAGCGGGTCAAGCTCTCCCGCGAGCTGTGCAAGCGCTCGACGGGCAAGACGCTCTACCTGCTCGATGAGCCCACCACCGGCCTGCACTTCGACGACGTCGGCAAGCTGCTCGCGCTCTTGCACCGCCTGGTGGAGCTGGGCAACACGGTGCTGGTGATCGAGCACAACCTGGACGTGATCAAGACCGCCGACTGGGTGATCGACCTCGGTCCGGAGGGCGGTCGCGACGGCGGCCAGGTGGTGGCCCTGGGCACCCCTGAGGAGGTCGCCCAGGCCGAGGCGAGCTACACCGGCCAGTACCTGCGTCGCATGCTCGCGGCCCCGGCCGCCGCTCCCGCCCCGAAAAAGGCACGGGCACGACGGAGCGCGAAGGGCTGAAGGCAGCCTGGCTCCGCAAGTCCCAAGCGGGCCGGGGGAAGGGAGTTGCTCCGGGCCGCCCCTCTGTCGTAGGGGCGACGCAGGCGTTGCCCGCCGAGCTGAGGCCCAGAGTTGGTCTGCGCATCCGGAAGGTGCACCGTGTTACAATCTCTATACAGTGCAACTGCTAAGTAGCAAAAGCCAGGTCCAGAGAGCCCGGCACGCCCGCTGGCGAGTCACCCGCGACTCAGCCACAGACGCCCAAACCAGGACCCACCCGGCGCTGTCTCGCCGGCGGTCGATGCAATCTCCAGGGCCTGCCCCTGGGGCCCGCGGTGAAGTGACAGTTTTCTGGTAGCTCGCGGCTCCAAGCGGAGGCGTCCCCACTGGGGCGCCACGCGACGAGAGAGAGCAGCAGGAGCGGTGGCGCATGACGCGGGGCCTCCAGCGGGCGGCTCCGTAGCTGCTCAGGCCAGGATCGTTGGATGCAAGAAGCCGTGTAGACCGCACTGAGACTTGGATTCCTGCAAGGGAGGTGAGGCATGGGGCTCCAGCGTCGTCATCTCGTCAGCTCGGTCCTCGTTCTGCTCCTGGCCTGTGATCTCGGGGCGGCTGAGCCGCCGGTGAGACTCTCCGATGTGTTTGTCGCCAAGCGTGTGACCGGCGGCTTCGGCATCTACAAGTGGGAGCGGTTCGACATCTACGATCACGACTCCAGAGGCAAAGAGGTGTATGTGGGCACCGTGCGGTCCGGCGGACCCGAATACGCCATCTCCACCCTCGGCGGCGCAGGTCTCACTCAGAAGACGTTCGCAGTCGCCGCCGACGGCCGCTCGATCGTGTTCCGCCATGCCGGGAACCTGGCGCCGCGGAAGTCGAAGCTGGAGGGCGGCATCTATCGCTATGAGCATGGCGGCACGGTGCGCCTGCTCCACTCCGATCGGGACCTGGAATCCAGCTGGACGAGGTGGCCGAAACCGATACCTCCTGACGTGCTGCCGTTTGGGTATCGGTTCACCTCCACGCCGAAAGACCTCAGCTGGGCGCTCACGGCGGCAGGTGATGAATTCCCGCTTGCTCTCTTGCACGGCGAAAAGCTGCACGAGGCTGCGTTCGGCGGGCGCACCGCGGAGTGTGTCGCGTTGGCAGAGCAAGGGGCCGCACTCAACGCCACGACGTACTGGGGCTTTACGCCGCTCGAGCTTGCGATCATCGCAAACCATGAGGACACCGCCATTCGCCTGTTGGAGTTGGGCGCTGATCCCAACCTGGGAATGTACCCGCCCCTCCACGAGGCTGTCGAGCTCGGGCGGCGACGAGCCGTGGAGGCGCTGCTGGCGAAGGGCGCGAAGGTGAGTGCAGCGGATCAGGACGGCTTCTCGCCGCTCCACCTCGCCGTGTTCGCATGCGAACAATTGCCGGGAGGATTCTGGCTGTTCTTCCGGAGTGCTGAGACACGTCGGAGCATTGTCGAGCAACGTGCCGCGCCGTCTTTGATTCGCTTGTTGCTGGAGCATGGAGCCGATCCAGATCTGCCGGATCGCAGCGGAAAGACTCCACTCGATGTGGTGAAGGAGTGCACACCGCCGGAGGCGAGGGAGCTCCTGCTGGCAGCCTCGAAGAGGCAATGAGGCTGGGGAGCGCGACCTGCGTCATGCTGGAGCCGGCGTCCGAGATGGCTGGCACTTCGGGGCGGCTTGAGGTGCTCGGCCTCCTCCGCCGGGTAGAAGGCGTGCTTCACTTCGACAGCGCCTGGGCCTTGCGCAGCACCTCGTCTCCAGGGACCAGCGCCACCGAGCCGTCGTCGATCTGCCGGCCGCGGTGTTCGGCCTCATCGAGCCAGATCTGGTCGAGCTTGCGCTCGGGGGGCGAATCGAGACTCTCGAGGAGCTCCTGCGCCAGCCTGGCCCGCTCGTTGGGCGGCAGGCTGAGGGCTTGGCGAGCCAGCGACTTGATGTCCATTGCGGGCAAGTATAAGCCGTCGCGCAGCCCCCAGGCCGCCCCTCGGAGCGTTGCCCGAAGTGCCTGGCACCTCGGGCGTGGCGCAGGGGTCAGCGCCGAGCCCAGCGGAGCCGCTGAGGTTCTACCGGCGGGTGAGGCGGTGGCGGTAGTACCGGCCGCCCCGAGGCGCGCTGCTTCTCCTGGAGGAAGCGAGAAAGGGTCTGGGGGTCGTTGCCGCACTCACGGTAGAGCTCCACCCGATGGCAGTGAAGTTCCTCGAGGACGGAGTCATCGGCCATGGCGGGGTGAAGCTCAGTGGATCTCGGGCGCGGCCCTCGAACGACACCGGGAGAGCTGGCACCGCGAAAGCGGCGGTCCCCGGAGCTGCCGCCCCATAGTCTGCTGCGCCTCTCGTCCGTTCTCCGCCGAGACCCAAGAAACCCTGTATGCACGAGGCGTGCGCAATGCTACACTCTTTCCATGGCGCAACTGCTAAGCAGTAGAAACGTGCTGCGGAGCGCCCGGCACGGCCGCTGGACAGCCGCCGCCTCGACTGCGCGTGAGGCACCGACCAGCGCCCCTTCCCGGCGCCGCTGCCCTGGCGCTCGGTTCAGGCTCCCTGGCCCTGCGCTAGCGGCCCGTGACTTCGTCCAGCACGGGTGAGTCCAAGATCCTCGTGTCTCGAGGAGCCGCTCATGACCCCCATACCCATACAAAGAACGGAAGCGCCGATCTCGATTGCCCTGTTGGCGCTGGTGCTGGCAGGATCATACAAGGAGAGGTTATGAGCTGGAAGGACATCGAAGTGTCCCTGTTGTTAGGCATCCTGCTGCTGGCTCCCACAAACGTTGACGCCCAGAACGTTACCATTACAAGTAGTGCTGTGGGCATCGGCACGCCGAACCCATTGGATAAGTTGCACGTCGAGCAAGGTGGCCTGAGGATCAACGATGCAGCAAGCAATGTGAACCGCGGCGTGATCATTACTTCAGGAGGAGTGGCCGCATACTTATCAACGAAGGGCGCGGCCGATACGAGCAATGCTCTGTGTCCTCCGGACTCGGTCGGCTACCTCTGTATCCGGACAGACTACAAGGCGATCACGCTCGACGCCAATGGCGGTAACTCGCGCGCGTTCAATCTCACGCCAAGCGGCAACGTCGGAATCGGAACGCCGGCCCCAAGCGCCAGACTTCATGTCGAACAGGGCGGCGTGAGAATCAACGACCCCGCCACCAATGCGAACCGCGGTGTGACAATTACTTCAGGAGGAGTGGCCGCGTACTTGTCAACGAAGGGATCGACCGATACCAGCAACGGCTTGTGTCCCCCGGATTCGGCGGGCTATTTCTGTATCCGGACAGACTCCAAGACGATTACGCTCGACGCCAACGGCGGCAACTCGCGCGCGTTCAATCTCACGCCAGGCGGCAACGTCGGCATCGGCACGCCGACACCAAGCGCTCGACTTCATGTCGAGGGAAACTTCGTCGCAACCGGAAGCAAGTCAGCTGTCGTAAGGACGGCATCCTATGGTGCGCGGCAGCTTTATAGCATGGAGAGTCCAGAGAACTGGTTTGAGGATTTCGGCCGTGCGGCGCTGGTGAACGGTCGCGCTGCCGTTGCTATCGATGAAGTCTTCGCCGAGACCGTGAACATTGGCGAGGGTTACCTCGTATTCCTGACCCCCAAGGGCGACTGCAATGGGCTGTATGTGGCGAAGCAAACCGCCACTTCATTTGAAGTGCGCGAGTTGAACGGAGGACGACGCAGCATTGGCTTTGATTATCGCCTCGTCGCCAAGCGCAAGGGCTATGAAGATGTCCGTCTCCAGGCCATTGCGATTGAGGATGTCAAGGGCGTTCAGACAGCACCGTAGCCAGTGGCCTCCAGACGATCGAGCAGGTAGGCTGGGTTAGGCGTCAGCCGTAACCCAGCTCCCCGGCATCGGTGAGAGCTGGGTTACGCCGCGGACGGCCAACCCAGCCTACGTGCCATTCGCTTCAAATCACCTTCCCCAGCGCCCCCCGCCGCACCAGCCACTTGCCTAGCTCGAGCACCGGGATCACCGTTGCGGCCAGGCCGAGCACCAGGGCCAGCTCTTCGGGGGCCAGGCTGCGGGTGCCGAAGACTCGGTGGAAGAAGGGCAGCATGATGACCAGGGCGAGCAGGGCCAGCTCCCAGAGGATCGCCAGGTTCAGCCACTTGTTGGCGAACGGGGCGACGGCGATGGAAAGGTGATCCGAGCGGAAGCTGTAGGCCTTGAAGAACTCGATCAGGACGATCGCCACGAAGACCAGGCTGCGAGCGTCCTCCGGGCTGCTGCCGGAGCGGATCGACCACGAGAACAGGGCCGTGTTCACCAACGCCGACCAGAGGCCGCCGATCAGCATCAGCGACACCACCGGCCGGGTGAACAGGGCCGTGCGCGGGTCCCGGGGTGGGCGTTGCATCAGATCCTTGTCGTGGGGATCGACCGCCAGCGCCAGGGCCGGCAGCCCGTCCGTGGCCAGGTTGACGTAGAGGATCTGCACCGCCGTCAGCGGCAGCGGCAGATTCACCAGGAAGCTCGCCACCATCAGCCCCAGCTCGCCGATGTTCGAGGACAGCAGATACATCAGGTACTTCTTGATGTTGCCGAAGATCACCCGGCCTTCCTCGACCGCGGCCACGATCGAGGCGAAGTTGTCATCGGTCAGCGTCATGGCCGCGGCCTCGCGGGTCACGTCCGTGCCGTTGATGCCCATGGCCACGCCGATGTCCGACTTCTTGAGCGCCGGGGCGTCGTTGACGCCGTCGCCGGTCATCGCCACGATGCGGCCCTTGGCCTGGAAGGCCGTCACCACCCGCAGCTTGTCCGCCGGGGACACCCGGGCGTAGACCCGGATGTCCGCAATCTCCGCCGTCAGCTGCTCGTCGCTCATGGCCGCGAGCTGGCTGCCGGTCACCACCTTGCCCGTGGCCAGCAGGCCCAGCTCCCGGGCCACGGCCTCGGCGGTCGCCGGGTGGTCGCCGGTGATCATCACCACCTGGATGCCGGCCCGCTCGCAGGTGCGGATCGCCGCGGCCGCCTCGGGGCGGGGTGGATCGATCATCCCGGTCAGGCCCAGGAACACCAGGCCCTGGTCGCAGTCCGAGAGCGAAGCCCCGGGCTTGTCGGCCACGGCCAGCACCCGCAGGGCCTGGCCGGCGAGTCGGGCCACGTCGTCGAGGATGCGGGCGCGGGCGGCCTCCGTCAGCGGCACCACGCCGTCTGCCCCGAGCTCGTGGCTGGCCAGGGCGAGGATCGCCTCGGGCGCCCCCTTGGCGCAGGCGAAGCTCCGGCCGTCCTCGCCCTCGTGGAGGGTGATCATCCGCCGCGTCTCGGAGGTGAAGGGGATCTCGCCGATGCGGGGCCAGGAGGCGTCGGCATCGGACTTGAGGACGCCCCCCTTGGCCGCCGCCACCACCAGGGCCAGCTCGGTGGGGTCGCCCCTCAGGTGCTCGCGCTGCTCGGAGTCGACCGCAGCCGTCAGCTTGGCGTCGTTGGCCAGGGCGCCGGCCCGTAGCAGGCGGGCCAGAGCCTCCTGGGGCAGGTCCCCCTCGGCGGCGAGGATCCGCCCGGCCACCACGTAGCCGGCCCCCTCGACCTCGAGCGTCTGCCCGGCCACGACGATACGCCGCACGGTCATCTCGTCCTTGGTCAGGGTGCCGGTCTTGTCCGAGCAGATCACCGACACGCTGCCCAGGGTCTCCACCGCCGGCAGGCGGCGCACCAGGGCATGGCGCTTGACCATCCGCTGCACGCCCAGGGCGAGGGAGATGGTCACCACCGCCGGCAGAGCCTCGGGCACCACTGCCACGGCCAACGCGATGCCGAAGAGCAGCATGTCGAGCAGGTCGACCGGCTCGCCGTTCATCCGCGCCTTGATGACGCTCGCCACGATGATCACGGCGATGATCGCGAAGGCGGCGCGGGCCAGGGTGTGGCCGACCCGGTCGAGGGCCACCTGCAGCGAGGTCCGGCTCTCCTCGACGCCGGCCAGCAGGCCGGCGATCTTGCCGAACTCGCTGGCCATGCCGGTGCCCGTGACGACCGCCCGGCCTCGGCCGTAAGTAGCCGTCGTGCCCGCGAAGACCATGTTCTTGCGATCCCCGACCGCGAGCTCGCCGTCGCCCAGGGCCTCGGTGACCTTGGGCACCGCCACCGACTCGCCGGTCAGGGCGGCCTCCTCGATCTCGAGGTTGACGGCCTCGAGCAGGCGGGCGTCGGCGGGGATGCGGTCACCGGCCGCCAGCAGCACCACGTCGCCCGGCACCAGCTCGCGGGTGGGCAAGCGGCGCTCGACGCCGTCGCGCAGCACCGTGGCGTTGGGGGCGGCCATGCGCTTCAGGGCTTCGAGCGCCCGCTCGGCCCGGAACTCCTGAATGAACCCGAGGACCACCGCGAACAGGACGATGACGGCGATGGCGATCGCTTCGACGGCATGGCCGAGGACGCCGGAGAGCACGGCGCCACCGAGCAGGATCAGCACCAGCACGTTCTTGAATTGGCCGAAGAGGAGGGCCCAGGGGGAGACCCGCTCGGCGGCGGCGAGCTCGTTGGGGCCGTGCTGGGCGAGGCGGCGCGCCGCCTCCTCGCTGGTCAAGCCCTGGCCGGTGGTGGCGAGCTGGGTGAGGGTCTCTTCGGCGGTCAGGGCGTGCCAGGCGGGGGCGGAGCTCATGGGGTCTCGGGCCTCGGGATCTAGGGTCGGAGTCGCGGTCGGAGCGGGCGCATCCTACCAGGGCGCCCTTTCCTGCCGCGCAGCAGGGAATCTGCGACAGAATACCGCCGTGCCCTCTTTCCACCGCCTCCTTCTGTCTCTCCTCCTGGTCCTCTTCCTCCCTCCTCTCGGTGCCGGCGCCGAGGAGCGTCGCATCTGTCCGGTGCCGGCCCCCGAGGTGATGGTGGCGGAGGGCGCGACCATCGGCCACGTCGCGGTCGCCATCGGCGACGTCTTCGATCCCAACAAGGAGGGGGAGAACCGCCGCCTCTACCGCCTGGTCAACCGGCTGCACTACAACACGCGGCCCTCGGTGGTGGAGAACTTGCTGCTGTTTCGCACCGGCGACCGCTACGACCCCCGCCTGCTCGCGGAGTCCGAGCGGCTCCTGCGCGCGCAGCGCTACTTCTACGACGCCACGGTGGTGCCGGTCTCCTACTGCGACGGCGTCGTGGACGTGGCCGTCGAGGCGCGGGACGTCTGGACCCTGTTCATCAGCGCGAGCTACACCCGCTCGGGGGGCAAGAGCCGCACCGAGTTCGAGCTCCAGGACGCCAACTTCCTGGGCACCGGCAAGGACATCGCGATCGCCAACCGCTCGGACGTGGACCGCTCGGGTTGGGTGGCCTGGTACCGTGACAAGAACCTCCTCGGCAGCCGCGCCCGCCTGGAGCTGTGGTACGGCGACAACGACGACGGCAGCTTCCAGGTCTTCGACGTCAACCGCCCCTTCTACAGCCTGGACTCCCGCTGGGCCGGTGGCTTGCGCATCCGCACGGACGATCGCTTCGACCGCTTCTACCGCCTGGGCAAGATCACCGACCGTTTCCGCCACGAGCAGGACTTCATCGAGGGCTTCTACGGCTACTCGCCGGGCTTGAGGAACCGCCGATCCCTGCGCCTCTTCGTCGGCGCCACCTACCTCGACGACATCTTCTCCAAGGCCGCCGAAGGGGAGCCGGTCTTCCGCGTCCCGGACAGCCGCAAGCTGGTCTATCCCTGGGTGGGCTTCGAGTGGGTCGAGGACGACTTCCGCACCACCCACAACCTCGACCAGATCTCGCGCACCGAGGACGTCTACTTCGGCTTGCGGGTGACCGGGCGCGCCGGCTGGTCGGCGGAGAGCCTGGGAGCCGACGAGGACCTGGGGATCTTCTCCTTCACCGCAGAGAACGGTGGCGAGTTCGGTGAGAAGGCGATCGGCTTCATCACCGGCTCGGCCTCGTGGCGGTGGAACTGGGAGAGCGGGGAGGCCGAGAACTTGATCGTCGACGCCCAGGCCCGCTACTACCGCAAGACCTTCGGCCGCCACGTCTTCGTGGCCACGGCCTGGGGCACCTGGAGCGACAACCTCGATTTCGACCGCCAGATCCTGCTCGGCGGCGACAACGGCCTGCGCGGCTACCCGCTGCGCTACCAGTCCGGCAGCCGCCGCTTCCTGATCTCGCTCGAGCAGCGCTTCTACACCGACTGGCACGTGCTCAAGCTGGTCCACGTGGGCGGCGCCGTCTTCGCCGACGTGGGCCGGGCCTGGTACCCCGACGATCCCAGCCGCAACCCCGGGGCGGACGAGGTCCTGCGCGACATCGGCGTCGGCCTGCGGCTGGGCTCCTCGCGCTCGGGCCGGGGCACCCTGGTCCACTTCGACATCGCTTTCCCCTTCGACGGCGATCCCTCCATCGATGACATCCAATGGCTGGTGACGACCAAGGAGAGCTTCTAGGAGGTGATCGCCGCATGACCGCCCGGGTCAGCATCACCGACGATCTCGAGCTACTGCTCGAGGTGCTCCCCCACGAGGTGCAGCGGGTGCTCTCGGCGCGGTCCGACCGCGAGAGCCTGATCGAGGTCGTCCTCGACCTCGGCCGGCGGCCCGAAGCCCGCTTCGGTGGCCACGCCGAGGATCTCCTCGAACGAGCGGTGTCCGCCGACGACCTCGCCCACGTGGTGGCCCGCGTGGGGCGCTTCGGCGGTGACAACCGGGCCGGCATCAGCGGCACCCTCCACCGCATCTCGGCCATCCGCAACCGGGTGGGCGACGTCATCGGCCTGACCTGCCGGGTGGGCCGGGCGGTCTTCGGCACGCTCACGGTGCTGCGCGACGTGATCGAGGCCGGCCGCTCCCTGCTGCTGCTGGGGCGGCCGGGGGTGGGCAAGACCACCCTGCTGCGCGAGGCGGCGCGGGTGCTGGCCGACGACCTGGGCAAGCGGGTGGTGATCGTCGACACCTCGAACGAGATCGCCGGCGACGGCGACATTCCCCACTCCGCCATCGGTCGCGCCCGGCGCATGCAGGTACCCCACCCCGACCAGCAGCACGCGGTGATGATCGAGGCGGTGGAGAACCACATGCCGGAGGTGGTGCTGATCGACGAGATCGGCACCACGGCCGAGGCCCTGGCCGCGCGCACCATCGCCGAGCGGGGCGTGCAGCTGATCGCCACCGCCCACGGCAACACCCTCGAGAACCTCTTGCGCAACCCCACCCTCTGCGACCTGGTGGGAGGCATCCAGGCGGTGACCCTCTCGGACGACGAGGCGCGCCGCCGCGGCAGCCAGAAGACGGTGCTCGAGAGGAAGGCGCCGCCGACCTTCGAGGTGGTGGTGGAGATCCACGACAAGGACCGCCTGGCCGTGCACCACCAGGTGGCCGACGTGGTGGATCGGTTCCTGCGCGGGGCCTCGCCGCGGCCGGAGCAGCGCACCCGCCGCGAGGATGGCGGGGTGGAGATCGAGGAGGCCGAGCCGATCGAGCCCCTGCGCGCCGAAGGGCCGCGCCGGGGCTACCGCACTCGCGAGCCGGGGCCGCCGACCGAAGTGCTCGCCCCGCCGCAGAGCCCTTACGACCGCGGCAGCTCCGGTCCCTTCGTGCGCAAGCGGTTGCGCATCTTTCCCTACGGCATCACCCGCGGCAAGCTCGAGCGTGGCGTGCGCCAGCTGGGGGTGCCCGTGCAGTTGGTGGAGACCCCCCGCGAGGCCGACGTGGTGCTCACCCTCAAGTCCCAGCAGAGGAAGCCCGCCAAGCGACTGCGCGAGGCCGAGCGTGAAGGGTTGCGCATGGCGGTGGTGAAGTCCAACACGGTGGCCCAGCTGGAGGGGTTCCTGCGCGCCGAGTTCGGCCTACCCGAGCTGCCGGAGGACTACGAGGAGGCCCTGCGCCAGACCGAGGAGGCGATCGACGAGGTGCTCGAAGAGGGCCGCCCCGTGGAGCTGGCGCCCCAGGAGCGCACCGTACGCCGCCTCCAGCACGAGCTCGCCACCTCGGCCGGGCTGACCACCGAGAGCCGCGGCCGGGAGCCCAACCGGCGCGTGGTGATCTTCCCGGCATGAGGCGGCTCGAGCTCTTCGCCGGCGGGCTTCTGGCCCTCGCCCTGGCGGCGCCCGCCGCGGCGCACGACCTCGCCTTCACCGACACCGTGGTGCTGCTCAAGACCGACGGCAGCTACCAGGTCGACCTCGCCTGCGACCTCGACGCCCTGCTGCTCGGGGTGGCACCCACGACCGACGCCCTCCAGGTGGTGGCGGCGATCCAGGCCCTCTCGCCCGAAGAGCTGGCGCGGGAGGAGGCCGAGCTGGCGCAGATGTTCCTGCGCCGGGTGCGGGTGCGGGTGGACGGCGAGCCGGTGATGCCGAGCGTGACCTTTCCGGACCGCGAGGCGGGCCTGGCGGCGACCTCGACCGTGCCCACCGTGCTGGGCACCACGGCCCGGCTGACCGGGCGGCTCTCGCCGGGGGCCGAGTTGGTGACGTTGCAGGTCTCGAGCGGCTTCCCGCCTGTGGTCCTCGCCTACCTCCACCAGGCCAGCGGGACGGGCTGGCGGCGCCCGCTCGAGCAGGGGGTCGAGGGCCCGCCGATGCGGGTCTCCGGCCCGTGGCCCCGCTCCCCCGAAATGGCTGGCACCTCGGAAGGCGCCGCCGAAGAGGGCGCGATCGAGACAGCTGGCACCTACGTCAAGCTGGGCTTCGAGCACATCCTGCCGGCGGGGATCGACCACGTGCTCTTCGTCCTCGGCCTGTTCCTGCTGTCGACCCGCTGGCGGCCCCTGCTCATGCAGGTGACCGCCTTCACCCTCGCCCACACGGTCACCCTGGCCCTGGCCACGTTGGGGGTGGTCTCGCTGCCCAGCCGCCTGGTCGAGACGGTGATCGCCCTGTCGATCGCCTGGGTGGCCATCGAGAACGTGGTCTTCGATCAGCCCAAGCCCTGGCGGCCGGCCCTGGTGTTCGGCTTCGGCCTGCTGCACGGCCTGGGCTTCGCCGGGGTGCTCGCCGAGCTGGGCCTGCCGGAGGGCCAGCTGTGGACGGCGCTCTTGTCCTTCAACGTTGGCGTGGAGCTGGGCCAGTTGACGGTGCTCGCCCTCGCCTTCGGCGCCACCTGGGCCTGGCGCGACAAGCCCTGGTACTGGATCCGCGTGGTCGTGCCGGCGTCGCTCGCCATCGCGGCGGTGGGCCTGTTCTGGGCGGTTCAGCGGGCGATGTGAGGGGCCGCGGTCCTCGTTCCCACGCTCTGCGTGGGAACCCGGTAGCCAGGGCGGTGGCCTTGACCGCCGTCTCCGTTGGTGGTCTGCTGCGCGCATTGTCTCCGTAGCGCTGCCTTGGGCAGCGTGCGGCCACCGTCGAGAGGCGCTGCAGCGGATCGGATCCGCCACGCTCGACGGTGGCTCGAACGGCAAGGGCGCCCTTCATGGGGTCGCCCTATGCATCGTTCTCGAAACCGCAGCCAAGTCGGCCGGGTCGTCGGATTGTGGCGCTATCCGGTCAAGTCCATGGGCGCCGAGGAGCTGGCGCAAGCCGAGGTCTCCTGGCATGGCCTGGCCGGCGATCGCCGCTGGGCCTTCATCCGAAACGGCGTCGTGCACAGTGGGTTCCCTTGGCTCACACTCCGTGAGCGAGGGGAGCTGAGCCACTATCGCCCGTCCTTGGTCGACCCCGCGCAGCCCGACCGGTCGCCGGTCGCCATCCACACTCCGTCGGGGGGCACCTTCGACGTCGGGGACCCCGCGCTTTGCGCAGAGCTCGGACCCGGAGTGCGGGTCATCAAGCAGGACCGCGGGGTCTTCGACACCCTGCCGCTGAGCCTCATCACCACTCAGACGATCACCAGTCTCGGCGAGCTGGTCGGCGGCGAGCTCGACGTCCGGCGGTTTCGACCGAACCTCCTGGTGGAGGCGGCCGAGGCAGCGCCGTTCGTCGAGGACACCTGGGTGGGCTCTGTGCTGCGCATCGGCGGGATGCGCATGCGAGTCGACAAACGCGACGGCCGATGTGTCGTCATCACCATCGACCCGGTGACCTCGGAGCGCGACCCGACGATCCTGCGCGCGGTCGCACGCGATCGTCAGGGTCATCTCGGCATCTACGGCTCGGTCGTGGAGCCAGGCCGCATCGCGGTGGGCGATCCCGTTCTCGTCGATTCGTGCGCCTGACCACGGCCGTGGACCGCGTGGGACTTGTCCGCTGCAACGAGGGTTGGGTGCGTCGTCAACCTCGGCGCAGGAGCATGTCGGGGAGGGGCGCCATGATCGATGCGGGGAACGTGGCAGCGCCCGCATGGGCAGGCTGGGTGAAGGAGGGGTAACCGACCACAAAGTGCATGCTGGCACCTTGCGGCTGGATGTCGATTCGACCGTCGCCGCAAAGAGGCTGGCACCTTGTTGCGGCGCCCCGGGCGGGCCGGGCTCAAGGGCGCTGGGCGTGGGCGAGGACGTGCTCCCTGACCCGGGTGCGGATGGCCGTCTGCTCTACGGCCAGGAGGAGATGGCCTCCCCGTTCGAAGCGGACCCGCTCCGCGCCCGGGATGGTGGCGGCGGCGACCTCGGCGTGGCGGACGAGCTGGAGGGTGTCGTCTTCGGCGTGGAGGATCAGGGTGGGGGCGCGGATGGCGGCGATCCGCTCGTTGGGCATCGCGGCCTGGTTGTCGAAGGCCGCGCCCGCCGAGCGCAAGGACACCGGGTTCATGAAGTCGATCAGCTGATCGACCAGCTGCCGCTGCTCGGGGGTGAGGCCGGCGGCAACCTCCGGGCTGGCGCCCATGATGGTGAGGAAGCGCTTGCGGGCCGCCCGGGTGAGGGTCCAGTAGGTGAGGTCCCGCTCGAAGATCGTCTTGAGCGCGTCGCCCTGGCGGTTGGCCTGGGCCTGCGCCGAGTCCGTGGAGGAGGCGACGCCGGCGGAGATCAGGGTCAGGGAGGACACCCGCTCGGGGTGCAGCACGGCGAAGAGCAGGGCGGAAGGGCCGCCGTGGGAGAGGGCGAGGACGGCGGCCTTGTCGATGCCCAGGTGGTCGAGGAGGTGGGCGTAGGCGTGGGCCTGGTCGTCGAAGGTGGCGCCCGCGTGGAAGGTGGAGCGCAGGTAGCCGAAGCGGGAAGGGGCGATCCAGTGGAAGCCGTCGCCGAGCGCGGCCCGCGCCACCAGCTCGCCCTGGTCGAAGCCGCCGCCGCTGCCGTGGATCACCAGGACGGCCGGGCCCGTCCCTCCCTGGGTGTATTCGATGTTGCCGTAGGGTGAGGGCAGGACGCTGCTCGCTCCCTGGACGCGCGCGTAAGCGCGCCGCATGTCGCGGCGATAGGCGGCCCAAACTGCCACCAGGGCCAGCAGTAGGGCGATGGCGACCGCGAGGAGGATCCGCTTGAGCATGGAGGCTCTCCGAGGTGGAACGGGCGTGTCCTGATTGCGTGGCGTACCCGGGCACTTTACCAGCGGGACCGAGGCGGCTTGGCGTGGGCGAAGCCGCTGCCTGCCATAGAGGCTGGCACCTTGGGGCCACCTTCTCGACAGGGAGCTCCCCACCCAGGCTGGAGGATGTTTTCGATCCACACTGAGGGAGATTCCGTGCAGAGCTCGTTCTTTCAGTAGCCAAGCTCGTTGGCGAGCCATGCCTTCATCACACTGCACCGGTACGCACTTCTAGGGGGGCTCAGAGACCATGTTCGAGCAAGCGCTTCAGACTAAGGAATGGAGAGAACAACGAGACCTCGAGGGCCGTTCCGATGACGAAATCAAGGGGCGTCGCCTCGCCGCGATCCTCCTCGTCACCAACGTTGTTGTGGGCACCGGGGTCTCTCTCCTCGTTACAGGCAGCATGCAGTCGCTCGCCTTGTTCGTGACGCCGGTGCTCGCGTTCTATCTCTACAAGCTCCGACCGAGAGCCGAGAACCTAGTAACAGCCCTAACCATCATCTCAGCAGTCCTTGCTCCCGTGATCTGCTTCGCGAAGTACCCTCTCCTCACGGCACTTGCCTTGTCGGTGGAGAATTGGGGCGTGACCGGCCCGCTGCTGCTACTCCTCCTGGGTGTCCCGAGCCCTGCGCGTCGTCTCACGGCCGTTGCGATCTTCGTGGTGGTCACGGGTAGCCTCAGTCTGCTTGCGCTGGCGGCTCACTTCGCCAACCCTTCATGATTCGGGATGGGGCGACGACTCACGCGAACCCGAGGCGTTACCCCAGTCCTCCGTAGGGCGGTCCGTCAAGCAGGAACTCATCCCAGCCCCAGGATTCCGAACCGTTCGGCGACCGCCTGGGCGGCGGAGGGGCTGGCTCGCGTGGTCAGCTGCCCACGCGACGAAGCCAACCTGGAGGCCCATGCGAGCCCGACCAAGGCGAGGAGCGACGCGCGCCGCTCTCCCGCTCAGGCCCAGGGGAGGTGTACGCACCCGGGGTGCGCAGTGCTAAAATCGCTCCACCGTGCAACTGCTAAGCAGCAGGAATCAGACCCTGGAGGCTCGGCACGCCCGCTGGCGAGGCACCCGCGATCCAGCGAGCGAGGCTCAGACCACGACACCCTCCCTGCGCCGCTTCACTAGCGCCCGATGCAAGCTCTATAGGTCTGCGCCAGTGACGCGCGGCTTCGTCCAACACACGTCTCTCCAAAATCCGCGCGTCTCTCCGAAAGAGCCTTTGATGACCTCCGCGGCGCCCTGCCATACCCTGCCACACGCGGACTTCGGAAGGCGCTTGTTGGTTAGCCGGCTTTCCGAGCACTGGTGCAAGGCGAGTGCTCTCAGCACTTCTCGCTTGAGCGGTCACTCATCCTGACACTGTTAATCCTCCTGGGCACGCGGATGCCATGATCCTCTACAAGTACCTCCCGCCAGAGCGCATGGATGTTTTGCAGGGTTGTCTTATCGCCTTCACGCCGCCCTGCCTCTTTAACGACCCGTTCGAGGCGGAACCAGTGTTCCCGTCCGACGCTCCAGAAGCGATCGCTCTCTTCGAGGAGACCCGGATAGGGCGTGCCAGGCTCGCAGAGGGAGAGGAGAGCGCACTTCAGGCGCGAATCGGCGCCATGCAGAACGCTCATGGCCTGTCGAGGATCGTGCTGGAACAGGCGGTGCGCAGTGTCGGCGTGTTGTCGCTCAGTGAGAAGAGAGACTGTCCTTTGATGTGGGCGCACTACACGGCGCAGCACACCGGCTTTGTTATCGGCTTCGATATGGCGCACCCAGCCTGGGTAGCGTCAGGCCGCTTGAACGGCCCGCCCGGCGAGCCAAGGAAGATGATGTACTCCACGGACCGCCCGAGCCCTGCGGCAATGAATGACGTAGCGCCGGAGCACATCTGGTACACGAAGAGCAGCGAGTGGGCATACGAGCACGAGTGGCGTGTCACACGTTGGACGAGTAGGGCAGTCAAGCTGGTCAAGAGTGCTACCGGAGACGAGATTCCGTTGCACGAGTTTCCGCCAGAAGCCGTCCGGGATGTGATCCTCGGTCAAAGTGCTGACGAGCTTCTTGAGTTCATGACTCTGGACCTCATCACCAAGCCCCCGTACGAGAACGTGACCGTGCGACGTGTCGAGCTTGATTCTAGTAGATTCAGGTTCAACATCGTGCCGGGGTGATCGAATTGACGCATGCGTCATGCACACCTCACGAACTCCTAGCAACCGAGTCATCATGTTGCACTGCTACGTACCAACCGACTTCCGTGGTGGAGGGAATGTCGCCGAAGACGCGGTTGCACCGTCCGGTGCTACGCGCTGCGCTAATGCCCCCGCCGGTGAGCCGCCAATCCGTTAGGCGCCCCGACGAGCACTCTCAGTGAGTGATCTGCCTCGCATCGGCCTCATCGACTACGCCGGGTTGCTCGCTGCTGGGCCGCAGGGAGAGTTCGAGAGGACTGTAGCTTTCCTCGCGGAGGAACTCCCGTTCTGCTGGCGGGACGCGTATCTCGAGATGACGCCTCGTCGTACGCTGATCAGCCGTATTCGCTGGGCGACCTTCGAGTACATCTACGACGACTTGGACAGTCTCGAGGCATCGGGCGATGTCCCTTGGAGCCCAACCGCGGAGAGCCGGCTTGTAGCGGTGCTAGGTCGCTCCGCTCCGAGGGCGCGCTCTCGGGCTCGCGAGGATGGCCGACTTCGTGGCTTCATCGGCAGGACAGAGGCCGAGTTTGGCACCGCTTGGGACAAGGGCCATTTCATTGGCCACGAACTCGGCGGGGCCGTTGATGGCATGGAGGCCAACGTCTTCATCCAGCGCCGGGATCTCAACCGAGGCTGGTCGAAAGAGGGAAAGGCCTATCGCGCCATGGAGAGGTATTGTCGTGCGCACGCTGGTTGCTTCTGCTTCTCGCGGCCCTTCTACGACGACGACACTCCGAAGCCGTCGTTCATCGAGTTCGGCATTCTCAGGAGTGACAATGACCTCTGGGTGCAGCTGTTTGACAACCGGGGGAGGACTCTTCGCGACGAGGCACGCGACTCCTCGGAGTTGGTCTAGGTCGCGTTAGCCGGCGTCCCCCTCACCCCCCATGCCCCAATCCCTCGCCCTAATATCCCTAGTAGTCCGCGACTACGACGAAGCCCTCGCGTTCTACGTGGGAGTCCTCGGTTTCAAGCTCATCGAAGACACCTTCGTGCCGGAACAGAACAAACGCTGGGTCGTGGTGGCTCCGCCGGGATCCTCCGGTGCGCGCCTGCTGCTGGCCCGCGCTTCGAACGAGGAGCAAGCTTCGCGTGTCGGCAACCAGACCGGCGGCCGCGTGTTCCTCTTCCTCTACACGGACGACTTCGAGCGCGACTACCAGAGCTACCGGGCCAAGGGGGTTACCTTCGTGCGCGAGCCGACGGTACAGCCCTACGGCACCGTGGCCGTGTTCCGGGACCTCTACGGCAACCTCTGGGACCTCGTCCAGCCGAGGTCACCCCACCCGGAGGGCGGCGTCTGAGCTTCCCCTCGAGCTGGCCGGCTCCGGCGTAGAATCCGACCAGCGATCAAAACAGCACGGCCGGATCTGCGCAACCGGCGCTTCAGCCAGCGCGGAGGGCTCCAGCGTGAGGGAAGCAGTCATTGACGTGTCGGCGCTGACACGCCGTTTTGGTGGTCTGACGGCTCTCGACTCCGTGAGCCTGGTCCTGCCCCGTGGGGCGGTCTACGGCCTCGTCGGCGCCAACGGCGCCGGCAAGACGACCCTCATCCGGCACCTCCTGGGACTGCTCCGGCCGGAAAGCGGCACCGTGCGCGTGTTCGGCCTCGATCCGGTTGCCGATCCGGTCGGCGTCCTGTCGCGCATCGGCTACCTCTCTGAGGAGAACGACCTTCCGGGCTGGATGCGCGTCGACGAGCTCATCCGCTACACGCGGGCCTTCTATCCCGCCTGGGACGACGGCTATGCCGAGGAGCTGCGACAGACCTTCGCCCTCGAGCCCGCGGCCAAGGTCAAGACCCTCTCCAAGGGGCAGAAGGCGCGGGCAGGGCTGCTCCTCGCGCTGGCGCACCGACCGGAGCTGCTCGTGCTGGATGAGCCGTCCTCCGGGCTCGACCCCATCGTCCGACGCGACATCTTGGGCGCCGTCCTGCGCACCATCGCTCACGAGGGCCGCACGGTGCTCTTCTCGTCCCACCTGCTGGAGGAAGTGGAGCAGGTTGCCGACCACGTCACCATGATCCACCAGGGCCGCATCGTCCTCACCGGCCCGCTGGCCGCGATCAAGGAAGCGCACCGCGCCGGCGAGCGCCTGCCCTCCCTCGATGAGATCTTCGTCACCCGGGTCGGGTCGGCCGCGGCGCCCGGCCCGGAGGTGTGAAGCATGCGTTCCGCAGCGGGCGCGATCGGCTGGGAGCTGCGCCAAGGCCATGGCTGGGTGCTCATCGCCCTGGCCGGGTACGCGCTCGTGCTGGGGGCCGTCAAGATCCTCCTGCCCGGAGCGTGGGAGCCCGCGACGACGGAGGGTCCCCCGGAGATCGCGCCCTGGGTGATGGTGCCCTTCTCCACGATCTTCCTGCACTTCCTGGCGGTCTTCAGCTTCGGCCTCGGTGGTGACCTCGCGGCGCGCCAATCGATCTATCCCGCCCGCCTGTTCACGCTGCCGGTGACCACCGCGGCGCTCGCGTTCTGGCCGATGCTCTATGGCGCGCTGGCCATGGCGAGCCTGTGGCTGGCCACGGTTCTTCTCGCCGTGCTGCCGCTGGGACTCGACCTGCCCTTGCTCTGGCCGGGCGTGCTGGCTGTGGTGTTCCTCGCCTGGACCCAGGCGCTGATGTGGCGGCCCTACGGCTTGAAGGGCCTGCGGGTGATCGTCGCCGTGCTGTGGCTGACGACGCTCGACGCCATCGTTCTGCTGGCCCTCCACTACGAGGTTCCCGGGCGCTGGATGGTCGCCTTCCTGGCGCCGCAGCTGCCCCTCGCCTACTTCGCCGCCCGCCTCGCCGTGGCCCGGGCTCGTCGCGGCGAGGTGCCGGATGGGCGGGGAATCCTCGCCCGGCTCGGGAAGCTCGCTGAAGCCCTGCCGCGCCGGCGCGGGCCCTTCCCTTCGCCCGCCGCCGCGCAAACGTGGTTCGAGTGGCGGCGGCAGGGCTGGCGGCTGCCGGCGTCGATGGCCCTCCTGCTGCCGTTCGAGCTGGCCCTGCTTTTCGTCGCGAGCAGCGAGCGGCCGGGGTTCGTCCTCTACACCCTGCTCGGCGTGCTGCTCACCCCGCCCCTCATGGCCGCTTTCGCCGCCACGACGGTGAGCACGTCAAGTCCCGAGGAGCGCGATGCCTGGGGAGTCTCTCCCTTCGACGCCACGCGGCCGTCGACCAGCGCCGCCCTCGTCGGCGCCCAGCTGAAAGGGGCGATGTGGAGCACGCTCGCTGCTTGGCTGCTGGTGCTCATCGCCATCCCGCTCGCGCTCACCGGGTCCGCGACCTGGCAGCCGGTGATCGAACGAACGGGCCAGTGGATCGAAGCGGAGGGGACGCTGCGTGTTGTCGCGAGCCTGGTACTGGTATTCCTGGCCCTGTTGGGATGGACGTGGAAGCAGCTGGTGCAGAATCGCCACCTCGGCCTGACCGGGCGGGAGTGGCTGATCAAGGCGGGCATCTTTTTCACCCTGTCTTGTTTCATCCTCATCGGGCCACTGGGCGGGTGGATCCTCTCTCTGCTCGTGATGGCCATGGCAACGGACGCCTCGCGCTGGATCGCCGCTGGCCTGATCGGCCTCAAGGTCTCCATCGCTGCCTGGATCGCCACCCGTCTCCATCGCCAGCGGCTGGTGAGCGCTCGCACTCTCGTGACGGTCGCGGCCGGCTGGCTCGTCGTCGTGCTCGCTCTTTACCGCCTGCTCGACTGGCTGGTCACCACACCGCTCCTCCCGCGCTACCTCCTGGCGTTGGTCGCGGTCCTGGCCATCCCGCTGGCGCGACTCTCCGCGGCGCCCCTGGCGCTCGCGGGGAATCGGCATCGGCGCCCGGCGAGGCCGGCCATGAAGACCGGCAAGTGGGTCCTCCGCGCCGTGCTGGTGATCGGACTACCCGTGGTGGCGATCCTCGGGGCCTCGGTCCCCTTTTTCTTCCTGGATCGCACCACCGGCGCGATCGTCTCCTCGGGCGAGAAGCGAGAGTATCTGCTGCACGTACCCAGCAGCTACGACCGCGCGAGGCCGGTGCCGCTCGTCATCAGCTTGCATGGCGGGGGGAGTTGGCCGGCCTACCTCGAGAACACCAGCCGGTGGAGCGAGCTGGCCGAAGAGCAGGGGTTCCTGGTCGTCTACCCCGCGGGCAGTGACGCTCCCAAGTCCTGGCACGTGGGCCGCGGCGCCGGGCTCATGGACGATGTCCGCTTCCTCTCGGAGTTGATCGACACATTGGAGGCGGCTTACAACATCGACCCTGCGAGGATCTACGCCAACGGTCTTTCCAACGGCGCTGGGATGACCTTTGTGCTCTCCTGCACGCTGTCCGATCGGATCGCGGCGGTCGGGATGGTGGCGGCTGCTCACTCCCTGCCGTGGAGCTGGTGCAAGGACGAGCGGCCGGTGCCGATGATCGCGTTCCATGGCACCGCTGATGCCCTCACTTCTTATCATGGCGGTCGCTCGCCGGCCTTCCCGCAACGAATGATCTTGCCGAGCATCCCGACCTGGACGGCGAATTGGGCGCGAAGAAACCGGTGCGGAACGAGCCCGGTCGAGTCCGTGGTGGCTGCCGACGTCACCCGCCTCGAATACACCGGCTGTGCGGATGACGCAGCGGTCGTGCTCTACACGGTCCAGGGAGGAGGCCACACCTGGCCCGGCGGCAGGCCGATGCCGGAGTGGCTGACGGGAGTGACCAGCAACGGCGTCGACGCGACGCGCCAGATGTGGGCGTTCTTTCGCGAGCACCCGCTGCCGGGGAAGTAGCTCACGGTCGTTCCGGTCACGCCAGACCGCGCAAACCGGCGCGGCCGGTCGTTCGGCTCAAGGTGCGATGAAGGCGCGAAAAGGGCCGTGCCCGGCTCATCGAGCGGCATAGGGCAGGGAGGGGTTCCGGCAGCACCTACGGTGCGCGGTCCTCGGTCGAGCCGTAGCCGCTGTTCTACTCGAGCAGCTCCGCCACTTCGCCTTTGACCGTCGCGGCCATGTCCTCGAGGAAGCCCGAGTGGTAGCGGGCGAGGCGGCCGTCCTTGCCGATGATGACGAGGCTGGGGAGGCCGGGGTCGTGAAAGGCCAGGTAGGTCTCCCGGCCGGAATCGAGGAGGACGGGGAGGTCCAGCCCCTTGGCGCGGAGCAGCTCGGCGGCGAGGCGGCGCTGCTCTTCGGGATCGCTGGTCTTCTCCAGCGTGTTCAGCGCGAAAACCCTCACCGGAAGGCCCGAGCCGCTCGCCCAGGCCGCCAGCTCGGCGGTGTGCTTGAGGCTGCCCCAGCAGGCGACGCACCAGGTCGCCCAGAAATCCAGGACGACCACCGAGCCCCGGAGGTCGGCGAGGCGGACCGTGCCGCCATCCATGGTCCTCAGGGTCGCCGGGGGCGCGGGCTGGCCCAGGGGGTAGCCGCCGCCCCTTTCGAGCTCCTGGAGGGTGGCCATGGCCGTCCGGCCGGTCAGGTCGGGAAAGGCCAGGGCGGCGCCCGGGTCTCCGGAGGTGAAGGTGTAGCGGCCCGTGGCTTTCACCTGCTGCGTCCCCTCTCCCAGGATCAGGCGGTCTTGCCGCAGCCGATGGGTGGCCGGGTCGAGCCCGACCGTGAGGGTCCCCTCCTCCGCCTTCAGCTCCACCTCCACGAGCGATCCATCCTCGTGGAACCCCACGATCTCCAGGGGGCCAAGGATGCCTTGCCGCAGGGCATGGAGAAAGGCCTGGAGGTCCCCACCCTGGGAGGCCACCACGGCCGCGGGGGCCGTGAGGCCGGTCTGGTCGGCGCCGATGGCGCCCAGGGCGGCGGCAAGGTCTCCACGGTAGGGCACTTCGGCGTAGCGGTCTTCGACGTAGGACGCCGTTCCCGCCATCTTTCCTTCGCGGGCGACGAAGCGCGTCATCTCCTTGCCTTCGTTGAGGAGGACGAGGAAGGCCTCGTCCTTCGGACCGACGCCGTAGTCGTACGTGTGGGTTCGCGTTTTGCCGCTGGGGCGCACGATGGTGAGCTCCAGGGTCTCTCGGAAGGCCCCGCTCTTCTGATAGGCGAGGCGTGCAGCGTCGAGGGCAGCCCTGCCCTTCTCGATCTCCTCCGGCGAAGCGGCTCGAGCGAGGGCCGGGAGCAGCAGAGTGAGGGAGGCGAGGAACGCGGCTCGTTGGTAGGTCATGTCCAGTCTACGGCTCCCTCCGATCAAGGTTCCTGGGAGATCCCGGCTGGGACCAGCACCCGCGTCGTTTCCCGTTCAGGACACGAGGGAGCTGATCAGGCTGCCCTCAGGCTTCGTCTACCAAGGGAGAGACTATCGTGAACGAGGTAGCTGATTCGACGACGGACTTTCAGGGGGTCCGAATCGACGACCAGGTCGTTGCTTCCGTGAAGGGCGGCCAGACGACCTTCGCGCTGCCGCGCGAAAAGGTCCGCGACGTCCGGCTCAGGTTTGGCTTTCAGGCGGAGCGACCGCTCCTTCAGCTCCTGCTCGGACTCCTGCTGGCCGCGGTCGGAGCGCTCCAGATTCCGGGCGCCTACGAGTTTGTGGTTCATGGCGGCACCATCTATCTCGACGTCATGGTCTTCCTCTTGTTGCTCGTGCCGCTGGGAGCTTGGCTCATGGCGCACGGCCTGCGAAGGGGTTTCTATCTCTTCGTCGAAGTCCCGAACGATCGATTCAAGATCCCTTTCCGCGGGAGGCCCACTCGAGAGGCCATCGTGGACTTCTTGTCGATCGCTCGCGCTCGCACCGGCTACTCGATCCAGTTCGACTAGAAGGGCGCTCGAGAGGCGATGTCTCGTGTCTTCAGGTGTGATCGCCCTGAAGGCGGCCGGTGATCGAGCCGGGAGCAGGAGAGCTGGGTAGTGACCAGCCGGGGACATAGGTAACACTTCAGACCGGGCACATGGGTAACACTCTGGTTCCCGGTCGGGGGTTGGCGTCTGGCCTCGCAGGGAGCCCGGAGGGCGACCGGAGAGGCCAGACGGGCGTCGAACTCGCTGGGAT
>DASUEU010000057.1:0-151111 GCA_036274895.1 Thermoanaerobaculia bacterium | reverse complement strand
GGTGCCCCGGACCCTTCGACACTCCGCCCGCGTCCACCCACATCGGACGCTGCTTCTCACCACGATTGCCCATCGACATGCTGCATTCTCTCAAAACCAAGCCCGCCAAGCAGGCCGGCTTTCACCACGGACTGCTAGGCCCGCAAGGCGGAGGGCAGGCTTCGCCCTCCTTGATTGCGGAGCGAGTCAACCGGAACCTGATCATGCTGATCCCCGAGGTCTCAGCTCGCTCATCGTGTAGAAACAGCTGTCCAGGGCCTTCACGAAGCCCTCTCGCTCGTCCATCGGTGTCCGCTCGTCCCACGGCATTGGGCACCTCAGAGGGTGCCCAAGCATGGACCACGAGACTGTTACCGATGTCCCCGGTCTGAGGTGTTACCCATGTACCCGGTCCGTGCCCTCCGCTCCCCCTCCCCCTACTGATCCCAATGCAGCTCCACGAACTCGTAAACGAAGTTCCCCGTCCCCAAGGCGTCCGAGAACTCGTTGATCACCAACCCTTTAGCACAGCCGGCGGCCGCGCCGGTGCCGGGGGTTGCTGCGCTCGAGGCCAGGATGTTCCAGCTCGCCGCGGCGCCGGGGGTGTTGCAGGGGTCCTTCCTCTGCAGGCTCTGGCCGGCGCTCGAGGACATCGCGTAGGTCGCCCCGTCCTTCTTGACGTTGGCGGCGTCGTAGAGGGTGTAGGTCTCGCTGCCGTTGATCTGCGGCAGGGTGCCGCCGGAGTTGACGTAGGTCACGTTCGACGGCAACGGCGTGCCGCCCCGCCAGAAGGTCTCGAACTGCGCCTTGGTGGCGCTGCGCGCCACGATCACGTAGCCGTTCGGCACCACCTGCGTGCC
This sequence comes from Thermoanaerobaculia bacterium, assembly GCA_036274895.1. Taxonomy (GTDB): domain Bacteria; phylum Acidobacteriota; class Thermoanaerobaculia; order Multivoradales; family SZUA-115; genus CALMKX01. The sequence continues at coordinate 150,272 of DASUEU010000057.1, read as the reverse complement.
GGCGGGCAGGAAGTAGGTCTGCGTGCTGTTGGCCTGCACCAGCTTCCAGCCGCCGGCGTTCAAGGAGCAGCTGCCGTTAGCCACCGTCACCGTGCGGGTGGGGGTGGTGGCGACGTTGGCGCCGCAGGAGGCGTCCGTGGCCCGTGCCACGAGGGTGTGGCTGCCCGAGCTCGCCGTGCTCGAGGCCCACGAGAGCTCCCAGAAACCCGTGGCGCTGTTGAAGGTGGCCGGGTTGAAGGCACCGCCGTCGATCTGCACGGCCACCGAGGCGATGCCGCCGGCATCGGCCGCGCTCACCTGGATGGTGGTGTCCACACAGCTGATCGTTGCCCCCTCGGCGGGCTGGGTGATCGAGACGGTGGGCGGCGTCGAGTCGCCACAGGGCGCGTCGTAGCTGATCCACATCGGCGCGGACCACAGGTCGTGGCCGTCGGCCTGCACGGCGCGGACGTAGTAGTAGAAGCTGCCGGTGGTCAGGCTCTCGGTGAAGCTCAGGGAGGAGACCCCGGAAGCCGTGCGGTAGGCCGAGGTGGGCTGGCTGCCCCCCGGCACCCCGCGCCAGACTTCGATCGTCGAGACCGACTCCCCGGCCGGGTCATAGACCGCGGCGCGCAGCGTCACCGGGCCGGTCGCCGTGAACAGGTCCCCCATCACCTTGCCCCCCGTGGCGGTGAAGACCAGCTGGGCATTGGAGTCCTCGGTGGCGAAGAAGTGGCGCGCCGCGTGGGCCTGCATCAGGGCCTGACGGGTCAAGACCGGGCTCGCGCCGTTGGGCAGCAGGTAGACCGTGCGGTTGGGGATGCCCTGGCCGAAGTTGTTGCAGTGCGAGTCGTGATCCGCCACCGGCCCGAGGTGGAAGCCCTTGGCGATGGCCGCCTTCCACTGGCCCGAGTAGTCGGTCGAGCCGACGTTGGTGTCCGAGCAGTTGGTGCCGGTCGAGAAGGCGAGGCCGCTCCGCACCGCGATGCCCTGCATGGCGGCGTCGGCGTTGGCGTTCAAGGCGAAGCCGTCGAAGTTGGCACTCGAGGGGTGGCAGAAGATGCCCAGCGGCCCGGCCGGTGAGGGATGCTCGACTGAGCGCTGGTAGAGGGTCAAGTAGCCGAAGCGCTTGGGCGTGAACACGTCGAAGTAGCAGTTGGTGCCGGCCGTGCACTCCGGGTTGGGGCCGTTGCAGGTCGAGCAGGTCTCCCAGCCGAAGAGTACCGGCGTCTCGATCAGCGTCAGGTGGCCCTGGTCCGCGTTGGTGCTCACCCCCCACTCCATGCCGTAGAGGGCGATGAAGTCATCGTCCACGCTCGCCGCCACCGCCGCGGCCAGCCCCGCCGCATAGCGCTGGCGCACCTTGGCCTCGGTCACCGGCGGGTCGTTGGTGGCGATGGCGTCCTGGATCAGGTGGTTGTGCTCGTTGATCAGCCAGTAGTCAAGCCCCGAGCTGGTCTTGGCGTAGCTCCACACCGACGAGGGGTCCCAGGTGCCGCTGCCGTAGGCGTTGCCCGACGAGCAGGCGGTGGTGGGCTGACCGCCGTCCGACCAGTTCGAGTGGCTGTGGGTCGAGCCGTAGTAGTAGTTGAAGCCGAAGCCGGCCTCGAGCGGCAGGTTCTGCTGCACCTCGCAGGTGGTCTCGGCCAGGCTCTGGCGCAGGGCCCGCGCCGTCGCCTCCTCGAGCTTGTGGGTGAGGATCAGCTCGTCGGTTGACGCATAGGCTTCCACCGCCGCCCCCTCCCGCTCCAGCTCCCCGTACGAGCGGTAGGACCGCCCCGCCGCATCCGCCAGGAAGCGCGCCCGGAAGGTGTAGCGGTACAGCCCCTCCGCCACCTCCTCCCCCCGCTCATCCCTCCCGTCCCACCAGTGCTCCGCCAGGGCCGTGGCCCCGTCCATCCGAGCCAGCCCCTCGACCGTCAACACCCGCCCCCCCTTCTCCCCCGGCCCGTCGATCGCAAGCTGCCAGTAAGCGACCCCCGCCTCCCCCCGCACCGCCGCCCCCTGGTTCGACAGCAACCCGAACAACCGCACCGAGCCCAGCTCGCCCCCATGCCGCGGCGAGAACTGGTAAGCCTCCGCGCCCTGGAAGATCAGGAAGCCACTGTCGCAGTCGTCATGCTCGGCGACCGGCGCAGCCGGGAGGGGCGAAGCAGCGCCAAGGAGCACGGCGCCGAGGAACAGGACCGAGAGCAGGGATCTGAGGGACATCTTGGGCCTCCTTGGATGGAATGGACTGCTGAATTGTAGAGGCCCGGCGGGGCGGTTTCGGGACAGGGTGGTGGCGGGCGGAGGGCGGGTGCTGGTCAGCTTGTGGGGGGCATCGAGGTCGAGGAGGCGGAGGATGTCTCCGAGGCTTGGGGGCTTAGCGGTGGCCATGGCGGCTACCTCCGGAGGGGCCGAGTCGATGCCGAGGAAGCGGGCTGGGAGGGTGGTGAATCCTAGACTGAGGCGGGAAACCGACTTCGTACTCTAGCCGTACCCTAAACCCACCAGCGAGACATCCAAGCGGCGCCGCAAACGGGGCAAGCAGGGGCGCGACCTGCTCTGGCGACGCTCCCGTCGAAGTGGCGTAAGTTCCTCGAAATACGAGATCTAGTCGAGGGGTATAGGCAGCTTCAACCGGTTGGGGTATACTCTCTTGGCTTGGTCGAGGGCCGGCATAGCTCAGGGGTAGAGCAGCTGTCTTGTAAACAGCAGGTCCTCGGTTCGATTCCGAGTGTCGGCTCCAGAGTCGATCCTTCTTTGACAGTTCCTTGGAGGCGTGGCCGAGCGGTCAATGGCAGCAGACTGTAAATCTGCCGGGCTAAGCCCTACGGTGGTTCAAATCCATCCGCCTCCACCATCACCCTATCGATCACTTTTCTTCCGTCACACCTCTCCGCATCCGCCGCCTTTGCCTCGCAAGCGGGAGTAACTCAGGGGTAGAGTCACAGCCTTCCAAGCTGTTGGTCGCGGGTTCGAATCCCGTCTCCCGCTCCATCTTAAACCACAGAGCTGCAAGGGTTTAGCCGGTCTGTTCGACGGCTCGGGCGGGCTGGCATTTGCCCGTACTGGCCCGATTCTGCCCGGGTTTTCCCGGACGATCGAACCAAAATCGAACTACGTCGGGAGGGCAGCGAGGGCGGCCTCTAGACGGAGGCGAACGCGCGCGAGCGGCGGTGGGTCCTGATCGATCAGGTACTTCGCCTGCCCGATGTGCATTCTTGCGGCGGCGAGGGGATCGAGGGGTGGCTGGGCGAGGACAGGGGGCTCCGGCGTGGGCGCAGGTTCAGATGGGTTTTCGGCACGCGAGCCGAGCAGCCGCCCATCGACTCGCGTGCCGACGCGATCGATCTCGATCGAATGCAGCATGAGGGCTGGGGGAACCCGTAGACCGCGCCAGTCGTCGAAGGTGTGCCGCTCGATGGCGGGGCGATCTTCCTTGCCGCGTCGACCGACTTCGCCGACGAAGTGGCCCTGGAAGTCGATCTCCTCTTCGCTGTGGCGCTCCAGGGCCGACAGCTCGCCCCAGAAAGCCAGCTCGTCCGGGTTGTCCCCCGTGGGGGAGCGCACGGCGTGCAGCTCGCGGAGGCCGCCGCGGCCGAGCACGACCACCGGCCGCGGGTTGTCGGTGTCCACGCCGAGGATGTGCGCCACCGCCAGAAGGCGACCGTCCGTGAGCACGGCGGCCTTGGTCTGCCAGTGCACCCGCACCCCGGCGAGCAAGGCCTCGATGCCCCGGCTCCAGACACGCTGCACGGCCCAGGCGCTGAGGTCCTCGCGTTCCGCTGGCTCCAGGATGCCGGCCAGCTCGGGCGCCTGCACGGCGGCGAGGAGGAGGCCTCGGCGCCGGTTGTCCGGCTTGGTGGCCCACTGCCCGGGCAGGCGCAGGGGCAGCCCCAGGACGTGGGCCAGGGCGGCGTCCGTGCCCTCGTGGCTGACCTGGGAGACCCTAATACCCGGGGGGCTGCTCCGCACGGAGCCTGCCGCCGGCCACGCGAAGAGTGCGTGGTAGGCGAGGTGGGCGCGCAGGGTGGCTCGAGCGCGCCGGGCGCGGACGTTGTGGCCGGCCCGGATGGCACGCAGCAGGATGGCGGCCACCGCACCGGTGTGAAATTGGAGGTAGGTGGACCCTTTCTCGCTATGTCCGACCCGCTGCTGCCAGAGCAGCACCTGGTCGGCCAACTCTTCGCCGTCCGGGTGGTCGAAGGCGTAGCAGCACGCGCCCCAGAGTGCGCGGTGGTTGTTGCTGCCGTCGATCATGCCGCGCTGGGAGGACATCTGCGGCCAGGTGGTGGCCGGCCGCCCGGCCAGCCAGTCGGCGAGGGCGAAGCCGAGGATCTGCTCGGTTCGCATCAGAGCAACCCCTGGAGTGCGGGATCGATCGTGTAGCGCTGCAGCGCCCTCCACACCTTGCGGATGTGCCCGGGCGTGTAGGCCCGGGTGCGGGGAGGGAGGAAGTCCACGACGTAATCCCACGTCTGCCAGGGACCAGCGGGCGCACCCCGGAGGCGCCGGCCGCCGAACAGCACCAGCCGGGCGTGGGCCAGGGCCTTATTGATGTTGCCGCGGCCCCCGTTGTAGGCGGCCACGGCGAACTTCCAGCGCTCGCCCTCCAGCGGGATCTCCGGGAACTTGTCGTATTGCTGGCGCAGGTATCGTGCGCCCGCCAGCAGGTTGGAGGCCGGGTCCCAGAGGGCCTCCGGGGCCACGTCCAAGTCGGCGGCCGTGGTCACCAGAACTTGCATCAGCCCCCGGCTCTCGGTGCCCAGGTGTGCCTCGTATCGGCGGGCCTCGGGATTCCAGGTGCTCTCGGTGTCCGCGCAGGCCGCGAGCAGGGCCGGCGGCACGTCAGCCTTTCGGGCGGCTTCCAGCACCAGCGGGAGGTAGGGGAGATCTTTACGGGGCATTGGTGCCCCCTCCAGCCACTTGCGCCTCCAGCGCCTTACAGCGCTCATCCTTGCGCTCGAGGCGTATCTTGAGGCGCTCGTAGTCGGGCTCGAGGCTGGCGAGCCGCATCTCTGCGGCGTGGGCACGCTCGACGGCCTTGTCTCGCTCTTCGCTCAGCCGACGAACCTCCGCCATCAGCTCGCGGCGCAGCTCGTCGCCATCGTCCAAGATCTTCGCCGTCAATTCGATGGGCTGCTGTCGGGTCGCCTGGCGGCGCCCCGTCCAGCGCTTGTACCACTCGAGGCCGAGCGCTCCCCCGGCGAGGGTGGCCACTGTCTTCAGGGCCTCGGGCAACAGCGGGCCGAGGCCCTCCATCCGGATCACGATGCACCGCTCGCGCGGCAGGACGGCCTCGCTCATCACACCTCCCTACAAACCCAGTAGGCCTCGATCCGGTCAGGCGGGGTCGTATCGGGCAGCTCGTCGATGCGGAGGGCCAGCTCCTGGCCCGGCTGGATCACGACCACCTCCGGGTAGGCGTCCTCGGACACCAGCTCCGAGGTGCCCACCGGGAAGGCCGGGCGCTGGTCATCCGTGGCGAAGCTGGTGAAGGCCGTGGCGCCGTCCACGTCGTAGGAGACCTGGGTCTGTCCGGTGCCCGCACCGTCGTCCGACAGGCGGACCACGAAGCGCTCCACGGCCAGGCGCTGCCACACCAGCTGGCTGGCCAGCACGCCGGGGGCCGCCGGGCTGCCGGCCAGGGCGATCACCACGGAGCCCCCGGCGAAGCGGCGCCGGTCGCGGATCGCCGTCACGTCGGTGGCGTCGGTGTCGATCTCCGCGAGCGGCAGGGCGCCGCTCTGGGGCCGGGCGGGCGTGGCGGTCAGCTCGGGCAGCCCGCTCGCCAGTTGCCACAGGTAGCGGGTGGCGGTGCCGGGGAGAGCCAGGGGCATGGCGGCCGAGCGGTAGCGCCAGGAGCCGCCGCCGATCGCATAGCCCGGGTGGAGGATGACCTCGAGCCCCACTCCCGGCACTACGACGAGCCGGTCGAAGAGGCGGCGGTCCTCGATGTCCCCGGCCTCGATCACGCTGGTGCCCCCCGCCTGATAGCGGACGGTCACCCAGGCCAGGGGCGGCGTGTCCCCGGCCGGCGGGGCCGGGGCCTGGGGCGCCGCGGCCTTGGGGCCCTTGGTGCCGACTGCGCCCGCGTCCCCCAGACTGACGGCCACAACGTAGCTTTCCCCCGCGCCGAGGGCCGCGCCTGCGCCGTCCAGCTGGGAGAGGGTGAGCAGCGCCGACACGTCCGAGCGCCAGCCCCCCCGGTAGAGCCACATGGCCGGGGCCACGGTTACGGTGTCGTCCGCCGGGCCGGCCGGCGCGACTTCGCCCCCGCGCACCAGGCCGGAGCGGCTGCCGTCCCCCAGGCCGGTGAGCACGCCGCAGTCCACCTGGCTCAAGCCCAGGGGCACGGGCTGGGCGTGCTCGGCCACGATGGGCCCGAGGCGGAAGCGCCAAGGGGCCTCCGCCGCGCTCGAGGGCGGGTGGAACTTGAGCTCGAGGTAGCGCGCGCAGCCGGAGAGGAGGGAGGGGATGTGGAGGGCGGAGCCGGCGCCGAGGGCGAGCCAGTCCGTCAGGAGGGCGGGCTGCTCTGGGCGGGCGGTGTTGTCCTGCCCCACCAGGCGGACCTGGGCCCACAGCTCGTCGAGCGGGGCCACACCGCTGCGCAGCCACTGGCCGGGGGCGGCCGGGTCTTCGACGTACACGGCGAGCAGCAGGTCCTCGAGGTCCTCGCCGCCGGGGTCGCCCTGGTTGCTCCAGACGTGGATCGCCTGGGCGGTGGAGTCCGCCCCGGCCTCGAAGCCGTCGATCGCCACGTCCGTGATGGGGGTGGCGTCGTCCTCGGCGAGGAAGGTGACCACGGCCCCATCCCACCGAACCGGCGTTGCAGGTGCTGCAACCGGAGTCCCCGGAAAAACGGTTTGGAAAAATGACTCGCCTGCGTTTTTTTGTGGAGGCTCAATCCACCGGCCACATCCAGCTCGGCGGGATCTCGAGCGTGGGGTGAGCCTCGACCTCGAAGTCGACCGCCGGGGCGACGCCGAACGGCACGGCGAAGGGGTGTCGGATCAGGCGCGACGTACCGCCCACGTCCCCGTAGACCACGAGGTCCGCTCCACCCGGCGAGATCGCGACGTTCCTCGAGCCCACCTCCCAGGTGGCAGGCACCAGAAGGCTGGCCGCGTAATCCTCGGCCGGGCCGTGGGTCAGCACCCGCGGCGTGGCGCCCTCGGCGCCCAGGCAGAGGGCCTCTCCGGCGTCTACAGGCAGGCCCAGGTTGGTGGCGATGTAGGTGGCGGCGGGGAGGGCGGAGGCGTCCTCCTCGGTCCACGGGGCGCCCTCGAGCGCTACCGCGATACGCCGGGTCTCGAGCACCTCCGGCAGCGTCGCATGCTGCCAGGTGATCTCGAGCAGGGCGCCGATCGCCGTCATGCCGAAGCGCCGAGCCGGTGTCAGGAACTCGTAGCCGGCGGGCACCGTCGACGTGGTGGAGCCGAGCACCGAGTTGCTGGTGAGGTCCGCCCGCGCCCGGCGAAGGCGGAAGGCGCGGGTGCCGGTGGGGTCGTCCTCCAAGGCGGCTTCGATCCAGTAGAGCCAGCCGCCCAGATAGCAGGCGCCCTGGTTGTGCCAGCCCTCCTCGGCGTAGCTGTAGACAACGTCGCCCGCGACGTCCCACACCTGGAGGCCGGTCCCCTCCGCGGCGGCTGCGACCAGCGAACCGTCGCCGACGAAGGCGTCCCCGATCACCACGCAGGGCTGGAGCGGAACTTCCGGCCCCGTGAGCTCGGCCGTGGTCCCCCGGTCCTCCACCCAGGCACCGTCCAGGTACAGCGAAGCGACGGTGTCCCCGGCCCGGGTGAAGGCGTAGTAGCTGCGGGCGCCGGGCGGCACCGCAGCGGGCACGATCGAGTAGCTGCGCGGTCGCAGCCGGCGCAGGGTGGTGATGCTCACAGGGGCCTCCCGGGGTTGTCGAAGGCGAGGGCGGCGTCCGTCACCAGCTCGGCGTCCGGCGCCACCGTCACGGTCAGCCGCACGTGCCCCGAGTCCACCAGCTCGACGGCCTCCACCGTCACCCCGGGGTGCTCCTCCTCCGTGCCCGGCAGCAGGTAAGCGAAGACCGTCTCGGCCAGGAAGCCGCCGCCCCAGACGTCCACCACCGTGGTCGAGCCCCGCTCGAGGGTGGAGGGGCTGACCTTGCGCACCCAGACGGCCCGCAGGGCTGCCGACTGCGCCAGCCCGGCCACGCCCGCCGTGCCCTGGTAGCGCAGCGGTGGGCCGGCCGGGGATTGCAGCACCTGGCCGGTGTAGGCCGCCCGGTCGTCCCCCCGGGCCACGCACTCGCCGTCCAGGCGCAGCACCTCGAGGGTGCCGTCGTCCTTGCGGCCGACCACCCGCACGGGCCGCAGGTCCGCCGTCTTCGCGGCGTCCAGGGCCAAGGCCCGGGAGAGCTGCTGCACCACGCGCTCGGCGGGCGTCACGGCGGCACCTCCAGCCGGTAGGTGCCGAGGGCCTCCGGCGGCTCCAGGGTCACCCGGGCCGTCACCCGGGTGATGACGCCGCGGGCGAGCAGGCCGAAGCTCGGCAGGCCGAGGAGCACGGTCTCCCCGACCCGCGCCAGGGTCAGGGGCCGGGTGATGGTGATCACCGTGGCGCCCTCGCGGGCGATCTCCCGCAGCACCCAGGCCAGGGCCTCGTCCAGGCTCTGGACGTGGTCGCTCTGGAGCTGGGCCCGGCGGAACCCAAACCAGGCGAAGGCCCGGGGATCGTCCACCACGGCATCGACCGGCTGCTGCTGGAGGAGGGTCCAGGGCGAAACGCGATAGCGGGCCTTGGGCAGCCGGCCCTCGATCACCTCCGCCTGCCGCGGCTGGCCGTTGGCCGAGGTGGCGGCCTCGTAGGAGTCCGCCGAGAGGACGTTGTATTGCACGTCCTCGGTGTGCACCGGGCCGAAGCTCTCCTGCTCGCGGTTGGAGCGGAAATCGCCCCAGTCGTAGGTGCCCGTAACTCGCTGGGGTACGGACCAGCCCTCCTGCACCGTGGTCTTGCCGCCCACCAGCTTGTCCTCGGTGAGCAGGTCCCGCTGGGTCTCCCGGGTCACCAGCTGGCGGTTCGCCACGACGCTGGCCATGCCCTGGCCGCTGTAGCCGAGGTAGAAGCCGCCGCCGTCCACCCGGGTGCGCACGGCGTAGAGCTCGTAGTGCTCGGTCACCTGCACAGTGAACGGGCCCACGCCCTCGGCGACCAGGCTCACCAGGTCCTCGGCCACCACGCCCCATTCCTCGATCGCCACGCCGGAGGCCGCGGCCGGGGCCCAGCTCTGGTCGTCATCCCCCACCAGGGAGCCGTTCACCCAGGCGCCGGCCGTGGTCTTCACGGCGGCCGGCCGGCGCCGCCAGCCGAGGGTGGTGGAGGCCAGCTGGGTGGCGTTGCGCTCCCCGTCATAGCTCCAGTGCTGCCGGCGCTCGGACACCAGGCCCCAGCGCTCGACCGGCAGCTGGACGTAGCGGTCCGTGCCCTCCTCGATCAGGGCCTGGGTCCAGTAGTAGCCCTCGATCAGGAGCGGGCCGTCCGGCTCCCCGACGTTCGGGGTGCGCAGCCGGCCGGCGGCCGGGTTGTTCCAGGCGAATTCGCGGGTGGTCTGGGTGACCGGCTGCCCGCCGCGGGACTGGAGCACGTCCACGATGACGCGCACGGGTCGATCGACCTCGGCCTCGGGCGTGGGCGAGAGGTCGGTGATGCTGCCGTCCGTCTCCTGCCGGCGGTCCGCCACCTTGGGGGCGTAGGGGGCGCGGATCTCGGTGCGCGTGGTGCGCGTCTCGAGGCCGGAGGCGTCCACCTCCACGGTGCGCTGGCCGCGCACCACCCATCGGCTGGGCGTGGCGGAGGGCAGCTCCACCTCGAAGGCCCAGACGTCCCCCTCGCCCCACTCGTGGTGGGCCGGCCGGGGCGGCTCGACGAGGGCCAGGGAGTACGCCTCCACCGCCCCGTCGAGCGCCGTGCGCCAGTGCCAGCCCTCCGGCTCGCTGAAGGCCCGGGCGAACTCGAAGACGGGCTGGTTGTCCGTGGCCACGCCGCCCAGGTAGACGGCGCCGTCCGGGATGCGGGAGACGAGGCCGGCGTCCAGGAAGCACTGGCGGAGGATCTCCCCCCGGGTGAGGCCGGAGAGGGGCTCCACCTCGCGGCAGAGCTCGTAGGCCAGGGCCGGGCCGGAGAGGTCGAAGCAGGACAGCTCGATCACGGCCAGGCGATCGCCCGGCCGGCCGCTCTGCACCCAGCCGGTGAAGGCCAGCTCCTCGCGCACGGCGCCGGGCAAGCCGTGCTGGAGGTAGAGGGCGATCGCCGTCTTGGTCCAGCCGGCCAGGCTGGTGAAGGGGTTGGCAGCCGCGCCGATCAGGCCGAGCTTGAGCGTGGCCAGGGGCGAGTCCGCATCCCAGGCCAGCTCGGCCGGGCCCCAGAGATCCTCGCGGGGGACCGGCTCCCCGTCCAGCTCGATGCGGTAACCCCAGAGGAGGACCGGGCCTTCCCAGCTCCCGATCACGGCGCGGGACAGGCTCCCGGTGAAGGTGGCCTCCTCGGCCGCCGGGGCGCCGGGGCGCTCCAGCCAGCCCCCGAGCGTGGCCGAGCCCTGGGTCGCGGCCGGGGTGCCGGAGGCGCCCACCCAGGCGGCCAGGGGCACGGCCTACGCCTCCACCAGGGCGACGGTGCGCGGCTCCCGGCGTGGGGCGCGGTAGGTGCGGTCGTCCGCCCCCTCTTCGACTACCGAATAGAGCGGCACCACAGCGGCGTAGATCCTGGAGCCGGCGGCCGGCGCCGCCTCGAGCTTGAAGCGGCTGCCGCCCAGCAGGAACCAAGCCTCCCCGGCGGCCGGGTCCCCGGCGTCGTAGTCCTCCTGGCTCTGCCGCACGGTCGTGAGCGGCGCCGCCGAGGGCGAGCCCAGGCGCACCTCCGGATAGAGGGGGGCGGCGGCGAGGCCCCCGGGCACGGCCACCAGGTCGGGCGCCGAGGGCCAGAAGGTCAGGAACTCCGTGCGGTCCCCGTCACCAGCCCAGAGCAGGGTCTCCGGCCGCCAGGTGGCGAGGGTGTGGACGCCGGGGTCGGCCAGGATGCGCTCCAGGAGCCCCGCGAAGTCCCCCACCTGGTCCGAGCGCAGCTCGAAGCGCCGACGCCGACGCAGCACCGGGAAGCCCGCGCCGTGGTAGGTGAGCTGGAGGTGCCGGGCGCCGGAGGCCGCCGTGCGCAGGGTACGGGTGGCCTCGCCGCGCACGTCCATCTCCCCCAGGGCGCGGCTGGGAAAGGCGTAGCCGTCCAGCACGGGGTCGGCGTAGGGGCCGGGAGGCAGAGACATCAGAGCGACCCCTGGGCCAGCTGGTCCTGGAGGGCCTTGGCCAGGTCTTCCAGCTCGGTGTCCGGAAACTCCCGGCGGATGGCGTCCAACCGGCGCTGCATCTCATCGAGGGTGATCTTCCCGCCCTTGAAGGCCTCGATCGCCGAGAGCAAGAACTTGGCGTAGGTGGAGGTTGAGCCCTGGAGCTGCTGGATGACCTCGTCCAGCCCCGCGGCGCCGGAGCGCAGCTCGGTCGTCAGGTCCCTGACTTGATCGGCGTAGGTCCCGGGGTCGAAGCCTTCGAGGAAATCCCGCAGCTCCCGGCCGGCCACGCCCGCGGCGCCGAACTTGGTCACGAGCTCTTCCACGCCCGTGCCACCGATCTTGATCAGGCCGATCAGCTCCTCGAGCTCGGACTTCCAGGGCGAGTCCCGCAGGTTGGCGAGGATGTCGTCGAGAGCGGTGGCAGCGCTCGCCTTGGCTACGTCCGCCGCCTGGCCGATGCCACGAAAGTCCCGCTCGGCGCCCTCTCGGGCCTCCTGCGCGGTCTGGCGGATCTCCTGCCCCCGGCTGCGCACCACGGCGAGAGCCCCGGAGGCGGCCGACTCGACTCCCGCCAGGCTGCTCTGCGCGGCCAAGGTGTGCTGGCTCGCCGAGCTGGACACATCGGCCATGCTGGCCGCCGTGCTCTTGGCCTGGCCTTCCAGGGCCACCAGCGTCTGGTGGAGCTCACCGAGCCGCAGGAGCCGGCTCATGCCGCCTCCTTCCCTTCGAGGGCATCGACGGAGGCGTTGGCACCGTCCGCCGCTTGCCTGACCCTGTCCAGCATGTCGACCAGTTGGCCGAGCGGGGTCGCCCTCAGTGCCAAGGTCTCGACCGCACTGCTCAGCCGGGTCAGGGCCTCGACGGCAGGGTTGACCTTTTCGGGCACCTGGCCGGCTCCGTCGGCGATTGCCTTCACCGACTCCCCGGCTTTCGGAGCTCTCTCCACCAGGGCCATGATCTGCTCAACGAGAGTGCCGGTTCCGGCCGCCGCACCTTCGGCTGCCGTACGCTGATCCTCCAGGGCCCTCGTCCCCTGGCCGAGATCTCGACCAGCTTGCGCGGCCCCCTGGCCGGCCTGCTCGCTGGCGTCACCCTGGGCGCGCAGCCGTTCCGTTACCGTGAAGCTGGCGTTGCCCAGCTCGTCCACCCGGCGGGTCACGAGCTGGGTGCTCTCGGCCGCCTGCTGGTTCTTGGTGGAGATGACCGTGACCGCGTTGCCCTGCTCGTCCAGGGTTCGCGTGAGCTGCTGCGAGGTCAGGCCGGCCGCGGCCTGGGCACCGTTGAAGACGGTGATGGTTCCGTGGGCTCGCTCCATGGCGTTGACCACGACGCCCACCCCGTCCGCTACCTTGACCAGCTCGGTCGGGATCTGCTGGCCGGCCTTGCGGTAGTCGTCGACGAGATCCTGCACCAGCTTACGGGCCCGCTGCACGGCGGCCGGGTCCACCAGCTCCAGCTTTGGAAGATCCACTTTTTTCAGCGCGTCGACCAGGGCCTTGGTCTGGTTCTGGAGGCTGAACCTGGCGCGCTCCCCGGCTTGGGTGATCTCTTGTGCCCACTTGTCCGATAGATCCTTCACGCCGTCGAGCACCTTCTGCTGCTCGGTGGTGACGATGCCCATGTGCTCGGCGAGCAGGGCGAACGTGGGGGGCACCTCGATCTTGAGGCGGGCGTACTGGTCGAGGATCTCCTGGATCTGGGGGCCGAGGATCTTCGCAATGTCCGCCTGCTGGAGCTGCGGGTTGCGCTCCACGAACACGTCGAAGAAGGTGTGGAGCTGGGTGGTCAGGTCCTCCAGGGTCTTCTTGGAGAACTCGTTGCTCTCCGCCCACTGGTCGAAGGCCAGCTTGCTCTCGCGGATGATGTCCCGGTTGCGAGCCACGTCATTGGTGAAGCGGGAGAGCGGGATGTTGAGCGACTCGAAGAGCTGCTTCTGGCGCTCGAGCACCGCCTGGTTGCCCTGGAAGGACTGGGTGCTGGTGTCCACACCATCGATCAGGTTGGTGAGAGGGGTCAGCAGCCCCTGCACCCAGCGATCGAAGCCGCCGCCGGAGATCTCGTTGAGGCCCCGGCGCAGGTCGCTGAAAACCTGGATGCCGAAGGGGATCGAGGCGAATAGGCCGCCGAGACCGAGGGCGAGGGCCTGGTTCTTGCCGGCGAGAATCTGCGTTACATCCGCCAGTGAGTTGATGACCGGGACCTGTCCCCCAACGGCGCTGGTGGCGGTCCGAATGTCGGTGGCAGCCTGCTGCTGCGCCCTCCGGAGCTCACCGGCGCGCAGGATGGCTCGCCGGTAGGCGTCCTCCAGCTGACGCAGGTCGGCGACCTGAGCATCTGTCAGGTTGCCGCCGCCGGAGCGCAGCCGCTGCGTGATCTCGAGCAACTGGTTGAGAGCGAGGCGGGCTTGCCCGGCTTCCTTCTCAACGCCGTCGAGGCTGGTCTCTGCGGCCTGGCCGAACGACTTCACGGCGTTGCGGGCCCGCTCGAAGTGATCGTCCAGCCCTTGGCCGATGTTGCGCTGGGCCGCGGTGATCTGGTCCAGCCCGGCTTTCCAGTCGGCCAGGGCCTGGCCGCCGAGCGTGCCCGCCCGGTCGGCCGCGTCCCCCACGTCGATCCAGGCTTGGCGGACGTTGGCCAGCCGAGCGCGCTGCTCATCGGGGGAGACGGCCTGCTCGTAGCGCTCGACCGACCGCAGAAGACGCTCGACGGCGCCGCGGACCTCTTCGACCCCGGAGCTGTCGAAGTCTCCGAGCGAGCTGGCCAGCTCCCGCAGCGACCCCTGCGCCTGGCTGGCCGGCGCTTCGAGGCCGCGGACGTCCTCCGCGACTTCCTTGAACGCCTGCGCGTCGCCCTCGCGGGTGACGCGGAGCTTGGCGTCGACCGTCCGCTCGGGCATGGGGCCTCGCTAGGCCGGAGGGGTCCAGTCCCGGGCGGTGGTGACCGTGGCGGTCAGGGGGTGGGAGCCGGCGCCGTCCGTCTCCGCCGTCAGCTCGATCTCCTCGTCCACCAGCTTCTGGTCCTTGGGGTCCCTCTTGGGGCTCCCCACCATGGCGCTGCCGAAGACGAAGTCGAGCCCCTCGCGGTAGGCAGCGGTCAACTGCTGTCCCTCGAAGAGCAGGCGCAGCTGCAGACGCTCGTGGCGGTCCGCGGTATCGACGAAGGTGCGGTCCGTGTACCGCCGCTTGACCTTGACGCCGGCCTCGAAGAGGCCGTTGCGGTCCAGCCGGCCGTAATAGCGGGTGCCGAAGGTGCTGACAGCCTCGATCTTGTTCTGGATCATCAGCTCGCCTTCGAGGCCCTGGAGCGGCACCCAGTCCGGTGCACCGATGGCCCGCTGGAAGGCTTGGAGGTGGGCCGTGGTGAAGCGGCGGCCGGCGAGCACGGTGGTGGCCGGGTCGCTCGCCTGCTCGGGCTCGAAGGTGAAGACGTCGCCCACGTCCAGGTCCGCATGGTCGGCCGGCGCCCCGGGCCACACGATCTGGCAGGGGTCGTAGTTCTCCCCCACCAGGCCGACGTCGAGGCCCGCCTCGTCCACGAGGATCTGCCAGGCCCCACGGCCGCTGACCGGGTCCAGGTACACGTCGTGCGCGGCGCCGGTGAAGGCCGGTGCGCCCGCGCCCTGAAACGTCTTGAACTGGAGCCCGCCTACCACCTGGGTGACCTGCACGGCGATGCTCCCGGCCGTGCTGGCCACCGGCCCGCGCAACCACGGCCCCAGGCTGTAGGTGCCGGTGTTGCCGGCGTCCGCCACGGCGAGGCCGCTGCGACTGCCGTGGCCCCGGTAGCCCTTGAGCGCCGCCACCAGCTCGCCGCCGCTCTTGAGGTCGAGCTTCAGCTCGTCGAAGCGGATGAAGCTGCCGTAGCCCCGCTCCTGCGGGGGCAGCGCACCGTAGCTCCAGAACGAGGCCGCCAGGCCGGGGCCATCCAGGCCCGGCTCGAAGACGTAGCGGTAGACACCCGCTACGGGGTTGGTCTTCGTGACGATGCCGAAGAGGCCCCAAAGGAAGGGCAGGATGCGGGTGACCGTGAAGCGGTCCGCGAAGCTGATCTTGCCCGTCTTGTCCCCAGGCGTGCCCGGTTCCAGGAAGCCACTGCGATTGACCGCCTTGGACGGGGCCTCTTCACTCACCAGGTTCGCTTCAAGGGGGAGCACGGGGTTGAAGAACTCGAGCGCGGTGCCCCCGGGAATCCCGGGCTCCAGCTCGAGCCCCAGGCCCCAGATGACACGCGAACCGGTTGCCGGGCTGGCCATTACTCGCCCCCTTTCGTCTCAGTGTCCTTCTTGGCGGCCTTGGCTGCGACCTTCGCCGCGGCTGCCGCGCGGGCAGCGGCCTTGGCGAGGGCGGCCCGGGCCTCGCGGGTGAGCACCAGGGCGATGCCTCCTTCTTGCATGGCCACCCGCTGGCCCAGGTGGGCGCCGGCCGTGAGGTCGACGCCGTAGCGCTCCAGGGCCAGGGCGGCCGGGAGGGCCTCGAGGCAGGCCCCCAGCGGGTGGAGGAGGTCGCGCGCGTCCGGCTCCGGCACGTCGAAGAGGGGACGCTCCGGAGTCCAGGCGATCGAGCGCAGGCCGTCGCGCAGGATGGTGGTCTGCGGCTGGCCGGCGGCGGCTTGGGGGTTGTAGATCCACATCAGACCAGCACCTCCCTCGTGGCCTCGTTGTAGGAGGCCACGAAGTGGACACGGATGGTGGTGAGCAGCATGCGGTTGGGGCGCAGCGGCAGGGTGTAGCTGACCTGCTCCAGACGCTCGATGCCGGTGGCCGTCTGGCGGCCGGCGCCGTCGAGGATCTCGCGGTGGGCGTAGATCACCCGCAGCACCGAGCCCACCAGGCGAGCCCGGGCGAAGCCGCCGGTGCCCTTCGACTGCGGCAGGGTGAGGACGTGCACGTCGAGGAGGGTGCTCAAGGTGGAGGCGGTGCCGAGGGCGAGCTGGTGCGTCTCGCCGTAGAGGCTGACCGCGGCGAGCGGCGCCTTGAGGCCCGCGGCGTCCTCGACCAGGTCGGCCAGCTCGGCATCCCGCACCTCGGTGAGCACGCCCGACAGCTCGGCATCCGCCCGCAGGGCCTCCAGGATGGCCTGGGCGTTGACCGTGGCCGGAGTCGCCGGGAGCGAGGGCCAGTCAGGAGAGGACATCGGCCCCCTCCGTGAAGTACTCGGCGATCAGGAATTCGACGTCCTCCAGCTCCTGCGAGCTGAAGAGGACGAAGGGCCGCGGCGGGATCTGGCGCGTTCCGGGCACGTTGTAGGGCGCCGACTCCGTACCACCTTCGTGGACGAGGTAGGCGATCTCGTGGACGGTTCCGACGCGGACCTCGTCCTCGGTCAAGGCCAGCTCCCGGATGGAGTGCAGCAGGTCCCCTTTGCGGATGAGCGGGCCGGCGCTGTAGCCCCGGCGGCGGCGGATGCCCTGGGTGAAGGGGTGGAGCGGTGGCCACCCGCCGGCCTCCGCCGCGGCCTCGCCGCCCCCCTGGAGGATGTGCTCCTGAAAATAGGTGACCATCTCCGCCGAGAGAACCTGGAGCAACGGCCGCACGGGCTTGGCCAGCGCCGCCGCGGCCTGGTCCAGCTCCCGGGCCAGGACCTCCGCCCCGCGCACCTCAAGGGTGACTTCCATCACCAGTCCTCGAGGGCGGCGAGGCTCAGTCGGCCGGGCTCGCTCTTGAGCACCGCTACGGCCGGCCGGGGATCGTCCGCCGCCGGGCGGGCGGCGAGCAGCAGGCTGCCCACGCCCGCCGCGAGCTTGGTCACCTGGCCCTCGGCGGCCCGCCAGTCGGCCTGCACGTGCTCGGGCACCACGTCTTGACCGGCCATCAGGTTGCGGCGGGCCAGCCGGTAGACCAGCTGGACGAGGAGGGCGGGGGGCGGGTTCTCCGCGAGGAGAACGTCCCGATCGTACCTTTGCGCGAGAAGGGAAAGGAGTTCCGCCTCTGCGGCAGAAGTTCGCTCGATGAGGATCTCCTCGACCCGGGCGTCGTCCGCCCCGGGCTCGAGGCAGTTGGCCCACCGATCGGTCTGGGCCTGGCCCCAATGGGCGCGCAGGCCCTCGAGCGTGACGATCAGCAGGGCCATGGCGAGCTACGAGGCGCCGCCCTCGGGGGGATCCTGGGCAGGAGGTTTCTCGGCCGCGGGCGGCTTGGCGGGCTTCTTGGCCTTGGCCGGCTCGGTCGGCTTCTTGACCGGCGCGGTCTTCTTGGCCCTCGCCACAGTGGCCTCCGGTGCGGGCTCGCCATGGACCTCGGCGCCCTCCGGCGCTGCGGCGACCTCCCTTCTCACGAGCAATCGGTCGGCCTCGATCTCAGGCGGAAGGGAGTGAAAGTAGAGTGGCTCGCTGCCGAACACGAAGAGCTTGCGGCTCGGTCCGGCGCCGACCGATCGCCGGTGCCGCCCGCCCTGTCCCGGCGCGAGGTTCAGCACCTCGGCACTCGCTCTTACTTCCCACATCAGTTGTAGGTCCTCACAGTCACCTGCGGGAAAGCGGCCTTGTTGCCCGCCTTGTCCTCGACCCCGAAGGGCGTCAGCTTCTTCGCGAACTTGGGCTCCTCGAACTCCACGTTCGGGAAGGCTTTCCACAACACCTGGACGGCAGGGCGCAATCCCCCTGGCTCCGCGTGAACCAGGTCCCACGAGTTGGGGTCAGCGCTCCCCGGCTTCATGTCGCGGACAAGCCTGAAGGTGCCCTTCAAACGGTTGGCGGGGCCTCCGGCCTCCAAGCGCTCCAGCTCGAGCAGTCCCTTGAAGGCGGAATAGACGCCGTCGCTGCGAACGATGGCGATCAGGTTCTGATCGATCTGAGCGGCCTCCGCAGCCTCCTCGAGGAAGGCAACGTTCAGGAAGAGACGGGCCTTGGCGGCGACCATCTCCGCCTCGGCCTCCTGATAGGTCGGCGCGCTGGCATCAGCCCTCGCTGCGACATCGACGCCGGCCGGAAGGACGTTGCTGTAGGGCGTATCGTCGAAGTGGGCGTGATCGGCGTCGTAGAGCGCGTTGCCGTCGTAGGCCACGGGGTTGGTGCGGTACACGTCCAGGACGTTGCGCAGACGACCGCGGAGCACTCCCACGGCGAAGGTCTGGGCGACCTCCTGCGGATTCACCAGGACTCCCGACTCGTTCACCTTGGTGCGGTCGTAGGCCATGGTGATCTCCCAGTCCTCGGGGCTGACTGAGAGGTTGTTGGTGAAGATCCTCTGGAGGCTCTTCTCGTCGATCCACCTGCGGAGGGTGGCGAAGGCGTTCCACCACTCCACTTCGTACGGCGTGAGCTGGAGCTGGGAGTTGTCGACGACCTGTGCCAGAGCAGGCAGGAGCGAAGTCGGGAACAGGCGGTCGTAGATGTCGAGTGCGATCGGGATGACTTGCCGGCGGAGGCTTCGGAGCGCGTCGATGGTCATGAGATCTCCCCTCAGGCAGCCCTGCTGATGTCGACGATCCAGCCGCCGTAGTTGCCCGGCCGCAGGAATCGACCCACGACCACTCCAGCGCCCGGGTCGACCTTGCTGACCGTGTTGTCGTCGACCAGGAACGCGACGTCCCCGAAAACCGGATCGGCTCCACTGAGAGCGATCTCATGAGAGCCCTGGGTGTCGACCTGGATGGTGCGCTCCGTACCTGCGAGGCTGGCGCCGCCGGAGATCACTCCAGCAGCCCCGCCGAGGTTGTTGATGCCGGTGACGACGACCCCGGCGAAGCGCAGGCCGGCGGAGTTGGAGCCGGTCTCCGCCAACCCGGTGGCGGTAGCCACGCAGGCGAGCGCACCTCGATAGATGCGCACGTTCGCCTTGGCTGGCAGCGCGGCCAAGACCTGATCGTGCAGGAGGTGATTGCGTTCGAAGTCGGCAGTAAGGGCGGCCATCAGATCTCCAATCCGTACTTGCCGGTCAGGTGGGCCACGCGCTCCGGGGTGAGGCCCGCGGCGGCGTGCGCCTTCTGCTCGGCGGCTGAGAGTTGGTGGGTGGCCTGCTTGCCCTCGGTCGTCTCCTCGCCGGCCAGCTCGACGCCGGCCAGGGCGGAGGCCGAGGGCATGGCCCGGAGCACGAGCTCGAGCGCGGCATAGGCGGACAGCTCGGTCGTGGTCGCCTTGCCGTCCCCGCCGGTGGCGGTCAGCTTGACCGTCACCGAGTCCTCGGGCGCCGCGGCCAGGCTCACGAGCAGCTCTTCGAGGCCGGCCTTGCGCATGGCCGGAGTGACGAACGGCAGGGCGGACAGGAGCTTCTCGACGCGGAGGCGCGCCCGTTCCAGGGCCACCTCGGCGCGGAGGGCGGTCGCGGCCTCCAGAGCCTGGCGAGCCGCGGAGAGCTGGGCATCCGGCTCTGCCGCGGTCGTGGTGGTAGGGGGAGCCGTGGGCGGCGCAGGCGCCACCGACTGCGGGGTCGACATGGTGGGTCCCTCCTTGGGGTGGGCGGATAGCTCGATCGGCGGCAGACCCCAACATCCAGGCGGGGCAGCGCCCAGCAGGGCGATGCCGCGGAAGTAGGGTCGGCCCGTGGCGTGGTGGCTCAAGGCCCACTCCGTGGAGACCCGGAACCACTGGCCGGACTGGATCCCGGCAACCGCCTCGTCGGACAGGTGCGTGACAGTGGCCACGAAGCCACCGCCGTCCGCGATGCGGACCCCCGCGGCCCGCCCATGGGCGGGCCCACCCCAGGCGTGGTCGAAATTCACCGTGGCCACCTCGATCTCGGGGTCGTAGTCATCGGCGGCACCGGCCAGGAACTCCGGCGTGAAGTTCACACCGTGGGAGTTCGTGAGGTCGATGGGCCTGATCACCGTCCACTCGGCGGTGCGCTCGGCCACGGGGCGAGAGGCGAAGTCGTCGGCCAGCTCGATCTGGGCCTGGAAGTCGACGAGGCAATAGGCATCATCGCGTCCCTCCGGGCGGGCTTGAGTCAGCATCAGTCGCATGGCTGGATCAGACCCTGCCAAAGGTCTGTTGCAGGATCTGCAACGCCTCCAGCAGGGCGCTGTTGCCGGCGGCCCGGGCGCGCTCCAGGGCCTCCTCCAGGCGGGCGAGCGCCCGCTGGCTGCCCGTCTCGAGCGACGGCACGCCCCGGAAGCCGGGGTCCGGCAGGGCCAGGCCGGAGCCGTCCGGCGCCTGCGGCCACGGGCCGGTGGGCTCGGAGCCGGTGAGCTGCATCCGCCGGGCGCGGGCCAGGTTGATCGAGCCCACCAGGCATCGGCAGCCGTGGCCGGCCGGGAAGAACCAGCTCAACCAGAACGGGTGCCCGATGGCGAAGACCTTCCGGTGCACCACCCGGTGGTTGTGGGCGGGGCGCTCGCGGACCTTGTCGTCCCCGAGGGTGATGAAGGTCAGGTAGGGCAGGAGGCGGTGGGCCTCCGGGTTGCCCACCGTGTTGCGGAAGAAGATCACCCCGGCCGTCTGCCGGGTGTTGTTGGTGAGGATCAGGTCCGCGTGCCAGTCCGAGGTGGGCGTGCGCCCGGCGGACTCGTAGGCCCGGGCCAGCTCCTCGCGAAAACGGCCCCGGCTCCACCCCTCGGCCTGGGCTCGGCCCAGGAGGCCGTGGGTCTGCTCGAGCAGCAGGGCCTCGTCCACCCCGGCGACCGCGAAGGCCAGCCGGCGCAGCTCGTCCACCAGCTGGCGGAACAGGCCCTTGCCGATGCGCAGGACCCGGGACCAGAAGTCCAGGGCCGAGTCCGGGGTGTCCGCGCCCCGCCAGGCCGGCGGCGAGGCCAGGGTGATGTCCAGCCCGTCTTGCTCGATCTGCCAGAGGGTCAGCCCCGCGGCGTGGACCATCGCCGCCTGCAGCCGCCGGGCGTGGAGCTGGGCCAGCGGCAGGATGGCGGCGAAGGCCGACTCCAGGGCGGCGCCGGGGCGGGAGCCGTCGCCGAAGGCCGCGGCCACCTCGCGCTGGTGCTCCTGCCAGTAGGCCAGGGTCTGGGCGCGGAAGTACTCCGCCACCTGCTGGAGCGCCACGTCCCGGCGCTCGGCCTCGCTGGCGATCTGGTCCAGCTCCCGGCTCTCCGCCGAGAGCAGCACGGTGCCGGCCGGCGGCGCGGCGAGGGCCGGCGCGCCCGGGGCGGCCGAGTCCGGGGGCGTGACCCGCTCCACCACGGGCTCGCCCTCCACGGGCTCGCGCACCTGGTGCAGGGCGTAGAAGTCCGCCCGCGGCACCGGCTGGCCGGCGGCCAGGACCCGCTCCATGCCCGCCTGGCGGAGCGCCCGGTCCTCCGCTTCCTTGGTGTCGATCTCGAACCGCGGCCGGGGCGTGCCCGGGGGCAGATTCAGGTCGACGATCCAGCGGACGAGGGTCTCGTTGAGCAGGGAGGAGAGCCACTTGGCGTCTTCGGCGATGGTCTCGACGCGGACGTCGTTCGAGATCTTGCTCTTGGCGAAGCTCCCTGGACCCTCGCCGAAACCCGAGGTATCGACCTCCCCGAGCAAGACCAGGGCGTACATCATCCGGAAGAAGGCCAGGAAGTCGGAGTAGGAGACGCCGCCGCTCCTGGATGCCTCCAGAAGGGCCACCTCCAGGCCCTCGGGCAGGGCGAAGCCGCTTTCGGTCTGGATGGCCTTGACGATGGCCAGGGCCTGCTCCAGGCGCTCCCGGTTGATCGACTTGTCAGAGGCGTGCGGCTTGTAGCGCGTGTAGGGGGTCGGCTGGGCGTACTTGTCGATGAAGGTGGCCCAGAACTGCAGCCCGTTCTTCGAGATGTACCAGGGCCAATAGAGCCCGTCCAGCTCCCCCTCTCCCCAGGGCCCGTCGTGGGAGCCGTAGCGGCCGACCAGGAAGCGCAGGGGCGGGGCCGGCTCCAGCCGTGCCGGCGGCCGACGGATGTGGAGCTGGCCCTCGCGGAAGGCGAAGCGCCACATGGGCCGGTCGCGGAGAGCCCGGGGGACGAGGGCGCCCGCGAAGGGGCCCTCGGCCGCCTGCGCCCAGAGCACCTCCGTGATCGAGACGCCGAAGAGCACAGCGTCGAGCACCCGGCGCAGCGAATCCTGGAACTGCTCGATGTGGCCGAGGGCGAAGCGGACCAGCTCAGCCGCCTCGACAGCCGCGGCCGTGCTGTCTGCCGGCTGTAGCAGGCGGGGCAGGGCGAGCACGGCCCGGCGCCGCTTGGCCCAAAGCCCCTTGAGGTTGCCGTCCGAGCGGAGCATGTAGCGGTAGAGCTCGCCCAGGCGATCGCCGGGGCGAGACCGCTTGAGCAGGATTTCGCTCGGGTGCGGATCCTCCTGGTCGAGGAAGCGGAAGCGCGCGAGACGCTCGGCGCTCGCCTCGTCTGCCAGCTCGCGGCCGAGGAGGTTGCTGGGTCGAGGTACTGTCGCGACGGCCTCGACCATCACTCGTCTTGGGGGCAGTCGATGATCCGTTGCCGTCCCGAGGGCGTCAACAGATAGACGCGCGAGGTCGGGAAGCTGGTCGACGAGACTCCCGGCCGGAACGTGACCCTGGGGCCGTCCTTCGCGCCCGGCGGCCATGGCTGAGAGATGCAGGGGAATCCATCTTCGCAGCACTTGAGGTCGAGCTCGTACACCGCATCGGGAGGCTCGGGCGGGTCCTCTCCCTCGATCACCACGTCGACGTTGGCTTCCCGGACCCAGCCACAGGCGTCCGCGGCAGAAGCCCGGAGCCGATACCGCCCCGGGGCATAGGAGTGCCGCGCCGCGGTGGTGGCCGAGCCGGGGGGCGAGCCATCACCCCAGTCGATCGAGGCGGGCTCGACCGCGTAGGGAGGCCGCGTGACGGAGACCGTCACGGATCGACCGCTCACGCTGGCCACGAAGCGGAGGCCCTCCGCGAGGCCGTAGCCCGGCTCGGAGATGTCAGTCCAGGCCCGGGAGTAGCGGTGGTCGAGGGCCTCCACGGCCGCCGGAGTGCCGTCGCACCCCGCCCAGGCGAGCCCGAGCGGGTTGACGGCGCCGGCCGTCCGGTTCGCCACGCACCAGCCCACGCTCAGGGCAAGGCCGCTCTGGTAGGCGGTCTCACAACACCTCCCCACCGGATACGCGCTCTGTCCTTCGCAGCGCGAGGGGGCGCCGTAGCGGTCGAAGGGCGTGGCGCCCGAGGCGACCGTGGGCCCGCAGTGCTTCGAGCCCTGCCGCCCGCACTGCCAGCAGCCGTCCGGCGGGACCGGATAGCCGACGCAGCCGCCCGTGCTCTTGGTGGCGACCAGGAGAGCCAGGGTGGCGAGGTCGTCCTCAGAACAGTCCTCGGCTGAGAAACCGGGTTCCATCACCCCAAAACGGGCCTGGAGGAGGAGGCGGGCGCAGTCCGGCTCGGCGGAGTGGACGACCACCGGCTGGCTGAGAGCGGGCGGGGCGGTCTGCTCGTCGCCCGCCTGCAGCTGTGAACCAACGACGACGCCCAGGAAACCGAGGAAGACGAGAGCGTAGAGCTTGTTCGACATGGGGAGCACCTCCTATTAACCGAGCGGTCCGCACCGCCACGTATCCGCTGCGGTGCAGTGACAGGAGCAGGGTGGCGTGGGGCAACGGGTGGCCACCACGCCGGTGAGGGTCATGAGCGAGGGCGGGGTGCAGGCAGCAGGCAGGGCGCTGCCGATGCCGACGCGAGCCGGGCCGGCGATGGTCTCGGTGCCCACCCAGGCGGGCGTGATCTCCCCCGAGCTGGTGTCGTACTGCGTCCCTGAGACAACGAGCGCCCCCGGCCCGTCGTTGTCCAGGTCGACCACGCAGCCGTTGCCGAGGGTGACGTCCACGAGGAGCAGGTCTCCGGCCCCGGCGTGCTGCACGCACACCGGCTGCGTCTCCTCGCTGTTGCCCAGGATCCGCCCCCGGTGCAGCGTGAGGTTGCCGCCGGCCGACACGGCGATCGACACGTTGGTGGTGGCCGCGGTGGGCATCGACAGGCCCACGTCCGCCGCGAAGAGGGTGCTGCCTTCGACCGCCACTGCGACCGCAGTGACCGGATTCGAGCCCGAACCGAGGACGACCACGGTGACGTTGCCGAGGTAGGACGTGCCCTCCCCCGTCTTGGCCACGACGGTGAGCGCCCCGGTGTTGACGACACTGCTCCTGACATCCACACCGATCAGGCTCGAAGCGTCCCCATCGAGGGCGATGGCCGCGCCGGTCGTGGCCGTGGCATCGATCAGACAGGGCGAGGTGCCGAGGGCCGCCTGCGCGCCGGTGAGCGAGTCGGTGGCGCATTCGACCGTGGTCCAGGCCGGGATCGTGATCGCTCCCGAGGTGTAGCGGCCGGGCATGAGTCGGACCGACCACCAATCGGAATAGTCGGCGCGGCTCTGCGCGGCGACGTAGGCCAGCGCAGCAGACAGAGTGCTGTAGTCACCGGCCCCGGTTGCATCGACGGTGACCGTTCGTGCGAAGGTCGCCCTCTGGACGTACCGCCGCAGGTCTCCGTTCCAAAACGGCACGGAACCATCGGGGGCGGTCCTCGGAAGCTGCGCCAGGACCGGCGCGGCCAACAGCAGGCCGACGAGGAAAACCTTTCTCATCAGTACACCTCCCTCAGTGACGCCGAAGCCGTGAGCACTCCGGTGCCCTGGAATCCGCCCAGGTCCACCGGCGCGCCCTCACCGAGGAAGCGGAGGCGCAGCTCCGCGACCCGGCAGGCATCGATCAAGTGATCGTTTTTCTTCGAGTAGATCCGTTGGCCGCTCGGGCCAATGCGTGCGGTGTGGCCGGGGAAGGCCACCATGAAGTCCGGGTCGTAGGGAAACTCGATCGTTTGCTGCTGGATCTCCAGCTCGAGGATCCGCGTGGCCAGCTCCTTGAGGGTGACCATGCGGGGGCGGTCCCGGGAGTCGAGGAGCACTTCACCGTCCTCCCCGACCTCGGGCACGGTGTTGTTGAAGACGTAGCCGCCGATCTCCCCCCCGAGGTAGCGCCGCCCTTCCCGCATCTCGAGCAGCAGCTGCTCGACGGTGACGCCCACGCCGGTCGAGTCGAGGCCGGCGCCGAGGGCGGGCTCGACCACGTCGAAGAGGTCCCGGATGGCCCTCTCCTGGTCCGGATAGGGCCAGCGCTTCAAGTGCAAGCGGCCCTTGACGCGCCGCCGCAGCCCCGTCTGCTCGAAGAGCAGGAGCTCCGAGGGGTTTTCCGAACCGCCGAAGTCCACACCGAGCGCGAGCTGGCGGCCCTCGGAGGGCGAGAAGAAGCGGCGGATCAGGGTGGTCAGGGCGTCCGGGGTGAAGGCGACCTGCTCGCGGCAGATCGGGACCTCCGGACCCGCGGCGGCCTCGTCGGACTCGTCCCCCGCCGCGGCCACCTGATAGGCCTGGTTCAGCCGGTAGGCGTCCACATAGATCAAGCCATCCGTGGCCTGGAGCGTCAGCTTGACGGCCACGTAGTCGGGGTCGTAGCGCAGGCACTGGCTGAAGACCGGCCAGGGGAAGACGGACGAGGTCGGGTCCCCGTGCTCGCCCATGACGTTCTGCCGGTATTCGGGAGAGTCCACGCCGCCCAGCTCGCGGGCCAGCTTGGCCTGGCGCTCCGGGCTCCACCAGGGCTCGGGCATGAGGGTCTTCGGCCAGATGAACTTCGCCCGCTTGCCGGGCACGGCGACCGGCCGGAACACGTCCACGGCGACCGACTCTTCGGTCAGCTCGAAGTAGGGGGAGGTGCGGTCCCCGTCCGGCACGGCGTAGACGCGGCTCTCGCAGCCCGGCTTGGCGCGCGAGAAGAAGTTGCCGAAAACCTTTCTGTTCCGGACCGAGGCGGCCTCGTCGAGGAAGATGGTTCCGCTGATGTGAAGCGACTTCAGCGCGGTGCCATCGTTGCCGCAGGGCCGGAACAGGATGCGGTTGCCGTTGCGGAGCCGATGGGACCGGTAGGGCTTGACCTTGGTGCCCTTGGGGTTGAACTGCGCCTCGATCCAGGGGCTCGCCTCGCGCTGGAAGGCGATCTCTTCCCAGACCTCGTCGAGGTGGCCCTCCTGGGCCGCGGCGATCAGCACGTCCCCCCGGCGGGTGGTGGTGCGCCAGAGGGTGAGCGCCGTGATCTCCCGCGACTTGCCGACCTCGGCGCCACACTGGTGGACCGTGTCGCCCCGGTAGCGCATCGAGCCCTTCTGGTAGTCGAAGAGGCGCCAGAGTGTGGGCTCGTCAGCGTCCCGCTCCCAGAGCATCGACTCGGCGAAGACGACCGGGTCCTCGGTGAGGATGTGGGTCTGGACCTCGTCCAGCGTGAGCTCGTAGTCCCCGCGCATGAGGCCGCGCAGCGACCAGCCCCGGCCGGCGAGGAACTGCTCGAGGGCCTCCTCGGGGATCACCAGGCTCACTGGCCGAGGACCTTCCTGCGGTTGGCGGCCACGGCCTCGAGCAGGCCACCGATGCCTTCGTCCCGCTGCTGTTCGGCCTGGGACTTCCGGGTGACGGCCTGGTCCCGGGCGGTCAGCCCGACCAGGTTGGCGAGCTGGAAGAGGAGGGGGGCGCGCGGGTTGCCGACCTTCTTGGATCCGATCTCGATCCCCGCGGGGCTCAGGACCGCCTCGTCGACCACCAGACCCTCCCCGGCCAGGTGGACCAGCTCGGCGTCGAAAAGGCCGTGCATGGTGCCCAGGGAGAGGGCCGCCGCCTCGCTCAAGGGCCGCAGGTCGCCCGTCTCCATCGCCTTGCGGTAGCGCTCGGCGAGGGCCGCGCCGTTGCCGATGGCGACCGGGCAGACCTCGAGGGGTCGCTTCTCTTCGTCGGCCCGGCGCCGCAGGTCGCAAGGGAAGTGCGCCGGGCACGTGGCGTCCTTACAGGGGGGGATGGCCTGGCGCAGCACGGTCTGGGCGGACCGGCCGTGCTTCCAGGCCGCGCCCCGGCGCTGGGCCCTGGTGGCCGCGCTCGCGGTGTACTTCCGCTTCTTGGGCGGTGCCGAGGTGCCCGGGGCCTTGCGAGCCATGCGAGCGGTATAGGCGCGCCCCGTTGCAGCCGCTGCAACCGGGGGAGCCTAGACAGGGCTGTCATGAGCCGTGATTCCTGCTCCGAGCATGCTCCGAGCACGATTGCCACACAGCCGCCCGCCCTCTTCGCTGAGTGGCAGGACTACCTGCTGACCGTGCGGGGGCTGTCCCCTCGGACCGTGCAGCTCTACGCGGGGAGGGTGCAGCGCTTCTTCGCCACGGTGGAGGCCGATCCACCGGGTCGGGCGGACGTGGAACGCCACCTCAAGCGGCTGTTCCTGGACGGGCTCGGCGAGTCCGCCCGGCACGGGGCGCTGCTTGCCGTCCGCAGCTTCTGCGAGTACCGAGCGGGGCACGGCCACGCCGGGGGCAACGCCACGCTCGGCGTGCAGGCCCCGCGGCGCTACCGGCGCGAGCGCCCGCACCTCAAGCGGCCCGAGGCCGAGGCGCTGCTCTACGGCCAACCGTGGCCGCAGGACCTGCTCGAGCTACGGGACCGGGTGGCGCTGATCGTGGCCTACTCGGCCGGCTTGCGGCCGGGTGAGGTGGGCTCGCTGCGAGCGGACCGGCTGGAGGAGGACGAGCAGGGGCGGGTCTACCTGCTCATCCACCGGGCGAAGTGGTCGACCGAAGACCATCGCATCCCGCTCGACGAGAGGGCGGCACGGCACGTGCGGCTGTGGCTCGCCGAGCGGAGCGCCGCGGGGTGGGCCGAGGGAAGCCCCTTCCTCTTCTGCTCGAGGGAGGGTCAGCCCCTCGGGCGCCACTGGTTCTGGCGGGCCTGGGAGCGGCGGCTGGGACAGGCTGGGATCCGGGCCGGATCGAGGACTCTCACCCCGCACTGCCTTCGCCACAGCGTGGCCACGCACGCTCTGGAGGCTGGCTGGTCGCTCAAGGCCGTGCAAGCCTTGCTGCGCCACCAGAGCATCCAGACCACCTCGGTCTATCTGCACGCGCTGCCCGAGCAGTTGGCCCGGCTCCAGCACCAAGCCAACCCGCTGCGGGGCCGGCGAAAGCGACCGGATCTCGTGGGCGCAGCCCAGGCCCTGCTCGAGGACCTCTCCCGCGCTGGCAGCCATGCGCCATAGCACTGCTTTTGTTGCTGTGCTCTGTTCTCGGCCTCGATCGCCGCAGGTGCCCACGGCTGCGGGCTCCAGGTTGATCCGTCGCCGGCCGCCCCCGCCCCGCCCCCGCGCCCCGGCCGGAACGAAATCCCCGCGCCTGGCCCCGGCCCGCGTCGAGCCCGGCGCCTGTTGAGCTGCCGGGCCTGCCGCCGCTCCGGGTCGGCACCTCGAACGCGCGCCAGTCACTTCACGAGTTGGCGCGCGAGCGTGGCCATTCTCACGCACTCTTCATAGGCAGGCCCCAGGGCTGGTCGTAATCGACGCACTAATCTATGATTAGTACGTGAGAAGCACTGCCCGAGCCTCCAGCGCCCCGGTCCCCACACTCGGCCAGGGCCTGCGCAGGTGAGCAGCCCGGCGAGCCATGCGCGGGCGCCGGGGAGGGAGGTCGCGGCACCCGTCGCCGGAATCCTGAGCCCCCCTCCCCCCTGGTGGGGCCCCGGTTCGCCTTCCCCGAGAACTGGGGTCGCGGAGCAGGGAACGAAATCGGGAATTCACGCACTCCCCGTGCGTAGTACGTGAAGAAGAGGAGACGCCATGCCCAAGAAGACTCGCCCCCGCAATCTCCCCGCCGGTCGGTCCGCTCAGCCTTCGCCCAGGAAGGGCCAGCGCTATCCGCCCGAGCCGTTGACCGAGGAAGAGATGATGCGTCTCCTCTCGCAGTTCAGCCGCGAGGGTTCTGCCGGCCTCCGGGACCGCGCCCTCCTGGCCATGCAATGGCGGGCCGGCCTGCGCATCGCCGAGGCCCTGGCCCTGGCGCCGAAGGACGTCGACGCCAAGACGGGCGACGTCCGAGTGTTGGAGGGCAAGGGCCGCAAGACCCGGGTGACGGCACTCGACGAGCTCGGCCTCTCGATCCTCCGTGAGTGGCTCGCCCGCCGCGCCCAGCTCGGCCTGACGGCGCGGCACCCGCTCTTCTGCACCATCTCGGAGCCTGGGCGGGGTGCCGGCCTGCACCCCGGTAACTGGAACCAGCGGCTGAAGGTCGCGGCCCGGGCCGCCGGGATCGGCAAGCGGGTCTCCAGCCACACCCTGCGGCACTCGGCCGCCACGGAGCTGGACGCCGCCGGCTACCCCTTGACGGACGTGCAGCTTTTCCTCGGCCACACCTCGCCGGTGACGACCGCCGTCTACCTCACCCAGCTCAACCCGCACCGCCTCCTCGAGCGCCTCCGCTCGCGTCGGCCACCCCAGCCGCAAGCCGGCGCCTAGAAGGGTGCCGGCCCGAGGTCCAGGTCGCGAAACTGGGTGGTGCCGGCGTTCCAGGCCACGTGGGCCGTGCCGGTCTGGCCGTTGCGGTGCTTGGCGAGGATGACCTCGGCCCGGTCGACCGCGGCCGTGGCGTCGTACTCGTGCTCGTGGTGGAGGAACACCACCATGTCGGCGTCCTGCTCGATAGAGCCCGAGCCCCGAAGGTCCGAGAGTTTCGGCCGGTGGTCGCCACCGCCCCGCCGCTCGTTGTCGCGGGTGAGCTGCGAGAGAGCCAGCACGGGCACCGCCAGTTCCTTCGCGAGCTGCTTGAGCCCTCGGGTAAGGGCCTCGAGCTCGGCGTTGCGGTTCGGCAGCCGGCGGGCCTCGGCCGGGCGCATGAGCTGGAGATAGTCCACCACCACCAGGCCCAGGGGCTGCCGGCTGGCCAGGCTGTGCCCTACCTCGCGAATGCGCTCCGGCGTGGTGGCGCCGCTGTCGTCGATGTGGAGGGGTAGCTCGGCGAGGGCCCGGGCGGCGGTGACCATGGCCTGGCACTGGCGGGCCGAGAGGTGGCCGGTGAGGAGGGACTGCGAGGGGATGCCCGTCTCCGCCGCGAGCAGCCGCATGCCCAGCTCCTCACGGCTCATCTCGTCCGAGAAGTAGACCACCCCGCGGCCGGCCTGGGCGTTGTGCTGGGCCACGCCGAGGGCCGCCGCGCTCTTGCCGCTGCCTGGCCGGCCGGCCAGGATGATGAGCTGCCCGGGCCGCAGGCCCGCCGGGATCCAGCGGTCCACCGCCTTGAGCCCGAAGCGCAGCAGCGTGCTGCCCGAGCGGTCGGCGGAAGCCTCCTCGACGGCGGCCAAGGTGCCGTCCATCACATCGGCCATGCTTGAGACGGTGGCCCGCCCGGCGTACTGCGACCGGGACCACGCCGCCAGCTCGGCGAGCAGCTCGCCCCCTGGGCGACCGGAGCCCTGGGCGTCCCGCACCAGCTCCACGGCCCGCGTGATGAGCGATCGCCGCAGGGCCCGCTCCACCACGATCTCGGCATAGCTGTCGAGCCTACCCACGTCCGGCAGGTCCACGTCGAGCCCGGCCAGGTAGGCGAGGCCGCCGGCCGCCTCGAGCTTGCCGGCCTGGTCGAGCCGGGCGCCCAGGGTCACCAGGTCGGCAGCGTGGCCCTCGTCCGCCAGGGCGAGCATGGCCGCGTAGACCAGCTGGTGGCGTTCGAAGTAGAACTGCTCGGTGCGCAGCCGGGCCCGGGTCCCCTTCAGGCGCTCCGGGTCCAGGAGCAGGGCGCCGAGCACGGCCCGCTCGGACTCTTCCGAGTGCGGCAAGCTCTTCGCCTGCACGGTCAGTGGTGATTCAGGGGCGGCCATCGGCCCCCTCGATCGCGGCCTGGCGCACCCGCTCGAAGAGACCGCCCTCCTCGCGCAGGGCCGCCAGGGCCTGCCGGATGGTCCGCAGGGAGGGTGCCGGACCTTGGGAGGGCGTTAGAGCGCGGCAGATGGCGGCCTCGGAGAGCCCCTTGTGCCAGAGGATCGACACCTCCTCGCGGCTGGGCTCCGGCCCGCGCCGGGCGCGGCCCGCGAGCGGCGGGCCCAGCTCCTCGAGGTGACGCTGGCGCGCCGCGTCGTCCAGCCGGCCGGCGGAGCGTAGGTGGGCCAGGCGTCGGGCGACGGTCGACGCCGAGGCCGGAGCCTTCCGCCGCTTCAGCTCCCGGGCGATGCCGCGGACCGAGAGCATCCTCCCGCGGCAGGGTTGCTCCCAGAGCCGGGCCAGCTCGACTGGATCGACCACCACTCGCCGCCGCACCATGACCCGCTCCGGCCGACCGCGGTGCGCCCAGTCCCACACCTCGGACCGGCGCTCGACGAGCGCCGAGAGCAGTCGCGTCGCCAGCTCCCACCCGGGGCGCCGGCTGTCGAGGCCCACGTCCCGCACCACCACGAACACGCCGGCCCGGGTCAGTCGATCGAGCAGCCCCAGCGCGTGGCGGGGGGAGCGGAACAGGTCCCGGAAGCGGTGCACGTAGAGCGGCCCTTCGAGCTGGCCGGAGCGCAGCCGGGCCAAGATCTCCCGGGCTCCGGGCAGCAGCCCGGACGGACCGCCCTCCTCGAGGATCAGCTCCAGCGGCGAGCCGGCCAGATCGGAGCGCAGCTCGGCCTCGAAGGCCGCCGCCAGCTCAGCCAGGGTCTCCACGTCAAGCGGCGAGCGCCGCAGGTAGGCCACGGCCATCAGGCGTTCCCCCGCGCCGGGCAGGCCCGCAGGTGGCCCCGTTCCTTGGCCGACCTGTCGAAGGTCCGCCCGCAGCTGTAGCGGCAGGGCAGCAGCTCGGTGGGAGCTGAGCTGGGCTCGGCTGGCAGCTCGCGCGGAGCTGGGCGAGCTGTTCCAGCTCCAGCTCCAGCTCGGCGAGCTGGCCGAGCTGAGCTGCCAGCTCGCGGCTGGAGTGGTAGCTCGAACAGCTCGGCAGCAAAGGCCGCCGCCGCCACCAGGTCCACCACCAGCACGGCCAACACGCTCCAGGTCCAGCGCTCGCCTGGCGAGCGGAGCACCTGGCCCAGGGGCGAGGTGTCGAGGGCGAGCACCAGGTGGGGTGCCACCAACACCACCGAGCAGCCGAGCACGGCGAGCCAGGCCCCCACCAGGACACCCCGGCCCCGCTGCGCCCGCACGGCGGCCCGGGCCAGCCAGGCCCCACCGCCGGTGATCACTACGCCGGCCGCCAGCCCGGCTAGGGTGAGAAGGGCCGTGCGCACGCCGGTGGGCACCACGACGCCATCGACCTCGACGGACACCAGCACCAGCCGCAGGCAGGTCACGGCCAGGGCGCAGCCGGCGATGGCGCTGCCCCACCTCACACCGGCCTCCGCTTCGCCAGGCGCTGGTCCGGGCCGGTCACCTCGAGCACGGCGCCCGAGAGCACCCGCGAGGCCAGGGGAGCATTGGTTTGCATCAGCCAGCTCGGCGGCCGGTTGGTGGTGAAGACCGTGGGCGCCAGCCGGGCCGAGCGGCCCTCGATCACCATGCGCAGCCGGTCGCGGCTCCAGGCGAAGCGGCCGTCCTCCCGGAGCGTCCAGGCGGACTCGTCCGCCGCCAGCTCGTCGAACACCAGCAAGGGCGCCGCGATCACCCGCTCCAGCTCGCCGGTGTCCTGCTCGAGGTCGGCCTTGAGGCGCTCGACCAGCTCCGAGCCGTTGCGCCACAGGCCCCCCTCGCCCGCCTCCAGACGGTCCAGCAGCAGGGCCGTCGCCACGTGCGTCTTGCCGTTGCCGGTCAGGCCCCACAGGAGCAGGAAGGGCTCCCGCTGCCATCCCCCCTCAGCCCAGGCGTCCACGCCTCGCGGCCAGGGGGCCCTGGCCGGGTCCCAGCTCGCGCGGCGGCATCCCCGATAGCGGGGCAACACCCCGGCCGCGGCGATGCGCTCGGCCAGGGGCCGGAGCGGCACGGCCGGCGGCGCCTGTGCTGCCTCCTCCCCGGCGCAGCGGTCGCACAGCGCTCGGTCCGCCGAAGCCCGGGGAACCTCGATCGGCTCCCCGCAGCGGCACGTGGTGGTGATCACCTCCGTCCAACGTTCGAGCATCACCGGTCCCCCGGCGCGGAGAGGATCGACCGGCAGAGCAGCTCGGCCGTGTGAACGGGCACCGCGTTGCCGATCTGCCGGACCACCTCGCCCTTGTTGCCGGTGAACCGGTAGCCAGGGTGGAACCCCTGGGCCTGGGCCAGCTCCGAGGGCTTGAGCATGCGAAACAGGATGTCCATGGCGAACCCGTCCGGCGTCACCAGCGCGAAGCGGTCGCGGGTGGTGACCGTCCCGAGGGGCTCCTCGATCGGTCGCGGCTGTCCGGTGCCGTAGTAGGGCACCAGGAAGGGAGTCACGAGACAGCCTGCACCCTTGGTGGCGGTGACCGTGGGGACCGGGCCTTCCACCGAGTGAACGCGAGGCGTCTGCCCTGGTCTCTCGCCAAAGAGCGGGACGATGAAGGGCGTCACCAGGTAGTTGCAGGCGCCGCCGTTCCCGGCCCTGATGGTGCGCAGCGGCCGGTCGATCCCGTCCACGAGCCTCAGACCGTTCCTCGCGACGAACTGGTCATGGGGAAGGATGAACGCGGTCACCAGATGGCCGCCGCCGCGGCTGGCGCGCACCGTGTTCAAGGGGCGATCGACCGACCGCGGCGCCTGCTGCTCTCGCGGCCGTTGGGGACCATCGGTGGGGAGCACGAAGGGCGTGGCCAGGGCGATGTGCTGACCCTGCGCCGTGACGACCGGCAGCGGGACGTCCAGGCTGCGCACCGTGTTGGAGCCGTACAGCATCACCAGGAAGGCTTCCGCGTTGGCGCCGCAGAAGCGCCGAATGCCGACCTCGATGCGGGCCAGGGTGCGCTTCGCGAGCGGCTTCCTGCGGGCGAAGATCGAGTCCCCCAGGTCGCTCCAGTCGATGATCTCGCGCGCCGTCCTCCAGGGCCGAAGCCCGCCCTCGGCCTCGGGGGCGTGGGAGGGCTGGGGCCAGTCGATCGGGCCCTTCCCCAGCCGAGCCCGGAGGAAGAGGCGGCGTCGGGTGGTCGGGTCGCCGTAGTCGGCGCAGTTCAGGATGCGCCACTCGACGCGATAGGTCAGCGATTCGAGCGCCCGCACGAAGGCCCGGAAGGTATCTCCCCGGCGCTCGCGGATCGGCTTCCCGTCCTCGTCGAGGGGCCCCCACTGGGTGAACTCGGTCACGTTCTCGACGAGGATGTCTCTCACCCGCAGCGCCTCGGCCCAGTGGATGACCGCCCAGGCGGAAGCGCGGCTCTGGTCGCTCATGGGCCGGCCACCGCGAGCCCGGCTGTGGTGGGTGCATTCGACGCCCGCCACGATCAGGTCCACTTCCCCGCCGGGGACCGCCTGGCGCGGGTCGAAGGACTCGACCCGGGCGCAATGGTGCCGGGCCCAGGGATGGTTCAGCCGGTGGGTTTCGACAGCCCGGGGCCAGTGGTTGATGGCCACCAGGTCGACCGGCCGGCCGAGAGCCTGGCAGGCGCGAGCCAGGCCCAGCGACGTGCCCCCGGCGCCGCAGAAGAGGTCCACCGCTCGGACGGCCGTCACCCCCCGCCCTCCAGCGCCCGGGCGGCTGCGAGGCGGCTCTCATCCAGGCCGAGGCCAGACTTGACGCCGCTGCGCTTGGGCGGTGGCGACCGGCGGTCGCGGCGCTTGGCCGCGGCTTGGACGGCGCCCCAGGCCCGCGCCGGCTCGGCGACGAGGTCCACACCGGCCGCGGCGAGGCCGTCGAGCAGGGCGAGCAGCTCGGGCACGGCCCAGCCGAGGGAGCGCAGCCACTTGCCGAGCACGCTCGGTTTGGGGGCTGCGATGCCATGCCGGAGGAACCACGCCTCCACCTCGCCGATGCGCTCCTGCTGGGGGGTACGCTGGGCCGAGCCCGCGTCGGTCTGGGGGTGGGAGGTAGGGTGGGAAGACCGGAAAGAACTACCACTACTACCTACTACCTCTACGCTTGCTGCTCCGAGCATGCTCGAAGCGTGCTCCAAGGATGCTCCGAGCATCGATCCTTCTTGCTCCGAGCATCCTTCGAGCATGCTCCGAGCATGGGGGCGGCCCTTGCCGTGGTGCCTGGCCAGGGCCGCCGTGCGGGCTCGCTCCCGGTTGGTGGCGGCCGTGCGCTCGGCCCGGTCTGCCTCCTTCTCCAGGTCGCGGCTGAGCCAGCACCCATCTTCGACCGTGAAGAAGCGCTCGAGGACCGGGCGGAAGGTGGTCCACTGGCGCTCCGGGAAGCCGGCCATGCGGGCGAGCTGCTCGTCGTCATCCGGCAGGCGGCCCCGGCGCGCCCAGGCCGCTCCCCGGAGGAAGAGGAGGGCGGCCCGTTCGAGGGTTGAAAGGTGGCTGGTCTGAGCCAGGAACAGCGGCCAGTCGATCGGCTGCGGCGGAATCTCCCTCAACCTCCCTCCCTGCACTCGCACTCCCATCCGGTGGCTCGGAGCACTTCGGCCAGCACGGGGCCGGCCCAGGCAACGTCGGCGGAGAGGGTGATCTCCAGCCGCAAGACACTTTCGATCGCCAGGAACTCCCCGGCCTGCCAGGCGTCGCGTAGGTGCTGGCGATAGGCCGCTGCTGCGGCTTCCGGTGAGGCCGAGGCCAGCCCTTGCTCCAGGGGACCTGGCAAGCCGAGGAAGGTGGCGATGGCGGGCTCGACGGCGATCGAGCCGCCGCCTGGAGGGGTGCCGGCACAGAGAGCCGCGACGCGCCGTGCCGGCGTGGTGGCCGCCGGGCCCACGGCCGGCGAGCCCTCGCCGCCGGGCAGCCAGTAGACGAAGGTGGAGGACTCCGGCGCGAAGCGCTCGGCCTCCACCCGGATGCCCCGCTCCCGCAGGTCCCGCACCCGGCGCAGGCCCTCCCCGCCGCCGCTCCAGGGCTCCACCAGGAGGAAGCCCGGCACCCGGCCTGGGGCCGTCTGGGCCGATCCCACGGCGAAGCGCAGGCCCTTGGTCGCGGCCTGGGCCAGCAGGCTGTAGACCCGCGCCCGAGCGCCCGAGAGGCGCGCGCCGTTGGCCGCCACCAGCTCCTCCTGGAGATGGAGCCCGGCGGGCTTGGGCACCTGGTAGAAGGCCGGGCCGGTCATGGCTCGAGGCCCTCCTGGAGGGCCGGCGGGATCCAGCGATCGAGCCCGGACAGGCGCAGGAACAGAGCCAGATCCGTCCGCAAGCCGTACGCCGAGGCCAGCGCGTAGACCCGGCGCACGGCGAAGGTGCCGCCCTGGCCCTGCTCGAGGCGGCAGATGGTCGACTTGTGGCAGCCGAAGCGTGCGGCCAGCGCGGTCTGGGTCATGCCCCGCGCGTCGCGCCGTGCGGCCAGGCTGGCCTCTCCCTCCGTGCCCGTCAACGGCGGCTCCTGGCCAACGCTGCGCGCACGGCCGCGCTGTCGTAGGTGGGGGGCAGGGAGTCGAGCCAGCTCCCGAACTCGGCCCGGGTGCAGGCCCACACCCCGGCGACGTCGCGCAGGGGGGGCAGCGTCCGCCGGCCGGCCGTGGTGTAGAGCCGGTTGCGCAGGGTCTTGGTCTTGAGCCCCAGCGCCCCGGCCAGCTGGTCGAGCGTGATCAGCTCCAGCCGCTCGGCCGCGGAGCGCTCCTCGAGCCGGGCGATGGCCGCCTGGATCACGGCCAACGTGGCCAGGAGCTCCTCCGCCGGGGAGGGTGCCGGCGTGCTCATGCGGCGGCGCCCCCATCGCCGAACAGGCCCGGCTGCCGAGGCCGTGCCGGCGGGCAGGCGCAGTACTGCGAGCGCTTGCCACAGCTCGGGCAGAGCTGGGCGTCGACCGGCCGGGGGGCGATGCCGGCCCGGCACCGGGGGCACACCCGTACGGTGACGTGGAGGGTGAGAGCCGCCGCCTGGTAGCCGCCAAACCAGGCGCACAGGCGGAAGGTGCAGTCCCAAAGGGCCATCAGCCTGCGGCCTCCAGGGGCTGATCAGCGCGCTCGAAGAGGCGGCCGCGCTCGGCCGCCAGCGCCTCCTGGGCTGCCGGATTGGTGTAGAGGGCCTCCATCGCCTTCGTGCCGGCGAACGTGATCACCGGCCGCTCCCAGCGCTGCCATCCTCGAGGGAGGAGGGCCTGATCGTAGAGGTCCGAGCGGTAGCCTTGGAGGAGGACCATCCCCACGAGGGCCTGCAGGCACGCCAGCAGGCCCTCGTGGTCGGAGTCGGCCATCTCGTGGGCGTAGCCGTCGCGGCCCCACCGGCGGCTGCGCACCGACCGCAGGTAGGGAGGATCGACGAGGAATGCGGTCTCTGGGCTGTCGTAGCGGGCGATCACCCGCTGCGCCTGATCGTGCTCGATCTGCACACCGCGCAGGCGGTCTGCGATCTGCCACAGGTGCTCCACCTGGGCGAACTCGTGGGCGGCGGAGGTGTTGCGGGAGGTGCCCCGGCAGTGCCGCCAGCCGGTGCGGTTGGGCCGGTTGCCGGCGTGCATCGCCTGCCAACAGCGGACGTAGTATCGGCGAGCCAGCTCGAGCTCATCGTCGGTGTCGCGACAGCGGGCGAGCTCGAACTCCGCCCGAGCACAGGGCGTGAGCTCGATCGCCCGGATCAGCTCCTGCGGCCGATCGCGCATGAACCGGAAGAGGCGCACGACGTCGCCATCGAGATCGTTGATCACCTCGGCGGCGGCGCGCTCCTTGCGGAGCAACACCGAAGCCCCACCAGCGAACGGCTCGCAGTAGCATCGGTGCCGGGTCAGATGCCGCAGCAACCACGGCGCGAGCCGCCAGTTGCCACCGTAGTAGCGGAGGGCAGGGCGGCGGATGGTGCGGTCGATCACGCCCCACCCCTATCGACGCCGAACCAGCGGAGGAGCTGTTCTTGGCTCGGGCGGCTTTGCTGGTAGGCCGCCAACTCGAGAGTCACTCGGCTTCGGAATGGGAGTTCTTGGCCGGTTGTAGCCAGCAGGCGCTCCAACAGAGCGGCCAGGATCTGTGCATGCTCCCAACCAGCCAGGCCCCAGAAACGCGCATCATCGAGTGGCCTGCGCGGGGCGCGGACCTGTATCACCAGCCAGGAGGTCAGCGCATGGTCCGCGCCCCCGACCACGGAGAAGTGGCAGCGCCCGCACTGCACCATCTCGCGCACCTGGCCGGCTTCCGGGGGGCCGTTCGGCACCCGAAATTGCGAGTGGCCGATGAGGAAGCTCCCACAGTGAGGACACTGACCGAGATGGCGCACGGGATCGATCACCGGCCCACCCCCTCGAACAGCTCGCCTTGCCCCTGGTGTCGGCGCTCGAAAAGGCCGCGGCGCCGGTCAGCGGCATCGTGGCTGAGGTGGCAGCGCTGGCAAAGCGCGGCCAGGTTGAGCAGGCTGGCCGCCTCGGGGCGCTTATCGTGGATGTGCGCGGTGGTGAGCACCACCTTGCTCCCGGTCACCGGGTGGGGCTCCCCGTTGGCGGCCCCGCACCACTCGCAGCGGTTGCGGCCGCGCACCAGGCGTACAAAGCGGGAGCGCAGCGGCCAGTCGGCCGGATACCGCTCCCGCATCTCGGGCCGGATGGGCATCAGTCCCGCACCTCCGTGCGCTCCAGCGCCCAGGCCAGCGTGGCCAGGCGGGAGAGCGCCTTGCTGGCGATGGCCGGGCTCGCCTCGATCGAGATGCTGCGGTGCCCGGCGGCCTCGGCCCCCAGGGCCACGGCGCAGCTGCCCCCGAAGGGGTCCACGATCACGCCCTCGCCCTGCGGGACGATCGAGCAGAGCCACTGGCAGATGGCCTGCGGCTTCTGCGTCAGATGGACCTTGCCCACCTCGTTACCCACCGACATCACCCCGGGGCGAATCGCGTAGTCCCCGGGCTCGCGCTGCGGCAGGGGCCCCTTGCTCCCCCAGACGACGAACTCCGCCTGGGCGCGGAAGTGGCCCGGCTGCGGGCGACAGGAGAGCGTCTTGTCCCACACGGCCAAGCCGCGCCACAGCCACCCGGCCATCTGCACGGCGTCCGTCATGGACGGCAACTGTCGCCAGTCCACGAAGCACATGCAGTAGGCCCGCGGCTCGGCCCGCCGGTACACCTCGGCGAGCCACTCGTAGCACCAGGCCCGCCAGGAGCGCTGGTCCCGTTGGTCGCCCTCGAAGTTGTCGTAGGCGACCTTGGTCTCCGTCTGCTTGTACTTCTTGAGCGGGGTCGCGGCCCGCTCGACCGACGACCGGCCACCCGAGCTGTAGGGCGGGTCGGTCACCAAGGCCACGATGCGCTCGCCAGCCGTGGCCTCGCAGAAGAGCTGCTCGACGTAACCGACGTGCAGCCGGTGCACGCGGCCACTGATGGGAGCCCGCAGGCTCCAGCTGTCTCCAGGTGATGCGAGATGAGAGGGCTGCAAGACACCTCCAGGTCCTGGACAAAGAAAGGCCGCCGGGCGGCGGAAGGGCACCCGGCGGCGGGAGGAGATCCTGGAGCGGCCGATCCGCTCCCAGCGGGCGAGCACACCCAGGCGACAGGAGGGCAGGGGTGTTGGTGATCGCGGGGTGCTCGCCCGCTGGCAGGGGATCGAAGCGGGGGTCACGAGGCCTCCCCCCGCAGGACGGCCAGCTCCTCCCTCACCCGGGCCTCCACCTCGGGCGGGAGCTGCCACACGCTGAGCTGGCCTCGGCAGGGGACCGGACGGGGCAGGGCCAGCACGCCGGCGAGCTGCCAGGCATAGCGGCCCATGAACCAGCGTCGCTGGGGGTGGCCCACCGGCGGCCGGCGGGTGGTGCAGCCAGTGAGGCGCGCTATCGCCACCACCGCGGAGGTGGGCAGCTCCGCGGGCACGGCGTAACCGTGCGAGAGCAGGCTCTCCACCGCCAGCCCATCCACCTCCCGGGTGGCGTGGATGGCCAGCAGCTGCCCGACCGCCCACGTCGGCGGTCGCCAGTCGCGGTTTTCCAGCAGCTTCCCGCCCCGGGCGATGGCCCAGGCCCAGGGCTGCGTGATGGAGAGGGCGTTCACGCCACGCCACCCTCCGCCGGGTAGAGGGGCAGCTGCCGTTGCGCCGCCACCCACTCCACGATCAGCCCCTCCCATCGATCGAGGGCGCGGCGCAGGGCACCCCTGCGCAGGCCGGGACCGGCCGAGAGCAGCGCGTAGGCATGCGCCAGCTCGCTGATGCTCTCGAGGTCCATCGCCCGCGCCAGGCGGGCCACCGCACGGGGGGAGCGGGAGGGCGGGTCAAGCGCCGCTCGCGCCCGGGCCGCGCACTGGCGCCAGCGGAGGTGATCGATCTCCCCGGCGGCGTAGGCCGCGGCATCCTCGAGCAGCCGCTCCACCACCAGCACCTCGGCCCGGTGGATCGCGGCCGAAGTGCGCACGGCGGCCAGCAGGTCCTGCGCGGCCCGTGCCAGCAGACCCACGGTGTGGCGCTGGCCGCGCGGGCCGGGGAGGTGGGGCATCATCCCGCCACCGCCTTGGCCTGCCGGCGGGCGATCCACGCGACGGCGCACCCGGTGGCGCGCTGCGACGTCGGGTGCTGGTGGCGGCAGGTGTAGGCGATCTGGCCCTCGCCATCCACCACCTGGCCGCGGTAGACCTGGACCTGGTGGCCCTGCCATTGCCGGGTGCCGGCGGCCACCACCTGCGGCCTCAGCTTGATGCTCATGGCCGCAGGAAAGACGCCAAGTCGATGGTGGGGTACATCGCGGGCGGGGAGAGGCTCTCGTCGGCATCGAGGGCCTGGCAGGGCTTGGTGGCTCCCAATACACACCCCTCCCCGCCCGCTTCCGCCGGGCACACCCCGGCGGTTGACTGCGTTTCCACGTCCTCGGCTGCGTGGCCGAGGAGGTACAGCTGCCGCGCCAGCTCGAGGGCCTCCGCCGGCCGGAGCTCGGCGAGCTGCCGGTGGTCCGGCGGACCGAGGCGCAGCTCCAGATGAGGGCTGCCCGGGCCGAGCACCAAGGCGCAGCGCACACGGGCCAGAGCGCTCATGCCCGGCCCTTCCGCGCCCGGCGCCGGGCGCGGGCGAAGACGGCGCGCTCGGCGGCGTGCTCGAGGCGCGTGGCCGCCCGGCGGCAGAGGATCGCCAACCGGCTGAGGATCTCGGACCAGGCCCACCCCGCGGAGGGCGGGGCGAGGTCGGCGAGGAAGCGGGGGCGCATCACGGCTCGCCCTCCAGAGGGCCGACGAATAACACCGTGGAGCAACCACAGCCGGGAAGGGGCTCGCTGGTGGGCGCGCCCGAGGAGGGATCCGGAGCCCCTCCCTCAGCAGGGCGGGCCGGCGGATCGACCGCCGCCGGCCCTTGCGCGGGTAGCTGCGGGGTAACGAGCGGCGCCCACCCCAGGGGCTCGTACTCGTGGGGCCAGGCTGCCCAGGGGCTGCCCGGCGCCTGGAGATCGGCCGGGCCTACCGGAAACCACAGGCAGCTCCAGGGGTGCCCCTCGGCATCGAGCAGGAGGACGGGGCGGTCCTTCGGCGCCTCCCGCTCGGGGTGCGGCAGAAACACCCCGGGAAGCGGCGCCAAGCCCAGGATGGCCGTGGCGGGCAGGGGCCCGCGGTCCTGGCGCAGCCACCAGTCGGGGTTCTCGGTCGGCCGCACCAGCTCCACGCCCCCGGCG
Organism: Thermoanaerobaculia bacterium; assembly: GCA_036274895.1. Taxonomy (GTDB): domain Bacteria; phylum Acidobacteriota; class Thermoanaerobaculia; order Multivoradales; family SZUA-115; genus CALMKX01. The sequence goes on along the minus strand of DASUEU010000057.1, from coordinate 108,795 downwards.
GCGAGCCACGCGAGCCAGGGCAGGGCGCGATCGTCCGACCCGGTGGGCACCTGGCCCTCGATCATGCCCTCCCAGGCCAACGCCCAGGCCCGCTCGGGGGTGAGGAGGCCCGTGAACAGGAGGCGATTGGGGCTCACGGGCGCGCCTCCCCGGTGCCGTGGCTGTTGGGGCCCGTCTGCGGCTGGTGGGCCACAGAAAGGCGCCCGCCCATGACCAAGACCAGTAGCTCGACATCTGCGGCGGCCCCTCTCCAGACGAGGGCACACCCTCCGCCCGCCACCGCCTTCAGCTCGAAACTCCAAACGAGCTGCTCGACCTGCGCCGGTGTGGGCCCGAAGGCTGGGTGCACCAACGGGCTGGCCCAGGCGGGGCCGCTCTGGCCACTCAGGCCACCATATCGGGCCGCCATGACATCGAACGAGTACAGAGTCCGCAACGGACCTTCTCGGAAACCCGCGTATCGCCCAGCCGGGTGGGATTTCCCCTCGTGGTCGAGGTATTCGCTGGCGCTTTGCACCAAGACCAAGTCTTTCCAGGCCTCAGCCGCTACGGGCTGGCCCTGTTCCCACCGGCTCGCGAAGATCAGGTTGACGATCGATGGAGCTAGGTAGCCGGTAACGGGGAGATCAAATCCGTTCTCATCGATGCTGGCCTCGGGCGGGGTGCAGGCCCTGAGGAGCCTGGGGCCCACCGGGAGCATCAGCGGGCTGGATGCGTAGCCTGCCGCATCCCAGACCCGAACGAGGAACAGCCGAGAGCAGACGGAGAGGAAGACGCCCGTGCCCTTGAGATCCGGGTCGATCTGTATCCCGTGGAGCGCTTCGGCGTCCTCACCCTCGTGCCGCTGAACAGGCTCAAGGAAGGGCACCCAGTGGGCGGCGAACCGTGCCCGGCGGTCGTCCGTCAGCCCCTGCATCACCAGGCCCTCCCTTTCGGGTGGCGCAGGCGCCACCACCAGGCGGCGATCCACTCGCCGAAGGAGATGCCCACCGAGATTCCGATGGCCAGGGCGAGCAGGCCCGCGAGGATCCAGCGCTCGAGCGTCATAGCCTTGCCTCCCCGGAGTCGTCGGCGGCCGGCCACCCCTCCACCTCCACGGGAGGCATCACCGGCGCGTGCCAGCGGTCCAGCGCCTCGCGGGCGCGGACGCGGCGCTCTTGGAGCGCCATTGCGCACCGGGGGCAGCCGGTGGCGCTCGCGATGCAGGAGTAAGGGTGGGCAGGCCCGCGGCAAAGCTCTGCCAGAGCGCTGGCCAGGTCCTTGGCGAGGGTGAGTCGCTTGCTGAGCTGCACTCGCTCGGAGCGCAGCTGGTGGAGCTGGCACAGCCGGGCAGGTCGCTCCGTCCCGAGCGCCTCGTCGCGCTCGATCGAGCCGTCGAGCACGCTCAGCCCCTTATCGGCGAGGGAGTAGATCTGCTCGAGCAGGTCTTCGAGACGCGGAGAGCTACTCACGCCGCACCGCCTTCCGGCGCAGGCGCCAGCAGGCAGTCCAAGGCGGCGATCGCTAGGGCCGCCGCTCGCTCGACGTCCCTCTGTGCCGTCCGCGGCTTGTAGTCCGCCAGGTCCCAGGGCCAGTAGAGTTGGGGCTGCCAGGAGCGGACCGGCGTGGACGCTCCGCCTACGGCTCGCGCCGCGCTCAGGAGGTACGACACGCCAGCTAGCATCAGCGCGGCTGGCCCATGGGCGGAATCGTGGCGCGAGTCGTAGCCCTCGGTCTCGATCTGCCGCCGCCGCTCCCTGGCCACCAGCAGCGTGCCGGCGGTTGGAATGTCAGGGACCCCATGGACGCGCTCGGAGAGCAGGCTGGCGGCGAGGGTCCCCGCCGGCCCGGGTTGCTGGGCATCGCGCTGGGATCCGTGCCGGAAGCCGAGGCCAGCGAAGTAGCCGAGGGACCAGTTAAACACTTCCAGCACATCGAGGCCCTGGGGCTGGACGCTGACATCCGCACCTTCGAGCCCGGCCGCAAGGCCCTGGTCGAAGACCGGGCCGGAGAAGCCCTTGCCCTGGAGGTAGGTCTTGAGGTCCGTCACGCTGCTGCTCCTTCCGCGGGATCCGGGATCTCGACCGGCTCGTACGTGACAGGCGCCCAGTGGCGGGAAGAGGCAATCAGCGCCTCCTCCCGCGAGCCGAACCGCATGGCGAGGCCCTCGTCCTGGGTGCAGGCTGGGCCGATCGCCACGAACTCCCGCAGGTAGCTGGCGGGGCGATCACCCAGCTGCTCTTTGAGGATCCAGCTCATTTCATCGCCTTTCCCGTGTTGAGGTCTGGGGCCTTCACGCCGCTCGCCCTTCCGCCGCCTCGCGGGCGGCGGCCAGCGCCTCGCGCATCCCCTCGGGAGTGAGGCCGTACAGGACGCTCAACTGCCCCAGCAGCACATCCCCCACCTCGCGAATCTCCCCAGCCTCCAACCGGGAGATGTAGCGCTGGGAGCGGCGCACGCGCGAGGCCACTTCAGCCTGGGACAGCCCGTTTAAGACGCGCAGAGCGGCGAGCGTCCGCAGAGCACTTGGGGTAGCGGCTGGCAAGGGACCGTGGGCATTGCCGACCATGGCTACAACATTAACGACTATGACTGAGTTAGTCAAGCCACTGTCGACAACTTTTCAGTTGCTGGATGCCGTGCTAGGCTTTTTGACTAGTCATGTCCGACCCAAAGGAGCGAGCAGCGGCCGATATCTCTCGCGTGCTCAAGGACTTGAGCGCTCGCCTGGAGCGACGAGCGGCGTCTATTTCAGCCCTCGAACGCGCCGCCGGTGTCGGCCGTGGCTACTTCCGCGACTTCTTGACGAGGGCAAAGCCCGTCAAGCTGGAAGCCCTGCTCACGTTGCTCTACGTGGCGGAGATCCCGCCGGCTGAATTGTTCGGGTCGGTGTGGGAAGACCTGCCTGGCGGGAAGGTGGAAGGGGGCCTGACCTGGGGCGAGATCCAGGCGCGCGTCGAGAACCTAGTGGAGCGGGCCATCTCGACTCACCGTAAAGACGAATCGGGGGAACCGCCGGAGCAGGGCCGGCCGCGGGACCGCGGCGCTAGATAGCAGCTTCCGCGAGCCCGAGCGGAGCGCGCTGGAGGCGCCTTACGACGCTGCGCAGGAAGGGCCCGGTCAGATCCTTCGCCAGCCGGTCAGTCAGCTCTCCACAGACCGCAGCGTAGGCAGAGCCATGGCGCTCCAGTGCAGGGCGAGCCACCTGCAGCCGGCGGAGAGCCTCGGCCAGGTCGCCGCGATCGAGGGCGAAGGCTGCCAACTCGAGCACCGCCAGAGCCGCCTCGAGATCGTGGCCGCCCGAAGCTAGCTCCTGCGCTACTTCGGTAAGCTGGGTTTCCGCCTCGAGGCAGCGGCCTTCGGCGCTGTTGAGTCGGGCCACTAGCCACCTCCGCTGGAGTGCCTCCCAATCGCCACCGAAGCGCCGATAGAGCGGCTCTGCCCTCGTGAGCACCCAGCGGGCACGTTCGGGCTGTGAACTCTCGACGAGGGCGTAGGCCATGTTGTGGAGGAGGGCCAGCGCCAGCGCCCCGTCTTGAGGCTGGACCAGAGTGAGACCCTCCACCGCACAGTCTAGAGCCTCCTGGTGGCGGCCCATCGCGGTTTCGACCCTCACTCTGTGGACGGCCAAGCGAGCGACGGCTCGGAGATCCTCCACCGCCCGCCACAGCCGCTCCGCCTCCGTGGCCATCGCGCGGGCCGCCGGGAGCATGCCCTGGTCGTAGGCCAGCAGGGCCGACATCTCCACAACCAGGGCCTCCAAGGCGGCATCCCCGGAACCCTCAGCCCGCAGATCCTCGGCTACCTCCAGCCACGTCCGGGCCTCGACGAGGTTGCCCTCGAGGCGCAGCCGATTCGCCCGGAGCGCAGCAATTTGCGACCTCAAGTCGGCTTGGAGGCCAGGCGGCCCTTCAGCATAGTCGCAGATCGCACAAGCCAAATCGAGCCGGCGCTGGTACTCGGCCGGCCGGCGCCGCACCCGGTGGATCTCCCGCACTAGGGCCAAGGCGACTTCCACCCGTGCCCAGGCCGCGGCGGACTTCACCAGCATCAGGGCTCGGCCGAAGGGCATACTCGCGAGTTCGCGAGCCCGCCGGTTCGCCTCTTCCGCAGGCAAGAGGTCGGCACAGGCTCGGGCCGCCGCTTCGATGGCTCCCTCGAACAACGTGCTGTAGGAAGTCACAGTTGAAGTATGTCACGACGTGCGAGCAGCGCAACCCCCAGGGACCGCGCCCTGGGGGCTTTCGCCGCTCAGACCGCCCCGGGCGTAGCCGGGCCCTGGTTCGCGGGCTCACCCGATGCCGGCCTTGGGTTCCCCCAAGGGTCCAGCGTTCCACCACCGTCGAAATCGAACCAGCCCAAGAGCCACAGAAGCCACTCGATCATACGGACCTCCTCCCGGTGCGGGCCTCGCCGCCATGGCGAAACCTCCGAGGAGGCCAGCGTACCGCGATCCTGCTCGGGCTCCGCGCTGTGAACAGGAGGCCCCAACGGTCCAGGATCGCGAGTCGCCGGAGCCCCGGCTCCGGGCCTGGGCGGCAGAGCGGCAAAGAGTTGCGGACGGCCGCCGCGGGGAGTAGCATCCCTTGCCATGCCCTCCTACAGTGCGCAGTCTCGTGAATACGGCGGCCCGCTTGCGTTGATCCTCGCACTCTTGGTAGCAGGGGGAGCCGGCTTCGGCGTCGCCAGCTGGGCACCGTGGCGGGCGGGCGCAGCCTCTGCGGAGCCTGCCCCGCAACAGGAATCGGCCGCGCAGCAGTCGGCTACCAGCCAGCCTGCGGACTGCTACGAGCAGGAGCGGAAGATCGTGCGCCTCGAGGGCGAAGTGGAGGATCTCAAGCTCGCCCTGGCCAACACCAAGGCGGACTTGAAGGAACTGACGGACGCCCGAGTGGTGGAAGGCCAGCGAGAGGAAGAGGCGGCACCCCAGGCCGTCCCCCCGGGAGTGCTGCTGATCCAGCCGCGGGTGGAGATTGCACCCCAGAGGCCCGGGACGATCACCCGGCAGCCGACCGGCCGCCCACGCCTCGCAAACCTGCTCGGCCCCACAGTGCACAACCTCGGGGATCAGCTGCTAGTGACGGGGTCCGTCCACAACATCGGCACAGCCGACGCTCGCCAGACCCTAGTAGTCACGCTGTATGGCGACGGAGAGGAGTTGGACTTTCAGGATCTCTGGATCGAGCTGGCCCCCGGCGGCGAGCAGAACTACACCTTTCAGTTCTCAAGGCGGGGGAGTTCCACTACCTCCTACTCGGCTAAGGCCACCTTCGAGTGATGCCGAAGCGCCCGCCGGCCAACGAACGCAACATCAAGCGGCTGCCCAAAGGCCGATACTTCGTCCGCCTGTGGCGAGGCGGCGAGCTGCACACCGCCACCCTCGACACGATCGAGCAGGCAAGGGAGTTCCGGGACACCATCGCGCTCGACCACCACCTGGTCAAGCGCGGCCTGCCGGCGATCGTTCAACCCCGGCACACCCTCCTGGCCCTGATCGATCAGTATCTCGACGCGGCGGACGAGCGCGTGCAGGGCAACACGGCCTCGACGTACCGGGAGCAGCTTCGCTCGATCGAGGTCTGGCTGCGAGAAGTCGAGCGCAGGCCACAGCTGGGCGCCGAGCAACTCACCGACCAGCACATCGCCGCCTTTGTCCGCTGGCGGCGGACCCATCGGCTTTCAGCCCAGGCCCGCCGGGACGCCAGCGACGCCCAGGTGCGGAAGACCCTGCGCAAGCTGCTGGACGTCTACCGCTGGCACCGCATCGAGCCCGGCTGGCGAATTCCCAGCCTCGCCTCCCGTGCTTCCACCGGCAAGCGAGTGCTGGAGGAAGAGCAGCTCAGAAAGTGGCTGGGAGCTATGGCCCGGGGCTCCCTCGAGCGCACGGTCGCCGAGTGGGCGGTCCGCTCCGGGATGCGGCCCGGTGAGCTGTACGCTCTGCGCTGGGCAGACGTGGACCGCCAGCGCGGGATGGCCGTCGTTCAGAGCCTCAAACACGGGCCGCTGCGCCTGGTACCGATCACGGCCACGCTCCTCCGCCATCTCAGCGCCTGGGAAGCCAGCCCCGAGCGCGTGCCCTCCGTCGACGGCCGCGTCTTCACCATCAACGGCCGCCCGCTCGGTCCGTGGTCGCTCAAGAAGCGCTTGCGCGCCGCGAGCCGAGCAGCAGGCATCGAGCCGCCACTGGAATCCCTGGGCTGGGGAAGAAACCTTTTTATTGGACTTGGCCTCGGTGAAGCCACCGCGTACACAGTCGCAAAGGCTGTAGGTCACGCAGACATTTCCACCACGATGGGATACACCAGAGGCCAAGTTCCCGTAGCCAAGCTCGCCGAGCTCGGCGAGGCCCTGGACCGCATCCTCGGCGCCGAATAGGCGAACCGAAATCGAACAAGCGGAGCCGTAAGTCACGCACTTACGGCAACTTAAATCAGCCTTCCAAGCTGTTGGTCGCGGGTTCGAATCCCGTCTCCCGCTCCACCCGTAATTCCCTGTTGGTGTAGAATCCCTCGAACTGGTTGAGCTCTCACGCCGTCTGTGGTTCGGGCACGGAAACCGGGTCGACGGTCGGATGACGTGGGTGCGCGGCCTGGAAGCAGGCCGTCAGGCCATCCGATCACCCCAAGCACTGGACGAGGCTCCGCAATGCCAAACAGACCTATGGACGCCAAAGCGTTGCGCCTCGCCAACTTCATGATGCTGGCCATCGTCCTGATCGCCAGCCCCTTCTTGCTTTGGGACTTCTGGTCGTCTGTCGCCAAGGACGTTCCCAGGCTCGGGGTGTACGGTTATGTGACCGGTCCGATGTTCGCGCACAAGATCTCGGAGATCGTCATCGGTGGAGCATGGCTTTGGTTCGCCTTCATGTACAACCATGAGAAGGCGAACCGGTGGCCATCCTGGATGTCACCGCAACGCTACCGTCGCACCCTTCGTATCGTGGGCATGGTGGTGTTGTGGTCGACGGTCCTGGCCACTTATGCCTGGACCGTGCTGAATCTGGGTACCAGCGCGCGGACCACCGACATCGCCGAGCCTCCGGGCGTCGGAGAGGACTGGCTGGTCTGGCGCTTCTATCTGGGTGCCGTGGTGGTTGGCGGGGCGACCTACGTCATGCTCGTGGTGAGGAAGTTGACTCAAGACCAGAAGGCACCCTAGCAACCGGTGAAACGTCGGCTGGAGCGCGGAGCAGGGCTGCAAGTGCGAAACCTGAGAGGATGACCATGAACACTCTTCATTTCGCCATCACCATCGACGCTCCACGAGCAGCAGTGTGGAAGACCATGATCGCTCCAGAGACCTACCGGCTCTGGACGGCCGATTTCGCCCAGGGTTCTTATTTCGAGGGATCCTGGGCCGAGGGCGAGCGGATCCGCTTCCTGGGCCCCGACGGCAGCGGCATGGTCGCCGTGATCGCTGAGAATCGGCTGCACGAGATCATCTCGATCCAGCATCTCGGATTCGTCGCGAACGGCGTCGAGGACACCGAGAGCGAGGCAGTCAAGGCCTGGGCCCCCTTGTTCGAGACCTATCGCTTTACCGACGCAGGCTCGGCAACCGAGGTCCAGGTCGACATGGACATCTGGCCGGAGCACCAGGACTACATGGCCGAGACCTGGCCCAAGGCCCTGGCCAAGCTCAAGGCCCTCTGCGAGGCCGGCACGGTGGGGTAGAGGGGGTCCCGAGAGGTCGTCGCTCGGCCGCCGCGAGGGATTGAAATCCCACGCTACCCAACACGTCCCTGGCGGGACGGGGGAAGGGACCAGGCTATCGCTTCGCCGGCCGCCTTTCTGGCCGGGCAGGGTCGCGCCGGTTGAGCGCCAGATTCCTCCTAAGCCAGATGCTCTCGCCGTGGCTCAAACAGCGCTCGACGATCGCCAGCTGGCCGTGGTGGAGCGGATCCAACTGGTGGAGGACATCTGGGACAGCATCGCCGCCGAGGCCCCCAGGCCGTCGCGCTCAGCGGTGGCCAGAGGGAGCGCCGCGCGGATCAGACCGCCTGGCTGGATCGAGCGGCCTCGTGCAGAGTCTCCGGCGCGATGTCGGCACCGTTCGGCCAGGCGACCGTGCCGCCGTCGAGGAAGAAGCGCGCGAAGTAGCCGGAGTCCTTCAAGGGCTCGAAGACCGGGCCTTCGAGCCATTCGCGAAGTCGACGACTCCCTCGGCTCCGTCGTTGACGGCGAGCCAGATACGGTGCCCGCCTCGGTATTCGGCTCGGACTGCGGCTGGTAGGAAACCCATGGAGACCTCCTCAGTCCAGGGGAGCGATCCACTCGAGGGGCTGGCCGGCTCTGGCTCGATCCCAGCTCTGCAACAGCTCCGCTTGAGGAGCGAGTGCCCCCCTCACACCCGGAACACCTTCATCACCTCGTCCCCGAGGTGGTTGATGACTTTGACGGCGATTCTGCCGCTCTTGGGTTTGGGGAAGGGCCGGGAGGTGTCGCTGTTGAGGGTGGACCAGGCTTCTTCGTCGATCTCGGCCTTGAGGGTGGTTTTGAGGGCCTTGTAGGGGTCGTTGGCGCCGAGGAAGTAGGCGTGGCGGACGAAGAAGCTCTCTTCGTTGTAGTCGGTGTCGAGGAACCAGCAGGCGATGCCCTCGGGGCCGTCGCTCCGGACCCCCGAGATCTGGGCCTCGAAGCTGAAGGCGCAGGCCAGAAGCACGGCGAAGCCGGCCTCAGCGGCCTCCTTGGCGGCCCAGGCCTTCCCACACCGCCCAGGTATCAGCCGATCGTCACCTCGCGCCCGTCGAAGCGGCGCAGGCGGTAGCCGGCGAAGGCTTCGGGGGTGGTGGTGGCGAGCTCCTCCATCACCGCGATGGCGACTTCCTCGCCCAGCCGCAGACCCTCGGCGCCGTCGCTTCGCCAATGGATGCCGGCGAAGTTGCGGCCGAAGGCGAGGTTGCTGGCCAGCTTGTCCAGCTCGCCGCCCACGGTCAGCTCGGGGCCCCGGTAGGGCTCGAGGCTGAGACCGTCCTCGCTCGCCACCACCGGGTTGGGGATGGGATAGCTCTCGTCGAGGAAAGTCTTGACGGCAGTGGCGCAGGCGCCACCGATCACCGCGTGCCCGGAGGGATAGGCCGGGTGGAGGGGGCAGCCTTCGGGATAGGCCTGGGTGAGGAGCGAGGTGCCGGTGCGCTCGACGACGCGGGCGAGCGAGCGCGAGCTCGTGAGGTCGGCGTGGACGGCCAGTTCCGCCAAGCCTCGCCGGTGCGCCTCCAGCCGTCCACCCAGCTCCTCCGGGCGCAGGCGCCGGTGCACCCGCCACTTCTGGTACCAGCAGGCCTTGAGCGCCGCCTGGGTGACCACCCCGAGCAGGTAGAAGAGGAACGGCGCGCCGTGGGTGATGAAGGCGGTCTCGGAGCGAGACAGGAAGTAGGGGTTGGCCTTGTCGACCACGCAGCCGAGACGGAAGCCCACCAGGCACGCCCCCAGGAAGGGCTGGAAGCTGATGTCACGGTGCACGTACTCGCCGAGGTCGCGGCCGGTGCGGATGTAGCGGTCCTCGCCGTCGAAGTTGTTCGAGCCGTTCATCCCGCCGCACTGTGTGGCCAGCCAGTCGCCGTAGTCCGCGAGGTAGTCGAGGCCGGGCGCCGTCGTCTTGGTCTTGGGGCGCACCACGATCGAGGCCCAGGGCATGGGATGCCAGAGGAACTGCGAGACGTAAGGCCCGACCAGGTCGCCGGCGAAGGGGCCCCGAAACAGGGTGTCGGCCGTGACCACGCCGTCGCGGCGCGGGCCCCTGAAGCCGGAGAGCCCCCCGAGCTCGGAGGCCGCCGCCTGCGCCAGCGGGTGCCGCCCGTAGGCCGAGAACGGCACGTCGCGCAGCTCGGCCTGCCAGTAGAGCTCGACCATTTCGGCCGCCTGCTCGGCGGAGTCGAGCCGGGGGGCGGCCGGCACGGTGGGCTGGGAGGCGTCGGGCCCGATGAGGTCGTAGGCCCAGGCGGCCTGCGGGTTGGCCAGGCGGGCCGCGGCGTCGAGGTGCAGGAGGTGGAAAGCCTCCTGCTCACCGGTTTCGATCGCTCGCAGGTACATCCGGTAGGAGTCCGGGTTGACCCGGCCGGCCTCGTCGTGGGGCAGGCCCTTGGTGAAGCAGGCGGCGCGGTCGGGGTAAAGCTCCTCGTCGCCGTTGGCTCGATGCTGCGTCGGGCCGCGGCCCAGCAGCTTCGCGGCAGCTTGCGTCCGCACCGCATAGGCCCGGGCCAGGCGAGGGTCCCCGGCTGCGGCATCCGCCGGCTTCGTCCCGCGGGCCGGCAGCCCGGCCGCCAGGGCCAGGCCGGAGAGCCCCCCCAGCATCGCTCGCCGGCTGACTCCGGGCGTGGGCTCGGCCTCGCTTGGGCCACCCGGCTTCGACGTCTCGTGGTCGCTCACAGCGCTTCCTCCTGTGGTGGGACCACGCCGCAGAAGCGGGCGGCCGGGCTCGCGGTCCGCTCCGGGGCCGGGGGCTTCAGCCGTTCGCTTCGAGGGTGTAGTCCAGCGTGAAGTTACCTTCTCGACTCGGTGCCGCGAAGTGGCCGCTCCCGGCGAGGCCCACCAGGTCACCCGTGCCCGAGCCGGGAACCACCCGCGACTCCGCCTGGGCGACCCCTTGGTCGAAGGTGCCGCGGTACTCGAGCACGAAGGTGCCGGAGCGCTCTCCGATCTTGGCGGACACCAGCTCGTAGCCGATGAAGCTCGCGGTGCCGTCGTCGCGGTACATCATCACGTACTCGACCGTGCCCTCTCCTTCGATGCCACCCCGGAACACCGTCTTGACGTGGGCCCGGCGCAGGGCTCTCGCCCCTGCCAGCTCCACCGCCGCCTGCTCCTCCCAAGACTTGACCTCGAACTGACCGGCCGCCTGGCTGCTCATGGGCTCCCCCTCTCGATCGTTGTGAGCTGTGATGGCTCTAGCACGATGAGATCATCAGTGGAGGTACGGTGAGAAGCCCCGCTCACGGCGCGAAGTCGTCGACCGCCTGATAGCCCGCGGGCAGCTGCAGGTCGAAGACGCTGGCGGGCAGGTCGGGGTCGATCTCGAGCTCCACGATGTCGATCTCGAGCGAGCCCTCGCCCTGGGGGATCGAGAACTTCTGGATGCGCCAACGCGGCAGCAGGTCGTCCGTGGCGAACAGCCAGGTCGCCTCGCCGCGCCCGGCGCTGTATTGCACGTGGATCTCGTGGTGCTCGCGGCCGTTGCGGACGCGGATGCCGAGATAGCTCACCTCGCGAGCGGCGAGCTCGTCGGCGAGCGGATGCTCCATCACGAACTCGTCCATCTCGAAGCGGGCCAGGGTCTGGCCGTGAGAGCCCAGCACCAGGGGGTCCATGTCGTGGTAGCTCTTCTTCGCCGCATGGTCGACCACGAAGTAGGTCTCGCCGTTGCCACCGCCGCTGATCCGGCTCGCCTGGGCAGCGCCGGCGCGGCGGGTCTCGAGGTCGAAGAAGAACCTCGCCGGGCGGTGGAGGGCGGCGTCCCATCCCGAGAGCACCGCCACTCCCTCGGCCGCCGGCCAGAATCTCTCGCCGATGCCACGGGGCACGATGCGCGCCCGGTAGCGCACGGAGGACAGGGCCGACAGCGCCGAGGCCGCCCGGCGCAGCACGTCCAAGGCCTGCTCGCGGTCGCCGGTGGAGGCGGCCGCCTCCCCCTGGGCGAGGGCCGGCGCCGCGGCCGGCCCCAACAGGGCGCCCAGCAGCAGAGCGGCCACCAGCGCCCGGGCCTTCATCGCGACGCCCTCCGCCCCCCGAGGTCGAGGGCCTTGAGCCGGTCGCCGCCCCGCACGAAGAGGGTCCCGCCGACCAGGGTGGGCGGCGTGTAGGACACCCCGCCGAGGACCTGCGCCGAGGCGAGCACGGTCAGGCCCTGGGGCGTCGCCGTGGCCATGGCGAGGGTGCCGTCCTCGTCGAGGATGAAGAGCTTGCCGTCGGCCATCACGCAGTTTGCCTTGGAAAAGCCCCGCTCTCGCCAGCCGATCTCGCCGCTCTTGACGTTGACGGCGGCCAGGAAAGCCGGCGCGCGCAAGCCGGTCGAGCCGTAGACCCAGTCGCCGTCGCGCACCGTGGTGGCGTGGTAGAGCTGGATCTTGAGTGTCGACCAGATCTTCTCCACCGCCGTCGAGCCGTCGGCCTGGCGAGTGAGCTTCAGCCCCACACTGCCCACCTGATAGGCCGAGACGAAGAGGTAGCGGCCATCGACCAGGGTGGGCATGGTGATGTTCTGGGCGAAGTGGTTGGCCACCGGGTAGCTCCACGCGAGCTCGCCGTTGTCCGGATTGAGCCCCACCACGTCGGCGGCCATCAGGGCGACCAGCTGCAGCTCGCCGTCGACCTCGAGCAGTTGGGGCGTCGAATAGCTGTTCTCGAAGCTCTGCGCCTTCCAGACGATGCTGCCGTCGCTCTGCCGCAGGGCGACGATGCTCGCCTCCTTGCCTCCGACCAGGACGATCACCCAATCGCGGTAGGCGATCGGGCTCGACGAGTAGCCATGGAGCAGCAGGTTGCCCCCGAGCTCCGGGCCCCACAGGTCGCGGGACCACAGCAGTCGGCCGGTGTGCTTGTCGAAGGCGTGCAAGATGCCGGCGACGCCGATCGTGAACAGGCGCTCGCCGGCCAGAAGCGGCGTGGCTCGGGGGCCGCGGCCATGCTCGTCGACGTGGCCCGGCTGGGGTCGCGAGGCGTAGGCGTGCTCCCACACCGTGTGGCCATGTCGGCTGTCGAGGCAGGCCACCACCTCGCGCTCGGCGGCACGGTAGAGGGTGTAGAGCCGGCCATCCTCGAAGAGCACCGAGGAGTAGCCCTCACCGAGCTCGCGGGACCACAGGACGGGTGGACCCTCGCCCCCCCAGTCCGCCGCGAGTCCCGAGCCCGGGGCGTGAAAGTCATGCGTGGGCCCGCCCCACTGCAGCCAGCCCTCGCTGGCTTCCCGCGCCAGCCCCGTCCCGCCGAGCCAGACGAACAGGCCGAGGGCGAAGAGCAGGCCAGGCGCGAGGGCGTGGCGGCACGGGAAGCGGGAGGCACGCATGGTCGGCAGCGGGAGGCGGGAGCAGCGGCGTCAGTTCACTTCCCGGCACACCACCGGGCGCGCCAGCATCACGCCGCCGACCCCGATGTTGTCCAGACCCCAGCCTGCGCTGTCCTTGACGGACCGGATCTGGATGGTGTCCCAGAACACGCCGTTGGTGCCGAACTTGAACAGGTTGCTGCCGGGGTTGACGTGGAAGACCTGCGGAGCTGCCAGCGGGCGCCGCATGTAGAGGCCCTGGACCTCGATGTCCAGCTCCGAGCCGGCGACCACCTCGAACTGGATCTCGGAGACCGGGATCTTGAAGGTCGCGGAATAGCCCGAGCCGGCCGGGATGTCGTCGATCTTGCTGCCGGTGGTCTGGATCGAGGCCCTGCCGTTGACGATCACCAGCGCCTTGCCCCCGGCGAACCAGCGGCCGCCCGGTCCACCCAACACGGTGCTGCCGGCCCGGGTCGGGCCCAGGATCATGCCTTCGCTCAGCGCGCCTTCCGGAGTCACCGCGTCGCCGATGGCGAACCGCTCGTGGTCCTGGTAGTGGGCGTCCGAGCCGAGGGACTTGATGGGCACGAAGAGCTGGGCCTCCTTGCCCAGGAGCTGCGCCTGTGCCGTTGCCGCCGTCAAGAGGAGCGCGAAGGCCATCAGACCAAGAACTTTCGACTTGCTCACGGTGTGCTCTCCTTTTCGTTCCGTGGTTGAAGTGGCCCCGCGGGACCACGCGCAATGCCACTCGATCCTCAGCGATCGATCTCGTGGAGCATCGGAAATGGCAACGTTGCGTCTGGTGGAGTTGTACCGGAGCGCGGGGAAACGGTCTGCTCAATAGTGCTCAGGATGCCGAGGATCTCCTCGCCAGCACGAGCGAACTGTTGATGCCGCCGAAACCGAAGCCGTTCGACAGCGCCAGGCGCAGCTCCCCCTGCTCGGCGCGGCGACCGACGAAGCGCAGCCGTGGCTCGATCGGCTCCCTGAGGCCGGGGTTCGCGTGGACCCGGCCATCTCGCAGGGCGAGCACCGTGGCCACCGCCTCGATGACGCCGGCGGCGGAGAGGCAGTGCCCGGTCAGGGCCTTGGTGCTGTTGATCCAGGGACCGGGCTGCACACCGGCGAAGACCTCGGCGAGGGCGCGCGCCTCCACCGCGTCGCCGAGCGGCGAGCCGGTGCCGTGGGCATTGACGTAGGAGACCTCGGCCGCCGAGCGGCCGGCCCGGCGCAGGGCTTCTCGCATCACCCGCACCTCACCCGCCACGGTGGGGTCGGCCAGGGCCCGGCCGTCGAGGGCCAGGGCGCCGGCGGCGAGCTCGGCGAGGACCCGGGCACCGCGGCGCAGGGCCGCAGCCTCCGGCTCCAGCACCACGGCGGCGGTGCCCTGGCCGTAGGCGAAGCCTCGGCTGGCGCGGTCGAAGGGCCGGCACTCCCCCGGCTCGGTCATCGCCCCGAGGTTGCGGAAGCTCTGCTTCTCGAGCGGCGAGAGATCGCTCATCGGGCCCACCACCAGGCAGACGCGAGCGTCGCCCGCGGCCAGCAGCCGGCGGCCGTGGAGCAGGGCCAGGTTGCCGCTCGCCGAAGCGCCGCCGACGGTCGAGCCCTCGCCGCGCAGCTCCAATGCCTCGCTCAGCACCCCGACCAGGTCGGTGTCCTGGAACTGGAGGGCCAGGCGTGGCGAGACGAAGGCCGGGTTCCTCTCCCAGCTCGCCCGCTGCTCCCAGCCGAGGCGGCCGTGGAGGTTGTTGCCCGCCACCACCAGGCTGGCCTCCTCGGGCGCCGGCCGAGAGGTGTCGAGGCCGGCCCCCTCCCAGGCCTCGAGGGCTGCCGCCAGGGCCAGCCGCACGCCCGGCGGCCCCCGCCGGCCCAGGCGCTGCACCCGGGCGCGCAGCGGCTCGCTGCCCGCAGGCCGCGCCGCCATCGCCGCTTCCAGGTCGAAGCCCCCCAGCTCGACCTCCGCCGGAGCGCCGGCGCCCGCGAGCGCCGAGTGCCCGGACTCGAGGGCGGCGCGGAAGGCGTCGAGACCGACTCCCACCGCCGAGACCACCCCCAGGCCGGTGATCACCACCGCGTCGGCCACCCGGCTCTCCTCACAGGTAGCGGCCGAGCAGGGTGACCAGCGAGCGCAGGTCGCTCACCCCGCCCAGCTCGTGGATCGGCGGGGCCACCCCGAACTCCTCCATCAGCAGGGTCGTCACCTCGGCGCGGTCGATGCTGTTGAGGCCCAGGTCGGCGAGCGAGCAGTCCAGGGTGGAGAGTCCCCCGGCGAGCTCCGGCGCCACCGTCGCCACGTGCTTGTCGATCACTGCCAGCCACTGTTCTTCGTGCATCCGTCCTCCTCGCCCGGGTCAGGCCCAGCGGTACTTGCGGTGGAAATCGCGGATCTCGGTGAGCACCAGCAGCTCGGGGCGCTCGCCCAGCCGCTCGAGCAGCTCGAGCGAGGGGCCGAGCTCGACGCGCCGCTCCCGCTCCGGAACCAGGCAGCAGAGGTTGGCCGCCAGCAGCTCGCCGTAGTCGGCGAAGGAGAGGGCCACGCGCCCGGCCAGGCGCTCGCCGATCGCCAGCGGCGCCAGGGCCGCCACGGCCTCCGGGCCGACCACCCCGCTCAAAAACTCCGAGGCGCAGCCCGAGCCGTAGGAGAACAGGCCCACCCTCGCCGCTCGCTCGGGCCGGGCGGTCTCGATCAGGCTCGCCAGGGCGAGGAAGACCGATCCGGCGCAGAGGTTGCCGACCACGCTGGGATAGACGAGGGAGGGCTCGACCCGGCCCGCGAAGTCGGCGGCGACCGCCTCGGGCGAGGCCCCGGAGAGCTCGCGCATCATCTTCCGGTGAGCCGCCTTGACCAGGCCGGCGAAGGGGGTGTGGAAGGCCAGGAAGTCGAAGGTCGAGACGAAGTCCGCGCCTTCGACCCGCCGGCAGTAGTCGGCGAAGCTCGCGCTCAGGCAGTCGAGGTAGGCGAAGAGGGAGCCGTCCACGTCGGCCACGTCGAGCTGCGGCGTCGGCCGCGCCGAGTCCATGGTCTCGAAGCTGCACAGGCCGAAGGCGCCCAGGTCGAGGCGCAGCACGCGCGGCCGGTCGCTCACCAGCAGGGCCGCCGCGCCGGTGCCCATGGCCGGCTCGGCGTACTCGGCGCGGGCATCGACCAGCGACACGTCGGCGGCGATCACCAGCACGCGGGCACCGGGCGAGACCCCCGAGGCGACGTAGGAGGCCGCGAGCTGCAGGGCCGCCACCGCCGAGTAGCAGGCCTGCTTCATCTCGACCGTGCGGCACTGCCGCGACAGGCCGAGGTGCTCGTGGACGTAGGAGGCGATCGACTTCGAGAGGTCGATGCCGGACTCGCTGGCCACGATCAGGATCTCGATGGTGGCCAGCACCTCCGGCCCCAGCGCGGCGAGCAGGGGCCGGGCGGCGTTGACCGCGTTGGTCACCGGATCCTCACAGGGAAGGGCGATGGCCCGCTCGCGCATGGCCAGGTTGGGCAGGCGGCCGAGGTCCAGGCCCCGGCCCTCGAAGAGAGCGCGCACCGGGATCGCGGCCACGCCGCAGTAGACGTTCAGGGCCTCGATGCCGACCCCCTCGATGGGCTGCGCCGTCACGAGGCGAGCTTCCGCTGCCAGAGCAGGTCGATCAGGGACGCCACGTCGGGCACGGCGCTGAAGCGGGCCAGCGGCTCGTCGAGGCCCAGCCGGTCGAGGGCGCCGAGCAGGATCTCCACCCGATCGACCGAGTCCGCCCCCAGCTCCCGCAGGTGGCGGTGATGGGGGATCGCCCCCGCCGACAGCTCGGGCAGGATGGCGACGATCGCCGCCTCGACGGCCCGCACCACCTCGGCGCGCACCGCCTCAGGCGCCATGCTCCCCTCCGCTGGCGATCTCCACGGTGGCGAGGGCGACGGTGCGCTCTCGATCGGCGAAGACCACGTCGAAGACCTCGCGGGGCGGCCGCCCCGCCGCGCGCCGGCCGCGGACCGTCAAGGTCAGGGCGGCGTCGCCCTCGGCGTTGCCCAGGTAGCAGAGCTTCTGGTCGAGCACCACCCGCCGCAGGAAGGCCGCGTCGGAGCGGCCCAGCCGGCGGTAGAAGCGCAGCAGGGCGCCGTCGAGCAGGGCGAAGTAGGCGGCGAAGTAGACCAGGCCCACGGCGTTCAAGTCCCGGCTGGGGTCGAGCTCGACCTGCCAGCACACCTCGCCCGGGCCGAGCGGCTCGTCCGCCGCCTCCCGGGGGCGGAAGGTCGAGAGGCGCCGCGCCCGCTGGCAGACCAGGCGGGGCGAGAAGGGCTCGGGCAGGCTCGGCAGGTGGCGATGGCGGAAGCCGGCGGGCGAGGCACGCACCAGGTCCTCGTTGCTCTCCGGCCGGCTGCGGCAGACCCAGCGGTTGAAGCTCTCGACGTAGAGGCAGCCGTCGAGGGGCGCGAGGTAGGGCTCCTCGGCGGCGAGAAGCCGGGGCGCCCCCTCCTCCCCGTCCAGGCGGCGCAGCCGGTGTACGGTCAGCACGGACTCGCTGCCGAAATCGAAGGGGCGCGAGACCACCTCCAGTCGGTCGCCGAAGGCCAGCGCTGCCGGCCACAGCGAGGGGGTGGAGGCGAGGTGCAGGTAGGTGAAGGCCAGGTAGGTCGGCTCGCCGGTCGGCAGCCGGGCCCGGAGCACGTCGATACCGCACAGCTGGCTCACCGTCTCCCAGGTCCAGTCCCCCACCCGACCGGCGAGCAGGGTGGTCGGCCCGCACATGCCGGGGGTGACGGTCACCAGCCGGAGGGTCGCCGTGGCGTCGAGGCTGGCGAGCTCGGCGCTCACGGCTTCACCTCGACGAGGCGCAGCCGGCGGGCCTCCTGCTCGGTGATGAAGGCGAGGAGGGCCCGGTTGAGCTCCTCGGCGTGGGTCAGGGAGGGGAAGTGGCCGGCCTCGGCGAGCTCGAGGTAGCGGGCTCCCGGAATGCCCTCGAGCAGCTGCCGGGTGGTCTCGAGGTCGATCACCGAGTCCTGCGCGCCCTGGATGACGAGGGTGGGCACGGTGAGCTCGGGAAGGCGCTCGCGCAGGCCCGGGCTGCCTTCGAAGACGTCCAGGTAGCGCAGGCCGGTCTGCGGGTCCATGCTCTCGGCCGCGAGCAGCAGCTCGGTGATCGCCGCTCGCTCGGCGGCCAGGCGAGGCGAGCCGGTGCCGGCGAGCAGGCGGTCGAAGTCCTCGGTCACCACCTGGACGAGGGGGCTGATCGGGCCGGAACGGTTGCCGGCCTTGTGGGAGCTGCACACCAGGGTGAGCGAAGCGCAGTCCGCGGGATGGCAGAGGGCGAAGGTCTGGGCGAGGAGGCCGCCGAAGGAGGCCCCGACCAGGTGCAGGGGCGCAGCGACCCCGATCTCCCCGAGCACACCCCGGCAGAGATCCGCCAGCGCCGCGAGGTCGAGGTCGCCGGTGCTGCGCGACGCACCCACGCCGGGGTGGTGCACCACCACCAGCCGCAGCCGGCCTCGCAGGCCCTCGAGCTGGCGCAGGAAGAGGCCGGCGCCAATGTTGAAGGGATGCATCAGCACCACGCTCGGCCCGCGGCCGGCGAGGAAGACCTCGGCCACACCGTGCTCGTGGCGCACCAGCCGCCGTTCGACCCCCGGGCAGTGCTCGGCGAGGATCTCGAGGTTCTGGTCGCGGGCCCTCCTGGCCTCGCGCAGGGCCTGGGCGATCACCGCCGGCACCCGCTCGGCCGGGTGGTAGCCGGCGGCGGCGCCGGAGAGGCCCGGGGCCGCCTCGACCGCGACCAGGTCCGGGATCTCGCCACGCCGCTGCCAGCAGGAAACCAGCCGCTCGGCCACGGCTTCGACCTCCTCGAAGCCCACGCCCACCGGCACGGCCAGGCGCACCGCGCCGGCCAGGGGCGAGCCGCTCGCTGCCAGGTGGGGCGCTGCCCGCACGCCGGCCTCCCGGTAGAGCCAGGCGAGGAAGGAGGCCACGGGCTGGCGATGCCCCGCCAGCTCGGGCAGGCGGCCCACCTCGAGCAGCACGGCGTGGGCCCCGGGGGCCGAGGCCAGGGGCCAGCCCGCCTCGCCGAGCCGGCGGCCGAGATGCTCGACGGCGGCCCGGCGGCGGCGCACCCCGGCGAGGGCTCCCTGCCGGTCCTCCAGGGCCAGGGCCAGGAGCCTCCGGCTCGAGAGGTTGAGCTCCTCGCCGCAGAGGGCGAGGCGCTCGCCGAGCAGCTGGGCGAGCTCGCGGTCCCGGATCGCCACCAGGCCCCCGCCGTCGATGCCGAAGTCCTTCGACAGGCTCCAGGTGCAAGCGTCGACCAGGGCCAGCACCTCCCCCACCACCTCCCAGACCCCGCGGCCCCGCTCCCCCGCCTCGTGCTCGGTGATCGAACAGGCATTCTCGAGCAGGCGGGTGGCGTCGAGCACCAGGGGCACGCCCCGGGCCGCCGTCCGCTGCCGCACCCGGCGGAGGTGGGCGAGCGAGAAGGGGTGGCCGCCCCAGGCGTTGTTCGAGGCCTCGAGAACGACGAAGGCGAGCCTCTCCGCGCCGGCCGCGAGCGCGGCCTCGAGCCGGCCGAGGTCCAGCTCGCCGCGGAAGGGTCCGGCCAGGGTGGGCGCGGGCTCGAGCTCGACCAGCTCGAAGCCGTGCTCGGCGAGGCTCAGCCGCCAGCTGGGAAAGGGGGCGGCCCCCAGCACCCGCGTTCCCCGGCCCGAGAGGGCCCGCACCAGCGCCGCCTCGGCGGCCCGCCCGGAGCGGAAGGCGAAGGCGTGCTCGACGCCCAGCAAGGCCGGCCAGTCGGGCTCGAAGCTCCCCCGCTCCGCCGCCCGGGCCCGCAGCTCCGCCATGCGCCGCTCGACGAAGGGGGCCTCCAGCTCGGCCCAGGAGTCGGTCACCAGGTCGAAGTCCACCTCCCGCCGAGGCAGGCGCAGGGGGTTGTAGCCGTGGGCGGCGAGCCGGGCCTCGCGGCCGGCCGGCTCGGGGGCGCCGGTGTCCCCGGGCTTGGCAACATCGGGCTCGGCGACGTCGGGCTCCGCGACGTCGGGCTCGGCGATGGCGAGGATCAAGGCCCCCGGGTCGGGGCTGCGGCCGGCCTCGGCGCACAGGTAGAGGGGGAGGTTCCGGGGCCGGAACTTGTTCTTGAAGCGGAAGTTCCCCTCACCGTCGAAGAGCCCGCGGGCCTTGAGGTCGGCGAGCGCCGCGGCCAGCTCGGGGTCCGGGTTCGGCGACTCACAGACCTTGACCCCGAAGCTGGCGCCGAAGCTGAAGCTCGTCGAGCCCTCCTCGACCAGGCGGGCGAAGATGCGGGTGATCGCCAGCTCGAGGCCGCCCAGGGGCATGTCCGGGGGGTAGAGCTCGAGGTCGAGCAGGTAGCTGCTCTCGGAGGGCAGGCGGGTGATGATCACGGCGTTGACCAGCCGGCCGTCGAGGCGGGTCAGGAAGATGCGGTGCCGGGGGTCGAGCACGCCCCGCTCGATCTCCCGCCGCACCCGCCCGACGTAGCGGTTGACCATCGTCTTGCCGGCGCTCCAGCGGTCGACCAGGGCGGCGATCTCGCGGTCGATCGCCGGGTCGGCGCCCGAGCGGTGCTCCTCGACGCTCGCCGTGCCGGCGCTCTCGAACCGGCTCACCAGGTAGCGCAGCCGCCGCATCGCCCCGCCCTCGAGCCGGAAGCGATCGAGCCCCTCCAGGCGCTGCACCACCCCGAACGGTGTGGCGGTGAAGCGGACGCCCGCGGCTTCCTCGAGCGGCGCGAGCGACAACAGGCAGGCCTCGAAGCCCCGCTCGCGGGCGAAGCGCACCCACTCCGCGGCCAGGGCGGGCAGCTCGGCCGGAGGGCCCACGGCGCTCCAGGCGAGGTGCAGGCGATCGCGCCGGGAGACCTTGAGGTAGGCCCTGCGGCGGGCGCCGAAGAAGACCCACGGCGCGATGTCCCGTCCGGCCAGGCCGCTCTCCATGCCGAAGTGCCGGTCGAGCTCCGCCACCCGCTCGGCGAGCTCGGGCCGGGCTTCGAGGTCCTGGCGCCTCACCAGGAGGGCCCGCGGCTCGGCCCCGTCGCCGGCCGCCGGCCGGGGGCGAGGCGGCGCCACGGCCGGCGGCGGCGCGGCCCGGCGCGCCCGGCCGGCGAGGAAGCGGGCCAGCTCGCCCAGGGTGGGCTGGTCGAAGAGCAGGGTCTTCTGCAGGGCGCCCCAGCGCTTCTCGAGGACGTGCACCACACGCAGCATCTCGAAGGAGGTCAGGGTCTCGGGGAAGCTCCCCGCGGCGTCCACCGGACGGCCGAGCACCTCGGCCAGGAGGGCTGAAAGCTCGGCCGTGGCACTCCCGGCCGCCGCCCCGGAAGGCACCCCGGACGGCGCCCCGGACGGCGCCCCCTCCGCGCCGGCCCGCTGCGCCTCGACGTAGCGGCAGAGCCTGGCCACGGTGTCGTGCTGGTAGAGCTCGCCGGCCTTGAGGTCGAGGGCGAAGACGGCGTTGACCTGCCGCATCAGCTCGAGGCCGAAGATCGAGTCCAGACCCAGCTCGCCGAAGGGGCGGTCCTCGGGGATCTCCTCGGCCGGCAGGCCGAGCAGCTCCGACAGCCGGCCCTTGACCAGGGCCGCCACCTCCCCCACCGCGGCCGGCGCCGCCCTCGCCGCCCGGCTCGGAGGGGCTGGCCCGTCGAGCCCGCCGAGGTCGGCCAGCCGCAGCTTGCCGCCCGGGCGAGCGGGGCCGGAGGGGCCCGCAGCGGCGGGAGAGGCCGGCACTTCGAGCGCTGCGGGCACCGGCTCGGGAGCGGCTGCGAACCAGTGCCGCCGGCGCTCGAAACGGGCTGGCTCGACCGGCCGCCGCGGCGCCGGCTGCGGCCAGGCTTCAACCACCAAATGGGCGTTGGCGCCGCCGAAGCCGAAGGAGCTGATGCCCGCCCGCCGCCGGAGCTGCCCGTCCTCGTCCGGCAGGCCCGGCCACGGCCCCCTCTGGGTGGGCACGAAGAAGGGGGTCTCCCCCAGGCGCAGCAGGGGGTTGAGCTCGCCGAGGTGGGGATGGGGCGGCAGCTCGCCGTGCTCCATGGCGAGCAGCACCTTGAGCAGGCCGGCGACGCCGGCCGCGGCCTCGAGGTGGCCGATCTGGGTCTTGACCGAGCCGAGGGCGACGTGGGGCGTGGCCGGAGCGCTCCGGCCCCACTCGCGGTAGAGCTGCGAGAAGGCCGTGCCGAGCCCCTCGACCTCGACCGGATCGCCGAGGCGGGTGCCGGTGCCATGGGCCTCGATCAGGCTCGCCGTCGCGGGATCGAGCCCGGCCCGGCGCCAGGCGGCGAGCACCACCCGGGCCTGGGCCTCGGGGCTGGGGGCGGTCAGCGAGTTGGTGCGGCCGCCGTGGTTGACGGCGCTGCCCCGGACCACGGCGCGGATCGAGTCGCCGTCGGCGAGGGCCCGGGCCAGGGGCTTGAGCACCACCACCCCCACCCCCTCGCCGCGCACGTAGCCGTCGGCGTCGCGGTCGAAGGTGCGGCACCGGCCGCCCGGCGAGAGCATCCCCGACTGCTCGAAGGCGAGGAAGAGGGCCGGCGAGAGCAGCACGTTGACGCCGCCGGCGAGCGCCATCTCGCACTCGCCCCGCTCGAGCGAGGCCACGGCCCGGTGCACGGCCACCAGCGAGCTCGAGCAGGCGGTGTCGATCGCCTCGCTCGGTCCCTGCCAGTCGAGCAGGTAGGAGAGGCGGTTGGCCAGGATCGAATGGGCGATGCCGGAGGCCATGTGGGCGGCGATCGGCACCCGGTGCTCGCGCAGCAGGTCGGCGTAGTCCGAGGTGCCGGCGCCGACGAACAGACCCACGGCCCGGCCGGCCAGCTCCCGCGGCGGCCAGCCGCCGTCCTCGAGGGCCCGCCAGGCGGTCTCCAGGAACAGGCGCTGCTGGGGGTCCATGAGCGCCGCTTCCTGGGGCGCGATGCCGAAGAAGGCGGCGTCGAAGCGGTCGACGCGGTCGAGGAAGCCGCCCCGGACGAAGCGCGTGCCGGGATGGCGGCAGAGGTCCTCGCGGTCCGCCGGCACGGCGGAGACCAGGTCCTCACCGGCCACCAACCGCGGCCAGAAGCTCTCGAGGTCCGGCGCTCCGGGCAGCTGGCCGGCCCGGCCGACGATGGCGATGCCCTCCGCGGCGGGCGTTCTCGGAGGGCGCACGTGCACAGCCGGGGCCGCCGCCGGGGCGGGGAGGGAGGCCCGCGCCCCGAGAGCGCCTTCGAGATGGCGGGCGAAGGCGGCCAGGCTGGGATGGGCGAAGAGCACCGTGGGCGAGAGGTCGAGGCCGAAGCGCTCGCTCGCCTGGTTGACCAGCTGGGTCAAGGAGATCGAGTCGAAGCCGGCCTCCAACAGTTCGGCCTCGACGTCGACCTCGGCCTCGTCGATCAGCAGGAAGCGGGCGGCCAGGCGGCGCAGCTCGGCCTCGATCTGCGCCGCCGCGAGTCTCTCGGCGGGCGGCGCCGCCACGGCAGGCGCCGGGGCCGCCGTGGCGGCGAAGGCCACCAGGGCCGTCTCGGTGCTCGCCAGGGCC
This sequence comes from Thermoanaerobaculia bacterium, assembly GCA_036274895.1. Classification (GTDB taxonomy): domain Bacteria; phylum Acidobacteriota; class Thermoanaerobaculia; order Multivoradales; family SZUA-115; genus CALMKX01. The sequence continues at coordinate 85,354 of DASUEU010000057.1, read as the reverse complement.
CGGCCGAGGGCCCCGAAGCCGGCCTCGGTCGCCATCGGGGCCATGCCGAAGCGGCGGGCGAAGAGCTCGCGGGTGGCCGCCTCCACGGCCATGCCGCCGTCCCGCCACAGGCCCCAGCCCACGGCCAGGGTGCGGCCCGAGCGCCGGCCGGCCCGGCGCAGGCCCTCGCGCCACGAGGCCAGCTCGTGGAGGAAGGCGTTGGCGTAGGCGTAGTCGACCTGGCCGGGGTTGCCGGTCTCGCCGACCAGCGAGGAGAAGAGGACGAAGAAGTCCAGGGGGTGGTGGGCCGTGGCCCGGTCCAGGGCCGCGGTGGCGAAGACCTTGGGTGCCAGGACCTCTTCGATCTCGGCCGGCGTTTTTCGCACCGCCCGCGCGTCCCGGCGCACTCCCGCGGCGTGGACGATGCCCCGGAGGGGGCCGAAGCGGGCCTCGACCTCGGCGATCAGGGTCTCGACCTCGCCGCTGCGGCCGAGGTCGACCCGGCGGTAGACCACCTCGGCCCCGCCCCGCCCCAGGGCCTCGACCCGAAGCCGGCGCTCCCCGTCGAGCTCCGAACGGCCCACCAAGACCAGTCGGAGGGGTACTTCGCGCACCATCCGTTCGGCCATGAGCAGGCCCAGGGCTCCGGCACCGCCGGTCAGGAGATAGGTGCCGCCGGCCCGCAGGGGCAGGCCCGAGCCCACCTGCGGGTCCAGAGGCGGGGGCTCGAAGGGCACCAGCGTCTTGCGCCAGCGCCCGCCCCCGGAGTGGCGCACCGCCTCCGTCTCGCCGCCCTCGCTCCCCAGCTCGGCGAGCAGGCGGGCAGCGAGCGCCGCCTCCTCTTCGGGCTCGGCCAGGCACAGCCTGCGGCCCACGAAAGCGGGGTGCTCCAGGCCCAGGGTGGAGAGCGCCGCTCCCACCGCCGCCTCCGCCGGCTGCGGCTCGCCGAAATGGGCGTAGAGCAGCACCAGGGGCCTGTCTCCCCGCCGGCGCAGCAGCTCCCCGGCCAGGGCCAGCAGGGCCTCGAAGCCCCGCCGCACGCGGGCCCGCAGCGCTTCCTCCTCGGCCTCGAAGGGGGCCCGCGAGCCGAGCCAGAGCACCCGGTCGGGGGGAGCTTCCAGCCCTTCGAGCCGCGGCCCCCAGGGGGAGCCCTCCCCGTCGCCCGGCGTGGGCAGAAGCTCATGGGCCACGCCGCGCTCGCGCAGCCGGGCGGCCACGGCGGCCCGCAGGGCATCCTCCTCCCCCACCACCAGCACGCGGCCGAGGTCGCCGCTCCCTTCGGCCAGCGGCGCCGGCTCCCAGACCACCCGGCGGAAGCACACCGGAGCGCTTTCCGGCGCCTCCGGCAGCGGAGCGATCTCGAGCTCCTCGATGGTGAAGACCGTCTCCCCCTCCCCGTCCGCCCCGCGCAGCTCGTAGCGGTGCCGGCCCACCTCCCGCGCCCAGACCCACAGCGGCGAGGGCAGGCCGCGGTGGAAGGCGGCGCTGCGCCAGCCGAGGGGCACGAAGCCCCCGGCGTCGCTCGCCACCAGGGCCGCGAGGGCCGCGAGGGCGCCGTCGAGGAGCACCGGATCGGTCGGCGAGCCCGCTCCACCGACCGAGGCCGCGGCCGGCGGCCGGACCAGCCGGGCCAGACACTCCCCCTCCCCCCGCCACAGGGCCTCGACAGCCTGGAGGGGGGCTCCGTGCTCCAGGCCGCCCCGGCGCAGCTCGGCGTAGAGGGCCTCGGGGTCGGCCGGGCGCAGGCGGGAGCGCAGTTCGTCGAGGCTCGGGAAGGGCTCGGGAGCTGCCGGCGGCGCGAAGCGGCCGCGGAGGAAGACAGCCTCGTCCGGCTCCCGGGACTCGAGGCGGAAGCTCTGCCCGTCGAGCACCAGGCGCAGCGCCGGCGTCTCCCCCTGCGGATCGAGGGGGAGACGCAGAGGCCGTGGCCACGACAGCTCGAGCACCCGGCAGGCGTCCGTCGTGCCGGGAACGGCCCGCCGCGCCAGCTCGAGGAGGGCCGCGCCCGGCAGCCACGGCTCCCCTCCCACCCGGTGGTCCGCCGCCGCCAGGCCGAGGCTCTCGGGGCGGACGATCGCCGGCCCGTCCGGCTCCGCCGCCGCCGCGGGCTCGGTCTCGAGCCAGTAGCGGCGGCGCTCGAAGGGCGTCGTGGGGAAGACGGCGCGGGGCGCCGGCTCCGGCCAGAGGCGCCGCCAGTCGATGCTCGTGCCCCGGGTCCAGAGGCGGGCGAGGGCCGGCAGGCGGCGCTCGGCGAGCAGCGTCTCGACCCAGCCGGCAGCGTCGGCCGCATCGAGCAGCTCCCCAAGCTCGGCCCCGGCCCCCGAGCTGCCCCGCCACAGACCCTCGGCCGCTTCGCCCCCGATCGCCTGGTCCCGGATCGGCTGGCCCTCGGCCGCCGCCGCCAACCGCTCGGCCAGCTCGGCGTGGCTCGCCGCCAGCACCGCCAGCCGCTCCCCCCGCTCCAGGCGGCCGAGCTGGCTGCTGGCGGCCAGGGCGTCGAGGGAGGGCAGGTCCTCGCCGCCCCGGGCGAGGAACGCCGCCACCCTCCCGGCGTAGGCCGCGAGCTGGGTCGCCGTGCGCGCCGAGAGCAGGAAGAGCTGGGGCCCCGCGGCGGCCGGCAGGGGCGACCGCGGGAGGGCGGGCGCCTCCTCGACGATCAGGTGGGCGTTGGCGCCGCCGGCACCGAAGGAGCTGACGCCGGCACGCAGGGGCACGGGCCTTCCCTCGGCGCCCTCGGGGGCGCACCACGGGGAAAGCTGGCGCTGGGGCACGAAGGGCGCGGAGTCGAAGTCGATCCGGGGGCTCGGCTGGTCGAGGTGGACGGCCGGGGCGAGCTGGCGGTGGCGCAGCTGGAGCAGCACCTTGGTCAGGCCGGCGATGCCGGCGGCCCCCTCGAGATGGCCGACGTTGGCCTTGACCGAGCCGAGGGCGCAGGGTGGCCGCGGCTCCCGGCCGAAGGCCCGGGCGAGGGCGGCGACCTCGATCGGGTCACCCAGGGCGGTGCCCGTGCCGTGGGCTTCGAGGTAGCTGACGGTCGCCGGCTCGATGCCGGAGCGTTCCAGGACATCGGCCACCAGCCGGGCCTGGGAGTTGGGGTTGGGTACGGTGTAGCCGCCGGTCTTGCCGCCGGCGTTGACCGCGCTCGCCCGGATCACGCCCCACAGGGTGTCGCCGTCGGCGAGGGCCCGGGCGAGGGGCTTGAGCAGCACCGCCCCCACCCCCTCCCCGGGCTGGAAGCCGTCGGCCGCGGCGTCGAAGACCTTGACTCGCCCGTCGGAGGAGAGCATGCCGCGCTCGCTCAGGGCCACCAAGTGGGCGGGATGGAGCAGCAGGTTGACGCCGCCGGCGATGGCCATCCGGCACTCGCCCCGGCGCAGGCTCTCGACGGCGAGGTGCACCGCGGTGAGCGAGGCCGAGCAGGCCGAGTCGACGGCGAAGCTCGGGCCGTGGAAGTCGAAGAAGTACGACACCCGGTTGGCCACCGACCAGTAGGCCGAGTGGGCGGGCGAGATCCGCCCCCGGCTCCAGCCCATGGCGGCCAGCTGGCCGTAGGCGCCGTACATCAGGCCGACGAAGACGCCGGTGGCCCTCTCATGGCGGTGCTCGCCCAGGTAGCCGTTCTCCTCGAGCAGATTCCAGGCGGTCTCGAGGAAGAGGCGCTCCTGCGGGTCCATGGCCTCGGCGTCGCTGGGCAGGATCTGGAAGTGGCCGGCGTCGAAGAGGTCGATGCCGTCGAGGAAGCCGCCCCAGCGGCTGTAGCTGCTGCCGGCGCGGCCCCGGCGAGGGTCGAAGAAGGAGCGCCAGTCCCAGCGCTCGGGAGGCACCTCGCGCAGGCTCGAGATGCCCCGGGCGAGGTTGTCCCAGAAGGTCTCGAGGTCCGGGGCGCCGGGGTAGCGGCCGCTCACCCCGACCACGGCGATCGCGTCCTCGGCGCCGGCGGGGGTCGGGCGGACCGCGACGGCGGGCGCTTCGGCCCGCGTCTCGGCCCGCATCTCGGTCCGGGGCTCGGCTCGGGGCCGCGGCCCGTCGGCCGCGAGCAGGAGCACCAGGGCCTCGCGGTGGCCGGCGAGCAGGGTCTCGGCCAGCCCTTCGAGGGTCAGGCTCTCGTAGAGCAGGGTCGAGGGCAGGGGACCCAGGTCCTGCTCGAGGCGGTGGAGGACCTGGAGGCCCACCAAGGAGTCGACGCCGTAGGTCTCGAAGGTGGTGCGCTCGTCGAGGGTCCCCTCGTCCATGCGCAGCACCGCGGCGAAGCTCCGCCGCAGGTAGGCCCGGACCGTCCCGGCCGAGAGCGGCACGGCCGAGGGCGCGCCGGCAGAGGGCGAGGTGGCGGCGACCGGCGCGGCCTCGGCGACCAGCAGGGCCTGGTCCTCGCCGGCCTCGTCGGCGACCCGGGGGGCCGCGAAGCCGGCCCGGGCCAGCACCCGCCGCCAGCCGGCGAGGTCGAGCAGGGGGCCGTGGGGCAGGCGCTCCCCGTCGCGGAACGCCCACCAGCCGGCGGTCAGGCCGAAGGTCACGGTGAGGAAGTCCGAGCGCCGCGTGATCTCGTCGAGGAGCAGCACGCCCCCCGGCACCAGCAGGTGGCGGAGGCGGCCGAGGGTGGCCGCCACGTCGGCCATGGCGTGCAGCACGTGCACCGCCACCACGGCATCGAAGGTGCCGGCAGCAAAGCCCTGCTCGGCGGGCTCTCGCTCGAGGTCGAGAAGGCGGAAGCTCAGCCCCGCCCGGCCCCCGAAGCGCTCTTCCCCGTGCCGCAGAAAGGCCGCGGACACGTCGGTGTAGCAGTAGTCGGCCTCCAAGCTTGCCTCGGCGAGGGCCGCGAGCACGAAGCCGGTGGCCGCACCCGTGCCGGCGCCCACCTCGAGCAGACGCGCCCTTCGCCCCTCCTGTCTCGCGCGGCGGGCCACGGCCAGGGCCTCGGCGGCGAGCCGGCGGTGGAAGCGGTCGGCCACGACCTGGCCGCGGTAGATGCGCTCCACCCGGTCGCTCGAGCCCCCGGGGAAGAGCACCTCCATGCCGCTCCGGCGGCCGGCGAGGACCTCCGGCAGGGCGGCGACCGCGGCCTCGAGCAGCTCGACGTGGGGAGCGAGGTCGGGATGGCGGGCCACGAGCTCGGCCGCGGACGGCGCCTCCTCGCTCGATCGCCCCTGCCGCGCCACCAACTCGCCGAGGGCCGCCGCCAGCCGGGGATGGCGGGCCGCGAGCTCTCGCCCCTCGAGCTGCCGGGGATCGGGGAAGCAGGCGGCCACCCGGGCCCCGGCCAGCCGCTCCAGGGCGGCGAAGCCGGCGCGGGAGGCGGCGAGGTCGGGCGCTGACGGCACCTCGGCCAGGGGCAGCCCCAGCCGCGCCAGGGCCGCGGCCGAGAGGCCCGCCTCACCGCCGGCCCCGGCCGCCCCTCGCAGCACCAGCACCTGGGGGACGCCGGCGGCGAGCTGACGGCGAATCGCCTCGATGCCCTGGGCGGGCTCGATCGGGCCCAGGCCCAGATTCGCGAAACGCCGCCCCCACTGCTCCCCCGCCACCGCGCCGACGCTGCCCCAGAAGCCCCAGTTGACCACCGCCACTTGAAAGGGGACACGGGCCGCCAGCGAGAGGGCGAAGGCGTCCTCGAAGGTGCTGGCGGCGGCGTAGTTGGCCTGGCCCCCGACCTCGACGAAGGAGGCCGCCGAGGAGAAGAAGAGCAGGAAGTCGAGGTTCTCCCCGGCCAGGGCCTCGGCGAGGGCCACGGCGCCCTCGACCTTGGGACGCAGGGCCGCCCGGAAGCGCTCCTCGTCCATCTCGACCAGGGCGCCGTTGGCCAGCTCGAGGGCCGAGTGGAAGGCGCCGTGGAGGGTGCCGAAGCGCTCGCGGGCCGCTGCCACGGCACGGCCCAGGGCTTCGCGGTCGGCGACGTCCGCCTGCCGGTAGAGCACCTCCCCGCCCAGGGCCTCGAGCTCGGCGATGCGGGCCCGCAGGGCCTCGTCCAGGGGCCGGCGGCCGAGCCACACCAGCCGCGCCTGGAAGCGCTCGGCCAAGTGGCGGCTCAGGGCCTGGCCCAGGCCCCCGGCCCCGCCCACCAGGAGGTAGACCCCCCGGCGGCGGAAGGGCTCCTTCGCCGGGGCCCCCAGGGCCAGGCGCTCGAAGCGGCGCTGCCAGCGGCGCTCGCCCCGCAGGGCCACCAGGCCCTCCGCCAGCGGCTCGCGGGCGAGCGCCGCCGCCAGCACCGCCGGCTCGCCCCCGAGGCCGTCGACACAGCCCACCCGCCACCACGGGCACTCGGCGGCGAGGGCCCGGGCCAGGCCGAAGAGCCCGGCGGTGTGCGGGCGCGGGGCCTCCCCGGCCGAGACGGCGGCGGCTCCCGAGGTGTAGACGACAAGCCGCAGGGGCTGGCGCGACTGCGCGGCGAGCAGCCGGCGGCAGAGCCGGAAGAGGGCCAGGGTGGCGGGATGCTCCCCGGCGGCTCCAGCGGCCTCGCCGGCCAGGAAATAGAGCCGCTGGTAGGGCGGATGGAGGGAGGCTAGGCCGCCGTCGGTGCTGGCCGCCACCACCGCGGCGCCGCCGTGGAGGGCTGAGAGGGCTGCAGCCAGCGCCTCGTGGCCGGCGCCGGCCACGATCGCCACTCGCTCCTCGGCCGGCGGGGCGACCGGCAGCGCCGGCGCTTCCTGCCAGCCGGGCACGAAGAACATGCCGGCCAGCGGGTCGCGAGGCGGCGCCAGCTCGAGGTCCTGGAAGCGGGCCAGGCAACGACCGGCGGCGTCGAGCAGGTCGACGTCGAAGCGGCTCTCCCGGGCCCGGACGTGGGCGAAGCGGGGCGGGGCCTCGGAGGGGAAGAGCTCGAAGCGGCCCAGGCGGGCCGGCAAGGCCAGGGAGGAGCCCTCCGGCCGCAGGGCGGCGACGGCCTGGAGGGCGGCGTCGAGATCCTGGGTGGCGAGGCGTGGCCCCTCACCGGCGCGGCCCTCGAGCCAGCCCAGGGCCTCGCCCCGGCCGCGGTCGACCTGGCCGAGTCGGCGGAACGACGGGCCGTACTCGATGCCGGCGCCGGCGAAGCGGCGGTAGAGCTCGGCGCCCGGGATGCGCTCCGGGCAGCGCGCGGCCAGGGCCGCCGGGTCGGCCGCCGGGGGCGGTGCCGCCGAACCCCGGGCGACGACCGCCCGCGCCAGGCAGCGCTCGGGCGCCTCCGCGGCCACCAGCTCGAGCACCCTCTCCTCGGCCGGGGCCTGGGGACCGCGGGCCACCAAGCGCAGCGTGCGGCGCCCCGCGACCTCGATCGGCCGCAGCCAGCGCACCTCCGAGAGCGCCACCCCTCGCCCACCGCCTTCTCGCCCATCGGACTCTCGCCCGGCCTCGGCCGCGGCCAGGACCAGCAGCTCCGCACCGGGCAGGAGGGGTCGGCCCTCCACGCGGTGCTCGGCGAGAAGCGGGCTCTCGGGCCCGTAGGTCCTCTCCCTCCCTCCGCTCCCGGCCGCCACCCAATGGCGCTCGGGCTCGAAGGGGTAGGTGGGCAGGGGGATGCGCCGGCCGCCTCCGGAGCGGAAGGCGTCGAACGCGGCGGGGTCCTCACCGGCCAGGAAGCGAGCGGCGAGCGCCGCCTCCGGGCCGCCCCCTGCGACCTCGGGGCCGGCCACGCCCGGCCCCTGGAGCTGAAAGCGCAGGTCGGCCACGTCGCGCACCAGGTAGGCCGCCCGCCGGGCGTGGTGCCGGCGGCCCACGGCCAGGGTGAAGGCGAGGTCGGGCAGGTCCTCCTCGGCCAGGGGCCAGGCGGCGAGCGCGGCGCGGTAGCGGGCCAGGGCCGCCTCCGTGCGGGCCGACAGCAGCACCGGCACGGGGGCCTCGACCCCTGGCCGGGGGGTCCGAGGGGCGGCGATCCCCGGGGAAGCGCTGCGGGGGGCCTCGGCCACCACCAGGTGGCAGTTGGTGCCGCTGAAGCCGAAGCTCGACACGGCGGCGATGCGCTCCCCGCCGGCGCCCGGCTCCCAGTCCCGGGCCGTGCGGACGACGTAGAAGGGGCTCTCCTCGAGCTCGAGGTGAGGGTTCGGGGCCTCGAAGCCGACCGAGGGCGGCAGCCGGCGGTGCTCGAGGGCGAGCAGCACCTTGAGCAGGGAGGCGATGCCCGCCGCCATGGTGGTGTGGCCGATGTTGGTCTTGACCGACCCCAGGCCGCAGAAGCCCCGGCGCTCGGTGGTGCGGCGGCACACCGAGGTCAGGGCCTTGACCTCGATGGGGTCGCCCAGGGGGGTGCCCGTGCCGTGGGCCTCGACGTAGCCGATCGCCTCGGCGTCGACGCCGGCCTGGCGCCACACCCGGGCCATCAGCTCGGCCTGGGAGAGGGCGCTCGGCGCGGTCAGGCCGTTGGTCTTGCCGTCGCCGTTGATGCCCGAGCCGCGGATCACCCCGCGGATGGTGTCGCCGTCGGCCAGGGCGCGGTCGAGGGGCTTCAGCACCACCACCCCGACGCCCTCGCCGAGCACGATGCCGTCGGCGCTGCGGTCAAAGGCCGCCGAGCGGCCGGTGGGCGAGAGCATGCCGATGCGGCTGGTCCAGACCTGCATGCGGGGGGTGAGCATCAGGGCCACGCCGCCGGCCAGGGCCAGCTCGCACTCGCCCCGCCTCAGGCTCTCGGCGGCGAGGTGGACGGCCACCAGGGACGACGAGCAGGCGGTGTCGAGGGCGAGGGTGGGGCCGCGCAGGTCGAGGGCGTAGGCGACCCGGGCCGCCAGCACCGAGGCCGCGTCGCCCAGGAAGGCCTGGCCGCTCTCGGCCTCCCCGGCCTGGCGCAGCAGCTCCAGGTAGTCGCTGCCCGTGGCGCCGGCGAAGACCCCGCAGGGCAGGCCGCCGCCCCCGCCGTAGCCGGCGTCCTCGAGCCCGGCCCAGGCGGTCTCGAGGAAGAGCCGCTGCTCCGGCGACATGGCCTGCGCCTCGAGCGGCGAAAGGTGGAAGAAGGCGGCGTCGAAGCGGTCGACGCCCTCGAGCAGGGCCGCCCAGCGGCTGTAGGTCTTGCCGGTGGCCAGGCGATCGGGGTCGAAGACCGAGTCCAGGTCCCAGCGCTCGGGCGGCACCGGCGCCACGCTCGACACCCCCGCCTCCAGGTTCCGCCAGAAGGCCCGCAGATCGGGGGCGCCCGGGAAGCGGCCGGCCATGCCGATGACGGCAATGTCGTGGCGCTCGGCGGCGGCCGGCGCCGAGGCAGGGCGGGGCGCGGCGGGCGGCGCCAGGGGGCGCAGCTCGATCGGCGCGTCGCGCCGGCGCAGCGGAGCCGGCGCCGGGGCCGTGGCCACGAGCGGGCGCAGCTCGATCGGCGCCGGCGGCTCGGTCGCGCTCTCCCGGCGGGGAGGCGGCATCACGGCCGCGCGCTCCAGGGCCCTCTGCTCGGCCCGTTGGCCGAGCAGGGCCGCGGTCAGGCGGTCGACGGTCGCATGGTCGTAGAGGGCCACGGCGTCGAGGCGCACCCCCAGCTCGCGGTTCAGCTGGTGGACGATCTCGACGGCGCTGATCGAGTCGACCCCCAGCTCGTGGAAGGTGCGGCCCGGGTCGAGCTCCGCGGGGTCGACGTAGAGGTGGGCGGCCAGGGCCGCCTCGATGGCCCGGCGCACGGCGTGGCGGTCCGCTTCGGGGTCGGCTTCGCGGGCGGCGTCGGGCTCGGCTTCGGGCTCTCCGCCGGCGCCCGGGGCGCTGGGCGTCCCGCCCGCGCCCGGCTCGAGCCGGGCGAAGCGGGCTTCGATGCGCTCCAGGGCGGCCTCGCCCAGCACCTCGTTGTGGAGCCGCGCCTCCCCCTCGATCACTCCTCCCAGCCGCTCGAGCAGACGCCGGCCCAGCTCCCGCTTCAGGGCCTGGGCGGCGGCCGGCGGTTGCTCGGCCACGGCGCGGGCGAGGGCGAGGGCCGCCGGCAGCACCTCGGCCGCCGGCCGGACCTGCACCCGCGCCCCCCGCCGCTCGAGCTCGGCGCCGGAGAACTCCCGGCCGGTGAGCATCATCTCGGCCGCCAGCTCGGCGCCGAAGCGGTGCTCGAGCACGAAGCTCGCCCCCATCCCTGGGGTGAAGCCGTAGCGCAGGAAAGGAGCGCTGTAGACGGCCTCGCGGGCCATCACCACCAGGTCGCCGAAGAGGCCGAAGGCCAGCCCGCCGCCGGCGGCGTGGCCCTGGATGGCGGTGACCACCGGCCGGTCGCAGCGCGGCAGGCCCTGGTAGACGAAGGGGACGTCGGTGAAGCGGCTCTCGCCCCGCGCCAGCCCCTCGAGCCCCTCGCGGGTGGCGCCCATCGAGAAGACCTTGCCGCTGCCGGTGACCACCACGGCGCGCAGGGCGGGGTCGGCGGCGATGGCGGCGAAGATCGCTTCGAGGCTGGCGAGGAGCCCCGACGAGAAGGTCGCCTCGCGGAGCACCACCAGGGCGATGCCCCCATCGAGGCGCCGCAGCTCGGCCCCCTCGGCCGGCTCCTGCGCGAAGGCGGCGAGGTCCGGCGGCGCGACGGGCGGCGCCTCCCGGTTGGACGCTTGCTGGTTGGACGTTTCCCGGCGCGCCGCCCAGGCGCCCACCCAGCAGCGCTCCTCCCGCCACGGCGAGGTGGGGAGGGAGGAGACCCGACGGGGCCGGCGCCAGGGGCCCTCGCGGGGGTAGAACGAGGCCCACGGCACCTCCTCGCCACCGGCCCAGCGCTCGCCCAGCTCGGCCAGCCGGCCGCTGCGGAAAAGCTCGGCCGCCGGCACCTGCCCCGCCGCGGGCGACGCCGCCGGCCGTTCCCCCCGCAGGAAGCGCTCGAGGCCGGCGGCCAGCTCACGCCGGTCGCGGGCGACGATCGCCAGCCGTGCCGCGAGGGGCACCCGGCCCACCTGGAGGGTGAAAGCGAGATCGTCCAGGCTAGGCTCCTCTCCCCCGATCGCCTGCTCCTCGAGCGAGCGGCCGAGGTCGAGCCCCCTCCGGCCCAGCCGGCCCTCGAGCAGGGCCAGCCCCACGGCGTCCAGGCCGAGGTCGGCCAGGGTCTCGCGGGGGTCGAGGGCCTCCGCCGGCACCTCCAGGAGGTCCGCCACCGCCGCCAGCAGGGCGCTCCGGCCGCCGGAGCCGGGCGCGCCCTCGGCCGGGCGGCCGAGCCAGGCGAGCCAGCGCTCGGCGTGGGCGCGCAGCAGCTCCTCGTCGGGCGATGAGAACACCAGCAGGCAGGGGCCGTCCCAGGGCCGGGCCGCCTCGGGGTGCCAGCGTTCCCGGCCCTCGACCACCAGGTGGGCGTTGGCCCCTCCGGCGCCGAAGGCCGAGACCCCGGCGAAGCGCCGGCCGCCCGGCAGGCCGGGCCAGGGCTCCAGCCGGCGCTGCACCCGCACCGGGGCCCGGGCGAAGTCGATGTGGGGGTTGAGCTCCTCGGCGTGGAGGGAGGGCACCAGAGCGCGGTGCTCGAGCTGGAGCAGCACCTTGGTCAGGCCGGCGATGCCGGCGGCGCTCTCGAGGTGACCGACGTTCGACTTGACCGAGCCCACGGCGCAGTGGCCGGGGGGCACGCCCAGGGGCGAGAGCACCTTGCCCAGGGCCTCGACCTCGATGGGGTCGCCGAGGGCCGTGCCGGTGCCGTGGGCCTCCAGGTAGGAGACCTGGGCCGGATCGACGCCGGCACGTTGCCAGGCGCGGCGGATCACGGCCGCCTGCGAGGCCGGCTCGGGCACGGTGAAGCCGCTGGTGCGGCCGGTGTGGTTCGCCGCCGAGCCCCGGATCACGGCGCGGATGGCGTCGCCGTCGGCCAGGGCCCGGGCGAGGGGCTTGAGCAGCACGGCCCCCACCCCTTCGCCGGGCACGTAGCCGCTGCCGTCGCGCCCGAAGCTGCGGCAGCGGCCGTCGTCCGAGAGGAAGCGCCCGACGGCGAGCTGCAAGTACTTCTGGGGATGGAGGGTGACGTTGACGCCGCCGGCGAGGGCCAGCGTGCACTCCCCCCGGCGCAGGCTCTCGAGGGCCAGGTGCACGGCGGTGAGCGAGGAGGAGCAGGCGGTGTCCAGGGCCAGGCTGGGGCCGTCGAGGTCGAGGCAGTAGGAGACCCGGTTGGCCACCGCGGCGTGGAGGGCCGAGGGCGCCACCCCTTCCTCGTCCTCGAACAGCTGGTAGTGACTCCACATCACGCCGGCGAAGACGCCGACCGTCTCGCCGGCCAGGCTCCGGGGGGTGTAGCCGGCGTCCTCCAGGGTGCGCCAGGCGGTGGTCAGGAAGAGCCGCTCCTGGGGGTCCATGCGCTCGGCCTCGCGGCGCGAGATGCCGAAGAAGGAGGGGGCGAAGCGATCGACGCCGGCGAGGAAGCCCCCCCAGCGCCCCCAGGTCTTGCCCCGCTTGCCCCGTTCGGGGTCGAAGTGGCGGGCATGGTCCCAGCGCTCGGCGGGGATCTCGCCGATGGCGTCGCGGCCGGCGGCGAGCAGGCGCCAGAATGCGTCGAGGTCGGGAGCCTCGGGATACCGGCCGGCGAGGCCGATCACCGCGATGCCGTCGTCCTCGACCGGCCCGGGGGCGACCGGTCCGGGGGCGACCGGCTTGGCGGTGACCAACTCGGCGGTGACCGCCTCGAGGGGCCGGCCGAAGCGCGCCTCGAGCCGGGGGAGCTCGCCGAAGGCCACCGCGAAGCGGCTCTCGCGGCTCTGCAAGCCGGCGAGCAGCAGGGCGAGGCCCATCTCGGTGGGCAGCGGCGCCTGACCGCTGCCCTCTCGGGCCGCCGCCACCGCCTCCGCCGGGGGTCGCATGCCGCCCTCCTCCCACAGCGGCCAGCCGATGGCGAGGGTCTTGCCCCGTGCGCCGGGCCGCGCCGCCCGGGCCTCGGCGAAGCGCTCGAGGAAGCGGTTGGCCCAGGCGTAGGCGCTCTGCCCCGGGTTGGGCAGGGTGGCGGCCAGGGACGAGAAGAGCACGAAGCAGGAGAGGTCGTCGCCCCGGGTGGCCTCGTCGAGCCAGAGGGCCCCCAGCATCTTGGGCCGCAGGACCGCCGCCACCGCCTCCGGGCCCTGGCGGAAGAAGAGGCCGTCGTCGAGGGCGCCGGCCAGGTGGAAGATGCCGTCGAGCCGGCCCCAGAGGGCGCGGGCCCGCTCCACCAGGGCCGCCGCCTGGCTGTGGTCCGCCACGTCCGCCGCCAGGTAGTGAGCCTCGGCCCCCAGCCCCCGCCAGCGCACCAGGCGCTCGCCGAGCTCCGCCCCGGCCGGCCGCCGGCCGGCGAGCACCAGGCGGGCCCGGTAGCGCTCGGCGAGGAAGTCGGCGAGCCGCAGCCCCAGGCCCCCCTGGCCGCCGGTCACCAGGTAGACGCCGCCCGCTCGCAGGGGCGAGGCGGCCTCGCCGGCAGGCGTGAAGGGCTCGGCCGTGAAGGGCTCGGCTCGGGGCGCCTGGCGCTCCCCGCCCCGGTAGCGCACCTCGGGCAAGGAGCCCCCTCCCGCCAACAGATCCGCGACCTCGGCGAGGAGGCGCAGCGCCGTCTCCTCCACCCCGCCCCCCTCGCCCAGGTCCACGGCCCGGCAGGCCAGGTGCGGCACCTCGGCCGAGAGGGTGGCGGCGAGGGAGCCGAGGGCCTGCCGGGCCCAGGCGGTCGGGCCGCCCCCGCCACCGAAGGCCATCATCAGGCCGGTGCGGCCGGCGAGCCGCTGCTCGACCACGGCCGCGGCGAGGTCGCGCAGGACGTCGAACGGGAACCGGAGGGCGTCGAGGTCCGGCTCGGCGGCGGGCGCCGGCGGCAGCAGGCGGAGGAGGCCGCACGGCCGCCCCGAGCCCGCAGCCTCGGCCAGCAGCCGGGCGAGGCCGTCCCGGTCGCCCGCCTCGACGGCCACCACCGGCCCCGGGCCGAGGCGTCGCAGGGCCGCCAGCAGCTCGGCCTCGGCGCCCACCACGGCCAGCGTGCCGAGCCCGGCCCCCCCAGTGCCGTCAGCCACCACCGTGCCGTCGGCCTCGCGGCCGAGCGGAGCCGGCCGCCAGCGCTCACGGAGGCAAAGGGCGCCCAGCTCGCCCCGCGGCTCGGTCCGGGTGCTCGCCGGCCCTGGCTCCCGGGCCGCGGCCGGCGGCGGGCTCGCCGCGAGGGGGCCGAAGCGCTCTTCGAGGTGGCGGGCCAAGCCCTCGACGTCGGTGTGCTCGAAGAGCAGGGTGGGGTAGAGGGGCGCCCCCACCGGCCCCTCCAGCTCGCGGGCCAGCCGCACCATGGCCACCGAGTCGAGCCCGAGGTCGTAGAAGCCCTGGTCGGTGCGCACGCTCGAAGGGGCCACCCCCAGGGCCGCGGCCACCCGCTCGCGCAGGAGAGCCGTGAACCCCGCTTCCGGCCGGCCGGCGCTCGGCGCCGCCGCCAACTCCAGCGCCGGCACGGCCACGGCCCGCGGCCGGGGGCCCTCGACCTCGTCGAGCAGGCGGGTGACGAGGCCGGGGTGGCGGATGCGCTTGCAGGAGAGCTTGTCGAAGCGGGCGATCGCCCGGCCCGCCTCGTCGAGCAGGAAGTAGTCGTTGTGCACCAGGTCCTTCGAGGGGGCCAGCACCTCCGGGCACGGCACCTGGACGTGGCAGCGCGGCCCGAGCGGCGCCACGGCGCGGAAGCGCTCCAGGAAGAGGGGGATGAACGGCTCGCTGCCGGCGACCGGGGTGTCGGCGAAGGCCACCAGGGTGGAGGCGTCGAGCTGGGCGGGGTGGAAGAGGAAGGGCTCCTCGCCGTCCTCGGGGCCCTCCTCCAGCTCGAGCCGGGCGAGCAAGCCCTGCGGCCCCTGGAGCATCGGCCCCCGGCAGCGCATCGCCGGGCCGTGCACGATGCCCTCGCCGCGGGCCCGCCGGTAGAGCTCGTCCACGTCGCGCCGCGCCGGCTCCCCCACCGTCCCGGCCGCCGCCGCGTAGGCGTCGAGGTCGAAGACGGCCCCCGGGGCCGACCAGGGGGGCGGCTCCGGGCACCGCACGACCTCCCCGACCAGGTTCTGCCGCCAGCCGGAGCGGGGCTCGCCGGCCTCCAACCAACGGCTCACGGCCGCGAGCGCACGCTTTCCCCCCGCCGGAGCGTCGAGGCGGATGCGGATCTCGCGGTCGAAGCCGTCGCGGGTGGCGACGATCTCGGGGAAGAAGAGGTGGGAGAGCTCGATCTCGGCCAGCGCCCAGCCGTGGGCGGCGAGCAGGCGGCAGACCACGTCGAGGAAGCTCACGCCGGGCAGCACGGAGACGCCGTGCACGCGGTGGCTCTGCATCACGAAGTCGGCGCTCGCCAGCACCAGGCGGCCCTCGATCGGCGGCTCAGCCATGGCGGGCCTCCCGGGGGATCTCGAGGCGCAGCAGGGAGGCGACGCGGGCCGGCCGCGGGGCGGAAGCCGGCGCCACCGGGGCCTCGGCCTCGCGCTCCAGCCACAGCCGGCGGCGCGCGAAGCGGGGCGGCGGCAGGGCCGCTCGCAGCTCGGCGGCCGGCCGCGGCCGCGCGACCTCGGCCACCACCAGGTGGGCGTTGACGCCCCCCAGGCCGAAGGCGCTCACCCCCGCCGCCCGCGGCCCACCCCCCGGCGGCGCCTCCCAGGGGCGCAGGCGGGTGTTGGGCACGAAGGGCGAGGCGGCGAAGTCGAAGCGGGGGTTCGGCCGCTCGCAGTGGAGGGTGGCCGGCAGCTGCCGGTGCTCGAGGGCGAGCACGGCCTTGAGCAGGCCGGCGATGCCGGCGGCGCTCAGCAGGTGGCCGAGGTTCGACTTGATCGAGCCCAGGGCGCAGAAGCCCCGCTCGTCGGTGCTCTCGCGGAAGACGTCGCAGAGGGCGCGCAGCTCGATCGGATCGCCGATCGGTGTGCCCGTGCCGTGGGCCTCGAGGAGCCCGATCTGGCGGGCCGAGAGGCCGCTCGCCGCGAGGGCCCGGCGCACCACCTCGGCCTGGGCCGCCGGGTTGGGGGTGGTCAGCCCCAGGGTCCGGCCGTCGTTGTTGACCGCCGAGCCGCGGATCACGGCGCGGATGCGGTCGCCGTCGGCGAGGGCCCGGCCAAGCGGCTTGAGCAGCACCACACCGCAGCCCTCCCCGGGCACCAGGCCGTCGGCCGAGAGGTCAAAGGCCGCGCACCGGCCCCTGGGGGAGAGGGCCTTGGCGGCGGAAAGCTCGAGGTAGGGCTCCTCGTCGAGCAACACCTCGACGCCCGCCGCCAGGGCCAGCTCGCACTCGCCGCTCCTCAGGCTCTGGCAGGCGAGGTGGACGGCCACCAGGGAGGAGGCACAGGCGCCGTCGACCACCAGGGTGGGGCCGTGGAGGTCGAAGTGTTTGGCCACCCGCGAGGCGATGAAGCTCTGGTCTCCCCCCAGCCCGGCCGTGCCGTGGCGGCGGGCCACCCGCCGGCGGTAGCCGGACATGCGTGCGCCGGCGAACACCCCCACCGCCCGCCCGGCCAGGGCGGGCTCGGCCCAGCCGGCGTCGCGCAGGCAGCACAGGCTGGTCTCGAGCATCAGGCGGATGGCCGGGTCGAGGGCCGTGGCCTCGGCCTCACCGAGGCCGAAGAGCTCGGGGTCGAAGTCCTCGATGCCATCGACGAAGCCCCCCCACTTGCTGGCGCTCGCGCCGGGCCGGGGCTCGGGGGCGTAGAAGCGCGCCACGGGCCAGCGCGAGCCCGGCACCTCGCGGACGGCCGAGCGGCCGTCGGCCAGCAGCTGCCAGAGGGCCGCGGGCCCCTCGGCGCCGGGCAGGCGACAGCCGAGGCCGATCACCGCGATGTCGTCGCGCTCCCCCTCGGGGGCGCCGGCGCGAGCCGCTCGCTCGGGCGCCGGGTGGGGGGCGGGCGAGGCGGCCGGCCCCTCGACCCCGAGGTGCGCGGCGAGCAGCTCGAGGGTAGGGTGGTCGAAGAAGGCCGTGGGATCGAGGGGGCGGCCCAGCCAGGGCTCGATCTTCGCCACCAGCTCGGCCAGGAGCAGGGACTCCACCCCCAACTCGCCGAAGGTGGCGGTGGCGTCCAGCCGCTCGGGGGCGAGGCCCAGGGTCTCGGCGAAGACGCCCCGCAGCCAGGCGGGAACCGGCCCCCCGCCGCCCGGGACCGGGGCTGGAGCGGGAGCGCGCCGGCGGGGCCGCTCCGGCACGGCGAGCAGGGCGCGGGCGTCGAAGCCGGCCCGCCGGGGGCAGACCACCACGTGCGAGGCGCCCTGGGACAGCACCCGCTCGAGGGCGGCGAGCCCCTCCTCCTCGCCGAGGGTGCCGAGCCCCAGGGCCGCACAGGCCTCCTCGCCCTCGGCGGCAGCCGGGGCTCCCGGACCTTCCCACCGCCACACCGGCCAGGCGATCGAGCGCACCTCGGGCCGGCCCCGCCGGGCCGCCCAGCCGGCGAAGAAGTCCAGGAAGGCGTTGGCCGCGGCGTACTCCGCCACGCCGGCCCCCAGCCGCGGCACCGTGGCCGAGACCGACGAGAAGAGGACGAAGAAGGCGAGCGGCTTGCCGGCCAGGGCATCGGCCAGGGCCAGGAGGCCCTCGACCTTGGGCGCCAGCACGGCCGCGATCTCCTCCCGGCTCTTGCGAGGCCAGGGCGCCGGTGCCCGCGAGCCCCGCCCGGCGCAGTGCACCACGCCCCCCACGGCCCTGCCCTCGGCCCGCAGGGTGGCGAGGAGGCCGGCCAGCCGGGAGCGATCGCCGAGGGGGCCGGCCCAAAGCTCGACCTCCGCGCCCAGGGCTTCCAGCTCGGCGACGATCGGCCGCTCCCCCCGCGGCAGGTCCCGCTCCCCCCACAGCACCAGCTGCCGGGCTCCCCGCCGCACCAGCCAACGGGCCACGGCGCCGCCCAGCCTGCCGGTGCCGCCGGTCACCAGGTAGACCCGCTCCGGATCGAGGACGGGCGGGGCGGCGCCCGCGGGCTCGGCGGCCGGCACCAGGCGCGGCCGGTGGCACCGGCCCCCTCGCCAGCAGGTCTCGGGAAGGGCCTCGTCCCGGCCCCATTCGTCGAGGATCGCCGCCGCGGCCCGCTCGACGGCCTCCCCGGGCCCGGAGCCGGGGGCCACGTCCAGGTCCACGGTGCGGGCGGCGAGGCCGGGCTGCTCGGCGGCCAGGGCCCGCACCAGCCCGGCCATCACCGCACCCTCGAGCGACGGCGCCGCCCCGGGCAGCTCCTGCAACCCGGCGGTCACGTGCAGCAGCCGGCTCTCTCGGCCCCGCCGCGCCTCGAGCCAGCGCTGGAGGGCGGCCAGCCGCGGCACCGCTCTGCCGGGGCCGGGTGCGAGGTCTCGCAGGTCGATCCAGCCGCGGAGGGCTTCCGGGGCCACGGGCAGGGCGCCATCCTCGGGCAGGGCCTCGTCGTCGTCGCCGGCCTCGCTCTCGACGAGCACCAGGTCCGCGGGCGCGAAGAGCCGGGCGAGCTCCTCGGCCAGGGGCCGCGCCGCCGGCTGGAAGAGGCAGAGCACGCTGCCCGCGGCCGGCACGGGCCGCCGGATCGGGGGCGCCTCTTGGAGCGCCTCGGCTTCGGGCTCCCAGGTCTTGACCAGCAGCTCGACGCGGGTCTCGCCGGCCTCTGCCTGGGCCGGAGCGTCGCTCGGCCAGCAGCGCAGGGGGGCGAAGGGGTAGCTCGGCAGGCTGACGATCGTGCGCGGGCCGCCGAACAGCCGCTCGGCGTCGAGGCTGCCCCCGGCGACCCAGTGCCGGGCCAGCCCTTCGAGGTCGAAGGGCTCCGGGCTCGACCCGGGCGGCTCGCCCCCCGGGCCGGGAGCCCGGCCATGGCACACGCCCTCCACCGCCCGGCCACCGGCGAAGGCCAAGAGCCGTGCCGCCAGGAGGTCCAACCCGTCGACCACCAGGGCCAGCCGCTCGCGCAGCGGCTCCCGCCCCACGGCGAGGGTGAAGGCCACGTCGGTCAGCCGCAGGCCGGGGGGCCGCGCGGCGAGGAAGCGGCCCAGCCGGCCGGCGAGGAGGCGCAGGCGCTCTTCGTCGAAGGCCGAGAGCAGCACCAGGCGGGGGCGGGGCTCCTCGGCGGGGAGCTCCGGCCGCGGAGGCGAGGCCACGATCAGGTGGGCGTTGGCGCCGCCGGCGCCGAAGGAGCTGACTCCCGCCACCAGAGGCTGCCCCTCCCGCGGAGACCACGCCTCGACCCGCCGCTGCACCGTGAAGGGAGAGCGCGCCCAGTCGATGTTGGGGTTGAGGCGCTCGGCGTGGAGCGACGGCACCAGCTCGCCGTGCCGCATCTGCAGGATGACCTTGGTCAGGCCGGCGATACCCGCCGCCGCCTCCAGGTGGCCGAGGTTCGACTTGACCGAGCCCAGCCGGATCGCCCCCGGTGGCAGGGCCGGTGCCGGGCCCTCCGCCCCGAAGGCCCGCATCAGGCCGTTCCACTCCACCGGGTCGCCCAGCTCGGTGCCGGTGCCGTGGGCTTCGAGGTAGCTGACCGCCCCGGGCTCGACGCCGGAGCGCTCCAGGGCCGCGGCGACGACGCCCGCCTGGGCCTTCGGGTTGGGCACCGTGTAGCCGTTGGTCTTGCCGTCGTGGTTGATGGCGGTTGAGAGGATCACCGCGTGGATGCGGTCGCCGTCCGCCCGGGCCCGGGACAGGGGCTTGAGCAGCACGGCCCCCACCCCCTCGCCGGGCACGAAGCCGTCGCCCCCGGCGCCGAAGCTGCGGCAGCGGTGATCGCTCGCGGCCATCCCCAGGCGCTCGAGCTGGGCGAACTTGTTGGCGTGCAGGTTGAGGTTCACGCCGCCGGCCAGGGCCACCTCGCACTCGCCCCGCCGCAGGCTCTCCACCGCCAGGTGGAGGGCGGTCAGCGACGACGAGCACATGGTGTCGACGGTCAGGCTGGGGCCCGAGGCGTCGAGCAGGTAGGAGACCCGGTTGGCGATGCCGGCGAGGGTCGAGCCCAGATCGACGGCCGGCCCGGCGAGGGAGCGCTCGACGCCGAAGAAGGGGTACTCGTTGTACATCGCACCGACGAAGACCCCGAGCCGCGAGCCGTGGCGGCGCCGCAGGCGCTCGCGGGAGTAGCCGGCGTCCTCCAGGGTCTCCCAGGCCACTTCGAGGAAGAGCCGCTCCTGGGGGTCGATGCGCTCGGACTCGCGGGGCGAGATGTGGAAGAAGGGCGCATCGAAGCGATCGACCCCGGCCAGGTAGCCCCCGGACATCCGCTCGGCGTCCCAGCCCGGGCGGCGGCGCTCGGGGGGCAGGGGCCCGATCGCGTCGCGGCCGGCGCGCAGGTTCTGCCACAGCTGCTCGAGGTCCGGGGCCTGGGGATAGCGCCCGGCGATGCCGACCACGGCGATCGCCTCGGCCTCGCGGGCGGGCCGAGCGGCGCGGGGAGTGGGCTCCTCGCTCGGGCGAGGCGGCACCGTGCCGCTCTCACGGGCGAGCAGGGCCGAGGCGACGCCGGCCAGGTCCCGGTGCTCGTAGAAGAGGGTGCGCGACAGGCCGCCGAAGTCCCGCTCCAGGCGGGCGTTCAGTCGGGCCACCAGGAAGGAGCTGAGGCCGTAGGCCTCGAGCGGCACGTCGGCCCGCAGCTCGCCGAGGGGGATGCCCGAGACCTCGGCCCAGACCTCCCGCAGCCGGTCCTCGAGCTGGGAGCGCCGAGCGTCGGCAGCTGGGGCCGGCCGCCCGGGGGGCACCGCCGCCGGCAGCGTCAGCCAGTGCCGGCCGCCCGCGAAGGGGTAGGTGGGCAGGGGGACGCGCCGCCCCGGCCGCGGCCCGCCGGGCCACTCCTCGACCTCGTCGCCGGCCAGCCAGGCCTCCACCGCCGCTCGCTCGCTGCTGGCCGTGAGGGGACGGCGGGGGTGGCCGGTGGTGTCGGCCAGCCGGAGCCCCGGCGGGGTGCGGCCCGCCAGAAAGGCCTCGAGGGCGGCGACCACCTGCCCCGGGCTCGCGGCCTGGAAGGCCAGGCGGTGGGCCAGGCAGGTGCGGCCGGTGCGCAGGGTAAAGGCGAGGTCCTCGACGGCCGGCGCCGTGCCGCCGGCGAGGGCGGCGGCCAGGTGGTCGCGCAGCCGCCCCGCCAGGGCGTCCAAACGGTCGCGACCGGCCGCGGAGAGCAGGATCCACGGCGGCTCGGCCCGAGCGTCGCCCTCCGCCTCACGGGGGGGCCGGGGCCGCGGCGAGCGCACCACCACGTGGCCATAGCCGCCGTTGGCCCCGACGCCGTTGACCAGGGCGCGCAGCGGCCGATCGCCCCGGGGCTCCCAGGGCCGGGCAGCCGTCACCAGCTCGAGGGGCAGGCGCTCCCAATCGAGCAGGGGATGCGACCGGGGGCTCGCCAGGGTGGGGGCCAGGCGGCGGTGCCGGAGCTGGAGCAGCACCTTGACCAGCTGCGACATGCCGGCGGCGGACTCGAGGTGCCCCAAGTTGGGCTTGACCGTGCCCACCGGCAGGCGCCCCGAGGCGCGGGTGCCGAAGACCGTGCCCAGGGCTTCGAGCTCCGCGGCGTCGGCGAGGCTGGCGCCGGCCGCGGCGCACTCGACGTAGTCGACGTCGTCGGGGGACAGGCCCCCGGCCTCGAGAGTGGCGGCGAGCGAGCCGGCCAGGGCCGCGGCGTCCGGGGCGCCGAAGCGGTGAGCGCCGCCGGCCGCGCCCAGCCCGGTCGCCTCGAGCAGGCCGTGGACGGTGTCCCCCTCGGCCTCGGCCCGCTCCGCCGGGCGCAGCAGCACGGCGCCGCACCCTTCACCGGGCAGCCAGCCCGAGGCCTCCGGGTCGAAGGCGAGGGCAGCAGGGGCCGGCGACAGGCTGCCGTGCGCGGCCAGGAGGCCGAGGTGGTGGGGGTGGACGAGCAGGTTGACCCCGGCCACCAGGGCGGCGTCGCACTCCCCGGAGCGCAGGCTGCTCGCCGCCAGGTGCAGGGCCGCGAGCGACGACGCGCAGGCGGCGTCCACGGCCAGGCTGGGGCCGCGGAAGTCGAAAGCGTGGGAGAGGCGGTGGGCGGCGTCCGCGGCCAGGGCGGTCAAGGGCGCCACCCCCTCGCCGTCCCGGGCTTCCTGCCCCAGGCGGCCATAGTCCTGCCACATCAGGGCGACGAAGACCCCCACCCGCGGCGCCGCCCGGCCGAGCGAGGCCGGGCTGTAGCCGGCGTTCTCCAGGCACTCCCAGGCCGTCTCGAGGAGCAGGCGGATCTGGGGATCGAGCAGGGCCGCCTCGGCCGGCGCGATGCGGAAGAGCAGGCTGTCGAAGCGGTCGACGTCGGGCAGGAAGCCCCCGGCGGGCGCCGGCAGCCCCGCCGCGCCGGCGCCGAAGCGCTCCGCGGGAGAGGGGCCCAGCGAGCAGACGCCGGTGCTGAGGTTGGCCCACAGACGGTCCGGGTCGGGAGCTCCGGGGAAGCGGCCGGCGAGGCCGACGATGGCGATCTCCTCCCGCCGGGGCCGCCTGGTCCGGGACTCTGACCTTGGCTCCGGCAGGCTGAAGGGCGCCTGCTCGCCGGTGGGAGCCACCAGGGCCCGCGGCGCGGCCCGGCCGCCCAGGAAGCCCTGGAGGAAGACCTGGCCAGCGTCGAGGCCGAGCGGCCCGGCCAGGTCGGTGAAGGCCAGGCTGCCCACCGGGCAGAGGCCGATGCCGCAGGCCGCCTGCCCCATCATCAGGAGCTGGCCGACGTAGCCCGCCTCCAGGGTGAGGAAGCGCAGGGCGTCGTCTCCGTAGAGGGGCTCGATGCCCCGCCTCTCGCCCACCAGGAAGAGCTGGAAGGCGGCGCGGTCGTAGAGGGGGCGATTGAAGAGGAAGTGGAGGTGACGGTCGACCGCCGGCCGCTCGACCAGCAGCTCCAGGGCGTGGCGGCGCGGGTGGTAGTAGTAGAGGCCCTCCGCCAGCCCTTCCACGGCGCCCGCCTTGGCGTGCAGGTAGAGCTGGACGGCGTAGGTGTCGCCGGCCGAAGGGTAGAGGGTCCCCTGCGGCACCTGGCGCAGCAGCCCGAGCAGACGGGCGAGGTCGGCCTGGGGGATCGGCCCGTCGAGGAAGTCCCGCACCGTGGCCCGCCACCGGTGCCACTCGGCGGCGAGGGGAGCCGCCGCGAGCGGCAGGAAGCGTGCCTCCGGGCCGGCGGGGCGGAGGTTCCAGGCGACAGCCTTGAAGCGCTCCCGCTCGGCGGCCGATAGCAGCTCGACGGGCTCGGGCCGCGGCAGGGGGGCGGCCGCGGCGAGGGCACCGTCCGGCAGCGGCGGTGCGTCCACCTCGCCGGCGAGAAAGGCCGCGATGCCGGCCGCCGTGGGCGAGGTGAGCAGCACCGAGACGGGGATGCGTCGCCCGTGGCGCCGGTGGAGCGCATCGGAAGCCTGCACGATGGTGAAGGAGCTCGCCCCCTGGTCGAAGAGGTCGCGCTCGGGGTCGAGCTGGGACGCGCCCAGGAGCCCGGCGAAGAGGGCAGCCACCTCCTCGCGCAGGGCGAGTGCCGCCGCCCGGGCCGGCGGCGGGGTGGGCCGGACCTCGTCGAGGGGCCAGGGCAGGGCGGCGCGGTCGAGCTTGCCGTTGGCGGTCGCGGGGAAGCGCTCGAGCCAGGCGACGCGGTGAGGCACCATGTAGTCCGGCAGGGCCTGGGCGCAGTGGCGGCGCAGCTCCTCGACCGTCGCCGGGCCGGCACCGGCGGCGGCTCCAGAAGGCAGCAGATAGGCCACCAGCAGGCGATCCCCGCCGGGGGTGTCCCGGGCCACCACCAGGGCCTCGGCCACGGCCGGATGGCTGCGCAGCCGGTGCTCGATCTCGCCGAGCTCGATGCGGAAGCCCCGCACCTTGACCTGGTGGTCGGCCCGGCCGAGGAAGACGAGGTTGCCGTCCGCCCCCCAGGCGGCGCGGTCGCCGGTGCGGTAGAGGCGCTCTCCCGGCCCGGGGGCGAAGGGGTCGGGGACGAAGCGCGCCGCGGTCAGGGCCGGCTGGTGGTGGTAGCCCACCGCCAGGCAGCCGCCGCCGATGTAGAGGTCCCCCTCGACGCCCACCGGACAGGGCTCGAGCCCGGCGTCGAGCACCCGGTAGCGGGCGCCGTCGATCGGCTTGCCGTAGGGGATGCTGCGCCACTGTGGGTCGATCTCCCCCACCAGGAAGGAGTTCGACCACACGGTGGCCTCGGTGGCGCCCCCCAGGCTGACGATCTCGGCCCGACGGAAGACCCGGCGCAGGGCATCGGGCAGGCCGAGGGGGGTGTAGTCCCCGCTGAGGAAGACCCGCCGCAGGGCCTGGCGCTCCACCCGCCCGGGCAGCAACGGGGCGAGCGGCGCGAGCACCGCCGGCGCCGAGTTCCAGAAGCTGATCGGCTGGTCGAGCAGCACGTCGAGGAGCAGGGCGGGGTCCTTCTGCTCCTCCTCGTCCGCCAGGTAGAGACCGGCGCCGGCGCCCAGCAGGCCGAGGAGGTCGAACACCGAGAGGTCGAAGCCGAGGGCCGCCACCGCCAGGCCGAGGTCCCCGGGCGCCAGCGGGTGGTGGCGCTGGCACCAGGCGAGCAGGGCGGCCACCGAGCCATGGGCGACCTTCACCCCCTTGGGCTTGCCGGTGCTGCCGGAGGTGAAGATCACGTAGGCCGTCTGCAGGGGGTGGAGGGGAGCAGCGCCGGCGGCCGGAGGCAACCCGGTTGCCGAATCTGCCGCGTCGAGCCCGAGGTAGCCGCAGCCGGGGGGTAGCTCGAAGCCGGGCCCGCCGGCCTCCCCCACCAGCAACGCGGCCCGGGCCTCGGCCAGGATCAGCCGCGCCCGCTCGGCCGGCCAGCCGGGCTCGATGGGCAGGTAGGCCCCCCCCGCACCGAGCACGGCGAAGACCGCCGCCACCATGTCCGGGCCCCGGCGCAGGCGCAGGCCCACCACCGTTTCCGGCCCCACCCCCAGGGCCGCCAGCCGGGCGGCCAGGTCTCGGGCCCGGCCCTCGAGCTCCCCGAAGGAGAGCCAACCCCAGCGGCCCCGCAGGGCGATGGCCTCCGGCTGGGCCCGGGCCCAGCGCTCGAGGCGGGCCCTCAGGGGCTCCTCGAGATGGGCCAGGTCGGGCCCCCGATCCCCAGCGGCCCAGGCCTCTGGATCGGCGATCAGGCTTTCGACGCCGCGCCGGTAGGCCGCGAAGAGGGCCTGCGCCTGACCCGGGGCGAAGTCCTCGAGCACCACGTCCCAGGCCAGCTCGAGCCGGTCGCCGTGGTCGACGGGGATGCTGTCGAGGGAGACGTCCGGCGTCGCGGTCAGCCAGGGCCCGGCCTCGACGCCGGCCGGCAGGGGCAGGGTCCCGAAGTCGAGCAGGCCGGTGTGGACCACCGGCAGCTCGAAGCTGCGCGTGCGTCGCTGCCGCATCACGTGCCGCCGCAGCTCGGCCAGACCCGTGGGGCCGGCAGCGGCATCGGCCCGGATCTGCCGCTGATAGGCCGCGGCCCGCTCCCGCCCGCTGCGCTCGGCCGGGTCGCGGCTCACCCAGGCGAGCAGGGTCCGCTCACCCGGGGCGCGGTGGGGATCGCTCGGCGGCCAAACCACCACCGGCACGGTGAAGGGCCCCGAGGCGAGGGGGGCCAGAGCCTCGAGCAAGGGGACGAGCAGCAGGGCGTCGAGGTCGAGGCCCTGGGCGGCGGCCCAGCCCTTGGCCCGGCCCCAGCCCGGCAGGCGGGCGAGCAGCCGGGTGCGGCCCCGCGCTGCCCCGGGGCGGCGCTCCCGCAGGACGGGCCCGGGGGGCAGGTCGGCGAAGCGAGCTCGCCAGTGGGCCTCGGCCGCCGGGGCGGCGGCACCCTGGGGGAGGGCCTCCTCGGGTTGGGCCGGGCGGGGCCGAGCCTCGGGGTCAGCGGCGAGCCGCAGCCCCTCGCGGAACAGGAAGTGGAGGCTGGTGCCGTCGGCGACCGCCAGGTCGAGGGCCAGGTGCACCGAGACCGGCCCTCCCTCGACGCGGCTGATGCGCACCTCGAAGGGAGGCCAGCGCTCGAGGGGGAAGGGCCGGGCGGTCATCTCCCGGGCGAGGGCCTCGTGGGCCTCGGCCGCCGTCTCGGCTGCCAGGTCGAAGGCGGCGAAGCGCAGCCTCGACGGTGCCCCCGCCAGCAGGCGGGCCCGGCCGTCCCGCCCCACCACCGTGCGCAGCGGCTCGTAGGCCTCGACCATGGCGAGCCACGCCCCCTCGAGGCGACCCGGGTCGAGTGCCGGGGCGTCGAGAGCCGGGGCGTCGAAGCGATGGTAGACCTGGCAGCCCTCCGCGGGCTGGCCGGTGAGGCGGGCCACGTAGTAGGCCTGCTGCAGCTCGTTGAGGGGGCGGGAGCCGGCGGCGAGCCCCCGCGCGGCGGCGGAAAGGGCGGTCTCGAAGGCGGCGAACAGGGACTCGACGACTCCCGGGGCCCAGATCCCCTCCGCCACGTCCCAGCGGTAGCAGAGCTCCCCGTCCTGCTCCCAGACCTGATGGTCGAGGAAGACCCCGGAGGTCTGGCTCAGCGCCCAGCGCACCCGGCCGGGAAAAGCGCCGTCGCCGGAGTCGCTGCCGAGCAGGCTGGTGAACACCACCGGCAGCTCGGGGACTTCGGCCCCGCGGCGGCGCAGCTCGCGCAGCACCTCGACCCCGCCCAGCGCGGCGTGCTCGAGCTCGGCCAGCAGCCGCCGGTGCCGCTCGAGGGCTGCCTCCTCGAAGGTGGCCCCGGACCCTTCCTCCACCCGATGCACGAGCGTCGAGGCGAAGCAGCCCACGCAGGCCGCCGCGCCGAGCGGCGGGGCGTCCAGCCAGGGGCGCAGGCTGGTGGTGAGCAGCAGCGAGAACGGGGCGCCGTCGCCCCGGCGGGAAAGGAGGTCGGCGAACAGGGCCAGCACGAAGGCGGTCGGGGTGACGCCGAGCTGCTCGGCACGGCGGCACAGCTGCCGCCAATCCTCCCGGCCGAGGGCGCCGCCGAGCGGCCGGCGGAGAAGCCGGGAAGGGGTCGGGGCAGGATCCGCGCGAGGCAGGCGGGGAGGCGGTGGCAGCTCGGCCAGGCGCTCGCTCCAGAAGCCGAGATCCGCCTCGAAGCTCGCCTTCCTCCGCTCGGCGAGGGTGGCGACCGCCTCGCGCAGGGAGCCGCTGAGCGGCGGCAGCGGCGCTGCCGGATCGCGGTAGACCTCGCCCCATTCGGCCAGCAGCTGCTCGAGGCCCTGGCCGTCGGTGAGCAGGGCGTCGAGGCTCAGGTGCACCACGCTCGGCCGGCCGGCGCAGAGGGTGACCTCGATGGTGAAATGCGGCCACTCGCCGGGGACGTAGTCGACGTGGGCGAGGCGGGCCCGGGCCGCCAGGATCGCCCCTTGCGGGTCGGCCGCCCCCTCGTTCACGGCGAGCTGCCAGGCCGGCGGCTCGGGCAGGACGCGCAGCGAGCCCTCCGGGCCGACCACGGCGCGCAGCACCTCGTGGCGCACGAGCAGGTGCTGCCAGGCGCGGCGCAGCCGCTCGAGGTCGAGGTCGTCGATCTCGAGCTCGCGGTAGAGGTGGCAGCCCACGGGGTCGGCGGTGAGGTCGCTGCGGCGGCCGAGCAGGTAGGCCTGCTGCAGGGCGGAGAGGGGCAGGGGTGCCGCGGGACCGGCAGCCGGTGCCGGGTGATCGCACGGCTGCCCACCGAGGCCGGGCGCTGCGGCGCCGGGCTCGGCCGCCGCCTCGAGCCGCTCGGCGAGGGCGGCCAGGCTGGGGCCGCCGGCCAGCCACTCGAGGGGCAGCGCCACTCCGAAGCGCCTCTGGAGCACCAGCCACAGCCGGGCGGACTTGAGCGAGTCGCGGCCGAGGCCGGCCAGGGGCTCATCCGGTGCCAGCGCCGCCGCGCCGGGAAAGACCTCCGACACCAGGGCCACCAGGGCGCCCGAGGGGGCGGCGGCTTCGGCCACCTCAGGCCTCCCGCTCCACGAACTCACACAGGCGCTGCTCGTTGATGGCCAGGAAGCAGTTCTTGCTCGTCTCGATCAGTCCCAGGGCCTCGAACCGCTTGAGAAAGAAACCCACACGGGAACGGGTGGTGCCGACGATTCGTGACAGGTCCTCCTGGGAGATGCGCTCTTCGATGCGGATCTGGCTCGGTGCCCGGCGGCCGAGCTTCCTGCCCAGACGCAGCAGCGTCGAGGCCAGCCGCTGCTCGCTGTCGGCGGTGACGAAGTCGGTGATGATGTCTTGCTGCTCGGAGAGGCGGGTGAGCGAATAGCGCAGCAAGGCCTCGAGCAGCTCCTCCTGGGCCACGCTGCCGATGAAGGAGTCGCGGCTCACCCGCTTGAGGGTGGTCGGCGACATGGCGGTCGCCGTCTCCTCGCGGACCTCGCCGAGCAGGGCCTGCTCACCGAAGAGGTCGCCGTTGGTGCGGATGGCCAGCAGGCAGTCCTTGCCCGCCCGCGAGTGGGTGACGATCTTCACCCAACCCTCTTCGACCACGTACATGCTGGTGCCTGGATCACCGCTGCTGTAGATCGTCGCGTGCTTGGCCAGCTTGAGCGTCGAGGCGCGCAACACTCCCCGACGGATCAAGGCGCTGACCGAGTCGCCCAGGGAAACAGGACCTGCCACGGAACGCGACATCTCAGGTCTCCTTCCCTCGCAGCCCGCCGACGCGCGCTCCCACCGGATCGTTCAAAGGCTGAGCATCTCTCACGCAAGAATTCACTACTTGTTGTTCTTTGCGAATGAAATGCTTCTCTGTTTCTTTCGAAGAAGGCTCTTGCGCCACCGCGAGTCGATCGGACCGACACATCCGGCTCGTCCTTCAGCTCCCAATGCCTCTCTGGTTCGCTCGGAATTCTCTTTCTTCGTCCAAAAGTCCGTCTGCTCAAAAGTGAGCAGACGGTGCCCCGCCGCTCGCTTAGCTTCCCAGCCCGACGCCTCCCCTCTGCGCGCCGTGCCCGCCGATGACCACCGGCATCGAAGCCATCAACGTTTATCCGGGCAGGCTGCGCCTGGGTGTCGAGCGGCTATTCGCCGCGCGAACGCTGGACCTCAAGCGTTTCTCGAACCTGATGATGGTCGAGAAGTCGGTCAATCTGCCCTGCGAGGACCCGGTCACCAACGCCGTAAACGCTGCCCGGCCGCTGCTGCGCAACCTCTCGGCCGGTGAGCTCGCTGCGATCGAACTGCTGATCGTCGGCACCGAGTCCGGCCTCGATCAGGGCAAGCCGCTCAGCACCTACGTCCATCACCATCTCGGCCTCAGCCGCCGCTGCCGCTCCTTCGAGGTCAAGCATGCCTGCTACGGCGGCACCGCGGCCCTGCAGACCGCGCTCGGCCTGCTGGCCCGGAGTGGCCGGTCCGGGGTCAAAGCCCTGGTGGTGGCCACCGACACCGCCAGCCGGGTGGCCCGCTCCACCTACTGGGAACCCTCGCAGGGCGCGGGCGCCGTCGCCATGCTGGTGGGCGAGAGGGCCGAGGTCCTGGAGGTCGATGCCGGCGCCAGCGGCTGCTACAGCTACGAGGTGATGGACACCTGCCGCCCCTCCCCCGACCTCGAGGCCGGGGACTCGGACCTCTCCCTGCTCTCCTACCTGCACTGCCTGGAGCAATGCGTGCTCGCCTACCAGGAACGGGTGCGGGGCGCGGACGTGCGGACCACCTTCGACTACCTCGCCTTCCACACTCCCTTCGCCGGCATGGTCAAGGGCGCCCATCGCATGCTGCTGCGCAAGCTCGGGGGCCTCGGCCCGGAGGCGATCGAGCGCGACTTCGCGGCCCGCGTCGCGCCTTCGCTCTCCTACTGTATGCGCATCGGCAACATCTACTCGGCGGCGCTCTACCTCGCCCTTTGCTCGCTGATCGAGGGGGCGAGCTTCGAGGCGCCGAAGCGCATCGGCCTGTTCTCCTACGGCTCGGGCTGTGCCGCCGAGTTCTACAGCGGCGTCATCTCTCCCGGGGCCCCGGCGGCGCTCGCCGCCCTGGGCCTTGCGGAGCGGGTCGCGGAGCGCTACGAGCTCGACATGGAGGAGTACGAGACCATCGCCGAGCTCTCGGCGCAGAGCCGTGGCGCCCCCCGCTCCCTCGCGGTCGACACCGCTCCCTACCAGGCGATCTACGACCGCACCATGGCCGGCCAGGGCCTGCTGGTGCTGCGCGCCATCGACGAGTACCACCGCCTCTACGAGTGGAGCTGAAGGTGGCAGAGGGCCTGCTCGTCCGCGCCACCGCGCCCGCCGTCCTCACCCTGACCCTGGACCGGCCGGCCCAGGGCAACGGCCTCACCCCGGCCTTGCTGCGCGAGATCCAGGCGGCCCTGGACCAGGCCGAGGCCACGACCGCCTGCCGGATGGTGGTGCTCGAGGGGCGGGACGGCGTGTTCTCGACCGGCATGGACTTCGAGCAGGCGGCCGCCGAGGACGGCGGCAGCGACGGTGGTGCCGCCTTCCTGGCGCTGCTCGAGCGCCTGACCCGGCTGCCCCGGGTGGTGGTGGCCAAAGTCGACGGCCGCGCCGCCGGCGGCGGCGTCGGGCTGGCCGTGGCCTGCGATTTCGTCTTCGCCACCGAGCGCAGCCAGTTCAGCCTCCCCGAGGCGCTGTGGGGCCTCCTGCCCTGCTGCGTGCTGCCCTTCCTGATCCGCAGGGTCGGCTTCCAGAAGGCCTACGCCATGACCCTCGCCACCCTGCCGATCGGCGCCGCCGAGGCCGAGCGCATCCACCTGGTGGACCAACGGACCGAAGACCCCGACGAGCCCATCCGCAGGCTGGCCTTCCGCCTGTCGAAGATCGATCCCACGACCCTCGGTCGGGCCAAGCGCCACTTCTGCTCGCTGTGGTCTCTCTCGCCCGAGGTCGAGCGGGCGGCCCTCGCCGAGCTGGCCGAGCTGATGGCCTCCCCGCTGGTGCGGCGCAACATCGCCGCCTTCGTCCGTGAGCGCAAGCTGCCGTGGGAAACCTCGCCCCCGGGGGACCCGACTCGGTGAGGGCCTTCCTCTTCCCCGGCCAGGGCTCACAGCGCCGCGGCATGGGAGCGGGGCTCTTCGAGCGCTTCCCGGAGGAGTGCGCGCTGGCCGACCGCATCGCCGGCACCTCCCTCAGGGAGCTCTGCCTCGAAGACCCCGGGGATCGCCTGCGTTCCACCCGCTGGGCCCAGCCGGCCCTCTTCCTGGTCAACGCCCTCAGCTACCTCGAACGCCGGGCGAACGGCGAGCGGCCGGACTTCCTGGCCGGCCACAGCCTGGGCGAGCTCAACGCCCTTTTCGCCGCCGGCTGCTTCGATCTCGAGACCGGCCTGCTTCTGGTGACGGCCCGCTCCGAGCTGATGGCCGCGGCGAGCGGCGGCGCCATGATGGCGGTGATCGGCCTCACTGCCGAGCGACTCACCGAGGCGCTGGCGGCGAGCGGCATCGACTCGGTCGACGTCGCCAACTACAACGCCCCCGACCAGATCGTGCTCGCGGGGCCGGGGGAGGCGCTCAGCCGCCTGGCGCCCCGGCTGGTGGCAGCGGCACCGGAGGGGCGGACGGTGCGAACCCTGCCCCTGGCGGTTGCCGCCGCCTTCCACTCGCGCTCCATGGTCGAAGCCTCGCACGCCTTCGAGGAGGTGCTGGGGCGTGCTCGCTTCGCCCCTCCCACCCTGCCGGTGATCGCCAACGTCACCGCCAGGCCCTACCGGGCCGACCAGCTCCCGGCCCTGCTGAGCGCGCAGATCCGCTCGCCGGTGCGCTGGTGGGAGGCGATGCGCTACCTGCAGGAGCAGGGGGTCGAGGAGGTCGAGGAGCTCGGCCCCGGAGGGGTGCTCACCAAGCTCTGGCGCTCGGCCTTCCCGGCACCGCCCTCGCCGCCCCGCCTGGCACCTCGGCCCGTCGCCGTGGCCGCCCCGGAGGTGGAACCGCCGCCCGACCCGTGCCTCGCCGCCGAGCGGCTGGGCTCGGCGAGCTTCCGGCGCGACTATGGGTTGCGCTACGCCTACCTCGCCGGCTCGATGTACCAGGGCATCGCCTCGACCCGGCTGCTGATCCGCCTGGCGAGAAACGGGCTGATGGGCTTCTTCGGCACCGGCGGCCTCGGCCTGGCGGCGATCGAGGCGGCGCTCCAGGAGCTGAAGCGCGAGCTGGGGCCCCGGGCGAGCTGGGGCGCCAACCTGCTCTACCCCCTCGACGAGCCGGAGCTCGAGGCGGCGACCGTCGAGCTGCTGCTCGCCCACGACGTGCGCTTCGTCGAGGCCGCCGCCTACCTGCGCATCACCGCGCCGCTGGTGCGCTGCCGCTTCCGCGGCGCCCGCTTCACGGCCGCCGGTGAGCCGGTGGCCGGGCGCCGGGTGCTGGCCAAGGTGTCACGGCCCGAGATCGCCACCCTCTTCCTGCGCCCCCCGCCCGAAGAAGTGCTGGCCCAACTGGTGGCCAGCGGCGGCCTCGGGGCCGAGGAAGCGGCGGTGGCGCGCTGCCTGCCGGTGGCGAGCGAGCTGTGCGTGGAGGCCGACTCGGGCGGCCACACCGACGCCGGGCGCGCCTACGCCCTGATGCCGGCCATGCTCCAGCTGCGCGAGGAGATGCGGGAGCGGGGGGCCTGCCCGGCCGACGTCCCCCTGGGTGCCGCCGGCGGCATCGGCTCCCCCGAGGCCGCGGCGGCGGCGTTCGTGCTGGGGGCGGACTTCGTGCTGACCGGCTCGGTCAACCAGTGCTCCCCCGAGGCCGGCACCTCCGAGGCGGTCAAGGACCTGCTCGCCCAGCTCGACGTGCAGGACACCGCCTACACCGCCGCCGGTGACATGTTCGAGCTGGGGGCCCGCGTGCAGGTGGCGAGCCGCGGCACCCTCTTCGCAGCCCGCGCCAACAAGCTCTTCCAGCTCTACCGCCAGCATCGATCGCTCGACGAGCTCGACCAAGGGACCCGGAAGACGCTCGAGGAGCGCTACTTCAAGCGCTCGCTCGCCCAGGTCTGGAGCGAGACTTGCGACCACCTGGCGAGCACCCGACCGGAGCAGATCGAGCAGGCCGAGCGGGACCCCCGCCACAAGATGGCCCTGGTCTTCAACTGGTACTTCGCCCACACCAGCCGCTGGGCCCTCGCCGGCTCGCCGGAGCGGGTGAACTATCAGATCCACTGCGGGCCGGCGATGGGCGCCTTCAACCGCTCGGTGCGCGGCACCCCCCTCGAGCCCTGGCGGGAGCGCCACGTCGAGCGCATTGCCGAGCACCTGATGCGGGGCGCCGCCACAGTGCTCGGCCGGCGGCTCGAGGGTCTGCTCGGGCGCTCGGATCCCCCACGGCTTGCTCAGTCTTGAGCAGACGGCTCGGAGCAGCTTTCCCACAATCGTGCAGCGACAACCAGCCTCTCCCGTGCTCTGGGCCAGCGCCTCCAGGAAGTGAGCCGACATGGCATCCGGTCAGTGTCTTCACCAGATCTTCGAACGGCGGGCGGAGGAGTTCCCCCGCCGCGTCGCCCTCTCGTTCGGCCACCGAGACCTCACCTACCGGGAGCTCGACGACCGGGCCGAAGGGCTGGCGGCACGCCTGCGGGACGCCGGGGTCGGGCCCGAGGTGCTCGTCGGCCTGGCCGCCGAGCGGGGCTTCGAGCTCATCGTCGGCCTGCTCGCCATCCTCAAGGCGGGCGGTGCCTACCTGCCCCTCGATCCCGCCTACCCGGAGGCCCGCCTGCGCTACCTGCTGGCGGACTCGCGGGTGCGCCGGGTGGTCACGACCGCCGACCTCGGCCCACGCTTCGCCGCCCTGGGCGTCGAAGTCCTGACGGCCGACGACGCCCCGGGCCCGGCTCCGCCGGCGGCCGCGGGGGCAGGCAGGCCGGCGGACGACAACCTGGCCTACGTGATCTACACCTCGGGTTCGACCGGCGAGCCCAAGGGGGTGATGGTTTCCCACCGCAACGTGGTGCGCCTGTTCGAGCAGGCGGACCGACACCTCCACTTCGGCCCGGAGGACGTCTGGTCCCTCTGCCACTCGGCGAGCTTCGACTTCTCGGTCTGGGAGATCTGGGGAGCCCTGCTCTACGGCGGCCGGCTGGTGATCGTGCCCCTCGAGGTGGCCCGCCAGCCCGGGCGCCTCTGCCACCTCCTGGCCGAGAACGGGGTGACGATCCTGAGCCAGACACCGTCGGCCTTCCACGGCCTGCTCGACGCCGAGCTCCACGCCGAGACCCCCTTCGCCCCGCGGCTGCGGGCCCTGGTCTTCGGCGGCGAGGCCCTCGACCCTCGCCTGCTCGCCCCGTGGTTCGAGCGCTGGGGCGACCAGCGGCCCCAGGTGGCCAACCTCTACGGCATCACCGAGACCACCGTGCACGTCACCTGGCGGAGGATCCTCCGCGAGGACCTCGACGGCGACGCGGCGAGCCCGATCGGCCAGCCTCTCGGCGACCTCGGGGTCTCGCTGCTCGACCCCCGGGGCTTCGCGGTGAGCGCCGGCACACCCGGCGAGCTCCACGTCACCGGCCCGGGCCTCGCCCGCGGCTATCTCGGCCGCCCGGGCCTGACCGCCGAGCGGTTCCTGCCCGCAGCCGGCACCGGCGCCTCGGGGGCTCGCGCCTACCGCTCCGGGGACCGCGCCGTGCGCGGCGCCGACGGTGAGCTGCGCACCTTGGGCCGGCTCGACGACCAGCTCAAGGTGCGGGGCTTCCGCATCGAGCCTTCCGAGGTCGAAGCCTGCCTGGCGGCCCATCCCGAGGTGGCGAGAGCGGTGGTGACGAGCCTCGACCTCGGCGGCGGCGACGTGCGGCTGCTCGCCGCCGTCGTGCCCCGGCCCGGCTCTGGGCTCGACGGCGGCGCCGCCCGCTTGAGCCAGGAGCTGCGCACGCGGGCGGCCCGCGAGCTGCCGGCCCACCAAGTGCCGGCGGAGGTCCACGTGGTGGGGGCGATCCCCCTGACCGCCCACGGCAAGGTGGACCGCCGGGCCCTCGCGGCGTTGGCCGGGACCGCGCCACCCTCCGCCCCCGGCGGGCCGATCGGCAGCACCGAGCGCACCCTGCTAGGCCTGGCCGCAGAGGTGCTGCGGCTGCCGGGCCTCTCCCCGCACGACGACCTCTTCGACCACGGCGCGACCTCGATGGCCTTCGTGCGCCTGCTGCGCCTGACCAACGACGCCTTCGGCGTGTCCTTGAACGGCAGCGAGCTGGGCGACCAGGCCACGGTGGCCCGCCTGGCCGCCTGCGTCGAGGCCCAGCTCGCCACCGCCCCACCCCTCTTCTCGGAGACTCCCCATGCTGGACACCCTGACGCAGCCGAAGTTCTCTCTTAGCCCGGCGGAGCTCGCCGCCTTTCATCGCAACGGCTACCTCGGGCCGTTCACGGTCTACGAGGTCGAGGAGATGAAGGCCCATTGGCGGCGCCAGCGCTTGCAGCTGATGGACCGCTCCGCTGCCGTCTACCAGGAGAGCGTCGCCCAGTCGGGGGCGACCAACATCGGCAACTACGACCGCCACCTCGACTGCCAGTTCTTCGCCGACCACATCTGCCGTCCGGAGATCGTCGACCGCGTGGTCAGCATCCTGGGGCCGGACGTGCTGTGCTGGCGCACCGAGTTCTTCCCCAAGTACCCCGGCGACGAGGGCACCGACTGGCATCAGGCGGACACCTTCGCCAACGCCTCGGGCCAGCCGCAGATCGTCTGGCCGGACGGTCACGAGGACTTCGGCGGCACCATCACGGTGTGGACGGCCTTCACCGAGGCCAACGAAGACACTGCCTGCCTGCAGTTCATCCCCGGCACCCACCACACCATGTTCTACGACGAGCAGAAGGAGATGCACTACCGCCCGGAGTCGATCAACCAGGTCGAGAAGGACGGCATCCGGCGCGGCTTCTTCGGCTACGACTACCGCGAGCTGCAGATCGATCCCGACTGGAAGCCGGACGAGGATCATGCGGTGTCGATGGTGATGCGGCCGGGCCAGGCCATCCTCTTCTGGTCGACCCTGATGCACGCCTCCCATCCCCACCGCGGCAAGACCCAGGAGATGCGCATGGGCTTCGCGGCGCGCTACGTGCCCACCCGGGTCCACGTCTACCCGGACAGCGAGGCCATCGAGGAGTACGGCGGCACGGTGCGGCTGGACCGCTACGGCGCCGTGGTGGTGGCGGGCGAGGATCGCTACCGCTACAACCGCATCGCCACCGCCACCACCCGCGGCTACCCGTTCCCGAACCGCTAGGGGGACGCCGATGGCCCTCGCCCCGGGCGTGGACCTCGCCCTGCTCCTGGCCCGCTCGGTGCTGGCCCTGCGGCCGCTGATCGATGCCCTGCCCCGGCCCCTCCACCTGCCCCTCGCCCTGGCCCAGGGCGGGGAGGCCGCCCCGCTCCAGGCGTGCCTCGACGCGGTCTGCCGGGGCCTTCCGGCCCCCCGGCTCACGCTGGGCGAGACGCCCGCCGATCCCGGGGCCAGGCTTTTCGCCCGGGTGCTGAGCGAGGGCCTGGAGAGCGCCCTGGCGAGCCTCGACGAGGCCCGGCCTGCCTGGCCCAGCGTCGAGGCCTTCGAGCGGAGCACCCGGCGCGCGCTCGCCGACCCCGGCGAAGGGCGCCCGGAGCCCGTGCACCTGAGCTCCTTCGACGGTACGCCGCTTCGGGCCTATGCCCTGGGCGAGCGCAGCCGGCCGGCCGTGGTGCTGGTGCCCCCCTGCGGCATGCCGGTGGGGCTGTCGCTGGCCTGGCTACACTTCCTTGCCCGTGACGCCTACGTCCTCACCTGGGAGAGCCGGGGCCTCTTCCTCGCGGACGCCGCCTTCGACCGCCGGGGGCGGGACGTCTCGGCCCAGGCGGCCGACCTGGTGGCGGTGATGGATCGCTTCGGCGTGGCCTCGGCCCATGCCCTCGGGATGTGCGGTGGGGCGGTCCTGGCCCTCGCCGCGGCGGCGGCCTGGCCGGCGAGGGTCCACTCCTTGAGCCTCTGGCACGGCGACTACGAGCTCGGTGCCGGCGGCCCGAAGACCGATCACCAGCACGACCTCGGGTCGCTGCTGGCGATGGCCGCCGAGAGCCGGGAGAGCGCCGCCGCGGTGCGGGGGGCGATGTGCCACGCCCTGGCCGGCAAGCCCCTGCCCCAGCCCGCCGCCCACGTCCTCTACCCCTGGGCCAATGCCGAGCTGACCCATCGTTACGGGCTCTTGAACGGCAGCATCATGAGCTTCGAGGTCGAGGCGCTGCTGCCGCGCGTGCGACAGCCGGTGGCGGTGATCACCAGCCAGGACGACGGCACCGCCCACCCCGAAGGCTCGCGCCGGGTGGCGGCCCGTCTGGCCGACGCGACCCTCTACGTCGAGCCGCACGGCGACCACCTCTCGGTGTTCCGCGCCGAGGCCAACGTCAGGGAGCTGGCGCGCCGCGTGCTTCGAGCCGGAGCGGCAAGCCACCCCGAGCCCGCAGTGTGTTGATCAGCGGCATCGGCTCGACGGTCTGGCCCGGCGCCAGCCGCAGCCGCCAGCGCTGGGCCAGC
Source organism: Thermoanaerobaculia bacterium (assembly GCA_036274895.1). Taxonomy (GTDB): domain Bacteria; phylum Acidobacteriota; class Thermoanaerobaculia; order Multivoradales; family SZUA-115; genus CALMKX01. The sequence goes on along the minus strand of DASUEU010000057.1, from coordinate 48,295 downwards.
GTGGCCAGGATCAGCACGCCCTCCATCATCGCGAAGCGCTCGCCGATGCAGGTCCGGGCACCGCCACCGAAGGGGAAGTAGACGAACTTCGGCCGCTCCGCCCTCGGCCCTGGCTGCCAGCGCTCGGGATCGAAGACCTCGGGATGGGGGAAGTAGCGGGGGTCGTTCTGGGTGACGTAGGCGCTCAGGATCACGGTGCTGCCCGCCGGCACCTCGAAGCCGCCCAGCTCGAGGGCTTCCCTGGCCGAGCGCCCGATCGCCCAGGCCGGCGGGTAGAGGCGGATGGCCTCGGCCAGCACGTGCTCGGCCCAGGACAGGCGGGGCAGGTCGGCGAAGGTCGGCCGGCGCCCGCCCAACACCTCCTCGAGCTCCCGGTGCAGCCGTGCCTCGCAGTCGGGGTTCGACGCCAGCAGGTAGAGGGTCCAGGAGAGGGCGTTGGCGGTGGTCTCGTGGCCGGCCAGGAAGAGGGTCAAGGCCTCCTCGCGCACCTCGCGGTCCGACAGCCCACCCCCCGCCTCGTCCTGGGCCAGGAGCAGCATCGACAACAGGTCGCCGGAGTCCCTGCCGCTCTCCCGGCGCTCGTGGATCAAGCGCTCCATACGCCCATCGAGGAGGCTGCGGGCAGCGTGGAAACGCCGCACCACCGGCAAGGGCAGGCGCTCGACCAGGCCCGAGAAGGGCAGCATCATGATGCTGAACATCTCGAGCACGCTGGTCAGGGCGGTGCCGATCTCCTGGGCCTCCTCCTCCACCTCGACGCTGAACAAGGTGGTGCCGACCACCCCCAGGGTGATGCGCGCCATCTCGGAGAAGACCTCGACCGACTCGCCGGCCCGCCAGCGCCGGCCCGTCTCGAGGGCGGCGTCGACCATCACCTCGGCATAGCCCTGGAGGCGGTCCGGGTGGAAGGCCGGCTGCACCAGGCGGCGGTGGCGGTGGTGCACCTCGCCCTCGCTGGTCAGCAGGCCGTCTCCGAGGAGGGCGCGGGCGCGGCGCAGGCCCCGGCTCTTGGTGAACAGGCCCTGTCGCTGCACCAGCACCTCGCGGATCAGCTCGGGGTCGTTCAAGAGGAAAACGTTCTGGGTGCCGAGGCGGAAGAAGGCGACGTCTCCGTGCTCGCGTGCGGTGCGTTGCAGAAAGGCGAGGGGATCCCGGCGGAAGGCCGGCAGGCAGCCCAGCAGGGGCAACCCGCGGGGCCCGGGCGGCCGGGCCCGGCCGGCGGCCGCGCTCGCAGGGCGCTCCCGCGGCTTCGCGGACGACGTGTCGTCGAGGAGCGCCGGAGCCATGGCTCAGATCTGGTTCCAGGCCCAGATCTCCATGCGGAGCGAGGCCGGGATCCCGACTTTGGACTGCTTGAGGGTCAGGAACAGATGTCCCCGGTGGTGGGCGTCGTGAGCGATCAGGTAGGCGATCAGGACCACGATGCCGCGGCGGAAGCCCTTGACCTGCCCGCCCTCGCCTGCGCTCTTGCGGATCAGCTCGGCCACCGCCTCGCCGCTCTTCTCGAAGCCGGCGAGCAGGGCTTCCCGGTCGTGGCCCTGCTCGCGGCCGACCGTGGGGATGGTCGCGGCGAGGGCCTTGTCCGCCGCCTCCACCTTGGCCCGCCGCACCTCGAGCACGTGGGCCAGTTGCTCGCCCACGGTGCGCCCGCCCCGCGAGGAGAGGCTGGCGGCCAGGGCCTCGTCCCCCAGCTCGCGGAGAATCATCAGGTTGACTCGGTTGTTGACCAGCCAGGCCTCCACCAGCGCTTCGGTCATGATCCCCTCCTGGGTGTCGGGCACGCTCACGATGGCTTTTTCGTAGCGTACAGGCCCCAGAATTGAGGGGTCAACGCGACCTCGGAAAGGGAGCCCTCGACGAACAGCTCGCGCCAGGACGGCTCCGCCGCCGGGCCGGCACCGCTGCCCTCGGCCACCGGCTCCGGCCCGAGGTAGGGCGCCAGCTCGGCGTGGTCGCTCAGGGCCGAGAGGTGGAGGAGCCAGTGGACCCGCTCGCCCGCGCCGAAGGCCTCGTCGTACACCAGGGCCGTGATGGCGCCGGCCTGCTCGCGGTTGAGGCGCTCCGCCAGGCGGCGGCCGACCTCCCGGCCGCTGCGCCGGTGCTCGTGGCGCAGGATGCCGGAGACCTGCACGATCGAGCTGGCGGTGGCGGAGTGGAGGAACGTCGTCTCGCCGGGCCCGAGCTGGTCGAGGGCCGTGCCGGAGGGCGCGCCGTCGCGGCCGGGGGAGAGCCAGCGCTGGGGCACCAGCACGGTCTCGCGCAGGGAGCCGTCCAGGAAGATCTCGTCCCACCGCCCTCCCCCCGGCAGCCGCTCGCGGAGGATCAGCTCGCGGAACTTCTCGTCGGCCGCGCCCATCGCCACCATGGTGGGATAGTCGCGCAGCGAGCGCAGATGGATCAGCCAGTGGAGTCGCTCCTTGACGCCGAAGGTCTCCTCGTACACGAACACCGTGGCCCGTCCGAGCTGCCTCTCGTTGATGTGCTCGGCCAGCTCGCGGGCGAACTGGCGGCCCTCGGAGCGGTACTTGCCCTTGATCTGGCCGGTGCGCTGGATGATCAGTCCGCAGCTGGCCGAGTTGAGCAGGGCCTCCACGGGCTGGGCGGCTTGATGGAAGGCCGGGGGGATCACCGGCGCGGCGCCGGCGGTTGAGGGTTGGGCAGGGTTCATCACGGCTCCCGGGGCTCACGGTGGACGTGTTCAGCGCTTGACGGTGCCCGAGCTGCCGGCGAACTGCGGCACCAGCACCGTCTCTTCGAGGCTGCCGTCGAGGAACCAGCTCCAACCGCCCCCGGGGCCCGAACGGCGCAGGATCTCGGCCAGGCCGGCGTCCTCCTGGACGAAGGCCAAGAAGGCGGTGTAGGCGTCGAGGGCGCGCAGGTGGATCAGCCAGTGCAGGCAGTCCTGGCGGCCGAACATCTCCTCGTAGACGAACATCGAGGCCACTCCCGGCAGACCGAGGTTGACCCGCTCCGCCACCTCGAGGGCCAGCTCGCGGGCCTGGTCGCGGGCCTCGTAGCGGGCGATGCCGACCCGCTCGACCAGCATCCCGGCGTTGGCCGAATGCAGGATCTGCTCGGCGGGCAGCGTCGTTTGCCGGCCAGCCGGTAGCGGGAAGGCGGCGCCGTCCGTCCCGTTGGCCCCCGGTCGCCGCAGCGGGATCAACACCCGCTCCGACAGTGAGCCATCCGGGAACATCCGCGACCAATCGCCACCGCCCTTCTCAGGGGCGATGCGCTCGCGGAAGAAGATGTTGCGGAAGCCCTCGTCGTTGACCGACATGGTGATCAGGGTCAGGTAGTCGGTGAGGCCGCCGAGGTGGATCAGCCAGTGGATGCGGTCGTGCACCCCGAAGGCTTCCTCGTAGACGAAGAGGGTCGCCCTGCCGGTCTGGGTCCGGTTGACGTGCTCGGCCACCTCACGGGCGAACTCGCGCCCCCCCGAGCGGAACTCGTTCTTGAGCTGTGCCGTGCGGTGGATGATCAGCCCGGAGCTCGCCGAATGCAGGAGCTGGTCCGGTTCCTGGGTGGTCTGTGCGGCTGCTGTGGGCACCATCGCTGAAACGGACCTCCGCAACGCCCGAAGCAGAGAGAGACCCGTATCGGCACCCGCATTCCAGGGGTGCGCGGCTCGGGATGGCGAACGGCTTCGGAGCTGGCGGTGACTCTACCGTCCCGAGCGGGGGGGATCTGCTCAGTCTTGAGCAGCCGAGAACGCCGGCGCCGGGCTCGCCGCGGGCGGGTGCCGCCTCAACGGTCGCGCAGCCATCGAATCGAGATGCCCTGCACTGGCTTCACATGGTATCTTTTGGTGTGTTCACAAACTCTCTGGTGATTCTACTTCGCCTCGCCTTGGACGACGGGAACTGGCCCGCCGTCCGGTCCAAAGGAATCAGCCGAATGAGTAGGACGCAATCAGCTCGCTGGCCACGGCTCGTAGCTCGTGCCGGCATTCCTGCCCTGGTGTTCCTCGGCGCCCTGGCGGCGGCCGTCTGGATGCTGCCGCCCGCTGCTCACCAAGGGGCGGCATCCGGCGACCCCGCGCAGGCTCGCCAGGCCCGCAAGGAGCATCAGAAGCGCGGCTCGGAGGCCTACCTTCGCGCCCTTCCCTCCGGCTTCCGCCTGGGCAACGGCGACCGGATCGACACCGCCGATGCGGTGGAGTGGCACCTGCTCACCTACCCCACCGGCCGGATCCCGCCGATGGCCTGGGATCGCGCTCGCGACTGGGTGGCCCGCCACGTTACGGACGCTCCGGCCTGGGCGGGAGCCCCGGCCAATGCCGCCCGCCTCGCCCGCGAAGGTGTCATTCCCCCAGGCACGAACACCTGGGTCTCCTACGGCCCGCAGCCGGTGGACAGCGTGGGCACCACCAACGACGCCTACCAGTGGGGCCGCGTCTCGGGCCGCGTGGCGGCCAACGGCCTGGCCGTGAACCCGAGCTCCCCCAACGTCGCTTACGCCGCCTTCGCCGCGAGTGGCCTGTGGAAGACCACCAACCTGGGCTCGGGCAGCGAGGTCTGGACGCCGCTGTGGGACGACAAGGACTTCGTCAGCCAGGCCGCCGGGGCCGTGGAGCTGGATCCCAACAACTCGAGCATCCTCTACGTCGGCACCGGGGACGCCGTGGGCCGCGCCCAATTCAGCGCCGGCATCATGAAGTCGACCGACGCCGGTGCCACCTGGACCCAGCTCGGGGCGAGCGTGTTCACGCCGTTCTCCCCGACGTTGCCGGCCGGCGGCAACCGCTGGGACAACCAGGCGGTCAAGGACATCGAGGTCGATCCCCACCAGCCCTCGACCGTGCTGGTCGGCACGCGCAACGATCTCTACCTTTCGAACGACGCCGGCAATACCTGGCAGATCTGCGCTTTCGGCAACGATTACACCAACCCCTCGGTTTCCGGCGGGCCCCTGCAATCGATCAACCGCGTCAGCGCGATCTATCTCGATGCCCGCGCCACGCCCACCGTGGCCTACGTGGCCGTGGGGCACACCGGCGGTGACGCCAACGGCAACAACGGCATCTACCGCTTCAACGTGCCGGCCGCCGGCTGCCCGACCTGGCCCGGGGACTTCACCCTCCTCTCCGCCGGCCTTCCCGCCGGCACGGGCAACGGCGTCCCCTACTGGGAGGACGGCAGCTGGACCGGCCGCATCGAGCTGGCCGGGGGCATCGGCAAGGACGATCACCTCACCCTCTACGCCCAGGTCCACAGCCTGGAGACCGGCAGTGCCGAGGGCACCTACGTGCTGCGGCCGGATGGCGGCTCGACGACCTGGACGCGCCTCGCCGGCAGCGGCGAGGAGGATCACCTCAACTGCAACGCCACGATCAGCTACACCTATCAGGATTTCTTCGACCTGTTCGTGGCCGTGGACCCGGAGAACGACCGCACCCTCTACCTCGGGCACATCGACGTGTTCAAGGGCGAGGTGAGCGCGGACTACTCCGCGATTACGCTCACCAACCTCTCCGCGACCTACGAGCCCCTCTGCCCCGAGTACGGCAAGATCCACCCGGATTTCCACGCCATGGCCTTCGTGCCGGGCACCGAGGGCTCGACGTTCCTGATGGGCAATGACGGCGGCGTTTACTGGAACGACAAGGCCGGCGACGCCAACGCCTGGCGCCAGCTCAACGATAGTTTCAACACCCTGCTCTTCTACGGCGGCCAGGCCGGTGCCGACTTCGCAGGCTCGGGGATGGATGGCGTGCAATGGCTGTTCGGCGGCATGCAGGACAACGGCACGGCGAGCTGGGACTCGACCACCGCGGATCTGACGGCGACCGGCCGCGGCATCGGCGGCGACGGCTATCACTCGGCGTTCGACCCCGTCGCCGGCAGCGAGACGGCCGGCTGGTGGTTCTCCGAGTTCTCCTTCGGTTGGCTGTTCTGCTCGGCGGACAGCGGCGCCGACGGCCCCTTCACGGACAGCTGCAACCCTGAGCAGCTGGGCTCGGCGGACCTCGTCGCGCCGCTGGTCTTGAACCCGTGGCACTGCACTCACGAGCGCTGCGCGAACCTGCTCTTCGGTGAGGACTACGTCCACGCCTCGGGTTCCTACAGCGCCACCAGCCCGAGCTGGACGGTGATCTCCCCGCTCCTGACCAAGGGCGGCGGCAGTGCCTCGATCGTCAGCCTGGCCTTCGCCCCCAGCCGGCCCAAGGGGGCGGCGGCGGGCACCAACGACGGCAAGCTGTGGTGGACGAACAACGCCTTCACCGGCTCGACCTGCACGGAGAAGCACGCCAACAAGCCGACGTTCACTTGCACCCCGAACACCAGTGCCCTGTGGCGGGACGTGGACTCCGCCAACGAGGTGCTGCCCAACCGCGCCGTCCTGGGCACAGCGTTCGATCCCACCAACCACCAGCGGCTCTACGCCGCCGTGGGCGGCTTCGACGACAACACGCCGACCACACCCGGCCACCTTTTCGAGTTCCGGTGGAATGGCTCGAGCTGGATTCGGAAGAACAAAACGGGCAATCTGCCGGACGTGCCGGCGTGGTCCGTTGCGGTGAACCCGTACAACCGAAAGCAGGTCTTCGTGGGGACTTCGTTCGGCTTCTACTACACCAACAACATCGACGCCACGACGCCGACCTGGGTGCGCTATCAGCACGGCCTGCCCAACACGATCATCCGCTACCTGACGATCGATCGCGGCCCGGAAGGCAAGGAGGCCTACGGCACCACGCTCACCGCCTTCACCTTCGGCAGAGGCATCTACGCCCTGCGCCTACCGGCCGACGGCGAGCCGCTGCCGTAGGGGGCAACGGAACTCCTCGCTTCTCTCGAAGCGCGGCATGGGTAGGCTGGGTTAGCCGTCTGCGGCGTAACCCAGCCTCTCGGTCGAGTCTTCAGGTGCTGGGTTACGGCCCGGTCGGGCCTAACCCAGCCTACCCACTCCCCCGGCCCGGAAACCACCCCGGGTCGGAGGTGCCTACCGCCTCGAACCGCTCTGCGATACCCTCCCGCCCCTGCAACCCCGCCCGTTCGCGACGTTTGGGAGAGACCCATGGCCCGTGTCACCCACTTCGAGATCCACGCGTCGCAGCCGCAGGTGCTGATTGACTTCTACTCCGCCCTGCTGGGGTGGACGTTCAGCCGGATGGGCGCCATGGACTACTGGCTGATCCAGACCGGCCCGCCTGATCAGCCAGGGATCAACGGCGGCCTGCTGCCCCGGCGCGGCGCCGGCCCCGTCCAGGGGCAGGCCGTCACCTCGTTCATCTGCACCGTCCAGATCGAGGACCTGGACGCCGCCCTGGCCAAGAATGCCGAGCTGGGAGGCGGCCTCGCCCTGCCCAAGATGGCGGTGCCCGGGCTCGCCTGGCTGGCCTACGTCACCGACCCGGACGGCAACATCCTGGGCTTGACCCAGATGGACCCGACCGCTGGGTAGCAGGCTCTCACCATGGTCGAGGTTCTCGGGAGCGCGGTGCCCGGGCCGGGCATTGCCTTGCTGGGTGTGGAGAGGAGAAGGTGGCGGACGATCTGTCCTTCGATCGAGGACAGATTTGTAAGAACCTGTCCTTCCAGAAAGGACACATCTGTCCGGCGCCGCAGTGAAGCTCTTCGCGCTGTGGCGCTATGCCTTGCGCTCTTCCTGCCTCTGGACTGAGCGGGGGCCCTGCCGGCCGAGCCTCAGCCGGACCCTTCCAGCAGCCATTCGTAGGCCGGCTGGACCTGGACGCCGGGGGCGGAGAGGGCCAGGGCGTGGTCGTACTGGAGCACCAGCAGGCGGCGCTGCGCGCGGGGATGCTCCTCGGCAGCTTCGACGAGGCCGCGGAGCTCGCGTTGGCGGGTCTTTTCGGCTGAGGGATCGGCGCAGACCTGCAACAGCTCTTCCGAGCCTTCGAGAGACCGGGCCAGGAAGTCCACCTCGAAGCCGCTCGCGGTTCTCACGTAGCCGACCTCGGTCTTGCGCCGCTCGAGCTCGTTCGCCACCACGGTCTCCAGCGCGTGCCCGAGATTCGAACGGCCACTGATGTCGAAGGCGCCGATGAAGCCCGGGTCCACGGGATAGACCTTGCGCGGGTTCGAGTTGCGCCGCCGCTCGGAGTCGGTGGCGATCGGCACGGCGCTGATCAAGAAAGCATCGGAGAGGTGCCCGAGCATCTCGTGCACCACGTCCTTGGCGACGCCCAGCCCTTGCGCTCGCAGATCGAGGGTCAAGCGATGCGCGCTGAACGTGCCGGCGGCGTTGCGCAGGCAGTGCCGGGTCAGCCAGCGCAGAGCCGCCACCTGGGTGATCCCGTAGCGCTCGACGACGTCGCGGAAGAGGACGGTGCTGACATAGCCCTGGAGCATCTCGATCCGCAGGCCGGTGGCGAGGCCTTGCACCTCGGGAAGGCCGCCTTCCAGGAGGAACTCACGGAAGCGCTTCTCGACCAGTGAGCGCTGCGGGCCAGCCCAATGCGCCGCGGGCGTGGCCGGCTCTTCGCCCCGGTGCCGGAGGAACTCCCGGAAGCTGAAGGGCCGGATCACGGTCTCCATCCCGCGCCCCCGCAGCGAGGTGTGCACCTCCCGGCTCAGCATGCGGGCGGAGGAACCGGAGACCACGATCTCGACTCGCTCGGAGTCGATCACCCGGCGAACGAACCGCTCCCAGCCCGGCACCAGCTGGATCTCGTCCAGGAACCAGTGCACCGGCTCCCGGCCCCGCAGCTCCGGAAAGCGGCGGTAGTGCTCCTCGAGCAGCTGGCCGAGCTGATCGGCAGCCAGGTCGGCCAGCCGGTCGTCGTCGAAGCTGAGGTAGAGAGCGCGTTCCAGGGGGAGCTGGTGGCGCTGCTCAGCCAGTAACTGGTGGAGGTAGCTGGTCTTGCCGGCCCGCCGCATGCCGATCACCGCGTGTACCTTGCCGGGCACGGCAGGCAAGCGCGCGTCGCGCCGGGTCAGGGCACGGGCCAGCGAGGGTGCGAGGGCGGTGTTCAGCTTCTCCAGCAGGACCGGGTGGAGGGACATCAGGCCGAGGAGCCTGCCAGAAGATCTGTCCTTCTGTCAAGGACAGATCTGATCTGATCTGATCTTCAGCCAAGGACAGATTCGGTTCGATCTGGTTTGCCGGCGAGGAGATCTTCTCCTCGACCTCTCGTCTGGAAGTGCCCGCTACCGGGTCCGAAGCTGTCTCAAGGGGGTGAACCTGTGATAGAGGGCCTGCGATGCCGGAGCGTCAAGACCCCGAGACCACCGCCCTGCTCGCCGAGCTCCGCCGGCTGGAGCGGGAGGCCCGGCCCCTCGAGCCCGGTGCCTCCCGCCGCCGGCAGCTGCGCCAAGCCGTGGTGGCCTCGACCGAGCGCTTCCTGGCCGAGATCGACTCCCTCCCGGCCTACCAAGACACCGAGGACAAGGGGATCGGCCTGCTGCGTTCACCGATCACCGAGCAGGGCCGGCCGATCGCCGCCGTGCTCGAGACCTGGGAGCGGGACGTGGTGCGGCCCGGCGGCAACCCCGCCTCGGGCGGCCACCTGGCCTACGTCCCGGGGGGCGGCCTCTACCACGCGGCCCTGGGTGACTACCTCGCCGCCGTCACCAACAAGTACGCGGGCATCTTCTTCACCGGCCCGGGCCCCGTGCGGATGGAGAACCAGCTGGTGCGCTGGGTGGCCGACCTGGTGGGCTACCCGGCCTCGGCCGGCGGCCACATCGCCTCCGGCGGCAGCCTCGCGACGCTCGCGGCGATCGCCACGGCGCGGGATGCCCATGGCTTGAAGGGAGCCGACTTCGCCTCGACCGTGGTCTACCTCACGGACCAGGCCCATCACTGTCTCGAGAAGGCCCTGCGCCTGGCCGGCCTGGGCGAGGCCCCGGTGCGTTACGTCGAGATGGACGAGGGCTACCGCATGCGCCCCGATGCCCTGGCTGAGGCGATCGCCGCCGACCGCGCCCGCGGCCTCAAGCCCTGGCTGGTGGCGGCCGCGGCCGGCGCCACCGACACCGGTGCCGTGGACCCCCTGGACGCCATCGCCGGCATCGCCCGGCGGGAGGGCTGCTGGTTCCACGTCGACGCGGCCTATGGCGGCTTCTTCCTCTTGACCGAGCACGGCCGCCAGCTGCTCGCCGGCATCGAGCGCTCGGACTCGGTGATCCTCGACCCCCACAAGGGGCTCTTCCTGCCCTACGGCGCCGGCATCGTGGTGGTGCGCGATGCCCGCGCCCTGGCGGCCACCCACACCGCCTCCGGCCACTACATGCAGGATGCTGAGCTCAACGAGCCGGGGGAGATCTCGCCGGCGGACGTCTCCCCCGAGCTGTCCAAGCACTTCCGGGCCGTGCGCATGTGGTTGCCCCTGGTCCAGCTGGGCCTGGCGCCCTTCCGCGCGGCCCTCGAGGAGAAGCTGCTGCTCGCCCGCTACTTCTACCGCGAGGTCCAGACCCTGGGCTACGAGGTCGGTCCCGCCCCCGAGCTGTCGATCGTCACCTTCCGCTGGGGCCCGCCTGGTATGGACCTCGACGAGGCCAATCGGCTCAACCAGGCCATCGTGGACCGAGTGCGCCACGACGGGCGCATCTTCCTGTCCTCGACCCAGCTCGACGGCCGCTTCACCCTGCGTATGGCCGCGCTCGCCTTCCGCACCCATCGGCGCACCATCGACCTGGCCCTCTCGGTGTTGGCCGAGGCCGCGCGGGACGTGGCCGGTGGAACCTGGCCGGGGGTTTCTTCGTAACACCCCCCCATGCTGAGCTTCCGCCTCGCCCTGCGCACGCTCTCCCAGACACCCTTGGTCACCGGCATCGCCTGCCTCTCGCTGGCGCTCGGGATCGGTGCCACTTCGGCGATCTTCTCCCTCTTCGATCAGATGGTGCTGCGCCCTCTTGCGGTCGAGGAGCCGGACCGCTTGGTCAACCTCTCGGCGCCGGGACCGAAACCCGGCTCACAGTCCTGTAGCAACGCCGGGGACTGCGACGAGGTCTTCAGCTACCCGATGTTCCGCGACCTCGAGAACGCCGCGCCGGAGCTGCTGTCCGTCGCCGCCCACCGGGACTTCGGGGCCAACCTCGCCTACCGCGGTCAGACGGCGAGCGCCGAGGGGCTGCTGGTTTCGGGCCGCTACTTCTCGACCCTCGGACTCGAGCCGGCCCTCGGCCGGTTGTTCGGCCCCGACGACAACCGCACCCCGGGGGCGCATCCGATCGTGGTGCTCGGGCATGATTACTGGCAGAACCGCTTCGGCGCGAGCTCTTCGGTAGTCGGCGAGTCCTTGACCGTCAACGGGCAGGCCCTGACCATCGTCGGCGTGGCGCCGGCCGGCTTCTACGGCACGACGCTCGGTTCTCGGCCCCAGGTCTTCGTGCCGATCGTGATGCGGGAGACGGTGGTGCCCGGGTTCCGGGGCCTCGACGACCGGCGCAGCTATTGGGTGTACCTGTTCGGCCGGCTGGCCCGGGACGCATCACGGCAGCAGGCCGAGATCGCCCTCAACAGCAAGTACGCCGCCCTCATCAACGAGGTCGAGGCGCCTCTCCAGGAGGGGATGAGCGAGGCGACGATGGCGCGGTTCCGCGTCCGGACCGTCTCGCTCTCTTCCGGCAGCCATGGCCAGAGCTCGGTGCGCGGCAGCTCCCGCGCCCCCCTGCTGCTGCTGCTGGGGGCCACCGCCTTCGTGCTGTTGATCGCCTGCGCCAATGTCGCGAACCTGCTGCTCGCGCGGTCGGCGAGCCGCGCCGGCGAGATCGCGGTCCGTCTTTCGCTCGGCGCCGGGCGCCGCCAGCTAGTGGCCCAGCTGCTCACCGAGTCGGGGCTGATGGCTCTGGCGGCCGGCCTCGGCGGTCTGCTGGCCGCGGGCTGGACTCTGGAGCTGCTGCGCTCGCTGCTGCCGGCGCAGACCACCGCCAATCTGTCTTTCCAGGTGGATCTGCGGATGCTCGGCTTCACCGCCGCCCTGGCCCTCGGCACCGGCCTCGCCTTTGGGCTCTTCCCGGCCCTCCACAGCACCCGTCCCGAGCTGGCCTCGATTCTCAAGGGCCAGGCGACGCGCACCTCCGGCACGCGGGCGGCGGCCCGCTTCCGCGCCGTGCTGGTCACCGGCCAGATCAGCCTCGCCATGGCGCTCTTGGTCTCGGCGGGGCTGTTCACCAAGAGCCTCGCCAACGTCAGCCGCGTCGATCTCGGCCTCAAAACCGACCATCTGGTCGTCTTCGCGGTCTCGCCGGAGCTGTCCGGCTACACACCGGAGCGCTCGAAGGCCCTGTTCGAGCGGGTCGAAGAGGAGCTCTCGGGGCTTCCCGGCGTCACCACCGTGGCCGGCTCGATGGTGCCCCTGATCGCCGGCAGCAACTGGGGCAGCAGCGTCTCGGTCGAGGGCTTCGAGGCCGGGCCGGACACCGACACCCAGGCGAGCTTCAACGAGATCGGCCCGGGCTTCTTCGCCACCGTGGGGATCCCCCTGCTTTCCGGCCGGGACTTCGGCCGGACCGACGTGGTCGGCGCGCCCAAGGTGGCGATCGTCAACGAGGCCTTCGCCCGCAAGTTCAACCTCGGCCGGGACGCCGTGGGCAAGCGCATGGCGATGAGCCGCCGGGCCGCCCCCGAGCTCGACCTCGAGATCGTCGGCCTGGTGGCCGACGCCAAGTACAGCGACGTCAAGCAGGCCGTGCCGCCCCAGTTCTTCACCCCCTACCGGCAGGACGAAGGCGTGGGCGCCCTCAACTTCTACGTGCGCACCGGCCTCGCTCCCGAGCAGCTGGTGACCACCATCGGCGAGGTGATCCGCCGTCTCGACCCCAACCTGCCGGTCGAGAACCTCCAGACCATGGCGGCGCAGGTGCGCGACAACGTCTTCATCGATCGACTGATCGGTACCCTGTCGACCGCCTTCGCCCTGCTCGCCACCCTGTTGGCGGCGGTGGGGCTCTACGGTGTGCTCGCCTACACCGTGGCGCAGCGCACGCGGGAGATCGGCCTGCGCATGGCCTTGGGCGCCGATGCCCAGCGCGTGCGGGTGATGGTGCTGCGCCAGGTGGGTTGGATGACCGTGGTGGGCGCCGTGGTCGGCATCCTCGCCGCCCTCGGCCTCGCCCGCCTCGGCCGCTCGCTACTCTTCGAGCTCGAAGGTCACGACCCCGCCGTGCTGGCCGGAGCGGCCGTCGCCCTGGCCATCGTGGCCCTCGCCGCCGGCGCCATCCCGGCCGCCCGGGCCTCGAAGGTCCAGCCGATGGTGGCCTTGCGGCAGGAGTGACAGGCGGGCTCGCGGTTGCCCTGCCGCTGAACCTCGGGTACATTGCGAAGCACAGTCTCTCGAACCGAGAAGGAGCCCGCGATGATCCCGAGGCGCATCCTCTTGTGCACCGCCTTCCTCGCCGTTGGCTTGTCGCTCGCCGCCCCCGCCTGGGCCGACGGCGCGCGAGACCTCGCCACCAGCGGCTACTACGTCGTGCTCTTCAGCGAGCCGTCCCTCGCCCGCTACAGCGGGGGAATCGCGGGGCTCGAGGCGACCAACCCCGCCGCCCGCGGTGAGCGCAAGCTCGACGCCAAGAGCCCGGCCAGCCGGGCCTATCTCGATTACCTGAGCCACCGGCAGCGGCTCCACCTCGACGCCATCGAGAGCACCCTCGGGCGGCCGGTACCGGTCCTCTTCTCGTACCGGGCGGCCGGCAACGGCGTCGCCGTCGCCCTCTCCCCCTCAGAAGCGGCCCGCGTGGCCGCCTTGCCCGGGGTCAAGAGCGTCCTGCCCGACGTGCAGGTGCCGCTCGACACCGACCGCGGCCCGACCTGGATCGGCGCCCCGGGCATCTGGGACGGTACCCAGACCGGCGGCCTGGGCGCCACCAAGGGCGAAGGCATGGTTCTGGGCGACATCGACACCGGCGTGAACATGAACCATCCGTCGTTCTCGGACTCTCCGCCGGACGGCTACGTCTACGTCAACCCGCTGGGCACGGGAGTGTTCGGCGGCTGGTGCGACCCCGGCAACCCGAACTTCGACCCCTCCTACGCCTGCAACGACAAGCTGTTCGCGGCCTGGGACTTCACCGACGCCTTCTGCACCGCCAACCCGGGCACCTGCAGCGAGGCGGACGGCCCCGAGGACGACAACGGCCACGGCAGCCACACCGCCTCGACGGCGGTGGGCAACATGCTCAACAGCCCGGCGATCTCGGGCGTGGCCCACCGCGCCAGCCTGATCACCTACGACGCCTGCTACACCAACTCCGCGGGCCAGGGGCTCTGCCCCTTCGTCGCCACCTCGGCGGCCACCAACCAGGCGATCATGGACGGCGTCGACGCCATCAACTACTCGATCGGTGGCGGCAGCGCGCCGTGGTCGGGGGACAGCGACACCTTCTTCTTGGACGCCGTGGCGGCGGGTATCTTCGTCTCGGCGAGCGCCGGCAACTCCGGTCCCGGAGCCTCGACCGTGGCTCACCTCGGGCCGTGGGTGATGACCGTCGGCGCCAGCACGCACGACCGGGTCAACGTCTTCAACGACCTCGAGAGCATGAGCGGCGGCGTCTCTCCCCCTGCGGACATGCAGGGGGCCTCGCGCACCACCGGCGTGGGGCCGCTGCCGATCGTCCACGCTCGCGCCTTCGACGCCTTCCCGCCCGGTGACCCGCTCGACGGCCAGTGCAGCGCCGCCTTCGCCGGCGGCACCTTCACCGGCATGATCGTGATGTGCGACCGCGGCCAGAACCTCGCCCGCGTGCTCAAGTGCGCCAACGTCGCGGCCGGCGGCGCCGCCGGCTGCATCCTCGGCAATCTGACCGAGACCGGCATCGTCGCCGACCCGCACGTCATCCCGGCGACCCACGTCGACCAGGCCGAGGGCAACGCCCTGCGTACCTGGCTCGCCTCGGGCAGCGGTCACATGGGCACCATCACCGGCTCGGCGATCGTCACCGACCCGGCGGTGGCCGACATCATGGCCTCCTTCAGCTCCCGCGGGCCCAACGCCTCCTTCAACGTCATCAAGCCGGACGTCACCAACCCGGGGGCGAGCATCTTCGCCGCCGTGCACGAGAACTCGGTCGTCGGTGCCAGCCCCGACTTCGGCACCCTCTCCGGCACTTCGATGTCGAGCCCGCACACCGCCGGCTCGGGCCTGCTGATCCAGGCTCTCCACCCCATGTGGACGCCGTCCGAGGTCAAGTCCGCCTTGATGACCACGGCCGACCTGACGGTGCTCAAGGAGAACGGTGTGACCCCGGCCGATGCCCACGACATGGGGGCCGGGCGGGTGGATCTCTCCCGTGCCGGCCGGGCCGGGCTGATCCTCGACGAGACCGAGGCCAACTATCTGGCCGCCAACCCGGGGATCGGGGGCAACCCCCGTACCCTCAACATCCCGAGCTTCAATCACAGCGCCTGCGCGGGGCTGTGCAGCTTCACTCGCACGGTGGAGAACGCCACCGCCTCGAGCCTGACCTGGACGGCATCGAAGACCGGCCCGCCGGGCCTGGCCATCCGCGCCACCCCCTCGAGCTTCACCCTGGCCGCGGGGGCTACCCAGGTCATCACGGTGGACGTCTCCGTGAGCTACCTGCTGCCGTTGGGGGTCTACCAGTTCGGCCAGCTGGTGCTGACCCCCAACGACGCCAACGTGCCGGAGACCCACATGCCGGTGGCGATCATCGGCACCGCGATCAACGCCCTGTTCGCCGACGGCTTCGAGAGCGGCAACACCTCGGCCTGGAGCGTGGTGGTGCCCTAGCTCAGTTCTGGAGCATGTCGCCGCAGATGAGCCCGGCCTCGGCGTGGCCGATGACGATCTGGCCACTGAGCAGGCCGAGACCGGGGATCAACACCTCGTCCAGCTCGACGTGGATGGCGTTGACGACCAGGCGCAGGTCACCGAAACCCGACCCCGTGAGCTTGCGCTCGTGGAGGACGATGCGCATACCGTCCCGATCGAGCAGAACGGTGTCGGCGCTCGGCTGGAGAGGGATGGTGAGGCCGAGGCCGAGGCTGCCGCCGACCGTCGCACCGGCGATCGTCACCGAGCCGGTCGCCCTCAGGGCATCACCGCAAGGTCCGGACATCGAGGCTTCGGCGACCACCCCATCGACCGAGAGGGTGAGGAGGGGGGCGGCGCCGACGACGATCAGCTCGAGATCCTCGGCTTCGGCCCGGGCCGACAGGAGCTGGGAGATCTCCACCGTGCCCGCCACGGCGGAGCGCAGGGTGGAGCTGCCGAGGACCTTACCCGCCTCGCCCAGGTTGGCAGCGAAGTTCGGCCGCGCATCGCTCAACAGGTAATTCGGTGGAGCCTGTGCCGAAACGGTGGCCACCCGGCCGAGATCGACCGAGTCGCCGCTGCCGGAGAAAGTCACCAGCTTGAGCCAGCCGCTGACGCTCATGGCCTGGCTCGAGCCCCGCGTCCCTTGGGCATGGACCGCCGCCGGCGCCAACGCCGAGGCGAAGGCCAGGGCGACGGCGGCCAGGACGGCGGCGCGGCCGAGGGAGACCGGGCAAAGAGGGGGAGGGGGAGCGCTCCGGTTGGATCGCAGGCTCTCCGGGACTCGACTTGGCGTGGCGTGGTGCTGGAGCTGGCGCATGGGATCTCTCCTTCCCTTGGAGGAGTCATCGCCCCGCAATGCGTCCGCGCTCGGGACCCTGCGGAGCTCGGGCCGAGCCCGGCATTGAGCTCGGCCCCAGGCAATCAGGACGACAAGACAGACCCAGAACCCAGGGTGGATGGTTTCAAGGAGCGTTGGCAGTGATCCCATGCTAGGGGACCTGACGACAAGAATCAAGGATATTCCGCTATAACTTCTAGTTCAGAGTTTTCCCTATCTGCACGTAAAGTGCGGAACACAAACTTCCTCCGGGCGGGGTGGAACCCGCCCGGAGGCACTCGAGGAAGGAGGGAGACCTCGTCAGCGTCCTTCGATAAAGGCGACGAGGTCGTTCGACAGGGCTTCGAGCGAGGGCTGGTGGAGGTACATCATGTGGCCGCCGAAGTAGTTCTTGACCACCAGGCGGGCCGGGTCGATGCCGCTGTGGCGCAGCATGTACTCGGTGGCGAAGTAGGAGGTGGTGAGGTCGTGGTAGCCGCCGGCCGAGAAGATCCGCAAGGCCTCGTTGTCCTTGGTGCCCTGGGCCAGCTGGCCGGTCACGTCGATGTAGCCGGCGAAGGCGCCGTTGCCGCCCTCGGGGCGCTTCCACTGCTGGTTGGCCTGGTCGCTGCCGCCGACGTATCGCTGCTCGAAGTCAACCTTCAGCTCACTCTTCAAGTAGCTCTGGAAGGTCGCCACGTAGGCCGGGGCGGTCTTGGCGTCGAAGGCATCGCCCTCGGAGAAGTCGGCGACGTCGTCGAGCTCGTCCTGGACGTAGCGGCCATCGATCAATCCGACCACCTTGCCCTCGTCGCGCAACAGCTCCTTGATGAAGCGCAGGGCGTACGGGCGCAGATCGCAGCGCAGCAGGTACTGCTTCGAAAGGCCGGTGTAGCGGTGCAGCCGCTCGGCGACCTTCTCGCGCTCGGCGGCGGGGAGCAGATCGCCCTGGAAGAGGGCCGTCAAATACTCGCCGCCGGCGTAGGCCTCGACCTCCACGAGCAGGGATTCGAGGCTCGGCCATTTGTCCGGCAGCTTGCCGTGGTAGTAGGCGCTCGCCGCGTAGGCCGGCAGGTGGGTGGCGTAGGGCAGGTCGTTGCCGGCCACGACGAACGGTAGCGTGCCCATGTTGAGGGCCGGCGAGATCAGGATCACGCCGTTCAAGCGGATGTCGAGCCGCTGCTGAAGGCGCGGTACCAGCAGCGAGCTGCGGATCCCGCCGTAGCTTTCGCCCAGCAGGTACTTCGGTGAGTTCCAGCGGCCGTGCTGGGTGATGAAGGTGCGGATGAACTCCGCCACCGAGTCGGCGTCCTGGTCGAAGCCCCAAAAGTCGGCGTCCTTCTTCTCCCCCAGGGCTTTGGAGAAGCCGGTTCCCACCGGATCGACGAAGACCAGGTCGGTGGCTCGCAGGATCGTCCACGGGTTGTCGCGCAGCTTGTAGGGGGGCGGCCCAGGGTCGGTGGCGTCGCTCGGCAGGTCCACCAGCTTCGGGCCGACCAGGCCGAAGTGCAGCCAGATCGAGGCCGAGCCGGGGCCGCCGTTGAACACGAAGGTCAGGGGGCGCTCCTCGGGGCGGGCGACGCCGCTCTTCAAGTAGGAGATGGTGAAGAAGCTCGCGGTGGGCTTGCCCGCCTCGTCGCGCAGGTAGATCTCCTCGGCGGTGGCGGTGTAGCGCAGGTCGGTGGCGCCGCTTTGCAGGCGGTGCTCGGAGACGAAGCGCTTGGGGGCCGGAGCCTCGGCCTTGGCGGCGTCCGGCTTGGCCATCGGCTCGTCGGCCGTCGAAGGCAGCGTGAGCACGCTGCCGAGCAGCAGGGCCAGCAACAGGGTGGATCGTCTGGCCGAGTTTCTCAGGGTCATGGGGTTCCTCCGGGAACGGTCGGGTTCTTTCCCGGTCTCTGTACGTTCGCACCCCCGCCGAGTTACGGCTCGTGCTAGGGTCTGCGCCAGATGGCCCGCCACCTCTTCGTGCTGTTCCTGATCGTCACGGCGCTCGCTCCCTGTGAGCTGCCCTGGGACGGCTGCGAGGAGGAGGATTCGGCCCGCTGTACGGTCTGCCACCTGGGCTGCGCGGCGGCTCCGGAGCCTGAACCGGGCGAGTCCCTCGCTCCGCCCGCGGCCCCCGAGCTGACCGCCCTGGCCGAGCCGACCCAGCACCTGCTCTCCCGAACCGTCCTCCCCGAGCTACCCCCTCCCCGCGCCTGAAGCGCCTCGCTTCGCCGCCCAGTCGCTGCTGGAGCGGCGCAACTCCCGAGCCGTTCGGAGGTGAGCCATGCCCTGGGCCCTGCTGGTGGCGCTCTTCGTGGGCGCTATCGATCAACCACTGACTCTCGAAGAGGTGCTCGCACGCACCCGCCCGAGCGCCGAAGAGCTCTTCCTGGCGGCGGATCTGGCGGAGACCCGGCGCGAGCTGGCCGGGACCTCGTCCTGGCGGGCGGACGCGCCCACCCTGGGGGCGACCGTCGGCGCCCGCCGGGCCGAGGGCTCGACCCGGCCCGACGTCGAGCTCGAGCTGGACTGGCCCCTGCTCGCCCGGCCCACCGCTCGCCAGCTGCTGGTCGACGCCCTGGCCGCAGCCGAGGCCACCCTGCTCGGGGCCGCCCGGCTCGAGACGCTCGGCCGGGCCACGGCCGCCTACCGAGAGTGCTGGGCCGCCGCCGCCCGCCTCACCCTCGCGCGGGAGGACCTCGCCACCGTCGAGCGCTGGGCTGGGATCACGGCCCGCCGCGCCGAGGCCGGGGCCGCCGCCGACTTCGAGGTGGACCTGCTCTCGGCCGAGGTCGCTGAGGCCAGGGCGAGAGTGGCCCTGGCCGAGGCCGAGGAGCTGCGGGCGCGCTCCGCCCTCGCCGCTCTCGTGGATCGGCCCCTCGGTACTTCCCCCTTGGCCGTGCCGCCGGCTCCGCCCCTCCCCGAGGCTGCCGGCTGGGAGGCCCGCTTCCAGGGGGGGCTGTCGCGCCGCGCCCTGGCTGCCGGCCTGGCGCTCGAGGAGGGGCGGCTGGCCCTGGCCACGGCTCGCGAGGGCTCCCGCCTCGATCTGGCCACCCGGGTGGCCCGTGAAGGCGACGAGAGCGTGGCACGAGTGGGGCTCGCCTACCGGCTCTTCGGGCGGCAGGAGCCCGCGGCCCTCGAAGCCGCCGCCGAAGCCCGGCGCCAGGCCGCCCGACGCCGCCACGCGGAGGCGGCCGCTGCCCTCGACGCCCGCTTCGAGCATGCCCGGGGCCTGGTTTCCCGCCTCGGCGTCATGACCCCGGCCGCGGGCCTCGATCGCGCCCTCGGTGCCCTCGAAGCCCGCCTGGTCGAGGGCAAGGCCACGGCCGCCGAGGTGCTCGCCCTACGGCGCAGCGTCGGGGCCCTCCGGCGCGATCGCCTGGACCACGACCTCGCCCTGCTCGCCGCTCGCCAGGAACTCTCCCTGCTGACGACCGAGGTGAACCCATGACCCTGCCCCGCAAGCTCGCCCTCCTCCTGCTTCTCCTGCTGCCCCTGCTGGCCCCGGCTTGCCGGCGCGAGCCCGGCCACGAGGACGACCACGACGAGCACGCTCACGCCGACCACGCCGAGGCGGCGAGCACGGGCCCGGGGGCCGAAAGGCGGGTCCACCTCGACGATCTGCGCGGCGTCGCCTTCACCGTCGTGGGCGAGCCGCGGGAGGAGGGGGCCTGGTTCGCCGCCGAGGCGGTGGCGGATCCCGCCTCGTCGGCGTCGTTCGCGGCGCCCGTGGCCGGCACGGTCGCCGAAGTGCGGGTCGAGCTGGGGCAGACGGTGCAGCCCGGGCAGGCCTTGGTCGAGCTGCAGAGCCCCGAGCTCGCCGATCTCAAGGCCCGCTGGCTCTCCGCCCGGGCGCGCCGGCAGCGCGCCGAGACCGAGCTGGCTCGCGAGCAGCGGCTGCTCGCGGCGGCGGCCACCTCCCAGCGCGAGGTGGAGGCGGCCGGCTCCGAGCTGGCCCAAGCCGAGACCGAGGAGGCGGCCGCACGGCTGGCTCTCGAGGCCCGGGGCGTGGCCCCTGAGCAGGCCGGCGCCCGGCTCACGGTACGCGCTCCCCGCGGCGGGATGGTCGCCTCCCTGGCGGTGGTGCTGGGCCAGGGGGTTGCGGCCAGCCAGGAGCTGGGCCGCCTGCTCGCCCCGGGCACCGACCGGGTGCAGGTGGAGCTGCCCCTGCCCGGCCCGGAGGATTGGCGAGCGGGGGTGGCCACCGAGGTCCGCCACGCCGACGGCCGCCGCTGGCCGGCGCAGGTGGAGGGGGTACCGCCGGCCCTCTCCAACGAGACCCGCCGCCTGACCTACCGGCTGCGGCTCACCGGCGGCACCCTGCCCCTGGCCGGCACGCCCCTCGAGGCCCGGGTGCCCCTGGCGCGGGCGATCGTGGTGCCCCAGACGGCGCTCCAGCAGATCGAGGGGGTGTGGGGAGTCTTCGTCAAGGAAGGTGACGAGGCCCTGTTCCGCCCGGTGCGCAAGGGGGCCGAGCTGGGCAGCGAGGTGCTGGTGCTGGCGGGGCTCGCCACCGGCGAGGAGGTCGCCACCGAGGGCGCTTACCTCTTGAAGTCACTCCACCTCAAGCAGGCAGGCGGAGGCGACGACCATGGCCACTGAGAGCCACAGCCGCCTGCGACGTTGGTTCGCGGGGGTGCAGCGTTTCCGGGGCTGGGTGCTCGCCCTCGCCCTGCTGTGGGGTGGCGCCGGCCTGGTGGCCTTCCTCGGCCTGCCCCGGGACCTCTTCCCCGACCTCGCCCTGCCCACCTTGCAGCTGCTGGTGCAGAGCCCGGGGCGCTCTCCCGACGAGCTGGAGCTGGCCGTGGCCCAGCCCATCGAGCAGGCCCTGACCGGCCTGCCCGCGGTCCGCCGGGTGACCAGCACCTCCCAGGCCGGCATCGTCCAGGTGGTGGTCGCCTTCGAGGGGGACAGCGACCCCTGGCGCTCGCGCCAGCTGGTGGCCGAGAAGCTCGCCCTGGTGGTGCCCGGCTTCCCCGCCGGCACCGCTGCCCCGCTGATGACCTCCGCCGCCGGCCGCTTGCAGGAGATCCAGGAGCTGGTGCTCGAGGGGCCGGCGGCCGATCCCATGCGGCTGCGGGACCACGCGGTGCGCGAGGTGGTGCCCCGCCTCCAGGCCGTGGCCGGGGTGGCGCGGGTGGAGCTGCTGGGGGGTGAGGGCCGCCAGCTCCAGGTGGCGATCTCCCCCGAGCGGATGCGCCTGGCCGGGGTCTCCCTGGACCAGATCGTCGAGGCCCTGGAAGGAGCCGAGCGCGACGCCTCCGCCGGCATCCTCGAGATCCAGGACAAGCAGTGGTACGTCACCGTCGCCAGCCTCGCCGCCACCCCCGAGGCGGTGCGCCGCCTGCCGGTGCACACCGCCCACGGGCTGGTGGCCCTGGGCGAGCTGGCCGAGGTGCGGGAAGCCCCCGAGCTGCGCCAGGGCCTGGCCCGCTTCCAGGGCTTCGAGGCGGTGTCGATGCGGGTGATCAAGCAGCCCGGGGCGGAGACCCTGGCCACCTCGCGGCGGGTGCGCGCCGCCCTGCCCGGGCTCGAGGCCGCCCTGCCGGAGGGGATGTCGCTCGCCCTCTTCTACGACCAGGGGGAGCTGGTCGCCCGGTCCCTCGGCGGCGTCTCGCGGGCCCTGCTGCTGGGGGCCGCCTTCGTGGCGCTGGTGCTGGTGGTGCTGCTCGGCAGCTGGCGCTCCACCCTGGTGGTGATCGCCCTGCTGCCGCTCGCGACCCTCGGCGCCGCCGTGCCCCTGGCGGCCCTCGGGCTGGGCTTGAACGCCATGACCCTGGGCGGCCTCGCCATCGCCGTCGGCCTGCTGGTGGATGCCGGGGTGATCATGGTCGAGAACCTCGCCCACCGCCTCGACCAGGCCGCTCCCGCGCCGGAAGACCGCGGTGCCGTGCTCGCCCGCGCCGCGGCCGAGGTGGCCGTGCCGATCGCCACTGCGGTCGCGGTGATCCTCGCCGTGTTCATCCCCCTGCTCGCCGTCGGCGGGGTGGCCGGCAGGCTCTACGCGCCCCTGGCGGTGGCCGTGGCGGCGGCCATGACCCTCTCGCTGGTGCTTTCCTTCACCCTCGTGCCGGTGCTGGTCGACCGGCTCCTGCCCCCGGGCAGCCGCCTCGCCGAGCCCCGCGTGGTCGCCGCCATCAAGCGCCTGTACCGCCCCCTGCTCGAGCGCGCCCTGGCGCACGGCGGCGTGGCCCAGGCGATCGCCCTCGCCGTCGCCCTGCCGGCCCTGTGGCTCGGGCTCTCCCTGGGCAATGAGTTCCTGCCCGCCCTCGACGAGGGAGCGTTGATGGCACAGACCCTCTTGCCCTCGGACGCCAGCCTGTCGGCGATCGACGAGGCCAACCGCCGCTTCGAGAGCGAGCTGGCCGGCGTCCCGGGGGTGCGCGGCTCCTACCGCCGCACCGGCCGCGGTGAGGTCACCGAGGACCCCATGCCGAGCTACCTCTCGGACGTGCTGGTGGTGCTCGAGCCGGGAGCCGATCCGGGCGAGGTCGAGGCCGAGCTGGCCGAGATCGCCGAACGCATGCCCTTCGTCGTCGAGCTGACCACGCCGATGAACATGCGCATCTCGGAGGGCATCGGCGGCACCCCGGCGGACATCCAGGTCGAGCTCTTCCACCCCGACCTCGACGGGCTGCTGGCCCGGCTCCCCGCCCTCCAGGCCCGGCTCGCCGAGGTGCCGGGGGTGGCGAGCGTGGCGCCGGACACCGGCGCTCCCCTGCCCCGCTGGCGGGTGATCCCGGACGACGAGGCCCTGCGCCGCCTCGACGTGCCGCGCCAGGCCCTGACCCAGACGGTCACCGCGGCCCTCCAGGGCATCGCGCTGGAGCCCCGGTTCGCGGGGCTGCAACGCATCGAGAGGGTGGTGCGCTTCCCCAGCGACGGCCGGCTGACCCCGGAGAAGCTGAAGCGCCTGCCGATCGTGGTCGAGGAGGGGCGGATCATCGAGGTCGGCCAGGTGGCGACCCTGGTCGAGGAGACCATGCCGGCGATGATCCGGCGCAAGAACGGCCAGCGCCGGCTGGGGCTGAACGTGCGCACCGAGGGGGACCTGGGCGGCACGGCGAAGCGCATCGAGGCGGCGCTGGCCGGGGCCGAGCTGCCCCCCGGCACCACCGTGGCCCTGGCGGGCAAGATCGAGGAGGCGCGGGAGACCCGCCGCCGCCTGCTGGCGGCCTCGGCCGCCGCCCTGACCCTGGTGGTGGTGTTGCTGTTTCTCGCCCTGGGCCGGGCGCGGGAAGTGCTGGTGGTGCTGGTGACCCTGCCCCTGGCCCTCGCCGGCGGCCTCTACGCCCTGTGGCTCGCCGGGGAGACCTGGAACGCCTCCTCGATCGTGGGGGTGATCGGCCTGCTCGGGGTGGCGGTGCAGAACAGCCTGGTGCTGATCACCCAGACCCGCGGGCTGGTGGGGACCGGCCTGCCCTTCCGCGAGGCCCTGAGGGAGGCCAGCCTGGGCCGCGTGCGCCCCAAGCTGATGACCGCCGGTGCCGCCATCCTCGGCCTCACACCCATGCTGCTCGGCTTCGGCGGCTCCGAGCTGGAGCGCCCCCTGGCCCTGGTGATGGTCGGCGGCCTGGTCACCTCCACCCTCTTCACCCTGCTGGTGCTGCCGAGCGTGTACGCCTGGGTGGAGCCCTTATCATCCCGAGAGAGGAGACCAGCATGAACGTTGGCATGATCGGGCTGGGGCGCATGGGGGCGGGGATGGTTCGGCGCTGGCTGCGGGGCGGCCACCGCTGCGTGGTGCACGACCTCTCGGCCGCGGCGATCGCGGAGCTGGCCGACGAGGGCGCCACCGGGGCGGCGACCCTCGAGGGCTTCGTGGCCGCGCTCAAGAAGCCCCGGACGGTCTGGCTGATGGTGCCGGCCGCCGTGGTGGACCGTGCCCTCGACGGCCTGATCGACCACCTGGAGCCGGGCGACGTGGTGGTGGACGGCGGCAACTCCCACTACCGGCACGACCTCGCCCGCGCCCGGCGCCTCGCTGAACGGGGCCTGCACTACGTCGACTGCGGCACCAGCGGCGGCGTGTTCGGCCTCGAGCGCGGCTACTGCTTGATGATCGGCGGCGAGAGCGAGGTGGTCGAGCGCCTGGACCCCCTCTTCGCCACCCTGGCGCCCGGTCTCGGCTCGCTGCCCCCCACTCCAGGCCGTGAGGGGCGCAGCGGCACGGCGGAGCGCGGCTACCTCCACTGCGGCCCCCACGGCGCCGGCCACTTCGTCAAGATGGTCCACAACGGCATCGAGTACGGGTTGATGGCGGCCTACTCGGAGGGCTTCAACCTCTTGAAGCACGCCAACGCCGGCCACCTCACCCACGAGCACGACGCCGAGACCACGCCGCTCGCCGAGCCGGAGCTCTACCGCTACGACTTCGACCTGGCGGAGATCGCCGAGCTGTGGCGCCGGGGCAGCGTGATCACCTCCTGGCTTCTCGACCTGACCGCCTCGGCGCTGGCGAAGGATCCCGCCCTGGACCACTTCGACGGCCGGGTGTCCGACTCGGGCGAGGGGCGCTGGACCCTCCAGGCGGCCATCGACGCGGCGGTGCCGGCCCACGTCCTCGCTGCCGCCCTGTTCGAGCGCTTCAGCTCCCGGGGCGAGGCCGACTTCCAGAACCGCCTGCTCTCCGCCCTGCGCTTCGAGTTCGGCGGCCACGTGGAGAAGGGCCCGGCTCGGGAGCCCGGGCGATGAAGCCCGTGCGCTCCGACGCCTTCGTGCTCTACGGGGTCACCGGCGACCTCGCCTACAAGAAGATCTTCCCCGCCCTCTACGCCATGGTCCGCCGGGGCGGCTTCGACCTGCCGGTGATCGGCGTGGCCCGCTCCGACTGGAACCTCGACCAGCTCCGCGCTCGCCTGCGCGAGAGCATCACCAGGCACGTCGGCAAGGGCGGCGACCTCGACCGCCAGGCCCTCTCGAAGCTCGAGGCCCGGCTCGCGTTCGTCCAGGGCGACTATCAGGACGCCGCCACCTTCAGGGCCCTCCACCGGGCCCTGGGCGAGGCGGAGCGACCTCTCCACTACCTCGCCATCCCGCCGGGACTGTTCGCCACCGTGGTCGAAGGGCTGGGGGCGTCGGGCTGCGCCGGTCGGGCGCGGATCATCGTCGAGAAGCCCTTCGGCCGGGACCTCGCCTCGGCCCGCGCGCTCAACGCCACCCTCCACCGGGTGTTCGACGAGCGGCGCATCTTCCGCATCGACCACTACCTGGGCAAGGAGGCGGTGCAGAACCTGCTGGTTTTCCGCTTCGCCAACACCTTCCTCGAGCCGATCTGGAACAACCACTACGTGCGGAGCGTGCAGGTGACGCTGGCCGAGCGCTTCGGGGTGGCCGGCCGCGGCCGTTTCTACGAGGAAGCCGGGGCCCTGCGCGACGTGATCCAGAACCACCTGCTGCAGGTGGTGGGCTTTCTGGCCATGGAGCCGCCGGCCCTGGCCCTGCGCGAGTCGATCAGCGACGAGCAGGTCAAGGTCTTCCGGCTGATTCGGCCGTTGAACCCGAGGAACGTGGTGAGAGGCCAGTTCCGCGGCTACCGGGACGAGGAGGGCGTGGCGCCGGGATCGACGGTGGAGACCTTCGCGGCCGCCCGGCTGCACGTGGACTCCTGGCGGTGGGAAGGGGTGCCGTTCCTGGTGCGCAGCGGCAAGCGCCTGGCCGTGACCGCCACCGAGGTGCTGGTGACCCTCAAGCGGCCGCCCCTGCTCCGGCTGGCCGCCGGCGAGACCAACTACCTGCGCTTCCGCCTGGGGCCGGACGTGACCATCGCGATCGGGGCGCGGGTCAAGCGCGCCGGCGGCGAGCTGACCTCGGAGCCCATCGAGCTGGCGATCGCCCACCACCCCCACGGCGACGCCATGGACGCCTACGAGCGACTGCTGGGCGACGCCCTGGAGGGGGACCCCATGCTGTTCGCTCGCCAGGACACCGTGGAGGCCGCCTGGTCCGTGGTGGAGCCGGTGCTGGGCAACGTCACCCCCGCCCACGAGTACAGGCCCGGCAGCTGGGGCCCCCCGGAGGCCGAGGCGCTGGCCGCGGACGTGGGCGGCTGGCACAGGCCCGCCAGATGACGCTCCAGAGAGAGAGCCCGAACCGCGGCGAGGTCGAGGTCTTCCCCACCCGCGAGGCGCTGCTGGCAGCGGCGGCCGAGCGCTTCGCGGCCGCGGCCGGTGCGGCGATCGCGGCCAGGGGCCGGTTCGTGGTGGCGCTGGCGGGAGGCGCCACCCCCGAGGGGCTCTACGCCCGGCTGGCGGCCGAGCCCCACGCCTCGCGAATCGACTGGTCCCGGGTCCACGTCTTCTGGGGTGACGAGCGGGCGGTGCTGCCAGGCGATGGCGCGAGCAACTACCGGATGGCGCGCGAGGCCCTGCTCGATCGCGTTCCGCTGCGCCCCGAGCAGATCCACCGCATCCGGGGCGAGGCCGAGCCCGCCGTGGCCGCGGCGGCCTACGAACGGGAGCTGCGCGAGGCCTTCGCCACCCCCACCGGCCCCCCTCGCACCATGCCGGGGGCCCGCTTCGACCTCGTGCTCCTGGGCCTGGGGCAGGACGGTCACACCGCCTCCCTGTTCCCGGGCGCCGAGGCCCTCCACGAGCGCGAGCTGTGGGTGCGGGCCGAGCGCGCGCCGGCCGCGCCGCCCTGGCGGATCACCCTGACCCCGATGGTGGTCAACGCCGCCGCGGAGGTGGTCTTTCTGGTTGCCGGCCGCGACAAGGCGGCGGCGCTCCGGCGCGTGCTCACCGAGCCACCCCAGCCCGACCTGCTACCGGCCCAGGGGATTCGGCCGACAGCAGGCAGCCTCGGCTGGCTGGTGGACGCCGCGGCCACGGCCGAGCTCGGGCTGGGCGCCTGAGCGGCCCTGCCGGCTCAGACCTGCTTCTCCTGCGTCTTGAGCGAGACGTAAGTCCCGGAGCTGATGCCCATCAGGGTCAAGAGCTCGGTGCTGAACGAGGGCATCGTCAGCCGGGTGACCACCGCGTAAAGGAACCAGCCGCCGAGGACCAGAGTCCAGAGAAAGAACTGAAGGCGGTAGATGCTGTAGCCATTCTCATCCTTCAAGAGGTCAGGGATGAAGCTGGCCTTGGGCTGGTCGATGTAGGACGGCAGCTGGGCCAGCTCAACGGCGACCTGGCGCTGCTGATCGAGGACCGGCGCGCTCCTCTGGCTCTCCGCGTCGAGACCTGCGAGACGTGTCTTCTGGGAGTCCAGGGCTTCCTTCCGCGCCATCTGCTCCTTCTTGCTCGAGTCAATCACCGCGCTACTCAGACCGGTGGCTCCGCTGATGCCGAGGAGCACCAGCACGTCGCCATTCAGGCTGGCGACAGAGCCGGTGGACATCAGGATGAGCAGGAAGGCGCCGAGCGCCAGGACGGTCCAGAAGGCGATCTGGGTCCGGGCCAGGCTGTAGGGGCCGCTGGCCCCCCCCTCGCGGAGAAGCGGCGTGTTCCGAGCGAGCCAGACCGTGAGCCCCACGATCGCCAGCATGCAAACGATCCAGGTCAGCCGCCAGCTATTCGAGAGCACTGTCATCGTCAGCGGGACGGCGGGCGTCTGCGCCCAGGCGCCGCCCGGGCAGGCGTCGTAACCCAGGCTCGTCTGGACCGTTCGTGACCTGGGACCGAACAGCGAGCCAGAGGCGAACCCGGCCCACACGTTGCCTTCTTCTCCCTCGACGCGACGAGCCCAGCTGGGCTCGAGGTCGAAGCGCACGCGGTCGGGAGCCAACACGAGAGGTTCGACTCCGGGCAGCGGGCGACCATCGAGAAAGAGGCGCAGCTCCTGGCCGGCCGCACGGCCGGGACAGAGGCGGTCGAGATGCTCGGTCTCGAAGACCAACTTCGAGCCGATGGCGAACGTCTGCGGTGACACCGACACAATCCTCGCGGTGGCGGCGCCCTCTTGGGCCACTGCGGCACCCGCCGCCAACCCCAGACCGGCGAGAAGAAGCACAGCTCTTGCGTTCATGGAGACTCTCCCTTCACCATCTCTGACGGCCACGCCTCATGCGTTTTCTTGTCGTGCCCAACGAGTCGCGTCATCGGCCGCGCCGCAGACGCCAGATCACCAGGACCACCAGCGCTGCCCCGAGCAGTACCCAGACCGGGAGCCAGGGGAAGGCTGCGGGCTCGGGGATGGGGATGGCCGCGGGTGGCGCCGGGGCGGCGGCGCGGCAGGCTCCGGCGGCGAGCGCTGCCAGCTCCACCGGTGGGCGGAACTGCCAGGCCGGGCCGGCCAGGAGGAGCAGCGGTCGCCCGGCAGCGGGCGTGCCCTTGAGCAGGCAGTAGATGTCACCGAGCATCGAGCCGTGGCTCGCGTAGTAGCCGTGGCCGAGGAAGTCGGTCTCGAGGGTCGAGGCGTTGATCGCGTCGAAGCGCTCGACACCGCGGCTCGCCTCCAGCAGCCCGCCTTCGACCTGGCCCGCCCGGGGCTCGTCCTTGCGGATCTTGCTCGAAGCGATCAGGGCGCGGTCCTGATTCGAGACGTACAGGGTCACCCGCGCCGCCAGCCGCGGAAGAGTGCGCAGGAACTTGTTCTTGAACCGGCTCGCCCAGACGTCCGGGGCCGCCAGCACCAACTGGTCGACCAGGGGGCCGACCTGCTGGCGCTCAGCGCGAGCCAGGAGGGCCTCGGTGACCACCCGGTTGCCCATGCTGTGGGCGATCACGTGGACCTGCCGGATGCCCGCTTCGTGCTTGACCAGGTCGAGGAAGCGGTTGAAGGCGTCGATCGACTCGAAGGAGACGTCGTAGTCGACCCCGTAGGCGTCGATCCCGCCGCGCGACGGCCAGCTGAACAGCATGGGCACGCCGCGGAAGTCCTCCTCGACGTCGAAGTCCAGGTCGTAGGCGATCTGAGCGGCGCGCAGCGCGGCCTTCTCGAAGGTGTGCTCGAAGCCGTGGACGTAGATGAACGCCTGGTCGCGGCCGGTGGCCCGCAGCTCGCGGGCCCAGGCGGCGAAATCGGAGCCGAAAGAACGCAGCTCGGAGATCACCACGTGCTGGTCGGGATCCTCCCCCCGCAGGCGGAAGGAGAAGACCTCGAGCGGCCGTTCGATCTTGCCCTTGCCGTGGATGGGTGGGAAGGTGACGGCCAGGGTGCCCACCTCGAGACCGGCGGTGCCTTCCTCCGGGCTCGGCAACATCACGCCGCCGTAGTAGGCGCTCGTCCGGCAGCGGCCGCTGGCCGTGCGCCGGCTCACCGTGCTGACCCCTTCACATCCCTCGATGCGCGCCCGGTTGGTGCCATAGAAGAGGCGCACCGAGCGCAGCTTCTTGTCGACCAGCGGCGGTGCTTGGGGGGGGCGAGGAGCACGCCTCAGATCGGCTGGCTCCCGGACGACCTCACGAGAGTGATTCACGGACTGGTGCTCTTCCCTCGCCGAGCCTCCCGCCGGAGGTGGCGGCGGGGGAGGCTGCGGGTCCACGGGCGGCGGAGGGACGGGAGGTTCCGGCTCCATCCCGCTTGAATGGGGCGGCTCCTCGAGCGGGGCGGTCGCCCTTCCCGAGCGGGAGCTGACACATCCCAGCGGCAGGCCAGCCAGGAGGAGGAGCGCCACCAGGTTCGGGACGCCCCATCGCCCTCGGCGTGGCGCGGATGACATCAGGCTGACCTCCGATCTCCGGGAGCAGGCGTCAAGCGCCGGCCGGCTCGTCCGGGGCCGGCTCGGGGGGCGCCTCCTCTTGCGGCTTCTCGGCTTGGGCCGCTGCCTTGCGCTGCCGCTTCTCTTCTTGCTTCTTCTTCTTGGCCAGGTCTCGCTGCCGCTTGACGATGGAGTAGTTGGGTTTGCCCATGTGCCCTCTCAGTGATGGGTTGACAGGGTAGCACCACCTCGCCCCGGAAGCCCCTCGACGCACAAGGGGGGCTCGCCAGCCCTCGCCGGACAGGGCTGGAGGCTCGGCGCCCAGGCCCCGGGGTCGGGGGTGAGGACCGTGCCCAGCCACCGCCCCTTGGCATCCCTGGCCAGCTCCAGGAAGCCGAACTCCTCGACCGAGAAGCCGCTGGCCTGGGTGCCGTCGACGGCCTGCTGGAAGGCGCCCTGGGGAGGTTCGGTGTCCTCCTGGACCCCGCCGTTGCCCACGATCAGGCTCGGCGGACGGCCCGTGCTCTGGTTGAACACCAGCCACTCGAAACGGTGCATGTGGCCCGCCAGCAGCAGGTCGAGCTTGGGCAGCAGGGCCTGGCCGCCGGTGCCGGCGAGGGCGCATTGGAGGGTGCGATTGAGGACGCCGTAGGCCGGCGTGGGGCCGCTGCCGGGCTCTCCATCACAGCCGTAGGCCGGGCCGCTGGCCGAGCCTTCGACACCCCACACCGGGCGATGCCCGATCAGCCAGGCCGTGCCGTCCGCCAGCCGGCCGGCGATGGCGCCGAACTGCTCGTCGTACTGCGGCCCGAAGTTGTTCAGCCCGTCACAGGCGTTGGCGGAGTCCAGCACGGCCACGGAGAGATCCTGGAGAGCGACCACTCGCGGCGGGATCATCACCAGGTGCGGTAGGGCGGGTCCCTCCCCGTCCTGGGACGGGCAGGCGAGCTGGGCGCCACCGCCCTCGGGCAGCTCCGAGCTGGCGTCCAGGAAGTAGAACCAGCCCGGCCCGGCGTGGCTGCACAGCTCGTGGTTGCCGCGGGCGAAGACCCAGGGCGAGGCCGCCAGCAGCTCCGCCGCCGGCTGGAAGAAGTCCAGCCACCAGGCCGGCCAGGCATCCCTGTCCGGGTTTCCGGTCGAGTTCTGGCTGTAGTACGGCCCCGGCAGCTCGCACTGCTCGGAGGGCTCGGCGCCGTCCCCGGCGTCGTAGTACCACTGCTTCACGCTCTGGCCGCCGGCCGTCTGCTCGAAGCTCGAGGGCGTTCCGCGGTAGTTGTAGTCCCCCACGTGCAGCACCAGGTCCGGCTGCCGGCCCGCGGCGGCCCGGGTGAGGGCCGGGAAGGGCCAGGCCGGGTCGTCCAGGCCGCAGCCGGCCTGGTCCTTGGGCTTGCACCCGGTGTCCCCGAACACCGCCACCCTCTCGACGTGGCGCCGCGCCACCGGCAAGGTCGCTCCACCTGGGCCCAGGGCGTACTCGCGATCGAAGGGCAGCACCGCCTCGCAGACGTCGACCGTGAAGCCGTGGGGATTGAGCCGCTTGACCATCGGCAGGGAGGCGGGGGCGCGGCCGTCGGCGGCGACCAGCCGGGGGCAGGCCCGGCCCGAGGTCAGGATCACCCGTGCCAAGGCTACCGGCCCACCGGCCGGTGACTCCCCCAGCAGGACGTACGCGGCGAGCGGCGCCGGCGTGGTCCCCGCATCAGGGGCTGGCCGAGCCCCCGTGGTGACGCAGCCGGCCAAGGCCAGAAGGGCAAAGGCCAAACCCGGCAAGCCGAAGGTCGCGCGCAACTCAGTCCCCATCGGACTCTCCTCGGCGGCAAGTGGCTGGATGTGAGGCCCTAGTCTAGCGCGGGGACCGCTGCCGCGGGAGAACAGGTAGAGTCGATGGGCAGAACCGTCCAGCATGATCCGAGGAAGTTCCCTTCCTGGATCCCGAGGAGGAGACCCGATGGCCTGGATCAAGACGATTCCCTTCGATCAGGCCGACGATGCCCTGCGCCGGGCCATCGAAGGCCAGCGCGCCCTCTACCCCAAGGAGTACGACCGCGCCCCTGGGGATGATGGCAGCAGCAGCATCGTGGCCACCCACACGCTGATCCCGGACGCCCTCTTCCACGCGTTCGCGACCTTCGGCACGCTGCTGTCCCCGGAGCTGCCCCTCACCCGGCGGCAGCAGGAGATGATCACCACCCGGGTCTCGGCGGTCAACCGGTGCCAGTACTGACTGGGCGCTCACGCAGAGTTTCTGCGTGCCGTAACCCTGGACGAAGCCCTGGTGGAGGCGCTGGTGGCGGACTACGAGAACGCCCCGATCTCGGTGGCCGATCGGGCCATGCTGGACTACGCGACCCAGCTGACCCGTGATGCGACGGGGATCAGCCCGGGTGACCACGAGGGCCTGCGCGCCCACGGCTTCGACGACCGAGCGATCCTCCAGATCACCCTGATCGCTTCGTGGTTCAACTACATCAATCGCGTGGCCGACGCCCTCGGCGTGGGCCGGGACCCAACCGCAGCGTGAGGAGACCAAGATGGCCAACGGCTTTCAATACACGGTGATCTTCAAGAACAACTCCCAGAACCCGGGCTCGGCGAGCCTCTACCAGCAGAACCCCAGCTTCGACAACGCCGGCATGCCCCTGGCCTGGATGACCAAGTACGCCTACCCGACCACCTCGGTGAGCTTCCAGTGGCAGATCGAGTACGGCTTCGTCTGGAGCCAGACCGGCGTGCTGACCCCGGGGATCGTGGTGGCCGCCTCGCAGTACTGGCCGGCGGACCTCACCACCTCCAACCAGGTGACCTTGACCTACGACGCCCAGCACGGTGCCTTCACCTTCGCGAACCAGACCAAGGCCTCGCAGCCCGGGTCGCTCAACGTGGTCCAGGACCGCACCATCCCCTCCAACGTGGCGTCGGTCGGCATCGGCATGGCCGGCTCGGCGACCTACGTCGTCCAGGCCATGGCGAACGTCAACGCCGTGTTCACCCCGCATCCGGAGTACTGGATCGCCTTCGGCAACTACGTCGAGGGCGAGGTCATCGACGTGACGACCATGAACGC
This sequence comes from Thermoanaerobaculia bacterium, assembly GCA_036274895.1. Lineage (GTDB taxonomy): Bacteria > Acidobacteriota > Thermoanaerobaculia > Multivoradales > SZUA-115 > CALMKX01. Next base: position 15,168 of record DASUEU010000057.1, on the reverse strand, counting down.
GCCGGCGCAGATCCAGTTCCCGCCCAACGTCTACTCGATGACCGCCATCCTGAACCCCGACCTCTCCTGGACCATCGAGCAGACCCAGATCGTCAACGAGCGCTACGTGGCCGCCCGCTCCCTGGACAAGGCGGTCCGCTGGGGCTGAGGGGAGGCAGCAGGCACGGGCAGAGGGCCCGAGCGGGTGCGCCGGGGCGGTAGTTTCTACCCGGGCCGCGGCCCTGCTCCAGGGTAGAAAGTGCTCTTCCCGGTGCGGGATCCGAAAACTAGTCTCGGAGAGCGTTCTGGAAAGGACGGTCTCCCATGCCACGCGCAGTCGTCCCCGCCGGAAGCTCTCGGGCCGATGACGTGCCGAGCGCCAAGGGTGCCTGGCGAGTCGCTCGGCGCCTGCTGCTCGCCCTCGGCATCGCCGGCCTGATCGTGGTTGCCGGTGGTTCGCTGGTCGGTCTCGACGGCTTCCTGACAGCTCGCGCAACCGGTGCAGCCAGGCACGAGAACCGGGCTTTGCGAGCGGAGCAGGTGGTCTGGCGGGAGCAGGCATTCGACCTCGCCGGGCGCTTGTTCGAGACGGCGAAGCGCGTTGGCCAGGTGACCCGCGGGACCGGCCATCCAGGCCATGGCTCGGAAAGCCAGTGCCTCCAGCTGCCGCCGAGAGACGCCGCAGACGAAACCCTTCTCGCCTGGCTCGACGACCAAAGCTCGCGGTTGGCGGCGCTCGGAGCCGGGTTGACAGACGTTGGACCTTACGCAGGGGGTGATCACTGTTCGGACGGCGACGTCCCGAAGTAGCCATGCCTCTCCGGGGCGAGCTGTTGAGCCTCGAGGGCCTCGAGGAACGGGCGAAGACTCTCGCCGCCGTCTTCACGCTGAGGCCGGCCGCGCGCACGGGCGGGCCGAGCGTGCTGCCCCGGCTGGACGAGAACCGGCGGGTCCTCGCTTCGGCCTACGGCTCCCTCGCTGACGACGTCCACCGGGGCGTCGCCGTGCCTCCGGCCGCCGAGTGGCTGCTCGACAACTTCCACCTCGTCGAGTCGGAGGGGCGCGCCGTGCGGCGGGATCTTCCCGTCCGCTACTACCGGACGCTGCCCAAGCTCGCGGCGCGCGAGCTCGCGGGCAAGGCCCGCATCCATGCCCTGGCGCTCGAGCTGATCCGGCACGGCGACGGTCGCCTCGACGCCGAGCGCCTCACCCGTTTCGTCCTCGCCTTCCAGACCGTGGCGCCGTTGACCATCGGCGAGCTCTGGGCCTTGCCCAGCGTGCTCAAGCTGGCCCTGCTCGAGAACCTCAGGGTCCTGACCGACGGCTTGCTGGCCGGGCGGGCGGCTCGCCTGGAGGCGGACCGTGCCTTCGCACGGCTGGAGCACGGTGACCCTCCCGGTCCCCTCCCCGAGCCGCTGCCGAGCGCCTTCGTGGCGCAGCTGCGCCAGCGAATGCGCGAGCACGACCCCCGCGTCTCCCCCCTCGCCGCGGCGGTGGAGCAGGCGCTGGCGGCGACGGGAACGACACCCGAGGACGCGGTGCGCGCCGAGAACCAGCGCCAGGCCACCGAGGAGGTCTCCACCGGCAACACGGTGACCAGCCTGCGGTTCTGCGGCACGCACGACTGGAGCCGCTTCGTCGAGCAGGTCAGCCCGGTGGAGGAGGTCCTGCGGCGAGACCCCGCCGGGGCCTATCCCCGGATGGACTTCGCCAGCCGCGACCGCTACCGGCACGCCGTGGAGGATCTCGCCCAACCGACCGGCGAGGCGCAGGTGCGGGTAGCCCTGCGCACCGTCGAGAGCGCCCGCCGGGCCGCGGAGCGCGCGGGGGCCGGTGACCCGGCGGCGCACGTCGGCCATCACCTGATCGGCACGGGCCGGAGCGGTCTCGAGATCGACGTGGCCTACCGGCCGCGCCTCGCCGAGCGGCTCCGTCATTGGGCCTTCGCCCATGCAACGGCGGCCTACCTCGGCAGCATCGGCCTGCTGACGGCGGGCGGCGTGCTCGCCGCGTACGCCTGGGCCGACTCGACGGGCGGCCCGGGGATGGCGCTGGCCGCGGCCCTCCTGGTGCTGCTTCCCGCGAGCGAGCTCGCCGTGCTGCTCGTCCAGCGGGTGGTCGCCGCGCTCGTTCCGCCGCTGCGCCTCCCCCGTCTCGACTTCTCGGAAGGGATCCCCGAGAGCGCCCGCACCATGGTGGTGGTGCCGGTGCTGCTCGGCAGCGTTGGCGAGGTCGAGCGGCTGCTGGCGCACCTGGAGGTCCAGGCCCTCGGCAACCTCGACCCCTGGATCCACTTCGCGATCCTGAGCGATCTCGAGGACGCGCGGACGCTCTCGGTGGCTGGTGACCACGAGATCCTGGCCGCCGCGGTGGCCGGCATCGAAGCGCTGAATCGCCGCCACGGACCCTCACACCGGCCCGGCAGCGGCGACCGCTTCTACCTGATCCACCGCGACCGCCAGTGGAACCCGAAAGAGGGCGTGTTCATGGGCTGGGAGCGCAAGCGGGGCAAGATCGAGGAGCTCAACCGCCTCTTGCGTTGCCCCACGGACGCCCACTCCTGCGTCAAGGTCGGGGACGTTGCCATCCTCCCGTCCGTGCGCTACGTCCTCACCCTCGATGCCGACACGCGGCTGCCGAGAGGTGCCGCCAGGACCCTGATCGGGATCCTCGCCCATCCCCTCAACCGGCCCGTGGTCGACGCCGCCCTGAGGCGGGTCACCGAGGGCTACGGCATCCTCCAGCCGCGCGTGAGCGTCAACCTCGCCAGCGCCGCCGGCTCTCTCTTCGCCCGGGTGTACGCCGGGCACACCGGCGTCGATCCCTACACGACGGCGGTCTCGGACACCTACCAGGACCTGTTCGGTACGGGGATCTTCACCGGCAAGGGGCTCTACGACGTCGACGCCTTCCAGGCCACGGTGGGCTGGCGCGTCCCCGAGAACGCACTGCTGTCGCACGATCTTTTCGAGGGACTGCACGCCCGGACCGCGCTGGTCTCCGACGTCGAGGTGGTGGACGACTACCCCGCCAACGTCCTCGCGCACGCCCGCCGGCAGCACCGCTGGGTGCGCGGCGACTGGCAGATCCTCGCCTGGCTCTTGCCGGTGGTCCCGACACCCCAGGGCTTCATCAAGAACCGTCTGCCGCTCATCAGCCAGTGGCAGATCTTCGACAACCTCCGGCGCAGCCTCGTACCCCCCGCGCTGCTCGCTTTCTTCGCCGCGGCGTGGACCTTCCTGCCGGGGAGCCCGCTGGTCTGGACCCTCGGCGGTCTCGCCGTCGTCGCCTTCCCCCTCCTGGTCGCCCTGCTCCAGATCTCGCGGCGGCGCTCCTCGCGCGAGGGGGCTCGCATCCACCTTCGGGGCCTCCTGGAGGATCTGGCCACCGCCTTCGGGCAGTCGCTCCTGACCCTGGTCTTCCTGCCCTTCCAGGCCTGGGAGATGGTGCACGCCATCGCCCTGACGCTCGTCCGGTTGGTCATCACCCGGCGCCGCCTGCTCGAGTGGGAGACCGCGGCCTCCCAGGGGGCGCGCGCCGCCGGCCTGCTGCGGCAGGGGATCCGCTCTTTCTTCGTCGAGATGGCGGCGAGCCCGCTCGCGGCCCTGGGGCTTTTGGCCTCGGTCGGCGCGGTGCGGCCCGGCGCCCTTCCTCTCGCCCTGCCGTTCCTCGCCCTGTGGCTGGCGGCACCCGCCGGCGCCTACTGGCTCAGCCGGTCGACGGTGCCGCGCCGCAGCCAGCCATCGCCGGAGGACCGTCAGCTCTTGATGGCGGTGGCGCAGAAGACCTGGCTCTATTTCGAGACCCTGGCCGGCCCCGAGGATCACTGGCTGCCGCCCGACAACCTCCAGGAAGGACGAGCGCCCCCGGTGGCCCACCGCACCTCGCCGACCAACATCGGCATGGGGCTCCTCGCCACGCTCGCGGCGCACGACCTGGGCCTGCTGCCGGCGCAGGCCCTGGTCGAACGGCTCGACCGGACCCTGACCACGGTCGAAGGGCTGGAGCGCCACGAGGGTCACCTGCTGAACTGGTACGACACCCAGAGCCTCTCGCCCCTCTCGCCGCGCTACGTGTCCACGGTCGACAGCGGCAATCTCGCGGGGGCCCTGCTGGCCCTGGCGGAAGGGTGCCGGCAGCTGGCTGCGGCGCAACCGGACCTGGCACCTCGGCTGTGCGACGTTGCACGGCGCGCGGCGACGCTCGCGGACGGGATGCGCTTCGCCTTCCTCTACGACCGCCAGCGTCAGCTCTTCTCGATCGGCTATCGCCTGGCCGACGCCAACGGGCCCGGGCGAATGGACAGCGCCTTCTACGACCTCCTGGCCTCGGAGTCGCGCCTGGCGAGCTTCTTCGCCATCGCCAAGGGCGACGTCCCGCAGAGCCACTGGTTTCACCTCGGACGGCTGGTCGTCAGCGTGGGCGGCGTGCCGACGCTTGTTTCCTGGAGCGCGACGATGTTCGAGTACCTGATGCCGCTCCTGCTGATGCGGACGTATCCGGGAACGCTCCTCGACCAGAGCTGCCGGAGGGTCATCCGGCGCCAGATCCGATACGGTCGCGAGCGGCGGGCTCCGTGGGGCATCTCCGAGTCCGCCTACGACCTGGTCGACCGGCTCGGCAACTACCAGTACAAGGAGTTCGGCGTCCCGGGCCTCGGGCTGAAACGGGGGCTGGCCGACGAGCTCGTGGTCGCCCCCTACGCGACGGCGTTGGCCGCTCTCCTGGAGCCGGCCGAAGCCGTGCGCAACCTGCGACGACTGGTAGCCGAGGGAGCCGAAGGGCCGCTCGGGTACTACGAGGCCATCGACTACACGGTGCGCAAGCCGCACGAGAGCGGCGACTCTCCGGCCGCGAGCAGCGGCCCGGGCGTGATCGTGAAGACCTACATGGCGCACCACCAGGGGATGGTGCTGGTGGCCATCGCCAACGTCCTCCTGCCCGACGTGATGGTCGAGCGGTTCCATGCCGACCGGCGCATCCAGGCGACCGAGCTGCTGCTGCAGGAGCGGATCCCCCGCGAGGCCGCCGTCATCGACCCGCGGCCGGCCGAGGAGGCCCGGGCCGAGCCGCCCGCGCTGCCGCGCCCGCCGCGCCGCTTCCGCTCACCCCACACGCCCTTCCCCCGGGCACAGATCCTCTCGAACGGCAGCTACGTCGCGATCGTCACCAACGGCGGCGGCGGGACGAGCTTCTGCCGCGGCCGCGCCGTGACGCGCTGGCGGCAGGACCGCACCCGCGATCCCGGAAGCCAGTTCATCTACCTGCGCGACGTCCACAGCGGAGCCGTCTGGTCCGCGGCCTACCAGCCCATCGCCAAGCAGCCCGACACCTACCTGGTGGACCTCCTCGCCGAGAAGGTGACCTTCGAACGGCTCGACCACGAGATCTTGACGCGGCTCGAGATCGCCGTCGCCCCCGGGGACGATGCCGAGGTCCGGCGCGTCTCGCTGACCAACCGCAGCGACCGCACCCGCGAGATCGAGCTGACGAGCTACGTCGAGCTGGGTCTGGGGTCGGTCGCCGAGGACGTCGCCAACCCCGCGTTCGGCAAGCTCTTCGTGGAGACCGAGTGGATCGCCGAGAACACGGCCCTGCTGGCGCGACGCCGGCAGCGCTCGCCGGGCGAGCCGGTGGTGGTGGGGTTCCACGTGCTCGCCATGCAGGGACCGACCCACGCGCAGGTCGAGTGGGAGACCGATCGCATGCGCTTCCTGGGGCGGGGGCGTGGTCCCGACAACCCCAGGGCGATGAACGGACGCGCTCTCTCGGGGACCACCGGCGCGGTGCTCGACCCGATCCTCTCGCTGCGCACCCGGCTGCGGCTGGCACCCGGAGGCTTCGCCCGCGTCTCGTTCACCACCGGCGTTGCCGCCGACGAGCCGACCGCACTGGCCTCGGCCCAGAAGTACCACGACCACGGCGTCGCGGCCCGGGTCTTCGCCCTGGCCTTCACGCAGGCGCAGGTGTCCCTGCGCCATCTCGGGGTCTCCGCCGGAGAGGCCCAGCTCTGCGAACGACTCGGCTCCCGGGTCTTCTTCTCCGACGCCTCCCTGCGCGCCGACGGCGAGACCCTGGCCAGGAACACCCTCGGGCAGGACGGTCTGTGGCGGTTCGGCATCTCGGGCGATCTGCCGATCGTCCTCGTCCGCGTGGCCGAGCCCGAAGACCTCGAGCTCGTTCGGCAGGTTCTCGTCGCCCACGAGCACTGGCGCCTGAAGGGGCTGCGGGCGGACGTCGTGCTCCTCAACGAGCACGCGGCGAGCTACCGCGAGGCGATCAACGAAGGGCTCGGGCAGCTGCTCGACACCGGCCCGTGGAGCGCCTGGAAGGCCCAGCCCGGCGGCGTCTTCCTGCTCCTGGCCGAGGCCATGCAGGAGGCCGAGACGGTGCTGCTCGAGGGGGTCGCCCAGGCCGTTCTCTCCGGCGACCGCGGCACCCTGGAGCAACAGCTCGACCGGCCGGGAACCGACCCTCCCCTGCCGCTCGGCACCGTGCCCCTCGACGAGGCCCCCGAAACGACGGCGCCGGCGGCCGAAGGGGAGCCACCGCCGCTGCTGCTCGGCAACGGTCTCGGCGGCTTCACGCCCGACGGGCGCGAGTACGTCGTCGTCCTCGAGGGCGATCGAGAGACCCCCCTGCCCTGGATCAACGTGCTCGCCAACCCGGGCTTCGGCAGCATCGTCACCACCTCCGGGGCGGCCCACACCTGGGCTGAGAACAGCCGGGAGAACCGGCTCACCCCGTTCGCCAACGACCCGATCAGCGACCCGACGGCCGAGGCGATCTTCGTTCGCGACGAGGAGAGCGGCGCGCTGTGGGGAGCCACGCCGGCGCCCCTCGGGCGCACCTCCCGCTCACCGCGCTGGGTGGTGCGCCACGCCGCCGGCGTGACGCGCTTCGCCCGCGCCGCGCGCGGCATCGACCAGGAGCTGGCGGTCTTCGTGGCGCGGGACGAGCCCCTGAAGCTGTCCCTCCTGAGCCTGACCAACCGCTCCGACCGCCCGCGGCGCCTCACCCTCTTCTCCTACTGCGAGTGGTTGCTCGGCCCCCCCCTGGCCGGCGGTCCGAGGTTCATCGTCACGGAGCAGGACGGCGAGACCGGAGCGGTCCTGGCCCGCGACCTCTACGGTCGCGACCGGGAACGCGTCGCGTTCGCCGCCGCGAGCGAGCCCCTGCTGTCCGCCACCGGCGACCGGCTGGAGTTTCTCGGCCGCAACGGCTCGCTCGCGCGGGCGGCCGGGCTGGGCCGGCCGCTGCTGCTGAACCGGTTCGGCGCCGGTCTCGACCCGTGCGCGGCGTTGCAGATTGTGGTGGACCTCGAACCCGGTGCGACCCGGCGCGTGGTGTTCCTGCTCGGGCAGGGGCGGGACGCGGCAGAGGCCCTCGCCCTGCTGCGGCCCTTCGCGGGCGAGGACGGCGCCGCGGCCGCCGAGGCCGAGCTCGCCCGGGTGGAGGCTTTCTGGGAGGACACGCTGGGCGCCGTGCGCGTCACCACCCCCGACGACTCCTTCGACCTGCTGGTCAACCGCTGGCTCCTCTACCAGAACCTCGCCTGCCGCCTGTGGGCGCGCTCCGGCTACTCCCAGGCGGGCGGTGCCTACGGCTTCCGAGATCAGCTCCAGGACGTGCTGGCCCTCCTCTTCACCCGGCCGGACCTCACCCGCGAGCACCTCCTGCGGGCAGCCGCGCGCCAGTTCGTGGAGGGGGACGTCCAGCACTGGTGGCTCCCCCCGACGGGCACGGACCCGGGCGGTCAGGGCATCCGGACCCGTTGCTCGGACGATCTCCTCTGGCTTCCGTACGCCCTCGCCGAGTACGTCGAGGCCACCGGCGACCGCGGCGTCCTCGACCAGCAGGTGCCTTTCCTCGAAGGGCCGGCCGTGCCGCCCGGAGAGTCCGAGGTGTACGGGCTCCCGACCGTCTCCCAGGAGACGGGCACCCTCTTCGAGCACGGCCTGCGGGCGGTGGATCGGGCCCTCACCGTGGGTGCGCACGGCCTGCCGCTGATCGGCAGCTGCGACTGGAACGACGGCTTCAGCAACGTCGGCCCCGAGGGTCGCGGGGAGAGCGTCTTCGTCGGCTGGTTCCTCCACGCCGTCCTGGGAGCTTTCGCCCCCTGGTGCGAAGAGCGGGGTGACGCGCCCCGAGCGGCGCGCTACCGCGCCGAGCGCGAGCGGTTGGGCACCATGCTGGAGCAGAGCTGGGACGGCGAGTGGTACCGGCGTGCCTACTTCGACGACGGCACGCCCCTGGGGTCGTCGCAGAACGACGAGGGGAAGATCGACTCCGTGGCCCAGACCTGGGCCGTGCTGTCGGGCGCCGCGCGCGGCAAGCGGGCCGAGCGGGCCATGGATGCCGTGCGTGCCCACCTGGTCCGGCGCGGCTCGGGGGTCATCCTGCTGCTCTCGCCGCCCTTCGATCGCACGGCTCTCGATCCGGGCTACATCAAGGGCTATATTCCGGGCATCCGCGAAAACGGCGGGCAGTACACCCACGCGGCGGCGTGGGTCGTGCTCGCCCTCACACGCCTCGGCAGCGGCGACGAAGCGGTGGAGCTTTTCCACATGCTGAACCCCATCAACCACGCGCGGACGCCGAGCCGGGTCGAGCAGTACAAGACCGAGCCCTACGCCGTCGCGGGGGACGTCTACGACCACCCGGCCCACCGCGGGCGCGGCGGCTGGACCTGGTACACCGGCTCGGCCGGTTGGCTCTACCGGGTGGCCCTGGAAGGGATCCTCGGGCTCGAGCGCCGCGGCGCCTTTTTCACGGTGAACCCGTGCATCCCGTCGTCGTGGCCGACCTTCTCCATCGAATGGCGCTTCGGCAGGACGCTCTACACCATCGTCGTCGAGAACCCCAAGCGGCGCTGCCGGGGCGTGGCCCGCGTCGAGCTCGATGGGCTGGCGATCGCTCGCTCGGCCGCCAGCCCGGCGGCGATTCCGCTGCTGGACGACGGCAAGGCACGCCGGGTGCGGGTGGTGCTGGGGGCGGGCGGGGGGGCGGCGTAGGGGGCGCCAGCCGCTACAGCTCTTCGGCGCAAAGCGCCGGATGCGCAGCCACCCAGGTCCGGATGGCGGCGAGGATCTCTGCCACGTCTCCCCGCTGCTTTGTGAGGATGTCGTAGAGCTCGCGTGGGGTGACGTCGTCGTAGAAATGCACCATCCGATTGCGGTAGCGCGCCATGAGCCGCAGTTTGGCAGCGCTTTCCGGTGGCAGAACGCCCTGGGCCTGCAAGCCGTCCGCCACGGCGGCATACTCCGGCATCACCTTGCCGAAGCCTTTGGCCAGCACGTGACGACCGAGGTCGAGCAAGGCCTCCAGCGACCGCCGGAGGAACGACTCACCGGCGGCGACCATCCGCGCATCCGCCGAGAACTCGGCCTCGGACTGAAGCGGCAGGGTCGCGATCCCGGCCAGCATCTCGCCGATGAGCTCCGCCTTGGCGGTTACGGTCTTGAGCTGGATCTTGCTGGGACTCATGGCTGGAGCAGGAGCCGGCGGCGCTCTCTCTCGTAGGGGGCGAGATCGCCGGCGCGTCGCATCACGTAGAGATCGAACTCGTCGCAGCGGTAGGGATCGGCGCAAAAGGCGCGCTCGCCGCGGATGATGTCCAGGGCGAGGAAGGCGCTGGCCCGGCCCGCGTCCACCACGTCCACCGGCACGCCGAGCCGCCGTTCGAGAGCGTCCTCGAGCAGCAGAACCTCGCGCAGACTCTCCTCCTGCCGGAAGAGGACACCTACGTCGACGTCGGAGTGCTCCGTTTCTTCATGCCGCGCCCGAGAGCCGAACAAGTACAGGGCCAGGATCCGGGGGTCCTCCGCGGCGAGGGCGCGGAGCTCGCTTTCGATCTCGGCGTTGCCGAGGCTCTTCGCCAGCGTGTCCGCCATGGCGTGGAAGCCTACCATCGCTGGCAGGGCGTGGCCGGCGTCGAGGTCGCCGGGGCCGGGTCGTTCGACCAGAGCGCCACCACCGGGTAGTTCCTACCTATGCGGGGGCCTCGCTCCTGGGTAGGAACTGCGCTTCCGGGCGGAAGATCCTCGGGCTAGGTTCGGGCCCGTGGAGACTGGCCTGCCCGAACCAAGATCCGGTATGCGAAACGTCAGCTCTTCGTGCTCCGGGCCGGCAACGCCGAGGACGGCGTGGGCGGTTGCCCTGCTGCTCGCGGCGACCCCGCTCGCCGGCCAGGAGCCGGCCGAGCCCACGTCCCCGCAAGCCTGCGTCGCCCTCGTCGCCGACGCCGAGCGGCTGGCCTGCTATGACCGCGCCTTCGGTCGCGAAGCGGCGGCCGGCGAGGTGGAGCCGCCAACGGCGCCTCCCGCGGCCGATCCCCGTGAGGTCGGCGCCGCGAAATCGTTGCTCGACAGCCGCTGGGAGCTCTTCCCGGAGTCGAAGCTCGGGACCTTCGGCTTGCGCGGCTACCGGCCGGTCTACGTCCTGCCCTGGGTCGGCTCCCGCAGAACCAACCAGTTCCCCAGCAGCCCGGCCCCCGACCACTCGGTGGAGAGCTCGGAGGATCTCGACAGCTCCGAGGTGGCGTTCCAGATCAGCTTCAAGACCAAGGTGTGGCAGGGCGTCTTCGGCGACACCGGCGATCTCTGGCTGGCCTACACCCAGTCCTCGCGCTGGCAGCTCTACAACTCCGCGCGCTCACGGCCCTTTCGCGAGACCAACTACGAGCCGGAGCTCCTGCTGGCCTTCACCACCCACTATCGGCTTCTCGGCTGGGAGGGCCGCCTGTTCACGGTCGGCCTCAACCACGAGTCCAACGGCCGCGACCAGCCACGCTCGCGCAGCTGGAACCGGGTCACCGCCAGCATCGGCCTCGAGCGCGAGGGCTGGACGCTCACCCTGCGCCCGTGGTGGCGGATCCCCGAGAGCGCGGAGGACGACGACAACCCCGACATCGCGGACTACCTGGGGCGCGCCGACGTCCTGCTGGTGCGCCACGTCCGCAACCACGAGATCACCGCGCTCGCGCGGCACTCACTCCGCGGTGGCGATCGCTCGCGCGGCGCCCTGCAGCTCGACTGGGCCTTCCCGATCCGCGGCAACCTGCGCGGCCACGTCCAGCTCTTCCACGGCTACGGCGAGAGCCTGATCGACTACAACTTCCGCACCACCAGGCTCGGGCTCGGCATCTCCCTGATCGAGTGGTACTGAGAGCGGCACCCGGGCCGGGTGGTTTCTACCCACGTCTTGGTCTCGCTGCCGGGTAGTAAGTGCTCTTCCCGGTGGGGGCGCCGAGGACTAGGTTGGAGACTGGTTCGCCAGAGGACGGTCTCCCATGAATCGAGAGGATCTTGACCTTGCACGCCAGGCCGCCGGCACCGAGCCGGCGACGCCCCACGACGCGACGCGCGAGCGGCAGCGAGCCCACTTTGCGCGCTCGTATCTCGCCCGGCTGCTGGCCACACGGCTGAAGGCCCTGCGGCGGCGCCGGGTCGTGCTCCTCGCCGTGGCGCTCGTTCCCCTGGCCCTGCTCCTCATCCCGGCCGTGTGGCTGGTCCACCGCGTGTACTTCGACCGCAGCGACCTGCCCGACCTGGAGTCGTTCATCCGCTTCGAGCCCCCCACGACCGGCGTCGTCCGCGATGCGCAGGGCAGGGTGCTGATCGAGCTGGCGCACCAGTACCGCCGGGTCGTGAGCTACGACGAGGTGCCGCTCATCCTGCGCCAGGCGATCCTGGCCGCCGAGGACAAGCGCTTCTTCAGCCATTCCGGCGTGGACTACCGCGCCCTGCCGCGGGTGGCCCGCAAGACGGTGGCACGCTCGCTGGCTGAATGGCGCAAGGGGGATGAAGGGTTGCGGCTGCTCTTGCCCCAAGGGGGCTCGACGCTCACCCAGCAACTGGTCCGCGGCTACTTCCTGCAGGAGCTGACCAGCCGCAGCGACGGAGACGCCCTCTTCCGCTCCGGCCTGGCCCCGCCCAGGCTCCTCTCCGTCGTGCTGGGAGCCTCCGCCATGAACAAGCTCCTGCGGAAGATGGAGGAGGCGCGCCTGACCCTCTGGCTCGAGCAGGAGATGCGCAGACGCTATGGATCGCGGCAGCGGGCCAAGCGCGAGATCTTCGCGCGCTACGCCAGCTTCATCTACCTGGGCAACGGCCGCTACGGCTTCGCCGCCGCATCCGAGTACTACTTCGCCAAGCCTTTGTCGAGCTATGGGCCGGACGATGCGGGCCACGCGGCGCTCCTGGCGGCGATCGGCAAGTCACCGCGGGACTACGCCCCCGAGCTCGGCAACCAGCGGCTGCTGGACCGCCGCAACCAGATCCTGGCCCTGATGGCGCGCAACGGGTACATCCCGCAGGATCTGGCGAAGCGCTGCCAGGGCGAGCCGATCCGGGTCGCCCGTCGCAGCCCGACCAAAACCGATGCTCCCGCCGCCATCGAGCACGTCCTCGACGAGCTGACCCGGCATGGCGGAAGCGTCGAGGACCTGTTCCAGGGCAGGATCTCGGTCCACGCGACGGTCGACGCGCGGGTGCAGGCGATCGTGAACGAAGCCCTCGAGCACGGCCTGGCCCTCTACGAGAAGCGGCACCCCGAAGCGAAGGGGTTGATCCAGGGCTCGGTGGTGGTGCTCGGCAACGCGGACGCGGCGATCCTGGCCGAGGCGGGCGGGCGGCGCGTGTACGGAGACCGTGACACCCGCTACTCCGACTACAACCGCGTCACGGGCTCGTTGCGCCAGCCGGGCTCCGCGATGAAACCTCTGGTGTACCTGGCCGCGTTCGAGTCGGGGATGGGCCTCGACACTCAGGTGCCCGACGAGCCCATCGCGGTGCCGCTGGGAGGTGGTCGGGGTACCAAGCAGATCGCCAACTACGACAACCAGTTCAAGGGTCCGATCCCGATGCGCCAGGCTCTGGCCGAGTCGCGCAACGCCGTGGCCGTGTGGATCACGCGGGAGATCGGCGTACGGAAGGTGATCCGGACCGCCCACCAGATGGGGATCCGAACCCCGCTGCAACCCTACCTGTCCACGGCCCTCGGGGCGTCGGAGGTGCGGCTGCTGGAGCTGGCGGACGCCTATCGCGCCATCGCCTCGGGCGTCCTGGCAGAACCGCACATCATCGATCGGGTGATCGACCTCTCCGGTGACGCGCTCGACATGCCACCGCGGCGCGAGACGGCGATCCGCTCCGCGGCCCTGCACTCGCTCCAGGAGGGGCTCCGGGGTGTGGTCCGTCTCCCCAACGGCACCGCCCGCAGCCTCAACAGCCGCGATTTTCCCATCCCGGTGATGGGCAAGACCGGGACCACCAGCAACTTCCGCGATGCGCTGTTCGTGGGGTCCACCTACGGGACGACGGGGATCACCGTGGCGGTGCGGATCGGCTTCGACGACAACCGCCCCCTGGGGCAGAGGGAGACCGGCGGGCGCACGGCGCTACCGGTCTTCCGCGAGATCATGCTCCGCGTCTACCAGGACCAGCTCGTCGGACCGGTGCCGCGCTTCCCCCGCAAGATCGAGGACGGGATCGACCGCTATCTGGCGAGGCAATCGGTGCCGGAGGTCAGCGTCGCCGAGGGGTGGTTTCTACCTACCTCCCGGCCCCGCTCCCGGGTAGTAAGTGCTCTTCCCGGTCGAGTGGCGAACCAGTAGGTTGGAGGCCGTTCCTGAAAGGACGGTATCTCATGAGATTTTCGAAGACGCTCGCCATGGTGGCCCTACTCGGTGTGGTTCTGCTCGGTGCAAGCGCGGCCAACGCCGCGGACAACCAGGCGGATTGGACCGTCAAACTGAAAGTCAAGCTCGCCCTGCTCAACAAGCTGGGCACCGACAGCATGCGCGTCGAGGTTGACTCCAACGCCGGCGCCCTGACCCTCACCGGCACGGTCGAGAAGCGCGAAACCCGCGAGCTCGCCGAGTCGGTCGCCAAGTCGGTCGACGGCGTCGACAGCGTACAGAACGACGTGCTGCTCGAAGCCAGCGTGGCGGATCCCAACAAGGCCGGCGTCGCCGTGGGCGAGGCCGAAGCCGAGGTCAAGGACGCCGTGCTCGCGACCCGTGTCCGCCTGGCGTTGATCAGAAAGCTCGGTGCGGATGGGTTCAAGATCAGCACCGTCGCCGCCAACGGCGTGGTGACGCTCCGCTTCGGTGAGGACTTCGCCGCCGATCGACGGGCGGTAGCGACCAAGACCGCCAAGTCCGTCACCGGAGTCCGTACGATCCTCGCCTTCCACAAGGCCTAGCTCTCTCAAGAACTGGAGGTTGGAAATGCTTTGGACGATCCTGGTCATCCTTCTCGTGCTGTGGTTGCTCGGCATGGTCTCCTCCTACACGATGGGTGGTTTGATTCACATCCTGCTGGTGGTGGCGGTGGTGATCTTGATCTTCAGGCTCGTCACCAGCCGACGCGGCCGCTAGGGCGATTCCACTCGCTCACCGAGGATCTCCGTACGCCCTCACGGTGGCGCTGGCTGGCGCTCGGCGCCTCGACCGGGGGGCCGGCCGCGCTGCGCGACCTGCTCGCGGAGCTGCCGGCGCCGCTGCCCCTGTGTGTGGTGATCGTGCAGCACATCGCCGGCGGCTTCGAGTTCGACCTCGCCGACTGGCTGGGGAGTTCGCTCGGCCTCGACGTGCGGCCGGCGCTCGACGGCGAGAGCCCGCGACCCGGCGTCGTACGCCTAGCGCCCGCGGGAGCGCACCTGCGGGTCACCGACGACGGCCGCCTGGCGGTCGACACGAAGACGCCCAAGCGGCGCGGGCACCGCCCGTCGGTGGACGAGCTCTTCCTGTCGCTCGCGGCCGCCTGGCCGCACGACACCGCCGCGGCCCTGCTCACCGGCATGGGCACCGACGGCGCCGAGGGGCTCCTGGCGCTGCGCCGCGCGGGCGCCTTCTGCCTGGCACAAGACGAGGAGAGCTCGGCGGTGTTCGGCATGCCGCACGCAGCGATCGAACTGGGCGCGGCCGAGCTCGCACTGCCACCGCGAGCGATCGGCCGCGAGCTGGCGCGGCGGATGGGTGCTTACTACCTACCTCGCGATGCTGCTCTCGGGTAGTAAATGCTCTTCCTGAAGAGGTATCAAGATTCTAGCAGCCCGTGGCAGAACCGCTCGTTTTCACGCTGCGGCCTCGTGGGGCTCGGTTGTGATCAAGAAGGGCGGCGTGGGCCGGAGCAAGACCTCGAGAGTCGAAGGACCCGCCCAGAGATTGCGCAGCCGGGCAAGGAG
>DASUEU010000056.1:0-80030 GCA_036274895.1 Thermoanaerobaculia bacterium | reverse complement strand
CACCCCCGAGACCATGCAGGTCGCGGGCTCGCCGCTCCGGATCACCCACCGCTTCCACTGCCCCTGCCACGGCTCGCGGTACACGGGCGACGGGAACACGGTGTCCGGGCCCGCCCCGCGGCCTCTCTCCTGGTACCACCTCGCCGTCTCCCCGGACGACGGCCAGCTCGTGGTGGACCTCGCCCAGGAGGTCGAGCGCAGCTTCCGCTTGACGGTCGCGTGAGCGAGCCCGTGACCGCTCCTGCGAAGCCTTCGGCCCCCGGCGTGCACCCCCGCCGGCTCTGGAGCGTCCGCCCGGTCTCCGATCGCGAGGCAGGGGACGCCGTGGTCTCGAACTTCCTCCTCCACTGGTTCCCGGCCAAGGTCACCAAGGCCTCGATGGCCTGGAGCTACTCCTTCTGGCTGGGCACCGTCTCGGCGGCCCTGCTGCTGCTGCTGGTGCTCTCGGGCATGCCGCTGCTCTTCCTCTACGTGCCCTCGGTGGAGCGGGCGTATGCCTCGGTCAAGGACATCGAGTACGTGGTGGCCTTCGGCTCGTGGATCCGCTCGGTGCATCGCCTGTCGGCCCACCTGATGGTGGTGGCGGTGGTGCTGCACCTCGGCCGGGTGTTCCTGACCGGGGCCTACAAGAACGGCATCGGCCGGGGCCAGCGGCGACAGTGGAACTGGGTCTTCGGGGTGGCGATGCTGCTCTTGACCCTCTTCCTCTCCTTCACCGGCTACCTCTTGCCCTGGGACCAGCTCGCCTACTGGGCGGTGACCGTGGGCACCAACATCGCTTCGTCGATCCCTTGGGTCGGCAGCGACATCCGCGAGTTGCTGCTGGGCGGCCGTACCATCGAGCAGCCGACGCTGATCCGCTTCTACGTGCTGCACTGCATCGCCCTGCCGGGCCTGCTGGGGGTGCTGTTCCTCTACCACATGTGGCGGGTGAGGAAGGACGGCGGCCTCGCCCGCGCCGACCGCGAAAGCCTGCTGCCCGAAAAGGCTGGCACCCCGCCGGGACCGCGCAAGACCTACACCTTACTTGGCCTCGCCCGCGGCCAGGCGCCGACCGTGAGGGCCAGCTCGGTCGAGGCCCCGGACCGCACCGTCAACTCAGTGCCGGACCTGGTGCGGCGCACGGCCATCGTGGTGCTCGCCACGATCGCCGTGGTCGGCATCCTGGCGGTGTTGATCCGCTCGCCGCTCGAAGAGCCGGCCAACGCCCTGGTCACCCCCAACCCGGCCAAGGCCCCCTGGTACTTCCTCTGGCTGCAAGAGGTGGTCACCGACACCACCCTCCACATCGGCTCGTTCACGGTCAACGGCGCCTTCCTGGGCGGGGTGCTCCTGCCCGGCCTGCTGATCCTGGCCTTGACCTTCTGGCCCTGGCTGGACAAGAGCCCGGCCGACACCGCCGGCCTCTGGCTGCCGCGCAGCCGGCGGCTGCAGAACTGGGTGTTCCTGGGGGTCTGCCTAGCGATCCTGGTGCTCACCGTGATCGGCACCTTCTGCCGCGGCCCCTACTGGCAATTCTTCTGGCCCTGGGAAGCCTGGCCGGAGATCCCCGGGAGGATCTGAGATGGAGAAGCGCACGAGCTCGCCCTATCCCAAGATCGATCGTCCGGTGCTCGCTCTGGTGGGCGTGGCCCTGGTGATCGGCACGGTCCTCTTCGCCTGGAGCGACCGCCAGCACGACTGGCGCTACTACCAGTTCGAGTTCCGCCGCATGGTGGCGGAGAAGCTCGGGGAGGAGAAGGCCCGCACCATCCCCAGCGGGATCCAGCAGCACTGGGTGGCGGAGCTCGGCCGAGCCGACCGCTGCATCACCTGCCACCAGGCCGTCTCCTGGAAGGGCTTCGAGAGCGCCGAGGAGCCGTGGCGCACCCACCCCCCCGGCCCCCTGGCCCATCACCCAGTGGAGACGTTCGGTTGCAGCGCGTGCCATGGCGGCCAGGGTTGGGCGATCGACACCGATGCCGCCCACGGCCAGGTGGCCCACTGGGAGGAGCCCCTGCTGGGCCGGCCTCTCGGTGAGGCCTACTCCCTGGCCGGGGACAAGGGTGCCCTGATCGAGATGAACTGCAACGCCTGCCATCGCTACGACCGCGAGACCGCCGGCATGCCGGAGATCTCGCTCGCCAAGCAGCTGCTGGCCGACAAGGGTTGCCGGGCCTGCCACGTGATCAACGGCCGGGGCGGCACCATCGGGCCGGACTTGACCGAGGTGGGGGACAAGGCCCCCGAGCAATATGACATGACCCGACTCTCGGGCCAGCGGACCGCCTTCGCCTGGCACGTCGCCCACTTGAAGGACCCACGGGCCCTGGTCGCCGAGACGGTGATGCCGAACTTCCACTTGACCACCCGCGAGGCCCAGGCCCTGTCGATGCTGGTGCTGTCCTGGAAGAAGCGGGACCTGCCGGCCGCTTACCTGGCCGGGGCGCCGCGCACCGACCCGCGATCGGCCGAGGAAGCCGCCGTCGAGGCCCAGATGGAGAGCGGACCGGGCGCCTGGTTCGTCAAGACCGGCTGCTTCGTCTGCCACTCGATCGAGGTCTTCGGGGTCAAGGCCCCGGCCCAGATTGGCCCGGACCTCTCAACCGCGGTCGAGGACGTGCAGAAGCGCTTCGGGCGCACCATCGACGACTTCCTGCGCGAGCCCAGCGGCACCATGGCCGTGGTGCTCTCGCGCCAGATCATCCTCACCCCCGAACAGAAAGCCGTGGCCGTCGCCAAGCTCCGTGAGGCGTTCGCCGAGGTCCAGCGGCGCCAGGCGGCGAGTGGGGGCGGGCCCTAGGCAACGATCAGCTGGAGGCCATCGAAGCGGTTGAAGTGGCGAACATTGTGTGTGAGCAGGCGCAGGTTGTGGCAGAGGGCGGTTGCGGCGATCATGAGGTCATGCGGGGCTATGGAGGCCCCGCTGGCTTGCGCTTCGACCCACAGGCGAGTGTAGGTGCGAGCCACCTCGAGATCGAACGCAAGCACCCGGAAACGAACGAACACCTCTTCGACGAACTGCTCGCGGCGACTCCGCCGGAGCGTCGAATCGGCCCGCAAGACCCCGTGAAGGAGTTCCGCCGCCGTGATCGCGGCGATGCCCATTGGCTCGCTCTCGAAGGCAAAGACGAGAGATTCGAGGTCCCCGCCGCTGCGCTCCTCAGCGATGAAGACACTGGAGTCGATCAGGATTCCCATGGGTCGCCGGGCGAAGGCGGCACCGAGGCTTGGATCTGGGCGAGGTCGGAGGCGAAGTCCTCGTCGACCAGACCCTCTGCGCGTCGTTCGCGCAGTAGCCTCAGAAAATCTCCAAGGGTGCCGGCTGGGGCCGGATCCTTCGGAGGTACGAGCCGAGCTACTTCCTCCCGCCCTTGGACGATGACGAAAGTCTCGCCGCCATACCGGGTCCGGTCCAGCAGGTCGGAGAAGGTGCGGGCGGCCTCGGTGGCGGAGAGGGTGCGTGCCATGGAGACCAGAATAGACCGAAAGACAGGGGCCAGCAACCGGAGCCGGGCGAGACCCAGCGGTGAGGCATCATCTGGATCAGCACTTTGGAGTAGAGTTCAGCCAGTCATCGGGAAACACCGCCAGCGCCGCCGGGGTGCAGGGATCAGGAGGTTCGCCATGCGCACGATCGCGACTTCGTTCTCGCTCGCCCTCACCGCCTTGCTGCTTCTTCCAGCCCTGGCCAGGGCCCAGGCGAAGCCCCTGGCCAGCGTCGAGACCAACTGGCCCGGGGTCACCATCGACCTGGCGAGCGTCGAACGCAAGGCCAGCGTGCTCACCGTCAAGTGGACGGTGAGGAACGGCGCCGCCGAGGCCAAGGCGGTGCACTTCGGCCTCAAGGGGAGAAGCGTCACCACCTACCTGGTGGACGAGGAGAGCGGCACCAAGTACTACGCCCTGACGGACAAGGAAGGCAACCTGGTGGCCTCGGAGAGCGAGTACCTCGGCAGCGACACCTATGGCATCCAGGAGAACGTCCCCGCCGGCGAGAGCCGGCGCTACTGGATCAAGTTCCCGGCGCCGCCGGTAGCGGTCAAGACGCTGACGGTGTTCTTCTCCAACGCGGAGCCTCTGGAAGAGGTTCCGATCACCGAGAAGTAGCATGGCCGGCAACGCTGGGCTCGGCGCCTGCGGGCTGGTTCTCGCTCTGGCGGCCTGTGGCGGCGGTGGGGAGACCACCGCCGCTCCCGCGGCCGGCCGCCAGCCGCGTGCCACTTCTGCCGGCGAGCCCGCGGCGGCGTGGGTGGACCCGGAGCCGCCCGGAGCGCAGGCCCTGGCCGAGGCGGTGCTCGCGGCGGAATGGAACGCCGACAAGACCACCCGGCTCGCGATGCACATCACCACCCTGGTGGACACGACCACCGGCATCGAGGGCTTCCAGAGCACGGTGGCCGGCGCCGATACCTCGCTCGCCGGCCGGCTGTCGCGCCTCGGCGCCGAGGAGACCGCCACCGAGGTCACCATCCGGCTGCCCGGCGCGGTGCTGTTCGACTTCGACTCCGCCGCCCTTCGGCTCGACGCGGAGCGGACGCTCGCCGAGGTGGCCGAGGTGCTCGCGGCCTACGGCACCCGGCCGGCGCGGATCGAGGGCCACACCGACTCGATCGCCTCCGAGGAGTACAACCAGAGGCTGTCGCTGGAGCGCGCCGAGTCGGTGCGCTCCTGGCTCGCGGCTCACGGCGTCGCCGCCGGCCGCCTGGCCACCGTCGGCCACGGCGAATCGCGGCCGGTGGCCGACAACGCCACCGCTGCCGGCCGCCAGCAGAACCGCCGGGTGGAGATCGTGGTGGAGAAGGGCGGCGGCTGAGGGCTCAGGGCCTGCCGCCGAGCAGGTCGCGGAGGGAGCGACCCCTCGAGTTGGTGGATCGCCGCCCAGCCAGGATCTCGCGCAGGTAGTCCGACGCTTCTTCCTCCTCGAGCAGACCTTCCGCCTACTCTCCCGACTCGTCCTCGGGAAGGGCGAACAACTCGTCAAGCGAAAGCTCCAGTGCTGAGGGTGCCTCGGCGAGCGTGCCGTGGCTCATGGTGAAGGTCGTCCCACCTGGCTCGCCAGGGGCGCCCTATGACGGCTGTCATACCGCCTCGTTTCGGCTTGCGACAAGCTCCCCTTCGAGGACCAGAGAAGGACTCCGTTCTCCCTACCAACGATCCACGAAAGGAGCAAGCCATGCGCGAGAAGCCCAAGATCCTGCTCGGGTGGAGCCTCGCTTTCGGCCTGGTGGCGCTCGGGGTGGCGATCTCCTGCGCCCCCTCGGCTCCAAAGGGCAAGAAGGCCGGCACCGCAGTGGTCTCCGACCTGGCGGTTGCCGCCCAGAAGACCTATGTCGCCCCGGGCGACCTCGACGAGTACTACTTCTTCGCCTCGGGGGGCCACTCGGGCCAGGTCTACGTCTACGGCATACCCTCGATGCGCCACATCTCGACCATCCCGGTCTACACCCCGTACCCCGCCACCGGTTACGGTTTCGACGACGAGTCGAGGGCCATGCTCGGCGGCCTGACGTGGGGCGACGTGCACCATCCCTCGCTGTCGGAAACGGGGGGTGAGTACGACGGCCGCTGGCTCTTCGTCAACGACATGAACGGCCGGGTGGCCCGGGTCGACCTGCGCGACTTCAAGACCAAGCAGATCCTGGGTCCCATCCCCAACGTCTCGGGCAACCACGCCTCGGCCTTCGTCACCCCGAACAGCGAGTACTCGATGATGGCCTCACGTTTCTCGATCCCCATCCCCAAGGGCACGGTGGCACCGATCGAGAACTACGCCGGCCAATACAAGGGCGTGGTGGCGGCGATCGCCATCGAGCCGGGTACCGGCAGGATGTCCCTCGGCTGGGAGATCCTGATGCCGCCCTTCGACTACGACCTGGGCGACGCCGGCAAGCTCGCCTCGGACGGCTGGATGTTCTGGACCTCCTACAACGCCGAGCGGGCGACCGGTCAGCTCGAGGTGAGCTCCACGCAGCGTGATCGTGACTACATCGCCGCCATTGATTGGCGCGGTGCCGCCAAGGCCGTTGCCGAGGGCAAGGCGGACACCATCGGCGGCGTGCCGGTGCTCGACCCCAAGAAGGTGCCGGGCCTGGTCTACTTCCTGCCCTGCGGCAAGTCCCCCCACGGCGTCGACGTCAGCCCGGACGGCAAGTACATCATCGGCTCGGGCAAGCTCCAGGGCGTCACCACGGTCTTCAACACGGAGAAGGTCCTGACCGCGATCCGCAACCGGGACTTCTCGGGCGACGAAGACGGCATCCCGGTGCTCAAGTACGAGTCGATCAAGGACGCCGAGGTGCCGGTGGGCCTGGGACCGCTGCACACCCAGTTCGGCCCCGATGGTTACGCCTACACTTCGCTCTTCGTCGACAGCGCCATCGCCAAGTGGAAGCTCGGCACCTGGGAGGTGGTGGACAAGGTCCCGATGTCCTATTCGATCGGCCACCTCGCGGCTGCCGAGGGCGACACTGTCAGCCCCGACGGCAAGTACCTGGTGGGCCTCAACAAGCTCTCCCACGGCCGGCACCTCTCGGTGGGCCCGTCGCAGCCGGAGTCCTCGCAGCTGGTGGACATCAGCGAGGAGAAGATGAAGCTCCTCTACGACGCCTTCACCGAGCCCGAGCCGCACTACGCGCAGATCATCAAGGCCGACAAGATCAAGCCGATCGAGGTCTATCCCAAGGAGGAGAACAAGCACCCGCTGGCGGTGTGGGACGTCAAGGACGCCGGGGTGACCCGCCAGGGCGACAAGGTGATCGCCAAGGTAGTGGCGGTGCGCTCGACCCTGTGGCCGACGGTGATCAATGTCAACAAGGGCGACACCGTGGTGGTGGCGATCACCAACATCGAGCAGACCACGGACGAGCTGCACGGCTTCGGCCTGCTCGACTACAACATCAACGTGGTGGTCGATCCGGGCGAGACCAAGACCTTCACCTTCAAGGCCGACAGACAAGGAGTCTTCCCCTACTACTGCACCAACTTCTGCTCGGCTCTCCACCAGGAGATGCAGGGCTATCTGATCGTCAACGCGCAGTAGGAAGGAGGCGAGCCATGGCAGCGTCCCCTGGATGGTTGAACGAGCCGATCGGCAAGGTCCCGCGGACGCTGCTGGTGGTTTCCGCTCTGCTGATCCTGCTGACCTATTTCTTTCCCTTGTGGCAGCTGACCATGTTCGCACCGCAGTACCCGGAGGGGCTGCGTCTGTCGATCTACAGCCATCGCCTGGAAGGCGGCAACAATGGCCAGGACATCCCCGAGATCAACATCCTGAACCACTACATCGGGATGAAAGATCTCGCGGCTTCGGACTTCACCGAGTTCAAGTGGATGCCTTTCGTTCTCGGCGCCCTCGCGTTGCTGTTCTTGCGGGCCGCCGTGCACGGCCAGCTCGCCGCCTTGCTCGACGTGACCGTGCTGATGCTCTACTTCGCCTCGTTCTCGCTGTGGTCCTTCGCCTACAAGCTCTACCGCTACGGCCACGACCTCGCCCCCACGGCGGCGGTGAAGGTCGAGCCCTTCATGCCGCCGGTCTTCGGCGAGAAGGTGCTGGCCAACTTCACCGTGTACTCCTATCCCTCGCTGTCCTCGTACCTGCTGGGCATGGTGACTTTGTTGCTGGCCGGCGGCCTGCTGCTGGCCTGGCGGCGGGCGCGGCGTCCTGGGCCGGAGGCGGGATGAACCGCAGCCTCGCCCTCGCCGCCCTGTTGGGCCTGCTCGCCTTCACGGCAGGGGCCGATGAGGCCGCGCCACCGTCCGCGACGCTGGAAGGCCGGCCGGCGGCGGCGGACCTCTCGCCCCTCCAGAGTCGGCTCGATGCTGCCCTGCCGGGCGAGACGATCGTCGTCGAGGCCGGCACCTACCCGGGCGATCTGCTGATCGAGAAGCCTCTTCACCTGGTGGGGCGGGACCGGCCTCTGCTGCTCGGCTCCGGCCACGGCAGTGTGGTGCGGGTGCGGGCTGCCGGGGTGACGATCGAGGGCTTCGACCTCGACGGCCGGGGCGGTGGCGACCTCGGCCGGGACGCCTCGGGCATCCACGTGGCCGCAGAGGGCGCCTCGATCCGTCGGTGCAACATCCGGGGCAGTCTGTTCGGCGTCTACCTGCGCGAGGCTCACGGGGCCGCCGTCGAGGGCTCGGTCATTGAGGGCATCCCCGGCAAGGAAGCGGGCGAGAAGGGCTCGGGGATCCACGTCTGGAACACCCGCGGCTTCCGCCTCGAAGACAACCGGATCTCGGACACCCGCGACGGCCTCTACGTCCAGAGCTCCTCCCATGGCGTGGTGCGGGGTAACGTCGCCCGCGACCTGCGCTACG
Source organism: Thermoanaerobaculia bacterium (assembly GCA_036274895.1). GTDB lineage: Bacteria > Acidobacteriota > Thermoanaerobaculia > Multivoradales > SZUA-115 > CALMKX01. Next base: position 71,732 of record DASUEU010000056.1, on the reverse strand, counting down.
GCCTGCACTACATGTTCTCGGACGACAATCTCTTCGAGGACAACCGCTTCGAGAACGGCGCCGCGGGCACCGCCCTGATGTACTCGAAGCGCATCGTCTTCCGGCGCAATCAGTTAGTGAGGAACCGCGGCTTCGCCTCGGTGGGGCTGCTGCTCAAGGCTTGCGACGAGGTGGTGGCCGAGGACAACCTGATCGCCGACAACGCTCGCGGTCTGTTCCTCGAAGGCTCGTACCGCAACGTTTTCCGTGGCAACGTCGTGGCCTCCTCCGACACCGCCATCGTGCTCTATGACTCGTGCGGCGAAAACCGTTTCGAAGGCAACACCTTCGTCGCCAACCTGTCGCCCCTGACCCTGGTGGGACGGCGCACGGACACGGTCTTTGCCGGCAACTACTGGTCGGACCATCTCGAGCCCGACCTCGACGGCGACGGCATCTCCGATCGCCCCTACCGGCTGTCGAACGTCTTCGATCACTTCCGCGGCAACCTGACCGCCGCCGACCTGATGGCCCAGGGGCCCGGCGCCCGGGCCCTCGCCGCAGCCGAGCAGGTCTTCCCGGTGCTCGACCCGATCCCGGTGGAGGACCGGACCCCCCTGGCCCGGCCGCCGGCCTCGCGCGCCCCCCGGGCCGCGGCGGCCGAGGGTCGGGCGGATCTAGGCGGCCTCGCGGGCTCCCTGGCGCTGCTCGGTGGCGGCCTGATGCTGTTCGTGAGAGGGAGGAGGCGGGGATGATCTCCTACCGCGGCTTCACCAAGCGCTTCGGCAACGTCACCGCCGTCGAGGACCTGAGCCTCGAGGTCGAGGCCGGCGAGGTGGTGGCCCTGCTCGGCCCCAACGGCTCGGGCAAGACCACTGCGCTCAAGGCCGCGGCCGGGCTGATCCGGCCCACCTGCGGCGAGGTACGGGTGGGCTCCTGCCTGCAGCCGGCCGGGGAGCCGGAGGCCCGCCGCAGCCTCTCCTATCTGCCCCAGAAAGTCTCCTTCCCAGCGGCGGCCACCGGCCGCGAGGTGCTCGAGCTCTACCGCCGCCTGCGCGGCGTTGCCCCGGAGCGCACGGCCGAGGTGCTGCGCTTCGCTTCGCTCAACGGCGCCGGGGAGCGGGCGGTGACGACCTACTCGGGCGGCATGCTCCAGCGCCTGGGCCTCGCCGCGGCCCTGCTGCCGGACGCCCCCCTGCTGCTGCTCGATGAGCCCACTGCGGCCCTCGACCCGGACGGCCTGTGTGCCTTCTACGGCGAGATCGAGCGCCGGCGCCGGCTGGGCCGCACGGTGCTCTTCACCTCGCACCAGCTAGGGGACGTGGAGCGCATCGCGGACCGCTTCGCGGTGCTGGTGGCGGGCCGGCTGGTCGCCGTGCTCAGCCAGCAGGAGCTGGTCGAGCGCATGGCCGAGCGGGGCCTGCTGCGGGTGCGCCTGGCTCAACCCGCCCCGGAGCTGCTCGACGAGGTCCGCCACTTCGTCCCCGGCGCGGTTTGGGCGCGGGACGAGCTGATCGTCCCCGGCCACGCCGCCCGCCGCCCGGCGGTGCTCGAGCTGCTCCACCGCCGCGGCGCCGCCATCACCGGCCTCTCGACCGAAGAAGGCCGGCTGGATGGGCTTTATCGCGAGCTGGTGGGGGGTGGGAAGTGAGAGCTTTCTCTCCTCGTTCCCACGCTCTGCGTGGGAACGCGAGTCCGGCCGCTCTGCGGCCTCCGGGGAGGGGGCGCCTCGTTCACGAGGGATTGAAATCCCTCGCTACGCATGAACGTCCCTGGCGGGACGGCGGCAGGATCTCCCGTCCCGAAGGGACGTGTTTAGCTAGCGTGGCGTTTCAACGCCTCGCGATGCTGGTCGCGTCCTGGTGCTTGATTCTCCTCGCCGCCTGCCATTCCGGCCCCCCCGCCCCGGCTCCCCTCGACACCGCCAACGATGCCTGCTCCTTCTGCCGCATGGCGGTCTCGGACCGGCATTTCGCCGTGCAGGTGGTGGCGCCGGGGGAGGAGCCCCTCTTCTTCGACGACCTGGGCTGCCTGGCCCACTATTTCGAGGGCGGCGGACGGGTGGGGGAGGGGGCGGTGACTTGGGTGGCCGACCACCGTACGGCGGCCTGGGTGCGGGCGGAGTCGGCGACCTACACCGAGGTGCCCGGCCTGTGGACGCCGATGCGCTCGCAGCTGATCGCCCACGCGGACGCCGCCTCGCGGGGCGCCGACCCGGCAGCAGCCGGGGGCTCGCCCCGGACCTGGGCCGAAGTCCTCGGCCGGAAGGGATCGCCATGACCGCCACCACTCTCGAGCCCGTCGCCAGCCGCCCGGAGCGCCGCAGCTCGCCGCTGCTGCTCTGCGCCCGCCTGGAGCTGACCCTCGCCCTGCGCTCGCGCTGGACGCAGATCTTCGCCGCCGTCTTCGCCGCTCTCGCCCTGGCGGTGGCCGGCTCGGGCTACGTCTTCTCGGGGGGCCACGGCGTCCAGGACTTCGCCCGCACCGCCGCCTCGCTGGTGCAGCTGGTGCTGCTCCTGGTGCCGATGGTCTCCCTCTTGATGGGCGTGCTCGCCCTGACGCCGGAGCGGGGCGCCGCCGAGATGCTCTACTCCCAGCCGGTCTCCCGCTCGCGGCTGCTGCTCGGGCGGCTGCTCGGGCTCTTCCTGGCTCTCGCCGCGGCCCAGGCCCTGGGTTTCGGCGCCGCCGGGCTGGTGATCTTCGTCCAGGCCGGGGAGGGGGGCCTGGGCACCTTCCTGCTGGTGGCCCTGGGCTCCCTGGTGCTCACCGGCATCTTCCTCGGCTTGGCGGCCCTGATCGCCGCCGGCGCCACCGAGGTGAAGCGGGCCCGCGCCCTGGCCGTGGCCCTGGTGGTGTGGTTCGGGGCGGTGATCGTCTGGGACTTGGCCGCCCTGGCGATCGCCACCACCCTGCCTTCGGGGCTCGCCTCGCGCACCCTGATCGTCGCCGTGCTCGCCAACCCGGTGGACGCCTTCCGCACCGGCGCCCTCCTCGCCACCCAGGGCACCACGGCCTTCGGCGCGGCCTCGCTGGCCTTCTTGCGCTTCACCCGCGGCGCCCTGGGGGCCGGCCTGCTGCTCGGCGCCTCCCTGCTGCTGTGGCTCCTCCTGCCTCCTACCCTCGCCTGCTGGCGCCTGGCGAGGAGCGACCTCTGAGCCTCAGTCCTCCTCGCCCGGCCTGCCGTCCGCGGCGAGGCGGTAGCCCACGCCGCTGGCGGTCTGGAGGTAGCGGGGCACGGCCGGGTCGGGCTCGATCTTGCGGCGCAGGCGGTGCACCAGCTGTTTCAAGAGCTGGCGGTCGCCGCCGCCGCGCGAGCCCCACACCGCCGACAGCAAGCGCTCGGTGGGCAGGGTGGTGCCGGCGTGGGCCAGCAGCACCTGGAGCAGCTTGGCCTCGAGCGTGGTGAGGGGCACCGGCGCTGCACCCGCCACCTTCACCGTCTGCTGGTCGAAGTCGAGCACCAGGTCGCCGCGGGCCGCCTGGTTGGCCTTTTCGAAGCCGGTGCGGCGCAGCTGGGCGCGCACCCGGGCGAGCAGGGAGCGGGGGCTGAAGGGCTTGGTGACGTAGTCGTCGGCGCCGGCGTCGAGGCCGGCCACCACATCCTCCTCGGCACCCCGCACGGTCAAGAAGATCACCGGCACCTTGGAGCGCCGGCGTAGGGCCGCGAGCACCTCGAAGCCGCTCTTCCTGGGCAGGTTGACGTCGAGGATCACCAGGGTGGGCTCCTCCTCCTCGAAGCGGGCCAGGGCCTCCTGGCCGTCCGCGGCCTCGACCACCAGGTAGCCGGCCTTCTTGAGCGCGAAAGCGATCAGGGCGGAGAGGTCCGCGTCGTCGTCGACCACCAGGATCTTCATGCCGCCTCCGGCCGGGGGAGGATGAGGGTGAAGCGGGCACCGCCGGGGCCGTTTTCGGCCGCGACCCGACCCCCATGCCGCTCGACGATCGACTTGACGATGGCCAGACCGAGGCCCATGCCGCTCTGCTCGGGCTCGTCACCGGCGCCGCGGGAGAACGCCTCGAAGATCTCCCCTTCCCGGCCCGCGGGCAACCCCGGGCCCTCGTCTTCGACCCACAGGGAGACGGCGTCCGCCGCCACCTGGCCGCCGAGGCGCACGGTCGAGCCGGCGGGCGCGAACTTCTGCGCATTCGACAGCAGGTTGACCAGGGCCTGGCTCAGGCGGGGCGCATCCCCCAGCAGGGGCGGCAGCTCCTCGGGCAGGTGAACCTCCACCCGCTGGCGGCGCTGGGCGAGCAGGGGGGCGGTCTGCTCCAGGGCCTGCTCGACCACCTCTTCGAGGGCCACGGGGTGGCGCCGCATGCCCAGGTGGCCGGCCTCGATGCGCAGGCTCTCGAGCAGGTTGTCGACCAGCTGGGTCAGCCGCAGGCTGCTGCGCTCGAGGAAGCGGGCGAGCTCCAGGGAGTCCGGGTCGCCGTCGCTCTCGAGCTTCTCGACCAGCATCTCGAGGGAGGCCAGCTGGGCGGCGAGCGGAGTGCGGAACTCGTGGGTGACGTTGGCCAACACGGCGTCACGCAGGCGGCGCGCGGCCTCGGCCTCGGCCTGGCGGCGCTCGAGCTCGTTGGTGGCGGCGAGCAGCCGCCAGCGGGTCTCTTCCAGGGTGGTGGCGAGGGTCGCCACCTCGCCGTCGCCGAGGGGGCCGATGGGGGTCTGGAGGTCGCCGCCGCCCAGCCTCGCGGCGGCCCGGGTCAGCTCGGTCAGGGGGTCGGCGATGCGCCGGGCGAGGATCCAGCCGATGGCGATCGCCGCCAGGGCCGCCGAGCCGATCACCACCCCGAGCCGGGCGAACAGGGGCTCCAGGGCCACCGGGCCCCCGGGTTCCTCGCGGGCCAGGCGGGCCACCAGGCTGGCGGCGGTGACCACCACCGCCACCACGGCGGCGAGCACCAGGCCGGCGTTCCAGCCGATCAGGAGCCTGGCCAGGGAGCCACGCCGGGGGTAGACGCTCACGGTCGGCTAGCTTACTGCGCGCTCCGGCCGGTGGGCCCGCGCTTCGAGCAAGCTCTTGGCGGCGATCGAGACCAGGGCCGAGAGGGCGAGCAGGGAGGCCACGGCGAAGGCGGCCTGGAACTGGTACTCGTTGTAGAGGATCTCGACGTGCAGGGGCAGGGTGTTGGTCTTGCCCCGGATGTGGCCGGAGACCACCGACACGGCGCCGAACTCCCCCAGGGCGCGGGCGGTGGTGAGCACTAGGCCGTAGAGCAGCGACCACTTGAGCTTGGGCAGGCTGACGGCGAAGAACATTTGCCAGCCGGAGGCGCCCAGGGTGAGGGCGGCCTCCTCCTCGCTGTTGCCCTGATTCTCGAGGGTGGCGGCGAGCTCGCGGGCGATCAGGGGCGCGGTGACGAAGACCGTCGCCAGCACGATGCCGGGCAGGGCGAAGATGATGCGCAGCTCCCGCTCGGCGAGCCAGGGGCCGAACCAGCCATGGGCCCCGAACAGCAGCACGAAGACCATCCCCGCCACCACCGGCGAGACGGCGAAGGGCAGGTCGATCAGGCTGGCGAGGAAGTTGCGGCCGCGAAAGCGGAACTTGCCGATCGCCCAGCCGGCGGCCAGGCCGAAGACCAGGTTGACCGGCACGGTCGCCGCCACCACGGTCAGGGTGAGGCGGATCGCCGCCCGGGCGTCCGGGTCGGAGATGGCCTTGGCGAAGACCGTGAGACCACCGGAGAGAGCAGAGACGAAGACCACCGCCAGGGGCATGCCCAGGAACAGGATCAGGAAGGCGAGGGCCACGCCCAGCAGCAAGCGGCGGGGGAAGGTCCAGGGCAGGGGAGGGGGTCCGTTCATGGTCCCGCTCAGGCCGTGGCCAGGTGCCGGCCGGCCCGGGCCGCCAGCAGCTGGGTGGCCGCCAGGGCCAGGAGGGACATGGCCAGGAACACCGAGGCGATCGCCGCCGCGGCGCCGTAGTCGTACTGCTCGAGCTGGATCATGACCAGGAGCGGCGTGATCTCCGAGCGGCCGGGCAGGTTGCCGGCGATGAAGATCACCGAGCCGTACTCGCCCAGGCCGCGGGCGAAGGCGAGGGCGAAGCCGATGGCCAGGGCGGGCAGCAGCTCGGGCAGGATGACCCGGAAGAAGGTCCCGACCGGCCCCGCCCCCAGGCTGGCCGCGGCCTCTTCGACCTCCGGCTCGAGGGCGGCGAGCACCGGCTGGACGGTGCGTACCACGAAGGGCAGGCCGATGAAGGTCAAGGCCACGGCCACCCCGAGGGGGGTGTAGGCCACGTCGAGCCCGAGCGCCGTGGACCAGCGGCCCAGCCAGCCGTCCTTCACCCACAGGGCGGTCAAGGCGATGCCGGCGACCGCCGTGGGCAGGGCGAAGGGCAGGTCCACCAGGCCGTCGACCAGCCGCCGGCCGGGAAAGCGGTAGCGCTCGAGCACCCACGCCAGCAGCAGGCCGAAGACCACGTTGACCGCCGCACCGGCCAGTGAGGCCAGCACGCTCAGCCGGTAGGCGGCCAGGGCGCGGGGCGAGGCCACCTTCGCCCACAGCTCGGGGAAGGTGAGCCCCGCCGACTTCACCACCAGGGCGGCCAGCGGCAGCAGCACGATCAGCGACAGGTAGCAGAGGGTCAGGCCGAGCGACAGGCCGAAGCCCGGCAGGCGGCCGGGGGCTCCCTTGTGGCGCGGCCTCGGGGTCACCGGGCTCTTGCTCACCGGCTGCTCGCGCGCTGGATCTGGTCGAAGATGCCGCCGTCGTCGAAGTGCTCCTTCTGCGCCCTGGCCCAGCCGCCGAAGACCTCGTCGATGGTGAACAGCTCGATCTTGGGGAATTGCGCCGCGAAGCGCTCGGCCACCTCGGTGAGGCGGGGGCGGTAATGGTGCTTGGCCACCAGGGCCTGCCCCGCGGGCGAGTACAGGAAGTCCAGGTAGGCCTGGGCCAGGGCCTCGGTGCCGTGGCGCTTGGCGACCTTGTCGATCAGGGCTACCGGCGGCTCGGCGAGGATCGAGCGCCGCGGCGCCACCACCTCGAAGCGGCCCTTGCCCACTCCGTGGATCACCTGCAGGGCCTCGTTCTCCCAGGCCAGCAGCACGTCGCCGATGCCCCGCTCGACGAAGGTGATGGTCGAGCCGCGGGCGCCGGTGTCGAGGATCGGCACGTTGGCGAACAGGCGGGTGACGAAGTCCCGGGCCTTGGCAGCGTCGCCACCGGAGGTCTGGAGCGCGTGGTCCCAGGCGGCGAGGTAGTTCCAGCGCGCGCCGCCGGAGGTCTTGGGGTTGGGGGTGATGACGTCGATGCCCGGGCGCACCAGGTCGTCCCAGCCGCGGATTCCCTGGGGGTTGCCCTTGCGCACCAGGAAGACGATGGTCGAGGTGTAGGGAGAGCTGTTGCTGGGCAGGCGCTTTTGCCAGTCGGCGGGTAGCAGGCCGGCGCGGGCGATGGCGTCGACGTCCCCGGCCAGGGCGAGGGTGACCACGTCGGCCTCGAGGCCGTCGATCACCGAGCGGGCCTGCTTGCCGGAGCCGCCGTGGGACTGCTGGATCTCGACCTTCTGTCCGGTCCGGGCCTGCCACTGGGCTGCGAAGGCGGCGTTGACCTCCTGGTAGAGCTCGCGGGTGGGGTCGTAGGAAACGTTGAGCAGCGTCTGCTGCCCCGGCAGAGGGCCGGCGACGGCGAGCAGCAGCAGGGCGGTGAGCCACGGGGCGGAGCGTCTCATCGGTCATCCTCCGTGTGGTTGCGAACGATCAGTACCGGCCGGGTGCTCCGGGCCAGCAGCTCGGCCACCACCCGGCCCAGCCGGATGCGGCCTCGCAGGTCGGGCAGGGGCGCTCCCAGCACCAGCCAGGAGCCCGGGCTGGCGGCCTGCTCGGCGAGCAGTTCGGCCGCCGGCTCGCCCGGGCGCACCTCGCCCGAGGCCGGCACACCCAGGCGGCCCAGGGTGCGGACGCTGGCCTCGACGAAGCGGGTGGCGAGCCTGGCTTCGGTGCCCGCCGGCAGGAAGGTCAGCACCCGCGCCTCGGCTTCGAGGTGGCGGGCCAGCCGGCCGGCGAAGAGCACGTCCGACTTGCCGGGCTCGCCTACCGCCACGCCGATCAGCAGGCGCTCGGGCAGGGGGGCGGCCCCGCGCACCACCAGCAGGTGGTCGGGCGAGGCCTCGAGCAGCTCCTCGACCCGGTCGAGGCCCGCCCCGGGGGCCAGGCCGAACACCACCAGGTCCACCGGCTGGCGGTCCTGATGGCGGCGCAGGGCCTCCTCCAACGGTTGGTTCATGAGCTCCGTGACCCGCCCGCCGGCGCGGCGGCCGAGCTCTCCGGCCAGCTCCAGGGCGGCGGCCCCGGCCTCGTCCCCCGCGCTCGCCGCCACCAGGGCGAGACCGGGATGGGGCAGGGGGTGGACCCGCTTGACCCCCAGCCACACCTCGTCTCCCGGCGACAGGGGCAGCCGGCGGGACTCGGGCAGGGTGCGTAGGGCCTCGACCACCAGGGAGTCGCTGCCGAAGGGGGCCGCCGGGGCCAGGGCGCGCACCCGCGGCAGGGGCGGCAGGCGCAGCCGCAAGCGCTCGGTGGCGCCGAGGAAGACCGCGCGCTCGACGCGGGCCCGGCCCAGGGCCCCGGCCGGCCGAGCCCCCGCCGGGTCGCCCAGGGTCACGTCCTCGGGCCGGAAGAGCACCTGCACCCGCCGGGTGCCGGCGGAGAGGGCCTCGCCGGCCAGGGGCAGCTCGGCCTCGCCCAGGCGCAGGCCCCGCTCCGTGACCTCGCCGATGAGCAGGTTGGCGCCGCCCAGGAAGGTCGCCACCCGCTCGGAGCGGGGTTGCAGGTAGAGGTCCCGCGGCGAGCCCAGCTCGAGCAGCCGGCCGTTGTGCATCACCGCCAGGCGGTCGGCCAGGGCGAAGGCTTCCTCCTGGTCGTGGGTGACGAAGATCGTCGACAGGGTCAGCTCGCGCTGGATGTCGAGCAGGGCCTGGCGCAGCTCGGCGCGGGTGCGCACGTCGAGGGCGCCGAAGGGCTCGTCGAGCAGCAGCACCTCCGGGCGGTGGGCGAGGGCGCGGGCCAGGGCCACCCGCTGCTGCTGGCCGCCCGAGAGCTGGCGGGGCAGCCGGCCGCCGAGGCCGCCCAGACCCACCAGGTCGAGCAGCTCCTCGCGCCGCTGGCGGCGCTCCCGGCTCCCGACCCGGCGCACCTTGAGGGCGAACTCGACGTTCTCCGCCACGGTCATGGCGCGGAACAGGGCGTAGCTCTGGAAGACCAGCCCCACCTCGCGGCGCTGGGGGGGCTCGAAGGTCACGTCCCGGCCGTGGAGCAGGACCCGGCCGCCGTCCATGGCGGTGAGCCCGGCGACCATGCGCAGCAGCGTGCTCTTGCCGCTGCCGCTCTCGCCCAGGAGCACCACGAGCTCCCCCTTGGCGACTTCGAGGGAGACTTCCTGGACGACCTCCTGGTCGCCGTAGCGCTTGGTGAGTGCTTCGAGCTGGATCGACACCGCCCCCATGCTAGGGAGCGGTGGTCACAAAGTCGGTCGCAGCGCGGTTAGCCGTTTGGAACCGGCCGCCGGCTCAGCGCCGGGAGGCCAGGGTGTCCACCCTCCCCAGCAGGCAGTTGGCCGGCAGGCTCTGGCCGGGCTTGGGCGTCTGCGGGCAGGCGCGGAAGGGCAGGAAGCTCTGTCCCAGCGCGGCGTTGTTGCCGTTCACCGCCAGCTCGTGGCAGTCGATGCAGGCTTGAGGGAGGGTGGAAACCGAGGGCAGGAAGGGCTCGAGGGAGGTGTTGAGGGCGGGGATCGGCTGCGACACCGGCGGCAGCTCGATCCAGTTGGTGGTGATCAGCATGTAGTTGGCCCACACCGTGCCGGTGAGCACCTGGCTCTGGAAGAAGTGGTTGAGCGGCACGTTGATGAACCGATCCTGCCCCGGGGCACGGGTGATCTGCGCCGGCACGTTGGGGAAGCCCTGGTAGAGGGAGGCTGAGGGCCCGGTCAGGCTCCACTTGTAGTCGCTGGCGGGGATCGGCTTGCCGCTCTTGTCGGTGGGCGGCAGGTTGGTCGCGCAGGTGGTGCAGGCGGGGTTGTACAGGGTGGGCGTGATGCCGTCCGAGGCTTTCACGTTGTCCACCTGCTCGAAGGTGCCCCACAGGCCGTTGTGCCGGAGGTGGAGACCGATCAGGCCCAGCTCGCGGGTGAGGCAGACCGGCGCGCCGCCGCCGCCTTCGACCGCGCTGCCGTCGAGCACGATCTTGGCCATCTGGCGGTAGTAGCGGTTCTTCTGCGCTTCGGGCATCTCGGCCGGCAGGATGCGCCAGGCGGCCTTGGCCTCGATGGCCGCGTTCGGCAGCTGGAGGCTGGTGGTCAGGGCCTGGACGGTCTCCTGCTGGTAGAGGGAGTTGTCCACCACCCAGCCGACCTCGCCCTGGTTCATGCGGATCTCGAAGACGACGAAGTTCATCGCCTGGTCGATCAGGGGCTGGTTGACGGTGGCGGTGAAGAAAGAGTCCGGGTCGAGGTCCACGAAGGACACCGTGGCCTTGGCCAGGCGGCCGGCCAGGGTGCGGCCGGAGGCTCCCGGCTGGTTGCAGGGAGTTGGCGGCTCCTGACCGGGCTGCCAGCTGGGCTTGACGGCGCCGGGCAGGAAGACCGAGTCCGGGTCCATCCACAGCTCCCACACCCGGCTGCCCCGGTCACCCGCGCTGGCCGTGGGGTCCGGCTCGACGATCTGCACGCCCTCGGGGGCGTTGACGATCTTGCCCGGCCAGTTCAGGGAGACGAAGGTCTGCCAGGAGAAGAAGTCTCGCGCGCACTGCTGGTCCGCGGTGCTGCAACCGGTGGGGGTCAGGATCTGCTCGGGCAGCGCCGAGCACAGCGTTACCCCCGAAGGGCAGTAGGGATTGGTGGAGAATCCGGGCGCTGGAGAATCGGCCGGTCGGGGGCCGCAGGCGGCCAGGGTGAGCAGGGCGCAGAGGGTGAGAGTCGAGAGCCGTCGGGACATGAGAGTCCTCCCTCGTCAGGGTGAGCCGAAAGGGCGGTCGGAGGCCCCGGGAGCACGAGGCCGATCCCCGTACCAGCCACCTCGTCCAGTCCCTTCTTTGCTCGGATGTGCAGGCGAGTGTATCGCAGCTTCGCCATAGGATGACCCGAATGCCCGACCAGCCCCCAGCCAGCGACGTCGCCGCCGCCTACGACCGCTGGTCGCAGACCTACGACAGCGATCCCAACCGCACCCGCGAGCGGGCCGCCGCCCTTCTCCGCGACCTGCCCCTCGCACTGGCCGGCCGCGAGGTGCTCGAGATCGGCTGCGGCACGGGCTTCAACACTCGATTCCTCGCCGAGCGGGCGGCCGCCGTGGTGGCCCTGGACTTTTCACCCGGCATGTTGGCCAAGGCCCGGGAGCGGGTGAGCGCGGCGCACGTGCACTTCCTCGAGCATGACCTGCGCCGGCCCTGGCCGATCGAGGACTCCGCGGCGGATCTGATCGTGACCATGCTGGTGCTCGAGCACGTCGAGGACCTCGCGCCCTTCTTCGCGCAGTGCGCCCGGACGCTGCGCCCCGGTGGGGAGGTCTTCCTCTGCGAGCTGCACCCGATGCGCCAGCTCGGCGGCGGCCAGGCCCAGTTCACCGACCGCCACACCGGTGTGCGCGAGCGGGTGACGGCCACCTTGCACGACGTGGCGGACTACGTGAACGGCGGCCTGGCCGCGGGCCTCGAGCTGATCGAACTGGCAGAACCGCGAGACCTCGGGGCCGCCCGCACCGAGCCGCCCCGACTGATCGCGCTACGCCTTCGGCGACGAAAGGGCCTCTGACTCCACCGCCTTCGCGATGTCCTCGAGGTCCTTGGCGCACATCGCCAGCATCTTCTTCATCATCGGCCGCATCAGGAAGCCCATCACCTTCGCCATAAAGGTCAGGGGCGTGACGGCGAAGCGCATCTCGACCTCGGTGCCGCCGCTCTTCTCGGCGAAGGAAAAAACCGTTTCATAGCGGGCGCCGTGGCTCTCGGCCGTGAGGGTGTAGCTGCCCGGCGGGTCGAAGCCGGTGACCTTCATCTCCTCGGTCGCCGGCCGGCCGAAGACGATGCGGGTCTCGCGGAAGCGAGTGCCCACGCCCACCGGCCCCTCGGTCAGCATCTCGATCTTGTCGATCGCCTGGATGAAGCTCGCGGCGTTGGCGAAGTCGGTGGCGGCGGCGAAGACCCGTTCGCGGGGCGCGGCTACCTGGCGTTTGATGGTGATCCCGGTCATCGTGCGCTCCCGGCCTTGCGTCGGTAGGTGACCTCGACCACCTTGGCGTCGGTCTCGCCGATCGGCAGGTCGTGGATCTCGAGGATCATGGTGTTTTCGTCGGGGAAGCGCCACACGTACTTGACCATCTTGTCGTGCTCGCCGGTCAGGTACTCGTCGAGGGTGCCGTAGGTCAAGAGGGCGCCGGTCTTGGGGTCGATGTCGCCCTCGGAGTGGGTCATGGCGGTATCGACCGAGCTGACGAAAGAGGTGACGAAGCTCATCTTGAAGCGGTCGTAGCCCAGGACGAAGCAGGACTTGACCGGCATCCCCATCATCGTGCCCTCGCTCTCCAGCACCAGCCAGCGGCCGTCGATCAGCCAGCGGCCCCGGCTGGTGCCCTTGTCCGGCGGCCTCTGGGGGCCGTGCATGCCGATCCGCGTCTCGGTCTGCCACTCGCCGAGGAAGCGCTGGAGCCACACGTGCTCCGGTCCGGTGGCGGTGAACTGCTTCATGCGCTCCATCATCTGGACCATGTCCACCTGCTCGGCGGGCGGTTTGGATGGATCGGTCGCCTCGAGCGGCCGGAGGCCGGCGCAGAGGAGGAGGGTGGCGGCGACGACGAGGGTTCGACGTGGGGACATGGGCTCACCTCAGGGGTTCGGTTGACGGGGGCGCCTCGGTGGCTTCTCGGGCGAGACGTTGGAGGACCAGATAGCGCAGCTGCAGACAGCCGGGCGGGCGGGCGATCCACTCCGCCACCTCGAGCGAGCGACGCTCGGCCACCGCGGCCATGGGCAGGAAGGCCGCTGCCAGGAGGCAGACCAGGACGGCGGTGCCCAGGCGCTGGGAGGTCGAGCGCTGCCGGCCGGCCCCGGCGATCGCTTCCAGGCGCAGCCGCAGGGCGGTCGGCGGAGCCAGGAACGGCAAGCCCACGGGGGCCACCTGGGCGCGGCGGTAGAAGTCGAGCAGGCAGGCACGGTAGCCGGAAGCCTCCTGGCCGAGGGCGCAGGCGACCCGCCGGTCGCAGGCCGCCTCGGCGGCGGCGGCCAGCCGGCGCCGAGCCCAGGGCAGCAGGGGATGGAACCAGAACAGAGCATGGAGCAGGCGCGCCGCTCCCTGGCGCAAGCTGTCCCGGCGAGCGACGTGGGCGAGCTCGTGGAGGAGCACGTGCGGCAGCTCCGCCTCGCCGACGGACGCGGGCAGGTAGATGGCCGGCCGGAAGGCCCCGAGCACGAAGGGGGAGCCCGCGCCGGGGAGGCGGAACAGACCGGGCCGGGCCCTGATGCCCAGCCGGGCGGCGGCGCCATCGAGGGCCGCGTGGTCCCGGGCCGAGGCGCTCTCGCGGATGCGCCGCAGCCCTCGCCGAGCCCGGAAGGACCGCAGGGCCGCGAAGCCGAGGAAGGCGAGGGCCCCCGCCACCCAGGCCGCCGCTGCCGGCAAGGCCCAGGAGACCGGGTCGCTGCCCAGGGGGGTCCCGGCCCGCGCGGCCACCGCCGCCGGCAGCAAGGAGGCGACTGACAGCGGCGAGGCCAGGGTGGGCGGCAGCACCAGCTTGAAGAGGGCCAGGGCCCACACTCCTTCGCGTAGCTCCGGGGCAGCCTGGCGGGGCAGCAGCACGTCCACCACCCAGGCCACCAGCAGCGCCACGCCTCCCTGGAGGGCGGCCGGAGGCACCCAGGCCCAGAACAGGGCGCCGGCGGAGCGCAGCAGCTCGGGGGCTTCAGTCATGGCGCCCACCCTTCGAAGAGGGGTCTGCCGGGGGTGCCGCGTCCTCCTCGGCCCCGAGGATCTCCGCCAGCTCCTCGCGCTCGCGCTGGCTCAAGGTCCGGCCTTCCACCAGGTGCTGGGCGAAGGCGTCGACCCGGCCCCCGAAGGCCCGGTCGAGCAGGGCGCGGAAGGCCGAGCCCCGGGCCTCGCTCTCTGCCAGGAGGGGGACGAACACGCGCCCCGAACGGGCCTTCTCGATGGCCACCGCCCCCTTTTCGACCAGCCTCTCGAGCAGGGTCTTGACCGTCGAGTAGGCCCAGCCGGTCTCGGCCGCCAGATCCTCGTGGAGGTCGGCCACGCCGCCGCGACCTCGCTCCCAGAGCCGGCGCATCACCTTCCACTCCGAGTCGTTGAGTTGCACCCGTCACCTCATCGCTGATCTGCTACAAGTGTAGCGGATCATGGCGACAACTGTGGCGGATGTCAAGGGCCCTACGCCACCACCACCTTGGTGTCCGCGCAGTAGTCGTGGAGGCAGCGGCGTGAGGGGGTGAGGATGAGCAGGTAGCCCGCCACGGATAGGTAGACGCCCACCAAGGGCAGGTAGGTCACCAGGCCGGGCACGATGCCACGAAGCAGGATCAGACGCCCCAGGCTGACCCGCTCGCCGCTGGTGCGCACGATGCGCACGTTGCACACCCGCTTGCCCAGGGTCTGGCCGTGGCGGTGGAGGAGGACCAGGTTGTAGATCAGGAGGGCGATGAACCCGACCAGGCCGAAGAGCATGGCCACGGCGGCACCGGCCTTGACCTCGGTGGCCACCTGGCCCCGGACCAGGCCGGCGGGCACGGCCATGGCGAAGGCGAAGGGCAGCAGGGAGAGGAAGTCCACCACCTGGGCTCCGAGGCGGGCGCTGCGGTCCGCCAGCACCTCGTCGCCTTCGTGCGGCCGTGCGGTCACTCCGGCGGGAGGCACGCGGCGGGCATCGAACACGTCCCCATGGCCGCGGAACTTCGCGAAGACGACGCCGCAGCGCAGGCACTCCGTCCAGCCGGGCTCGACAACGAACTCACATTTCGGGCAGCTCGAGGCTTCCATCCGTCCGTTCCTCCTCAAGAGGTCGATAGTCCTTCGACTTCCAAGACGCGGGCGGGGTGGGGGATCCCTCAGTCCTCAGTGGGTTGGGGTTGCTGGCGTGTCGCCGCGGTCCTCGCATCCCGGGCACGGGAGTGGGCCGCCGCATCCAATCCAGCGGCTCGACCCCTTCCCCTCTTTCCGCACATTGCCGATCTCTATATCCTCGTACCCACCGCGGAACCCAGCCCTGGGAGATCTTCGTCGAGCGTCCTGCGCCCATGAGCCAACTGTTGATCCAGCAGTACCTGAACCAGCTCCAAGACCTGAGGCGGGTGTCGGGCACGCACCGTGAGTCCGTGGTGCGGGAGGCGTTCAAGGATCTCTTGAAGGGCTGGGCGCGCTCGCACGACCTGATCTTCGTGGCTGAATACGAGATCGAGACCAAAACCAAGGAGCGTCGCTACGTGGACGGCGCCCTGCTCCACACGCTACGAGTCCCCTTCGGCTACTGGGAGGCCAAGGACAGCAAGGACGACCTCGATACCGAGATCGGCAAGAAGTTCCGCGCCGGCTACCCGAAGTCCAACATCCTCTTCGACGACTCGACCCAGGCGGTGCTGATCCAGCACGGCGAAGAGGTGATGCGTTGCCCGGTGGACGACGTGGTGGCCCTCGAGAAGCTGCTGCGGCTGTTCTTCGCCTTCGAGCGGCCGGAGATCGAGGAGTTCCGCCAAGCGGTCGAGCAGTTCAAGGCCGACCTGCCGGCGGTTCTCGAGTCCCTGCGCGGCATGATCGAGCGCGCCAACGACGAGGAGCCGGGCTTCCGCCAGGCGGCCCGGGAGTTCCTGGCCCACGCCCAGAGGGCGATCAACCCCAGCCTGACCGAAGCGGACGTGCGCGAGATGCTGATTCAGCACGTGCTGACCGGGGAGGTCTTCGCGGCGGTGTTCCCCGGCACTACCTACCACGAGGACAACAACGTCGCCCGCGAGCTGCACAAGCTCGAGGCCACGTTCTTCACCGGCAACACCAAGTTCCAGTCCCTCAAGGCCCTGGCCCCCTACTACACGGCGATCCGCAAGGCCGCGGCACAGATCTCGACGCATCCGGAGAAGCAGACGTTTCTGAAGGCGATCTACGAGAGCTTCTACCGGGTCTACAACCCGAAGGCGGCGGATCGGCTCGGGGTGGTCTACACGCCGAACGAGATCGTGCGCTTCATGATCGAATCCGCGGACTGGCTGTGTGAGCGTCACTTCGGCCGCAACCTGATCGACCGGGACGTGGAGATCCTGGATCCTGCCACGGGCACGGGCACGTTCGTCTGCGAGCTGTTGCAGCACTTCCGCGGGCAGCCGGCGAAGCTGAAGCACAAGTACCGGGAGGAGCTGCACGCGAACGAGGTGGCGATCCTGCCCTACTACGTGGCCAACCTGAACATCGAGGCGACGTACGCGGCGCTGACCGGGGAGTACGAGGAGTTCCCGAACTTGTGCTTTGTGGACACGCTGGACAACGTGGGGGAGCACACGGCGACGAGCGGGACGCAGGGCAGCCTGTTCGGCAGCGTGACGGAAGAGAACGTCGCCCGCATCCGCCGGCAGAACCGGCGCAAGATCAGCGTCATCATCGGCAATCCGCCGTACAACGCGAACCAGCTGAACGAGAACGAGAACAACAAGAACCGTGAGTATCCGGAGATCGACCGGCGGATTAAGGCGACCTACATCGCCGAGAGCACGGCGCAGAAGACCAAGCTCTATGACATGTACGCGCGGTTCTTCCGCTGGGCGAGTGACCGACTGGCGGCGAACGGTGTCCTGGCGTTCGTGACGAACCGGAGCTTCATCGATAGCCGGACGTTCGATGGCTTCCGGAAGGTGGCAGCAAGGGAGTTCGCGGAGATCTGGGTGGTAGACCTGGGTGGCGACGTGCGGGCGAACCCGAAGCTCTCGGGCACGAAGCACAACGTCTTCGGCATCCAGACCGGAGTGGCGATCAGCTTCCTGGTCAAGAGAGAGAAGCGCCAGGGCTGCCGGATCTTCTACGCGAGGAGGCCGGAGCTGGAGACAGCCGAAGAGAAGCTGGCCTTCCTGACTGGCACGAGGATCGGTACGGTAGACTTCACAGAGGTCCAGCCGGATGCCAGAGGTACGTGGATCAATCAGACGAGCAATGACTTCGATCAGCTGAGCCCTTTGGCGAGCAGGGAGACCAGAGCTGCTAGGAGGTCAGAGCATGAGAGAGCTGTCTTTAGAATGTTCTCGCTAGCAGTCCGTGGTGAAAGCCGGCCTGCTTGGCGGGCTTGGTTTTGAGAGAATGCAGCATGTCGATGGGCAATCGTGGTGAGAAGCAGCGTCCGATGTGGGTGGACGCGGGCGGAGTGTCGAAGGGTCCGGGGCACCCGTTCTACGAGGCGCTGAACCGTCTTCTTCGCGAGCAGGGCTTCGACGTCTTCGTGGCCGAGCGGTGTCGGCCGTTCTATGCGGACGGAGTGGGCCGGCCTTCGCTGCCGCCGGCGGTGTACTTCCGTCTGCTGCTGATCGGCTACTTCGAAGGGATCGACTCGGAGCGAGGCATTGCCTGGCGGGTGGCCGACTCGCTGGGCTTGCGGGAGTTTCTGGGCTACGAGCTGTCGGAGTCGACGCCGGACCATTCGACGATCTCGCGCAATCGGCGCCGGCTGCCGGTGGAGGTACACCAGGAGGTCTTCGCCTGGATCGTGACGGTGCTCGGCCGCAAGGGTCTGCTGCGGGCCAAGACTCTGGGCGTCGATGCGACCACGCTGGAGGCCAACGCCGCGCTGCGCTCGATCGTGCGCCGCGACAGCGGGGAGAGCTATCGGGAGTTTCTGCTGCGCCTGGCCCAGGAGTCGGGCATCGAGACGCCGACGCGCGAGCAGCTGTCGCGGCTGGACAGAAAGCGCAAGAAGAAGGGCTCGAACCAGGACTGGCAGCACCCGCACGACCCCGACGCTCGCATCACCAAGATGAAGGACGGCCGCACGCACCTGGCTCACAAGGCCGAGCACGCGGTGGACCTGGAGACTGGAGCGGTGATCGCGGTGACGCTTCAGCCGGCGGACCGCGGCGACACGCAGAGCCTGGAGGCGACGCTCGAAGAGGCCCTGGAGAACCTGGCCGTGGTGGCCGAGGACGAGGAGGCCAGCTCGCAGCTCAGCGAGACGCCGATGGCCGAGCTGGTGGCCGACAAGGGCTATCACAGTGGGGGCGTGCTGAAGAAGGTCGAGCAGCTGGGTCTGCGCACCTATCTGCCCGAGCCGGATCGCGGACGGCGCTGCTGGAAGGATCGCCGGGACGAGCAGGCGCTGACCTACGCCAACCGTCGCCGGGTCCGGGGCCCTCGCGGCCGACAGCTGCTCCGGCTTCGAGGCGAGCGGCTCGAACGCGGCTTCG
This sequence comes from Thermoanaerobaculia bacterium, assembly GCA_036274895.1. Classification (GTDB taxonomy): domain Bacteria; phylum Acidobacteriota; class Thermoanaerobaculia; order Multivoradales; family SZUA-115; genus CALMKX01. Next base: position 53,381 of record DASUEU010000056.1, on the reverse strand, counting down.
CCCACGGCTACGACACCGGTGGGATGCGACGAACGCACCTGCGCGGTCACGGCAACATCCTCAAACGGCTCCTCGTCCACCTCGGAGGGCTCAACCTCGGCCTGGTCTTGCGCCAATCCCTCGGCGCGGGCACCCCGCGGGGTCTGTGGGGCCGCCTTCTTGGCCTTTCAGGGCTCCCAGACGCCCTCCTTGCCCGGCTGCGCAATCTCTGGGCGGGTCCTTCGACTCTCGAGGTCTTGCTCCGGCCCACGCCGCCCTTCTTGATCACAACCGAGCCCCACGAGGCCGCAGCGTGAAAACGAGCGGTTCTGCCACGGGCTGCTAGCCTTCGGGGCGCCATCCGGTATCATTCCTCCTGGATTTCGTAAGACAGCGGCTCGCGCGATCGCGCAGGAGGTCGAGATGGCGGATTCGAGGATCCGGCTGGCGACAATGGTGCAGCAGCTGCGAGAGGAGCTGGCCGAAGCCGTCCGCCAGGGCAAGGGCCAGGAGATCCAGTTCGAGCTGGGGGACATCGAGCTCGAGCTGCAGGTGGTGGTGAGCCGGGAGGGCACCGGCAAGCTCGGCTTCAGCGTGCTCGGCTTCGAGGCCGGCATCGGCGACAAGGAAGACGAGAGCCGGGTGCAGAAGCTGAAGCTGGTGCTGCGACCGCAGAACGCCACTGGTGACACGATCCACCTTCGCCGCTAGCTGCCTGAGGTCCTGAGATGAGCCAGGAGCTGGATCCCCGGCTGGCGCGGCGGTTCGTCCGCATCTTCGACAAGCACGACGGCGCTTGGCGAGGGCTTGGCACGGGGTTCTGGCTGACCCCGAAGAAGATCCTCACCGCCTGGCACGTGGTCGAGGAAGCCCATGGCGCAGGGCGACAGCTCGGCATCCGCGAGGATGGCCGCCGGGGTGACCCTTTGCCGGCGAGCGTTGCCTGGCCTTCCCAAACGAGCGGCTTGGACGGAGCCATCCTCCACCTCGAAGCTGACGCTGACCCGCTCGTCGCTCACCCGAGCGTCCGGAACAGCCCCGTCGGCTCCGGCCTGGAGTGGCGGTCCAAGGGCTGGCCCCTGGCCGTCCCCGACAATTACGACTGGGCGGATCTTCGCGGTAGGACGGGCTCCCTTCAAGCCGGGCAGACAGTGCTCGAGGTCTACGTCGAGGGAGCGCCAGCTAAAGCAGAGCTGTGGCAGGGCATCTCCGGGGCCGCGGTCTTCGTGGGGGGCGAGCTGGCGGGTGTGGTCAAGGAGACGGAAAAGAGCTGGGATGGGCACCGCCTCTACGTGACCTGCCTCAGCGCTCTCGTCCAAGCTCCTGGATTCTGCGAAGCCCTGGAGCTCCCTGTGGGCGAAGAGGCCGAGAGAACCCAGCGACGAGAGAGGCTTCTGGCAAAGATCGAGGCACTCCTCCGTCGGCACGATGGCGCTGCAGCTTCCCTGCTGGCGAACCTACCGCCACCGGAGGGCTCGCCGGCCTGGGGTGAAGCCCTGAACGAGCAGGATGGGGTGGGAGCCCTGTTTCGCGAGTTGACCCACCGGAGCGAGCTCTTCCAAGTGCTGGTGGCCTTGGACAAGGCCCACGAAGGCCTGCTCGGATCCGAGGCGGATCCCCGAGACCGAGGCTCGATTCCCGCCGAGAACCTGGCCTGGGCGCGCACCTTGGAGGAGCTGACCAGTCTGCTGATCCCGGTCCTCTACGAAGCCGGCCTGGTGCAGATGAGCGTTGCGGCGGGGTCGTCCCTCGTGAGCCTCCCGGTGTACAGCCCGACGGTGGCAGAGTTCCTCCTGTCCGCGCGGGACGTGCGTCCAGCCCTGTTCCAGAAGCCCACTCGCGAGGACGACCATCCAGCCGCCCAGGGGGCGCTGCCGCGGCCAAAGACTCGACAGATCAATCTGATGGGAGAGGGCACCTTCGGAAACCTGCTCCAGGATGCGGTGGAGAAGCTCTTGCCCGAGGTCGACAAGAGCTACCTCAAGAACCTGAAGATCCCCCAGGACAAACGTCGCGACGAAGTGATCGGCCGGCTCAACCGCTTCTTCGACCGAGAGGCCCGCCATCCGACGAGGCCGAAGCGCTACTACGTGCTGCTGGAGCCCCACGAGGATCAACTAGACCAAGGTCTCGCCGACCTCGTGGCGCAGCACCTGCCCTCGCTGCGAATCGTGAACCGTACCGGGCAAGACCTAGTGGCCGAGGGGGACTTTTGCCTGCCCTTGGTACGACTCCTCTTGCGGGCCTCCTAGGAAAGGGAGCGAAATGCCGACGTTTCTCGAGTGGGACGAAGCCAATGCGGTCTGCGAGCTTCCCAAGCTGGGCGCCCTCGGCCGGACCTTTCACGTCTTCGACCCTCGCTCGGTCCAGGCGATCAACGCCGCCCTGGCCTCAGGGCGTCCCTTGCTGCTGCGCGGTGAGCCGGGCACGGGTAAGAGCCAGCTGGCTCGTGCCGCGGCCCAGAGACTTGGTCGTGCCTTCGTTTCGACGGTGGTCGATGCCCGCACCGAGGCGGAGGATCTCCAGTACGAGTTCGACACCGTGGCCCGCCTGGCCGAGGCGCAGATTCAAGGAGCCCTTGGGGTCCGCGACTCCGCGGCCGTGCGAGAGAGCCTCGCCGAAGAGCGTTTCCTGAGCCCCGGTCCCCTGTGGTGGGCGTTCGACTGGGCCGAGGCGAAGACCTACCCCAAGCCCTCGGGCACTGCCGAGCCTCCCCAGCCCGTGGGCTGGAAGCCCGAGGCTGGGGTGGTGATGCTCCTCGACGAGATCGACAAGGCGGACTCCTCGGTTCCAAACGGCCTGCTCGAATGCCTGGCCCAGGGCTACTTCCGGGTGCCCGGGGGCAAGACCGTCGCGGCGACCCCGGCGGCTCCGCCCCTGATCGTGGTCACCACCAACGAGGAGCGAGCCCTGCCGGACGCCTTCTTGCGCCGCTGCCTGGTGCACCACCTCGCCTGGCCCACGGAGGAGCGGGAGCTACGGCGTGCCCTCGTCCGGTGGGGGGCGGCCCACTACGGCTCGCGAGCGGCCGAGAAGGTGCTCGAACGGGCGGCGGAGCTTCTGGCGAAGGACCGCGATGCCGCCCGAGACCTGGACTTGAACCCGCCCGGTGGCGCCGAGTATCTGGACCTGCTGCGTGCCCTCGCCGAGCGGTACCCCGGGCGGACGAAGGAACAGCTCGCCTGGCTCGAGGAGATCGCCCGCTTCGCCCTGCGCAAACACCCGGAGGTGGCCGGGCCTTGAAGGGATCGGCCGAGTCGGAGCCTCGGTTTCGGCGCTCGCAGCCCAGCCGAGCGGACTTGTTCTTCGCCCACTGGCACCTGGGCCCGGAGGGCCTAGGTGCGTTGGCCCGCCAGCTCGGCTTCGAGGAAAGGGAGGCCTCCCCGCCGCCGCCGCCGCCCGAGCCCCGGCCGGAGCCCGAGAGGCGGCAAGCACCTGCCGAGCCCGTTCCGGCGCCATCGCTTCCTCCCGAGAGCTTCGCGCCGATCCCGTTCTGGCGGTTGGAGCGGGTGGAGCATCTGGAGGTCCCCCCCGAGGATCTGCCGCTACCGCAGGTCTCCTCCCTCCGGGCCGCCGAGCTCGCGGCCTTCGGTGGTGAAGGACCGCGCGCCGAACCCATCGTGCCGTGGTCCCGGCTGTGGCCGGCCCTGAACCGCGCCTTGCCGGCCTGGCGGCCGAGCCGCACCCTGGACCTGCATCGCTTCCTGGAGCTCTGGAGCCGCGGCCGGATCCTGCGGCAGCTGCCGTTCTTGCCGGCTCGCCGCTCCGGTGGCCGCCTCACGGTCCTGATGGATCGGGCGGAGCGCCTCCGCCCCCTCGCCGGGGACCAGACCGCGCTCCTCTCCCGCCTCCTCCTGCAACGGGGCAAGAGCGACCTGCGAATCCTGGAGCGCAACGACGCCTTCCCAGGACGATGGCGGGACGGCCGAGGCCGGTTCTTCACTGGGCTGCCGCACTTCGAGCGGGGCGAGCGGCTGCTCGCGGTGACGGACCTGGGTTTCTCCGGCACGGCCGAGCATCGCGAGCCCTGGGCCGCCCTGGGCCGTCGGGTTCGACTCCAGGGGGCCGTCGCCGGTGCCCTACTGGCCTGCCCAGCGTCCTCGTGGCGGCGGCCGGATCTCAGGCTCTGGACAGCCATTTCCTGGCAGAAGCCCTGGGGCTCGGCCGGGAAGATCGGGAGGATCCTCGATCCGGAGGACCGGGAGGACCGTGTCGAGCGATTGCTGGAGCTGCTCTCTCCTGCGGTACAGATCGAGCCTGGGCTGTTGCGTGCCGCCCGGCGGTTGCTGGCCCCGAGCGAGGCGGATCTGGGCACCGAGATCGATGCTTGGAACCATCCTTCTGTGGACGGCAGCTCCTGGGCTGCGGCCTATCCGGACACCGAGACCGCCACTCAACGGCGGCAGGCGTTCCTCGACCTCGAGAAGGAGACGCAGGCCCGGCTGGCGAGCCTGCTCCGGCTCTGGCACGAGGAGGCTGCACCAGAGATCTGGGCTGAAGAACAAGCCACTTTGGAGGCACTGGGTGCGCCGATCGACGAGGTCGGAGTCCGCTCGCGAGAGCGGTCGCGGACCTTCCTTCTCCGGGTCGCCAAGACTCTCCTCGACCCCGGCGGCACGGAGCCGCAGCTGGTGACCGCCCTGAGCCAGTGGTTTGTGGCCGTCTGGGACCGCGTGCCGGCCGCTCTCGGGGAGGATCTGGAGCTAGGGCCATTCCTCCAGCGGGCGTACCTCGTAGCCGTCGAGAGGCTGGAGGAGGCGAACCTGCCGGCCGGCGTTTCCTTGCGGTGGAAGGCCCGAGGCTACTCGCCGCGCCTGTTCACTCTGTGGCAGGAGGGAGCGCGCCTGCGCGTTCTCCCGGTTGGCGAGAAGACCGGTCTGATCCAGGGCGGCAGCCCGCTCGGCCAGTTGGTAGCCGGCCTGCCGGTGGTGGCCGTGGCATTCGAGTCGGAGGCCTTCGGTCGGCCCCTTCCCTTGGACTCGGATTCTCGCCGAGCCACTGCGGTGCTGGACCTCCCCTCCCTCGTGCCAGCGGTTGGATCCAGGCGGCTGGCGGCCCCCGCCCGCCCCCCGTGGGCAAGCGCCTTCGGTCAGGATCAGTTCGGCCACTGGGCCTCGTTCGAGGTGGGGGAGGTCTCCCATCGCATGCGGTGGATCCCTCCGGGCACTTTCTGGATGGGTTCCCCGGACACGGAGGCCGGCCGATGGGACGACGAAGGCCCCCGCCACCAGGTGACGTTGACCGAGGGCTTCTGGCTCGGCGAGGTGCCTTGCACACAGGCTCTTTGGCAGGCTGTGATGGGTGAGAACCCCAGCCGATTCCAGGGACCGAGCCGCCCTGTGGAGAGCGTGAGCTGGGACGATTGCCAGCGGTTCCTCGCGAAGCTGAACGGCCGCGAGTCGGCCACGGGCCTGAGGTTGCCCACGGAGGCAGAGTGGGAGTACGCCTGCCGGGCCGGGACCGAAACCAGCACCTATGCCGGGGAGTTGGAGATTCTGGAGGACGGGGAGGCGACTCTGCTGGAAGACATCTCATGGTACCGGGGCAACAGCCAGGGCGAGACGCACCCGGTCAAGGCGAAGGCTCCGAACCCCTGGGGCCTCTACGAGACGTTGGGCAACGTGTGGGAGTGGTGTGCGGACTGGCAGGGTGAGTACGCTGCCGAGACAGTCCTCAACCCCCGGGGCCCCGAGGTGGGCTCGGACCGCGTGATTCGGGGCGGCTCCTGGTTCGACGACGCGGGGTACGTGCGCGCGGCCGCGCGGGGCTGGAACTCGCCGGTCATCCGCTACGGGTTCCTCGGTTTCCGCCTTGCCCGAGGTCAGGGCGCACAGGCAGGCCAGGCAGGAGGTGGCCGCGGTTCCGGGCGGAGTCGGGCGAGGGACGAGCCCGCTCGCCCGGACCGCCGGCCACCGGCCGCGGGGCTCGGCCCCACCCTCCTGCTGCGCACGGACCGCCAGGAGCTGGAGCTGCGCCGTTTCGAGCGACCGGCATGGGCCAGCGCCGCGGGGCGGGACCGCTTCGGGCTGTGGGCAGCCTTCGAAGTGGAGGAGGTTGCCCATCGCTTGCGCTGGATCCCCCCGGGCCGGTTCTGGATGGGCTCGCCGGAGACCGAGGCCGGGCGGTGGGACGATGACGGCCCCCGCCACCAGGTGACCTTGACCGAAGGCTTCTGGCTCGGCGAGGTGCCCTGCACCCAGGCCCTGTGGGAGAGGGTGATGGGTGAGAACCCGAGCCGGTTCCGGACTCCGGATCGACCCGTGGAGAGGGTTAGCTGGGAGGATTGCCAGCGGTTCTTCGGCGAGTTGAACGGCCGGGTCGCGGGCCTGGAGCTAAGCTTGCCGACCGAAGCGGAGTGGGAGTACGCCTGCCGGGCGGGCACGGAGACGAGCACCTACGCGGGAGAGCTGGAGATCCTGGGAACCTGCAATGCGCCGTTGTTGCATGACATTGCCTGGTACAGCGGCAACAGCGGTGTGGGTTACGAGCTGGAGGAGGGCTACGATTCCTCAGAGTGGCCTGAGAAGCAGTTCCCTCACACCAAGGCCGGGACGCGGCCGGTGCGGCTGAAGCGGCCGAACGCCTGGGGCCTCTACGACATGCTCGGGAACGTCTGGGAGTGGTGCGAGGACTGGCAGGGAGACTACGCTGCCGAGGAAATGGTGAACCCCCGAGGGCCTGAGATGGGCTCGAACCGCGTGTTTCGGGGCGGCTCCTGGGACGACGACGCGGGGTTCGTGCGCGCAGCCGCGCGGGGCTGGCACTCGCCGGACTTCCGCGTCGAGTACCTCGGTTTCCGCCTTGCCCGAGGTCAGGTGCGCCCGGCAGGCGGGCGGAGCCCGGGTGAGACCGAGGCCCGCGAGCCGGTGGAGCCCGGCGAGGGACGAGCCGGCGCCACCGAGCCGCCGGGCCTCGCGGCGCCGCGGGAGAGGGAGCGAGTGAGGTGAGGGTTGCCGGTTCCCCCGCCTCCCACCCCCTCGACCGCGGCATCCCGCCCAGCTGGGCCGCGGAGTGGGGGGAGGATCGGTACGGGGTGTTCGTGGGCTTCGAGATCGCACAGGTCTCGCACCGCTTGCGCTGGATTCCTCCGGGGACGTTCTGGATGGGCTCCCCGGAAGGCGAAGCCGGTCGCCGAGAGGACGAAGGCCCCCGCCACCTGGTCACCCTGACCGAGGGCTTCTGGCTCGGCGAGGTGCCCTGCACGCAGGCCCTGTGGCAGGCCGTGATGGGGGAGAACCCCAGTCGGCTCCAGACTCCTGATCGGCCGGTTGAGCAGGTGAGCTGGGAGGATTGCCAGCGCTTCCTGGAGCAGTTGAACGGCGTGATCCCCGGCTTGGCGGCCAGGCTGCCGAGCGAGGCGGAGTGGGAGTACGCGTGCCGGGCGGGGACAGAGACCAGCACGTACGCGGGGGAGCTGGAGGTCCTGGGCGCCAACAACGGGCCCGTGCTGGACTTGATCGCCTGGTACGGGGGCAACAGCGGCGTAGGCTTCGAATTAGAGGGTGGCCACGACTCTTCGGACTGGGTGGACAAGCAGTACCCTCATGCTAGAGCGGGGACTCGGCCAGTGCGGCTGAAGACGCCGAACTCTTGGGGTCTCTTCGACATGTTGGGCAACGTGTGGGAGTGGTGCCAGGACTGGAACGGTGCCTACTTGGCTGATCCAGCTTCGAACCCCAGTGGTCCTCAGATGGGCGCGAACCGCGTGTTTCGTGGCGGCTCCTGGTACGACTATGCGAGATACGTACGCGCAGCCGCGCGGCGCTGGTCCTCGCCGGGCATTCGCAGCGGCCACCTCGGCTTCCGCCTCGCCCGAGGTCAGGCTGCGCCCGGCAGGTAGGAGGGCGGAGCCGCGGGGCGGCGAGGGGACCGGAGGTTGTCGCTCGTTCCCACGTTCTGCGTGGGCAGGAGAGGAAAAGGATGGTTGTCGATGTAGGGGCGACGCATGCGTCGCCCTCTCGGACTCGGCCATCGCCGGCCCGGAGGTCGCATTGCCCCGGCCGCTCCCCACCTGGCATGATCGGCCGATGAGCCTGCTCGAGAGGCTGGCCTCCCTGATCCGGCGCCGGACCTCGGCCTTTCGAGGCCGGGCGCAGGGCGTTCGGGGGCACTCGTTGACGACGCCCTGCTCGGTGTGTGGTGTGCCCGCCGCGCGCATGTACCTCTGGGAACGGGAGGGCGTCTGGTATCTGCGCTTCGCCGGCCTGTGTGGGATGAACTTCGCTTCGCCCGGCCCGAGCGACCAGGGTGATCCGATCTCCGCCGAGCGCGCACAGGCTTTTCTCGCGGCCTTCGGCGGCCCCGACTACGACACCGAGAAGATCGCCGCGACGGGGCTCTACGACGACGCCGGCTTCTGCCGGCCCTGCGGCAAGTTCTACTGCGCCACCCACTGGAACATCTCGTCGACCGGCGGCGGCACCTGCCCGGCGGGCCACTTCAAGAGCCTCGACCCGCACTGGCATCCCGATTGGGACGAGCTCTAGCCCTCCCGCTACCGAGGCTCCTGGAGCTGCTCCGCGAGCCGGCGCGGCCGAGCTGCCCTGAGGCGCGGTATTCTGGCCATCCCGACCGCACCGTGGCGACCAGGCCACCCCGTTTCCGGACCACGACCGCGATGGGAGAGGCTCGATGGGAAGCGTTCCGCATCTCTATACGACCGGCGACAACGACCCGGAGATCGAACCGACTCAGTACTACCGGCACTACGCCTACTGCGACGCCTGCGGCTCGTTCGAGCTCGATCCGTGGTGGGCGCCCGACCATCACCAGCAGATCGAGAGGACGCGACAGCGGCTCGGCAAGGCGGCCTTGCTCGCCTCGCCGCTGGCGCTGGTGGCGGGGTGGCTGGCGCTCGGGCTCTTCCCATCCCCAACCGTCGTGTCGTTGCTGGCGGCGGGGATGGTCTTCGCCGCGCTGGTTTGGGTCTACTGGGAACGTTGGTCAGAGCCGGGAGCGGCCAAGGGCTGGAGGTTCGTCAAGGTCGTGCTGCTCTGGTTGCCGGCGGTCGCCCTGGTGCAATGGGTCGCCAGCGAGCTCTTGCCCCCGGGGCGGGTGCTCCTCGCCCTGCTGGTCGTCATCGCCGGCCTGCTGGTGGCGAGAGGGGTGTTGGGGGCGAAGATCCAGATCCGGGGCCTTCGTTGCCGGCAGTGCGGCGCGACCTACTCCCACGGTTCTGCCTTCTTCACCGACCTCGACGCCAACCCGCGCCAGCTCACCCTGACCGACGTGCCGCGGCCGCTGGGCTCCTCGCTGTACTGGCGCGGCCACTCCGTGAGCGACCAGCCCCCCGGGGCGGAGCAGGGCCCCCGGTAGGCGGCTCGGCCTTCCCGCGCTGAAACCACCCTCCCCACCCGCCGTAGAACCTCCGGGGAGCCGCCCGGCTCCCAACCCATTCCCGTTGGAGGAGGTGCTCGTGAGGAGAACGTCTGCTTTTCTGCGGGTGGCTGCCGGCTTGCTGGGCCTTCTGGCTCTGGCGGGGCCGGCGGTCGCCGGCTTGGAGTACCAGGACTACCATTCCTTCGCCGAGGTCGAGGCTCAGCTCTCCTCCTGGGGGCAGGGGCACCCGGGGCTGGTGAAGCTGCTCGCCATCGGCAAGTCGGCCGGGGGCCGCACCCTTCACGTGGCCCGGATCGCGGCCCCAGGCCCGGTGGACCCGGACGCTCGCCCGGCGGTCTTCGTGGGCGCCAACGTCGCCGGCTCCCACAACGCCGGCACCGAGGCCGCCCTCGACCTGATCGCGACTCTGCTCGCCGCCCCGGCCGAGGGCCCGGCGGCGCAGCTGCTCGCCACTCACACCTTCTACGTCGCCCCGGCCTTGAACCCGGACGCCCACGACGCCCTCTTCGCCCCCCTGCGCGAGCGCCGCGGCGGCAATACCCTGCAGGTGGACGACGACCTCGACGGCCTCTCCGGCGAGGACCCGGCCGACGACTTGAACGGCGACGGCCTGATCACCTTCCTGCGCATCCCGGACCCCACCGGCGGCTGGGTGCCGGATGCCACCGATCCCCGGGTGCTGGTCAAGGCGGACTCGATGGAGGGGCGGGCCGGGGCCTTCCGGGTGGTTGCCGAGGGCAAGGACGACGACGGTGACGGCGAGCCCAACGAGGACGGCGCGGACGGCATCGCGCCGGATCGCAACTTCCCCCACGCCTTCCCCCACGCCACCCCCAAGGCCGGCCCCTGGCCGAGCTGGGCCCCGGAGAGCAAGGCCCTGATGGACTTTCTCCTGGCGCGCCGCAACGTCGCCCTCGCCCTGGTCTACGGCCCGGCCAACAACCTGCTCGCTGCGCCCCAGAGCCTGGGCGGTGGGGGCGACCTCGGCACCCAGCGTTTCAAGGTGCCGCCCCAGGCGGCGCGGATGATGAGCTTCGATCCCGAGCAGGAGTACACCATCGACGAGATCTGGGCGGTGGCCCAGACCCTCCCCTTCGTGCGCCAGAACAACATCACCAAGGACCAGCTCCAGCAGTTCCTGGGCGCCGGGCCGGCCACCAAGGTCGACGGGGGAGACCAGGCTTACCTCGACAAGTTCGCCGAGAGCTACAAGGAGCGCCTCAAGAAGGCCGGCCTCTCGGCCGACCGCCCGGCGGCCCAGTACGGCAAGGGCGGTTTCACCCCCTGGCTCTATTACCAGTACGGGGCCATGGCCTTGGAGCTCGACGTCTGGGGCATCCCCAAGGCCGAGAAGAAGAGTGGGGCCAAGGAAGGGGAGGAAGCCCTGACCCTCGAGAAGCTCGCCGGCATGAGCAGTGACGAGCTGATCGCCGAAGGAGAGGCCAAGATCGAGGCCTTCCTGCGCGAGAACAAGGCCCCGGCGCAGTTCACCGGCGCGATGGTCGTGGGCATGCTGAAGGGAGGGCAGATCACGCCCAAGGCCATGGCCGAGCGCATGAAGCAGATGGGAGGGGGCGGCGGGGGCGCCGGCAAGCCGAGCGAGGCCGGGGCCCGGGAGCGCGAGGTGCTGGCCTGGGTGGACGCCAACGCCCCGGGCGGCTTCGTCGCCTGGACGCCGGTGACCCTGCCGGACGGCACGAAGGCCGAGGTCGGTGGGCTCGATCCCTTCGTCGAGATCGCCCCGCCGTACGAGGTCCTGCGGCCGGCCCTGATCGCCCACACCGAGACGGTGCTCGACCTCGCCGGCAAGCTGGCGAAGGTGGAGATCCTCTCCCTCGAGGCCTCCGACCTCGGCGGGGGCGTTTACCGGGTGAAGGCCGTGGCCGCCAACCGCGGTTACCTCGCCACCCACACCAAGATGGCCGAGCGGGCCCAGGTGCACCTGCCGGTGCGGCTCAGGTTGCAGACCGGCGTGGACGTCGAGATGGTCACCGGGTACCCGGTGGCCGTTGCCGACCGCCTCGAAGGCACCAGCGGTACCCTCACGGGCGAATGGCTCGTGCGGGCCCGGCCCGGCGCGAAGATCGTGGTCGACGTGACCACCGACAACGCCGGCCGCGACCAGAAGACCGTCACCGTGGGCAAGGGAGCGTAACCGCCATGCGACCGATCACGACTCGAATCGTCCTCGCGGCCCTGGGGCTCCTGGCGGCCGCGTCCCCTTCGTTCGCCGCGCCGATCGCGCCGCAGGGCAAGCCGCCGGCGGCGAGCTTCAACCGGCTGCACACCTACGAGGAGATCGTCGATCTCCTGAAGGGCTACGCCGCCGCCTATCCGCGCTGGACCCGTCTCGAGAGCATCGGCAAGAGCGGGGAGGGCCGGGACCTGTGGATGATCACGATCACCAACCCGGCCACCGGGCCCGAGCTTGCCAAGCCGGCCATGTACATCGACGGCAACACCCACGCCAACGAGGTGCAGGGGGCCGAGGCCGCGCTCTACACCGTGGACTACCTGCTCGGAAGCTACGGCAAGCTCGAGCGGGTCACCGAGCTGCTCGACCGCGCGGTCTTCTACGTGCTCCCGGTGGTCAATCCGGACGGCCGGAGCCTGTGGTTCCGGGGACCTTCCGACGCTGACTTCCCTCGCACCGTGATGGTTCCCGTGGATGACGACCGCGACGGCCTCGCCGACGAGGACGGCTTCGACGACCTCGACGGCGACGGCCACATCACCACCATGCGCAAGCGGGTCCCCCTCGGCCAGGGCACCCACAAGCTCGATCCCAAGGACTCGCGCCTGCTGGTGCGCCTGGAACCGGGCGAGCTGGGCGATTGGATCCGGCTGCCCAACGAGGGCTTCGACAACGACGGCGACGGCCGGGTCAACGAGGACACCATCGGCTACGTCGACCCCAACCGCACCTGGGGCTTCTCTTGGGAGCCACGCTACGTGCAGCCAGGCGCCGGGGACTATCCCCTGTCGATCCCCGAGACCCGCGCCATCGCCACCTGGGCCCTGGCCCATCCCAACCTGGCGGCCGTGCAGAGCTACCACAACAACGGCCAGATGATCCTGCGTGGCCCCGGCGCCAAGGCCGATCCGGCCTACCCGCCGCAGGACTTGAAGGCCTATGACCTGATCGCCAAGGAAGGTGAGAAGCTGCTGCCCGGCTACCGCTACCTGATCTCCTGGAAGGATCTCTACACCGTCCACGGCGGCACCACCGATCACTTTTACAGCTTGATGGGCGCCCTCGCCTTCACCAACGAGATGTACAACCCGCCGGCGGACTTCGACAAGGACGGCGAAGTGAGTGACGAGGAGATGTTGAAGTTCAACGACCTGCTCACCCACGGCCGGCAGTGGGTGGACTGGAAGCCTTACGATCATCCGCAGTACGGAGCCATCGAGGTCGGCGGCTTCAAGCGCGACGTCGGCCGCGTGCCCGAGAGCTGGGCGGTGGAGGACGAGACGCACCGCAGCAACGCCTTCGTGCTCTTCCACGCCCATCACCTGCCGAAGCTCGCGATCGGCGAGGTGAAGGTGGAGAAGGCCGGAGACCGGCTGTGGAAGATCACCGTGCCGGTGCTCAACGAGCGAGCCATCCCGTCGATGACCGCCGTGGCCGTGAACAACAAGCTGCACCGCCAGGACGTGGCCACGGTCAGCGGCGCCAAGGTGATCGCAAGCGGCCTGGTGAACGATCCCTACCTCGACAAGATCGAGGTCCAGGAGCACCGCCCCGAGCGCCTGATGGTGCCCGGCGTCGACGGCTTCAGCACCCGCCAACTCTTCTTCCTGGTGCAGGGGGAAGGGGAGGTAACGGTCACCTACGACAGCATCAAGGCGGGGAAGGTGTCGAAGAAGGTGGTGCTCAGATAGGAGCGGACCCCCCGTGGCCGCCCTCTTCGCCGGGGATGGGGCAGGCACGGGGGCCTGCCCCTACCACCCCGCCGTCATCCCGAGCGAAGGGCCGAAGGCCCGTAGCCGAGGGATCTCCCTGGGAGTGGTGCCGCGAGGAAGAGATCCCTCCGCTACGCCTGCTGAGCAGGCTCCGGTCGGGATGACGTAAAAAGGGGCGGCCCCCCCGTGGCCGCCCTCTTCGCTCAGGGCTCGAGGCAGATGTAGTCGCCGCCGCACGAGGACCAGTAGCAGTGTTCCTCGCCCGTGCCGCTGTCGTGGCAGATGTAGGTGCCACCGGCACCCGCCCGGATGCCGCTGCCGGTGTGGCGGACACCGGGGAGGAAGTTGCCGGAACCGTTGACCGAGGTCTCGGGGTGACCGTCACCGTTGGTGTCGATCAGGAACGGCCGCTGCAGGGCCCCCTCGGGGGCGCGCGCCAAAGCCCACGGGGTCGGGGCGTGGCTGGGGAAGTTGATGCTGACGCTGACCGTGCGCCGGGGCGAGGTGTTGCCCTGGATCGGCACGAAGATGACCTTGGTGTCCACCGCCAGCGGGGAGACGTAGGTGCCGCCCAGCTCGTTCTCGCGGGTGATGCGCATCACGGTCTCGCGCTGCTGGCCGTTGAGGCCGGCCACCACGCGATACTTGCCGCAGGAGGTCTGGACCGGGGCCGTGCCGACCAGCGACAGAGCGCTCAGGCGGACGCGGGTCAGGGCCACGCCCTGCTCGTTGAAGGCGGCGTCGTCGAGCCGCTCGACGACGGTGTCGAAGGCGGGGAGCTTCTTCGAGTCGGTGGCGATCGCCTTGCCCTTCAAGGCGACGGTGCCGGTGAACGGCGCCGAGCCTTCACAGAAGAACCCCGCCGGCAGGGGGTTGTTGGCGAAGCTGACGAAGGTGCTGCCGTCCGCCGGAGTGGTGAAGGCGTCGATGCCCCGGGTGATCACGGTGTCGGCAGTGAGCACGGGCGCGGTCAGCAGAGCGAGAGCCACGACGAGAAGCGAGACCTTGTGCCTCATGAGAACCTCCTCGAAAGAGCACCGAGAGCCATTCCCGGAGCCCGGAGTCGCCAACTTCGACGCTGCCCAACAGAAACGCTGATTCAGGGTAGCAGGTCAGTGTAACGGACTCAAGACTGCATGAACGTAACTACTGTTAGATAGCGACGTTTTTGCTCGTCATGGCGGGGCGGCGCCCCGCGCGCTGCCGGCGAGCGGGACGTAGAATGCCTCTGCTTTCGACTCCATGAGCGAACCCCAGCTTCCGCGCCGCGGGCGGCGCCTGGTCCGGGTCCTCGGCCTGGTCCTGGCGGGCGCCCTGCTCCTCGAGGGTCTCTACCTGGTGGCGGCCAACGCCTACCTGCGTTCCGAGAGCTTCGCCCGGTTGGTCCGGGCACCCCACCGCAAGACCCGCATCACCGCCGAGTGCCTCTTCAGCCCCTTTCCCGGCTTCTGGCGGGCCACCCAGCTCGAGCTGCGGGGGCAGACCCCGCGGCTGGACTGGTGGCTCCACGCCGACCGGGCGAGTGGCTGGATCTCCCTGCCCGCGCTGCTCGGGCGGCGGCTCGTGCTCTCCGGGGCCCGCGGCGACGGTATCGACTTGCGCCTCACCCGGCGCGACCAGCCGCCGCGGCCCCCGGAGGTCGAGGCCGCGCTGCCCTCGCTGCCGGAGATCGAGGTGGTGCCGAGAGGAACCGAGGCGCGGCGACGCTTCGAGGTCGAGCTCGCCGACGTCTCCTTCACGGGGGTGCGGGAGATCTGGCTGGACGTCGTTCGCCTCACCGGCCGCCTGTCGGCGAGCGGCGGCTTCCGCGTGCGGCTCGGCGAGACGGCCGAGGTCTTCCCCTCGACCCTGGTCGTCGAGGAAGGCCAGGTCCACGTTGGCGACCGGCTGGCGGCCGATGCCCTGGGCGGCCGGCTGGACGTGGCGCTGACGCCCTATCGCTACCGCGACGAGCGGGGCTGGCAGCTCGCTCCCCACACCAGCGGCCGGGTCACGCTCGACGGCGGCCTGGCCGATCTCTCCATCCTCGACCCCTGGCTGGGCAGCGTCGAGTGGCTGCGCTTGCGGGGCGGTGAAGGGCCGTTTCGCCTCGCGGCCGGGCTCGAGGCCGGAGAGATGCGGCCCGGCAGCTCCTTCGAGCTGATGCCGCGCCCCCTCGACGTGTGGGTGCTGGGCTACCACGCCACGGGCGCCGGCAGCCTCGTCTGGAGCGTGCCCGAAGGGGCGGCCGGCCTGGAGCTGGCGGCCCGGCTGCCGAGCTTCGCCGTGCGACGCGAGGGCGAGGCCGACCCCTACCTGGTGGGCAAAGAGCTTTCCGTCAGGCTGGCCACCACCGACCGGCGGCTGGACGGCGCCCTCCGGCTGGGCGGCGTGTGGGTGGACTTCCCGGCCGGCGAGGTGGCGGACCTGCGCACCTACAACGTCCACCTGCCGGCCCGGCTGGGTCTCGCGATCCTGAGCGGTCGCGCCGAGGTCGCCGCGCGTTTCGAGAGCCCGGACGGCCGCCAGGGCACGGGCTCGCTGCGCATCTCGGCGCCGCGGGCGGTGCTCGCCTTCGAGAGGCTGCGCCTCGCCGGCGACCTCGAGATCGCGACCGTGGTCTCGAGCGCCGACCTACCCGCCCGCCGTTTCGGGCTGGACGGCACCACCGTGCGGCTCGCGGGGGTGACGGTCTCGGGAGGTGCCCGGCCCAGCCGGGGCTGGTGGGGCACCTTCACCATCGAGAGGGGGACCGTCACGCCCCGGGCCACGCCTTACCTCGAAGCCGGCGTCCGCGTCCGCCTGCGCGACTCCGGCCCCCTGGTCGACCTCTTGACCGAGCGGCGATCGTGGCCGCTCTTCGTGGCGAAGGCCCTCACCGTCGACAAGGTCGAGGGCACGGCCCGCCTCTCGGTGGCCCGCCAGCGGCTGGATCTCGAGACCCTCCACGTCCGCGGTGGCAAGCTCGGCCTGGACGCCCGCCTGCGCCTCGAGCCCGGCGGCAAACGGGGCCAACTGCTCGCCCAATACGGCCGCTGGGCCCTGGGCCTGGAGCTCGACCGCAAGGACCGCGACTGGATCCTCCTCCATCCCCGCCGCTGGTTCACCGAGCGGACCGGGATCGTGGTCGAGGCGGTGGGGGAGGGGGGAGCATGATCGAGATCGAGCTGGCCCGGCTGTTCCCCTGTTAACCCCCTCGCCCCGCCGCCGTATCGGTGGGTGGATGAAAGGAGTCCACCCATGAACCCTCGGAACCCCGGCCCGGGGATGCGGATCCTCGGAGCCTCTTTGCTGATGCTGGCGCTGGCGGCGGTCTCCGCCGTGGCGGCGCCGCCTTCGAACGATGAGCTGGTGCGGTATGCGGACGCGGCGCTCGCCGCCAACTACCCCGCGGATGGTCCCGGCGCGGCGGCCCTGGTGGTGCGGGACGGTGAGGTGCTGCTGCGCAAGGGCTACGGCCTGGCCGAGCTGGAGCTGGGGGTGCCGATCCAGCCGGACATGGTCTTCGAGATCGGCTCGGTGACCAAGCAGTTCACGGCGGCGGCCATCCTGATGCTGGAGGAGCGGGGCCTGCTCTCCGTAGAGGACGAGGTGACGAAGCACCTCCCCGACTATCCCACCCACGGCGCCAAGATCACCATCGATCACCTGTTGACGCACGTCTCCGGCATCCCCAGCTACACCGGCCTGCCGGAGTGGATTCCCCGCGTGCGCGAGGACATCACCCTCGAGCAGCTCATCGGCCTGTTCAAGGACAAGCCGCTGGAGTTCCAGCCTGGCGAGCGCTGGGCCTACAACAACTCGGCCTACATCCTCCTCGGCGCCGTGATCGAAAAGGTTTCTGGCAAGACCTACGAGGAGTTCGTCGAAGGGGAGATCTTCGCGCCCCTCGGCATGAAGCGCTCGCGCTACGGCAGCCAGTCCGAGGTCATTCCCGGCCGGGCGGAAGGCTATGGCCGGGATGAGAACGGTTTTCGCCGGGCCGCCTACCTCAGCATGACGCAACCCTACTCGGCCGGAGCGTTGTTCTCGACCGTGGACGACCTGTGGCGGTGGGAGCAGGGCCTGGCCTCCGGCCGTCTGCTGCGTCCACGGACTTTGGAGCGGATGTTCACGCCGATCAAACTCAACTCCGGCGCCAACGCCCACTACGCTTACGGTTGGAATACTTTCGAATACGGCGATCGCAAGGTGATCGAGCACGGCGGCGACATCTTCGGCTTCTCCAGCCACGTGGTGCGGGTGCCGGAGGAGAAGCTCTACGTGGCGATCCTGTCGAACAACCCCGGGGCGGAGCGCAGCCCCGAGGATCTGGGGCTGGGCATCGCGGCCAAGGCCATCGGCGCGGCCTTCGAGGAGCGGCCGGCCCTGGCGCTCGACCCGAAGGTGCTCGACGAGTACGTGGCGGTCTACCGCTTCGACGCCGCGACCACGCGCGCCATCACCCACGAGAACGGCAAGCTCTACTCGCAACGCAACGGCGGTGCGAAGGCGGAGATCGCGGCTTCGGCGAAGGACGAGCTGTTCTTCCGCGACAGCGCCGCCCGACTGCGCTTCCGGCGAGATGCCACGGGGAAAGTGATCGGTCTCGACTTCCTCGCCAGCATGGGGGTGGACGGCTACGGCGTGCGCACCGACGAGCCGCTGCCCAGCGAGCGCCAGGCCGTGAAGGTGGACTCGGCCCTCTTCGACGTCTACGCCGGCAGCTACGAGCTGGCACCCGGCTTCAACCTGGTGGTCACCCGCGAAGGCGATCAGCTCTTCGTCCAGCCCACCGGCCAGTCCAAGGCCGAGCTCTTCGCCCAGAGCGAGCTGGAGTTCTTCCTCAAGGTGGCCGACGTGCGGATCACCTTCGAGCGTCCTGCGGACGGCAAGGCTTCCGGCCTGGTGCTACACCAGGCCGGGCGCGACGTGCCGGCGAAGCGGGTGGAGTGAGGGACGCGGCTACTGGGGAGGCCCGTAGGCTGGCTCGAGCGCACCGAAACCCAGCTCTTGGCGGCGGGGGTGGAGGAGCTGGGTCACCTCTCGCGGGCGAGCCTGACCCAGCCTGCTCAGCTAGGGCGCTTCGTCTGAGGTGGCAATCCACCCGCCCCCCAGCCGCACCACGCCTCGCAGGTAGGTCTCGACCTCCGGGTCTTCCTCTTGCTCCATCGCCACGCCCAGGTGCTTGCCGAGGAACCGCTCGGTCAGGGTGAGGTAGGCACGCATCGCGAGGCGGGTCTCGAAGTTGTGGCCTTGGGTCTCGTCGACCACCAGGGTGACGTCCCGGCCGAGGTCGTGGAGGGCCTGGGCGTAGTGCTGCACGTCCACGACGTCCACCCTCTCGTCCTGGCCGCCGGCGAAGATCAGCAGCGGGCGCTCGGTCGCGGCCAGGTGGGCCTCGGGGGACTTGCGGCGCAGCTCGGTGGCCACCCGCGGATCCTCGAAGGCGATCAGCTGCTCGACCACCCGCTTGAGCGGCAGCCCATTGCCCTGCAGCTCCTCCTCGTCGAGGTCGGAAAGGGTGCGCAGCAGGTCGATCGACGGCGCCGAGGCGACCCCCGCGCGGAACCGCTTGGGGGTGAACGCCAGGCCGCCCAGGGTGGAGAAGCCGCCGAAGGAGTGGCCGACGATCGCCACGCGCTGCGGATCCCCGATGCCCTGGGCGTGCAGGGCGTCGAGGCCGTCGAGGATGTCCCCCTGCACCCGGCCGTTGCCGAAGTCTCCCTTGGCTGCTGTGGTGTAGGCCAGGCCGTAGCCGGTCGAGGCGCGGAAGTTCGGCTCGAAGACCGCGTAGCCGCGCTCCACCAGCAGCTGGGTCAGGGCGCTCCAGCCCGAGCGCACGTGGTTCCACGGCCCGCCGTGCACCCGTACCACCAGCGGCACCGTGCGCGGGTCCACGCCGGCCGGAGTGGTGAGCCAGCCGTGGAGCAGCATGCCGTCGCTGGCCCGCCAGGATACGGCCCGCGGTGCCACCAGCCGGCCCTCCGGCAGCATCGGCACGCTGGCGCGCTCGGCCTCGAGAAAAGGTACCAGCCTCTTTGCGGCGGGGTGGTAGAGGTGGTAGCGGGGGTGCTGGAGCCGGGGGCCGGCCTCGAGCAGCAACCAGAAAGGCCCGCCCGCCCGGCCCTGGAGGTCGAGGCTAGCCTCCCCGAAGCGGCGGCGCAGGGGAGCGAGGTGGCCTTCGACCTCGGCGTCGAGGCCGTAGATCCGGCGGCGGTCAGTGTCGTAGACGGCGGCGAGCGGCCGGCCGCTCTGCGCGTCGAGCTCGACCGTGCGCAGGTCGGCGAAGCCTTCGGGGTCCGCCGTCAGGGGCTCGCGGGCGCCGGTCGCGGGGTCGACGGCCCACAGCCGCAGCAAGTCGCCATCGAGGCGGGCGCGTACCAGCACCCGGCCCGAGCCGTCCACGGCCAGGGGCTCGCAGGCGTCGAGGGCGTCGCAGCGCAGCGCCTCGCGGCGGCCCTGGCCATCGACCCGCTCGACCACCAGCTCGGGGCGGCCGCCCGCGGCCTCGGCCGCGCGCAGGAGCACCCGCAGGCGCCCCTCGCGGTCCAGGACGAAGCGGCGGATGGGCTGGTCCCCCGCGAAGACCACCTCCGTGCCGCCGTCCACCCCCACCCGCAGCAGGCGGAACCGTCCCTCGGCTTCCTTCTCGCTCACCAGCACGTGACGGGGATGGGTCAGGTCGATTCCCGAGAAGCGCTGCTCGCGCAGCGGATCGAGGTGCAGGAACAGGGTCGGCCGGCCGCCGGCGAGGGGGAGGAAGGCCAGGCGGTCCACGGTCTCGAGCACCAGCCCCTCACCGTCCGCGGACCAGTGGAGCCGCTCGACCATGCGGCTCTCGAAGCGCTTCTCCCGCCGCCCGCCGGCGGCGAGGTCGATCACCCACACGCTCACGCCCCGGGGCTCGCGCAGCAGGGCGGCGACACGGTCTCCGGCCGGGGAGAGCACGGCCTCGCGGATGCGGGGTTGCTCGAGGTAGAGGTCGAGGGGGACCCTCACCCCTGCCCCTCTTCCGACCCTCCCCTGCCTCCCGTCCGGGAGAGGGGTTCCGGAGGAAGCCGGCCTTTCCCTGGTTCCCACGCTCGGTGGCCTCCGGCTGCTCCCGCACGCCGCGAGGGGCTGGAAGCCCCACGCTACGTAACCACGTCGCTTCGCGACGGGGGATGGCTCTCCCTGGTCCCGGAGGGACGTGTCTACGTAGCGTGGGGCTTCAGCCCCTCGCGGCCTGCCTTCCCACGCCGAGCGTGGGAACGAGGAAGCCAGCTCCAGCACCACCACCCACACCACCCCCCTCACGCCCGCCCCCCTTGCTCCCCGGCCAGGCGGGGCATGGCGAGGGGCCGCCGGCCCTTCTCGGGGGCCGGCAGGTCGAGGGCCTCGTCCTTGGCCGTCAGGGCCAGGAAGGCCAGCAACCCGGGCAGGCCGAGCAGGAGGGCCCCGGCCGTCCAGGCCAGTCGCTGGCGGGGGGCGAGGCCGCGGCGCTTCGCCGCCCAACCGGTGCCCGCGGCGGAGACCAGGGCCACCAGGCCGGCCAGGGCCAGCACGCCGGAGGGCGGGGGATTCGCCGCCATCTCCCCGAGCGTCACCCGTGCGTCGCGCCGTGGGGCGATCGCCGTCCAGGCCAGGTCGTGGGCGGTCTGGAAGAAGGGCGAGAGCCAGAAGCCGCGGTGCCGGTGCCAGGCCGGGAAGCCCTGGCCGAGGGGGCGCCGGGCCACCACCTCGTGGCGGCCGTCGAAGCCCACCTCCACCACCACCTGCTCGGCCCGGTGGCGATCCTGCTCGCTCTGCCGCCCGAGCACGAAGGTGACGAGGTAGCCGTCCACCAGCTCGGCCACCAGGGTGCGAGCGATGTGCCGCGCCTCTGCCGGCAGGGCCACGCGGACCGAGGGCTCGACCCGCACGCCGGGGCGCTTCAGGTCCCGCGGCTCGAAGAAGTAGAGGGTGCGATCCGACGCCGCCACCACGAAGGTCTCCGCCGCCGCGACGGGCGTGCGCAGCGTCTCGCCCGGCGGTAGCTCGAAGCGCAGGTCCACGGCGGCGCGGGTGAAGTCCACCTGCCAGATCTTGTTGCGGGTGAAGACCAGGCGCTCGCCGTCGGTGTACGGCACCTCGGGGAAGCGCTGGCCGGCGGGGACGCTCGCCACCGGCCCCGGCACCGGCCCGGCGAGCCCCAACCAGCCCACGGCCTCACCGGTGCGTCCGTCCAGTCCCTGGAAGAGCATCGGAGCGTGCTGGAAGCTCCAGCGCACGCCGGTCTCGTCATCGTAGAGGTCGTGCCGGCCGTCGCCGAGCATCAGCTGGTGGCGCTCGGCCCAGCGCTCGATGCCCCGTGGGGGCAGCTCGAGGACGCTCGCCAGCGGCAGCTGGGCGCGCAGGTGGCGGCGCCGCTCGGCCAGGGCCGGGTCGGCGTCGGCTGCTGCCAGGCCGTGCTCGAGGGCACTGCGCTCATCGAGGTAGTCCACGTGGTCCTTGGTGCCCGCCGGGAAGTAGTCGTTCCAGGCGAAGCTCGAAAAGCCCCCGATGCCCTTCTCGGCGACGCTGGTGCCCAGCGAGCTCGCCACCAGCACGGCGGCGGCGCAGCCGCGGAAGAGGGCGTAGCCGATGGGCAGCGCGCTCGCCACCACGGCCCCGGGCCGGGAGAGAGGGGTGCCGAGGTCCGGCTTGAAGGCCGCCCGGGCGAGCAGCCCGAGCCAGGCCAGCACCAGGAGCAGGGGCACGAAGACCGACAGGCCCGGTGCCTCGCGGGTCAGGAAGAAGAGCACCAGGACCCCGGCGAGGAAGGCCGCCCGGCTGCGGGCCAGGGCCACGAACGCGCCGAGCAGGTAGCAGCCGGCGGCGATCCCCCAGGCGTAGAGGCCGAGGGGGTAGTGGCGGCCGTCCACCCACTGCGGCGTGGCGAGGTCGAACCAGAGGGTCATCGCCAGCAGCGGCAGGGCCACCACCCCGGCCAGCAGCAGCAGGCCGGCCGCGGTCAGGGCCCCGAAGATCCGTCCGGGGGACAGCGGCCGGTGGATCAGGAAGGTCCACTGGCCGGGACGCCGGGCCGAACCCAGCTGGAAGAGGCCCAGGGCGAGGCCGAGGGCGGCGTAGACGAGCAGGGCGAGGCCCAGCTTGGCCAGGTCCGGGGCGAAGAGGGGGGAGAGAGTGGCAGCCAGGCGCAGGACCACCAGGTGGGCGAGGGCGACCCCCACGGCGAGGGGGCGGTAGCGGATCAGCTCACTCGCGATCAGGGCTCGCATCAGTGGCTCCTCGGGGCGGCGACGGCGCCGTCCGGGCTGAGGTGGTTGCGGGTCAGGAAGGCGTTGACGGCGCGGTCGAAGCCGATCGGCAGGGGCGTGGCCCCCGGCACCCCGAGGCGCTCGAGGCAGCGGCCGAAGTCGGGGTCCGGGTCGAGCACCACCAGCTGCTCGCGGCCGTCGACCACCCGCCGCTGGAGCAGGCCGGGGATGGCCTCCACCACCACCTCCGGCGGCACCAACCCGGCCACCACCCAGCAGCCGATGCGCCCCCAGAAGCTCTCCGGCGTCGAGTGGCTGACCAGCTCCCCGCGCTCGAGCACGATCAGCCCGTCGGCCAGGCGCTCGATCTCGTCCATCTGGTGCGAGCAGTAGAGCAGGGTGCGATCCTCGCGCCGGCCGGCGAAGAGCAGGGACTCGAGCACCGCCTGCTTGGCCACCACGTCGAGGCCCAGGGTGGGCTCGTCCAGGATCAGCAGCTCGGGGCCCTGGGCGAGGGCGAGGGCGACGGTGAAGCCGGCCCTCTCGCCCCGCGACAGCTGGGAGACCTTCTGCCCGGAGTGCAGGTGGAAGTGCCCGGCGACCTCGCGGAAGGTGGCCTCGCTCCAGCTCGGGTAGAGGCTGCGCTGCATGGCCGCGAGGCGGGCCACGGTCATCCAGCCGGGCAGGGTGTGCTCCTCGGTGACCAGGCCGATGCGTCCCCGGGTGGCCGGGTCGAGCCGGCCGCTGTCCACCCCGAGCACGCGGCATTGCCCGAGGCTGGGCGTGGCGACGCCCAGGAGCAGGCGGAAGAGCGTGGACTTGCCGGCGCCGTTGCTGCCGACCACGGCGTGGATGCCGCCGCGGGGGACGGCGAGGGTGAGCTGGTTGAGCGCCAGCTTGGGGCCGAAGCGCTTGGTGAGGCCGATGGTCTCGATGACGGGCTCGGGCCCCGCTGCCGGCAGGAGGGCCGGTGAGGGCGCGGTTCGGGTTGCGATCAGGGTCATGGACGTTCCTTGGTAGCGGATCGGTAGGTGGAAAGCTCGTGGCGGAGGCGGTCGAGGATCTCCTCGGGGGCGAAGCCCAAAGGGGCCACCGCGCCCAGGAAGCGCTGCAGCGCCTCCTCGAGCCGGCGCTCCCTCTCCTCGCCGCTCAGGCGCTGGCGGGGCTCGCAGACGAAGACGCCCACGCCGTGGCGGGACTCGATCAGCCCCTCCGAGGTCAGCTCGGTGTAGGCCCGGGCCACGGTGTTGGGGTTGATGGTCAGCTCCATCGCGAGGCCCCGCACGCTCGGCAGGCGGCTGCCCGGGGGCAGCTCCCCGGAGAGGATCTTGCGCGTCAGACCATCGACGATCTGCCGGAAGAGGGGTCGCGAGTCGCCGGTGACGATCTGGATCATGAGGGGCAGGGCTCCGGTCGTGGCCGTATCTGGTGTACTGACACAACTAGTACACACGAGACGGAGACGACTGTCAAGAGGAGCCCGACCCCCCTCAGTCCGGCTCGAGGTGGCGAACGAGCTCGAGGTGGACGAGCTCCCGTCGCTCCGCCGGCTCGCGGTCGAGCCGCGGGTCAGCGTGATCCCCCCGCCGGGGCCCCGGATGGTCGTGCCGCTGGTCCGCCACCCCCTTGCGCATGACTGATTCTCACTTTCTCCTGCGCATTCCCGAGTAGAGACGGGCGCGTTCGGCGCCGCCACTTTCCACGGATCGCATGTGATCGATCCGAAGGGCGAAGCCCGGCGTCCGTCCGAAAGGAGAAGGAATGAGAAGACTGTGGATACCCTTGTTGATGATCGCCTGGTTCGCGAGCAACGCCCAGGCGGGCTTGGTGCAGGTGAGCGACGAATGCGAGCCAATTCCCGGCAGTTACGTCGTCGTGCTGGCGAAGGCGGCGGGTGCCGAGGCGGTGCGTTCGGCCGATCTCGCCATCGAGCTCTCGGCCGCCTATGGTGGCGAGGTCGGCCACGTGTATCAGCAAGCCCTGGAAGGCTATGCAGTGCACGGGCTGAAAGCTGCGGATGCCGAGCGGCTGGCGAGCGACCCGGCCGTGGCCTGGGTGGAGCAGGACTGTGTCGCCCATCTGGCGGCCTCCCAGCCCAACCCCCCCTGGGGGCTCGATCGGATCGATCAATCGGACCTGCCGTTGAACAACACCTACAACTTCAGCACCACCGGCAGCGGTGTCCATGCTTACGTGGTGGACACCGGCTTGCGCAGCACCCACAACGAGTTTTCGGGCCGAGTCGGCAACGGCGCCAACTTCGTGGCCGGCTTCTCGGACACCGAGGACTGCAATGGTCACGGTACGCACGTTTCGGGCACGCTGGGCGGCTCCTCCTACGGCGTGGCCAAGGGTGCGACGATCCACCCCGTGCGGGTCTTCGGCTGCGGTAGCTCGGGGAATGCGTCCGACATCCTCGCCGGGGTCGAATGGGTGGTGGTCAACCGCCAGCTCCCGGCGGTGGTGAACATGAGCTTGACGACCTCTGCGTCGAGCGCGCTCTCGACCGCCATCGGCTCTCTGCTCGCCGGGGGCACCACAGTGGTGGTCGCCGCGGGCAACAACAATCGCGACGCCTGCGCCGAGACCCTGCCGCCGATGTCGGGAGTGATCGCAGTGGGAGCGAGCAATATCTCGGATTCTCGCGCCACCGACTTCTCCAACTTCGGCGGCTGCGTCGATCTCTTCGCCCCGGGCGTGGCCGTCCTTTCGGCCTGGTTCAACAGCAACTCGGCCACCAACACCATCGATGGCACCTCGATGGCCTCGCCGCACGTGGCCGGGGTGGCGGCCCGCTACCTCGAATCGGATCCGGGCGCCTCGCCGGCCGCCGTGGCCCAGGCGATCGTCGACAAGGCGAGCGAGGGCAAGCTCTCGAACCTCGGAGCCGGCTCGCCCAATCTCTTGCTGTACTCGGGTTTCCTCGATGCGGACGCACCGCCGGTGTCCTGCTTCACGGCGAGCTGCAACGGCTTCAACTGCTCGTTCAACGCTTCCTGCTCGACCGACGACGTGGGAATCACTTCCTATCAGTGGACCTTCGGTGACGGCGGCATCGGCTCCGGCCTCACGGTCAGCCACAGTTACGCCAGCCCGGGCACCTATCCGGTCGGCCTGACCGTGACCGACGGCGCCGGCCAGAGCCGCAGCAGCAGCCAGAACCTGGTCGTCACCTGTGGCGACGCCCTCGCCCCCACCGTCTCGATCACCTCACCAGCCAACGGCGCGAGCGTCTCGGGCACGGTGACGATCACCGCCAACGCCAGCGACAACGTCGGCGTCAGCTCGGTGCGCTTCTTCGCCGACGGCGTCCAGATCAGCCAGGACAGCACGGCGCCCTACTCGGCGAGCTGGAGCACCGTGAACGTCGCAGCCGGCGCCCACAGCCTGCAAGCCAGGGCCCTCGACGCCTGCGGCAATCAGGGCTCCTCGGCTCTGGTCAACGTCACCGTGGTCGGCGTGCCCGATATCGCCCTGTTCAAGGTGGCCGACGGGAGTGCCGTGCCGCAGGGCGGCACGGTGGTCCTGCCCAGCACCACGCCCTCGGTGCCGAGCTCGCTGCGCTTCGAGATCCGCAACACCGGCAACGGTGCGCTCAGCCTCACCAACCCCGGCTCGCTGGTGTCGGGGACCTGCTACTCCCTGATCGAGACGCCGGTCACTCCGGTGCCGGCCGGCGGCAGCTCCTTCTTCCGCGTCCGCTTGCTGTGCCCCAATGCCGGCACCTACAACGGTACGGTCTCGATCGGCTCGAACGACCCGAACGAGAACCCCTACAGCTTCAGCGTCACCGGCACGATCACCCAGCCGCCGGCGCCGGAGATCGGCGTGTTCAAGAACGCCGACGGCGTCGAGGTGCCGCAGGGCAGCACGGTGAGCCTCGGCACCACGCCGCCCGGCACGCCGACCTCGCTGCGCTTCCAGATCCGCAACACCGGCAACGCGGCCTTGAACCTCTCGAACGCCGCCTCCTTGGTGTCCGGCACCTGCTTCTCGCAGATCGAGACGCCGGTGACGCCGGTGCCCGCGGGCGGCACTTCCTACTTCCGAGTCCGCCTGCTCTGCGCCAGCGCGGGCAGCTACAGCGGCGTGGTCACCATCCTCTCGGACGATTCGAACGAGGGCTCCTACGCGTTCAACGTGACCGGCACGGTCCAGTGACACGCCCAGGCTCCCGCGCCGTCCGCCCCGGCGGTGCGGGAGCTTCTACCTTTCTCTCGATGTGTGCACCGCCGTAAGGTTCGCCTTAATCCGCCTGGGTTATCCTTCGCCGCGATTCCGTTGCCGATCCGCTGGGGGCATCGCCCCGCAACTCTGATGGAGGAGGTGGTCATGGTGGTGAGAACCGTGCGTGTCATGTTGGGGGCCTTGCTCATCAGCCTCGTTGTGAGCCCACTGGCGGCTCAGCAGGACGAGAAGAGCTGGAGCCTGGAAGTGGCCTACGACTACAGCAGCATCTATCTCTTTCGCGGCATCGATGTCCTGGCCGACGAGCCGGTGCACGTGCCGCGGGTGGTCTTCGGCTGGGGGGGGTTGTCGGCCTCGGTGTGGGGCTATGCCGGCACTTTCAGCGACGAGCTGGCCGCCGGCCTTTCGACCGACGATTACCGCGAGCTCGACTACACCCTCGACTACACCTTCAGCTTCGCCAACGACAAGCTCTCGCTGACCGTGGGCGGCATTCTCTACACCTATCCCGATCCGCCGGAGTACGGCGACTTCGAGACCACCGAGCTCTACGCCATTCTCTCGGCGGACGTGGCCCTGGCCCCGACGTTGACGATCTACCGCGACATCGACCTGCTGGACTCGACCTTCGTCACCCTCGCTCTGGGCCACAGCTTCCCACTGGGTGAGAAGGCCAGCCTCGACCTCTCAGCCGCCCTGTCCTACGACTTCGACTACAACGCGCAGCTCTACTTCGTGGACAAGAGCAGCGGCACCAACGACCTGCTGGTCGGTGTCAACGTGCCCTGGCAGGTCACGGACAGCTTCTCGCTCCGCGCCCAGGTCCAGCGCTCCGTGGCCCTCGACATTCTCGACGACATCGGCCAGGAGGACGAGACGATCTGGACGGTGGGTGGGGCGCTCGGGTTCTGAGCGCCCAGCCTCGTAGGCTGGGTTAGGCGCGAGCCGTAACCCAGCCCACGGCGCCGCTCGCTACGTCGCCGCCGTCCTCTTCAGCCTCGTCGTCGCCAGAGTCATCATCGCCGGCGTCGTCTTCTTCGATCTCGCCCTCGTCGTCGCCGGCGTCCTCCTCTTCGAGCTCGGCCTGGTCATCCTCGTCGTCGCCGGCCTCGTCCTCTTCGAACTCGCCCTCGTCGTCCTCGTCGTCGCCGGCCTCGTCCTCTTCGAGGTCGCCCTCGTCGGCCTCGTCGTCGCCAGCCTCGTCCTCTTCGAGCTCGGCCTCGTCGTCCTCGTCGTCGCCGGCCTCGTCCTCTTCGAGCTCGGCTTCGTCGCCCTCGTCGTCGCCGGCCTCGTCCTCTTCGAGCTCGGCCTCGTCGTCCTCGTCGTCGCCGGCCTCGTCCTCTTCGAGCTCGCCCTCGTCATCCTCGTCGTCGCCGGCCTCGTCTTCGTCCTCGAGGTCCTCGGTCGAGTCGTCGGCGTCCTCCGCATCGAGCTCACCGTCGTTGTCATCGTCGAAGTCCGCAGCGTCGGGGATGCCGTCGTCGTCGAAGTCGGCGGGCTCTTCGGCATCCTGGGTGCCGTCCCCGTCGTCGTCGAGGTCTTGCGCATCCACCACGCCGTCGTTGTCGTCGTCCAGGTCCTCTTCGTCCCCCGAGCCGTCGCTGTCGCTGTCGAGGTCCAGCTCGATGTCGCCGTCCTCCTCGACCGACAGCAGGGCCTGACCGTCCTCGCCGACTTCCACGCCCTCGAAGTCGAAGACCTCCGTCTCCTCCTCACCGACCGCCTCGGCGTAGATGTCGAAGCGGTCGACGCCGTCGGCGTGGAAGGCCATCTGGCCACCGCTGCTGCGCTCGGCCGTGAACTGGCTGTTCTCGCTGAGGATGAAGCCGCTCACCTCGTAATAGCCGTTGGTGCCGGCGGCATCACCGGCCACCCGCAGCGTCGGGCTCTGCCGCCCGCCCGCCTGGTAGGAGAAGCCGCTCTGGCTGAAGCTGAACGACTGGCTCACGCTCACCTGGACGGAGATGTTGGTGATCGAGTAGACGCTGCCGGGAGCGAAGACGACCAGCTCCGTCAGGGGCCGGTAGACCGGACGGCCGTCGTCCACCAGCACCAGGTCGTACTCCGAGCCGGCCGGGAGCCGGACGAAGCAGCCGCGGGCTCCCCGCAGCGACACCATGGCCGCACCCTCGAGCTGGCTCTCGAGCCCGGCCTGGCCCATGCGGACCCGCTTCTTGTCCTTCTTGCGCGTGGCCTGGATCTGGCTGCAACGGTTCGGGGTGAAGACCGCGTAGTCGCTCGCCGCGACCGAAGGCTGGCGGCTCGGCCGCGGCTTCGGCTTGGCCGCGGGCTGGGGTGCCTGCGGCCGCCGCGGCGGCTTGTGCTGGCCGCAGAACGGGCAATGGAGCGGCTCGTAGCGATGGGAGAGCAGGGTGACGTCCATCGACCCGGCACCCCCCTGCCACGGGCTGGCCGGCTCGCTGGGATTGAGCGCAGCGCCGGCATACACCCAGCGATCCCGCTTGACGTCGACGTCGACGAAGTTCTCGGCTCCAGGGTAGTTGTTGTCGTAGACGTAGATCCGGTAGAGCCCGTCCCCGATCAGAACCACCTTGTACGGGGTGACCGCGTGGCCGCCCTCGGCGCCATAGATCCCGAGGGTGGGGTAGTCGCCGCCGGCGGAGATCGTCTGGATCAAGTGGTCGACGATCGCTTGCAGCTTCCAACCCCGCGTCTTCTGGGTGATGGTGCTCACCGGCTCCAGCGCCTGAGTGACGAAGTAGGTCGAGATGGTGCGCAGCAGCTCCTCGTTGGTCGCTTTGAGGGCGAACGGCAGCTTCGCCCCGTAGCTGTCCACGGTCTCGCTCTTGACGTAAAAGGCCGCGCTCAGGGCAGCCATCCCTTCACAATGGCCGCCCTTCATCATCTGGTTCATTTCCTTGATCCAGAGCTTGGCGGCCGGCGTCGGTACGCATTTTCCGCCGTCGATGCGGGCGCAAACCCTCTCGCCGAAGAGCAGAGCCGCGTCGTCGGCGGTGAGGTCGGAGTACGGATACTGGTTGCCACCCCAGTTCTCGAACCCGAAGCCGTTGGGCTTGGGGCGGAAGCCGTTGTCGGCGAGGACTTTCCCCGACTTGGCGTCCTCAGCGGGCGCGGCCTCGGCCTGGCTCGCGGCGAGCAGGGGAGCTGCCGCCAGAGCGAGCAAGAAAACAGATCGGAAGCGGGATCGAAACGACATGAGGTCTCCTTGCAGAAAGATTGGAATGAATACACCGCCCCGACCCGGAGGCGTCACTGCGATGTCCGCCTGTGGCTGGGGATGGCGTCGAGAGCCCTGCCCGCCGGGGGCGCGCAGCAATCCACCCTGCGCGCCCGGGGCCCCCGGCCACGTTTCCGCTACTTAGCAGTTGCACGGTGGGGCGAGTCTAGCACTCCGCCCCCTGGGCGGCTACCAGCTCAACGCCGGGCGGCGGCTTCGGCTCCGAGCGGGTGGGGCAGGGTGGCACAGCCCTCACCCCACCCAGACCGCCTTCCGAGGACCGCTCCAATGCACCGTGTCTTGGTGCGGGAGCGGTGGATGTTAGGCTGTCGCCTGATGCGCAGAGTCACTGCATTCCTGCTCGTCGCGCTGGTTCTGCTTTCCGTGGCGGGACTGGGAGCGGCGAGTGCGATGCCCGCCTTGCCAGAGGGTGGCTGCGTACTGATGCCTCCGCCCGCCAGGGCCGAGACGACGGCCGAGGAGCCGTGTTGCCTTCGGTCGGCAGAGAGTATTTCCTCGCCATTGGATCGCGGGCCTCCCGCGCACGGTCTTTCCCCCCAGGTGTCCAGGACCCCCAAGGAGGAGAGATGGTGCGAAAGAGCAAGCTCGCGACGGCATTGGTTTACCTGATCCTGGAGTTGGGCTCCCTGTCCGGCGTACCGGTCCGCCTCGACCAGATCGAGGAGATGGGCCGGTTGCTCAACCGGACGGTCGCGACCGAGATCGAGCGGTGCGATGCCGGCGGTGACCCGCCCCCGGACGGCGAAGACCCAGTGCGCTGAGCGGGCTCACTTCTGGACCGCGTGGTCGAACACGTTCTCGTCCACGTGGTCGAGGACGGCAACGTCGTCCGGGCCGAGAAGTCGGATGGTGACCTGCGGCGGTGGCATGGCAGGCTCCGTCAGCGCCTAGTCCCGGAGGAACGCCCGCAGCCGCGCTGCCACGGCCCGTGCTCGCTCCACCGGAAGCATGTGCGTTTCACCGGGAAACAGCGCGAGCGACGCGTTCGGCAACGCGGCTGCGGTTCGTTCGAGCATGCCGTCGCCGAAGAACTGGTCTCGTGAGCCACCGAGGATGAGCGTGCGGGCGGTGACTCGTGCGAGGCGGGTGGTGTCGGCGAGGCGTGGGTCGAGGATCGCCCGGAGGCCACGGATGATGGTGGGTGGAGAGTTCATCGTCTCGGACAGCCGACCGCGCCGAGCCCGCAGGCGTACCCGGAGCAGCCCGTTGAGCCACGGCCGGCGGAACACGCTGGCGTAGCCCTCGACGAGCGCGGCGAGGTCGCCCCGCGACGCACAGTCGATCTGCCGCTCGATGCGCCTCTTCCCCTCGGCCGAGAAGTCGTGCGCGCTGGCGAGCAGCGCGAGCGCCGAGACGAGGTCTGGGTGCTGGGCCGCCAGCCGCAGCGCGATCACGCCGCCGTAGGAGATGCCGACGAGTTGCCGGGGAGCACCGATCTCCCGGGTGATGGCCACGATATCTGCGACGATTCCATCGAGGCTGTCGCCCCCGGGCAGCGCCGGATCGTAGCCGAGGAGGAGGAAGCTCCTGCCCGTAGGAAGCAGGCGCGCCACGCGGCCGGCATCGCGTTCCATGCGCTCGCGGGTGGGGCGCTGCACGAACGCCTGTCCGCCGGCGAGCACGAGGATCGGATCGGGCTTCGCGCCGACGCGCGCGTAAGGAACCCGGTCGAGGAACTTACCGGACTCGAGCTTCACAGGTACCACCTTCGATGGGACGACCCGGAGCGTCGGTGTCGAACAGCATCAGCAGGAACGCGCACCGATCATCCAGCAGGCGGCGGTGAATCGGATTTCGGCGCCGCGTAAGTAGGGATCAAAGGCGGGTCGGACTACTTCGAGGACTTGGTCGCGGGTCCGGTCGTCCGTGGTCTGCAGCGCCCGGCCCACCGGTCCCAGACGGCTCACGTAGAGCTCCAATCCCGACGCGGGAAAGGCGCAGGGCACATCGATCGGCGCAATTTCGACTCTGCGCCATCCGCTCTCGGTCAGAATCTCCCGAACCCGGGCGGGGTCTGCAAACCCAAACTGGCCGGGCTCGTTCAGATCCCGTTTGGAGACGCCCGGCAGGAACGGCTCGGCGGCTCGCTCGGCTGCGGTCATGAAGGGATTGTCCGCAGGGCTGCGCCAAACGATGCAGCGGAGCTCGGCGCCGTTGGCAGCGGTGCCACGCAAGTTCGCGAAGGCCTGGATCGGATCGTCGAAGAACATGACGCCGAAGCGCGAGATGATCATGTCGACGGTAGCTGCCTCGAAGACGTGTGTTTGCGCGTCGGAGCAGAGGAAGGTTGCCGACACTCCGTCCCGTTCGGCGCGGGCGCGCGCGGCGTCGATCATCGCCTCCGAGAGATCGATCCCGAGGCAGCTGCCATCCGCACCCAGGCGGCGCGCCACGGCGACGGTTGTGGCGCCCGTCCCACAGCCGACGTCCACTACGCGCCTCGCCGATGCCTCCGAGACGGCATCGACCAACAGCACTTCCATCGGTTTGTAGGTCAGGTCGAGCAAGTCCTGGGCCTCGACCCAGCCCTGTCCGCCAACGCCATTCCAGAGTCTGCCCTGATCCGTCGAGCTGTTCCGGGAAGGACTCACCGTGCATCCCTCCAGCGCAAAGCCGTCTTGGCGACCTGTCGTCGTGGAGTGATCAGTCTGTGGCAAAGCGTGGTAGCCAGGCAGAACCTCCTGCTGGGTCTGTGGTCTCGGGAAGACTACACCGCCTTCTCATGGCGCGGCTGTGCCAAGGCCGAAGCGGGTGGCCAGCAGGCGCAAGAGCTTCTCCCCCAGAGCCCGGGAGCCGGGTGCTACACTGCCGTGGTGCTTCCCGACGCGGTGAAAGAGATCCTGGCGGCCCGTCCAGAGGTCAAGCTGGCCGTGCTCTTCGGGTCCACGGCCCGGGGCAAGACCCGACCCGGGAGCGACGTGGACATCGGTGTGCTGCTCGACGGCGAGCACCCCGAGACCCTCTGGCACCTGACCGGCGCCCTCGGCAGTACCCTGCGCCGGGACGTGGACCTGGTGGATCTCGCCAAGGCACCACCCCTGCTGCGCTTCGAGATCACGAGGGACGGCAAGCTGCTCTACGAGCGCGATCCGGACGCCTGGTACTACTTCAAGGTGCAGGCCCTGACCGACTGGTGGGACTGGGAACCCACCGCCCGCTGGCTCAACGAGGTGAGCCTGGCGAGGCTGCGGGAGGAGGTGGCGCGTGGTCAAGCCTGAAGTGGTGGCTCAGAAGGTCACCGCCGCCCGCACCCGCCTCGCAGCCACGGATGAGATCTTCGGGCGCCCGCTGGCGGAGTTCCTGGCTGATGTGAAGGAGCGGGACCTCGCGAGCTTCTACTTGCAGCTGGCGATCCAGGACTGCATCGACCTCGCCCTGCACTGGGTGGTGGACGCCGACTGGGGGACACCCCCGGATTCCGGCACTGCCTTCGACATTCTGAGGGACAAGGGCCAGATCGAACCCGAGCTCGCCCAGGCCCTCCGCGCCGCCACCGCTCTGCGCAATCGCATCGCCCACGGCTACGGCACCGTAGACGCCGCCCGCCTCCACGCCGAATATCCCCTCGGAGTGCAGGCGCTGCGGGAGTTCCTGGCGGCGGTGGCGGGGGCGGCGGGGGGTTGAGCTGCACTGCAGGGCCCGAATCGCAGCACTTCTGTCAACACGAGTTGCACGTCGGATTGGCTCGCCCCTTTGGGGGCTCAGCATGCTAGCTGCGGGGAATGGCAATCCACTGTCTTGCACGAATCTCTCCCAGCTGTCGGGGCAGGTCCGGTCGGTGCAGGCCGCTAGGACCGACCGGACCTCGGCCACCAGGCTAAGTGGCGGGAAGGCACAGGTCGCGCACCGGGCCATCCAAGTCACTGGCGTCCTCCAGCCGAGGATGGGCCGAGCCCCCGAGCTTACTTGGCTTGGCCTCGTGCGCTCCCGGGGAGTCCTCGCGCAGTTTCGCTTGGCCTCGTGTGAGCTGGGAAGTCCTAGCGCAGTCTTGAAACTGTGCCACATCCTGGGGTACTCTCTCATTCCGATCCGACAAGCCAGGAAGGAGGCTCTCATGCGGCTGACAGTCGTCTCATGCCTTGTCACCCTGCTCCTCTCCTCTGTGGGCTGCGCAAACCGTGCCGACAGCACAAGCCGCCGCCACCCTGAACCGCTGCCACCCCCCAAGCCGCCAAGCCAGGCCCCTGGCCCCAGTCTCACCCCTTATGCAGGCGCCGGAGAGAGGATCGTCCGGGACCGGCTCGAGGATCTCGGTCGGCAGGCCAACGCTTTAAGGAGCCGACTCAACGAGTGGCGAACGGCAGCCGCTCAAGCAGCTGGATATGTGCCTCTCGCTGAGCAAGCAAGTCGACGAAAGGTAATCTTGGATCACTGTGACGAGATCGACAAAGCAGCTGAGGATCTCAACCGCATTGAGCTGCTCCAGCAGCACGGCGGTGCTGCTCCGAAGATCGACGAGGTTCTAAGGCTCGTGCGGCAGGCTCGCGAAGAACTTGAAGCCGCCGCGCAGTGAAATGCACCGGAGCCGCCTAGTCCTCGGCTGTCTGCTTGTAGTAATTGCGGCGGGTAAAGAGTGCCCGCACCAACGAGGTGCCGAACCGGGAGGTGGAAAGGCCGGAGTTCCGCTAGGAGAGAAGAGTACTGCACCGCTCGACATAGCAGGTGACGCCACTGCAGCTCCCAGCGCTCCCGCTTCGCCGCTGCAGACCTGCGCTGAGCTGAGCCGCAGCGTCGTTCGAGTGCGAGCGATCAGCGGTATGTATATCGACCCAACAACACCGCAGTCTATCGTATACACCTACGATTACGGGAGTGGGGTCCTCCTTGCAGGCAATGGCTGGATACTGACCGCTCAGCACTTGCTCGGCGGCGACCGAGGCATCGATCTCGCGGAACCCCGGATCACCATACTGACGGCTTTTTCGTCGGGCTATGTTCCGGTAGATCTCCTAGCTACCGACGAGTCAGCAGACTTGGCGCTCCTCCAGGCAAACCCCAGAGCACTTCCGAGCCAGACCGGGCTACAGCTCCGGACTGAACCGCCTCTGCGCGAGGGCGAGGTTCTTTACTCCCTTGGCATACGGGCCGCAGCTGCGCCGCTCGACTTCGAGGTGGGGCTAATTAGAGGGCGATCTGTGGTCGCCGACCCTGCGCTTACTCGGCTAGCGCGGTCTGCTCAGTGGAGCAAGAATTCCATCACTATTTCACAACAGATCTTCCCTGGGTACAGCGGCGGGCCGATCCTGGACTCGGAAGGCTCCCTCGTCGGAGTGATTCTCGGAGCTCCAATCACAAACGGTCAGTGGGGAGGCTACTCCTATGGCGTAGCAGCCACTGCGATCGCAGAGTTCCTCGACTCTGTAGCGGCGAGGAGCACTGGGTTGAATGAAGGCTAGTTTCCTTGACCGCAAAGTACTGGGGACCATTATATTGGCACTCCTGGGCCTCGCCTGTTCAGGCAGCGAAGAGCCGGAAATACCTCACACGCACTTTTCGCCTCCTGCCCCAGACCTTCGCTCCGAGCTGCCTGATCTCAGTGGCTCCTGCCAGGCCGACTTTGACCCTTGCGAATGCCCGATAGCGAGTTATGAGAGTGAGGCATTGAGGCGGAGACTCGCGCAGCCCCGCGAGACCTACACAGAACTGCTCGAGCTGGCTACCAACCTCTCTGAGGTAGCAGTCGCAATGAGGAAGGAGTATTTTGAAACCAGAGATCGTGAGAAGGCCTACCTAGCTCTTCGCTTCTACTCTGCCTATCTTTCACTTGTACCATTGAGTGATGAAATGGCGCCGTATGCCTTGCTGAGCAGCATCGCCATCTATTGTGATTTGGATTGTAACGGTGCGGCGATGGATTTAGCCCGGGAACTCGTGAGGGGTTACCACTTCAGCGCAACCGAGTTGGAGAGGGCCTTTGAGTACTGCCACTAGTGTAGTGCCTCACGCAGACATTGACTTATCGAGGGCGAGGCGGCCTCGCCCCACCTTATCGAGGATGCTCTGGGCACAGGCAGTCCAGATGAACGGCTTCGGGTCGGCGTTGTGTAGCTCGATGTAGCGGAGAATCGCTGCGTGAAGCTGAGCGACAGAGGTGAAGGTGCCGTGGCGGATCTGTTTTCGGGTCAACTCGTTGAAGAACCTCTCAACCAGGTTGAGCCAAGAGCTGCTCGTGGGGATGAAATGGAAGTGAAATCGGGGATGGCGCTCGCGCCAGGCCTGGACCTTAGGGTGCTTGTGGGTGGAGTAGTTGTCGAGGATCAGGTGCAGCTCCAGGTCAGGGGGCGTCTGAGTATCAATCTGCTTGAGGAACTTGATCCATTCCTGATGCCGATGACGTGGCATGCAACTGGCAATCACCTTGCCCTCGGCCATCTCGATGGCGACGAACAGCGTCGTGGTGCCATGCCGCTTGTAGTCGTGGGTCATCGTGCCGCAGCGACCCTTCTTCAGCGGCAGACCCGGCTGGGTGCGATCCAGGGCCTGAATCTGCGATTTCTCATCGGCGCAGAGAACCAGAGCGTGCTCCGGGGGATTCAGGTACAAGCCCACGACATCTACCAACTTCTCGACGAACCTCTTGTCGTTGCTGAGCTTGAAGCCCCTAACCCGATGGGGTTGCAGGCCGTTGGCCTTCCAGATGCGTTGAACCATCGAGGCACTGACTCCCAGCTCTCGAGCCAGCGTTCGAG
Organism: Thermoanaerobaculia bacterium; assembly: GCA_036274895.1. GTDB lineage: Bacteria > Acidobacteriota > Thermoanaerobaculia > Multivoradales > SZUA-115 > CALMKX01. Next base: position 16,881 of record DASUEU010000056.1, on the reverse strand, counting down.
TGCTCCACTGGGTCGCATCGGCGGGACGCGTCTGGGTCGTTGCCTCGATGACGCTCTTCTCCACACTCTCCCGCTTCGCGCTCGGCCGGCCTGTCCGAGGGGCATCCTTCTGGATTCCGGCCAGACCCTGGTCCGCAAACCGCTGACGCCACACACCGACAGTGGGGCGCGATACGCCCAACTCCTTCGCGATGTCCCGGTTCTCATGACCTTCGGCAGCACGCAGGACGATCTGGGCTCTCAACACCAACCGCGCTTCCGTGCTACGCCCCCGCGACCAACGCGTCAACGTCGACCGGTCCGGCTCGCTCAACTCGATTCGAGGCGCTCTTCGCATGCCTCATGAGATCACAATAGCACCGATAAGTCAATGTAATTATGCGGCATTACACTGGCTGTGGGGTGCTGCAATGAGAGGCGAGCGAGCGCTGCAAGCTCTCGTCGTGTCTAGTGTGCTATGGGGGGCGCTCAGCGCTCCTCTCCAGCTCGCCGCCGAACCACCCACACAGAGGTCGTCGTTGGGACGCACTGTCTTCGAGGCAAGTGGCCCTGGCGGCGCTTCGTTTCTAGGCTTGAGTTTTGACATCCAACCTGACGTATCGAGTGCCGGAATCCATGGCTACTGGCTGGCGGTGCGATATCAGGATCCTCTAGCTCGAGATGACCACGCGGTCACAGTGCTTGCTCCTACACTTCTGCTAGTGAATTGCCGGAATGAGGCTGTAGTAGCTACGCCGGAGAGATTCACGTGGACCAATCAGCGCGCTGTGGCTTTCGCAGTCGAAGTGCTGCGCGGTTGTCAAAGGGTGGCGGATGGAGTTCGCCTACCCGTACTCGGCGTGCGACTCTGGTGCAGCGAGGCGCAACTGGAGCTGAGGCGAGTGGAGGCCGTGAGATCCGGATTGGTTTTTGACATCTGGGCTGCTGGGCAGGAGGAAGTCATTGAGAACTCGATTGGGAGGATGTTGACAATCGGCAGCACTGTCTTCGAGTACGTTACAACGATAGTCAGCTTCATCCACGTGGTACGGATCATCAGGGTTGGAATCACTGTTACGAAGTTCGTTGTGCTCCTGCTAAAGGAGGGCGCGAAGAACGTTGCGGAGGGCTGGCTCCTCGACAAGGCGGTAGGATACTTGCGCGAGACATACGGCTACAGCAGCGTGTTTAGGCACACAGGTTGGCACCTCCGCTGCCGCATCTGTGGTGGGACTCACGTTCGTAGGTCGCTCGCTGATGGGGAAATCGTGACCTGCCCCAACGAGCGGTGCAAGGCGCAGGCGCGGCTGCGTGTCAACCAGTAGGATCATCAAGCGGGCCAGGAGGGGACAGTTGTGGTGGAGCAACTCAGGGGCTTTGGCTCCTTGGAGCAGCGGCGACCTCGACAGGAGTCTTGGGACATTCGCAGACGCCGGCCACATGATTCCGTGAGAGATCAGCGAGTGCTGGCTAGCGCCATGGTGTCAGAGCCTTGCGTTGTTCATCGTCACTGAGCTGGTTCATTGGCCTTGGTCGGAGCATCGAGTGTATCCTCGCTAAGGTGCTGGACCCGCGAGCTGTCAATCAGCGCCCAATCTACCGCTCAGGGAACTGTTGAAGTGTCACGCATGAACCCCCTCCTCGCCCGCATCAACCTAGACCCCGACCTCTGCAACGGCGGCCCAACCATTCGCGGCAAGCGCATCGCCGCACAGACGATCCTGGAGCTCCTCGCAGCCGGGGAGAGCCGCGAAGAGATCCTGCGCCAGTACCCATCGCTCGAGCCCGAGGACATCGACGCTTGCGTGGCCTTCGCCGCATCAGCGCGTGCGCAGCATCAGGCCTCCAGCGGCACTTGACTTGAGGCCAACTTGATCAGCGAACGCAGCGCCTCGTTGACGCTCTCCGAGTCCGGAAAGTAGCGCCGAACGTCGGGAGCAAGGAGAACGGCGCCGTCTTCCAGAGTGAAGTGAGTTGTGGTGGTCGTACCGTCAGAGTGGTGGACGACGACCGCATGGCCCTGGGCATACGCCTTCGCATGCTTACCCCGGACGCCGCCGCGGAAGTCCTGTTCGGGAAGGAGGTCGGGCTCAGTCTCAGTCATCGGCTTGCTCGGTGCATTCTACCTCTGCCCACCTGGCCAGTAAGCCGTCGAGCGGCCGCCCCACGATCCGCGGCAAGCGCTTCACCGCCCAGACGATCCTGGAGCTCCTCGCAGCCGGCGAGAGCCGCGAAGAGACCCTGCGCCAGTACCCCTCGCTCGAGCCCGAGGACATCGACGCGTGCGTAGCCTTCTCTGGCTGTTCCTCACAAGTGTAATAGAATCAACGTATTGTGTGGGTTGTGAAGAGGCCGGCGCCAAGAAATCTTGCCTTGTTTTTCTTGGTGCTCCCGGCTCCGCATCTGCGGGCCTTGCCCGCGTGCAACTCGGCCCAGTCGGCCCCAGCGCAGCCGAGGTCAGTCATCCGCCGTTGATCTCCCGCTCCGCCTCGGCCAACACCTCGAGCACGTCGGCGAAGGGGCGCGGGGTGCGGAAGAACATGGGCGCCATGCTCCGGTAATCGCTTTCGAGGTCTCTTCGCCGTTCTCCCGGCGGCACGAGCCGCAGGGTGCCGGGGCGAGCTTCTTCGTAGCGCGCCCAGCTGCTGTGGAAGAAGCGAGCCTTGTGGCAGGCAACTCGCTCTCCAGCACGGACTCGGGCGCACCGAGGGACTCCGGGGAGATCGACAGGTCGATGTCCTCGGAGAAGCGATGAATGGCGTGGTAGACCTTCGAGAGCGACGTGCCCCCTTTGAAGACCAGCTCGTGGCGGAGCTTCACGTGGGTGAAGACCCTGCCGAGGAGCCAGCAGACCCAGAAATCCTTCTCGACGACGATGGGGGAGAGGCCCAAACGCGCCGCTGCCTCAAGCAGGTAGGGCTGCCGCTCCTGCGCCGACATTCCGGCCAGGCTGCTCATGGCGTCGGGCCTCCTTCCGCGATGGCCCGTAGGAAGGGGTGCATCCAGGCGGGGGCGAGGGGCAGGTCTTCGAGCAGCTGGCGGCGGTCCTTCTCTTCGAGCAGGGCGTGGAGGGGAGCGACGCGGTCGAAGCTCACCGCCTTCTTGCCCAGGTGGCGCAGGGCCTGGATCACCAGGCCACTGGCCCGACCCGCGCCCGCCAGGTTGCGGGGCGTCGTGTGCTGCAGGTGGATCTCCTGGTTGCCGACCTTGACCTTGCGGGATAGACCGTCGGTGAGGAAGACGACCCGAGCCGGGACCTGCTCGGAGAGGTGCAGGAGGTTCGCGGCGTAGGCCGGGCCCGGCAGCAGCTTGAGCCGATCACGGCCGGCGAGGGCCTTGGCGATGGCCTCCACCGGGGGCGAGAGCTCCCCGAGCACGGGGTGCCGCGCCGGGTAGTCGTAGAGGCCGCGCGCCAGGCGGCGGAGCCCCCCCCGGCGCACCAGGCGGGCTAACACCCAGTCCACCGTCGAGCGGCCAGCCAAGTCGAGGAAGTCACTGGCCGTGAACACGGAGCCGGAGCCGCGTCGCCGGATCCGTTTAAGGATCCTGGTCTCAGTGCTTTGCGGGGACTCCTTCGCGCCTGACATCCAAGAAATCTTACCCTGTTTTTCTTGGTGCTGCCGAGCAGCGCATCCCCCGCCCTCACCCCACCCAAACCGTCTTCAGATTCACGAACTCCCGCAGCCCCCAGGCCCCCAGCTCGCGGCCGTGGCCGGAGTGTTTGATGCCGCCGAAGGGGAGGCGGGGGTCGCTTTTGACCATGCTGTTGAAGAAGACGCTGCCGGCCTCGAGCTCGGTGGCGAGGCGCTCTTGCTCGGCCGGGTCGCGGGTCCAGGCGGAGGCGCCGAGGCCGAATCGGGTGGCGTTGGCGAGGGTGATGGCCTGGTCCAGGCTGGCCACGCGGAAGAGGGTCGCCACCGGACCGAACAGCTCTTCCCCCCAGGCCGGGGAGCCGAGCGGTGGGTCGGTGAGCACCGTGGGCTCGAAGTAGTTGCCGGCGCCGGGGACGCGCCGGCCGCCCAGCAGCAGCCTGGCCCCGGCGGCCACCGACTGCGCCACCTGCTCCTCGAGCTGCGCCGCGATCGCCGGCGTGGCCAGGGGGCCGATCTCCGTGGACGGGTCGAACGGATCGCCAACCCTGAGCGTCGCCATCCTCGCCACGAAGCCCAGCTCGAAGGCGTTCGCCACCTCCTCGTGGATGAGGAAGCGCTTCGCCGCGATGCAGGACTGTCCGTTGTTGAGCGTCCGCGCCGTCACCGCCGTCTCGATCGCCTTGCCGAGCTCCGCGCTCGGCATCACCAGGAAGGGGTCCGAGCCTCCCAGCTCCAGCACCACCTTCTTGAGCGCCGCCCCCGCCGCCCTCCCGACCGCCACCCCCGCTCCCTCGCTGCCGGTGAGCGTCACGGCGGCCACCCGCGGATCCGCGATCAGGCCGGCCACGGCGTCCGCCTCGACCAGCAGCGTCGTGAAACACCCCTCCGGCAACCCGGCGCGACGGAACACCTCCTCGATCGCCAGGGCGCATTGGGGCACGTTCGAGGCGTGCTTCAGCAAGCCGACGTTGCCGGCCGCGAGCGCCGGGGCCGCGAAGCGGAACACCTGCCAGTAGGGAAAGTTCCAGGGCATCACCGCCAGCAGGGGGCCCAGCGGATCGTGGCGCACCAGGCTCCAGCTCGCCTCGGTCTCGACCGGCTGCGGCGCCAGCATGGCGGCGGCGTTCTCGGCGTAGAAGCGGCACACCCAGGCGCACTTCTCGACCTCGGCCACGGCAGAAGCCAGGGGCTTGCCCATCTCCAGGGTGGCGAGGCGGGCCAGACGATCCTTCTCCGCGGCCAGCACGTCGCCGGCCCGGCCGACGGCGGCGCAGCGCTCGGCCACCGGCGTGGTGCGCCAGGTGCGGAAGGCCGCCGCCGCGCGGGCGACCTTCGCTTCGAGCTGGGTGGGGGAGAGGGGCGGGAAGCTCGCGAGCCGCTCGCCCGTGGCGGGGTTCACCGTCTCGATGGCCATGCTCGGCCCCCTTCCGTCAATGCCCGAGGGCGTGGGCGAGGACCGCCAGGCCCTCCTCGAGCTCCTCGTCGCTCACCGTCAGCGGCACCAGGAGGCGCAGCACGTTGCCCCAGGTGCCGGCGCCGATCAGGATCAGACCGTTCTCGTAGGCCCGCTGGATCGTCGCCTGGGTCTTCTCCTTGTCCGGCTCGCGGCTGGTGCGGTCCTTGACCAGCTCGAGGGCGCGCATGGCGCCGAGCCCGCGGGCCTCACCGATCGCTGGAATCGCCGCCGCCAGCGCGCCGAGCCGGGCCTCGAGCTTCTCCCCCAGGGCCGCAGCCCGCTCCACCAGGCCCTCCCTCTCGATCGTCTCGAGCACCGCCAGGGCCGCGGCGCAGGCCACGGGGTTGCCGCTGTAGGTGCCGCCCAGGCCGCCCACCGGGGCGGCGTCCATCACCTCGGCCCGGCCGACGATGGCCGACAAGGGCAGGCCGCCGGCGATCGACTTGGCGAGGATCATCAGGTCCGGCTCGAGGCCGTGGTGCTCGGCGGCGAACAACTTGCCGGTGCGGCCGAAGCCGCTCTGGATCTCGTCCGCCACGAACAGGATGCCGTGCTGCCGGCACAGCTCCGCGAGCACCCGCACGTAGAGGGGCGGGGCGACCACGAAGCCGCCCTCCCCGGCCACCAGCTCCATCACCACGCAGGCGACCTTCTCGGGCGCCACCTGGGTGGCGAAGAACTCCGCCAGCTCGGTGCGGATGGTCGCCTCGTCCAGGGGGGCCGAGCGGCGGTAGGCGTAGGGATAGGGCAGGCGGTAGATCTCGGGGGCGAAGGGGCCGAAGCCGGCCTTGTAGGGCTTGACCTTGGAGGTCATCGACAGGGCCAGCAGGGTGCGGCCGTGGAAGGCGTGCTCGAAGACCACCACGGCCTCGCGGCCGGTGGCCCTGCGGGCGATCTTGACCGCGTTCTCCACCGCCTCGGCGCCGCTGTTGCCGAGCATGGTCTTCTTGGCGAAGGTGCCCGGCGTCAGGGCGTTGAGCTTCTCGGCCAGGGCCACGTAGGGCTCGTAGCCCGCCACCTGGAAGCAGGTGTGGGTGAGCTTGCCGACCTGCTCGCGCACCGCCGCCACCACCGCCTCGTGGGTGTGGCCGACGTTCAAGGTACCGATGCCGCCGGCGAAGTCGAGCAGGTGGTTGCCGTCCACGTCCACCACCACGGTGCCGTGGGCGCGCTCGACGAAGATCGGCGTGGTGTGGGAGAGGGCGAGGGTGACCGCCTGGTGGCGGCGGGCGAGGAGGGCGCGGGAGTTGGGGCCGGGGACTTCGGTGACCAGTCGGATGGCGCTCATCGAGGGGCTCGTGGGAGTTGGCGCGGCGGCCGGGACGGCGAGGATGCTAGCACGCGCTCCTTGAGGCCGAAGCGGGTTCTGGGGTAAGAATCCGCGCCATCGGATTGGACGAGCCCATGACGACCACACGATTCCCCGCCGGCTTCCTCTGGGGCGCCGCCACCTCCGCCCACCAGATCGAAGGTTCCCCCACGGCCGACGGCGCCGGCCGCAGCATCTGGCACCGCTTCACCCACTCCCCCGGGCTGACCGTCGGGGGCGAGACGGGAGACGTGGCCTGCGACCACTACCACCGCCACCGCGAGGACGTGGCCCTGATGCGCGAGCTGGGCTTGACCGCCTACCGCTTCAGCACGGCCTGGGCGAGGGTGATGCCCGAGGGCCGGGGCCGGGTCAACGCAGCGGGCCTCGACTTCTACTCCCGCCTGGTCGACGAGCTGCTGGCGGCCGGCATTACGCCGATCCTCACCCTCTTCCACTGGGATCTGCCCGAGGCCCTGGACGACCGCGGCGGCTGGCTGAATCCTGACGTCGCCGGCTGGTTCGGCGACTACACCGAGGTGATGGTCAAGGCCCTCGACGACCGGGTGCCGATGTGGGCGACCCTGAACGAGCCCTGGGTGGTGACCGACGGCGGCTACCTCCACGGCGCCCTGGCCCCCGGCCACGAGAACCTCTTCGAGGCGCCCATCGCCGCCCACAACCTGCTCTGCGCCCATGCCACCGCCCTCGAGGCCTACCGCGCCCTGGGCCGCCACCAGGTGGGCATCGCCATCAACCTCGAGCCCAAGTACCCGGCCTCGGAGAGCCCCGAGGACCTCGCCGCCACCCGTCGCGCCGACGCCTACATGAACCGGCAGTTCTTGGATCCCCTCTTCTTCGGCCGCTGGCCGGAGGAGATGCGCGAGATCTTCGGCGAGGCCTGGCCGGAGTCCCTGGAGCGGGACCTCGAGCGCATCCGCCGGCCGATCGACTTCCTGGGCCTCAACTACTACACCCGGAACGTCGTGCGCCACGACCCCCAGGCCCTGCCGGTGCGGGCCTCGGCCGTGCGCCAGCCCCGCAGCACCTACACCGAGACCGGCTGGGAGGTCTACCCGCAGGGGCTGACCGACACCCTGGTGTGGATCCGCGACCGCTACGGGGGCGTGCCGATCGTCATCACCGAGAACGGCGCCGCCTTCTACGACCCGCCCACGGCCGCCGGCCCCTTGGTCGAGGACCCGCTGCGGGTGGCCTACTACCGCGAGCATTTGGCGGCGGTGGCGGCGGCCATTGCCCAGGGGGTGGACGTGCGCGGCTACTGCGCCTGGTCCCTGCTCGACAACTTCGAGTGGAGCCTCGGCTATTCGAAGCGCTTCGGCCTCTTCCACGTCGACTACGCCACCCAGCGGCGCACCTGGAAGGCCAGCGCCCGCTACTACCAGCGGGTGATCGCGGCTGGCGGTGAGGCTCTCGGCGGGACGGACGAGCCGGAGACCGCCCCTTGACGACCGGGTGACACCCGAGTAGCATCCTCGATGTAAACGGTTACAGTCGAAGGATGCGCCACCCGGCCCAGCCCCCTCGCTCGTCCGCTCGTGCCCGTCGCCGGGACCCGGCCGCGGGATCGGCGGTGAACGTGCGTACGGTCGCGGCCCGGGCCGGGGTCTCCACGGCGACGGTCTCGCGGGTCTTGAACGGCAAGGAAGTGGTCACCGAGGCCACCCGCGAGAAGGTGCTGGCGGTGGTCAAGGAGCTGGGCTACGCCCCCCACCAGGCGGCGCGCAGCCTGGCCGCCCGGCGCACCGACACCATCGGCGTGGTGCTGCCCGACCTCCATGGTGAGTTCTACTCCGAGCTGCTGCGCGGCCTGTCGCTGGCCGCCCGGCGCGAGGGCTTCCACCTGCTGGTCTCCGGCTCCCACAGCGACCGCGGCGAGGTACAGGCCCTGCTCGGTGCCCTGCGCGGCCGGGTGGATGCCCTGGTGCTGATGTTCCCGGACGTCGATCCGCGGGTGCTCTCGGCCCCGCTGCTCGGCGTGCCGGTGGTGCTGCTCGACTGCTCCGTCCCGGGCCAGCCCTTCCACTCCCTCGGCATCGACAACCGCGGCGGTGCCGCGGCCGTGGTGCGCCACCTGGTCGGACTGGGCCACCGCCGCATCGTCTTCTTGGGCGGCCCCAAGGGCAACCTCGACGCCGAGGAGCGGCGCCGGGGCTTCCTCGCCGCCGTCGCCGAGGCCGGCGCCGAGGTCAAGGCGACGGTGCTGCCCGGCGACTTCAGCGAGCGAGCGGGCCACGCGGCCGGAGCCCGGATCGCCGCCCGCCGGCCGCGGCCCACGGCGGTCTTCGCCGCCAACGACGCCATGGCCCTGGGCTGCCTCCAGGCCCTGCGCGAGGCGGCGGTCGCCGTGCCCGAAGAGATCTCCCTGGTTGGTTTCGACGACATCCCCGCGGCGCGCCACGTCCAGCCGCCGCTGACCACCGTCCGAGTGCCCATCGCCGAGCTCGGCGAGCTGGCGATCGCACGCGCCCTCGAAGGCGTGCGCCAGGAACCGACGACCCGGGGCCGCGAGGAACGTCTGCCGGTGACCCTGGTCGAGCGCGCCTCGTGCGCTCCCCAACGCGAACAAAAGCCTCGGCCAGAGCGTGGCGCCGACGGCTCGCAGCCAACCAGAAGGAGGAGGACATGAAGTTTCGTTCAGCGCAGCACGTCGGAATCGTGCTCATTCTAGGGCTCGCCTTGGCGCTCGCCCCCTGGGGCCCCGCCGCGGCGCAGACCACCAGCGCGAGCATCCGCGGCACGGTCACCGACGAGGCCGGGCCGGTGGCGGGCGCCACGGTCACGGCGGTGGGGATCGACAGCGGCTATTCCCACGCGGCGGTCTCCGGGGCGGACGGCTCGTTCAGCCTGCCGGGCCTCGCCCCGGGCACCTATCAGCTGATCGCCTCCTCGGAGCGCTACGCCGACCTCGCCGAGACGGTCACGGTGCTGCTCGGCCAGGACCTGGTGGTCAACCTGGTGCTGTCGACCAACGTGCTCTCGCTGGGCGAGCTGACGGTGGTGGGCGAGGCGACCAAGCTGCTGGTGGACACCCGCTCCTCCGAGGTCACCACCAACGTCACCACGGTGCAGATCGAGAGCCTGCCCCAGGGCGAGCGCAACTTCCTCAACTTCGCCGCCCTGGCGCCGGGGGTGGCGGTCACCCTGGACGAGAACGACACCCAGAAGTTCCGCTCCGGCGGCATGGACTCGCGGCAGGTGAACGTCTTCGTCGACGGCCTCTCCTACAAGAACGACGTGCTCCAGGGCGGTGCCTTCCTGCAGGACTCGAGCAAGGGCAACCCCTTCCCGCAGAACGCCGTGCAGGAGTTCCAGGTGCTGACCCAGAACTACAAGGCCGAGTACGACAAGGCCGCGGCGGCGGTGATCACCGCGGTCACCAAGTCCGGCGGCAACAACTGGCGGGGCGATCTGCTCTACCAGTACCAGGACAAGGGCCTGGTCGAGCAGGACGACCTCTCCCGCGAGCAGGGCGCGGCCAAGCCGGATTACGAGCGCAAGCAGGCGGCGCTCTCCCTGGGCGGCCCGATCGTGCGCGACAAGGTGCACTTCTTCGCCGCTTTCGAGCAGAACGAGCAGGACCGCTTCAACCTGGTCTCCCGCGGCGCCCAGTACGACAGTGCGCCGGCCAACGTGCGAGCCCGCCTGGACGGCTACCAGCTCGGCCTGGTGGCCTCCCCCTTCGAGTCTCAGCTCTTCTTCGGCAAGGTCTCCTGGCAGCCCAAGGCCAGCCAGACCCTCGACATCTCGGCCAACGCCCGTGACGAGGAGGAGATCCGCGGCTTCGGCGGGCAGCGAGTGGAGGAAGGAGCCGAGCGCCTGCGGATCAAGACCGAAGCCCTGGTGGCCAAGCACAGCGCGGTGCTCAGCTCCTCGATGTTCAACGAGGCCACCCTCTCCTACCAGTCCCTCAACTGGGAGCCCACGGCCCTGGCGCCGGAGACGCCGCACCAGAACTACGTGGGCTTGCTCGACGTGGGTGGCAAGGATTTCAATCAGAACTTCGATCAGGATCGCATCAGCCTGCGCGATGACTTCACCTACTACGCCAACTGGCGGGGCTCGCACACGGTGAAGGCCGGGCTCGCCGCCAACTACGCGGAGTACACCGTGGAGAAGTTCGCCAACTTCAACCCCTTCTTCGAGTTTCGCAGTGCCGAAGCCTGGCAGTACCCCTTCCTCGCGCGCTACGGCTTCGGTGATCCGGGTCTCGAGTTCGACAACACCCAGGTCGGCCTCTACCTCCAGGACGACTGGCAGGTGACCGATCGCCTGACCCTCAACCTCGGCCTGCGCTGGGACTACGAGTCCAACATGATCAACAACGACTACCAGACCCCGCCGCAGCTGGTGGCCGCCCTCGAGAGCGCGCAGCGCACCTACTCGACGCCGGTGGGCGGCCAGACCACCTGGCAGCTCACGGACTTCCTCGACCTCGATCGCTACACCACCGACGGCAACGATCGCGACCCGTACACCGGCATGGTTCAACCGCGCATCGGCTTCGCCTGGGACATGAAGGGCGACGGCAGGACGGTGATCTATGGCGGCTGGGGCCGCTACTACGACCGCGTCCAGCTCAACGACATCTTCGACGAGCAGTTCCGCCAGACCTGGAGCGTCTACACCTTCTGCTTCACCGACACTCCCGGCGTCGCCCGGCCCGGCTGTAGCGTGCCGCCCCTGCTCTGGAACGATGCGTACCTGACCCAGCGCGGCCTCGACGACCTGATCGCTTCCGGCCAGGCGCCGGGTCCGGAGGTCTTCCTGGTCGCCAACGACCTGCGCCCGCCGCGCTCCGATCAGTGGACGCTGGGGGTGCGCCAGCAGCTCGGCAGCTGGCTGGTCGGCCTCTCCTACGCCAACGTGCGGGGAAAGAACGGCATGTCGTGGTTTTTCGGCGACCTGCCCCCGGGCACCGCCTTCGGTGATCGCTTCGGCGGCAACGTCGGCGTACCCGGCTACGCCCGCGTGTTCATCACCGACACCTCGCGCGAGAGCTGGTACGACGCGATCTATCTCACCCTCGACAAGCCCTACACCGCGGAATCCCGCTGGGGCTTCAACCTCGCCTACACCTACGCCGAGGCGGAGTCCACCGGCACGGCGGACGTGAGCGAAGGGGTGCGCTTCTCGGCCTTCGACTTCGTCTCGGCGGCCGACTACGAGCGCCACCCCGGCGACTTCGACGAGCGCCACCGCATCGTGGCGAGCGGCACCGTGGGGCTGCCCTGGGGCTTGCGTGCCTCGAGCATCATCACCCTGGGCTCGGGCTTCCCCTTCACGGTCTTCGACGCCTCGCAGGGTTTCGATCAGTTCACCGTGCGCTGGAACGAGGGCCGGGCCGAGGAGCGTGACTTCCTGGGCTGGGACAATTGGGTCTATCGCAGCGTGGACCTGCGCCTCGACTGGCAGAAGGACGTCGGGCCGGTGAACCTGGGACTGATCGGCGAGGCGTTCAACATCTTCGACTACACCAACGAGGGCTGCTTCGAGTCGTTCAAGCCACCGCTTCCGGAGGTCAACGCCCGCTTCGGCCAGGGCAACTGCCAGTTCAACACGCGGCGGTTCCAGGTCGGAGTCAAGGTCGGATTCTGATCGATTGCCCGCTTCCGCGGTCTCTGGTTCCCACGCTTTGCGTGGGAACCCAGCAAACTCGGCCCACGCTCTGCGTGGGAACGAGGGCAAAGGTCGGGTTCTGAGCGATTCCCCTGTAGGGGCGACGCATGCGTCGCCCCTACAGGATTTCCCTGGGGTACGCTGATTCCGTGACGACCTCCCGTTCGGCTCGCCTGTTCGCCGCCGCCCTGACGTTGCTGGTCTTGGCCTGCGCGGCCGGCCGGGCTCCGGTCGCAGCCCCCGCGGCGGTCGCCCAGGCCGACGAGGCCTTTCTCGACGACCTCGGAGAGCGCACCTTCCGCTACTTCTGGGAACGGGCGAACCCGGACAACGGGCTGATCCCGGACCGTTGGCCCACGCCCTCCTTTTCGAGCATCGCCGCCGTCGGCTTCGCCCTGGCGGGCTATCCCATCGGCGTCGAACGGGGTTGGGTGAGCCGGGAGGCGGCCGCCGAGCGCACCCTCACCACCCTGCGCTTCTTCCAGCAGGCCCCCCAGGGCCCGGAGCCGGCCGGCACCACCGGCCACTGGGGCTTCTACTACCACTTCCTCGACATGGCGACCGGCCGGCGCTTCGAGCAGGTGGAGCTGTCGACCATCGACACCACTCTGCTGCTCGCCGGTACCTTCACGGCCGCGGCCTATTTCGACCGTCAGTCCCCGGCCGAGCGGGAGGTCCGCGAGCTGGCCGAGGCCCTCTACCGCCGGGTGGAGTGGGATCGCCTGCTCGCCCGGCCACCCCTGGTGGCGATGGGCTGGACCCCCGAGCAGGGCCTCCACGGCTGGGATTGGCGAGGCTACAACGAGGCCCTGCTGCTCTACGCCCTGGCGATCGGCTCGCCGACCCACCCGGTCGATCCCGCGGCGTGGGCGGAGTACACCCGCACCTATCACTGGGCGAGCTTCCAGGGCTTGGAGCACGTCAATTTCGCCCCTCTCTTCGGCCACCACTACTCGCACGCCTTCATCGACACCCGCGGCGTGGCGGACGCCTTCTTGCGGCAGCGGGGCATTGACTACTTCGAGAACTCCCGCCGGGCCGGCCTCTCGCAACAGCGCTACGCGATCGCCAACCCCGGGGGCTTCGCCGGCTACGGGGCCGAACTGTGGGGGCTGACCGCCTGTGACGGTCCCCTCGACGCCGAGCTGACGGTGGGCGGCCGCAAGGTACGCTTCATGACCTATGCGGCGCGCGGCGCCGCGGCCCACGAGGTACGGGATGACGGCACCCTTTCACCGTCCGCGGCGGCCGGCTCCCTGCCCTTCACGCCGTCGCAGTCCCTGCTCGCCCTCAAGACCATGAAGGAGCGCTTCGGGGAGCACCTCTGGGGCCGTTACGGCTTCCTCGACGCGCTGAACCTCACCCTGACCGAGCCCGTCGCCGTGCGCCACGGCCGGGTGGTGCCCGGGGTCGGCTGGTTCGACACCGACTACCTCGGGATCGACCAGGGGGTGATCCTGCTGATGGTCGAGAACCACAGGAGCGGCCTCATCTGGCGCCTGCTGCGCGGCAACCCCCACCTGAAACGGGGGCTCGAGAAGGCAGGCTTCTCGGGCGGCTGGCTCGGGGAGCGATGAGCCGGCGCCGCCTCGCCGCCGGAGCGGCCGTGGCCCTGCTCGGGTGCGCCTGCGCCCGGCAGCAGCCGGGGGCCGTGCAGCTCACCCTCTGGGGGCTGGGGCGGGAGGGCGAGGTGGTACGGGAGCTGATCCCGGAGTTCGAGCGCACGCATCCGGGGGTCACCGTCAGGGTCCAGCAGATCCCCTGGTCGGCGGCCCACGAGAAGCTGCTCACCGCCTTCGTCGGCGAGGCGACGCCGGACGTGGCCCAGGTCGGCAACACCTGGATCCCGGAGCTCGCCGCCCTCGGGGCGATGCTGCCGCTCGACGAGCGGGTGGCGGCCTCCGCCGGCTTCGATCCCGGGGACTTCTTCCCGGGGCCCTGGGGCTCGAACGTGGTCGACGGCCGGCTCTGGGGCCTGCCCTGGTACGTGGATACCCGGCTGCTCTTCTACCGCAAGGACCTGCTGCGCCAGGCCGGCTACGACGAGGTGCCCCGCACCTGGAGCGGCTGGCGCGAGGCGATGGCGCGCATCCGCGCCACCGGCCCCCCGGGGCGTTGGGGCGCCCTGCTGCCCACCGACGAGTGGTTCCAGCCGGTGATCTTCGCCCTCCAGAAGGGCTCGACGATCCTCGACCCCGAAGGGCGTCACGGCGCCTTTCGGGAGGCTCCCTTCCGCGAGGCCGCGGCGTTCTACCTGAGCCTGTTCGAGGCCGACCTCGCCCCGGCCGCCTCGATCAACCAGATCGCCAACCGCTATCAGCAGATCGCGGCGGGGGAGCTGGTCTTCTACGTCTCGGGGCCCTGGGACCTGGGGGAGTTCAGCCGCCGCCTGCCCCCGGCGCTGGCCGACGCCTGGACCACCGCCCCCCTGCCGGTGCCGGACGGCACGCCCTGGCCGGGGGCCTCGCTGGCGGGGGGCTCGAGCCTGGTGCTGTTCCGGGGCAGCCGCCACCCCGAGGAGGCCTGGCAGCTGATGCGCTACCTGACCTCGCCGCCGGCTCTCCTCGCCCTTTACCGCCTGGCCGGGGACCTGCCGCCCCGCGCCTCGGTGTGGGGGGAGGCCGAGCTGGCCGGCGATCAACGCCTGGCCGCCTTCCGCACCCAGCTCGAGGCGGCCAAGCCCACGCCCCTGGTGCCCGAGTGGGAGCGGGTGGCGACGGCGATCGGCGAGCGCATGGACGCGGCGATCCGCGGTGGCGTCTCGCTCGAGGACACCCTCGCCGCCCTCGACGCCGACGTCGAGAAGATGCTCGCCAAGCGCCGCGCCCTGCTCGACCGCAAGAAGGCGAAGAGCCCCGCGCCTCCGGGAGGACCCTCGGCTTCGCTCGGGGCGACAACGGGGACGGTGCGCCAGGTGACCCCGATGTCATCCCGAGCGCAGGGCCGCAGGCCCGAAGCCGAGGGATCTCTGCTCGGCGGTGGGCCGGGGCTTGAAAGCCCCGGCTACCCTGGCCGCGTCGCTGCGCGACGCCCATCCCCCGTCGCGCAGCGACGGATCGACGGTAGCCGGGGGGTTCAGCCCCCGGCGAAGGGAGGGGCACGCCGCCCATGAGAAGCGACCTCGCCGCCGAGGCCCGTGCCGCGTTCTGGTTCTTGACGCCCGCCCTGGCGCTGATCTTCGTCTTCTTCGTGCTGCCGATCGTGGCCGCCTTCGCCCTCTCGCTCACCGACTTCGACCTCTACGCCCTGGCCGATCCCGCCAACGTCCGGCTCGTGGGCTTCGCCAACTACTCGCGGCTGCTCGCCGATCCCCTGTTCTGGAAGGCCCTGGGCAACACCTTCTACTTCGCTCTCGGGGCCGGGGTGCTGTCGGTGGCGGTGGGGCTGGGCGGTGCGCTCGCCGTCAACTCCCGCCTCACCCGCCTCCAGCCGCTCTGGCGCACCCTCTTCTTCGCCCCCTACGTCACCACCCTGGTGGCCGTGGCGGTGGTCTGGCGCTATTTCTACCAGCCCCGCTTCGGCCTGCTGGCGCGGCTCTCGGACCTGGTGGGTCTGCCGCAGATCGACTGGCTGGGGGACCCTCGCTTCGCCATGCCGGCGATCATCCTGCTCGCGGTCTGGAAGGGCTTCGGCTACAACCTGATCCTGTTCATCGCCGGGCTACGGGCGATCCCGGAATCCCTCTACGAGGCGGCGGCGATTGACGGCGCCTCGCCCTGGGACCGCTTGCGCCACTTCACCCTGCCGATGCTGGCGCCGACCTTCTTCTTCGTGGCCACGGTCACCACCATCGGCAGCCTGCAGCTCTTCGCCGAGCCCTACGTCATGACCCGCGGCGGCAACCCGATGAACGCCACCCTCTCGGTGGTGCTGCTGATGTTCAAGGAGGGCTTCCGTTGGTGGAACCTGGGCTACGCGGCGGCGGTGGCCTTCGTGCTCTTTGCGGTGGTGCTGCTGGTCACCCTCGCGCAGTCGCTGATCCTGCGGCCGAGGCGGGCATGAGCCAGCGCACGCGCTCTCTGCTGTGGACGGGCCTGCTGGCCCTGGTGGCCCTGGCCACGGTGGCGCCTCTCCTGTGGATGGTCTCGGTCTCCCTGATGCCCACGGGGGAGGCCAATGCGCTGCCGCCCCGCCTGCTGCCCAGCCGGGTCACCCTGGAGCAGTACCGGCAGCTGTTCTCGCATTTGAACCTGGGCCGCAGCTTCGCCAACAGCCTGTTCCTGGCCGTGGCGGTGACGGCGATCTCGCTGCTGCTCAACTCGCTCGCCGGCTACGCCTTCGCCAAGCTGCGCTTCGCCGGGCGGGACCGGCTGTTCGCTTTGCTGCTCGCCGGGCTGGTGGTGCCGGCGCAGGTGGGGATGCTGCCTCTCTTCCTGATGCTCAAGGCGCTCGGGCTGGTCAATACGTATGCCGGGGTGATGATCCCCAGCCTGGTCTCGATCTCCGGCATCTTCCTGGTCCGCCAGCACGCCCTGTCGATCCCCGGGGAGCTGCTGGACGCCGCGCGGGTGGACGGTGCGAGCGAAGGGCGGATCTTCTTCCGGCTGGTGCTGCCCCTGCTGACGCCGATCCTGGTGACGCTGGGGGTGCTGACCTTCCTGGGCTCGTGGAACGACTTCCTCTGGCCCCTGATCATCCTGGCCGACGAGAGCCACTACACGCTGCCGGCCGCCCTGGCCAACCTCCAGGGCGAGCACGTGCAGGACACCGAGCTGATGATGGCCGGCTCGGTGCTCACCATCCTGCCGACGCTGGTGCTGTTCTTCGCGTTGCAGCGGTTCTATCTGGAGGGGATCCTGATGGGAGGGGTGAAGGAATGAGGAGACCCTCACCCCTGCCCCTCTCCCAGCCCGCCCACCCCAGCCTTCCGGGAGAGGGGTTCCGGAGGGGAGGGCGGCCACGGG
>DASUEU010000055.1:0-1521 GCA_036274895.1 Thermoanaerobaculia bacterium | reverse complement strand
GTGGAGCTACTCCGGCCTCGACGCCTGGACCGAAGCCTGGGCACGGGAGCTGGCCTCGGCGGGGGTGGGGCCGGAGGTGCGGGTGGGAGTGGCCTTCGAGCGCTCGGTCGCGATGGTGGCGGCCCTGCTGGCGGTGTGGCGTGCGTGCGGGGCCTACGTGCCGATCGAGCCGGGCCTGCCGGAGGAGCGGCGGCGCTGGCTCCTCGCCGACGCCGGCTGCCGGCTGGTGGTGACCGCGCCGGGTGGTGGCCGGGACCTGCCGGAGGGCACGGCCGTCATCGAGCTGGAGGTACCGGCCGCGGGCTTTGCGCCCTCGGCTGCCTGGTCGTCCCCGGAGATCCTCCCCGAGGGACTGGCCTACGTGCTCTACACCTCGGGCTCGACGGGTCGGCCGAAGGGGGTGGCGGTGCCGCACCGTGCGGTGGCGCGGCTGGTGGCGGGCTCGAGCTTCGCCCGCTTGGGCCCGGCGGAGACCTGGCTGCAGCTGGCGCCGGTGGCCTTCGACGCCTCGACGCTGGAGCTGTGGGGTCCACTCGCCACCGGCGGCCGGTTGTTGGTGAGCGCCACGGGCCGGCGGGCCTCCCTCGCCGAGCTGGGGGCGGAGGTGGCCCGCGAGCGGGTGACCTCGCTGTGGCTCACGGCCGGTCTCTTCCACCAGATGGTCGAGGAGGAGCTGCCCTCGCTCGCGGGCCTGTCCCAGCTGCTCGCCGGGGGTGACGTGCTCTCGCCGCCCCACGTCGAGCGGGCCCTGGGTGGGCTGGCGGGCACACGGCTGGTGAATGGCTACGGCCCGACCGAGAACACCACCTTCAGCTGCTGCCACCGGGTGCGGGAAGCCCCCGAGCGGGGAGCCTCGGTGCCCATCGGCCGGCCGATCGGCGACAGCGGGGCCCTGGTGCTGGACCGCCAGGGCCAGCTGGCTCCCCTCGGTACGGTCGGCGAGCTGGCGGTCTCGGGGCGGGGCCTGGCGCGGGGCTACCAGGGCCGGCCAGGGCTGACCGCCGAGCGCTTCGTGCCCCATCCCTTCGCTTGCGGCGAGCGGGTCTACCGCACCGGCGACCGGGTGCGCTGGCGGGCGAACGGGCTGCTGGAGTTCCTGGGCCGCGCGGATGCCCAGGTCAAGATCCGCGGCTTTCGGGTGGAGCCGGGGGAGGTGGAGGCCGTGCTCGGCGAGTTGGCCGGCGTGCGTGCGGCGGCGGTCAAGGTGTGGACCCGGGCCGCGGGGGACAAGCAGCTGGTGGCCTACGCGGTGGGGGAGGGACTTTCGGGCTCTGCCCTGCGCGAGGAGCTGGCCCGGCGCCTGCCCGAGCCCCTGGTGCCGGCCTCGGTGGTGGTGCTCGAGGCGCTGCCCCTGACCGCCAACGGCAAGGTGGACCGGGCGGCCCTGCCCGAGCCGGGGGGCGAGGAGAGGGCCCCCTCCGAGCCGCCGCGGGGACCCCTCGAGCAGCTGCTGGCCCGGATGTGGGAGGAGCTGCTGGGGGTCGAGAGCCCCGGCCGGGAGGAGAGCTTCTTCGAGCTGGG